>NZ_LMUJ01000015.1:41857-63819 GCF_009765975.1 Acidisphaera sp. S103 | reverse complement strand
CCACTGCGATATCCTGGAAACCGGCAACGATTCATTCCGCTTCAAACAGCGTAAGAAACAGCCGAAAACGCGCTGACCAAGTAGAAACTTTTGGACGCTGTTACCTGGAAAATATTCAACGCTGATTGACAGTACTGGGCGCCGACAGCGATGACATGGGCGTTTGCTACATGGTCGAGATCAATCTCGCCATGGATGGCATGGGCCGTCATCCACAGCGAATCGAGGAAGCCATCAGCTTCTTCCGAGCGAGACTCGACGGAAGCCGTTACCACCTCGCCACTGTGCACTACACCATCGGCAACGCCTTCCATGGCCGCACAGCATCATGTCACGTAGAGTCGATGCTCATGGAATTCATCCATTAGCCGATCGAATCGGCGGTGGACCCATTTAGTCTCACCCACTATCAAGCGGAAACGACCACGGGGATGAGTATGATGGTGAATCTCCCGATCGCGCCTTGGGGAGCGCAACCGGGCTGGTTCTTGTCAGGAGGCCTTTGACGGTTGTCTAACCGGAAAGAACTGGTTGTCCGGTCGGGGCAGGCCAAGGTGCTCGCGCAGTGTCGTGCCTTCGTACTCGCGACGAAACAGCTCGCGCCGCTGCAGTTCGGGAATCACCAGGTCGACGAACTCATGCAGCCCGGATGGCACCGTATGGAACATCACGTTGAACCCGTCGGACGCTTCCGTCTCCAGCCATTCCTGCATCGTATCGGCGATGTCGGCCGGCGTTCCGACGATCTGGAAGCCGCCGTGGCTGCCGGCGATCTGTGCGAGTTGGCGGACCGTCAGGTTTTCACGCCGGGCAAGGGCGACAAGGCCGTCACGGCTGCTGTGACTGGCGTTGGATTGCGGGATAGCGGGTAGCGGCTCGTCCAGCGCGAAGCCTGACGCGTCGACGCCCAGGCGCATGGACAGGTTCGGCACGCCACTGTCGGGATGAACGAGACTGTCGAGCAGCGCCTTTTTCTCCCGCGCCTCTTCCCTGGTCCGGCCCACGATCACCAAAGCCGCCGGCAGGATCTTCAGATGCTCCGGCGGCCGGCCGAGGGCACGCATGCGGGCTTTGACGTCCGCATAGAAGCGGCGGCCGCTTTCGATGTCCGGGGTCGATCCGAAGATGACCTCGGCGGTCTGGGCAGCGAGCTGCCTGCCTGCTTCGGACGCGCCCGCCTGCACGATGACGGGCCAGCCTTGGACCGGGCGGGCGATGTTGAGCGGTCCCCGGACCGACAGATGCTCACCTTTGTGGTTCAGGACATGCATCTTGTCGGGATCGAAGAACAGGCCGCTTTGCTGGTCGTGCAGCCAGGCATCGTCGGCGAAGCTGTCCCACAGGCCGGTGACCACTTCGTGGAACTCGATCGCCCGCCGGTAGCGTTCGTCGTGCTCGACGTGATCGTCCAGCCCGAAGTTCAGTGCCGCGTCCGGGTTCGACGTCGTCACGATATTCCACCCTGCCCGGCCGTTGCTGATGTGATCCAGCGAGGCAAAGCGGCGGGCGATGTGATACGCCTCATCGAACGTAGTGGACGCTGTCGCGATCAGCCCGATGCGCTGCGTGACCATGGCGAGGGCCGACAGCAGGGTCAGCGGCTCAAACGACGTCACCGTGGCGCTGCGGCGCAGGGCGGCCATCGACATGTTCAGCACGGCGAGATGGTCGGCCATGAAGAACGCATCGAAACGGCCTCGCTCCAGCGTCTGGATGAAGTCGACCAGGTGCTTCAGGTTGAAGTTGGCGTCGGGGTAGGCGCCCGGATAGCGCCACCAGGCGGTGTGGATTCCGACCGGGCGCATAAACGCACCGAGATGAAGCTGCTTGGTCATCGCGTATCTCATGTGTTGGTCCGCTGCTATCCGGTCAGCGGATCGGGAAGCCGAAGAATTTCGCCACGGTAGGGCCCGTCGCGTTCGCCGTCACGTCGTGTGAGCGTTCATCATCCATCATGGGCCGGGTGCTGTGATGGCGGATCGATCTGCCGGATAAGTTGGGCACTCAGCCGACAAGGGCAATATCGGTGCCGATCGCTAAACGTGCGACTCAGGCGACCTCGACCTCATGCCAGAAGCCGAATCGTCCACCGACGTGCTTCAGGGAGGGCTGAGGCGCTTCATAGGACCACGCCGCACGTTCATATCGGACACCGTCGATAACCACGTCGTAGAACTGGACGCTGTGCGGACAGGCAAGGTCTGCCTGCGTCTTCGGCACCTTCCGCAGAAGATCCAGCCGCGTGGCGGAGGCTGGGAAATATTTGTAGCCGGCGCCGACCTCGATAGCGTCACTCTCTGCGATGATCTGGCCGTTCAGGGTTGCGCCAGAAATGACCGCTGGCGCAGCCATGGACCAGATAAGCGATGCCGTCGGCGAACAGCAGCCACATCGCGCCCAGGTGCCAGGCCGGTGCGCCGGCCAGCCAGCCGCCGAGGCCGGTCCAGGCCGGAAACAGGAAAGGCAGGCTGGGCGAGGCGTTATAGAGTTCCCAGCCGCTGAAGATCATGCAGCCCATGGCATAGACCCCGATCCAATGCATGACGCGGATCGCGACCGGATGCGCCGGGCGGCGGCTTGTATCACGTCGGTCCATAGCGGTTGTCCCTTCTCGCGGCGGGAATCCCCCGCGCTTGCGGCGCGGGGGTGGCCGTCACATCGGTGGCTTTACGCCGTCGACACCGACCGCGACCGTGTTCGCCACGAGAACGGCTAGGACCGCTATTGGCGAACGTGCCGCCTTACTGAAGGCGGCAGACATCCACAGCCAAAGGAGGTTTCAATGGGCAACTGTCGCATAAAGTCACGGTGGTCACTGGTGCGTCCAAAGGGATCGGCGCGGAGATCGCCCGCGAGCTGGCGGCCGAGGGCGCTTCCGTTGTCGTGAACTACGCGGGCAGCCGGGACGTCGCGGCAAAGTCGTGGGTGAAATCGACCGTTACGACACCGGTAATGTCGACGACCGTGAAGCAATTTCATCCCGCGTGTTCGCCTGTGGTCAAAGTGCCTTCGGGTTTTGTTGGTAACGCGCCCGAACGGCTCTTCACATGATCGATGAAGGCCCGCAGCTTGGGCATCATTTGCCGGTGGCCGGGATAGTAGAGAAACACACCCGGTCCCATGGGCGCGAAGGATTCGAGCACCCGCATGAGTTTCCCTGCTTTCACCGCGCCGGCCGCGATCGGGTCGGGCACCTGCGCAAGGCCCAGTCCTTTGACAGCCGCACCAAGCATTGTGGGCATGTCGTTGGCGATAAAGGGTCCTGAAACGACGACTTCGACGGCCTCGTTGCCGCTGACAAAGGACCAGGGCGTGATCGACCCGTTCGAGCGCCGCATACGCAGGCAGGCGTGCTGGCGCAAATCGTTGATGCGTTCCGGCCGCTGCCGCCGGCGCAGATAGTCGGGGCTGCCGACCACGGTCAGCGGGAACGGCGGCGTCAGACGCACCGCGATCATATCGGCCTCGATGAACTGGCCAAGCCGGATGCCGGCGTCAAATCCTTCGGCGGCGATATCGACCAGCTCCGCGCTTGCGGCGATCTCAACCTCGACCTCGGGATAGGCCTGGCAGAACGACGCGATCAACGGCTCCAGCAGGATCGGCACCACCGCCCGCGGCACCGTCAGGCGCAACAATCCGGAAGGCCGCTGCCCAAGCTCACGCGCGACCTCGCTTGCGGCGACAAGTTCCTCGAACGCGGGCTTGGCACGCGCGTGAAATCGCTCGCCGGCTTCGCTCAGGCCGACACTGCGCGTCGTGCGGATAAAAAGTGCCACGCCGACACGCGCCTCAAGGGCTCGTACCGCCTGGCTGATCGCTGACGGTGTTACCCCGAGCTCCGCGGCCGCTTTGCGAAAACTGCGGTGATGGGCAACGTTCAGGAATGCCTCTACGCCGTCGAGCGCGCCCTGTCTGACCGTGAAGTTTCGCTTCATAGCCCATCGACATTATCGTGGATAGTCGCTCACCGGAAGTGGCCATACATGTGATCAATCATTTCGCATGGAGGCCCTCTGATGACTGCCGCCGCCCTTCCCGCCGGTATCGTTTCGCCCAGTCCCGCTTGGCGCAGCCTGCTTTGGCTCATCCCGCTGACGGTCCTGTGGACTGTGTTGATCACCTGGCAGCCGTTTATCCCGGAAAGCGGTGTTCCGACCTCGGCACACCAGTTGATGGCCCATGGGCTTATCGCGGTCGGTTTGTGGCTCGGTCTCGAGAGAACCGGCCTGACGCCGAGCCAACGCCAAGCGACCTGGCTGGCGATCATGATCCCGGACACGCTTTGGTTCGCCGTCGCCTGGAGCACGGCGATCAATGGCGTGTTCATCACGGGCGCCACAGCCTTACCGTGGCTGCCGATGGCGATCTTCCTGCCGGTGATCATCGGCGCACCCCTGCTGCTGTTGTCGAAGCGTGTGGGCCAGGTGCTCGACGCGATGCCGGTGACGTGGCTCGTTGCGCTTCAGCTTTACCGCATATTCGGCAGCTGGTTTCTCGCTGCCTGGCTGCGTGGGGCGGCGCCCGGCGTGGTCGCGGTGCCGGTGGGAATGGGCGATGTGCTGACGGGCATGTTCGCCCTGCCGACGGCGATCGCCTTGGCGAGCGGCACGGCTCAGGGCCGGAGGACCGCGATGATCTGGAATATCTTCGGCCTGGCCGACTTCGCGGTCGCGATCACCTTGGGGATGCTCACCTCATCCGGCCGGTTCCAATTGATCGTTACGAATTTGTCGACCTTCAACGCCGGCGTTTATCCGAATGTGCTGACCCCCGCTTTCGTGGTGCCAAGCTCGATCCTGCTGCACGCGCTGTCGCTGCGCCAGTTGCGCCGGCGAGTCCGGGCGGAGGCGGCGCGGGGCTAGACGCGCCAGCGCGCCGCGGCGGAAAAGTGCAAACCCTCCGGCCTCACGAGAATCGCGGTAAATGCGATTGGCCGGAGAATTTTTCACGCTCTCACAGACCCCAACGTGTACTAATGAGTAAAGTGAAAAGCTATTTTTTGCACAAAAACAAGATCGACGGCGCCCTGGAACTCTGCCGCATCGCCCCTTGATGTATAAAAATCAACGACACGTCGCTGTATGTGAAATTATCCAAGTATATTCTGTCCAGATCCTTATATACACTTGGATATTACGGACTCAACAACGATGTAATCCTCTTGAATGCCATAATCGTCTGTGCAACGGTGCCGCAAAACTTGGGAGAGTGGCATGTCTGGAAGCCTGGACTGGTCGATCCGCATCGTGTCGGGCACCGGCGGTACCGTGTTCGAATCCCGGGTTCCCAATGCAGTCCCGGGCGTGCTGCAAGCGCAAATCGGCGACATTGTTACCTGGGGCAACGCCACCACGGAAACCCATCAGCCCTGGCCGACCCAGGGCAACACGCCCACGGGCGGCCCAGCGTCTCCGGCCGATCCAGTGCTGTTCTTTTCAGACCCGATCGCCGCGAACGAGTCGTCCAACCCGCAATTCGTGGTGCCTGGCGTGCTGACCACGCCGCCCACCACTCTGAAGGCCGGATCGGTGCTTTATTATTGCTGCAAGAACCACCCGACATCTTCGACCGAACGCGGCCAGATTGTCATCTTCTGAACGGTCGGTATCCCACAGTAATAACGTACAACAGAGCCCAGCAACGATCTGGGTCGCTCACAGGGATTGGGAAGGCCATTATGAGAGCTTCGAGCATCGCCAACGGCACCACGCTTGGACGCCGGCCCCTTCGGGCGCGCTGGCTGCTGGGCCTGCTGGCCATAGCCGCCGTGTTGTTACCGCAAATCCACCCGGCTCTAGCTCAATACGTCACCTGTCCGCCGGTCGTCGATCTGACCACCACCAAACTGCCGGAAATCGATGCCGCGAACGGGCGGTTGAAGGGCATCGTCGTCCTGGCCGACGAACAGCGCGCACTGACCATCGTCAAAACCTTGCCCAACGGCAAAGAGACCAAATGCGTGCCGCAGTTGCAACGGTTCTTCCAGAACCATGAAAACACCGGCCCGACCGACATGAACACCGTCGCCCCGCCGGCACCGGGTCCGACCCTGCGAGCCAGCCTCGGCGACGTCGTGGAGCTGACCTTCCTGAACCAGATCGATCCGCTGGATTACGGCAACACCGTAGACCGCTGGGAGAACCTGCCGGCCGGTCCCGTCGTGCCCGGTGCCGGCTGTGATTCGGTCACCAACGGCACCGGTTACCCGAAACTGTCCAACGGCACCTTCGATACCATGCCGAACTGCTTCCACGGGTCGACCACGGGCAATCTGCATTTCCACGGCACCCACACCAGCCCGATGGGCACCGCGGACAACGTGTTCCTGGGCATCCGCCCGTCGCCGCGGAAGAATGGCGCTCCAGTGGTGACCGCGGCGTCGGTCGCCACCGATTTCAACGCGTTCTTCGCCAACTGCGAGAGCAAGCTGAAAGCCAATAATCTGCTGGAATTTCCGCTGACCTGGGCACAGTTGGGCATTCCGAACTGGGTGGACGGCCAGAAAGCGATGCTGGCGGCCTATGACGCCGGTAAACCGAAGCAACAGCAGCTACTGCCCGTGGACCTGGATCAGGACAAGGCTGGAGCATTCCCGCAATACTATGTCGGTTCGTTCCCGTACTGCTTCCTGCTGCCGAAATATCCCGGCACCGAACAGCCGGCCAATTCCATGGTGATGGGCCAGTCGCCGGGCACCATGTGGTATCACGCCCACAAGCATGGATCGACGGCGATCGACGTGTCCAACGGGATGCTGGGCGCCTTCATCATCGAAGACAACTCGCCCGAGGGCTATGACGGCTTCATCAAGGGCTTCTATCTGCATCACGCCAACAACCGCAAGCTGGTCGGGCAGACCGCGCCAGCGCCTAACTGGCCGATCCTGCAGACCACGATGGTGGTTAACCAGTTCGCTGGCACACCGAAGTTCGAAACCGGCGCCGGCGGCCAGGCTCCGTTCTCCATCAACGGCCAGCAGGTGCCCAACGTCACGATGTATCCGGGTGAGGTGCAGATGTGGCGGATCGTCAACGGCTCCACCATCAGCGGCTTCTATCTGCCGGCCCTGCCGGCGGGGTTCACCTGGCGGCAGACCGCGCAGGATGGCGTACAGTTCGATACGTTCAACTATGACAGCCGAGCGGAACGGCCGGTGTTCGTGGCGCCAGGAAACCGGATCGATCTTCTGGTGCAGGCACCCACCAATCCCGGGGCTACCAAAACCTTCCCGGTGTTGGTGACCCAGGGTGTCTCGCAAAGCAAGGCGCAGAAAACCCTGACTCCAACGACGCAGTTGATGACCATCGTGCTGGCCGGCACCGGCCCGACGATGCCGATGCTGCCTTCGATGCCGCCGCGGCCCAAATTCCAGAATGACATTCCGGCCAACGCCACCAACGCGCCGGAGCGGACGCTAAACTTCAACACCGCCGGTCAAGGTTCCGGCGCCAGCCAGCACACCATCGCCGTCGACGGCGGCCCGCAGGAGAAATTCGAGGAAGGAGCGCCACTGACCATCGCCAAGCTTGATACGATCGAGGAATGGAAAATCTCCAACACCACCAACGGCGGCATCGACCACCCGTTCCATATCCACATCAATCCGTTCCAGGTCGTGGAAGTGTTCGATCCCAACCAGCCGCTGCTGGACAGCCATGGTCATGCGGTGTTCGAAAACGGTGTCGCCGTGCCGCTATATGTGTTCACCACGCCAACCCACGCCGGCCAGTGTCAGCTGAACGGCAACGATCCGACCACTTGGCACCCGTGCCCCACAACACCCTCGATCTACAGCAAGGGTACCAATATCTGGTGGGACGTGTTTCCCATTCCCGACGCCACGACGGTGCCATCCGGTGTGCCGGGCGCCGGTGCCGTGGTCCCCGGCTACTTCAAGATGCGCACCAAGTTCGTCGACTACGCCGGTTCCTTCGTGCTGCACTGCCATATCCTGGCCCACGAAGACCGCGGCATGATGTTGCAGGTCAACCTCGCCGTCGCCCCGGGGATGCCGATGATGCAGCATCACTGACCGCGGTTCGGCTGCGGAGAATGAGTGTTTATGACACGATGGCATCGGACTTCGACCGGCGCCGAGCTTTGCCGGATGGTGTGCCGGAAGCGATCCGGGACACAATTCTGGCCGCGATAGGGACCGCGCGGCCGGCGATCCTGGATCTGGGCGCCGGGGCGGGCCGGATCGGCCGGTCCTTCGTTCGGGCCGGCGACGACTACATCGGTGCCGACCTGTCATTCGGCATGCTGCTGGCGTTTGCCGGCAGCGTCGCGGCACCCCGCCTGGTACAGGCCGACGGCGCCCGTCTGCCGTTCGCCGACGCAACGTTCGACGCCGTTCTGCTGGTGCAGGTCCTGAGTGGCGCGCATCGTTGGCAGCATCTGCTGACTGACACGATGCGGGTGCTGCGCCCCGGCGGCGCCTTGATTGCCGGCCGCGTCGTCGCGCCGGACGACGGGATCGATGCTCGGATGAAAGCGCGTCTGGCGACGATCCTGGACGACATCGATGTCCATCCGTATCGCGACAAGCCGCGCGACGATGCGCTGTCGTGGCTGATTCGGACCATGCCGGAACACACGGTTCGGACGGCCGCCACCTGGACCGCGGAACGCACACCTGCCGCGTTCCTGGAGCGGCATGCAGGAGGAGCACGGTTCTCCGTGCTGGATGCCGCGGTGAAGCAGGACGCCATGCGCCAGCTTGCCGTCTGGGCGACTGGGCAATTCGGCTCCCTCGATGCCGCGTTCGCCGAAAATTACAGTTTTGAACTAACCATCCATCGCTCGCAGCAAGGGATACCCACCTGAATGGCCAATGCCGTCCAAGACTCGATGCTG
Source organism: Acidisphaera sp. S103 (assembly GCF_009765975.1). GTDB lineage: Bacteria > Pseudomonadota > Alphaproteobacteria > Acetobacterales > Acetobacteraceae > Rhodopila. Next base: position 54,960 of record NZ_LMUJ01000015.1, on the reverse strand, counting down.
ACCGACCTGGGCAAACGCCTGGTCGGCGGGTCGCTCAGCGACGAATCGCTGATGCGCGCGACCGGCGACACCCCCAACCTCGCGCTGGTGCCATGGGCCAATGTGGTGAAAATCGGCGGCCAGAGCATCATGGATCGTGGCCGGATGGGATTGATGCCGGTGGTGAACGAGATCGTCGCCAACCTGCCGCGCCACAAGATGATCCTGGGCACCGGCGCCGGCACCCGCGCGCGGCATATCTACTCGGTGGCGATCGATCTTGGACTGCCGGTGGGGGTGCTGACGGTTCTGGGCACTGCCGTCGCCTGGCAGAACGCACAGATGCTGCAATATTTGCTGGCCAGCCACGGTATCGCATTTTTGGAGCCGGAAGGATTCGCCTCCGTCCCGCACTATCTGATGGAACGCGGCGCCGTGATCTGCCAAGGCATGCCACCCTATAAACTGTGGGAGCAGAACCCCGAGATCGGCCGCATCCCGCCCCAACGCACCGACACCGGCTGCTATCTGATCGCCGAGGTCTTCGGCGCCCGCAAAATGATCTACGTGAAGGACGAGGACGGCCTGTACAGCGCCGATCCGAAGAAGGACCCGCATGCCGAATTCATTCCGCGCATCAGCGTGCAGGAACTGCTGAAGCGCGACCTCAACGATCTGGTCGTCGAACGAGCGGTGCTGGAGATGATGCTGAACGCCCGCCACATCCGCGAGATCCAGTTCGTCAACGGCCTGAAGCCCGGCCAGCTGACGGCCGCGCTGGATGGCGAACCGGTGGGAACCATCATCTACAACGCCGACGCCCCCAAGGGAGCCGTGTCATGACCGGCACCCAGCACGTCGTTTCGGCCCTGATGCGCGAGTCGCTGATGGACCGCCGAGTGATCGCCGGCACCGAGGCGCCGGTCCGCCGCATCCTGCCGAAGCTGAACGTCATCCAGATCGGCGGCCAGTCGATCATGGACAAAGGCCAGTCCGCGGTGATCCCGGTGCTGGACGAAATCCTCGCTAACCAGGCCGACTATACCCAGGTGATCGGCGTCGGGCCGGGTGTCCGAGCGCGGCATATCCTGTCGATCGGGCTGGACCTCGGGCTGCCGACGGGAGCGCTAGCGACTCTGGCAGCGAAATCGGCGGCGCAGAACGCCTACATGGTGTCGTGCCTGCTGGCGAGCCAAGGGTTCGTCTATCTGGAAGCCCCGTTCATCGTGCAGCTTCTGCCGGCGATGCTGGCGGCGACGCGCGGCGCGGTGTTCAACGGCGTGCCCCCATATGATCTGTGGGAGCATCCGCCGGCCCTGGGGAAAATTCCACCGCATGGCAGCGATGCCGGGTCCTATCTGGTGGGCGAGGTGTTCGGTGCCCGCAAGGTCATCCTGATCAAGGATGTGGACGGCGTTTACACCGCCGATCCGAAACTCGATCCCGCTGCGACGTTCATTCCGGAGATCAAGGCGGCGGAACTGATGGCGATGCGGTTACAGACCTTGCCGATTGAACCCGTGGTGCTGGAACTGCTGACACGGTCGAAGCTGGTGAAGAGCATACGGATCATCAATGGGCTGGTACCGGGCAACCTGACGAAGGCGCTGGCCGGCGAGCCAGTAGGGACGCTGATCCACAGCTGACGGTGGGCATGGGGTTCACGGCCGCCCCTTGGCCAGCTGGATCATTGTGGCCCGGATTGGTGCCCGGGGGTCACGCAGCATGTAAGGCTCTGGACACTGTGAGGCGTGGCGAGGACGCGGCGGATCATAACGCCTTGGTTGCTCGTTGCGTGTTGGGTCGCTGTCGGTCTGGCATTACAGCATCCAATCTCATCTCGAACGATGCTGACCATTCACTACAACGGTTCAAACGATTTCGATGGATGTGGATGTTCCTCGGGTTAGGCTAAGCAGCGGCGGCGAGGGGCGCTCTCCCGCGGATCATGTCCGACGCCTTTTCCGCGATCATGATGGTGGGTGCATTGGTGTTGCCCGAGGCCACTGTGGGCATGATGGAGGCGTCCACCACCCGCAGCCCCTCCATTCCGTGCACCCGCAATTCTGCATCCACCACCGCCAACGGGTCAGGACCCATACGGCAGGTACTGGTCTGGTGGAACGTCGTCCCGCCGGTTTTGCGCGCGTACTCCAGCAGGTCCGCATCGGACCGCACGTTCGGGCCGGGCAGATATTCCGACTCGATGAACCGGCGTAGATGATCGGTTGCCAGGAATTCGCGGCAGAGTTTCAGACTGTCCACGATGGTGCGTTGGTCATTCTCCGCCGAGAGGTAATTCGGAAACATCGCCGGCGTATCCCTCGGGTCGGCGCTGCGCAGTTTCAGTTCACCCCGGCTGTCCGGCCGCAACTGATAGCCGATCAGTGTGAAACCGGAAAAATCGTGGAGCCCTTTGGCAGGGTTGTCGGCACTAAAGGGAGAGATGGTGAATTTCACATCGGGTGAGGCCAGTTCCGGCCGGGTGCGTGCAAATAGAGCGACTGGTCCGACGCCCATGGTCAGCGGCCCGCGGCGGCGGAGGAGATAATCCAGCCCGACGCCCAGCTTCCTGACGTTGCTCTGCATGACGTCGTTCAAGGTGATCTTCTGATTGCACCGCAGTTTGATGGCACCTGAGTAGTGATCTTGCAGACTTTGCCCAACGCCGGGCAGATGATGCACGACCTCGATCCCATGTTCGCGCAGGTGCTCCGCCGGCCCGACGCCGGACAACAACAGAATGTGCGGTGATCCGATCGCCCCACCGCACAGGATGACTTCCTTCCGTACCCGAACGGACCGTGCGACGCCCGCTTCCTGAAAGGCGATGCCGACAGCGCGCTTGCCCTCGAAGATCACCCGTTCAGTCAGTGCGTTGGTGATAACGCGCAGGTTGGGCCGCTTCATGGCGGGTTTGAGATAACCCACGGCGGTGGACCAACGCTTTCCGTTTTTTGTTGTGGTCTGCTGGTAGCCAACGCCTTCCTGCACTTTCCCATTGAAGTCGTTGTTGCGCGGGAAGCCCAGTTCCGCGGCGGCTTCGATGAAGGCGTCGCAGATTGGATGGGTATAGCGCACATCCGATACCGCGAGCGGTCCATCGCTGCCGTGGTAATCGTCGCCGCCTCGCTCCTGGCTTTCGGATCGCTTGAAATAAGGCAATACGTCGGTGGATGACCAACCTGGATTGCCGAGTTGGCGCCAATGATCAAAGTCCTCATGCTGGCCGCGAATGTAGATCATGCCGTTGATCGACGAAGATCCGCCGAGGACCTTACCGCGCGGCCAGTACATGCGGCGGCCGCCGGATTTCGGGTCGGGTTCGGTTTCGAACATCCAGTTGACCTTTGGGTCGGCAAAGGTCTTGCCAAAGCCCAGCGGTACATGGATCCAGAAGTGGTTGTCGTTGCCGCCGGCTTCCAACAGCACGACCTTGTTGGTAGCATCCTCCGATAGGCGGGCGGCCATGACGCACCCAGCGGAGCCGGCGCCCACCACGACATAGTCAGCCTCGATCGCATCCTCGGCGGCCATCGCGTTTTTCTCTCCCGTTTCCCACTTGGCCTGAGTGTGCGCGGTGGCGGCGACAGTCTCAAGGGAGCATCGCCTGAAAATTCACCTTGGCATGGGTCTTTTCGATGGCCCGATACAAGTGCTTCCAATTGCTTCACACCCTCTCCTCAGGGTTGAGCGTGGCGCTCGTGTATCGCAGGCCACCCATTGTGTATCCGTCTTGCCGAGCCTGGACCACCGAGATCCGATAGACGTTCTCAGCATACTGTCAAATCTCTGTGGTATCTGGTAAGTTAAAGGAACAGTTTCGTTATTCCTTTTGAAATATAGCGCTGCGCCTTGAAAGTAAGGAGGGTTCCGGCGATGGAAAAACGTGACGTTCCGGGTGTCCACCGCTACGACGCGCCGGCTGGCGGATGGGGTGCGCTGCGGGCGACGGCCCGTGCGGTCGCCGAGCAGATGCACATCGCCGAGGCGCCTCTTCTGCTGCTGCGCACGAACAAGCCTGATGGCTTCGACTGCCCGGGCTGTGCCTGGCCGGACAAGGAACATACCTCGACCTTCCAATTCTGCGAGAACGGCGCCAAGGCCGTCACCTGGGAGGCGACGAAGAAGCGCGTCACCCCGGAATTCTTCGCCTCGCATACAGTCACAGCGCTACTCCAGCAGAGCGATTACGAGTTGGAGGATCATGGTCGCATCACCCACCCAATGGCCTACGACCCGGCGAGCGACACCTACGTGCTGCTCGAATGGGATGCCGCCTTCGCCCGCATCGGCGGCGTGCTGCGCGGCCTGCCCGCCCCCGACATGGCGGAGTTTTATACCTCTGGTCGAGCGTCGAACGAGGCGGCGTTCCTGTTTAACATCTTCGCCCGCGAATACGGTACGAACAACTTCCCCGACTGCTCCAACATGTGCCACGAGGCAACCAGTGTCGGGCTTCCCCAGGCGATCGGCATCGGCAAGGGCACCGTCTCGCTGGAGGATTTCGACCATTGTGACCTGATCATCGCGATGGGCCACAATCCCGGCACCAACCATCCGCGCATGATGGGCACGCTGCACGAATGTGCTCGCCGCGGCGTGCCGATCATCGTGTTCAACCCGCTGAAGGAGCGGGCGCTGGAGCGCTTCGCCGACCCGCAGAACCCGATCGAGATGGCGAGTTTCAGCGCAACCCCAATCGCCTCGACCTATTATCAGGTCAAGGTCGGCGGCGACGCTGCGGCGCTGAAGGGCATCATGAAGGCCGTCATCGCCCGCGCCGATTCTGGCGAGGACGTGCTGGATCGTGATTTTATCGCCGTCCACACCAACGGGTTCGATGCCTTCGCCGAGGATCTGCGCCAGACCCAGTGGGAGGCGATCGAGGCCGCCAGCGGCCTGACTCGCAGCGCGCTGGATCGGGTGGCCGGTGCCTATATCCGGTCGAACGCCACAATCGTCAGCTACGGCATGGGCATCACCCAACATGAGAAGGGGACACAGAACGTGCAGCAAATCGCGGCCCTGCTGCTGCTGCGCGGCAACTACGGTAAGCCCGGCGCCGGCATCTGCCCGCTGCGCGGTCATTCCAACGTGCAAGGCAACCGCACCGTCGGCATCACTGAAAAGCCCAACCCGGTGATGTTCGCCAATGTGGAAAAGGCGTTCGGCTTCCGCCCGCCGCCGCATCACGGCCACGACGCGGTCAATGCGATGAAGGCGATGGTGGATGGAAAGGCCAAGGTGCTGGTCTGCCTGGGCGGCAATTTTTCAATCGCGCTGCCCGACACCGATCTCAGCTACCAGGGGATGCGCAACCTGGACCTGGCGGTGCACCTGAATACCAAGCTGAATCGTTCGCACCTGCTGATCGGCAAAGAGTCGATCATCCTGCCCGTTCTCGGCCGTACGGAGCGCGACATGCAGGCGACCGGCGCGCAGTCGGTGACGGTCGAGGATTCAATGTCGATGGTTCACGCCTCGCGCGGTAAGTTGGGGCCGGTCTCGGAATACCTGCGTTCGGAGCCCGCGATCATCGCCGGCATCGCCATGGCCACGCTGCCTTCCAGCAAGGTCGATTGGCTGGGACTGATCGCGGACTACGATCTGATCCGCGACAAGATCGAAGCCGTCTATCCGGACTTCAAGGACTACAACGCGCGCATCCGCCACCCCGGCGGCTTCCGCCTGCCGCTGGGTCCGACCGAGCGGGTCTGGCACACCAAATCCGGTAAGGCTGAATTCATCCCGTTCATCGGACTGGCAGAGGACCCGGCGCTGACCGAAGCGGACGTGCTGAAGCTGACCACGCTGCGCAGCCATGACCAATACAACACGACGGTCTACGGGCTCGACGACCGCTACCGCGGCGTGTTCGGACGGCGTGACGTGCTGTTCATCAGCGAGCAGGATCTGGCCGTACAGAACCTGACACATGGTGACGTGGTGGAGATCGCATCCGCAATCCCGGGCCAAGAGCACAGGTGCATTCGCCTGACCGCGATCGCGCACGATATCGCCCCAGGCTCGATCGGCGCCTATTACCCGGAGGCGAACAACCTCTGTCCGCTGACCTATCAGGACCCGCAGAGCGGTACGCCATCGTACAAGTCCTTGCCGGTCCGCCTGCGGAAGGTCGCGTAGTCCGGTAAGGCCGATATCGCTTGGGGACGCTGTCGGGTCACTTCATCGACCACGTTGTTACTGAACTCTCACCGGACGTAGCCATCACCTCTTCCATCATCAATCAGGCTGCCGAAGAACTGGCCCTAAACCCATCATGGCGGCTTCGTAATGGTCAAGGTGTCCGGTACGATGGTCGGCATCTAAACCGACCTCCTTATTGGGCTGTCGACGATCACACTGATCGCTGCTCGATTCATCGCATCTTCAGAATAACCACGCGGTCGCTTGCGGGATCGGAGCGTTTGCGTAGTTCACCGACCTCCTTCGCTGAAACCGCATCGGCGTGATTGCCCCAGCTCTCGCGGATAAAGGTGACAACATCAGCAACCTGTTGATTGTTGAGCTGTTCGCGATATTGCGGCATGCGATAGGCATCCGGCCGGCCTTTGACGACGAGTGGGCTGGAGCCATTCAACACCACGTTGATCAGCGAAGCGGCGTCCCTGTCCACCACAGTCGGATTGCCCGCCAATGGCGGTACGAAGGGCGGTGCGGCGGCGCCAGTCTCGCGATGGCAGGATTGGCAATTGCTGGCGTATGTGGCCGCTCCCACTGCGTCGGGTTCTCCGCTCAGCAGTGCGGACGCGGCTGCGCCGTCATAACGATATGCTGTCTCATTGGCCGCCGCCGGCAGCGACTTAAGAAAGACCGCGATGCTGTTGACGTCATCGTCGGTGAGATAAGGCGTACTGTTGTTGATTACATCCCGCATCGATCCGAAGGCAGAGCCATGTCGATTGCTGCCGGTCTTGAGAAATTGCACGATGTCGGACTGTGACCATGAACCCAGGCCAGTCGCCACGTTCTGCCTGAGGCTCGGTGCATACCAGTCGTCGAGATTGGCACCGGACAGAAAGCGGGGGTCCTGCGCATCGAGCGCCTTCTCCTGAAACGCCCATCCACGCGGGGTATGGCAGGCGCCACAATGACCGGGTCCTTCAACCAGATAGGCACCTCGATTCCATTGGGCGTCTTTATTCGAATCGGGCGTGAAACCGCGGTGCCCGGTGAAGAACGCATCCCAGATCGCGAGCGGCCAGCGCGGACTGAAATAGACCGGGATATCGCTGGGTATATTGGCCTGGTGAACCGGTGGCACCGCGCGCATGAAGTAGTCGTACAGAGCATGCACGTCGTCGTCGGTGAGCTTGGCATAGGACGGATACGGCATCGCGGGGTATAATCGATGCCCGTCGCGTGCGACGCCGTCGCGCACCGCACGGTCGAAGTCCTTGAGCGTGTAGGTGCCGATTCCGGTTTCCACATCCGGCGTAATGTTGGTCGTTGTGATGGTGCCGACAGGGGTTCCCATTTTCAGCCCGCCGGCAAACGCCCTGCCGCCCGGGACGGAGTGGCAGGCGACGCAATCTGCCGCACGCGCCAAATACTCGCCGCGCGCGGTGGAAGGCGGGTTCGGCTGAGCAAGCGCTGGCAACGCCAGCACGACACTTGCCAGCAATGCAGCAATCGAGCGCATTCGTATCATTACGGTCGCGCTCAGGCTGTCGTCGAAAGATCGTGATCCTTCAGCGGCAAACTGCGAATGCGTTTGCCGGTGGCAGCGAAGATGGCATTCGCCAGCGCGGGCAATGCAGGCGGCAGGGCCGGTTCTCCCAGGCCAGTGGGCGGATGGTCGGTTACCAGAAAATGCACCTCCACGGGAGGTGCCTGGCGCATGCGCAGCGGCAGCACGGTATCGAAGTTGCCCTGCACCACTTTGCCGCCGTCTATCAGCACAGCCTGGCCCAATGCCGCGCCGATCCCGTCCAATGCCGCACCCTGCGCCTGGTTTTCCGCGTTCAGCGGGTTGATGATCTGGCTGCCGATGTCACCCGCGACCCAGACTTTATCGACCGTGATCGCTCCTGCACCGCTCACGGTCGCCTTGACGACCTCGGCGAAGTAGCCGAGGTGGCTGAAGTAGTACGCTAGGCCCATGCCAGTGCCACTCGGCAGCTTCTCCTTGCCCCATCCGGATTTTTCCGCGACCAGCTTGATCACGCCGGCCATGCGTCCGGTATCAAAACCCGGGCCGGCGCGTGGGCCCGGTGGGTCTGGCAGCAGCCGTGGTTTGCCCAGGATGTTCAGGGCGAACGCCACCGGATCCTTGCCCGCCGCATGCGCCAATTCGTCGAGGAACGACTGGAAGGCAAATCCCAGCCCGTTGGACCGCGGCGCCCGCATCGGGCCTGTCGGCGCACGCAACGGGATCAGTGACGCGCCGAACTCGAGATTCTCAATCATCCTCGCCGGATATTCCGCGGGGCCCATATCGGCGGAGTTGGCGACGGCACCGTCGAGGCTGAAGGTGACGAAATGGTCGGACAGCGCAACCAGGTTGCCATCCGCGTCCAAGCCCCCCTTGAAGAAGTGGTAGCCCGCCGGGCGGTAAAAATCGTGCCGCATGTCGTCTTCGCGGGTCCACAACAGCTTGACGGGCGCACCGGCCACTTTCGAAATCCAGGCAGCCTCCACCATATAGTCGTTGCTCAACCGCCGTCCGAAACCACCGCCGGCTCGTACCATGTGCACCTTGATCGCCGATTCCCGAATGCCAAGCGTGGCGGCGACAAGTTTGGAGCCCGGCGCGGGATTCTGGGTCGGCGCCCAGATCTCGACCTTGCCATCGGCGAATGACGCGGTGCAGTTCTGCGGCTCCAGGTCAATATGCGACAGAAACGGATAGTGATAGGCTGCTTCCAGCACATGGGTCGCTTTGCCGAACCCGGCATTCACGTCGCCGTCCCTGCGCAGGATGATCTCGGGATTGCCCGCGGCCATCCGGTTTGCGGTCGCGGCGAAATCCGAACTGCTCTGACCGGCGATATCGCCTTCGTCCCAGGTGATCTCCAGTTGCTGACGTGCCCGGTTCGCCTGCCACCAGCTATCGGCGACAACGGCCACGCCATCCAGCAGCCCATGCAGGTCTTTGCCGCCCTTCACCTCGAACGCCGCCCTCACACCCGGCAGCGTCCGGATCGCCGCGACATTCGAACCGATCAGCTTGCCGCCATGCACATCGCATTTCTGGAACACGGCATACAGCATGCCGGGAACGCTCACATCGATGCCGAACATGGGCTGGCCGGTGACAATCCGCGGCACCTCGATGTTGCGGGTCGGCTTCCCGATGATGTTGAACGTCTTCGGGTCCTTCAGCGGGACGGTCTTCAGGTTAGGGACCGGCAGCGTTGCCGCCTTGGTGGCAAGTTCCCCATAGGACAGGCTGCGTCCGCTGGCTGCGTGCAGCACCTGACCCGGCGATGTCGTGCAGTCCGTCGCCGGCGCATTCCATTCCGCCGCCGCCGCCGCGATCAGCATCTGCCGGCCAGCGGCACCCACCTGACGCAGCGGCAACCAGTTCACCGGAGTCGCCTGGCTGCCACCGGCAATCTGCGCCGGGTAGCGTGGATCGAGATCAGCCTGCTCGATCTGCACATCCGCCCAGGCGACATCCAACTCCTCGGCGATCAGCATCGGCAGCATGATCTTGATGCCCTGGCCGCATTCGGGGTTCTTCGCGGTGATCGTGATCTTTCCATCCGGCGCGATGCGGACATAGGCGTTGAGAGAAACCGCGTCGGGACTGGCTTTACCCAGTGTTGCCGCATACGCGCCGAGTGGGATTCTGGCCGACAGCAGCATGCCGCCGCCGACGGCGAGGCTGGCCCTGAGGAAGTTTCGCCGGTTCAACATGATCAGGCCCTCCCCGCTTCGGCGGCCCGTTTGATCGCGGCGCGAATGCGCGTGTAGGTGGCGCAGCGGCAGACATTGCCGCTCATCGCTTCATTGATGTCGTGGTCGGTGGGTGCCGGGACGCGCGTCAGGAGTGCCGTGGCCGACATGATCTGGCCAGCCTGACAGTATCCGCATTGCGGCACATCGAGGTCGATCCAGGCGGCTTGGACATGCTGCCCGACCTTGGTCTGGCCAATCGCCTCGATGGTCGTGATCGCGGCATCGCCAACCGCGGCAATGGGCATCTGGCAGGAACGGATGGGAAGGCCGTTCAAGTGAACCGTGCAGGCACCGCACTGCGCCGCTCCGCAGCCAAACTTGGTGCCCTTCAGGTCCAACGTGTCGCGCAGAACCCACAGGACCGGGGTTTCGCCATCGATGTCGACGCTGTGTGGCACGCCGTTGACCGTAATCGTGTATTGCATCGGACGGATCACCTTCAAGCAGCCAATGATATCGCAGACGACCGTGGATCGGAGCACCAAACCTACGCCGCGGCTTTTGCCCGTGCCGCTCGGCAAAAACCCTTGACGAGCCGGTCATCTGTCGGCGTTTGAGGTAGGATAGCCATTAATTCGGGCGTCCGGCAACGGGACACGGCATGCGTTTCGGTCAAGCTGCTGAACACCAGGGGCGACACGTGTCGCCGTCCTCGAGGCCGCTGTCAGAACTGCTTGTCCATAGGATGCGGAAGCGGCCCGGTCAGATGCTCCGCGAGCTTGCGCGAGGGCATCGGCAGCGCGTCGAAATCGCGCGCCACCAAGCTGATCCGCCGGGTCGCCCAATCCTCCAGCAGATCGATAGCCACCAGCGCGTCCCGCATCTGCATGAGCTCGAAGGCCCGGCGCGGCATCACGCCGATGCCCATGCCGTTGACGATCATCCGGCACATCGCATCAAGCCCAGTGACCTGGATCCGCAGCCGCACCGCCTCGCCGCGCGCCGCCGCCGCTTGCTGCATGGCCAGATGGATCGAACTGTTGGAATGCAGCCCGACATGGTCGAATGCCAGCGCCTCGGCGAACGGCAACGCCGCCCGGTCCGCGAGCGCGTGCCCGAGCGGCACCACCAGCGCCAACTGATCCTCCCGATAGGGGCGCGTTTCCAGCGAATGGCCAGGGCCGAGCACAGCGGCGTTGCAGATGCCAAGCTCGGTCGTGCCCTCGCGCACCGCGCGAAGCACATCGGCACTCAGATGCTCCTCAAGGTCGATCTTGACCATCGGATGCGCACGCGCGAAGGCACCCAAATCCTCGGGCAGGAACTGGATGATGGCGGAAATCACCGCATGCATCCGCACATGACCGCGCACGCCGCTCGTATATTCCGACAGATCCGCCTGCATGCGTTGAAACCCTGCCAGTACGGCTCGGGCGTGATACAGCAGGCTCTCGCCAGCCGGGGTCAGGTCCACGCCGCGGGTGTGGCGGTAAAGCAGGGTGGTCTCCAACACCGCCTCCAGATCGGACAGGCGCTTGCTGGCGGCGGAGACGGCGATATTCTCCCGCTCCGCGGCGCGGCCGATCGACCCGAGTTCGCAGACCGAGACGAACAACTGCAACGATGTGACGTCCAGCCGGCGGGCGAAGGAGCGGCCGGTGAGCTGCATGCGATCGATGTCCCTTTCGCGAGGGACACTATCACCCGGCAGGTGCCTCGCACATCTGTTGCAACGCCGCGAAGCCGATAATCCGCCCGGAGAGCGCGCTCGCCGCCACGGTGTAGGGATTGGCGAGCCAAACCTGTCCCGGCCCCGAACGGCCAGGAAAATTACGGTTGATGGCGCTGATCGTCACCTGTCCCGCCTCGGTGGATTGGCCCGGGCCGCAATTGGCGCACGCGCCGCAGCCGGGCATCACCATATCGACGCCCGCGCGGGCGAACACCTCCAGATAGCCGCGCTCCTCACAATAGCGCCGAACATCCAGCGTGCCGAACTGCAGATAGAGCCGTACCCCCGCGGGGACCCGCATGCCGTGCTCCAGCCCCCACCGCAGCACCGCATGATAGCCATCGAAATCGTCCCGCTTGCCTGCGGTGCAGGAACCGCCATAGGCGATATCCACCGCAACCGTCTGCTCCAGCGCGTCAATCTCGATCCCATTGCCAGGATCGCCGGGCCGCGCGACCAGGGGAGAGATGCTGCCGGCGTCGATCGAGACGCGATGGCGATACCGGGCGCCCGGGTCGCTCGCCATCCAGGGTTCCAGCGCGAAGTCGATGCCTCGCCGCTCACGCAGGAACGCCAGCGTCTTCTCGTCGGGCGCCACGATACCGGTGAAGCCGCCGAGCTCCGCAGTCATGTTGGTCAGTGTCGCGCGTTCGTCGATCGAGAGTGCCCGCACCGTGCCGCCGGCGAATTCGAACACCGCGCCAATGCCGCCACCTTGCCGCATCTCCGGCAGGCGCAGCAGATGCAGCACGATGTCTTTCGCCGTCACGCCAGGTTGCAGGTCGCCATCGATATCGATACGCAGCGTCTCCGGGATCGCGCAGCGGATATAGCCGGTCACCCAGGAGTGGGCGATGTCGGTGGCACCGGCGCCGAACGCGAGGCAGCCGAGCGCACCCGAATGCGGGGTATGCGAATCGGTGCCGACCACGATCTGACCCGGCAGCACATAGCGTTCCGCCATCATCACATGGCAGATCCCCTCCGCGCCGCTGCCATCGGGTAGGGCGCCATGTACCAGTACCGGATAGCGCGCGACGAAATCCTCATGCGCCGCGACCAGATCGCGAATGCCGGGCAGCAGTCCGTCGCGGCGATGCGGCAGGCTCTGCGGCGCCAGCACCAGATGATCGTTGAAGGCGACGATGCGATCCGGCCGATGCGGCGCCACGTCCTCACCAAAGCCTTTCCGCATCGCATGTGCGGCCATGCCGGTGAAATAGTCATGGCTGAAGCGCCAGTCCGCCGCGACAAACACGCCCGTGCCCGGCCGCAGGGATGCGGTCTCGGGGTGCAGATGGCGGGCGAGGATCTTCTCCACCAACGTGCGCGGCGCCGGCGCTTCGGCTACAGGCTCTGGCTTCGGCCAGGATCGCGTGCGGCTGAACGCCATCAGCCCGCCCGCCGCAATGATCTGCCGGGTGATGGAGTCACGCCCTTCCTGAAAAGCCTCGATCGGGATGGCCTCGCCTGCGCGGATGCGGTCGATCAGCGAGAAGTCGGTGCTCGTCAGCAGGCCGATATT
>NZ_LMUJ01000015.1:0-41664 GCF_009765975.1 Acidisphaera sp. S103 | reverse complement strand
CCCTTGCCGTAGCGTTTGCCCGCGGCCGTGACGCTGAAGCCGCCCGCCTGGATCGCGCCGGGCCCGACCGGGCGCTCGCCGCTGGCCTGAAACCCTACATAGGGGAAGCGTCCCAGCCGCTCGTCGTAGCTCAACATGGTGGTCACCGGCGTGATCTCGTCGGTCGACACGTCGTCGCGCAGGGGCTGGGCGTTGCGCAGCCCGATATCGCGCCCCGCCAGTTGCGCCCGCATCAGGTCTGGGTCGCTGGTGAGGAATAGGATTCGCCCGTCGAACCGGATCGTGTCGGTCATGTTCGCCTCATGCGCAAGGAAGCGCGACCCTATCCCGGCACATCCAGCAGGACGACCACGGCACAGGCGAAGGGGGGCATCGCGGATTGCGAAGCCGCCGCCGCGGAGGGCGCGCGTAACCTCACACCATGAAGACATTGTATCAAAAGATATGGGACACCCACGCCTTCGCTGGCGCGCCGGATGGCTCCTGCCTGCTCTACATCGACCGCCATCTGCTCAACGAGGTATCGAGCCCGCAGGCGTTCGACGGGTTGCGCGACGCCGGCCGCGCGCCATGGAATTCCGGTGCGTGTCTGGCCATCGCCGATCATAACGTGCCTACGGCCAATCGTGCCGCCGGCATCGCCGATCCGCTCTCGCGCGCCCAGGTGGCGGCGCTCGCCGGCAATGCGGCGCAATACGACATCACCTTCCTTGGCCCTGACGATGCCCGCCAGGGGATCGAGCATGTCGTGGGCCCCGAACTCGGCGCCACGCTCCCCGGCATCACGCTGGTTTGCGGCGACTCGCATACCTCCACCCATGGTGCCTTTGCTTGCCTCGCCTTCGGGATCGGCACCTCCGAGGTCGAGCATGTGCTCGCGACGCAGACCCTGCGCACGCGACCGATGAAGACCATGCTGGTGCGGATCGACGGCACGCTGGGTGCCGGGGTGACGGCGAAGGATGTGATCCTCTCGCTGATCGGCCGCATCGGCACTGGCGGCGCGACCGGCCACGCGATCGAATACGCCGGGTCGGCGATCCGTGGCCTGTCGATGGAAGGGCGCATGACGATCTGCAACATGTCGATCGAGGCTGGCGCCCGCGCCGGGCTGATCGCCGTCGACGATACCACCATCGACTATGTCCGTAGCCGCCCCTACGCGCCCTCCGGCGCCGCCTGGACCCAGGCCGAGGCCTATTGGCGCGGCCTAGTTTCCGACCCGGGTGCTGAGTTCGACCGTGTCATCAGCCTTGATGCCGCCGCCATCGTGCCGCAGGTGAGTTGGGGTACGTCACCCGGGATGGTCGTGGCCGTCGATGGCCGCGTGCCTGATCCGGATGCGGAGACCGATGCCGGGCGGCGAGAGAGCCAGTGGCGCGCGCTGCGCTATATGGGGCTCACGCCGCATACGCCGGTTACCGAGATCGCGCTCGACAAGGTCTTCATCGGCTCCTGCACCAATTCGCGCATCGAGGATCTGCGCGCCGCCGCCGCCGTGGTGCGAGGGCGCCGCAAGGCCGCGAGCGTGCGGCTTGCGATGGTGGTGCCGGGCTCGACACAGGTGAAGCTGCAGGCTGAGCGGGAAGGGTTGGACCGGGATTTCCTGGCCGCCGGCTTCGAGTGGCGCGATTCCGGCTGTTCGATGTGCATGGCGATGAACGACGATCGCCTCTCGCCCGGGGAGCGCTGTGCTTCCACCTCCAACCGTAATTTCGAGGGGCGCCAGGGCAGTGGCGGGCGGACGCATCTGGTCAGCCCGGCGATGGCGGCGGCCGCAGCCATCGCCGGGCGCTTCGTCGATGTGCGCGACTGGACATTGGAGGACGCGCGATGACCCCTTTTGTGGAGCATGCCGGCACCGCCGTGCCGCTCGATCGCGCCCATGTCGATACCGATGCGATCATCCCGGCGCGCTTCCTCACCTCGATCAGCCGCTCCGGCTTCGAGGCGCATCTGTTCGATGGCTGGCGCTTCCTCGATCGCGCGGTGCCTGGCACACCGGCGGACGGGCGTCCGCTCAACCTGGATTTCGTGCTGAACCTGCCGCGGCACCACGCGGCGACGATCCTGCTCGCGCGTGAGAATTTCGGCTGCGGCTCCTCCCGCGAGCACGCTGTCTGGGCGATCCAGCAATATGGGCTGCGCGTCGTGATCGCGCCGAGCTTCGGCGATATCTTTTATCAGAACAGCTTGAAAAGCGGCCTGCTGCCCGTGCGGCTGCCGGAAGCGGTGATGGACGTGCTGTTCGACGCGGTGCAAGCCGATAGCGCGACCGCAATCACCGTCGACCTGCCATCGCAGACAGTCGCGATCGGCAACGGCCCACGCTACGGCTTCGAGATGGATACCGAACGCAAGCATCAGCTGATCAACGGGCTGGACGACATCGGGCTCACGCTCGCGGTCGTGGAGGAGATCCGTGCCTTCCAGGCCGGCCATTGGGCGCGCTTCCCATGGCTCGCCGAGCGGCTTTGACGGTTGTACCCAGTGGTCTCTGGAATGCGGCTTTCCGCAAGCGAATTGTCGATTGACTATCGCAACCACCTGGTCGGCGCGGGCGTGCCCCACGTCTACGGTTTCTCTGCAACTGAGCGCTTTGTTCGGGAGACCAACGAAAGCGCGGAAGTGATCCAGGACATCACAGCTTGAACCCGCGCCAACTGGCGGATCCGAGGGTGAACAATCAGCCAGACTTCTCTGGTCAGGACGGTTCGGTAGTTTGGTACAATTTGGAGTTCTTTAAAACGGCTTTGCATAAAGGTGGGGAGCAACGATTTTCCCAAGCCGTTGCGAACGGCATATAAAATGGCCTCACCATCGTTGACGAGTAAAGGTATCGGATTGGTTGCACGGTTATTGGACGCTATCCATCGTGCTTGAGGAACATCTGTGTGCGAATCCTCGTACGTCAGCCAAGGAAGCTCTTCGACATTCGTCCCAGCCACGTGGAAAGCTGAGTATTCGATTTCGCCAATTCGCTTGCAGAGCATCTCGTCGTCTTTGGAGGGTCTCGGGAAGCGCACGGCGAGGTCCGCTTCCCGACGCGTGATGCTCAGGTTCGAATTGTCAAAAATGAGCTCCAGGCAGAGCGCTGGGTGTTGGCTTCTTAGCATCGGCATGGCCGGAACAAGAACATGATTGGCGATGGTCGTGACAGTCGTCACGCGAACAGTGCCGGCGGTTGCAGCATCCTGATTGCCTACACGTTCTTGAATCGAGAGAATTTGAGTTTCTATTTGTTCCGCCGCTTCGATGACGATTTCACCGGCTTGAGTAGGCGTAATTGCTCCTTCAAGCCGCTCAAACAACCTGACGCCGAGGGCCTCTTCGAGAGCCGCCAGACGGCGGCTTACAGTCGATTGATCCACATGTAGCGACTGAGCTGATGCGCGCAGTGTTTTAGCCCGCGCCACCGCCAGCACAACTTTCAGATCACTCCACTCCGAGACCCGCATTTTTGCAGCTCAAGTTAGAAAACAACGATTAGATCGGGCATTTTTGCACAGCATAGGGCTATAATCAATGAGAAAAATGGACTCGTCAGGCTCGGTTACGAGTTTGTGCCCGCAAACGTTCGCGACGGCTGTACGGGCTCGTGGCAAGGAACGTGTTAGCGATTGCCGACATCCGGTAGCCTGAATCTGGCGATATATGGTCGATGACGGAAGCTGAGCGCCCAAGCGGAGCCAGAAGGATCTGGCTGCATTTGCAGGCGGATCATGTCGCATCAGAGTCGTTCATCGCATTTTTGCTTTCGAGGACGGCATTTTTACAGACTTCCACTCAAGCATCGCGCAACCTACCTTTAGGTATGTCGAGTTCGAAATGAACGGAGTGCCAGATATGATTGATTTTTATACAAGTCCGACACCCAACGGGTACAAAGTCGCGATCGCTCTTGAGGAACTGAGCTTGCAATATCGGCTACATGTCCTCGATTTGGAAAAGCGCCAGCAGAAAGAAGATTGGTATCTTCGGATAAATCCTAACGGTCGGATCCCAGCCATCGTAGACAACACTGGCGCCGATAGGTTTGCGGTTTTCGAATCTGGGGCGATCCTTATCTATCTCGCCGAGAAAACCGGGCGTTTGCTGCCTACAGATGCTCGGAGACGTTCGGACGTCATACAGTGGCTGATGTTTCAGATGGCCGGCGTAGGGCCTATTCAAGGTCAAGCACACGCATTCGTACATTATTTTCCGGAAAAAATCCCGTCGGTCATAAGCCGCTTTGTGAACGAGGCACGTCGTCTATACGAGATTCTCAACAACAAGCTCGCGGATCGCGAATATCTCTGCGGCGACTTTTCAATCGCTGATATCGCAACCTGGCCCTGGATCCGGCGCTATGATTGGCCTGGCATCGACATTGCCGGACTGGATCATCTCTCAAGATGGATGAAGACGATGTCGGAGCGGCCGGCGTGTGCACGGGGGGGCGCTATACCGCAGCGACCCGACGCAACGAACACTGTTCGTATCTACTCCTCCATAGTCGGGAGGTAAGTAAGATGCACTCCCAGCCGCCTTTCCATGACGACAAGCTCTCAGCAGGGTCCGTGCTCGCGCCGTTCATAGCGGCGTGCGTGCAGGCAGCTCCGGTTAACTTTGGTACCGCAAAAACGTAGGAGAAAGTCCGGGGCCAGGTATCTTTGCCCGATGATCCGGAGGCCATAATAGTCTGTTGCGGCGGGGCCTACATCGTCAGTCCCTTCGGGAAGCTGTTTGCCGGTCCTCTCTGGGACAAGGAAGGGATTTCAACTGCCGAGATCGACCTTGGGGAGATTCCGAAGGC
Source organism: Acidisphaera sp. S103 (assembly GCF_009765975.1). Lineage (GTDB taxonomy): Bacteria > Pseudomonadota > Alphaproteobacteria > Acetobacterales > Acetobacteraceae > Rhodopila. The sequence continues at coordinate 36,866 of NZ_LMUJ01000015.1, read as the reverse complement.
TCAGTATGACTTTGATCCGGTTGGGCACTACAGCCAGCCGGATGTCTTCAAGCTCTTGGTGAACCGCACAGCGATGGCCCCAGTCCGCCATGAGCCAGGTATCTAACTAAGCACTGAGCCTTTCGTGCGGGAGTGCTCCCGACCAAAATCACAAAGATGATCTGGAGGCAACGACGATGGATCTTACGGTATGTGAACGAGTTGGCCATGAAGGGCGTCGACCCAGCCCGTTTTCGTGGCGCATCCGATATGCACTGGCGCACAAGCAAGTCCGTGTTGCATATCGGCCGACCCGGTTTTCCGAAGTCGACATGATTGAGAGGCTGAGCGGACAGAGGCTTGTCCCGGTTCTCGTCCATGACGGCGTGGTTGTATGCGATTCTTGGAATATCGCGATCTACCTCGAGGATCGCTTTCCCGATCGACCTGCACTATTCGGCGGATCAGCCAGCCGCGCCACTACACGATTCTTGAGTCATTGGGCGGATACGACGTTTCATCTTCCTCTTCGCATGATGATCTTTGCGGAATTCATTCAATGTCTCTGTCCGGAAGATCGAGACTATTTCGTTCGGTCTCGTGAGGCGGAGTTCGGTATGACAATAGAGCAAGTCCGCAGAAAAAGAAGCTGTTATCAGAAGGCGTTCGAAGCAGCCTGTCTACCATTTGAACGACTTCTCGGCGAACAGGACTTCGTCGGCGGTCCGTCTCCCACTTACGCGGATTACATCGTGTTCTCGGTTTTTCTGCAGGCTCACGTGTGCAATTCGAAAGATGTGCTCAGGCCGGACTCTGCCATCGCACTCTGGCGATCGCGAATGTTCACTCTTTTTGGTGGTATTGATCGAGTGACTTCCGAAAATGAGGTCGTTCTGAGCGGTTCGTACTGAGTACCATGACAGCCGGCAAGGATCTCTAGACGATGGCGCGCATCCCCTATGCCAACATCAATCGCCACGAAACGAGAGCACTTGCGAGCGAGATCGCAGCGCAACGCGGTGATGTTCTGCATCTATACCGCATGTTGTTGCATAGCCCACCGGTGGCGGCCGGGTGGTTACGCTATCTGACGGCCATCCGTCACGAGTGCAGTTTGCCAGGAGCCCTGCGTGAACTGGTCATAATGCGGGTCGCGCTCCTAAACGGAGCTCCTTATGAAGCTGATCAGCATTCGCCCATTGCTCGGGCTGAAGGGCTGAGCGAGGCCCAGCTTGATGAATTGCCCACGTGGAGCAGTTCTGACGTGTTCGATTTGAAGCAGCGCGCGGTTCTTGCTTTCACGGATGCAATGACCCGGAAGGTCCGTGTCCCCGAACCTGTGTTTGCGGACGTTCGGGCGCACTTCGACGAGCGCTCCATTGTCGAACTGGCCGCGACGGTGGCCGCCTATAACATGGTGTCTCGATTTCTTGAGGCGCTGCAGATCCAGACCCATGACGCGGTCGGACCTTCCGATCTCGCTGCATACAATTAGGAACACAAGAATGTTGAGTCTTGGAGGCAAGGTAGTCCTGGTGACCGGGAGCGGGTCTATAGGAGCCGGATGGGGGAACGGCAAAGCCATTGCCGTCCTGTTCGCGCGACAGGGTACCAAGGTAATGGGCGTGGATATCAACGTTCAGGCCGCCGAAGAGACGCACTCACTTATTGAACAAGAGCGCAACACATCTGTGGCAGTTTCGTGCGATGTTACCGATGGAGCTGCCGTCAAGAGCCTTATCAAGGATTGTGTCGATCGGTTCGGTCGCGTCGATGTCCTTGTCAATAATGTCGGCCGTTCCGAACCAGGCGGACCGGCCGAACTCGAGGAGGACACATGGGATGCGCAGATGGCATTGAACCTCGAGAGCGTGTTCTTAACCTGCAAGGAGGTGCTGCCGGTTATGGAACACCAGGGCGGCGGTGCAATTGTCAATATTTCATCTGTCGCCGGCCTTCGCTACATAGGCAAGCCGCAGGTGGCTTACAGCGCGGGCAAGGCTGCGATGATGCAATTTACGAAGACGACAGCTGTCATCTACGCGAAACGTAGCATCCGGTTGAATTGCGTAGTCCCCGGCTTGATATTCACGCCGCTTGTTCGCCGCCTCGCCGAGAAGTACGCAGATCGCCAGTTCGATCAGTTCGTAACCAATCGAAATCAACAAGTGCCGCTGGGGCGTACGGGCGATGCGTGGGACGTCGCGCATGCTGCGTTGTTCCTGGCTTCAGACGAGGCGAAGTACATCACGGGCACGGAACTGATAGTTGACGGCGGCCTGACCTCCACGACCAGCTGATTATCCCAGTAGCTATAACGGGCACGACTGCGAGGAATGCTTGAAGTAAAAGACGACTGAACGCCCCCTTTGGTCATCGGCAAAGCAGTGCCAAGGGTGGGGGTCAATTCATAGAGCGTCTCCATGTCCGCAAAAATGCCAACAGCGATAGCAGTTTTCCGCATTGTATTCGCCCGATTGCGATTGCAGCTTTAGGCGAACAATTGGCGGGTGACGTGATGAACGCGCAGCAGACAGACCTAAGTTCTGAGGATGTAATTGACCGGATGGCCCGTGCCGTAGACCTCACTATCCCGCTCGATATACGCACGGGCGTCATGTTGGCCTTCGACCGTCTTGCGAACGCCGCGGCGGAAATTATGGATTTTCCACTCTCTGCTGATGCTGACAGCGCCCAGGTTATCGTCCCATGAGTCTGCTGGATGCCGATGCCCTGGCGATTTCAGATGCGGTTCGCAAGAAGCGGATTTCCGCGACTGAAGTCGCTCAGATATTTCTGCAGCATATCCGGCGCCAGAATTCCAGATTCAATTGCTTCACCCATGTTACTGATGACATAGGCATGGCGGATGCCAAGGCTGTTGATGCCGCCGTTGCCGGGAATGGCGTACTCGGTCCGCTTTGTGGCGTTCCCTATGCGGTGAAAAATTCATTCGACGTGCACGGCGTGCGAACCCTGGCTGGGTCCAGTATCAATGCTGAGTTGCCTCCAGCAGCGCGAGACGCGGCTGCGGTAGAAAGAATGCGCGAAGCTGGCGCGATCTTGTTGGGCACTTTAAACATGGAGGAATACGCGTACGGGTTCACGTCAGAAAATGCGCACTATGGTGCCGTACGCAATCCGCATGACATCAGCAAGATCGCGGGTGGCTCATCAGGCGGTTCGGCTGCTGCCGTTGCCGCCGGTTTGGTGCCGCTTGCATTAGGCTCTGACACCGGTGGTTCGATCCGTTTACCTGCCGCCCTATGCGGTGTGTTCGGGCTTAAGCCAACGTTCGGCAGGCTCAATCGCAACGGCTGTTTCCCACTCGCTGCGAGTTTTGACACCGTTGGGCCGTTTGCACGTACCGTAGACGATCTGGCCGCTGCCTATCAGGCGATGGTGGGAGTTGGTAAGGATCTCCACCAGGCGCATCCTGTGATCGTGCATGCGCCGCCTCCTGGGCGGTGCGAAGTCGGTAATGTGCGTGTAGCGACGGCCGATTATTTTGACGAATACTTGGACGGCGATGCACGCTCAGCGGTGGCGCATGTCGCTCAGGCCCTCGGCTCCGCTCGTTCGGTAACGATCCCGGAAGCTGGACGTGCCCGCGCGGCACACGTGGTCATGACCGCCGTTGAGGGCGCTGCCGTGCACTTAGCCAGCTTGCGTACGCGACCAATGGATTTTGAGCCTCCATCTAGAGATCGGTTGCTAGCGGGTGCAATCAGTCCGGCGGCGTGGTACCTGCAGGCCCAGCGCTTCCGACGGTGGTTTTGCAATGAAGTTGCGAGGATCTTTGAGGACGTTGATGTCATCCTCGCTCCAGCGTCGCCATGCGCTGCGACACCGATCTGGGCAGAGTTCATGAATCTCGGCGGCCGCGACTTAAGTCCTCGGGCGTACATGGGGATGTTCACGCAACCAATTTCGGTAGCCGGCCTACCGGTCCTGACAGTACCCGTCTTACGCGAGGGCAAAATGCCGCTGGGCGTTCAGATTATTGCACCGCCGTTTCGTGAAGACCTCTGCTTCCGAGTCGGTCGGGCTCTCGAGCGATCCGGTGCCGTACACGCGAAGATCGTTTCGCGGGGGGACGACCGATACGAGGGCAGCGAACAAGACGAAGTTGCATGCCCTCCGCCGCGGGTCGGACAGCAGTCGGGGTTACGCGAAATATGATCATGGACCAAATGTTCCTTGATGACTTTAAGATTTCCGACCGGTTTGTCAGCCCGGGGATAACCGTCACCGAAAGTATGATCATCGATTTCGCCCTGGCCTACGATCCGCAACCGTTTCATTTAGATGTTGAGGCCGCAGCTGGAACACATTTCGGTGGACTCATCGCCAGCGGAATCCAGACGTTGGCCTTGGGTTTCCGAGCCTTCTTGCAACTTGGCGTCTTCCGGGCGTGTGGAATGGGTTCACCCGGTCTCGATGAACTGCGCTGGCTGCGCCCGGTCCGTCCAGGTGACACACTTCATTCTGACGCCGAAGTCGTCGAGGTGCGGCCGTCGCGGTCGAAGCCCGACCGGGGACTACTGGTCCTGTCGTTCAAGATACGGAATCAGCGCGGTGAGGACGTGCTGACGATGCGAAGTATGCTACTGACTCGTCGACGCTCACAATAGAAGGCATGGCGTCGGTTGTCAGCTAAACAACGTTAAACGTGAGCATTTGCAAACGAAGCTGCGCCGGCTCCTGGTCGATCGGGCTGACGTGAGCATAGCCAACACCCGAGATCATGATGAACGCCGATCTTGCGTTTTTCATCCGCCGGAAACTGTCCAAGACAGTGCAGGACACGGCCTTCTTCGACCCGGTGGCTCTTGACATGGACACCGCGGACTTCGATGCCGGGCGCAAGGTCGAAACCCCGGCGGCCAATGCACCGGTTTCCGCGGTGGGAGGCCCAGGCGCCGACAGAACCACTGTACGTAGTCTGGTCATGACATGATGATGTCGGCCACGTACTATGCCGGTCATGCGAATCGACACAACCAGCAGCGTCCCGCTGTATGCCCAGCTAGAGGGCATCCTTGCCGCCGACATTGAAAGCGGGCGACTCCGGCCGGGGACCCAGCTTCCGCCCGAAGACAGCCTGATCGCCCGCTTCTCGGTCAGCCGCACCACGGTTCGTGCCGCGGTGCAAAATCTCGCCCGGCGCGGGCTTATCGAGATCCGCCGCGGCCGCGGCACCTTCGTCTCCCGCCCCAAGCTGACACAGGAACTGAGTGGCTTGACGGGTTTTGTCGAGGACATGCAGGCGCTTGGCAAGCAAGCGACCGCTCGGTTGATCGACCAGGGTGTGGTACCCGCTGCCGAGGCGGTCGCGCGGCATCTGCAACTGGAAAAAGGCACGCCGGTCGTCCGCATTCGGCGCGTCCGCCTGGCCGACGGCACGCCGATCTCCCTGGACGAGACCTACCTTCCGCACGACGTGGGGATAAAGGTGATGGCCAACGACCTGGAGGTCGAGCCTATCTTCACCCTCCTTGAACAAAAATATGATTTGCCGTTGATCGAGGCCGATTATCGGCTTGAAGCGGTGGCGGCCAATTCCGACGTGGCCGTCGCGCTGCTCGTTCCCCTTGGCAGCCCGATCTTCCTGATCGAACGGACGTCTTATTGCGCTGACAGGGCGGCGGTGGATTACGAACGCCTGTATTATCGGGGTGATCAGATCAGCTTCGTGACTCGGTTGGCCCGGCGGTAAGGCCTAGAGCCAGATTCTATCGTGCGCCGTCGTACCGGTTAATTGGACAAAAATAGACCAAAATGATGTCATAATACACATATAACGCATAAAATATAATCAATATTTTATCACGGACGATATATCTTACGAAATCGGATCGAACATGGTCAAATATAATCCACTTCCTTACGTTGTTCGTTATTTGTTCATAGTGACGTCATGATGTCTCGCTGCTAGGGTTATCCCATGATGCAAGCCATCGACCCTGACGATCAACGGCACCGCCGATCTCTGGCTTCCTCACCCCCTCAACGGGGCCGTTCAGCATGACAGTCGCCGATGACACCGTCGCGCTGCCGCGCCTTGCGAGTGCCGCACGGTCATGGGCTCTGGCCTGGCCGCCCAGCCTCCTGGTCCGGGAATGCCTTGCCGGTGTCGTGACGATGCTGGCACTGCTTCCCGAAGTCATCTCATTTTCATTCGTGTCCGGTGTCGATGCGAAAGTCGCGCTCGTCGCCTCTGTCGTCCTTGCCTTCGTCACCTCCGTCCTCGGCGGACGTCCGGCCATGGTAACGGCCGCGGCGGGTTCCGTGGCGCTGGTGATCGGCCCAATGGTGCGGGCTCACGGTGTACCCTATGTGTTACCGACGGTCCTTCTCGCCGGTGTTGTCCAGGTGGCGTTCGGGGCTGCTGGACTCGCACGCATGACGCGCTTCATCCCGAGATCCGTCATGCTGGGCTTCGTCAACGCGCTGGGCATCCTGATCTTCTGCGCCCAGGTGCCGCACGTTATCGGCACCGATCCGGTGGTCTATGCCCTGTTCGCCGTCACGGCCGTGATCACCCTGCTGCTGCCGCGCCTTACGACCGCCGTCCCTGCCGCGCTGGTCGCGATCGTCGCCGTCACTGCGATCGTTGCGTTCGGTCATCTTCACGTGCCGAATGTCAGCGGTGACGCGCCGGCTGCGGCTGGACTGCCGGGGCTGACGCCGCTTCTCGTGCCGCTCGACCTCGACACGCTGCGGATCATCTGGCCCACCGCGCTGAGTGTCGCTTTCGTCGGTCTGCTGGAAACGCTGCTGACGGCAAGGCTGGTGGATGACCTGACGCGGACGCCTTCCAACAAGGGCCAAGAATGTTGGGCGCTTGGCGTCGCCAACATCCTGGCCAGTTGCTGGGGCGGTATCGGTGGCTGCGCCATGATCGGGCAGAGCATCGTCAACGTGGAGATCGGCGGCGGTCGCACCCGCCTGTCGACAGCCGTGGCCGCGCTGGCCCTGCTCGCCATGTTGACCGGCCTCGGCGGGCTGATGGCGCGAATTCCCATGGTCGCATTGGCCGCCGTGATGATGATCGTCGCGATCCGCACCGTGAACTGGGGCAGCATCAAGCCCGAGACGCTGAAGCGGCTGCCGGTGTCGGAAACCGCAATCATGCTGTTGACGGTTGGCGTCACCGTGGCGACCGGCAACCTCGCTCTGGGTGTTCTCTGTGGCGTCGTGCTGGCCATCATCGTCTTCGCCCGCCGAGCTTCGCAGGGCACGATCGCCCATCGGACGCTGCTGGGTGATGGCGACGCGGTGCGTTACGTCGTGCATGGTCCTCTGTTCTTCGGCAGCAGCCACGATCTGCACGAACATTTCACCCATGCGGCCGATCCGGCCGATGTCACGATCGACCTGACGCATTCTCCGATCTGGGATGTGTCCAGCGTCGCCGCGCTCGATGCGATTGAAACCAAATACCGCGACCTTGGATCAGTCGTGACCTTTGTCGGCCTGGACGAGCGCAGTGCTGCGTTCCGGCAACGGCTCAGCGGAATACTCTAGGCAACATCGCAGGACTTTTGCAGGGAGAGGCTGAATGAGTGCTTTCCGGCGTAAACGACTGGCCATGGCGGCGTTGTCCGCAGCGCTTGCGCTGACCGGCGGCCCTGGATCCGCCGGCGCGAAAACACTCGATATCGGGATCGGGATCCAGAATACGACGACCAACACCGTCACGGGCGGCATCGTCCTCCAGCAACTGGGTTTGTTTACGAAACTTCTGCCCAGGACCGGCAAGTACAAAGACGTCACGTATTCGCTGTCTTGGCAGAACTTTACCTCCGGTCCGCCGATCACCAACGGGATGATGGCGAATAACATCCAGATCGGCATGATGGGCGACTTTCCACTGTTGGTCGACGGGGCCACCGGACAGGCAACCGGAAACGCGACGGAGCTTGTGGCCATCCTGGCCTATAATGCGCATGGCGGCGGCAACGGCATCATCGTGAACAAGGACACACCGCTTTACGACTTCGACGACCTGAAGGGCAAGACCATCTCGGTACCCTTCGGGTCGGCCGCCCACGGGATGCTGTTGCGCGCGCTGCAGATGCGCGGGCTGACCGGGGATTTCTGGAATCTGGTGTCGCAATCGCCGGAAATCGGCACCACCAACCTGCAACAGAAGCGCATCGACGCGCATGCCGACTTCGTGCCGTTCCCGGAGCTTCTACCGTTTCGGGGTTTTGCCAGAAAAATTTACGATGGGGCGGAGACAGGCGTCCCGACGCTGCATGGTGTGGTCGTACGCAAGGACTTCGCTGACAAATACCCGGAAGTCGTCGTTGCCTATATCAAGGCGGTGATGGAGGCGAACAACTGGTTCCGTTCCAATCCGCAGGTCGCTGCGGAGAAAATTGAAGACTGGACGAAGATCAACAAGGAAGTCGCTTACATCTACCTGGGCCCGGATGGGATCATGACGCTGGATCCGACGATCAAGCCGGCCTGGGTCACAGCCCTGACGGCTGATTACCAAGTGCTTCAACATCTGAACATGATCAAGCCGCTCGACGTCCAGGCATGGGTCAATGACACGTATGTCCGTCAGGCCTTCAAGGATGAAGAGTTGGACTATGACAAACAACTCAAGTCCACGACCGGCTACGACGTGAAGGGTCAGGACCCGGTCTGCAAAGCACCTGTCGCCAATCCCGCTCAGGCCGGCCAGGTCTGGGTCCGCGATGGCGACATCATCAGCTTCAGCTCTCCCGTATGCGCCCTGCTGGGCGTCCGGCAATACCAGGCCGCGGGCAAGACATTGAACGCCGTCTACCTCGTGGACCACCAGCTCGGCATCAAGGTTTTCGCCGACCAGGCCTTTTTCGCCGTGAACGACAAGGACCGCGCAAAGCCCGATATCACGCCCTTCCTGTTGAAACGAGATGCGGAGGCGTACGCGAAGGCGAACGGGGGCAGGCTCGCCACCTACGCCGAGGCCATCAAGGACGTCGCGAGCTTCACACCCTGACTGGGAAGGGCAGCATCATGAGCGCAGAGGCCATGCCGGCAACCGACGGACCTATCATACGCTACTTCGAGCGGGAAAAGCTGGATGAGATTGCTGCCCCCGCCCAAAAAACGTTACGTCTTCCGTTCTGGTTCAGTTCGGACCGGGTAATCACCGTGGTTTCGGCGTGCCTGTCGATCGGTTGCCTCTTCGTCATCTGGTATCTCGGCACGAGATATCGCATCAACCTCTTCATCCGCTTCCAGAACATCCCGACACCCCATGAGGTCTTCGTCCAAGCCGGCGAAGTCATCGGGTCGACCAAGTTCCTGATCAATATCGGCATGAGCCTGGAACGCATTCTGCTGGGCTTCGCGATCGCCATCATCCTCGGCGTGCCGTTGGGGCTGCTGACCGGCCGTTACCGCCGGATCAGGGAACTGGTGATGCCCGCGGTCGAGGTCCTTCGCCCCATCCCAGCGATCGCCTGGGTGCCGATGTCGATCATGCTATGGCCCAGCAACGAATCCAGCATCATCTTCATCACCTTCATCGGCGCCTTTTTCCCGATCCTGCTGAACACAATCCACGGGGTCGAGGCCATGGACGGTGTGTTGCTGCGGGCAGCACAATGCCTGGGTGCGAGTGAGCCGCGGTTGTTCTGGCACGTCATTCTGCCCGGCGCGTTGTCCCAAATCTTTACCGGCCTGGCGATCGGCATGGGTGTCGCCTGGGTATCATTGATCGCAGCCGAAATGATCTCGGGTCAGTTCGGTGTCGGATATTATACCTGGGAAGCATACTCGCTGGTCAATTACCCGGCGATCGTGCTGGGCATGATCACCATCGGGATGCTGGGGCTGCTGTGCAGCGGCGCCATCCGCCTCATCGGCCGCCTGACCATGCCGTGGCTCGCCTTCGCACCCGGGAGCAGGAAATGAGCGACAAAGGATTCATCGACGTGCAGGGCGTCAGCATCCAATTCGCCACCCGCGGCTCCATTGTGCAGGCTGTCAAGAGCGTTTCACTCACCGTCCAGCCCAATGAATTCGTTTCGTTGATCGGGCCATCCGGCTGCGGTAAGTCCACGCTGCTGAATATCGTCGCGGGTTTCGCGAAGGCTTCCAGCGGGCAGGCGCTGCTGGATGGCGTGCCGATCACCGGCCCTGGTTCGGAACGCGGCGTAGTGTTCCAGCAATATTCGCTGTTTCCCTGGCTGACGGTGCGAAAGAACGTCGAATTCGGCCTGAGAATGAGCGGCGTTGCCCGCGGCAAACGCGAATCCTCAGCCCGCACGTTGCTGGGCTTGGCGGGGTTGCTGGCGTTCGAGAACCACTATCCCGACCAGTTGTCGGGCGGCATGAAGCAGCGCATCGGCATCGTCCGAGCGCTGGCCACCAGCCCGCAGGTCCTGCTGATGGATGAGCCGTTCGGGGCGCTGGATACGCAAACCCGGACAGTGATGCAGGAAATACTGACGAATATGTGGCAGCAGTTCCGGATCTCGGTGCTGTTTGTTACGCACGATATCGAAGAGGCGGTCTTCCTGTCGGACCGCATCTACGTGATGACGGCAAGACCGGGGCGGATCAAGGCGGAGGTTCGCGTGCCTCTTCCCCGGCCCCGGATGGCCGCCATGACTGAAACCCCCGGTTTCATGGAGCTCGTACACAAATTGAAAGGATTGATCCGAGAGGAGTCTATTGCGGCAATGGGCTCCGAACTGAAGTCGGGTGGTCTGACCGGCTTCGGCATGGACGTAGGCCCGCAGGGCGTAGGCCAGCTTCTGTAGCGAAGGCCGGGATAGTCATTCCCGGTTCGCGACATATCCAACACAAGTCATAACGGAGTAAAGCCGGTGACGACCTCTAAACCCAATATTCTGTTCTTCCACGTCGATAACCTGGGCATGGGTGAGCTTGGCTGCTACGGCGGAGGCATCCTGCGTGGCGCCGACACCAGGCGGATGGATCAGTTCGCCAGGGAAGGCACCAAGCTGACGCACTATGTCGTCGAGCCCCAATGCACCCCCACCCGATCGGCGCTGATGACCGGGCGCTTCCCGATCCGTTCCGGGAACCATACGATAGCCCTCGGCGGCAACGGCGGCGGCATCGTCACATGGGAACGCACCATCGCCGAGATCCTGTCGGAGGCCGGGTACGCCTCGGCGATCTATGGCAAGTGGCATATCGGCGCCGAGGCCGGCCGGTTCCCGACCGATCATGGCTTCGACGAGTGGTACGGCCCGCTCCGTACCTACGACGAATGCATGTGGCTGGAGGATCCCCACTACGTACCGGAACGCGACGGCTATTCGCACATGCATGAAGGCGTGAAAGGCAAGGGTGCCTGGCCGCTGCCAGACCAGCAGTTGACCATGGAAACCAAGAAGACCTGTGACCTGGAATACCAGCACCGGGCGTTGGCGTTCATGGAGAAGTCCACCCGGGCCGGCAAGCCGTTCTACTGCTACTTCAATCACTCGCTGATGCATTTCCCGATGCTTCCGCGTGACGAGTTCAAGGGCAAGAGCACGAACGGCGATTGGGGCGACTGCCTGCTGATGCTCGACCATGACTTCGGCGTTCTGCTCGACAAGCTGGATGAGCTGGGCATCCGCGACAATACCATCGTCGTGATGTGCGGCGACAACGGCGCCGAGGATCATCTGGCCGGCCGCGGCACCGGCGGATTCTTCGACGGGTCTTATTTCAGCTCCGCGGAGGGGGGCATCCGCACGCCGCTACTGATCCGTTGGCCCGGAAAAATCCACGCTGGCGTCGAAAGCAATGAGATGGTGCATGTCACCGACATGTTCACCACGCTGCTGAACTTCGCCGGATGCAGCACACCGAACGATCGCCTGATCGACGGTGTCGACCAGAGTGCCTTCTTCCTGGGCGAGCAGCAGGCTTCCAACCGCGAATCCTGCATTGTCTGGTTGAAGGACGAATTGCACGCCGTGAAGTGGAAGGACTTCAAGATTAACTTCAAGCGCCAGCAGCACTTCCACGATCCGGAATTGCCGCTTGGTTTTGCCCGCATCACCCACCTTCAGGAAGACCCGAAGGAGCGGGAGGCCGTGAACCAGCGATATGTCCGCTGGTGGGTAATGCAGCACGCCCACCGCATCGTGCGCGCGTTCGAGGACAGCACGAAGCAGGAAGAACTGATCCCGCCTGGCTCGCCGCTGGATTTCGTTCCCAGGCAGGCGGGACGGTGATACCGCGCACCGATCAAGGAGGGGGGCACTGCCCCCTTCCAACCCGGGACATGAGCTGGATCGCCGGTGGCGACTTTCTGATGGGTTCCGACCGGTTCTATCGCGAGGAGCGCCCGGTTCATCGCGAGAGCCTCGGTGGCTTCTGGATCGACCGTTACCTTGTCACCAATCGCGCCTTTGCCCGTTTCGTCGACGCCACCGGCTACGTGACGCTGGCGGAGCGGCAACCCGATCCGGCGCTTTATCCCGAAGCCGACCCCTCGCTTCTGGTGCCTGGCTCGTCCGTCTTCCTCAAGCCGCCGGGGCCGGTTCCGCTGGGCGATTACCGGATGTGGTGGGCCTATGTGCCGTCGGCCAACTGGCGGCATCCGGAAGGGCCGGACGCCGATATTTCAGACCGCATGGACCATCCCGTGGTGCATGTCGGATACGATGACGCCCGGGCTTATGCTGCCTGGGCTGGTAAGACACTCCCGACCGAAGCGGAGTGGGAGTTCGCCGCACGTGGCGGCCTGGATGGCGCGCCCTACGCCTGGGGCGACGAACCGATGCCGGACGGGCGTATCATGGCCAATACCTGGCAAGGTCGTTTCCCTTGGGAAAATCTGGCGGAAGACGGGTTTGAGCGCACATCGCCGGTAGCCGCCTTTCCAGCCAACGGTTATGGTCTCTTCGACATGATCGGCAATGTCTGGGAATGGACGGACAGTCCCGTTACCTCGCATGCCGCAGTCAAGCACGCTTGTTGTTCCGCGGGTGAGGTTGATCCGCGGACGACACGGCGCATTGTCAAGGGGGGATCGCATCTCTGTGCACCCAATTATTGTCTGCGATACCGACCCGCCGCGCGTCAGGCCGAACCGATCGATACGTCCACGGGTCATATTGGGTTTCGTTGCATTCTGCGCGCCACCTGACAGCCTGCTCACGATCAAGAAAACCAAAGCCCGGGGCGAGAAGGGCTATCAGACGCTACGGCGTCGTCATCAGCGGCGGCCAATATCAGCTCCGAAAACCGCATCATCCGCGCCTCACGCCGCTTGAACAAGCGCGGTGTAATCTGGCGCACCGTCCTCGCCACAAGTGAACAAGGATTTGTCGGCATGGCAACCGGACTGCAGCCGGGAAGCATCCCGGGCGCTTCGCTCGCTCATGGGCGAAATCGTGCTGACCCCCGGCACCAAGGCACGGCGAGCTTATGGGCATCCTCGATTTCGCGAATGCCGAGGGAAATCAAAGGGATGTCCAGCCGTGGCCGCGTGCCTCTGCAATCAACGATGATTGCGCCAACACAGCATTGGACAGCCCGGCGTTCCGCCCCACTACCGCCTGCACAAAGTTAGCGTGACAATACCAGCCAGTTCCATGAACCTTCAACTTGTCGGCCGCCCGTTCGGTCCGAAGATGGTTTCCGCCCAGTAGTGCATTTGCCGCAAGCTTTCGGGTGTGTTGGGCAAATCGCCAGTCGAGTCGCCATAAATCGGCACGGTGTTCGCGAATGGCACGCCCGGGTCGTAGGGCAGATTGCGTGTGTCGGACGGCAATATGGCCTGGTACTGCTCGTTCTTGTTGGGAGTCATCAGTTCCGCGACGTAAACGAAGTTTCCAACATCCGCGGGATTTTTTTGGTTCAGATAACTGAGCAGCGCCGACGGCTTGATGTTGTACTGGTGCGCATACGCCAGCAACACAGCCGCGGGGCCTTGGTGCTGGTTGTCGGACACGTCGGCAAGCTGATTCGCCACGGACGGCTTCAATCCCAACCTATCCTGCAGGAATTGCTGTCCCTGGCTCTGCAAGGCGTTCTGCGCCTGCTTTTGCTGCAACGCCGAGTTGAACAATAGCCCGAACTGCGCCAGCACCGACAGACCCGCGCCGACAGGCCCAGCCCAGTCCAACGCACCGTTGATGGCCGTATCCGCACCGGCATCGACACCCAATTGGCCCAGCGCCGAAGTGATGAAGCCACGCCCTGCGTTCGCCGCCAGCAATACGTTACCGAGCGCCGAGGTGGAATCGAGGCCGGCAGAAATCGGATCCCCCGCCGAGGCCGCTTCCTGCGCACTGACGCCGTTCGCGAACGCGCCTTCCAGATAGTAGAAGCTGCTGAACGCGGTGAAAGCGGTGCTGTCCTTGGCGGCAGCCAGCCCGGTGACCACCTTGCTTTGCGCCGCCGCCCCTAGATAGCGCACCATCGACGTCTTCGCGGCCTGCGACACCGTTTCCAGAGCGTATTTACCGAAACCAAGCCCGTTGTAGAACGCCACCGCCTTGCCGCCGGCATCAAGCTGGTTGAAGTTCTGCAATTCCGACAACGCGGTTGGCGTCGTCAGCCCTAGCCCAACCGCCGACAACGCGAGATTCGTCTGCAGGTTCGGACTGAAATTCGGCATGGTTTTGTTCGACTTCAAATACTGATTGACGAATGTCCGCACAGACCGCACGACGCCCGGCGCACCCAAAGCCGTCGATACGCCGGTATCCCCGGCCGGTGCATTCGGCTGCATCGCCTTCGCAACGCCCATGGTGGCGAGCCCGCTCTCCTGCACGGCAAACAAGGTGCTACGATCATTACCCGTCAATTGTGCCGCCGCACCCGAAAGATCCTGGCTGCTCGGTAGATTCTTCAGTTCCGGCGCATATCCGGCGAAGGCCTGCCGAGCCTGGACGATTTCACTGCCATCCTGCTGCACTGTTTTCAGTGCGGACGCGAACTGTGTAACAAACTGAGGATTGCTCTTGGCATACCCGGCGGTGGCGGCATTGAGCTGCGACGTCGTCATGAACGGCCCCCACGACGCGCGCAATTGCTCCAGGTTGGCCGAACCTTCGCGAACTTGCTGACGTCGTTATCGGTCCGTGTCTTCAACTGATCGAAACCCAACGCCGAACCTTCGTTCACCTCATCGGCCGCCGACGCCTGGCCGTGTTGACGCAGTGACGCAGCCAGCGCCAGTGACAGGCTGGCACCCTGGCCGCTGCCGATCGCGTCCTCCGCGGCATTGCCGTAGACCTGCGAGGGATTGCCGAACATCGCCTGCGGTTGCAGGTGGGATGCCAGTGCATTTGCGATCTGATTCGCCGCCTGTGTGGTCTGGCTGCTCAGCACACCGGCGCTCGTCCCGTGATCGGTCTGGGCGACGCTCCCCGACAACGCATTGTAGATACTTTGGAACTGGTTCTTGGCCTGTTGCTGGACGTAGCCGCTGCCGCGCCCATACATGCCGCTGGCGGCATGGGACAAGGAATTGAGGTCGCCAGCGATGTTCTCGATCGTCGGTTGGCTCGCGGCGATGATCCGGCTCGCGTAGCCCGGACCGGCGTTCTGCGCGGCGGTCAGCAAGGCCTGCGCACCCGCCGTCGCGCCGCCCTTCTGATACGCCGCCGCGACCTGTTGTGCCGGTTTGGTTACCTGCAGATCGGTATCTGCGTCGTCCACCGTGTTGCGGAATCCCGCAGTCCGTGGACCGACCATTTGCAGGACCGCCTCACGGTCCAACATTGCCTGTGACCTGCCTTGCGGCGATCCGCTCTGGTTGGCGGCATCCGTCAACTGCTTCTCAATGGCGCTTTGCAGCTTGCTCTGCGCCGCATTCACCGCCTGGTTGAGCAATCCCGGCGCGCCGGGATCCTCATTGTGCAGATGCGGGTTCTGCTCCGCCTGGGATCGTTGCTGAACCGCCGTCTGCCAGTCATGATACGCGTTGACAACGGGATCGAGCTGGCTGTGCGTGATGCCGAGGGAATTCCAGGTCTGCGTCGCCGATTGCAGCGCCGCATGGTTCGCCGCCGCGAATTTGCTGTCATTGGGGAACAGCGCATCGAGCTGCTTGACCTTCAGTGCCGCCGCATCCTCGGGAAATGCCTGGCCGCCACCGGTGTTTTGCAGCCATTGTTGCGTGGCCTGCTGGACCTTGGTCCAGTCCTGCGCCGTCTGCGTCTGCTCACCCTGCACGATCGCACGATTTGTCGGAGCGTGCAGGTGCGACAGCGCCGACCCGTCCTGCACCGCCTGCTGGCGAGCCTGCAAGACCGGCGCGAGTTGCTGGCTAGTGATCCCTTGCTTCTGCCAATCGCCATACACTTGCTGATACGCAGCCTGTGTCGCCTGCTTCAGCTTGTCGTTGCCGGTGGCCCATTGATCCAGCGCTTTGACGGCCGGCTGCACCACCTTGTCGGGCATTAGTTGGCCCTTGGCGTGGCTTTGCAGGTTCGCCGCTATACCGCTTTGCACTGCCTGCCACTGCCGCTGAGACGCTTTCTGCAACGACGCCCGTTGGCTGGCCGACGCGGCGGCGACGGCTTCATCCGCCTGCTCCGCCGCCGCGATTTGCGCCGTGGTGGCGGCGTTGACCGGACTGTGTCCCGGCGAGAACACTACCTGTCCCGGATGCAGCAGATTGGGATCGGGGATTTGCGCGTTATCCGCTTCCTCCGCCGGCAGCAGGTCATTATGCGCCACCCCGATCCCATACAGCGTGTCGCCTGGCGCCGCGATGGTCGCGGTCTCGTAACCATGTGAGGAGGGTGCCTGCCCGTCCGCCGTGCTGCGCGCGCTTCGCGCCGCCTGCACGGCCTGATCGAAATTCGACGCAGGCTTACTGTTGGTACTCGGTGCGGGTTTCTTCGGCGTTACCGGACGCTGCGGTAATTCAGCGGTCTGTCCATCCGGTCCGATCACCATAGTGAAATCCCCTCCGTGAAACTAATCCCCGGCCGCATTGGCGCTGGATTGCGCAATCACCGGGAATTCGTTGAAAATGTCGCGCGTCGCATGCACCAACGACCCCGCCAGCCAGGGTCCGGCCACGCCGATCGTCAGCAAGATCGCGACCAGCTTCATCGTCTGCGGCAGAGACTGGTCCTGGATCTGAGTCACCGTCTGCAACAGTCCGACGATTAGCCCCACCAAAGCCGCCACGGCCAGAATGGGCGCGGAAAGATACAGCACCAGCAACAACACAACATTCAATTGATGCAGAAGCTCGATGTTGCCCATGTCAATTCGTCCCGTAGCTGAGCACGAGACCGTGCAGTAGCCGCGTCCAGCCGCTGACTAGCACGAACAGGAAAATCTTGAACGGTGTCGAAATCACCAACGGCGACACTATCACCATGCCCATCGCCATCAGAATGTTGGATACGATCAAGTCCACCGCGATGAATGGCAGGTACAGCAGGAACCCGGTCTGGAACGCACGTGTCAGTTCCGATACCACGTAAGCCGGAATGACGATCAGCAGGTCGTCGGATGTCGCCTGCCGGTAGAAATCCGGCGGCCAGATGCGCTGCGCGGCCGACAACAGGAACTGCCGTTCCTGCGGTGGGGTGTATCGCTCCAACGACGTACGCAACGGCCCGACAATCGCGCTGCCCGCAGCCTGCAATCCCGTCCCCGTGGTGAAATCCACACCCGGCGCGGTCAGTCGTGCGTAAATCTGGCTGGCCAACGGCGCCGAGACATACGCGGTCAGCACAATGGCGATCGCATACATCACCAGTGTCGGCGGAGTCTGCTGGGTGCCCAGTGCATTCCGTACCAAAAACAGAACGATCGAGATTTTCAGAAACGCCGTGGTGGTAATCACCATGAACGGAATCAATCCGATCGCCGTCGTGGCAAGAACAACCGGCAGCAGCGGCGTGTCGCTCATTCCCGGCCGATCCGCACGATCTGTACCCCCAACGATCCGGCGATGTGGACGATCCGGCCGCGGCCGATCCGTCTTCCGTTGGCCAGGATGTCCACGGGCTGCGTGACATCGCGCGCCAGCTCGAACACATGGCCTTCGCCCAACGCCGTAACTTCCGACAACGGCAGCTCCAGGCGGCCCAATTCGAATGCCAGCCGCACGGGAAGATCATCCAGTTCGGCCGCGTCATCTTCGATCGCCTCGTCCATCATCCACCTTTCCAAACCGATCGCCCTAGGTCGCAGCCTGCGTGTCAGAAGCAGCAATCCCGCATCCTCGCGCCGCGTCCGCCAAACGAAACGTTCACCAAGAACCAGAAGAGGGTCTCCGTCCGGCAGCGTCTCGATTGGGATGACATCGCCCGCCCGCGCCGCTATCAGGTCAGCCGTGGTCACCAGGGCACAGCCCTGCCGCACATGCACCCATACCGGCAGATCCGGCACCCCATCCGGGCAATCGGGCAGATGCGCCAGGGCGGCGACAAGCAGGTCAGCCGCATCAGCATCCAGATTGAGCCGCGCTGTCCCGCCGACACCGCCGTACCGGACAGTCAAGCCAACGGTGAACACCGCAGCTTCGTTTTGCGTGACAACCGGCCGCAGCGTGACCGTCAGCGACGACACCAATGCCTCCAGGCGAACCAGCAACGGTTCGACCGCCAGTTCCAGCAGCAGCACCACGACATTCGGTGCCGCCCCCGGTGCCGCCTGATCCAGCTGCATCAACAGGTCATGCACCAACTGACCGGGAAACGTGATCCGCGCCCTTGCATCGCCCAACGTCAAGTCGAACGACTGCGGCGCCACAATTTGTGCTGGCGACGCAACCACGCGCAGCGCGAAATCATCGGCATCCTGCACGCCACGCCGCCGGCTGAGTGCCCGCGCCAGCGGCGCGTACCGCACCGTCAGGCATGGCGCACGATACCGCATCGCTGCGGGTGCAATCATGTTCATACCGGCAACCCGCGCCGTTGCTGCCCGGCCATTTCCTCCAGTTCCGCATCCTGGAATCGCTCGCCACGTGCGCCGCCAAGTCCAATCGCGTCCGAGCCGCCGATGCACCCATCACCTCACGTGATGCCGTTGCGTGCGTGCCACGTGCCGCGTCCGAGGTCATGTCGCAGGCCGCCTTATGCTCCCCCGCCTGTACCAGTCGCTGCCGCAAGACCTCGGCCTGCGCGGCGATCTCGGACAACTGCGCCGCCGCACGGCACACCTAGTGGGCGGCAACGGGACCGGCGGTCAGGCACCGGTAGATCGCCGCCTCTTCCGCCGGCCGCGTCGCGGCATAGTCCGTCACCGCCGCCTCGGCCCGCCCATGCGCCTTCCGCGCCCGCACGCACGCCGCCTACGCCTGGTGCAATGCGATCTCGGCTCGCTGCTCACGTGCATGCTTGATCCGCAGCAGAACATCGATGTCGTCCAAATACATCATGGCTCCGTCGCAATTCATTCTGCGCAGGCGAGTGTCAGCACATGCATCAGCAGCGTATCGAAACTCGGAAAGCGCACGATCGCATCCAGCGAAGGGCTATCCAACACAACCCATGTGCCGCTCTGCCGCTCCTGGGCATAAAATTCATGGCCGGTGTCGCCATAGAAGACGAACTTCGCCGCCGGATCCGAAAGCCGCATGTTGGCTTCGGCGAAACCCGACAGGAACGGCCTGGCGTGTTCGTTTGCGCCGTAGATGGCATAGCTGTTGAAGTCGATGCCATCATTCCGCCGCAACAACGCGATATAGCCGGGCGGCAGTTCAGTCTGAAGCGTATCGCGCGCAAACACGCCCAACCCCTCGAAGGCGTCTGCCGAGGCAGGCGGCCACACGATCTGATCGAATATGCGTTTCTCGGTATCGATACGCGCGAGTAGATCTTCAAGTTCCGGCACGGCTGGCTCTCCACACGGCAGAATGGACGTCGTCATGCCGCAAGCTCCCGCATCCGGCGCAGCATCACGGCGTACGGCGTTGCCTGATCTTCGGTCTCGCGCAGGAAGGCGCGGATCGCTTCGATCTTGCGCAGCGCCTCATCGGCCAATGGATCGTTGCCGGCCTGGTATTCGCCGATGCGCACCAACAGCTCGATCTCATCGTGACGCGCCAGCAGACGCCGCAGATGAATCGCCGCCTCGCGCTGCGTTCGATCCACCACCCGGTCCATCACGCGGCTGCCGCTCGCCAGCACATCGATCGCCGGATAATGCCCCGCTTCCGCCAGCTTCGACGACAAGATCAGGTGGCCGTCGAGGATGGACTTCACTTCTTCCGCGATCGGATCGGATGCCAACTCGCCTTCCGCCAGTACGGTATAAAATCCGGTGATCGTGCCGGACTGATTAGGCGCCGCGCGTTCCAGCAGCTGCGGCAGAGCGGCGAACACCGATGGCGGATAGCCGCGCCGCGTCGGTGGCTCGCCCGCCGCCAGCCCGATCTCCCGCCACGCCCGCGCCAGCCGGGTCAGGCTGTCGACCAGCAGCACCACGCGCTTGCCACGATCGCGAAACCATTCGGCGATCGCGGTGGCGACCTGCGCAGCCTTCACCCGCTCCAGCGCCGGCCGGTCGGACGTCGCCGCCACTACCACCGCGCGAGCCCGCGCCGTACGACCCAGCGTGTGTTCCAGGAACTCGCCCACCTCCCGCCCACGCTCGCCGACCAGCGCGACCACGAATACATCCGCCGCGGCGTGCTGCACAATACGAGCGATCAGCCGCGACTTGCCCGCACCGGCCGGACCGAAGATCCCGATGCGCTGGCCCTCAGCACACGTCATCAACCCATCGATCGCGCGACAGCCCAGGGGCAGCAGGCGTGACACAGGTGGCCGAGACAGGGGCGGCGGTGGCGCCCCGTCGATCGAGATGGTGGCTTCCACCGGCCAGCCGTCGTCCGGCCGGTCCAGCACACGTCCCAGCCCGTCCAGCACCCGCCCCAGCAGCGCCATCCCCACCGCCATCCCCACCGGCACACCCAGCCGGCGCTCCGACGGTTCTACCTCCGCCAGTGACGACAGCCCGGCGATCGAACCGATCGGCGTCAGGAAGGCCCGTCCGTCATTGATCCCGACCACCTCGGCCTCGATCTGCGCGCCATACGGGTCGCGCAACCGGCACAGTTCACCCACCCGCACGCCGTCGATGCGAGCCTCGATCATCGTGCCGGAAATCCGTACGATACGCCCGCGCATTACCCGGGTCCGGCACTGGGCGATGGCCGCCCGCAGCCGTGGCATCGGTGATGGAATTTGCGCGGCGTCAGACATCGCCATCCACCGTCGCGATCATCGCCGCCCGTAACGACGCCAGTTGTTCGCTCAACCCGGCCCGCACCGAACCGGACGGGGTCTCGACCACGCACGCGTCCGGTTCCAGACCGTCATCGCCCACCACCCGGACAGCACCACCCAGGCGTGCTCGGGTGACCACCACGGCCGAGGGATGCACATGCACGATGGCTGCGTGCCGATCCGCCAACTCCGCCACGGCCCGCCGGGCGGCACGCGCCACCGCTTCGGCAAGATCAAGGCCACCCACAACCTTGGTGACCCCCTCGGCAATCGCCTCAGCGATCTCCTTCGGCAAGGTGGCCAGCGTGCGTTGCACGGCGGCACTGGTCTCCGCGAGAATACGAGCCCGTACCGCCTGCGCTTTCCGATCGGCCTCGGCCAGATGCGCGGCATACGCGGCCTCGGCCAGCCGCGCTGCCTCCTGGCATACCGCCGCTGCGGTGGTCTCGGCCGCTCGAAGCGCATCCGCCGCCGAACGATACAGCCCCGCTTCCTCGGCGCTCAGGATACGCCGCAGCGGCACGATGACGGACGCGCTCATGCCGCCAACGCCTCGGCGGCGAGCGTACGCACGATGGCCACCGCGGCCTGCGTCCGCGCGCCGGCCGGCGGCTGAGACGCATCCGCCCATTTCAGCCGCACGCGCGCCGACACCCAGTCCGGCAATGCGGCGATCCACGCTGCCATGCAACCACGTCCGTCGCGCATGATATCCGCCACCAGGGACGGAGTGGCGTCCACGTCCTCGGGCGTCAACGCCACGTGCCGAAGCGCCGCGTGACGCACCGCCTCGCTCAACTGATCGCCCAGCTCCGCGATATCGGCGCCGCGCACCAGAGCGCACACCCGCCGAGCGTGCCACACGGCACCCGCTTGCGCCGCCACGCCCCGCAGCGTGCCGACATCCGCGCAGGCCAACGCCAGATCCGTTGGGTCAAGCGCCGAGCCGTCGCCATGCCCCAGGCGATCCACCAGATAACGCGATACCCGACGACAACTCCTCATCCAGCGCATAGACCATCCGAGCCCGGTCTTCGGTCGGCGAAACGACGAGGCCGTTGCCCTTGAAGACATCGGCGATCGAATCGAAATGCTGCTTCGGCAGACCATGGACACGCAGCAGATCGACCGCGTCGGCGAAACGGCTCTGTTCGACCCACACCGTCAGCGTGCCGGTCTTCGGATCGGTGTCTCGGCTGGCCGGGATGCCGTTGCGCAACAGCAACGCCGTTTCCTCGTTGGCCTGCCGCTCTGTCAGCCCAGCATTGAGCTGCGTCTTGCAGGCCGCAAGCAGCAGCAGCGGGACCAGGGGAAGAATGCGACGAGCGGTCATTGCCTCTTAATCAGGGCATTGACGGAACTGGTGAACGTCGTCGCGGCGTTGCTGACCAGCGTCGCTTCCAGCGCGAAACTATAGGTCTGCATCATCACCCCCAACGACTGGCGCTCCAGCGCCTGGCCCTTATCCAGGGCCTGGGCGGCCGTCATGCCGCGTTCGGTCGTCGAAGCCGGATCATTATCAGTCGCGGTGCCGGTGCGTGCCGGGTCGCCGGCCACCGCCTGCTCCACCGCGGTCCTGAAATTGGCTTCATTCGTGTTGAAACTATCGATACCGGACAGCAATGTCTTGCCGATCGCATCGGGGTTGGCGTTCAACGCCGCACCCGCGCCGTTCAACGCCAGGCGAAACGCATCGAGTTGCGTCGGCGGCACGGGCGGAGTCGGTGGTATTTGCGGCAAAGCTGACATCGTGATCCTTCGTTAGTCGAAAAGCGTGGGCCGGCAGCCGTAACCGCCGGCCCTCGACTTCAGCCGGTCAGGCTTGCGCGTAGCCCGACTGCGACATCATGCTCGACAGTGTCTGCATCATCATGATCGAGTAGAAGCTGTCCTGGTTTTGACCCAACAGCCCCAGCAACTGGTTCATGGTCTGCTGCATACCGCCGGTGGAATCGGCCGCGGTGAAGGCGGATGCCGTCGTGCCGGTCGACCCGGTACCGCCGACCAACCCGCCGCCGGCTCCATCCAGGTCGGTCTGGCCACCGTCCGGCTGCGCGGTGATCTCGGCACTCATGCTGCCATTCGCGTTGTTGTAGTACAGGTTGCCATCGGCCCCGAGGGTGATGTCAGTGGCCGAAGGCGTGTTGTACAGCGCCGACTGGAAGCTGGCGTCATCGTTGACGCCAGACGTGGTGACACCCTGCTGGAAGCCGTTCGTGCCGGTGCCACCCATCGTGACCGACTGATCGCCATTGGTGATCGAGACCTGGGCGATGTGCGAAACGCCATCGCTGTTGGTCGCGGTCGGATCGATGTGGATTACCGTGCCATCCTGCAACTGGATGTTCAGGTCATCCTTCTGGAAATCCGCGATCGTCTGGCCATTGACCTTCAGATGCGGATCGCCCCAAACCTCGCTGCGCTGCGCTGCGCTGCGCTGCGCTGCGCTGCTCTGCGCTGCTCTGCTCTGCTCTGCTCTGCTCTGCTCTGCTCTGCTCTGCCCGGTCTGGTTGTTGGTGATCGTCAGCGAACCATCATCGTTGGTGCTGCCCGTGATGGTATACTCGCCAGTGTTCACGGAATTGCTCGATACCATCAGCGACGGATCGGTACTGGTTGCCGCCGTTGTGCTGATCGGTGTCGACAGGATCGGCGACGCGATCGGCGTGCTGATCGGCTGTGGCGCGGGGTTCGACCCGCCGCCTTGCAGCATGGAGATCGCCTGCTCCAGAAGCTGCTGCTGAAGCTGCGGGTCGGTCGCCTGCGCCGCTGCCTCGACGTACTGCATCGCCTGCTGCTGGTTGGCTTGCGGCGGTGTCGGGCTGTACATGGATTGGGCGTCAGCCAGGCCGATCATTTCGCTGCCGCTCAACCCCTGATAGGAAGTGAGAAACGGCGATTCGGCGCCGGTGAAGCCCAGGCCCGCACTTCCTTGAAGCTGAAGTGTGTCGCTCATCAATATTGCCCTTGCGTATTGGCCCGAGAGGACCGTTCAGAGAAACGCCGCGACCAGCGGCAGCACGTCGCCGGCGATCTGGCCGATCTCGCTCATCGTGCCGTTGCTTCCGCCACCCTGTGAGCCGGAGCCCTCGAAGGCATCCATCAGCTCGCTCAGGAAATCGCCACCACCGCCGCCACCGCCGTCGAGGCCGCCGACGATCCCGTCGATGGCGCCTATGATTCCGTCAAACATGTCTGTTCTCCATCTTCCTGCCTGGTTCGCCGATGATCGGATGGATGCTTCCATCCCCAGGCTGGCGGCCATCGGCACGCGCCGCCTGCCAGGAGCCTTGCCGGACCAATCGGCCCTGCACGCACTCTTGTCGTTGAATGATCGGCATGGACTTGCGGCCGCGCCGCGGAAAACGCGCACTTCCGTCACACCGCTTTTCGCGGCCAGCGCCAGGGCGGTCAGCGTTTCGTCAACCAGGGCCGCGTAGCGCGGCGGACCGTCGACCGCCGCCACGCCCGGCGCTCGGGCGAAACGCACCGGCCATCGCCGGTCGCTGACGCCAAGCTCGTCCAGTGTCTGCTCCAGCTCGTCGGCGCCGACCGGTCCCAGGGGCAGCACCTTCGACACGGCTTCATCATATGCGGATATATATAGTGTACGGCCGTCGCAGTACCAGTCGAACCCATACAGTGACGCCAGCCGGTTGAGCGTCTGTTCGGCGGTGGCAGGGGGCATCCGGCCATGCACACGGCCGTGAATCTTCGCACTGATGCTGATCCGCAGGCCAAGCTGTTCTCCGATGCCCGTCAGCGTGTCGCGCAAATCCTGATCGACCACCGAATAACTGATCATCTGGCGCGGGTTCGGCAACGGTGCCGCCACGGCCGACGTGGCGGCCAGCAGAAAAGTCGCGACACAGATCGCGGTACAGCAACGATCAATCTGGCGCGCACGCACGATCATCGGCCCGGGCCGACCACGGTGCATATGCGATGTTACTGCTTACAAGTAATGATAACCTCCACGACCCAAACCGTGCCAATTAAAAATGACGCCAGCAACGGCCAGAATCGAAGATAACCCATTCCGTTACCGATCACGTTGCCAATGGCACCTTAATGATCACCGTCAATCAGCGGGCATCACCATCGGGAGAGCGATGCTAAACTTAGGTGACCCTAGTGTTACTACCGAGTCGTGAAGAACGATTACCGCTGTTGACGGTTGAACTGCGTTGACATGCGATCGACCGATGTGGTCTCCATTCTTCTCGTGATCGCCGCGACGGCAGACCACGATGCACGATGTCTCGGGAGATGCTCAGAACTCTCAGACAAGGGGAAGGTATCGTAGCATGTTACGGTAAAATTCACTTGTTGCGAGCCATTGCATTATGGAGTGGCACCGACAAGGCCGGGCACAGCAATCAAACGTTTCTCGGCCTATGCGGAGCAGGTCATCGGCGTGACGTCGATTTGCACATCGTTTCAACCAGCCAGGAGGCCACCATGTCCACCACCACCGGAATCTCGTCAGGCCAACTCAGCTCGCAGTTGGATACGCTGCAGGATGATATGAACAGCAAGGAACTCGGACTTTACACCTACGCCGCGAAGTCCAGCTTCAACCAGTTCATGGTACAGACTCTCGGCGGCCTCGCCACCGACGCCGCTAAGGCGAAGCCGGAAGTCTGATCCACTAGCCTAACGATTTTTGGCAAGACCTATCGACATCGGAGTTCCCGGGCGAATGTCCGGGGCTCCGAACGTCCCGGGTTTGGGCAACGTAATAAGCGGGGAGGAGCCAGCCGTTATGCAAGATCCAACCGCGGAGAGCTCCGGCTGGCGTCTGGAGATCGCGGACGGACCGCATGCCGGCGCGATCGTGACCCTGGTCCCGGGGCGTCATCGCCTCGGCTCCGATGCGGCCAACGAAATCGTGCTGGCTGATCCGTCCATCATCGCCGAACACGCGACAATGGAATTCGCGCCCGACCGTGCGAGTATCACCGCCCACGTGGAAGGTGTTCCCCACCATCATCTTCCTGGCGGTCGCCGTCGGCCTTGGTCTGATGGCCCGAGCGTCGGCACGGCGCCAAGCCGCCCTGAAACAAGATACACGGCCGAAACTGGCGATGCCGCAGCCGCCCGCCTGGATACAGGTGGTCGTGTCCCAACCCTTGTCGACCGAGTTCACGATCGATCGGCTGTGCGACGCCATCGCCCGTGCCGCCGCCATGCTGGCCCGCGAACTCGGTATTCCGGTGCCGACCGCCGACGTCCTGGCAGGTGCACTGCCGGATCGCGGCTTCCGGATCGACCTCGATGGCGTGCCACTCGGCGATGGAGAAATTCCACCCGACAGCCTGCTGTTGCGCGATGAAACCGAAAATGCCGAACTGGCCGGCGTCACCGTTACCCGCGGACGCGCCCTTCCAGGTGTCGCCGAACCAGCGTGGGTTCCCACCGCGCAGCGCGCTCCGCTTGCCGACAGCGGGGTAGGCATCATGGACCCGGTCGATGTGGTCGGCCACGCAATGATCCACGTACTGCGCAGGCACGCCAGCCAGATCATCGGCATCCAGGAAGCTCGGCAGATCCTCGCCGCCGGCGAGCAGCAATGGGGCGAATTTGTGCGCGAAGTGCAACGAGTGGTGCCACTGCAACGCGCCGCCGATTTGTTTCGCAGGTTGCTCGACGAGGGTCTGTCACTCCGCAACCTGCGCGGGCTGCTCGAATCGATGCTGGAACATGCGGCCCGGGAACAGGATTCGGCCGCGCTGGCCGAGGTCGTCCGCGCCGGCATGCGCCGCCAGATCTGCCATGCCTACGCCGACCCGCTGGGTGTCATCGGCGTGTTCATCGTCGACGCCGAGGCGGAATCACTGCTGCGCAACGCGGTGCAGCAGATGGGCAATGGCGCCCGGCTCAACCTCGCAGAAGGCGCGATGGCCGCACTGGTGGAACGCGTGCGGGCCGAAATCAGCGTCTCGCGTGGACCGGGCCCGGTGGTCCTGACGGCGGTGGATTTACGCCGCCATCTGCGCGGCCTGCTGGTCAACAACGGCGTCGACGCCCCCGTACTGTCGTTTCACGACCTGCTGTCCGATTTCACCGTGCAGCCGCTCGGCACCATCCGCCTGTCCGGCGGAACACCGGAACTGGCCCAACGTCCAATGGCGGAGCAGGCGGCATGATGCCCCTGGCGACAATCCTGGCCATAGCAAAATTGCCGCTGGCAGCCTTCGGCCTGGGCGTCGCCCGCTGTCTGGCCTGTTGCAGATCCTGCCGATCTCCACTCGCCTCGGCCTCACCGGCATGCATCGCGCCGGTGTCGCCGGGGCGCTGGCACTGCTGCTGTTGCCGTTACTGATGAGCCAATTGGCGGCGGCACCGCTAACCGGCGCCCATCTCGCCTTCCTGGCCGCCAAGGAAGGTCTGATCGGTTTCCTGCTCGGTGTCATCTTCGCGGCACCCTTCTGGATCGTCGAAACCGCCGGCGAACTGATCGACCAGCAGCGCGGCTCCCGCGGCGCGGTCACGCCGCATGCGGCGGGGGAGGAGGAATCGGGCGCCACCGCCACCCTGATGGTGCTGACCCTGACCACCATCTTCCTGCTGTCCGGCGGCATGCACTGGCTGATCGATGCGCTGTCGCAAAGCTATCGGATCTGGCCCGCCGGCGATCTCGTGCCGCATCTCGCACCCGACGCGATCATGCATGTCCTCGGCCTGCTCGACACTATTCTCGCATCCGGGCTGCTGCTGGCGTCACCGTTGCTGATCGCGATGGTGCTGGCCGAACTGTCGCTCGCGCTGATCAGCCGGTTCGTGCCGCAAATGAACGTGTTCGACCTGTCGATGTCGGTAAAGGGGCTGGTGCAGGTCGTCGGACTGCCGGTCTACGCGGTATTCTTGATTACCTATATGCGCGGCAGCCTGGTGGTGCTGCCGCATGTGCAGGACGAGTTGCGCCTGCTGTCCGGGCACTGACCCATGGCAAACGATCAGAGCGAGGAAAAAACCCTTCCGCCATCACGCAAGAAGCTGCGCGACGCGCGTGAGAAGGGCCAGGTGGCGCGCAGCCGCGATCTGACCACCGGTGCCTCGCTGGTCGGCGGCCTGGGCTACCTGCTGATCGGCGGCGGCGGCATCGTCGCCGCATGCGTCATCATGTTCGAAACCGCCGGCCAGGTCGCCGCCGGGGATTTCACCGCCGGATTACAGGCAACGTCGGACGTGGTGATGGTAGCCGCCGTTCGCGCCGTGTTGCCGTTGCTGGTGCTGGTGCCGTTGCTGGTCGTGCTCGCGTCGATCGTCATGCTGCAGGGCATCCCGTTCGCTGTCGATCCGTTGCTGCCGCGCATGGAGAGGATCAATCCGGCCGAAGGATTTAATCGGCTATTCAGCGTTCGTTCCGTCATCGAGGTGGCGAAGTCGCTGGTCAAGCTAGTGCTGATCACCACGCTGGCCGTGACGGTGCTGGCTGGCGGATTGAACGCGCTGGTGCGGCTGCCCGGTTGCGGCATGGACTGCGTGCCGGGCGTGATGCATGCCCTGACCCTGCCGCTGTTCATGGGCGTGGGGACGGTGTTCCTGATCGCCGGCCTGATCGATGTCGGACTGCAGCGCTGGCTGTTCCGCCGCGACCAGAAAATGAGCCCAAGCGAAATGAAGCGTGAACGAAAGGATATGGAAGGCGATCCGCATTTACGTCGCGAACGCCGGCGCATCATGCGGGAAGCCGTGCGCCTCGCCGGCGGACTGGGACTGCGCCGAGCCAGTGTCGTGGTGCATGACGGCGGCGAGATCACGATCGGGTTGCGTTACAAAATCCGGGAAATGCCGGCGCCGGTCGTGGTCTGCCGCGCCCGCGGCACACGCGCCGCGGGCATGCTGGCGGAGGCACGCGAGATGCGGCTGCCCTCCACCGAGGACGCCAGCCTGGCGGCTGGCCTGTATCGCGTGCCGCCCGGCCACGGCATCCCGGAGCATCTGTTCCGCCCCGTCGCATTGGCGCTGTCGCGCGCCGGGGTGGTGTAGCGATGTCGGGGGCAGCGTCAGGCCATGGCATCACCGGCGGTGGACTGTTATCGGAGCTGTTGCAATCCGAAGCGACCGGTTCGCCTCAGCAATGGAACGAGGTACTTCGAGGCATCGCTGTGCCAGTGCCCGACGTCGACATCACGGCCGCGATCGTGCCGGAGGTCAAGACGCCCACGGTGCTGAACACTGTATTGCCGCGGCAGGCTGTCGTTTCGGATACAACAACAGCGGAAGGGCTGACCCAGCGGCCGGCCGGTCTGACCGATCCCACGCCCGTGCTGGATCAGTTGGCACCGGTCGACGCATCCGTCGCCGGACAGGACGTCGGTCCGGGCGGCCTGCGGTCTCCGTTGGCACAATCGGCCACCCTGCCGTCCCAGCTTGCCGCGGTGCTGCGGGCCGCGGGTTATAACGCCAACAACGTCCCGACCAACGGTGCGCCCGCCGCAAGGCCGACACCGGCATCGGCCAACGGCACGACCGAATCCGTGGCATCGCCGATCACCCGCGCGACAGGGCCGACCGCACAGCAGGCGGCACCGGTTCTGGCACCCAGGACGGCCGCGGCACTGTCCTCCCCCGCCGCCACGCCGACGATCGCGCCACGCGAAACGCAGGAAGCACCCGGCGTCGCCATGTCCACTGGGCGTGCCGAGGCACCCAGCGCGCCCGCAATGGGATCAGGGCCAACCACGCAACAATCTCCGGTTGGTCCGGCCCCATATCGGACCGGCGGCACGGCACATGCGGCGATCGTCCAACTCGACTTGTCCCCGGCCTCCCAAGCGGCGTTGGCCGCTGCCGCGCTGTCGGCATTCGCGCCAACATCCGCCACCAGCCGCGTGGACCCAAGATCGCGCAACGGTTCGGCCGGCGCCGACCGCGACATGGTATCCTATTCCGAACGCCGTCCCGTTCCGATTGATTTCGCCCCAGCGGTGAACGGCGCACCGATCTCACGGCTGGACGACACAAAGACACTGGTAACGGTCGAAGCCGACGACGTATCCGCGGCCACGTTGCGCGCGGCAGCTTTATATCGAAGTCTGATGGTGCAACAGGCCGGACTGTCCGTGCTGCGACCAGGGGAGGGCTTCACGACCTGGGACGGCTCGCCGCTATGGCTTTCATTCGCCGGGATCCGCAAGCCGCCTGCCCTGGGCGTGCTGACCGTTGCGACACCCGGGCAGGTGCAGGTAATGCGTTCGGCCGACGGCGCATGGCTGGCCGAACATGCCGGCGGCCCATGGCAGATGTCCTCGATCCATCGTCACGACGCAGCGGCCGGCGATGACCAATCGCTGTCTCACGACATACTCTATGGCATCACGGCAACCGCCGCCCTGCATCGCTTCGACACCGCGATAACGGCCCTGCGTTTCGCCTCACGCATCACTGGACCGGCTGGCGCCAGGGCGCAGGAGGCATGGGCGATGGTCGCCCGCACCTGTGCCCTGGCGATGGCACAGCCGCCACGCGACGCCCAGGACCGTGCGCTGCAGGCCAGCATCTCCGTCGTACTGGACGGGCGCATGGCACCGCCGGCGTCCACCCCGCCACTCGACCGCGGCCGCTTCGTGAACCTGGCACAGTCAGGTGATCCCACCCGCATCGCCGCTGGCCTGTACGGCCTGGGACAAACGGCCATGGACCAGATCCGCCAGGGCCGTTTCGACGGCATCGGCCCGCTGGAGGCACTGGCGCTTGCGGTGTGCCTGGGACGGCTGACCAACAATCCACCGCCAATCCACGCCATCGAACTGTGGAGACAACGATGACTCCACGATCCATCCTGGCCCGCGCGCTGTTGCTGGCCGTGCTCGCAATCCCACCCGCCACCGCGGCACCGCCGCCGGACGCCGCCACGATCACACAGCATGAGATCGCGTTGCTGCAATTCTACGGCGGCGGTTCGCCTTTGTCCGCCCAGGAACAACAGGAAGCCGCCGACATGGTCCAGCAGGAACTGCGGGACTCGCCGCGAGCGGAGATCGCCGCCGACGCCGGCGCAACAAAACTGCTGCACATGCTCGCCCAGGCCGATGCCCCCCTGATCGCATTGGCGCGCGAAACCGGCCGCCTGAACGCGCAGCTTCACGAGGCGGTTAATCCCACCCTGCAACAACAGCAGGCCATGGAAGCTCGAATCATTACGGTACACGATCCTGTCGTCGTGTTCGATGCGGCCCATAAGCGGCTGATCACCGAACAAACCCTGCGCGTGTTCCAGCACGCCGATGCGGTCGGCGCCGCAACGTTCAACGTGCCGGCGCCAGGCCCCGATTTCGTTGCCCAGATGAGCGCAACTCTGCCCCGTGCGTATCCCGCGATGGATAATGGGATGCAGGACGCAATGGCGCATGCCGAACGCGACCTGCCCTACGCACCTGCATTCCTGCGAGCCATGCCCCAGCAAAAACGGGCAACCATCGTCCAGACCTATCGAGCGAAGATCATGGCGGCGCCCGATACGGCCGGCCAGCAGCTCAATCTGGCCGAGATGATGGCCGTCGTCGGTGCGACCGCATCCCGCCACAGTGGCGGCGGCGGCTCTGGCGGCACCCAAGGCGCCCTGGTGGACCGGCTGCAAAGACAGAATCTTCTCAATCACCAACTGGAGGGCGCCATGCGCTCCTATTCACCCACCTGCAACGTCATGCGGCCCGACGCGATGGCGAACTTCGCATCATGTCACCCATGACCTCGGCTTTACGACTGAGCCTTCTGCTCATCCTGGCCGTCCTGTCGCTGCGTGTGGCCCGAGCGCAGGTGGCCGATACGCATGGCTATGTCGCGCTGACTGTCAGCGAAGGGCGGCTGCTGCGCCTCAACCAGAACGTAACGAACGTGCTGGTCGGCGACAACTCCATCGCGGACGTCCAGGTGGTAACACCCCGCGAACTCTACATCTATGGCCGTAAGCCAGGCCAGACCACGCTGTCCGCCACCGGAAGCGACAGTGGCATCGCCGCGCAGCTTACGCTCGCGGTACGGCGTAGCGGCGCAGCCGCCCAGGCAGCCCTGCCACAAGGCAGCGCGGTCGCGATCGGTTTCGAAGGCAACCGTCTGGTCGTACGCGGCCCAGTCGCCGACCTCGGGCAGGCCCTGGAAACGCAGTCCACCGCCCAAGCCTTCAACGCCGGCAAGCTGCCGCCGCTCGATCGTACCCAACTTGCCGGCGCGCAGCAGGTCACGTTGCGTGTCCGTATCGCCGAGGTCTCCCGCACCACCTTCAACCAGCTTGGTCTTAACCTGAACATCCTCGCCAACCCCGGCGGCGCCGTCGTCAGCCTGGTGACCGGCAGCTTTCTGGGGCAAAGCGCCGGCAGCACATTGACCACGTCACTAACCGGCGGCAGCTCGACGGCGAATTTCGGTCAGGCCGGTCTCGGCGTGACCGGTGCGCGCGTCAGTGCCACCAGCCTGTTGAACGCGCTGCAGAGCGAAGGGCTGCTGACCGTGCTGGCGGAGCCGAATCTAACGACGCTGTCAGGTGAGACCGCGAATTTCCATGCCGGTGGCGAGGTGCCGATCCCGGTGCCGCAATCCTTCGGCGTCACCACCATCCAGTACAAATCGTTCGGCGTCGCGCTGGCGTTTACGCCGACCATCCTGCCCGGAGATCGCATCGCCATGCGTGTCCACCCATCGGTAAGCGAGATCAGCAGTGCCAACGCGGTCACCATTTCAGGTGTGTCGGTGCCATCGTTCGTCGAACGCGACGCCGAGGCGAATGTCGAGATGGCAAGCGGCCAAACGCTGGCCATTGCCGGCCTCTATCAGCGCAATGAACAAAACAACATCAACAAATTTCCGTTCCTTGGCGACGTGCCGGTGCTGGGCGCATTGTTCCGCTCCACCGCCTATCAGCGTGATGAGACCGAACTTGTGATCCTGGTGACACCGTACCTCACACAGCCAGTGTCAAACCCCAACGCGTTCCCGTTGCCGACCGACCAACCGCCGTCGCCGTCCCCGCAGGCACAGACGGTGCCCGCCGGCTTTGTAGCAAACTGATGCGCCCGTATTCGATTATGCTGGTTTGCGCGCTGCCTATGGCAGCCTGCGTGCCAGGACCGCCACCGCCTGCCTCACAATACCACACATCCGCAACGACGCAGTTGCCCTTGGTTTTCGCGCCCGGCACCAACGAATTGTCCCCGCCGGAGAAAGCGGAACTGCAACAACTGCGGCAAACGCTTCCGATCCAGGTCGTGCCGGTCCTGCAGACCGCGGGCCCACTCGCCGCCGAACACACACGCGCGGTAGGACGTCAGTTGTCTCGGCCAGTCCGGTACGAAACCATACCGACCATACCGCCGGACCAGGCGCTGCTGATCATGCCCGGCCCATCCATCGTCGCCGACTCCTGCCACGGCCCCGGCGTGCGGCAGCTCGGTTCGATCTGGCCGAGCAATGATGACGATGCACCGGTACTGTTGCCACCGGGCTGCGCGACGGCGTTGGACATAGAGGTACAGACGATCCAACCGTCGGACCTGCTGCGCGGGCGGCCTTTACCGCCCGCCGCGGCAACACCCTTCGCGGCGGCGATCGAACGCTATTACCACCGGAACGATCCCGCGCAGTCTACGGGGACGCAAGGTGCATCCCAGGGGTCGGGCGATCAATCGGGGTCGGGCTCGACGACGGCGACGTCGGTTGGGGCGGCGAGCCCGCTGCTTGGACCACTGCCGGCAGGGCAATAACCGCCGCGGGCAACAGGGTCGAACCCACCGGTGGCGGCTGGGCAGTGTTGCTGGTCAGCACACCGATCGCGGCGGCACGCTGCCGAGCGTCCGAACCCGCCAGGGCCTGCTGTGCCCGTGCCAGCAGGATCTGTGTCGCGGCCGCACCGATCGTCGCATCGCCGCGAGCCTCGGCAGCCGAGGCATTGCCTGTCAGCGCAAGCACCAGCACGGCGTTGGTCTCCTGCCGCGGATCGGGCGTGGGCGACGCCACGGCGGCCTGCATCTCATTCAGAGCCTCTGCCCGATCCCCGCTGAGCGCCAGCGACAAAGCGAGATTACCGTGCAGGTCGGCGTCGATCGGCGCCAGCCGCAGTGCCTGCCGGTACACTGCCTGCGCCTGCGGTGCCTGCCCGACCATATCCAGCGCGGTGCCCTCGGCGCGTAACAGACGCAGATCGGACGAACCATCCGCCAATTTTTGCAGCGACGGCAGCGCCTCGGCCGCTCGACCCTGCGCGAGCAGGGCCAGCGCAAGGCCACGTTCTGCTGCCGTATTGCCGGGGTCGATCACAAGCTGGCCGCGGAATGCCTGTTCCGCCCGCGCCGGATCGTTCATGTCCAGGAACGCGTCGCCCATGCGCCCCAGCGGTGCTCCGTCAGGGGGTTCGGCCTGTGACGCCGCTCGGTACAGATTGACCGCACCCGACGTATCGCCATTTCGCCGCATGTCATCGCCCAGCCGCGTCAACATCCCGGGCCGCTGCTCGGCCGACAGATCGTGTGGCGCCGGAGCCTGCGACGTGCATCCGGCGCACGACGCCAACAGGGACAACATAAAGAACGAGCGGGCATTACGCATGCACTGCGCCTAGCCGCGAACCATCGCGGAAAGCAACGACATTGCGCCAGGGCAAGCAATATTGCCGATCAATCCATCGCGACGTCATCGTCATGCAAATGTCGTACTGCTCACGGCGTGATTTATTGACTTGGCCCTGCCGCGCAAGCTTCGTTTGCCTCCGCGCGCAGAAGGAAGCCGGCCATGCAGACATCCGAAACGATCGACGAGGATCTGATCGCACGCGCCGAGGAACACGCCGCACAGCGCGATTTCGCCGCCGCCCGCGCCACCTATCAAACGGTATTGCCAGAATTGCGATCCGATCATCCCGCCAAGGTGCGCGCTATGGTCGGTTATGCCTGGACCCTGCAAGCGCTAGGCGATCACGAAACCGCCCTGCGTTGGCACCAGGAAGCCCTGGACACGCAGTTGTCACTGTCCAGTCAGGCACATCCCGCCATCTGCACCATACGCCAAGGCCTCGGCACGACCCTGATCGCACTGGGCCAGTTGGAAGCGGCGCGGGAACAGTACGCCAACGTCCTGTCGACGCAACGAAATCTGCTCGACCGGTGGCACCCAGACCTGGCGGCGACACTCAGCATCCTGGGCGAAACCGCTTCCCGGTTGAACCAGCACGAGGAAGCCCGCTGCTACCAGGAAGAAGCACTCGCTATCCTGCGTGTGCTGCATCCGCCGGGAGCCGCGCCGATCGCGCCGGCATTGACCACCCTCGGCGTGTCACTGTTTCGCTTGAATGTGCATCCTTAGGCGGAAGCGTGTCTGCGTGAAGCCCTGGCAATCGATCCCGACCTGCTGCTCGCCGCCGAGAACCTGATCCACATTCACTATCAGCAGGGACGAAAGGCCGAAGGACGTGTGCTGGCCGCACAAAAATACCGCCGGCAGAGTTTCGTGGTGCAACCCCCGCCGGTCCGCCCGATCGGGACGCTTCTCGTGCTGTGGTCACTTGATGGCAACATCCCCAAGCATCATCTGCTCGGGCGGCTGCCAATGACCATGATCGACTGGCACATCCAGTACGCCGGCGACGAACACGAACACCACCTGCCGCCCTACGATCTGGCATTCACCCTGGTCGGTGATGCCGACCAGGGTGCCGCCGCACTGGAACAAGCCGTAAGCTTCCAGGATCGTTGCGGCGTGAAACTGCTGAACGATCCACGAAAAGTACAACGCACCCGTCGCGATCTGATCCCCAACCTGCCCGGAGGAATCGACGGCTTGGTGATACCGCGCGTGCTGCGAACGCCCGGCGCTGCGTTGCGCCATCCCGGACGGGCGCAACTGCTGGCAGAAGCCGGCATCGGCCTGCCGCTGATCTTGCGCGGTGCGGGTTTGCACGGCGGCGAGTCCGTCCAGCGGATCGCGACCGAGGAAACCCTGGCACAGGCCTGCGAATCGATCGGCTACGACGACGCGATGTACGTCACCGCATTCCACGACTATGCCTCGCATGACGGACTCTATCGCAAATACCGGGTGATCTTCATCGATCGCAAACCCTATCCGTATCATCTGGCGATCTCGTTGCATTGGCTGGTGCATTACTTCTCCGCCGACATGGAAGCGCATCCATGGAAACGCGCCGAGGAACTTAGGTTCCTGGAAGACGCACCCGCCGCGCTGGGCCAGCGCGCCTTCGCGGTGATCGAGGCCATCGGCCAGCGCATGGACCTCGACTATTGCGGGATCGACTTCACGATACCGCCCGATGGACGCGTTCTGCTGTTCGAGGCCAACACCACCATGCTGGTGCATCCGGAAGACGAAAGCAGCGTCCTGGCCTGCAAGAACCCGCATGTCGACCGGATTTTCGCCGCGTTCGACGAACTTGTGCGGCGAAGCCTCCGGACGGCACGCCATTGACGGTGCAAGGTATCGGCGCATCGCGAAGCCGGAGGGCGAGCGCGACGGTGTCAAAGTCCTTGAGTAGTCAAACCTGGAGCGCATGAAACTGAGTCATGCGAATCCGGACAAACTGTCATTTGTGCATACCCGCAAGCGAACACAGTTGACAGACAGCTCTGATCCGAAAGACCCAAACCATGCGCGCAACCCTGAACGGCCAGATCATCGCAGAGAGTGACGCTATCGAGGTCGGCGCCGGCTACAAATATTTCCCAGCCTCCGCCACGCGGCTGGATC
>NZ_LMUJ01000014.1 GCF_009765975.1 Acidisphaera sp. S103 | reverse complement strand
CCGGTCAACGTCTACAAAGACTTAACCCTTACCAGATTTGATTCCGATACCGTTTCCGGTCAGGCTCTGAGCGACTGGCCGGCTTGGCATCGCTACCGGGGCGCGCACGTCAGGACCAGCTACGTTTATCAGGCCACGAAGGCTCGGACGCCGCCGGGCCGATAGACGGTCGACATAGTACAGGCACTTCCAGCGGCTACTGCCCTGGGGGGTGGCCGATGGCCGCGGTTAATGACCAGGAACGTAAGCAGGCGCCGGGGCGGTCAGAAAGCCTCGTGCCACGTAGTCGGGTTTGTCGTCCGCACCGTGCACGGCCGCTACGGACAATTTCGGCAGCTCTATCTGTTGCGGGATCTCGGGATCGATTGACTGAGCGCCCGGGCCGAGCTGAGCTGGCCGATAGGTGATGCCATCCCACGGCTTACTGGTCCCATCTGCAGGAACGGCCCCATTCGTTTGGCGCAGACTTCGCTTCGCGAGAGCTAATTTTGATTGGTCGAAGATAGGAGCGGGAGCTGGGATCTCCTGCTGTGTTGCGCCGATCTGGCGGACGTCCATCTCCTCAAGTTCGTCCGCAGTCAGCCAAGCCATGTCTGACGGCTCCGTGGTGACCATCCGTCCGATGATGTCTGGTGGAACCCCGAATGCACGAGCCTTCCTAGCGATGGCTGTGTCGAGCATGAACGAAGCCGCATTCTCGTCGCCATGTAAAGAAGTGCTGTGGACACCGATCATCGCGTCTGGGGAAGCATGCCGACTTGGCGATGCGGCGAAGAGAAGAAAGCAGGCGGAGGCACACATATCTCCTGCTTGCACGAACACTGGCATCCCGGTTTCATGAATAATATTTGCGAGCTTGGTCGCCTCGAGGATGTTGCCCCCCGGGGAGCTGAGGAAAAGCCTAGGAGCAACATTACCTTCACTCAAGCGGGTCAGCCATGGCAGGACGCGTGCGGTGTCCCCTGGTAAGATTTCCCCCGACATAGACAGGACCGGCCGCCCCCCATCGGGAGCGATGACCTCGAAGGTCATCGCAAATGCCGAACTTGGTTCTCCGACGCCCAGAGCGAAGGCGGCCAAAACGCAGATGATCCGACGCACTCTGGGCCATGAGCAGTTTGACGACTTAACCAGCAAAACGCTCACATTCCGCAATGACATGCGAAATCCGAAAGTCATCTCTTTCGCGCCAATTGGCGACGGCTGCCTGTAACATCAGCTTGCAACCCTGAGGGCGGTCGGTTGGCGGCGAGGCTCGCGCCTCAAGTTTGGGATCCCGTTTCGCTGATGGTCTGGTAGTCGCCGTTCGCGTCACGACAGGCCACGGCGCCGCTGTCGACCGACTGGTGGCCGACGATATTCGTGCTCTGGCGCACTTGACGGCAAAACTGGCTGCCTTGCGCGTATTCGGCGCCGGTAGGTGTATATGAGCCGTAGCTTCCGGATGGACTACGCCAGGTCACCGGCACGCCGATGGGCTGGGTGGTCATCTGCGCCAACGCCGCCTGCGCGGCAGCGCAGTCTCGCTGGTCTGCCTGTTGTCCAACGCTGGCCCCTGCGATCAAGCCGCCGAGCAATCCGATACCGGCGCCAATGGCTGCTCCCCGCCTACCTCCTGCAGCTGCACCCACGCCTGCTCCCAGCGCACCACCGCCCAATCCTCCGAGCAAGGCACCCGATATCGCCTTAGGTCCAAGGGCACTGCAGGCGTTCTGAGCGGCTTCCTGGGGAGACGAGTAAGGGCGGCTTGCGCACCCAGCCGTCAGAATGGTGGTGGAGAATGCACCAACGAGCAATGCTACTGTCGGCAACCGTACGTTAGCGAACATGTGTTAACCTTTTAAATTTGTTGGAGTGTTTTCGTTAGTGGGTGGCATTAAGGGTTGCCGTTAGTGGAAACATGACGTTTGAGCCCTTGACGCCGATGAGTCCCGTCAACGGCTTGCTCTGGTCGCCACGGAGCGTAAGAACCTCGGACGCACTATCCGACAGGATGCCGTGCGACGTCGCCGCGTTGATGGTGCAAATGCCGCTGCCGCCCGCCTCACAGTGCATCGTGCCCGTAAGTGCTGCGCTGCTCAGGCGGACGATGCCAACCCACGAGTCGACCAAGTCACCGTCGGCATCCGCAAGCAGCGAGAGGCGTCCACTGAGCGGCTGATTGTTCTCCTTCAGATCGATCGTGAACTCACGGGCCGTCACGGGCAACGCGTTCGGCACGGTCAAGTCTGGGCCTAGTCCAGCTACCGTGGCGCTCATGGAGCCCAGGGCGGTTGTCCAGAGCGCACGCGTCGCCTCGCGAACCTCCTGGCCCCCGCCAACGTCGCCGCCGACGCCGACGCCGAAAGCATAAAATACGCTGCTACGGAGGTATGTCCCGAGCTGCTTGCCAAAATTTACCGCCGGCTGAGGCTGTGGTCTGAACACGGAAGCCAGCTCGCTATTTTCGGCAAGGTCCGAATAAATGATAGCGCGGATCGTCACCGTGGTCTGGGCGTACCGCGCACCGTCGGACGAGAGAGCCCCGATGATCGCCTTCGACGGGGTGCTCGACGGATCGATTATCGTCTTGGGCTGATGGTGCTTGTCGAAGATAGTGGACAGCGCGCCTGCAAAACCACTGGCGAAGAAACCTTGCTGATCCTCGAGAACCTTGAGTGGATTCTTACTAAAGAACGAATAGCTCTTTCCGAGCCTGTCGCGCTCCTCTTGTGGGTAGTCAGGCCAGCAGCCTGTCCAAACCTCCCGACTCTGCCCGTCTGCAGGCGACAGTTCGACGACCGTTACCCTTTCACTCGGCGTAAGAGTCGCCTTTAGCTTATCAAACAGCTTGTTGGCCCACTCTAGTTGCCCATCTTGCATAAACATGTCGTCAACGTAGACGACTGTCTGACGCAGCGCGCCGGTCTCACAGAATTTTGGATCGAGTCCGGATTGGCCGCCGAGGAAGCCTTGCGCCTGGGCTGTCGAAGCGCAGACGGCCACACCGATTGCGAGGCTCGCAAAGAAAGTTGTGCGTCGCATCTCAGGCAGCCAGAAGGTTTTGCATAGCCTCGGCTCCCGGCAGTTCCATCCCAGTGAGTTCGAACGGCGAGAGCGGCGCGTTCGTAGGTCGTGTGACGAGCTGGGTTCGCCCGGCACTTCCGACGAGCACTCGAGTCAACGCCTCTCTATAGGTTGCGATGTTCGCGCGCATGGCTTGCTCAAGTTCCGTGTTCAGCGCCTGCTCGTGCGCCTGCACCTGCTTCAGCATGTTCAGCTCGGTTTCTACGGAAGCGGCCCGCGTCTTTGCGGCCGTTCTGCGATCATTGATCGTCTTCGTGAACTTGGCCTCCACGTGACGTATCTCCTGCTCGAACTGCTTGCGCTTCGCAGCCCAGGCCGAGTGTGCCTTGTTCCACTGCTGTGTCGCCGAAGCATATTCCGGGTTGTCATCATGTGCGATGTAAGAGAGGAATACGCCTACAATCCAAGCCGCCACATTGGCGAGCAAGCTGATCAGGACGTCGCGGATGGGGTTCACATCGCTCACGCCGACGTTGATGAGCAAGCTGTGGTGGGCCTGCGTCGTCAATATCTGCAACGCAGCCGCATAACGTGA
Organism: Acidisphaera sp. S103; assembly: GCF_009765975.1. Lineage (GTDB taxonomy): Bacteria > Pseudomonadota > Alphaproteobacteria > Acetobacterales > Acetobacteraceae > Rhodopila. The sequence continues at coordinate 28,228 of NZ_LMUJ01000014.1, read as the reverse complement.
GCACCCGGCGGCGGCGAGCACAATAAGCAATGAGGATGTGGACAATCCGAGGAAGCGCCAGTCACGGGCACGTTCCGCTGGCTCGCGGCTTTCGCCGAAGCGGAAGCTCCATTGCTTGAGCAACTCGCCATAACCGTGTGCGGCAAATGCGAGGAGAGCGCCGAGCAGGATGGTGCTTCCTGCGGCGATAGCCGGGACACCGGTAAATTGCAGGAGCACATCGTAGTTGATGAGCCACTCGGCGATACCGATGCAAGAGATCAGAATGAGATACCAGGGACTATAGCTGAACATAGTGGCGGCGCGGCCGGATTGCGTGTCCTGAAGGTCCTTCCACCGAATTTGAGCGGTGTCTTTCAGCTCGCGCTTCTGTAGGTAGTCGGGGTTGCTCTCCAGCTTCTTCTCGATCCCGGCAAGTTCGTCCCCGCGCCGACGCTCTGCATCAGCAAGCTCACCCTCTGCCTGACGCACAGCATCAAGGCTGGCCAACTTCGGTTGCAGGACTGTGTCGAAGTCGGCGCGTGCCTGACGCCAGTCGGAGAGCAAAGTGCGGACCGGTTGCAGGAGGTTAAGCTTCATGCCGGCACTCATTCCGTTTTCGTCGATTGGGATGGTGCCGAACGCCGCCTCTTGCTGCGCCCACTCCAGCGCTTTTTCTGGTGAAAGCTGCATGCCTCCCGCGCGCGACAACGGAAAGGCGAGTGCCCGCTGCAGCGCAAGGCTGATCGCCTTCGTCGGGTCTGCGCTAGACAGGGTCGGCGCTATAGCCATCGGGTTCTCCATGCTCGGAAATTGCGTGCTGTTGGCCGTACTGGTTCGTGCCGGCGTCAAAGTTTCTGAGCGTCGCCCAAAGGAACGAGATGGAGCGGTTCCGGCTGGATCAGCTTGACTGGAGTCACCTCATCTGGCCGGATCATCTGCGGAGGGTTCTCCGGCTGGTTCACAGCCACCGACACGGGTGCAGTCCGCTGAATGTCCTCGTTCTCCGGCGGCAAAAGAGGCAGACCGGCGTACGGAATGAGCAACGGATCACCCGGGCCGGCATTCGCTAGCCTCGGTTCCGGGCCAGGCTTCATGCGAAGCACCTGTACCACGGTTGCCTGACCAGGCGGGGGCGGAGTGCTATTGTCGAGCGACAGGTACGCAATCGGAACCACACGCTGTTGGACCGCGGCAAGGTTCGCCTCGATGCCGGACGATACCAGGAACTCGACTCGCCTGTTGCGCGCGCGACCGGCCTCTGTGTCGTTCGGCGCGAGCGGTTGCCGCTTGCCGATAGCGACCTCGCTCAGCTGATCCGGCCGAACTCCGCGCCGGACAAGCTCCCGCATGACATTCGCGGCGCGCCTGGCCGAGAGATTGATATTGTAGGCGTCGGCGCCAACGGCGTCCGTGTGTCCGAGTACAGTGACCGCTGAGTCAGGAACGTCCCTGCGCATATTCTCCGCGAGAAGATCGAAGACGGCGTCAGCCTCGGGTCGGGGAATGTCGCTGTTGAAGTCGAAGAAGACACGTTCATCGAAGACTACCCTCACGACGGGCACGGCGCTCGCCATGTAGGAGACGGAATTCGGAGGCAGCATGAGCTGGTCGACATGCGGCGCCGGGATACCCTGCATCGCGGCAAGTCGGCGGAAGCGGGCGATGCGATCTGCATTCTCAATGCCGGCCGTCTGGTCCTGTGTCGCCAATCCGGGCACATGCTGCCGCTGCACAACGGGACCGTAATAGGGCTGAACGCAGCCACCCAATAGAAGTAACGAACAAGCTGATACCAACTTGAGGCGCATGCGTAATCCGATCAGATACACCCGCGTCGATCGCTGGCGACACGTAACGTTACGCAGAGTTTGGACCGAGGTCAACTGTTCGTGAGACTATCTAGCAAATTTGCCCTCACGCTGGGTCCGTCTCGTTACAATCAATTATTGGGACAGTTTCGGAGGAGTAGGTCGACTGCTTCCGTCACCTGTGGAGACGCAAGGGAAATGTCCGGCAGGACATTTGCCAACGAATGAGGCACTCTGAAAACGATGGCAGCGTCGCCATGCCTAATGATCGCGATTTGGGGGGCGGCCAGCGACGTTGTCACGAGCAGTTTGCCCGCGAGCAGTTGCACCGAAGCCACGCGGGCTGTCGTTGACATGCTGCCGGCCTCAACATTCACTTCCTGTATTTGTCGACGATACCCGTCCTCGGCCGTCGGCAATGGCTGCTCCCCAACTTCAGCCGGAACGGCAATCGTGTATTCCAGCGCTTCACGCTGCCCGGGGATACATTGGAGTTCAGCCGTATAGCGTGTCCACCGATCCTCTCCATCCCCGTAGAGCGCCAGACCTCCGCCTTTTGCCGACAGGGCCCATTTGGTGCGCGCGCCAATTGGTGTGTTCATGCCTAACCTGTCGGCCTCGTCTTGACTTAAGATATGTACGCCGCCCGGTTGGCTCGCCGTCTCCATGAGGGCGACGATGGACGGCGAGACGCCCATTTCCGTTGCGTACCCTTCCATAACGAGCCGGAGGAGACCTGGCGTCGGCAGTCCGCCCCCATCCATTGCGTCTGCGGACGGCCCGCCGAGAACGCTTGCTGGCTGGTCAAGGGCGAACCACTTAAACGCCAGCGTTTGCTGTGTCGTCCCGTCGCCACGCTGGTAGTTCCTGGTCTTACCTCCCATGAAGGCGAGCACGCAGGACGAAAGGCAGACGCCTCCGCTGATGTGATACGACTGAAGTCCGCCTGCCTGGTCTGCTGCCGAAGCCTCAGTCCGCCCAACCGCTGTCCACATGCGGGTGGACCGGCGTATCTCGCGACCGAGTGCCAGGGCTGCAAAGAAGTCACCGCCCGGAGAGTTGAAGGTGATACTCTCCCGTAACGTGGAGCCATCCTTGCCAAGACGGCCAAGGAATTCCTTGAAGACCTGGGGCGTCTCAATCGTAATGACGCCGTCGGCAGCGATCCACTCGCAACAGCTGGCGCCACCCTGTCCAACAGTGCGGAACGTCATGGCAGGTTCTGCCAGAGTGCGCTGATCGGTCGGCGGGATCGGCGCAGACTTCACTTGCGGCGCCACCACAGTTGAATGTTGCAGCGTCGACGGCCCGCTCGCTGGCAGGCCCATGAAGCGTCTCTGGTCTGGGGTCAGCTCCTGGGCGTGCGATGGCATCGCGAACGTCGACACAAGCGAGAGACCGACCAGGATACGTCGAACGTTATTCAGCATGCCCCATCGATGCAACACCGCACAGGTTTCGGCAAGTCCTGTCTTGCCGAGTGCAACTGCTCCCACGCGAATAATCGCTTTTCTCAGGATCGAATGTCCGGCCTCGAGGCGCGAGCGACCGTCTCTGCTGGGAAGTAGGGATCCAAATGAAACCCACAACAGTGCGACCGGCACCGGTGGCCCAAGCGAACGGCGACCGATCAGGTCAACCGCGTGACACACGCGGCATCCGGCCCTGACCGAAGTCTAGACCGGCTTGATCGCCGCAGACCCTCACTCCCCAACCCGACTATCCTCCCACCCCGCCTCCCCTATATAAAGGTCCATTCACCAACGGACCCACGATCTTGACCGCTCTCCAGCCCGCCCGCGGCACCCATGACCTGATCGGCGAGGAACAACGCCGCTTCCAACGCGTCGTGGACACCGCCCGCCGTGTTGCCGCCACCTATGGCTTCGACGAATGGCAGACGCCGATCTTTGAGGATACCAACGTGTTCTCCCGCACCCTCGGCGACACGTCGGACGTCGTCACCAAGGAGATGTACACGTTCCAGGATCGCGGCGGCGATTCCGTCACCCTGCGTCCCGAGGCCACCGCAGGGGTGTGCCGAGCGCTGGTGTCCAACGGGCTGACCCAGTCGCTGCCGCAGAAGGTGTTCGTGGCCGGGCCGATGTTCCGCTACGAACGCCCGCAGAAAGGCCGTTACCGCCAGTTCCACCAAATCGATATCGAGCTGATCGGCCCCGCCGAACCGCTGGCCGATGCCGAGGTCATCGCCTGCGGCTGGGACATCCTGAAGGCGCTGAAAGTCGATACCGACACGGTGCTGGAACTCAATACCCTCGGCGACAAGCAAAGCCGCGACGCCTACCGGGACGCGCTAGTCGCCTACTTCACCGAACACCAGGCCGCGCTGTCGCAGGACAGCCTGAACCGCTTGGACCGCAACCCGATGCGCATCCTCGACAGCAAGGATGAAGCCGATCGCCGCATCGTCGCCGATGCCCCCACCATCGCGCCCTACCTGACCGACGCAGCCAAGGCCTTCTACGACAAACTGAAGGACCACCTGGTCCGGTTCCGTGTCCCGTTCGTGGAAAATCCCCGGATCGTCCGCGGCCTCGACTACTACGGCCACACCGCGTTCGAATTCGTCACCACCAAGCTGGGCGCTCAGGGCACGGTGATGGCTGGTGGCCGCTATGACGGGCTGGTGGCGGAGATGGGCGGCCCGCTGACCCCTGCCGTCGGCCTGGCCGCCGGGATCGAGCGTCTGTCCATGCTGATGGACGCCCCACCGCCCGCGCCCGCGCCCGTCGCCGTCATCCCCATCGGCGATGCCGCCGAACCCGTGGCCATCGAGGTCATGCAATCCCTCCGCGCCAACGGAATACGCGCGGAAATGTCCTACCGGGGCAACATCAAGCGCCGGATGGAGCGGGCCAACCGCACCGGCGCCCGTGCCGCCGTGATCCTGGGTGACGACGACATCGCCAATGGCGTGGCCCAGGTGAAAGACCTCGCCTCCGGCACCCAGGAAGCCGTTCCCTTCGCCCATATTCCGTCGCGGCTGAAATGAACCTGGCGCTTAAGCTCGACCGGATCGCCGCCCGAGCCGATGAATTGCGGGCGATGCTGTCCGAGGGCATCTCCGGGGAGGCTTATGTCAAAGCCTCCAAGGAACTGTCGGACATTGAGCCGGTCGTTGCACGCATTGGCGACCTGCGGGCGGCCGAACGCGCCCAGTCCGAGGCGGAAACCCTATTGGCCGACCCCGAGATGAAGGATCTCGCCGAAGCCGAACTATACGACCTGAAAGAGCAGATTCCGGCGCTGGAGCACGAAATCCGGTTGGCCCTGCTGCCGAAGGACGAAGCCGACGCCCGCTCCGCCATCCTGGAAATCCGGCCGGCGGCGGGCGGTGACGAAGCCGGGCTGTTCGCCGCTGAGTTGTTCGCGATGTACCAGAGATACGCCGACGCCAAAGGCTGGCGGTTCGAGATCCTGGACTACGGCGACACCGGCCTGGGCGGCATCAAGGATGCCACCGCGGAAATCACCGGCCGCAACGTGTTTGCTCGTTTGAAATACGAGTCCGGCGTTCATCGGGTGCAGCGCGTGCCGGCGACGGAAAGCCAGGGCCGCATCCATACCTCCACCGTCACCGTCGCGGTGCTGCCGGAAGCCGAGGAAGTGGACGTCCAGATCAACGAAGACGACCTGAAGATCGACGTCTACCGCGCGTCCGGCGCCGGCGGCCAGCACGTCAACAAGACGGAGAGCGCTGTCCGCATCACCCATATCCCCACCGGCACCATCGTCGCGATGCAGGAAGAGCGCAGCCAGCACAAGAACCGCGCCAAGGCGATGAAGATCCTGCGCGCCCGTATCTACGAACAGCAGCGGTCCAGCCTCGCCGCCACCCGGTCCGCCGACCGCAAATCCCAGGTCGGCACCGGCGACCGCAGCGAACGCATCCGCACCTACAATTTCCCCCAGGGCCGGGTGTCGGATCACCGCATCAACCTGACGCTGTATAAGATCGACCGTGTCATGCAGGGCGACTTGGACGAGTTCGTCGACGCCCTGACAGCCGAAGACCAGGCCGCCCGGCTGGCCGCGGAGGAATGAGGCTCTCAGCCATCATGGCCTTGCGTCCACCGCATGCCTCCACGCACCCGACGGACGTCGCGCTCACCGTCATGGCCGGGCGTGTCCTGGCCACCCACGGGCGGACGGTCAAAGGTCGGATCGCGTTCTCATGCTCGCCGCCCTGATGTCCAGCACCATAGCCCGGGCCATCTCCGACGGGGCCGTTCGGCTGGACCAGATCGCCGACAACCCGCGCCTCGAAGCTCGGATTCTCCTCGCCCATGCCCTCGGCCTGACCCAAAACGATCTGATCAGGGAACTCAGGCGCACAGTGGACCGCACCGTCTTCGAGACCCTGCTAAACCGCCGGACCGCCCGGGAACCGCTCGCCCTGATCACCGGCCACCGTGAATTTTGGAGTCTGGATTTCCATGTGTCCCCCGCCACCCTGATTCCCCGGCCGGATTCGGAAACCCTGATCGAGGCCGCCCTGGCCGCCTTCGCCGACCACCCGGCGCCGCGAAAAATTATCGACCTCGGCACCGGCTCCGGCTGCCTGCTGCTGGCGTTGCTGAAAGAATTTCCATCCGCCTTCGGCATTGGTCTCGATCTGAACCCCGAAGCCGCCGCCTTGGCCAAACGGAACGCAATCGATCTTGGTCTGGCCGATCGCGCCGCTTTCGTTGCCAGCGATTGGACCAATCCCCTGTTCGGCCGCTTCGACCTGATCGTCTCCAATCCGCCCTATATCGCCAGTGCCGCCATCGAAACTCTGATGCCAGAGGTCTCGCGCCACGAACCCAGGACAGCTCTCGACGGTGGTATGGACGGATACGACGCCTATCGCATGATCCTGCCGAACCTGACCCGCCATCTCGAACCGAACGGTTCGGCAATCCTGGAGTTGGGCCAGGGACAGGCCAGCCATGTGACCGGTCTCGCGCAGGCAGCCGGGTTCGCGTCGTCACTTCGCCTCGATCTGGCGGGAATACCCCGAGCGATCGTCCTGACATGGCTGCGTTGCTGAAAAAAATGTTTGGCAGGGTCGTGAGACGCGTGTACGGTAAACAAGTGGCAGGGGCGCTGCGTGGCGGTGCCCTGGGTCGCGAAGGTCAGAGTGTAAGAACCCTTCGCGTGCCATCATCAACGCCGATGGATCGTGGTTGGCCAAGGGACTGCCCCGCGGACGCTCTTTCAGGGCGCCCGACATTCCCACCGGTCCACCGACAATGGGAAAGCACGACGGCAACAGTATGAACATGAAACGCATGCGTGGCCGTAACCATCGCTCGGGCGGTGGTGGCGGTAATGGTGGCGGCGGATCGGGTGGCACGATCCGCCATCATTCGGGCGGCAATGTTCCGCTCAATCGCAACCACGTTTTCGATAGCAATGGACCGGAAATCCGCATCCGCGGCACCGCCCAGCAGCTTTTCGAAAAATACCTCCAACTAGGGCGCGACGCGACCAGTAGTGGAGACCGGGTGACAGCGGAAGCCTTCTTCCAACATGCGGAACATTACTTCCGTATTCTAAATGCCATGAACCAGGCCCAGCAACAGGGCCAGTCGAACGGTCAGGTGCCACAGCAACAGCACCCCCAGGGCAACCAGCGCCGGAACTATCAGCAGGGCGATGGTTACCAGGGCAATGACGAAGGCCAGGGCGACCAGGAAGACGGCGATCAGCAGCGAATCGATCAGCGCACACCCGGCATGGGCGACCAGCCGGAAGCCCGCGAAATCCCCATCGCCGCCGCCCCGCCCGAGGGCTGACCAAGCCACCACTGCGTTCGGTGGCAACATTGCAACGCATGAGACGCGTATCAGAATGGCAGGCGCGCGTCATGAGCATGTGCACTGCGATCGAAGCCTGGTGCTGCCTGAACCATCAAGTCGATGACGTCAGGCGGCGACTTCGCCGATCATCAAGGCTAGGCTGAACGGCCTGCGCGATGGGCCGGAGATCGTCTTCTCCTTGGGTCAGCGCCGATCACGTATGGGCAGGCAGGTGCCAGCGGGACGCCGGCTTCAATTCGGGGTACCAGCGCCCAACGCCGTTCGCAGGTCCTCGGCCTCCGGCCCGGCGATCAGCCCATGCCGGATGAACAGGTCGATCAGCACCAGGTTCACGTTGAACTTGAAATCGTCGGTATCGCGCACCGTCTCAAACAGCCGCCCGAGCGGCCAGAGTTCGAATGCCTCCACCTCGCCGTCGGTGGCTTTCGGCGTGAACGTCTCCGGCAGCGTCAGGTCGTAGCAGTGCAGCCAATCGCGGCGTAGCCCCTCCGTCCGCTCCATCGCGTAGTCGATCGTCCCGACATGCACCGCCGTGGAGGCCAGTTCGGGCGGAATCGCCGCTTCCTCCCCGGCTTCCTTCACCAGTGTCTCCGCCGGATTCAGGCCGGCAGAGACGCCACCTGCGACAATGTGGTCCAGCTTGCCGGGGTCAAGCAGCTTGTCCATGGCGCGTCGCGCAACCCACAGATGCAGGCCATCCATCCCGCGCACCAGGCCGTTGACGTGAACCCCCACGGCCTGAATGCCAAAAGACGGGATGGCGCCACGGTCGATCCGCGTCAGTGCCGGACCATCTGGCGCAGCTCGGACGTCGAACGCTTCATCACGCCAGCGATACAGGCCTCGGTTGGACAAATCCCGAGCGATCCATGGCAGCGCGACCGGGTCGGTCAATGTGATTTGGTTGCCGCCGAACCGCACGGCCTCCATCCCCTCCAGCGCCGAGGCAACGTGACCCGCGACCCAGCCGACCGGCTGCTCGCCGATCAGGAACCGGATCCGTTCGCCCGGCAGTTCGGCATTGTTGCAGGCTCGCACATGACGCTGAAATCCGGAGTCCTCACGATGCTGATGCAAGCGCTTCGCCTTTCAAACGACGCCGCATCATGCCACATGCCCAGCATGAGACGAAGTAGCCACCCTCCCAAACCGGCGGACCTGCCGTCATCCCTTCGTGTGCAACGCTCGACTTTGCAGACCATCGTATCCTTGCTGCCCTATCTGTGGCCGGTCGGGAATCCGGGTGCCCGCATCCGCGTCGTGGTGGCGCTGGTGTTCATGGTGCTGTCCAAGGTCGCCACGGTCTATGTTCCGGTGATCTATGGCCGAATCATCGATGCGCTGGCGCCGAAAGACGCGGCAGCAGTGGCGTTTATCGTCCCGGTCGCGCTGATCCTGGCGTACGGGGCTATTCGCGTGGCCTCGGCCGGCTTTGGCGAGATCCGCGACGCGCTGTTCGCCTCCGTTCAGCAGCGGGCCGTCCGGCTGCTGGCGCTGCGTACGTTCCGTCATCTGCACGCCGTTAGCCTGCGCTTCCATTTGGACCGGCAGACCGGCGGGCTGTCCCGCGTCATCGATCGCGGCGTGCTGGGCATGCAATCGGTGCTGCGGCTCGCCGTGTTCAACGTCGTTCCGACGGCGCTGGAACTGGTGATGGTCACCGTCATCATCTGGCGCATGTTCGACTGGCGCTATGCGGCGGTGACCTGCCTCGCGGTGATTGTCTATGTCGGCTTCACCGCCATCCTGGCCGGCCAGCGAAGCCGCTATCGCCGGACGATGAACGACACCGACAACGATGCGTCCACCAAGTCGCTGGACAGCCTGATCAACTACGAAACGGTCAAATATTTCGGCAATGAGGAGCATGAGGCACAGCGCTACGACCATGCCCTCGCCCGCTACGAACGCGCTGCCGTGCGCGTCCAGGTGTCGCTGAACATGCTGAACCTGGGCCAGGCGGCGATCATCGCGATCGGACTGACCCTGATCATGCTGCTGGCAGCATCGGGCATGCGCGACGGCACCATGACCGTCGGCAAGTTCGTCGTGGTGAACACCTATCTGATGCAACTTTACCAGCCGCTGAACTTCCTCGGGGTGGTCTACATGACCATCAAGCAGGGGCTGGTGGATATGGAGCAGATGTTTGCCCTGCTGCGGGTCCAGCGTGAGATCGTCGACAAACCCGGTGCCAAGGTGCTGACGGCGCATCTGTCGGAAGGCTCCGCCGGTGACGTCGTCTTCGAAAACGTCCGTTTCGGCTACCAGTCCAACCGGACGATATTGAAGGGCATCGATTTCAGCGTTCCCGCTGGCGGCAAGCTGGCGATCGTTGGTCCCACCGGGGCCGGCAAGTCCACCATCAGCCGACTGCTGTTCCGTTTCTACGACGCGACCGGCGGACGCATCCTGATCGACGGCCAGGACATCCGCGACGTGACCCAGGACAGCCTGCGGACTGCCATCGGCGTCGTGCCGCAGGACACCGTGCTGTTCAATGACACCATCCGCTACAATATCGGTTACGGTCATCCTGGTGCGTCCCAGGTTGAGATCGAGCAGGCCGCCAAAAGCGCCCAGGTCCATGATTTCGTCCTGAAATTGCCCGAGGGCTACGACACAAGGGTGGGGGAGCGCGGCCTGAAACTGTCGGGCGGCGAGAAGCAGAGGGTCGCCATCGCCCGCACCATCCTGAAGGACCCGCGCATCCTGATTTTGGATGAGGCCACAAGCGCGCTGGACAGCCGAACGGAGCAGGAGATTCAGACAGCGCTACGGGCGGTGTCGCACCGCCGTACCACACTGGTGATCGCCCACCGCCTGTCCACCGTGGTTGATGCGGACGAGATCATCGTCCTACAGGATGGTGCTGTGGCCGAACGCGGCACCCACGTCGCATTGCTCGCGCAGGATGGCCTGTACGCCAGGATGTGGGCACTGCAAGCCACCGAACACGACCTGGAACCGGCCGGCTAGCCGGCAGGCCGGCCGTGACACACACTTCCAAGGAGGACACTGCCATGCCCGACGATCCGAACCCACCCCCTGCCCACCTCAGCCATGCCGGCGCAGTGGTCGACAAGGCGATCGAATACATGATGGGGCAGAACCTCAGCTCACTGGCCATCGCCTCGGCGCTCCTGGGCGGATCGATGGCCCTGCTGGCCCGCTCCATGTCGGACGACGCGATCATCGGCATCCTGACCAACGCGATCGCCAGCGTCCGATCGGGCGAATTGCGCGAGCATCAGGATATGAACGGGACCTAGTGTCCTGCCCCAGAGTTCGTCGCATTCTGCGACGGATTTCTGGGATCGGCAGGCCACTGAAAACAAAGAGCCTCTTTGTTTGAGAGGGTGATTGACGTCTGAGGTTGATCAACTTCAGACGATCGCGCTCTAAGCAAAAATTTGCTGAACGGCATGCGACCTGGCCAACGGCGCCCGGTCCTGTCCAGAGTATCAGGGAGCGCCCGCGTGCCGGACAACTACTATCGGTTTAAACCTAGTGTGGGCTGGTTCGTCCACGTTTGGAAGGCGCTGACCCGGCAGGATCACGGCCACTGGCGGCCGTTCATCGCCCGCTATTTGCCGCGCGACGGCATCGCCATCGACGTCGGTGCCCATGGCGGCCAGTTTACGCGGTTGCTTGCAGGCATGGCACCCGACGGCCTGGTCATCGCCGTCGAACCGAGCGGTTATGCACGCTCGATTCTGAGAGTGGCCCTTTGGCTTCGCGGCACGCGAAATGTCCTGGTCGTGGCGGCGGGGCTGGGCGACCAGGTCGCGATGGCCATGATCCGCACGCCGATCAAGCGCCGCGGCGATCTGGGCTACGGGCTGGCGACGTTTTCGGCGTTGGCGAGGCCATCGATAGTGGAACCCGTGGCCATCCTGACGCTCGACGAGATGGCTCGCAGCATCGACTTTCCCGCACTGCACCTGATCAAGGCGGACATCGAAGGCTTCGAAGCCGCTCTGATCGCGGGCGGGACCGACACGATCGAAAAGCACAAGCCGGCGATCCTGCTGGAGATGAATGCCTTTTTTCTGTTGCGGGCGGGGGCGTCGTTGGACGGGCTTTGGGAACGGATGACCGGACTTGGATATGCGCCGTATCGGCTGCTGGAAGGCAACGGGGGTTTTGTCCCCTGCCCCGGCGAACCGGTGGAGGGCGACATCGTCTGGCTTCCCAATAGTGTCGCCAATTCCGCATGACCGACGAATCCTGTCCGGACTTCCTTGACGCGGGGGGCGGGTATCGCCATAACCCGCGCCTTCTGAATATGTACCGAGGAATTAAGTGCGATGTCGCGTCGCTGTGAAATCACGGGTAAGGGCGTTTTGTCTGGCAACAATGTCAGCCACGCCAACAACAAGACCCGTCGCCGTTTCCTGCCCAACCTGCAGGTGACGTCGCTGTTGTCCGACATCCTGGGCCACGAAGTCCGCATGCGTATGTCCACCCGCGCCATCCGCACGGTCGAGCATAACGGCGGTATCGATGCGTTCCTGCTGGGCACGCCGAACACCAAATTGACAATCGAGGGCAAGACGCTGAAGCGCCGGATCGAGAAGGCCCAACTGAAGCGCAACGCCGCCGCCTGATCGCACGACGGTTCGGTGGCGGCATATCCGCTGCCAGGGCCTGCCCTCGGCCTGGTTTCTCTCACCGTCACGGCCGGGTGTATCCCCGGCCGTCTCCGCGCTGGTCGATGAAGCACGGATGGCTAGTACTTACTTGGCTATGACGATGCGCGTGCGCCTGATGCAGGCGGGCCTCGCCGCCTTCTCCCAAGGCACGTCAATTTTCGCCGCATTTTATCGCTTCGCGACGACCCTTTCGGCGCATAGGTAATCTCCCGTAATATTAAACTACTCCGGGTTGCAAAACTGTCAAACGACCGCTCTCACGGCCCCTCCGCGTCCTCACTCACGAAATTATGTTCCGCACGCGCGATATTATGCTTCGCCTAAAGGGGTGGAATGCCGCAAACATGGCCCTTATCGTGGGGTCGAGCGGAAAAGTACCCGATCTGCTCGATGAAAATACCAGCCGTTGGCCATGGCGTAATCGCGGTGCATTCCGGGTAGTCGCACTTCGCGAGCTGAGCAGGAGGTCGCTTTGGACGCTATCCACTTCAGGCAAAGGGCCGCTCGCGCTCGCGAATTGGCTCAGTCCGGAGACGATGTTCGGCTTTCGCGAATGTTGCTGGAAGTTGCACTCGATCTGGATGCCGAAGCGGAGGAGATGGAAACCGGCGATCACGGCGTCCGCCGGCGCGCATGTCGGCCGGAGGTTCACGCCGCCCTGCTTCATATGATCGACCTTCCCACCGACCCGCGGCCGGTTCAGGTGACCAATCTGTCCATCGGCGGAGCGAAATTTCGCACCGACAATGCCCTGACCCCAGGAAGCCGGGTCATCCTGGAACTGCCTGACAGCGCCCTCCGCCTCGACGGCACGATCTTGCGCGCAGGTGGCGTGGATGCGGCGATGGCCTTCGATCCGGCGTCCAGCGCGGACCCCGCGCTCAGCCAATTACTGCATGCCGCGTGCCCGGGGGATCGGGCCACGGCCTAGCGGATCAGGGAGCGGGTTTCCCGGCTGCAGCGCGACCGCCTTCGAACAGTTCCCGCAGGAATGCCGCCTCGCCATTCATCTTGGAGGAGATTGGCAGATGCAGCAGCGCATCATCGGCGTGGTAGGTGCGCAGCTTCACCGACGCCGGCAGCGCCGCCAGTTCGGCGTCCAGCACGTTCTGGCATGCGATCTCATTCAGCCGGTTGGTGATTTCCGTCGGTGTTGCCGGCACGCCCGAACGGTGGGCCGCCTGCGCCCGCACCAGGATCAGTTCGGCCGGTGGGTCGGGCCGCAGCAGCGGTGCCAGCGGCGGGTTGCCGGCATAGCCGCCGTCCCAATAGGCCCGTCCCTTGATCTGCACCGCCGGGAAAACGAACGGCAGGCAGGCCGAGGCGCACAGCACGTCCACGTCGATCGCTGTATTGTCGAAGAACACCGCCCGCCCGGTCTGGACGTCGGTTGCCGCGACCGTCAGCCGAGGCGCCCTGGGATCGGTCAGCAAGTGTGGCTCGACCAGGTCCTCCAGCAGCGCGCGCAGCGGATTGTGGCCGAACGGGTTGATCTGCGCTGGACTGAACATCCGCATCGCCACTTCCATGCCCTGCCACAGCATCGAATTGGACAGGTCCCAGCCGCCCGACAGCCATCGCTCCAGCGGCGCGGCCTGCAGCGGGCTCAGCGCATGTGCGTCCGCCACGCGCTGCCACAGCCGCCGCATCGCCGCACGAGCACCGGCGGGGCCGTCCTGCACCAGGCCTTGCGTTACCATGACGCCGATCATCGCACCGGAGGAAACGCCGCAGATCGAGTCGATCCGCTGCCCGTCCTCCAGCAACCGATCCACGACACCCCAGGTGAATGCCCCGTGGGAGCCGCCGCCTTGCAGGGCCAGCGCGATTCGACCGTCCGTCTGTTTCCCCGCCATGGCGGAAGGCTGGGTGAAGCCGGCGGTCAAGGCAACCGGGACAGAAGGCGAACCAGCGTTTTGGTACGCGCAGAGAACAGCTTTGGCGCGAAATAACTACCCACCGCGCGCTTGGCGGCCTCGGCGCGAGTCGGATAGGGGATGATAAGACCGGCCAGGGCGGATAGTTTTGTCCGTTGGGCGACGGCCAATGTCCATTGGCTGATCATTTCGCCCGCGTGTGGCGCCAGGATGCCGGCGCCGACCACCCGGTTGCGGTGAACGACCAGTTTGGCCAGGCCGGCAGTGTCCCGCTCCGCCACGGCGCGGTCGTTGTCGCTCAGCGGCCAGCGCAGCACCTGGACGTCCAGGCCGCCGGTGACGGCCTCGGCCTCGGTCAGACCGGTCTGTGCCAGTTCGGGATCGGTGTAGGTGACGCGGGGCAGCGCCGCGTAATCGACCTTGGCGGGCAGGCGGAACAGCAGCCGGCGAATGATGAGGCCGGCGTGGTACGACCCGACATGAGTGAACGCGCGCGGTCCGATGCCGGCGGGATCGGCGATGTCCCCGACTGCGAACACCCGTTTATTGGTCAGGCTGCGCAGGCCCCGGTCGGTTGCGATCCCTGCCGGCCCCGCCTGGATGTTGCCGGCAGCCAGGTTCAGCGCCGCCAGATTGGGTGTGCGGCCGGTCGCGATCAGCAGATGGGAGCCCTCGATCCGCGTGCCGTCGGCCAGCGACAGCACCGGTCCTGGCGCGACAGCGGTCACCTTGACGCCCTCCCGGATCGCCACCCCTCTTGTGGTCAGGGTGCGGCGCAGGCCGTCGGCCAGTTCCGGGTCTTCCCTGGCTGCGATGCGGTTGGCCTCGATGACGGTGACGCGGCATCCTAGGCCGTTGAAGGCGTCTGCCATCTCCAGCCCGATCGGGCCGCCGCCCAGGATCAGCAGGTGGTCCGGCTTTTCGATCAGATCGAAAAGAGAATCGTTGGTCCAGTACGGGATTTGATCCAGTCCCTCGATCGGCGGCACCGCCGCTCGGCTGCCGGCGGCGATGACGTAGCGGCGAGCGATCAGGGTGCGGCCATCGACGGAAATCGTTGCCGGATCGGTGAAGCGGGCTTCGCCGCGCAGCACGGTCGCGCCCAGGGCGCGGAAGCGGGGTTCGGAATCGACTGGCGCGATGTCCTCGATCACGCCTTGCACATGGGTCCGCACGCGATCCCAGTCGATCGCCGGCGGGTCGGCCAACACGCCGAAACGGGCGGCTTGCCGTATGGAGCGGGCGGCATGCGCGGCGGCCAGCAGGGCCTTGCTGGGGACGCAACCGGTGTTGAGGCAGTCGCCGCCCATGCGGGCCCGCTCGATCAGCGCCACGGACACGCCGAGTTGCGCTGCTCCGGCCGCGACTGACAGCCCGGCGGCGCCGGCACCGATGACGATCAGGTCGAAGTCAGACACCGGCGTTGGGCCGGCGGCGCAGCAGCGAGGGCAGCAGCGACACCACCGCCAGGGCGAGCAGTGGCAGCAGGATATGCGGCGAAAACAGCACGGACAGGTCGGGCTTGTGGCCCTGCGCCAGGATGGTGCCGAGACCGGAACCGATCGAGCTGAGTATGAAACTGACCGGAATGATACCCAGCAGCGTCGCCGGCACGAACACCGTCAGACGAACGCCGACGACCACGCAAGCGAGGTTGACGATCCAGAACGGAAACAGCGGCACCAAGCGGATCGCCAGAAGATAGCTGAACCCGTCACGCGCCAGCCGGACCTGCACACGCTGGGGAATGCGATGGCGGTTGCGGTCCAGCAACTGCGCGAACGCGGACCGGACCACCACCACCAGGATCGTCGCGCCGGTCGTGGCCCCGATTACCGTCAGCATGGTGCCCAGCACGGCACCGAACAGGAACCCGCCGGACACCGTCACCAGCGCTGCCTGCGGCAGCGACAACGCCACCGTGGCGATGTAGACGGCTAGATACAGTGCGACCGAAGCGATCGGGTGTGCCGAGACCCAGTCCTTCAGCTCCCCCTGGTGGCGCGCCAGATCGTCCCAACCGACCCCGTGCAGCAGCACGAATGCCGCGACGGCGAGGGCGATCAGAACGAGCAACGGCAGGATACGGCGCATACGGCGGACATATGGCGCTGTGCCGGCGTGTTGTCGCGTGAAAATCTGTCGAGATATGGATGTCCGCTGCTCTGGACCATTCCGCCGCGACCTGCGACTGATCAGGAAAATCCTATCGGAGCCCACTGACATGCAGCAACACTCATTCGGTTCCCTGTTCCCCGTCTCCACCTTGACCCTTGGCGGCGGCGGGCTGGGCATGCTGTGGGGACAGACGACGTTCGACGAATGCGTCGCCACCGCCCACGCCGCCGTCGCCGCCGGCATCAACCTGCTGGACCTGGCGCCTCGGTACGGCGACGGCAAAGCGGAGCGGGTTGTCGGTGAGGCGTTCGGCGGCCGCTTGCCGGCGGGATTGCGCATCACCAGCAAGTGCAACCTGGGCAATCCCGCCCCGGACCGGGTGGAACGCATACTGCGCCAGTCCATCGAGACCAGCCTGCGGCTGCTGCAGCGGGATAAGCTGGATATCTTCTTCCTGCACTCCAACCTGGTGCCGGACGGGCACAAGATGTGGGACGCGGCCGATGCCAGCCGCTTCACCGCACTGTCGCTGTTCCGGTCCCATGTGCGGCCGGTGTTTGAGAAACTGAAGGCCGAGGGCGTGATCGGCGCTTGGGGGCTGACCGGGATCGGCCACCCCGATGCGATTATCGAGGTGCTGGCGGAGGACCCGAAGCCGGCGGCGGTGCAATGCATCGCCAATCTGCTGGACTCGCCGGGCGGGCTGAAATTCTACGACGGCCCCGCCAAGCCGCGTGCGGTCATGGCCTCCGCTCGGGCCAATGGCGTCGGGGTGATGGGCATCAGAGCGGTGCAGGCCGGCGCGCTGACCGCCGCGATCGACCGAGCGTTGCCGGCGGATCATCCGGAGGTGCGGGATTATGGCATCGCCGCTGGCTTTCGCGCGCTGTGCGCCGAAATCGGCGAGGACCCGGCGATCGTCGCGCATCGCTACGCGCTGGGCCTGCCGATCGACACGCTGGTGCTGGGCGTCAAGAACCGCGACGAACTGGCCGGCTGCGTCGCCGCCGCCACGGCTGGCCCGCTGCCCGCCGACCTGGTCGCTCGTATCGACGCCAGCGTCCGGCGCGGGTAGCGGCCGTCACGGCCCAAGAACGACCTACCCCATAGTCTGGGTAGCGGCCGGCGTAATCTCGTAGATCACCCGTGTGTCCTTGGCGCTGTGCCAGGGATACACGTCCTTATCGAGGTACTTCTTCGCCAGGCTGTCGATATGCGCCACGGCACCGTCGGTGGTTTTGTTCGAGACCGCACCGCGGATCTGGATGTAGCGGTATGGGTTGTCCGGATCGAGGATCGACAGCGCCACCTTGGACCCAACTGACAGATTCCGGCCCTTGACCCGGCCCGTGGTGGTGTTCACCCGAACCACGCCGTTGGTGTAGTCGAACCACACCGGCGTCACCTGCGGTGACCCATCCGGCTGCAGCGTGGCGATGTTGGCGAAAGCCTTCTTCTGGGTCAAAAGATCGAGAAAGCCGGCGGGAATATCAGCCATGGGGTCGTCCTCAGTTTTGTTGGCGGTAATTGGGATGTTGGTACGAAGCGCCGCCGGGCAAGTACAAACTTGTGAATTCGTGCCCCAAAATGCTGGGGTTGGGGCGGCTTCGGGACGTGCGATCAGCGCACCGTCAGACCCATGGGGCTGAAACGGCGGGTGGCCTAACGCAAAGCCTGTTTGGCGACCGACGCCAGATATCCCGATGCCGCCGGCAGGATCGCATCATTGAAATCGTAGTTGGCGTTGTGCAGTTCGCGCCCGCCGTCGGCCGAACCGTTGCCGATCCACACGAAGGCGCCGGGCCGCCGTTGCAGATACCAGGCGAAATCCTCGCCGGTCATCGCCGGGGCCATGTCGCGGCGCAGCGTCAGGCCAGCCGAAACCACCGCCTCGGCCGCCAGATCGCGTTCGACCGGCGTGTTGGCGGTCACCGAATTGCCACGCGGCATGTCGACGCCGATGTCGACGTCGAAGCTACGGGCCACGCCCTCGGCGATGCGGCGGATCGCCGGCTCCACCACGTCACGCACCTCCTCACGCAGGAAACGCATGGTGCCGCGCATGACCGCGTCGCGCGGGATCTGGTTGGCAGCGGACCCGGCCTGCATCACCCCGATGGTGATCACCACGCTGTCCAGCGGATCGATCGAACGGGAGGCGATCGATTGCAGCGCCAGCAGCAGGTGAGCGGCGGCTACCGTCGGGTCCGGCGTCAGGTGCGGCAGCGCGGCGTGGCCACCACTGCCAGTAATCGTGAATGTCACCCGGTTGCCGCCCGCCATCACCGCTCGGTCGTGTACGGCGACCGTGCCGGCGTCCAGCCCTGGCCAGTTGTGGTAGCCGAAGATGCGCTCCATCGGGAAGCGTTCGAACAGGCCGTCGGCGATCATGCTCCTGGCGCCGCCGCCGCCTTCCTCCGCCGGCTGAAACACCAGTTGGACGGTGCCGGACCACGCCGGGTCGGCTGCGAGCAGCGCCGCGGCGCCCAGCAGGGACGTGGTGTGCCCGTCATGCCCGCAGGCGTGCATGACGCCCGGGTTGGTGGACGCATATGGCACGCCGCTGGTTTCCACGATCGGCAGCGCATCCATGTCGGCGCGCAACCCGACGGAGCGGTTGGACTGCCCCCGGTTGATCGTTGCGACGACGCCGTTGCCGCCGACGCCGGCGACGAACGGAATGCCGAGTTCGGTCAACCGATCCCGGACGAACGCGGCGGTCTGCCGCTCATGCAGGGTGAGTTCGGGATTCGCGTGCAGATGACGTCGCCATCCGGTCAGCCTGTCGTGCAGGGTTTGGTCCATGTCGATTCCGGTCCACCGCGAAACCGGATTCGTAGCTTGTCGCGGCGGTGGGGGCAATCGAGTGAGGTGAAGTAAGGCGAGGGGCAGCGCCTTGGCCTTCCTTCATCTCACCCGCCGCCCCGAACCCGGACGTTGCACTATACCAGTGATCCGCGATCCCAACATTACCCATTCGAGCAGGGTTTTCATTGCCGGGTTTTTATTGGATACACCATGGCACGGGGGCCGATTTCGCTGGGTGAATACGGCCGTACTGTCCGAACCGGTGGCGGATCCATCGTGGCGCGTTGAACCTGACGCATAATCAATAACCCGCAACGAAGGCAGGCAGTCCGTGGCAACCACCTCCGTAACGTCCGGCGTCACCAGCACCGGCCTCGCACTGTCGGCCGGCGACGTGCTGGACGTGCTGTCCAGCGGCACCGCGACCAGCACCACGATCAGCAACGGCGCCTTCGCGTATATATCCGCCGGCGGTTCCGCGACCTTCACGACGATCAGCACCGGCGGCACCGAAGCTCTGCTGCACGGCGGCACCACGACCAGCACCGTGATCAGCAACGGCGGCGTCGCGGGCGTGAACGGTTCGGCGCTCTCCACTGTCGTCAGCAACGGCGGTCAGGAATATGTCTACTCGGGCGGCGAGACGACCTCCACGACCGTGCTAACCGGCGGCACCCAATACGTGTCCCATGGTGGTTCGGCGCTGTTCACGCAGGTGACCAGCGGCACGCAGTTCGTCCACTCCGGCGGCGAGACGGTCAGCACCACGGTCAGCGCCGGCGGCTTCGAAACCGTGCTGTCGGGCGGGACGGCGGGCGAAACCGTCGTCAGCGCCGGCGGCGACCTGATCGTGATGTCCAGCGGCACCGCAGCTGGAGCGTTGGTGAGCAGTGGCGGCTTCGAAAGCGTGTCCTCCGGCGGCCTGGCGATCCTGACGTCGGTGGGCTCGGGCGGCAGCGAAGATGTCTTCTCCGGTGGGACCGCAAGTGCCACCACGGTCGAAGGCACCGGCACCGAGAACGTCTACTTCGGCGGCGCCGAAAAAAATGGTGTTGTCGATACAGGCGGCGGCCAGGCTGTCTTCGGCACGACGAGCAACGTCGCGTTGGATGGTGGCGACCAGAGCGTGCTGTCCGGCGGTGTCGCCAGCGGCACCTTCGTGGACCTCGGCGCCACCCAATTCGTCTTCTCCAAAGGTTCGGCCACCGGCGCGGTCGTCAACAACGGCGGCACCCAGACCGTGCACTCCGGCGGTTCGGCGAGCTTCACCACCGTCAGCCGGGGCGGCAACCAGTATCTGGTCTTCAGCGGCACCGCGATCAGCACCACGCTGAAAACCGGCGGTTCCGAATACGTCTACTCCGCCGCCGTCGCGAGCGACACGGTGGTCAGCACGGGTGCCACCCAGTACGTGTCCAAGGGTGGATCGGCCTTCAGTGCCACGGTGGACAGCGGCGGCACCCAGTTCGTGCACTCGGGTGGGGCGGCGATCAGCACCACGGTGAACAGCAGCGGTAATGAGGGCGTGGTGTCCGGCGGGTCGACCAGCGACACCACGGTCAGCAGCGGCGGCTTCGAGTATGTCTACTCGGGCGGCACCGCCAGCGACACGAAGGTTGTCAGCGGCGGCAACCTGCCGGTGTCCTCGGGCGGCACGACGTCTTTCACGGCGGTGAGCAACGGCGGCATCGAGGTCGTGTCCGTCGGTGGATCGGCCAGTTTTACCACGGTCAGCAGTGGCGGCATCCAAACGGTATCCTCGGGTGGCACGACGATCTCCACCACGTTGCTCAACGACGGGTCCCAACTTGTGTCGGCCAGCGGTTCGGCCATCGGCACGATGGTGAGCAGCGGCGGCGATCAGCACGTCTACGCCGGCGGCACGACGACCGCCACGGTGTTGACCAATGACGGTTTTGAACTGGTGTCGTCCGGGGGCACCGCGAGCGGCACGGTGGTCAGCAGCGGCGGCAATGAGCTTGTCTACGGCGATGCCACTGCCAGCAATACGGTGGTGAGCAGCGGCGGCACTCTGGCGATCCTGGAAGGCGGCACAACCTCCGACACGGTGGTGTTGAACAGCGGCGGCGAGGGCCTGAACGCCGGCGCCCAGACGATCAGCACCACTGTCAGCAGTGGCGGCACGCAATATGTACGCAACAGCGGTTCGGCCGTCTTCACGGAGATCAGCAGCGACGGCTCGCAGTTGGTGTCCTCCGGCGGCAGGACGATCGATACGACTGTCAGCAATGGCGGCTTCGAGGTGCTGTCCGCCGGCGCCTCGGCGTTCGACACGACTGTGGACAGTGGCAGCTTCGAGGTCATTTCGGGTTCGGGTTCGGCCACCGACACGACGCTGAATTTCGGCGGCGCGATCGATCTGACGAGCGTGACCTACGCGACGGGCGATACGGCGACGGTGGACCCGACGACCAATGACCTGGACGTCACCGACAGCGTCGGCACGCTGCTTTACTCACAGGCTTTGGTGGGCGATTACACTGGCGATACGTTCACGGTGGCGCCGGATTCTAGTGGCTCCGGAACGCTGGTCACGCTGAACGAACCGGCTTGCTATGCGGGCGGCACGCTGATCCTGACCGATCGCGGCGAACGTCCGATCGAGGATTTGCGGATCGGCGACCATGTCGTCACGCTGTCCGGTGCCGTTCGGCCCATCCGTTGGATCGGCCGCCGGCATATGGATTTGTTGCGCCATCCGATGCCTCGGCAGGTGCGGCCGATCCTGATCCGGACCGATGCGATCGCGGACGGGATGCCGGCCCGCGACCTGATGGTGTCGCCGGACCATGCGCTGCTGATCGACGACGGGCTGATCCCCGCCAGGCTGCTGGTCAACGGCGCCAGCATCGCGCAGGAAACGAATTGCCGATCCGTGACGTACTATCATATCGAGCTGGACACCCACGACATCCTGCTGGCCGAGGCGCTGCCGGCGGAAAGCTACCTCGATACCGGCAATCGCGGCCTGTTCGAGAACGCCGATGTGCCGATGATCCTGCATCCCAATTGCGGCGCCGGGCAGCGGCAGCGTGAGGCGGTGTCCTGCCGGCGGTTCGTGGACTCGCCGGCCGAGGTCGAACCGGTCTGGCGCCGCCTGGCGATGCGTTCGGTGCAACTGGGCCTGGAACTGCCGGCGCAACCCGATGTCACAGCCGATCCCGACCTTTGCATCGTCGTGGATGGACGGACGATCCACCCGGTGTCGGCTGATGCGGTGCGTTATACGTTCCTGGTGCCGCGAACCGAGGGACCGTTGCGGTTGCGGTCTCGTTCGGCCGATCCGTCGGCGATGCGGCCGTGGATCGGGGATCGGCGTCGCCTGGGGGTCAGGATCGGCGCGCTGACGGTGACTGCCGGACTGCTGGTTCAGTGCATTCCGCTGGATTCCACCGATCTGTCGGCAGGGTGGTGGGATGTCGAGGACGACGGCGGCGCGATGCGGCGCTGGACCGACGGAGATGCGATCCTTCCCGTGCTGGTCGCCGAACCTTGTCTGCTGGAAATCATGCTGGCGGGAACATTGGATTATCCGCTTGGCCAGGATCCGGTCCGCAGGTGGGCGGCGGCATAGCCAGCATGCATGTCGTTCGCCGGCCGAACATGGCGTAACGGTTGCGGGCGACCCGGTCGTAGACCCAATCGGTGACTGGCCTCGGTAGCACCTGGAGGGCCGCCAGCATCGTCCATGGCCAGCGCATGAAGCGGACGATCCTGAATACGGCCGTCGATTTCAGGTAGACCTGTCCTTCATCCAGGAAGACGAAGCTATCCCAGTCCTGGGGCGGCAGGTTGTGGCGCCACAGGATCGCCTGACCGACCGCATCCTGGATCGGCGCGAAACGCAGCCGACCGGTGCGATCGCGTGGCGACAGGAACCGCACGCAGCCGCTGCACAGGTTGCAGACTCCGTCGAACAGGACCAACGGGCCGTCTTCGATCATGACCGCGCCCACAATGCTCTGTGCCGGTTCCATGCCGCCAGGATGGGGACGCACATCCCCTCATAGATCATATCGCTGAACGCGTGGACACCTGGTAGTCCTATCAGGCGGCTGGCCCAGCGATAGCGCGGCAAGGTGCGCCACAGGGCAGCGAAGGCATCGACCCCGCTGAACACCCGACCATCAACGTCGCGGACATACAGCCGGCGGCGCAAATCTTCGGTGGTCAGGCCGTAAGTCCCGAGGCCGGTGGGATCGTTGCCGATGCGTTGGAATGCGATCGGGCAGGCGGCCTCGGTGCGCATGCCCTCGTAGTGCTCCATCTCCACACGGCACACTGGACAGGCTTCGTTCATGTAAACCGCCAACCCCTGCGTATCGGCCGACACCCCATAAAGATCGGCGAACGCTTGGTCGATCGTCGGAAAGGCGAACGCAAACCCGGCGGCCTGTGCCGCTGCCGGCACGATGCGCTGGCTCGTCAGGAACAGGCCGGCCATTTCGCCCATGACCAGGCGCAGCAGCGGCGCGGGCACGGACAACAGGACCGGACGGTGCAACGCCGAACCGAGCTGGCGCATGAAGGCTCGGTGCGAAACCGGGTTCGGTGCGACGGCATTGATCGGGCCGGTCATGTCGCTGCGGTCGAGGGCGAGCAGCGTCAAACCAACCAGGTCGTCGCGGTGGATCCACGACACGATCTGTCGACCGCTGCCCATGACCATTCCGGCTCCGCAGCGTGTGGCAAGCGCCAGTGGGCGCATCGCCCCGCCGTCGGTTCCGAGAACGAGGCCGATCCGGAGGCTGCAGACCCGGACGCCCAAGGTGGTTGCCTGTTCGGCGCGTTCCTCCCAAAGCCGGCAGAGATCGGACATGAAGACCCGGCGTGGCGCGCTGGCCTCGGTCAGCACCGTGTCGCCGTTGATCAGCACGGCGGGCCTGGTTTCGAGGCGCCGCACCAGCGTCAGCACCGCCTCGGTGACGCCGAGGCGGCTGGCGAGGGCGCGCCGCTTGCGGGCCGCCGTCCAACGGCCGGCCAGCGGTTCGCCGGCGAGATTGACGATCGCGTCGATACGCCGCGCCGCCGGCAGAACGTCGAGCCGATCCACCACCTCGACCAGCGGTCCGAACAGGTCGCGCGTCTTGGCCGGGTGGCGGGTCAGCGCCACTACCCGATCGCCGCGAGCGACCAGCGTGCGAACCAGCGCTCGGCCGATGAAGCCGGTGGCGCCGGTTACCAGCACGGTTTTCGGCGCGGCGCTGTCACCCTGCCGCATCGGGTTCCGTTGCCATATCGGCACGTTTTGACGGATCGCCCAGCCGACGAGACCCAGGATGGTCAGCATGATGAGAACGGCGGTCATGTTATTCGGCGGCCACGGTCGAGGCGGACGTTATGGTCCGTGTCGCGCTCCAGACCGCGAAACCCATGAGGGTGACGGTAACGATCAGTCCTAGCGAGATCATGACCATGGCGCGCCGGACGAACTCCGCCAGGCTGCAGGTCCCGAGCGCGCCGATCGAGACCAGGAACAATGGGCCGACCACGATCATGAGGCTGGAAAAGATGGTCCAGAACCTGGCGCCGACGCCGGTGCCGCAGACGAGTTGCAGCACCGCATAGAGCGGCCACTGCATGAAGGCGGCGACGATGAGTGTAAGCCCCAGCGTGAGGCCCCAGGCGATGCCGAGTTGTGTCCAGTCCAGCATGATCCATCTCCTTCGGGTTGTTGCGGCGAAGGAGGTTCATGAACCGTGCCAGCGATGGCCATTCTCGTAATGCATTGATATATTGTGATTAATTCTGCAAAAGCTGCGCGGGGCTGTATACCAGGTTTACGAATTTTGATGATGCTGTGTAAGCGGTGTTGTCAGGCCGGTCAGCCGTTCATCCGAACGCAGGAAGGCGAAGTCGTCGGCGTAGAATTCGCGTACGAATTTGGTGACGATCGGCGATGCCAGTGCCGGGGTCAGGTCGATTGGAGACGGATTGTGGTGCTGCATCGGCAGGTCCGGCAGTCCCAGGACCGTCAGCGCTTCCCGCACAAACGTGTCGTCGTCACCCATCGGAATGATATGGCGCGGCACCGTTCGGTCACCGAGACGGAGATACCAAAGCTGCGGTGAGAAATGGATGAACCGCCAGTTGGTCATGATGTTGGCGATGGAGAGGAGTTTCTGGATCAGCGCCTCGACCACCTCGACACGCCTGGCGGCGGGCATTGTTGCGAGGTCGATCTGGGGTTGGAATTTCTTTACGTGCTCGTTTACTGCCGACAGGAAGCGGGCGTAGGGATCGCGCACGAAGATGACGGAGTTGTAGGTGTCGGTGCAGGCGAAAATCTTCGGGAACTGGGCTTGCATTTCCCACAGCCGCAGATGCGTGTGGTCGATATCGTTTCGGAAGTAGGGCGCGTGGAAGATGCCCCAGAAGGTGAACGGGTCGTCGTGGTACGGCTTCAGCATGTCGCGGAAGCTGGTGCCGGCGCATTTCGGGTTGTGAAAGAAGATGAACCGGTTGGCGTGCGAGACGATCACCTGGTGGGCTCCATGCGGGCCCGGGTTTGAAGCGCGTGGTGTGGTGGGGTGCAAGGGGGCGTTGCCGGCGCACGCTTACCGTCATGGCTGGGCGTGTCCCAGCCATCTTCGCACAGACGGATGAAGCGCGGATGGACGGGACTTCGCCCGGCCATGACGGAGGGGCAATGAAAGATTCCGCTGGGGGCCGGTTGGTGGTCCCCGCCCTTGGCCCTACCCCGGCGCAGCCCCCTGGGTCTGCACCTGCAGCAGGTACAACGACTGGCTGGCGCACATGAACAGCATGTTCCGCTTCGGACCGCCGAACGACATGTTGGCGCACACCTCGGGCAGGCGGATGCGGCCCAGCGGCTTGCCGTCCGGCGTGAACACCACCACACCGGCATAGCCTAGCACGGTGTTGGAGCTGATCCACAGATTGCCGAACACGTCCGCCCGCATGCCGTCGGGGCCGCAATGCACGCCGTCGATCATCATGTCGGTGAACCGCCGCATGCCGCTCAGTTTGTCGCCCTGCACGTCGAAGGCGAACACGGCGCCGGTGCCGCCTGGCCCGGTGTCGCCCGGCCCCTTGCCGGTGCTGATGACGTACAGCGTCTTGTAGTCGGGGGAGAAGCAGATGCCGTTCGGATCGGGCAACTGGTCCTCTGTCACCACCACATCCAGGCGGCCGGACGGGTCCCAGCGATAGACGGTGTTGGGCGTCTCACGCTTCTTGCCGCCGATCACCCCGGCGTCGGGTGCGCCGATACGAGGGTTCAGCTTTCCGGTGGGGTTTGCGGACCCGCCGGCGTCGTCGGGGTGGCCCTCGGACAGGGTGTCGCCGTACGGTGGGTCGGTGAACCAGATGCTGCCGTCGGGATGCGGCACCAGATCGTTGGGCGAGTTCAGCCCCTTGCCCTGATAGTTGTCGGCGATGACGGTCATGGTGCCGTCATGCTCCCACCGGATCACCCGGCGGTTGAAATCCTGGGTGGAGAGCTGGCGGCCCTCGAAGTCGAAGGAGTTGCCATTACTGTTGTAGGACGGATCACGGAAGCGGCTGACCTGGCCGGTTTCCCAGACGTAGCGGTACTGGATGTTGGCTTGCACGTCGCTGAACACCAGATATTGGCCCTCGCTGGACCAGGCGGGACCCTCGGCCCATTTGAACCCGGTGGCGACGCGGCGGATCGCGGTGATGCCCAGCAGCAGCCGCTTGAACGCCGGATCGATGATGATGATGTCGGGATCGGGAAAGATGTCCGGCGGCGCGTGCCGTCCCCATTGCCGCGGCGGGTTGGTGATGACGCTGGGCGGCGTTGCCGTGGCATCGGTGTGGGTTTGTGCTTTGGCGCCGAATGCGGCGACCATGCCGGCGCCGGCGATGACCCCGCGGCGTGCGATGCCGCGAACATGCGTTTGCATGATGATTTCCTCCGTTTCTCTTGGTCCTTGCGGACGAGCCGATACTACACCCACCACCGGCTACCGTCAGAACAACGCCTCGTTACCTTTGCGCCGGGGCTTGACGCGGCTAGAACCACGGCTGGAGGATCGCCGATGCCGAACACCATGACCTATGTTCAAGCCAACGGAGCCGGTGGGCCGGAGGTCCTCGGGCTTGCCACCGGTCCGGTGCCGGTTCCGAAGCCGGACGAGGTGCTGATCCGTGTCCACGCCGCCGGGGTGAACCGGCCGGACGTGGCGCAGCGGCAGGGCAGCTATCCGCCGCCGCCCGGCGCCAGCCCGATCCTGGGCCTGGAAGTCGCCGGTGAGGTCGCGGCGATCGGCGATCAGGTCACCGGCCTGGCTGTCGGCGACCGGGTCTGCGCGCTGGCCAATGGCGGCGGTTACGCGGAGTACTGCGCCGTGCCCGCCGCGCAGTGCCTGCCCTGGCCAACGGGCTACGATGCGATCAAGGCCGGTGCCTTGCCGGAGACCGCGTTCACGGTGTGGGCGAATTTGTTCCAACGCGGCCGGCTGGCCAAGGGCGAGACGGTGCTGCTGCATGGTGGCACCAGCGGGATCGGCGTCACGGCGATCCAGTTGGCTCACGAGTTTGGCGCCCGTGTCTTCGCCACTGCGGGATCGGACGATAAATGCGCCGCCTGCCTGCGGCTGGGCGCCGACGCCGCGATCAACTACCGCACCCAGGACTTCGCCGCCGAGGTGAAGACGCTGACCGAGGGCCGCGGCGTCAATGTGGTGCTCGACATGGTCGGCGGCCCGTATATGGCGCGCAACATCCGCAGCCTGGGCATGGACGGACGCCTGGTGCTGATCGCGTTCCTGCAGGGGTCGAAGGTGCAGGACTTCGATTTCGTGCAAGTCATGGTGCGGCGGCTGACCATCACCGGGTCGACCATGCGGCCGCGTACCACCGCGCAGAAAGGCGCCATCGCCGCGGAGCTGCGGGACAAAGTCTGGCCGGTGCTGGACGCCGGACGCTGCCCGCCGGTGATCCACGCGACGTTCCCGCTGGCGCAGGCGGCCGAGGCGCATCGGCTGATGGAATCCAGCCAGCATATCGGCAAGATCATGCTGTCGGTGGGGTGATCGCCTGAAGCGGAAAGCCGCCCGATAGGGGTCGGGAAGTTTCCTCCCCGCCCTCCGAACCGTGCGTGCGGTTTTCCCGCACACGGCTCTCCAGTCGCTGGTTTCCTCATCGGG
>NZ_LMUJ01000106.1 GCF_009765975.1 Acidisphaera sp. S103 | reverse complement strand
AGGCCTTCGGTCGGGCTACGCCCTCCCTTCACCCCACGCCCCGGAAACTTTCTCATCCTGATTGACGGGGATTCTCACCTTGATTGTCGCGCGGCAGCCTGGGGTTCCGGCACATCTCGGTACGTCCGAGGCACCCGCGGGCGGAGGTTTCCGCCCAGGAAGCGCATAAAAAAACTTTGCCGCACTGGTCGCCGGGGTCATCCCGGCCGATGCGCACGGCAAAGCGATCGAGCTTTGGTGGCAGGACGAAGCGCGGGTCGGCCAACAGGGCAGCCTGACCTATATCTGGGCCGAGCAGGGCAGCCGTCCGCCAGCCTTACGCGACCTGCGGTATGATTGGGCTTACATATTTGGCGCCGTGTGCCCGGCGCGCGAAATCGGTGTTGGCCTGGTTCTACCAGAGGCCAATGCGCAGACGATGAACCTGCATTTGGCCGAAGTCGGTCGGACGATCGCGCCCGGCGCCTTCGGGGTGATCATCCTGGACGGCGCCGGCTGGCATCAGACCGGCGGTCGGCTGGTGGTGCCGGCCAATCTGGCCCTTCTGCATTTGCCGCCATACTCGCCGGAGCTCAACCCGGTGGAGAACGTCTGGCAGTATCTCCGACAAAACTTCCTGAGCAACCGCGTGTTTGAAAACTACGAAGCGATCGTCGATGCCTGCTGTGATGCCTGGAACGCGTTGATGGCTTTGCCAGAGCGCATCCGATCGATCACTCAACGCAATTGGGCAACAACGGTCAGTTCATAGGGCCGTTGGTATGAGAACGCTCGTTCGATGATGTTGCGGCCCTTGTAGGCATTCTTGTCGAACGGATGGAAATGCTTGCGGGTCGGGTTTTGTTTGATCACCGGGGTGG
>NZ_LMUJ01000116.1:12986-40994 GCF_009765975.1 Acidisphaera sp. S103 | reverse complement strand
TGGTCCGACTGAACGTCAGCGATCCCGGCCATAACAGCGGCTGGCTGCCGCAATCGTCGGCAGACGGAATTTTCGGCGGTTTGGGCTTACACCCCCACGATGTCGAGGCGGACCCGCCGCTCACCGAGAGTGGTCCGCCGAAAAGCGTCTTTTCGTTCAATATGCAAAAGCAATGAGATCTCGGAGAGGTCGTCTGTCGGGGCCGGCCAGCCTGGCAACTCTGCGGCGAGTCTTGCCACCTTGGATGGATAGTCAAACCAGGGTGTGACAGTGTCCCGCGGCGGGATGATGCCCACGCTGAGCAGGCGCGAGCCTGTTCCGTTCCACAGTTCCTCGCTGAGGGCTGGTAGGCTGTTATGGCCGTCTCCGAGCGCTAGCAGGTTCTGAATAAGGCTGGTGATGAAGACGGTCTTGCCGGCCCGGCTCAGCCCTGTGACGGCCAGGCGGACGACGTTCTCGTTGAGGGTCCGGTCAATTCTGTCTTTGGCGCTATGAAATGCCGCCTCGGTCCCCTTGCGCAGGAACTGCATCGTGGCCGTCGTGCGCCCCATGGCTTGCCTTTCATGTCATCCGGAACGTTACGGTCCATGCCACGTCTCAATGGTCGAAGCATCATTTTACACACTTAGGTGTAGCGGCGCGCAATGATGAACGGCCCGGCGCGCGATAAAGGCCGGTTTCCGACGCACATTAGCTGAGACGGACTCGGGCATCCGACGCACAATAGCTGAGACACAACGCACGATCGGTGAGACGGACGCGCAATAGACGATTGCCGGCGCACAGTTGCCTATTTCGAAGCTTTGCGGACATCGGCACGTCGAGAGGATAGGGTGGTTCGTGTCGGCAGGAGGAGTTGGATGTGAGCCAAGACGCATTTGCCAGCGCCGTGCGTGCGGATGGGATATTCGGTGCGGTGTTTGAGCGCGGCGACGACACCGCATATTTCTACCTCTTGGATATGGACGGCAGAGACGGTCAGAAAATCGTCGGAGCATTCAATGCCACCAATTGTGCGCCGCCTGGACGTACCGAGGTGAGCGTCCACTGGTCACGGGATGGAGGGCTTGTCGGTTTGTTCGCCGGAAAGAATTTACTGGCAGTATTTGAAGTCGATAGCGATTCAGATGCCCCAAAACATTGCCGTATGGCGAACCAGAGCGACGTTGGTCGCTTCACCTAGCCAAATGCCAGCAAACCACATCAGGGTCGCAGCCCCATTGAGGTATACCCCAGCAAGGCGCTGGCATGAGGCACTTTCCTCGTCTCAATAGGGTCGCTTACGGCATTCTGGGGCAACGACATCCCACGGTCCTGACCCTATTGGAACAAAATGAACGCATAAAGCTACGCCCGCGCCAGGTTTCTCGCGAGATTCCGGCCGCCGAACGCCGCCGGCCATCTTGCGCGTCGGGGCGTACATCGTTGCGCGCCGCTACGGGTAAGGGCGTGGCGCAGATTTTGTGCCACTCGCGGTGGCATAGACTAGAAATCGCAGGGGCGGGAATCGAACCCGCTTATACACCGGGAAACCCGGCTGCCTCGCGCCGATCGGCCACCCTGCAAGTTCGTTATACCACATCAAGAGTGACAGGAGTTTTTGGATAACGGTTATCGTAACCGTGGGACTGTCCCGCGTGTAGAGCATGGTATGAGGGTCGTTACCTGATAACCGTTATGATAATTAGGGGCATGGCAAAGAACCCAAGCCCGCCGGCTTCGATTGCATCCACCCCGCGGCGACCAGGCCGGCCGCCAAAGCCGGCCGGCAAGCTATCCCAGGTCGAGATACAGCGGGCCTATCGTGCCCGGCTGGCAGCGGCCGGAAAGGTCGTCAGGATCATCGATCCGGCTGCTGTCAGCTCTGTCTCGGCCAACCAGGCACTAGCCGCGATACCGGAATTCGACCCGGCGCGGGATGGCGTCTATGACCGGGCCGAGATCGAGGGCCTGCGCGACCGATTGCATAACGCGTTATTAAAACTGGAGATTCAGGAAGGGGATGTTGCCCGACTCGAAGCGCGCAACGCTTATCTCGAAGGCGAACTGAGACTTGAACATCAGCACCACACCAATGCCATCAAAGCCAATGTCGTGCTCAAAAAGCAGTTGGCGGAGATGGTGCAGAAATCGGTAAAGGGGCGGCGTATTTAGATAACGGTTATCTAAACTTCTCAGCCCAGCGCAGGAGCGTGTCCCCTGCCCTCTCCTCACCCTTGTTCGTGCTGTGCAACGTATTCACGCAAGGCGCTGTTGATGCTGGTCTGGTAGCCCTCGCCATTCGGCGCATGATCCTTGAACCAAGCAATCAAATCGGCATCAAGGCGCAGGGTCAGTTGCTTTTTTATGGGGCGAAAAAAAAGGCCGCGCTTCGCTTCGCTCCAATCTCTTTGCTCTGGTATGTCGCGCGTATTGATCTGATCGTCAGGCAGTGCGGCTAGAGCCGCTAGCTCGGCCACTTGTGCGG
This sequence comes from Acidisphaera sp. S103, assembly GCF_009765975.1. Taxonomy (GTDB): domain Bacteria; phylum Pseudomonadota; class Alphaproteobacteria; order Acetobacterales; family Acetobacteraceae; genus Rhodopila. The sequence continues at coordinate 38,527 of NZ_LMUJ01000116.1, read as the reverse complement.
GAGTCAGGTCAGAGTTCTCCTTCTTCATAGGCTCTCCTTTCATGCGAGGTCGCTTTGCGGGCGCTGATTATCCGGCCGGTCTCTTCCCCGGTTGCTGGGTCAGGTTCAGGCCAGGTGTGGATAACAAACAGGAATACCGTTCCCACCATTCCTACCGTTTGCCAGCGATCCCCGTCGGGATGGAGATCAAGCCTGTTGACTGCCAGAGGGTCATCAAACACAAATTTCGCTGTCTCAAAGCTTAGGCCATGATCCCGCTGGTTCGTTCGGTTCTTTTCGGGCCACCAAATCCACTGCACGCTATACCCACAGTTAATGTAACTACCGCATTGTAACTACAAACACCATAAATATCAAGCACATTGCAGCGGAGCCGCATCACGCGCGGTCGACCGGCTTGCACCTACGGTGCATTTTTCTCGCAAGGCGAGAAAAACCGCCTATTGCGACGCTTCGCTTATGCAATCCGTCCTCTCCGCCGTGACGTTCTGAATCTGTCGGGACGAAGGGCGTCCGCAAATAATCGACGCCTGAGACGCCCTGCGACCGCCGTCGGACAAAGGGCACACTTATTATGCTGTTAGGTGATTAAGCTGTTAAGTTATAACTTAACACATCAATTATGTATAACAGTGATGACGTATTGAGTTTTTACTGTGTTTATGTTATTAGGTTCCACATTGATTCGGTGATGAGGTTTTTATGTCCAGCAAGACGGCGGCTCCGCTCAAAGCCTTTTTTGAACCAGCCAAGGTGCAGGCAGCTCAGGCTCAGATGCAGCCGCTGCCCGCTACCACCCACACAGCCACCACTCAGCCCGCCGCCCGCAACCGAAAGGCAGGAGGACGAGGGGTCAGGGTTTCAGGCTATCTACCGATCGAGATCAGTGAGGCGTTACGTGATGAGGTGATTAGGCGGACAGTCTCAGAACGCCAGACGGTTAGCCTTAACGATGTGCTGTGCTCGATCCTCGCAGACTGGCACGCAGCCCGGCCGAAAGGTGAAGCGTGAGCAAGATAGTCAGCTTCATCGGCGAAAAGGGCGGGGTCGGGAAATCAACGAACGCTCATGCCACGGCGCACGGATTGACCATGCTCGGAATACCGGCAGCCTATGTGATGACGGACAATCGTGAGCTCCTCAGTGACGAGGAGCGCGTCTATTCGATCATTGACGGGCGCACCGTCCCGCAGCTGGAGCAGGCGGTCGCCACGGCCAAACAGACCGAAGGAAATGGGATTTTTGTCATTGACGGTGGCGGCAACCGCGGGGCCGTTGACAGCCTCATCGCGTCTATTTCCGACGTGATTATCCTGCCATTCACCGCTGACGATGACTCTGTCTATGTCGTGGCGCGAGAGATGGCACAGTTTCCGAGCGCATGGGCCTTGCCGTCGAACTGGCCGACCAACAGCAAGGCGGCGGTTGTGGACGCTGGCTATATCGAGAAGCTCGAAGCCAACTATCCGGGCCGACTTTTGGCACCGACACCGGCTACACACGCGATCAGGGATCTTGTGCTTCAGACCTTCAACGGCAGCTTGCTCCCGCCGGCCCAACGTTATTGCCGGAACCTAGCGCGAAAAGTCTGTGATGTTTTGAAGTGATTAAGTGTTTACGTGATAATGGAGGCGAACAATGCCGGCCGTAGTTCTTCAGCGCATCGACTCGGCGCGGAGGAGATGGACCTTTTGAATTACATCGGCCCGCGCGTGTCGCCGGCCTCTTGAGGTAGGCGCTCGACCCGACGCGGGCTGATGTGACAGTCTAATCAACGCCGTGCGAGTCGCGGCGAGTCGTAAAGGATAACTGAAGCCCAGAAACACCGAAGGCCGCCCGAAGGCGGCCCCAATGTCCGGCAGAGCCGGGATGATCTTGCTTGAGAACTCGATCTTCCCAACTCTCCGCGCTTTTTGCAAGCCCTGTCTTGCCACGGGATCGGCTTGCCTAACGGGTGCCGCACGCCGGCCTCGGTTCAACCGAGGAACACCCGAACTATGCCCTCCGCATACCCACACCTGATGCCCGCCCTACCCGGCTTTTCCGGCTCCCAAACCTACGCCGCGTGGCCGGTCTGGTCAGACAGCGCCCGTGCCGACGTCCGCTTCCATCCGATCCCGAAGAAGGCCGCCACCCGCCTCTGGCATCGCGCCCGCGACTTCGACCGGCAGACCCGGCGCAAAGCCCATCACGGCGGCGCCGTAGGCCACAGCGCCTTGCAGGTGTTGCACACGCTGATCTTCGACTTCCTGAACTACCGCAGCGGCCGGCTCGATCCGTCCTACGCGGCGATCGCGCGCAAAGCGAACGTGTGCGAGCGGACAGTCGCCACGGCGGTTAAGCGACTCAAGGGGCTGGGCATCCTGAACTGGGTGCGGCGCTGCGCCGAGACCTGGCGTGACGGGCGCTACGTGCTGGAGCAGGAGACGAACGCCTATGCCGTGCTGCCGGCGTCGCAGTGGCGCGGGTATCGGGAGCCGCCAGAGGCCCCGCCGCCGGCACCGGGCACGTGGGGCGATCATCCCGTTATGCCGTCGCTGCTAACACAGGCCGCGGCCGAGCGGCAGGCTGGCGGCACCATCGAGGGCGCGATCGGGATACTGACGGCTGATCCCACGGACAGGCTGGCGATGGCGCTTGCGCGTCTCGGCCGGGCCGTGCAGGGGGCAAATCTTCAGTGATTGACTGGACTGCACGAGGTGCAGAGAAACCTTCCCCAGAGATAATTTTACCTATGTCGATCGACTGACCACATCATCCAGGCAGAAAGACTGCGGAGCGCGCCAAGGCGCGCATAAACCATTGTTGCCTCAGGGGTTCCCCCCCTGAAACCCCAAGCGGAAAAAGATGCTCATTAAGGGTAGAGTCGTGGTCAGGCTGAAGCGACGGCGGCGCCGATGTGTCCCGAACCTGCCCCCCTTCTGCGCAGCCAGGAAAGCAAACAGGCATTGACGAAAGAGGCGTCTTGTAGTAACGTTTATACACAATAGATTTGCTTCGGCAAAAGGAGTGTCGCCGATGACGATCACCACGTTATCCAGCCGAGAGTTCAACCAGGACACCAGCCGAGCCAAGAAAGCCGCTTCCGAAGGGCCGGTCTTCATCACCGACCGGGGCAAGCCCGCCCATGTTCTGCTCAGCATCGAGGAGTACCAGCGCATCACCGGCAAGCGCCGGAGTATCGTTGATGCCCTGTCCATGCCAGGACTCGCGGACATTGAATTTGATCCGCCCCGCTCGCGTGAACGCGCCCGGCCGGCCGATTTTTCGTAGTGTTCCTGCTCGATACCAACGTCATTTCCGAGCTGCGCAAGGCCGGCGACGGCAAAGCCGACACCAATGTCGTCACCTGGCTGTCCAGCGTGGACGCCACGACCTGTTACCTCTCCGCCATCACCCTCATGGAGATTGAACTCGGCATCCTCCGGATCGAGCGGCGCGATCCCGTCCAAGGGGCTAGGCTTCGCGCCTGGATGGATCAGCACATCCTGCCTGAATTCGCGGATCGAACCCTCCCGGTCGATACGGCTGTGGCACTCCGCTGCGCGCCCCTTCATGTGCCAGACCCGCGCCCCAAGCGTGATGCGTTCATCGCAGCGACGGCCCTGGCACATGGCATGACAGTGGTGACCCGGAACGTCGCCGATTTCGCGCCGACCGGCGTGCCGCTCTTGAACCCGTGGGACGCTTCCCAATGACTGATTGCGCCGCGTCCGCTGGCTGCGGATGATGCCCACCAGATCGTGCAGCAGGCAAAGGACACACTCAAGTTGGCCCGGGAGCTATTTATGGAATCCGCCGCTTCACTGCCATAGAGGAGTAGCCCGGCCCGGTCGCTTGCACTGAGGATCGGGTGCTCAGGGACTGGTTTCCGTGATCAAGGCATTGGACAAGGAGGAGCTTGGGTAATGGATGGTGCCGACAGTGAAGATCCCGCCTGGTGGCTCGGTCGGGAGAGCTGGACGTTTCATCGCTGGTTTTTCGAGGTTTACGACCGCCCAATGCAAAAGGGCGAGTACACGCACTTGCTGAAGCAGATGTTCAAACGCCGCAAACCAGAGCTGGTTGTCGCCGGTGTGTATCGGCTGACGATGCGTGATGGCTCGCCGATCATGGTGACGGGCTATTCGGGATACCGGCCCCAGCTTTATGGCGTGCTGCTGCCTGAGTGGCAGATCGGTGATCGGGTTCCCTGGCAGCGCGATCCGCCCCGCGTGAGGCACGCGGCCAAGCCCAAACCCACGCCGGCGCGGGCTCCGCCGGTCTTGGTTGCCCAGCCTGCCCCCGCCGCCGTGCCACCTGCCCCGGAGGCGCCGCCCCGCAAGGCGACCGCCCTTTCGCTCGGCGGCAAAAATCCCGATGTCGCGGCAACGCTCCTCGAATACCGCAAGCGCCGCTGGGGCTGATTGACAGCGCGGGAAACGTCGATGACCGCATAAGCAGGCGGAGGATCAATGCCCAAGCTCGGCACGACAATCTGGGACGCGGTGCTTGCCCGCCGGCTCTACGATGAGGGCGCCACCTACAAATCCATCGGCGAGCAGGTCGGCGCCGCACCGACGCTGATCAGTCAGTTCGCCACGCGGCACTGGCCCACGCGCGACCAGTCGATGGCCTATCAGCCCGGCCGGTTGAAGCGCAATCGCGAGAGGCCAAGGCCAGCCGGCCGGTCAACGTTGCCGCCGTTGCCATCGCTGGGCTGAGAGGCAACCCGGATCATGGGACGAGGCTCGTGTGATCGGCCAGGCTTTCACACGGCCGCTTGGTCCGGGCTATGGGGTGCTGTCGTGGCTGCTGCGGCGTCGCGGTCGGCATCGAACGCCCGCGACCCTCGTCGTCGCCACCGTGCCAGCTGATCGGCCTGACGGCCCCCTTGGTGTTCGTCCTCTTGAAGCCGGTCGGCCAGTTCCAGAAACGCGCCGAGCAGGGTGGCACGGTCATCGTCGGCCAACTCAACCAGCCCGGCCTTCTGCACCAGGCCCCCGAGTTCGATCAGATGACGCGTGCGTTCGCGGCGTGCCTTGGCCCAGTCGCGGGTATCAAAGCGAGCCATCCGGGCCTCCAACCTATGGCGCTGGACTGTCACCCGTCGCAGGAAGCGTGCTGTGGCTTGGAGTTGCTGGCGGAGTGTCACCAACCCCGTTCCCCTTTCCCCGGGTGCCCGGCTTGCTGTCGCTCCGAAAGAAGGCCTCACCGGCTTCAGCCCACCTCGCGACGGCCTCGGGTTTTTCCGCAGCCTGCTTAACGGCGGCGAGCAGCGCCCCGGCCAAAGCCTCCAGGGACAGGGCATCGGCGCCGGTTGCCAGCACCAGTTCACCCAACTGTGTTTTCTGCCGATCCTTCAGGGCGAGGGCCTTTTCCTGAAGCGCCTTGATCTGTCCATCCAGTGCCACGGGCTTGCGCATTAATCTCTCCTATCGCAGGGTTGGCGCAGGATAGCGGACCCGAAGAGTGCCGTCACTCACAGCGGAGTGAAACGGAGCTGTTTGTGAAGTGCGCGCTTAAACGTTGCGTTGCAACGTGCGCGGTCAGGCGATAGCCTGACCAACAGAGAGAGACCAGATCACGAGACCCGCCCACGGCATGGCGATCTATCACTTCTCGGCCAAGGTAATCCAACGCTCGCACGGGCGGAGCGCGGTGGCTGCTGCCGCCTACCGCTCAGCGTCCGCGCTGGAGGACGCGCGCCTTGGCCAGACGTTCGACTACCGGGCCAAGGACGGTGTGGTGCATTCGGAGATCATCGCACCCGAGGGGTCTCCGGACCGCTGGTTGGACCGCTCGACACTGTGGAACGAAGTGGAGGCGATCGAACGGCGCAAGGACGCGGTGCTGGCGCGCGAGATAGAATTCGCCCTGCCGCGCGAGTTGTCGCAAGCCGAAGGGATCGCGCTGGCGCAGGATTTCGTGCGCGAGCAGTTCGTGGTGCGCGGGATGGTGGCTGACCTCAACGTACATTGGCCGAGCGATCCAGACGGGGAGGTGAAGCCGCACGCGCATGTCATGCTGTCGATGCGGGCGGTCGAGGGCGACGGGTTCGGCAAGAAGCAGCGCGACTGGAACGACGTGGGCCTGCTGCGGACGTGGCGGGAGCGGTGGGCGGAGCTGAGCAATGAACGGCTGCTGGCACTGGGGCACGACATAACAATCGATCACCGGTCGTATGCGGCGCAGGGGATCGCACTGGAGCCGCAGAACAAGATCGGGCCGGCGGGCGCACGGCGCGAGGCCCGCGGCGAAGACGCCGAGCGAGCGGCGGAGCACGAAGCCCTGGCGCGGCGGAACGGCGAGCGGATCATCGCCGATCCCGGACTGGCGCTTGAAGCGCTGACCCGACAGCAGAGCACGTTCACCCGGCGGGACCTGGCGCGGCTGGTGGACCGGCACACGGCGGACGCTGAGCAATTCGCCATGGCGATGGCCAGGGTGGAGGCGTCACCGGAACTGGTGCGGCTTGGCACGGACGGGCACGAGCGGGAACGGTTCACCACGCGGGCGATGCTGGCGACCGAGCAGCGGATGGAGCAGGCGGCGGGGGCGCTGGCCGAGCGTCAGGGGCACCGGGTCAATCTACGGCGGCGGCTGACGGAGTCCAGCACACTGGGGCGGGAGCAGGTGTTGGCGTTCCGGCACGTGACGCAGGCGCAGGATCTTACCGTGGTTGTGGGCTACGCCGGGACCGGCAAGAGCACGATGCTGGGCGAGGCGCGGGCGGTGTGGGAGGCGGACGGCTACCGGGTACTTGGAGCGGCGCTGTCGGGGATCGCGGCGGAGCAGCTGGAGGGCGGGGCAGGGATCGCCAGCCGGACGGTGCACAGCCTGCTGTTCCAGTGGGAGCAGGGCCGGGAGAAATTGACCGACCGTGACGTGCTGGTGGTGGACGAGGCCGGGATGATCGGCTCACGGCAGATGGAACGGCTGCTGTCGCAGGCGCAGGTCGCCGGGGCAAAGGTGGTGCTGGTGGGCGACCCGGAGCAGTTGCAGGCGATCGAGGCGGGGGCGGCGTTCCGGGCAATCGCCGAGCGGGTCGGGGCGGTGGAAATCACCGAGGTGCGGCGCCAGCGCGAGGCCTGGCAGCAGGCGGCGACGCGGGAGTTGGCGACCGGGCGGACGGGAGATGCGCTGGCGCGCTACGAGGCGGCCGGAATGGTGCAAGGACACGCCACGCTGGACGACGCGAAGGCGGCGATGATCGCTGGGTGGGATGCGGCACGGCAGGAGGCGCCCGAGGCGCGGCAGATCATGTTGGCGTATCGGCGGGTGGACGTGCGGGATCTGAATGAGCGGGCGCGGGCGGTGCGCCAGGCGGCCGGCGAACTGGGTGCGGACTACCGGATGCAGACGGAGCGCGGGGGGCGGGATTTCGCGGCGGGGGACCGGGTGTATTTCCTGCGGAATGAGCGCGGGCTGGGGGTGAAGAACGGCACGCTTGGCACGGTCGTCGAGATCGCCGGGCCTGCGCCGGGGCAGGGCGAGCGACTGACGGTGCGGCTGGACGACGGGCGGGTGGTTGGCTTCGACGTGAAGGACTACGGACATATCGACCACGGCTACGCGGCGACGGTGCATAAGAGCCAGGGGGTGACGGTGGACCGGACGCATGTGTTGGCGACCGGTCACATGGACCGGCACGCGGCCTATGTCGGGCTGAGCCGGCACCGGGAGCAGGTGGATCTGCACTGGAGTGCGGATGAGATGGGCAGCCGGGAACGGCTGGCCCGGGTGCTGGGGCGGGAGCGGCTGAAGGACACCAGTCTGGATTACGGGCTGGCGGCGGGGGGAACGGCGCGGCAACCCGAGATTCGCCCCGAGTCGGGCGACTCGGTGCGGGCCTATGCCGAACGGCGCGGGCTGGTGCCAGAGAGCGAGATCATCGTGCAGGGGCGCCAGGTGGCGGCGGAACCTGCGCAAGAGGCCCCGAGGCCGGCGGCCAGGCGGGGCAAGTTCAGCGGGCTCAGGTTGGGCGCCGGCCGAACCTCGGAGGTGGTCCCGGAGCCCGAGCGGCTGGTGCCGCCGGTCGAGTCCACACCGGCGCGCGTGGTGGTGACGGAACAGGAACGCCAGCAGGCAGAGCTGGAGCGGCTGGCGGCGGCGTATGCGCAGGCCTGGGGCGATGCCGAGCGGATGCGGCGGAAGAGTCTGCCGGTGCTGCCGCACCAGGAGCAGGCGTTGCAGGCGGCAGACCGCGCGCTGGAGGCGTTCGGTGCGGGGACCGGCCGGGACGTGGGGGGGGCGTTGGAGGTCGCACCGGTGCTGGCGCACAGGATCGAGACCAAGGATGGCCGCCAGGCGCTTATCGCGGCGGCGGCGCAGGTGCGGCAGGACCGGCAGGCGCTGGACCAACGTGTCCGGGAGGTGGTGCGCGGTTGGGCCGCACTGGAGCAGGCGCACGACCAGGCCGCCGGCCGTTACGACTGGGATGCGGCGCGGGCGGTGACGCAGCGCCTGGAGACGTATGCGCAGGCACTGAAGCAGGACCCGCAGATGGAGGACGTGCTGCGCGGCCGAGGAGCGGAATTCGGGGTGGAAAAGGGATCGCGGCTGGAGCGGGTGGTGCTGGCGCCAGAGGTGACCGAGCGGCTGATGCGCCAGGTCGGGCTGGAGCGGGCGCGTGGACGTGACCACGGCCCGAGCCTGGGGATGTGATCATGGACGATGCGGTTCACGAGCCGGAGGACGACGGCGACGCCGTGCGGGCGTTCGAGGCGTTGCGGGAAGAAGTGGCGGCACTGCGGCGCGGGGTCGAACTGGTCTATCGCCAGGGCCAGCAGACCGAACCCGGTGCGCCGGACTACAGCCCGACGCTCGGTCAGATGGAGAAGGCGTTGCAGGCCATCGTCGGGCGGTTGGAGGCGGTGGAGCAACAGCCGGCGCTGACGCTGACGCCGGCACGTTTCCGCACCGAGATCGACAGCGTTGCCCACAGCGCCGTCAGCACCATCAGCCGGCCGTTTGTCGAGGCGGTGCAGGAGGCCCGGGCGGCTGCTCGCGACCTGAAGGCGCTGACCGGCCGGGTACATGAGCGGCAGGAGCAGCGGATCTGGCTGCTCATCGTCGGCGCGTTCGGTCTTATTGTCGGCGTGGGGCTTTGGTATGTGGCGGCGGGACTATTGCCGCGGAGCGTGGGCGACGGGATCGCCGCCTCGCTGATCGGCGGCACCCGGTGGCAGGCGGGCGAAATGCTGATGGACGAGGCCAGCCCGGCCTCGTTCGACAAAATGGTGCGGCTCTACGAAGCGTGCGGCGAGCAGACGACCGCGTTATGCGAGGCGGCGGTCGCCGTGCGATCCATCCAGCCCGGCCAGGAGGGGAGCATAACCACCTTGCCAGCATCAGCAGCATCCCATCCTCCGTTGCATGGTGGCAACGCAGGCCAGCAGGGCCGATGAGGGAGGCAAGAGGCGGCGTCCATGGCTGACTTCTACATAGTGCCGATTATGCGGTCCCTGGGCGGGTCCCGGTTTGGCGGCATGACGGTTGCTAGCCGGTGACGCTCACGCGCACGATTTAGTAGGTTCACCACCATGAGGTTCGAGAAAACTCAGCCCGGCAACCCACACAAGCTGACTGTAAAGCAGCATGTCATTCCCGTGCGAACGATTACCGGGGCACGCGCGTGCCCCGGTCGAAGCGTCGCGCAGGCCGGGGGCATGGTCCTTTCGTGAAATCACTGCTTATAATCGCATCACTGATGGCAGAGGGGCATTATGGGTAGCATCACCATCCGCAACCTCGATGATTCGCTGAAGTCCCGCCTGCGCGTGCAGGCGGCTGTTCATGGTCGCTCGATGGAGGACGAGGCGCGTGACATTCTGCGCTCTGCGCTCAGCCGTGAGCCCCGACGCCAGCGCAATCTGGCCGCCGCCATACGCGCACGCTTCGCGCCGCTTGGCGGGGTCGAGCTGCCGGCCATACCGCGCGACGCCATGCGTGCTCCGCCCACGTTCGACGAATGATAGTTCTCGACACCAACATCCTATCTGAGCTGATGCGTCCGGCGCCGGAAGCTGCTGTTGAGCAATGGCTGGCGGACCAGCCTGAAGCCAGCGTGTTCATATCCGCCATTACCGAGGCTGAACTGCGCTACGGCGCGAAAATCATGCCACCCGGCAAGCGCCAGGCGGCTCTTGTTGCAGAGATCGAAGGCATGATCGGGGAAGATTTTGGCGGACGCATCCTGCCGTTTGATAGCCCAGCCGCGATTGCCTTCGCCGAGATTGCCGCTCAGCGCCGCCAGGCCGGCCGACCGATTTCCCAGGCCGACGCTCAGATTGCCGCTATTGCGAGGTCGCGCGGTGCGGCTCTCGCTACACGCAACGTGCCGGATTTCGAAGGCTGCGGAATAGACGTGGTTAACCCATGGACAGCCAGGGGAATCTGATGACGACCACAACGGCTTCCCAAATGAATATAATCAAATCCAAGAAGCGAGTTGCTGACCACGGGGAGGTTCTCACGCCTCGGTGGCTAGTCGAAAGAATGCTCGACCTCGTCAAGGGTGAGACCGAGCGCATCGACTCCCGTGTTCTGGAGCCTGCATGCGGCAGCGGAAATTTTCTTGTGCCAGTCTTGCAGAGCAAGCTGGCCACCGTTGAGGTGAGCTATGGCAAGTCCGAGTTCGAGCGGCGGCACTACGCGCTGCTCGCCCTGATGTGCATCTATGGCGTCGAACTGCTTGTCGACAACATTGCCGAGTGCCGCGCCAACCTGCTCGAAGTCTTCGCTGACTATCTGAATGTCGATGGATCGAACGACCTATACCGCGCCGCATTCAATGTGTTGTCGCAGAATCTTGTGCACGGTGACGCGCTGACGATGCGCTCCCGCGACGGCCAACCAATCAGCTTTTCCGAGTGGGGCTACCTCGGCAAGGGCAAGTTCCAGCGGCGTGACTTCCGCCTCGACGTCCTTACGGGGGCTTCGGCGTTTAGCGCTGAAGGCTCGCTGTTTGCCCAGTTGGGCAAACACGAGTTGTTCACACCAATCAGAACTTACCCGACGATGACGGTAAAGGGGTTAGCGGATGGCTGCTGAGTTGCAGGCAGCCTTTGCTCTGCGCGGCCGGAACCCGGATGTGCTGACGTGCATAGCGAACCTTTCGAACGACGAGGTGTTCACGCCGCCCGAGTTCGCAAACCGGATGCTGGACACGCTAGCTGACGCCTGGGCGGCCGACCACGATGGAGCGAACATATGGGCGGACCAAAAGGTAAAGTGCCTCGACCCATTCACGAAATCCGGTGTCTTCCTGCGCGAGATCACCAGTCGCTTCAACACGGGATTAGCCGGTGAAATTCCGGACCTTCAGGAGCGCGTCGATCATATTTTGACGAAACAGGTGTTCGGTATAGGCATCACGCAGCTTACCAGTCTGCTAGCACGGCGCAGCGTCTATTGCTCGAAGCATGCCGACGGCAAGCACTCCATCGGCAGAAGCTTCACCAGCGAGGCCGGGAACATCTGGTTCGAACGGACGGAGCATTCCTGGCACAACGGCCGATGCACTTTTTGCGGCGCAAGCAAAGAAGCTCTGGATCGGGGTGAGGGGTTAGAAACCCACGCATATGCTTTCATTCACGCCGACGACATCAAAACTCGCATCGTCGAGTTATTTGGAGGAGACATGCAATTCGACATCATTATTGGCAACCCGCCGTACCAGCTTAGCGACGATGGTTTTGGGACAAGCGCAGCGCCGATCTACCAGCACTTTGTAACGCAAGCTAAAGCGTTGGAGCCACGCTACTTGTCGATGGTTATCCCAGCCCGTTGGTTTTCAGGCGGCAAGGGGCTGGACGAATTCAGAGAGTCGATGCTCTCTGATGATCGCCTACGCTCAATTGATGACTTTCTCAGCGCATCTGATGTCTTCCCGGGAGTGGGTCTGAAAGGAGGAGTTTGTTACTTCCTTTGGGACCGGGAAAATCCCGGACCCTGCCAAGTCACCACCCATTTCAAGGACTGGCCGATCTCGACAGCCAGTCGTCCGCTTCTTGAAGAGGGCGTAGAAGTGTTCGTCCGCTTCAACGAAGGGTTGTCGATTCTTAAGAAAGTTAAAGGGGTGGAGACTGGAACTTTCAGTTCGCCTGCCATGCCCGAGGACTCCCGCTTCGATCGGTTGGTCAGTTCGAGAAAGCCATTTGGGTTTGAGACAACGTTCAAAGGCAAGCGTAGTAGGAGCACTAATGACGTTCTCATTTACCAAAATGGAGGAACGGGATACGTAGCAAGAAGCTCGATATCGAGTGGTGCCCGCTATATCGATAAGTGGAAAATTTTTGTAGGAAGAGCAGCGCCTGGCACAGGCAATAAAGACACCTATCCCCACCGAATCATAAGCACGCCATTTATAGGGGAGCCGGGTACGATCTCATCGGAGACTTACATTTGTATCGGCCCATTCGAGTCGAGGGGCGAAGCTGAAAGCGCATTGTCATACCTCACTTGTCGGTTGACCCGCCTTCTGATTCTTCTTCACAAGCCATCGCAGGATACGACGCGAAAGGTCTACACCTTCGTGCCAACACAAAAGTGGACTAGGAGGTGGACAGACGAAGATCTGTACAGGAAGTACGGCATTACGGCGGATGAAGTGACTTTTATTGAAAAAGTCGTCCGACCAATGGACCTTAGTGGAGACACTGAGGATGGGTAAAACTATCGACGATATCCTTACACCAAAGCCTGTAGCCCGGCCGCGCATTTATGCTTATGCAATCGATGATCTGGCGCATAAGGGACAACTGAAAGTCGGGCAAACCACGCGCGATGTGGCACTGCGCGTTTCCGAGCAATTGAAGACCGCTGCCATCAAGAATTACACCATCGTGCTGAACGAGCCCGCCGAGCGCGACGACGGGTCCATCTTCACCGATCATCAGGTGCGCGGCGCCCTCGCCAAGAAGGGTGTGAAGAAGGTTGGTTTGGAGTGGATGCGCTGTTCGATCGCGGACGTTAAGACAGTCCTCACCGAACTCCACACCGGCCAGAAGTTCAGTGGGACGCATTCCGAAACGTTTCCGATGCGCCGCGAGCAGGCCGAGGCGGTGAACAAGACGCACGCCTACTTCCATTCCATCTGGAACGAGGACAAGCACGCCGCACCGCGCTTTTTATGGAACGCCAAGATGCGCTTCGGCAAGACTTTCACAACCTATCAGCTCACCAAGAAGATTGGTGCGAAGCGCATTCTCGTGCTGACCTTCAAACCCGCCGTGGAAGATGCGTGGCAGACGGACTTGGAAAATCACAAGGACTTCGACGGCTGGCAGTATCTCTCGAGGTCCTCTGGCAGCGATCCGACGCAGATCGATTCCAGGAAGCCGGTCGTCTATTTCGGTTCTTTCCAGGACCTGCTCGGCCACGACTCGGCTGGCAATATCAAGGCCAAGAACGAATGGCTTCATGCCGTTAATTGGGACCTTGTGGTGTTCGACGAATACCACTTTGGTGCCTGGCGCGACACAGCGAAGGAGTTGTTCGAGGGCGAGGACGATGCTGTCGCGAAGAAGGAGACCAAGCTTGAATACGGCCCCGGACTGGCGGGGGTAAACGAGGACTTCACCGTGCTGTCAGAGAAGGAGACAGACTTCCTCCCCATCACGACCAAGGCCTACCTCTATCTTTCCGGCACGCCGTTCAAGGCACTGGCTACGGGAGAGTTTATCGAAGAGCAGATCTTCAACTGGACATATACCGACGAGCAGCGCGCCAAGGAGGCGTTCGCGGCGCAGAATTCCGGCAAGTTGAATCCCTACGGCGCGCTGCCGCAAATGCGTCTGCTCACCTACCAAATGCCGGACGAACTGGTGGCCATCGCCAGTGCCGGCGAATTTGACGAGTTCGATCTTAACGCGTTCTTTGAGGCCAAGGGGACGGGTAAGGCAACACAGTTCACGCACAAGAGCGACGTGCAGAAATGGCTGGATATTATCCGGGGTTCGTACGCGCCCGCGGCGGTCGAGCATCTCAAAACCGGCACACGGCCGCCGTTCCCGTACTCGGATGTGCGCCTGCTGCCATATTTGCAGCACGCGTTCTGGTTCCTGCCCAACGTCGCTGCCTGCCATGCTATGGCGCACCTGCTGGCCGAAAAGCACAACACTTTTTGGCACGGTTACAAGGTCGTCGTGGCGGCAGGGGCTTCGGCGGGGATCGGCCTCGCGGCGCTGCCCCCGGTACGCAAAGCGATCGGAGGCGGATTTGATACCAAAACCATAACGCTCTCGTGCGGAAAACTCACGACCGGCGTGACCGTATCCCAATGGTCGTCCATCCTAATGCTGCGCAACCTGAAGTCGCCCGAGTCCTATTTCCAGGCGGCGTTCCGTGTGCAGTCTCCGTGGTCCATTAAGAACCCGAATGGCAACAATCCGAACGAAGAAGAAATTCTGAAGCCGGTGTGCTATGTGTTTGACTTCGCACCCACGCGCGCGCTCCGCCAGCTCTCCGAGTATGGCATCGGACTTTCCCCAAACGAACAGAATCCGGAGAACGCCGTAAGAGACCTCGTGTCATTCCTCCCTGTGCTGGCCTACGACGGCGCGAACATGACGCAGATCGATGCGGGCGGCATTCTTGATATTGCGATGGCGGGCACGTCGGCAACGCTGTTGGCGCGTAAATGGGAGAGCGCGCTGCTGGTGAATGTGGACAACGATACGCTGCGTCGAATTCTGGACAGCCCTGAGGCGATGGCCGCCGTAGAGCGCATCGAGGGCTGGCGCGCGTTGGGCGACAACGTCATCGAGACCATTATTAACAAGAGTGATAAGGTCAAGGGACTCAAGAACAAGGCTCAGGACAAGCCGCTGACCGATAGTGAGAAGAAGCAGCTCACCGACGAAGAGAAAGAATACAAGTCCAAGCGCAAACTTGTTCAAGAGAAGCTTATAAAATTCGCGACGCGCATCCCAGCGTTCATGTACCTGACAGATTTCCGAGAAAATACCTTACAGGACGTGATCACCAAGCTGGAACCGGACTTGTTCTTGACCGTCACTGGCCTGACGGTGGCCGATTTCCATTTGCTCGTGCGCCTCAAAGTGTTCAACACCGAGCAGATGAACCAGGCGGTGTTCGCATTCCGCCGCTACGAGGACGCCTCTCTGCGTTACACGGGCATTGAGAGCCATAAAGGGCTCACGCATTACGGGCTCTACGACACCGTGGTGGAGAGGGAGTAAAAGGTGGTGTCGCGGGGTAGATGGAACCCATCCCGTTCATGAAGCGGGCAGCACAGCACATGAAGAAATTGTCTTCCGGCAAGCTTCTAAGAATCCCCGTGCGCTTTGTCGATGGGCGCTGGGAATGCGAGTACGGCGGCGTCGTCCCTGCTGCTCCTGATAGCCAGGCGGAGCTTCTGATTGCGAACAAGTCTATAATAGACCCCCACTTCCTTGCTCGCATGAAGGCGACCTCGACCGTAAGGGTGCTAAAAGAGAACGAACCCTCCCCGCCATGTCCACTCGTTGAATTGCTGCCAAAGAGTGTTATAACCTCCTTTATCACACTCTATGGATTCGAGATCATGAGCGACGAAAGCGAATCAGTCATCGGGTCGTTACCGCCGCCGCGCGCGGCGGATGTCCTGTTCGGCCCCGGCGAAGATTTCGAGGCCAACGCGTCCATCAGCCATTGGATTGAAGTCGATTACGTCTACACCGTCGGCTTCCGCCGCGCGGGTTTGCGTCTGGCCGAGCATGTGTGCGAAACCGGCAGTGATCAGGATTTTCTGATCTACCCGATCGTCTATCTCTATCGGCACCACGTCGAGTTGATTCTCAAGGCTATTGTCAGCGTTGCGGCCTCGCTGCTCGATCGCGAACTCACGGACGGCGATCGCAAGGCACTCGGAGGGCATGATCTTGCCCGGCTTTGGGCTGCCGCCCGTCCGTTGCTGAATCCGGTCTGCGCTCTCGTGCCCAACCCTCCCTTTCCTGACGATGACCTCCTTGGGATCGATTCGTATATCCGCCAGCTGCACGAACACGACCCGAATGGGGAAAGCTTTCGCTATGCCACCAGAAAGCTGAAGCCAGGTGACCGCCGTGGCACCGCTGTTGGCACGCCTTGGCTCAGCCCAGACCTCAAGCTGGTGAACATCCGCGCGTTCGCCGCCGCGATGGAAAGGCTCGCTGATTACCTGGAAGGGATCGAAGGGTGGTTTGGCGATTTGGTCGATGCAAAAGCGACGTGGCGGAGGAAATATGGTGGCTGACCTCATCATTGCCCCATCGCCTGGCCTGATTCCTGCCACGCTGTTCATGCCGACGCCGAAGGCGGCGAAGCGCGTGCTGGAGTTTTTCACCGCCCAGATTAACAACGACCACACCCGCAAAGCCTATCTGAACGCCACACGGCGTTTCGCGGCATGGTGCGAGGATCATGGCCTCGATGAACTCGCGGCCGTGCAGCCGATCCACGTCGCCGCGTTCGTCAAGGAGCTTCAGGGTCAGTTCACCCCGCCCACGGTGAAGCAGCATTTGGCCGCGTTGCGGATGCTGTTCGACTGGCTGGTGACCGGCCACGTCATGGACGCGAACCCCGCGCACGCGGTGCGCGGCCCCAAATACGTGGTGAAGAAGGGCAAGACGCCCGTGCTGACCGCCGATGAGGCACGCGCCCTGCTGGATGCCATCCCGATCGACACGCTGATCGGCCTGCGCGACCGCGCGCTGATCGGCGTCATGGTCTACACTTTCGCACGCGTGAACGCGGTCATCGGCATGAAGGTGAAGGACTACTTCACCCAGGGACGGCGCGGCTGGGTGCGGCTGCACGAAAAGGGCGGCAACGAGCATGCGGTGCCCTGTCACCACAGCCTGGAACAGATCCTTGACGACTACCTCGCCGCCGCCGGCATCGCCGGCGAACCGGACGAGCCACTGTTCCGCACCACCGGCCGCAAGACCGGCGCGGCGCATCCCCTATGGCAGCAGGACGTTTACCGGATGATCCAGCGTCGCGCGGCTGCCGCCGGCATCGCCACCAAAATCGGCAATCACACGTTCCGGGCGACGGGCATCACCGCCTACCTGAAAAACAAGGGTACGCTGGAGCATGCGCAGACGATCGCCAACCATGCCTCGCCGCGGACGACCAAGCTCTATGATCGGCGGAGCGATGAGATTTCCCTCGACGAGGTCGAGAAGATTGCCATTTGATCGCGTCGGTGGATGGCACGACTTAACGTCTTCATGTCACGACGCCACCGGACAGCAGGCGCGCGAGGCGGCGCGGGCCAGACGTATCATCCGCACCGCGTCGACCGCGCTTCCGCCGAGCGCGCCAGCGATGTGCTTGACGAACGGCATGTCCGTCGTCGTCCAACTAACGACATTTTCCGTCAGCTCGGTAACGCCGGCCGTGCCGACCGCCGTCCAAGCCACATGGCGGAGCAGGGAGATTGTGACTGCCAATCCTGGCCGTAAGCCGTAGAGCACGGCAATCTGCCGGATCAGCAGCACACCACGCCCGCCAGCAATAAGACCTTCCAATCCTTTATGCGGGCAAATCGCGATCAAAGCGGCACTTTGCATGGCGGCGTTCTTGCCAAGCAGCGTCGCGCTGGCCTCCAACGGAGCGACAATCTTCAGTCGGACAAGCGCCCGAATTTCGGCGGCCGATCCCGCCTCCTGCAACACGATTTGGGTTTGCGACGCTTCGGGGAGGTGTCGCCCGGCCAGGATCAACCAATCCAACGCTGCGCCCAGCGTGTTGTCGCGGTCGGCCAGATTGGCCGACAGTACGCGTCGCAGCCGACCTACCTTGGAAAGGGCCTGCCAGGCGCGGAGTTCGCGGGCCGTGGCCAGCATGAGCAGCGCCAGGCTCACGACAAAGCAGGCCGAGGTAACGACTCCCAGAGCGAGTGCAACCCGGAACTCCTGCATGACGAAGGAGACGATCGAAATGGCAACCCAGGTCGTCAATAGCCCCATGAGGCCGAAGGTGATCAACAGGCCGGTGCCTACGCGTGTGGTTGGTGGGTTGATGGCGGTGGCGCTCTGCAGATCGGGTAATTTGTTCGGTAGCGCAGGATCGGCCTTAAGGAGCATCGGCCCTGCGGGCGGTTCCGGAATGGCCCTATTTCGGTCCAGGCCGTGCGCGGAGTTTGGCATGCTGGCCGATGGCTCGTCGTGGCCGTGCTCATCAAGAAAGCGGGGTCCGTCGCTCATAGCAGATCACCAATGAGGTCGGTGAGGACGAGGTCGAGGCCGAGATGCGGGATGACGCCACTTGCAGGGTCGTAGGGGCGGGGTTGAAAGACCGGCAGTTGGAAGAATTTGCGCTCCCAAAAGCTGGCGGGTGGCCAGATCGACGGTACTTGGCCCACGAAGAACGGCCGCAATTCCCCGTCAACCATGCCCTTAACCACCGCGACGTCGTTGTTACCGATCTTTCCTAGGCCTTCCTGGGTTGAGTTGATTGAGGCGACGGTCTTGAACCGGACAGAGTCGGACGTCTTGGGCTTGGTGGCATCCCTGGCCAGCACAGCCACCAGCTCGCTAAGATTGGCGCGGGAGAGTTCGGGGACGTGATCGGCCTTAGTAGCGGCAACACAGACCCTGGCGATCTTGTGGGCTGCCATGGAGCGCGTCACCTCGGCGATGGCACGGGCGGTGTCCTCGAAGGCGGCCTGCCCGGCATAGAGCGGGGTCAGCACGTCGACCAGCAGGACCTGGCGGTTGAAGCGCTTGAAATGCGGCGTGACGAACCGCGCCTTCACATGCTGCTTGTAACGATCAAAGCGGTCGATCAGCAGTTCCGCGACGCTGCCGGGTTTCGGCGGTCCGCTCGGCACTGCCATCGGGAAGAACCATAGGAAAGGCATCTCGGTGCCCTCCGACCCAGGGCATAGGAAGCGTCCGGGCTGGAGGTAGCGAAGGCCATGTTCAGCTTGGCAGGCTTTAAGAGCCTGTTTGTATAGGATGTGGGCGCGGTGAATAAGTTGGTCCTGGGCGGGCTGCTCGGGATGGAGCGTCGTCCTCACGTAGGCCTGGAACACCGCCGCACAGCTGAGCCGCGGCTCAATGCGTAGCAACTCAAGCGTCTGGCGAGACCATTCTTGATAGGTTTGATCGAGCAGGGGCAGGTCAAGCAGCCACTCCCCCGGGTAGTCGACGATGGGGGTGTAAGCCCAAACCGCCGAAAATTCCGTCAGGCCAAATTCAGCCCCGCCACGATCGCATCCAGGTCTATCACCTGCCCGCTATCGCGAAAGCTATAACGTCCGTTCAGATGGATATGGCGCCACGCCGCCGGCGAGACCTTTTTGATCATGGCGAGGGTTTTCAGACTCGGGCTCGTCCCGTACTTGAGCAGCAATCGCGACAAGATGGCGGAGTTGTAGTAGATGATCGCATTCGCGATCAGCCTCGCGCATTGGTTGCTGATCTCGATTTCAATGTCGGTCCTGCCGGTAAGTTCCTTCTTGCCGCCGACCTGGGCAATGGCCGAGCGTAATTGGTGATAGGATTCGAGCCGATTCTGCGAGCGTTGGACGTCGCGTTGCAACTGTGGATTACGTAGGTACCGCAAGGTGTAGATGCTGCGGACCAGCTTGTCGAATTCGAAGATCGCGTGCCGCGTCGGGTTCGGTTGGGTGTAGGTGCACAGCTTCCTGATCAGGGTGCCTTGCGTCATTTCCTTCAGGCCCAGCGTCGCCACGATCTGATCGATGTTGGGTTTCTCATTCACGATGGCTGGCAGGTCGACCTGGCCAACAGGCCGGATGAGGAATTTCTCATACAGCGACGTGTCGTCGGCGCAATAGAGTTCCTTCAGTTGCGCTTCCAGATCGGTGAAACGTGGTTCGAAGCGCGGTCCAAACCAATGCAGGACTGCGAAGTTGGCCTTGTTGACGCTGTGCATGTCGCCAGTAATCGCGGTCGGAACGATATCCGATGTATTGCGATACCAGATGTCGAACACATGATGGGCTTCGAACTCATGCGCGCCGATAATCCAGCCTTGCAGCGGGACATGATTGCACAGCAGCGTGTAGGCGACGACACCCGTGCCGCGGCCGAAATATTTGCGTGAGTGACGCGCCTTCACGGTCGGCCGTTCCACACCGAACTTCTGACCGTCGACGCTGCCGTAGAGCGTGTCGAGTCCGAATGAGTAGTGCGGAAAAATGGGGAGTGCCGCGATACCATTGCTGATCCGGTCATTGGCTGCTTGCAGCGAAGCCTGACGCAGATATTGCTGATAGGTCGTTTCCAGAAGATGGTAGGCAATGTCGCTGGTTTTCGCCATGACGAGGTTGCCGTGGTTCATCGCCTGGGCGATGATGACAGCCATAACGCTGTCCACGTCGGCGGCCTGTTTGACGTAGCGCGGCTGCAGCGGTGTCAGCGCCGACAGGACCTGGCATTGTTCGTTGGTAAAGCGGACCACGTCGGCGATATCGCAGAATGCCAGCTGCTCATAGAAGCTGTCCTGATGTGCGGCATCGTTGTCGGCCTTGGGGCGGCGCCACGTGAGTGCCCCGGTTTTGCTGTCGTAGTCAAAATGCTTAAGCTTTCCCTGACGCAGCTCACGTTCCAAGGCCAGCCATTGCTCGTGTAATTCCACCGACAGGGCTTTGAGCTGTATATTGATCGGCTGGCGCAGCCAGGGAATGTCCAACTGGGCGAGCACGTCCGCCTTCTCTTCGAGCGAGACGAGTTCATCGGTGAAGCGGCGGTGCTGCAGGCTGTCGTTCAGGTAGATTTCACCCGATTTGAGGCGTTTTCTGATTTGCCGGTAGACCCAGAACTCGTAACGGTCGGCATGCACGGCTGTCGGCGTCCCGTCCGCATCGAACCTCAGCAAATAGGGGCGCAGGGGTTTGGGTAGAGTTACTTCAGGGCATTCGGCGAGCGGGCGCTGCGACAGACGTTGCTGTCTGCCGAATACGTTCCGCATCCAGGCGAGCGCGGCGAGCCACGGATTAGCTGGTGCGCCACTGGAGAAATCGAGTGCCCCGTAGAGCGGGCGTAGGTGGCGTCGGATACGCTCCGCGAGCCCGTCGACAACCTGCCAACGCATGGCCAGCTTGCTCCCCGATTTCTCGCTCAGGCGCAGGCCGGCGATCTGCAACGCTTCGCGCGGCATGATCTTGAACGCGTGCTGGCGCACTGCGCCAAATGGCGTGGTGTCGGCGACCGTGTCATCGACATAGAGCAACAGCAGGCGCCCGACCCGCGGCGTTTCCTGCTCGCGCCGCTCCTGTTCGGCAACGAATTGCTTATTTGTCCGCGCCTTGCTCTCGTCTTCGATCTGCTTCATGTGATAGCTTAAGGCGTCGACGAGATTGTCGGTGAGTTGCCGGTAGCGCTGCCAGGCGTAGCAAAGCAAGTACAGATGTGTCTGCTCGGTCTTGAGTCGGCGTAGATCGTAGACCGTGTAGAAATTTGCCAGGCTCGCGTAATGGTGCAGATTGCGCTGCGAGATCGCAAGCTCAGGCAGCAGTGTCCTGGCGATCAGATACAACGGTTCCAACCTGGCGCGCTTCTCTCGTTCGTTCGCCATCTGACGCCACCTGAAGTTTTTGGCGTCCTGCCTGAGCGCCGCCAACTCCGACAAGGTGTCGTCGCGCGTCAGTAGCTGGGCGAGCGCCTTCCGCGCCGCATCGTCCAGCATGCTGGCGAGCAGGCCTCCCAAACGCCCGCGCTCCGCGGACAAGGCCTTGCTGATAAGCGTCTGCAATGTCGTGTAGCCGGGGCGGATGATCTTGCGCTCGTTGAACCAGGCGATGAGTTCGGCGACGATGAACCCTGGCGTGACATCGCGCCGCACGATTTGGGTGGCCTGGTGGGCGAGTTGCGTGAGGAAGTCCGCCGACCACAGGCGGTAGCCGAACAACTCTGCGATCATTGTGCGCTGGGCATAGTGTTCATGTTTAGTAATGGTTTGGCCGTGGAACGGTTGATCTTTGAAATAGCGGATCAGGACGAACATACAATCGTCCTCTGCGTCATCCCAGGTGAAGCGGAAGAAAGCGTGCTTGGCCTTGAAGTAGCCGATTTGCAGGGCACACCAGACCTGGGTGTGGAGGCCAGGGCGGCTGGAGGCAAGAGTCAGTTCCGGTCCGGACAACGACAGATAGGTCAGCCGCTGCCGGTCGTCGAAGTCGGGCAGCCCGTACAGGGCGAATTGCTCAGCATCCGACAGGACGGCCAGGCGCTCGCTCTTGTTCGCCATCGGTTTCGTGATTCCCGTCGGGCATACTTTCCGTATAATAGGTGATAAACGGAAAGATTGGATTGCGCCATGAGCATCCAGGCGGGTTCCAGGCCCGTGGAGCATACCCCGCCAGCCCTCGAAAACCGGAAAGTTCCCATTCGCAAGGCAAATGCTGCCTACCGGAGCCGAGAATATCTGTCAGACCGGGAGGTGACAGCGATGATCGCAGCAGCGGCCGCTGTCGGCCGGCATGGCACGCGGGATGCCGCGTTGATTCTTCTCGCCTACCGCCACGGCCTGCGCGTGTCCGAACTCGTCAGTTTGCGCTGGGATCAGGCTGATCTCCGCCAGGGGCTCCTGCATGTCACCCGGCTCAAGCACGGCATCGCGTCGGTTCATCCTTTGCGCGGACCGGAGTTGCGAACCCTCCGCCGCCTGCAGCGGGATTATCCGGATACAGGCTACGTGTTCGTCAGCGAGCGCAAGGCGCCGCTCACCGCCGACACGGTGCGCAAGATCGTCGGGCGGGCCGGACAGCGGGCTGGTATCGAGTTCCCGGTACACCCGCACATGCTGCGCCACGCCACCGGCTACAAACTCGCCAACGACGGACAGGACACACGGTCGATCCAACATTATCTGGGCCATCGCAATATCGAACACACCACTCGATATACTGAATTGAGGCCCGACCGCTTCAGGGCCTTTTGGTCCGACTGAACGTCAGCGATCCCGGCCATAACAGCGGCTGGCTGCCGCAATCGTCGGCAGACGGAATTTTCGGCGGTTTGGGCTTACACCCCCGGTTTGGTCACCATCGAAGCTGGCAGCACACTGGACGTGACCGGCGTCATCGCCGGCAGCGGCGCGTCCCTGCTGCTCGGCACCCCGGAAAGCGCGGCAGGCTCCGTCACCGGCTTCGCCGCCGGGGACACGATCGACCTGGCCGGCATCGCCCCCGCCTCGGTCAGCGATGCCGGGGGTGAACTCAGCTTCGCCGGCGGTTCGTTCCCGCTCACCTCCGCCATCTCACTGGTCATCGTGTCGGACGGCAACGGCGGGACCGACATCGTCCCCTGCTTCGTCGCGGGCACCCGCATCGCCACACCGAGCGGTTCGGTCACGGTCGAGGCGCTGCAAACCGGCGATCTGGTGCGCACCGCGTCTGGCGACGTTCGTCCGGTGCGCTGGATTGGCTGCCGCACCATCGACCCGGCCCGGCATCCCGCCCCCGGCCAGGTGCAGCCGATCCGCATCGCGGCGGGTGCTTTCGCCGAGGGCGTGCCGTCGCGTACGCTGCGCCTGTCCCCCGATCATGCGGTGTTGCTGCACGGCCTGCTGATCCCGATCAAACTCCTGCGCAACGACGCCAGTGTCACGCGCGAGATCGATTGCCGCTCCGTGACCTACTATCACGTCGAACTCGACGCGCATGACATTCTGCTGGCCGAGGGGCTCGAAACCGAATCCTATCTGGATACCGGCAATCGCGCGATGTTCGAGAATGTTGGCCTGCCGGCGATCCTGCATCCCGACATCACAAATGACCAGGCCCGCCGGAAGATGGAATCCTGCACGCCCTTTGCGGACCAGCCGACCGTGGTCGAGCCGATCTGGCGGACCTTGGTCGCGCGGGCAGAGCAGATGGGGCTGGCCGTGCCACCGATGCCGGAGACCACCGACAATCCGGCTCTGCATCTGATGGTGGACGGTCGCCGCTGCGCACCGGTAAGCGTCGCCCATGGCTGCTACATCTTCCTGATCGCACGCAATACGTCGGAGGTGCGCCTGGTGTCGCGCCGCGCTGAACGGCACAAAACGTCGCCGTGGGTCGCAGATAACCGGCGACTGGGTGTGCAACTGCGCGCAATGACCATTCGCTGCGGCGGCGCGGTCTTGCCGGTCCCACTCGATCATCCGCTGCTGGCCGATGGCTGGTGGGAGCCCGAGTGGCACGCCGCGACCACGCTGCGCCGTTGGACGAAGGGCGACGCAGTCGTTCCGGTGATGGAGGCTGGACCGGGACCTCTTGTGCTGGAGGTGGAGGTGGCCGAGACCGTGCCCTATCCACTCCCAATCGCGGCGAAGGAGGCCGGGGCGAGACGCGTGTGAAGTATGGCCATCTGACAGCAACCGGGAGGCGGATCCGGTTCTTGCCGCGGCCACCATCAATGAGGTGCTGCTCGACCAGGCGCTGGCAAAATTCGATCGCCACACGAAGGTGCAGGCTGCCCGCAGCCGCGCAGCTTGCGGACAGCGGACCCAGATGATAGGACGCGTTGGCGAAGCTGCTCCCAGTCCTTGCTGGCCAGGATGGGGCGAAACTGCGGCTGACCCAGCAGAATGGTCTGCACCGACGCGCGGCCGTCGACTGTGATGTTGGACAGCATGCGCAGTTCCTCCATCGCCGTCAGCGACAGGGTCTGCACTTCATCGATCACCAGCAAGCAGCGCCTTCCCTGCTTGCGCTGGTCGCGCACCATATGCTCGAATCGCCGCAGCAATGTGGATTTGTCGGTGCCCGGCGTGTCGCCCAGCCCGAAATTCGCCATCGCCAGACGCAACAGGTCGTCGCCCGACACCTGGGTCGTCACCACGCGCGCGACGACATAGGTGTTGCGATCCAACTGCGACCACAATTGTTCGGTCAGTGTGGTCTTCCCCGCCCCCACCTCGCCAGTGATGACGATGAAACCTTCCTGCTGCGACAGCCCGTACACCAGGTGCGCGATCGCCCGGCTGTGCCCGGCCGATCCGAAGAAGAATCGCGTGTCGGGCGTCAGCAGGAACGGTAGGCCGGTGAGGTTGTAGAATTTGTCGAACACGATGTGCGATCAGAAGGTTTTGGTGAAGCCGACGAGGAGCAGGCTCTGATAGAAGCGGTCGATTACCAGAGGGGACATCCTATCATAAAACGAAAACCGCACATGCGTGCTCAGGCTATCGTTCAGCGTGTAGGTCAGGACCGAGGTGGCCAGATATGACGTGCTGTCACCGAGATTCGGCCCCCCGCACACGGACAGCAGCGTACCGAAGCATTGCTGCCCCCCGGTTTGTGTCTGAGTCGAATAGGTTATCGACGAATCCAGCGCCAGATCAGGCCGCAACGAATGTCGCCACTCCGCGGTGACCGTATCGAACGTGGCTGACGACGGTATTCCGCCGGTGGTCGTCTGGTTGCCGAGAACCAGGGCGAGCGACATCGTGTCGCGGTCCAGAGTCGTCTGCACGTTCATCGAGAATGTATTGAAGCGATAGACCGCCTGCACATCGTTCGGCTCGAACGCATTGAAGATCAGCGGCTGACCGTTCGCACCGTTGATAAACTGCCCATTCGGGCCAATGATGCCAAACTGGACCTGGCTTTCGAC
>NZ_LMUJ01000116.1:0-12976 GCF_009765975.1 Acidisphaera sp. S103 | reverse complement strand
GTAGCTGCCCGAAATAGTGGTACGGGCGGTAAGCTCGTAATGGGCCGAGGCCTGGATCGAGTTAGAGCCGTTCTGATGGCCGTAGCTGATGGTCAGATCACTGTCGGGGTTGGGGGTCAGCGTGGCACCGACGCTCCATGTCATGTCATCGATTTTTTGCGCCAGGGTTTGCGAATAGGAGATACTTTCGTAGCCGAGCGTTCCGAAAACCGTGACCCAACGGTTTGCGGCATAGTTCAGTTGGTCCTGAGCCGTGTCACGCCGGGAATTGAAGGTGGTCGTGGGGACGGCCGTAACATTGCCCGCCGCGTTGATCACGCTGTTCGCGCTCGAGGTGCTTTGGGTCAGGTCGATTGAGATCGTATCCGAGAACCTCTCGAGAAACTCGCCGGTCGTGAACTGGGCGATCTCCTCGGTGGTAAGCTGCTTCCCTCCCTGGCCACCGCCAGTCGGGAACGGCGACACCGCGAATCCCGTGGATGTGGCGTACTGCGTTTCACTGGCGGAAACACCCAGCTTGCCGGTGCCGAAGTCGCCGAATTTGTGCAGCAGGTAAGGCGAGACCCCGATATTGGTGGTTTGTATGCGATCCTGGTTGGCCAGGCCAACGGTGCTATTGGTCGGTGAGACGGATGTCCCTGTATTGCCCGCCGATGCCCCGGCCACCAGGCCGGATGTCGATTGAACGGACGCCAGGGCGCGCACATCGACAAAGGCAAGGTCCGGAACAAGCGTCAGAAGCGCGGTCCCGTTCAGGGACTGAGAGATCGCATCCTGGGAGTCCGTACGGGCGGCAAGCGACAAGGTGGGATTGTAATCGAGTTTCACCTGAAGCCGCGGCAAATCGCCGGCGATCGAGATTCCCGGGGTAACCAGCGTGACGAGATCCCACCGGCGCGGACTGTTCACTTCCAACACGTTGTCGGTGAACATTTCGTCCACATTCAGGCTCGGCACGATCGTCCACCCACCACCCGCCGGCGCCCCGAAGCCGTTCGCGAGTTGCAACTGGTGCTGCAGGGTTTGCGCGTCCGGCGTCGCCAAATCGGTGCCTTGCGGCACCTGATCTTCGTTCGTCGGATCAATAAACGGGAATGCCGCCGCGCTACCGGCCTGCGTCAACAGCAAAGCGGCGCCCAGTCCAACAACGGACCAGCCATTTACGGCAGTCCGCCTCCACGCCAGGGGTTTGCCCGAAATCATAACGTTGTCGCGGGCCGCCGGGTCAGGACGAGTAGTACGAGGAGTAGGCACCGAACGTATAGCGGGACGATATCTGCTGCTTGTTCAGGACCATGGTGATCGTCGGGCACGCCTGGATCAGGTCGAGCGAAGCCTCGATCTCGTCGCGCTGGGTGCGGTCGGCCTCCACCACGAACAGGATTTGTCCAGCCACCCGGGCCAGGACCGCCGGATCGGAGGTGGACAGGCACGGCGGGGCGTCGAGGATCAGCAGCCGGTCGGCATACCGGCATGAAGCTCTTGCCCTCACCGGACCGGGCACTGGTGACCAGCAACAGATTGGAGAAGCCGGGTTCCGCACCCGGCCCGAAGGCAGAGCTGATGATCTGGGGCTGCACCAGCCGGAATTCCTCGAGACGCGGGTACCGGTGCGCGAGCAGTCGACCATGCCAGCGCGTTCCAGCGACACCGCATCCACTGACGCTGGTCCTAGCAACATCCCCACCGCGGGATCAGCCAATACGCCACGCAGCGGTGCGGCCGCGGTAAAGTCCTCTGGACGGTCGAGCACGGCGGCCGGCCGCGGCTGGGCCTGAATCGCCGGCACCGCCAAGGGCGGGGTTGGCAGCCCGTGACCATCGTCGGCCGCATTCACGCCCTCCTCCGGCGGTGCCCCCAGCCCGGCCAGCGCGGCTTCGGCGGCGGTCGGCATGGCACCCGGCAACGGCGATTTCACCGGCGCCAGCGGAGGGGCAAATAGCGAGGATCGCATACTCGCGGCCCCGGACGTCGCCGCCTCTGCGTTGTGATCCGCCGTGTCCAGCGCCGTATCGACGCCGGGCTGGCGCATCAGTTGCGCCGACGAGTCTTCCCGCGCCCCGGAGCGCAGCAAACGTTCCGCCGCTCGTTCAACCAGATGGGATACTTTCGGTATCAGCATGACCGGCTTGCTCCCTCGGCGGTGAAGATGGGCACCGCTCGGTCCCGCGGTCGTGTGTCCTCGATGGAATGGGTCACTAGATCAGCGCCGCCGACCGCAGGATATGGACCATAAGCCCGCCATACACGCAAACCAGCACCGCCAGTGCCGCGCCGAACCGAACCACCGTCAACAATCGTTGACGCAGCGGTATCAAGCCTAACACGGAGATACCGCCTAGCACCGGCAGGCCCAGGTTGCGCAGTTCGTCCACCGTGGAGAACGACCGGTCAAGCTGGCCGAACACCACCGTGAGGCCGGCACCGGTCAACAGGCCGCCAAGCAGCACACCGGTAACGAGAAGCAGGCGATTTGGCGCTACGGGCAAGCGGGGAATCTCAGGCGGGTCGATGATCTGCAGCTTGACGTTGTCGGCTTGCGTATTGGCCGCCTCGGCGATATTCGCCGACTGCAGGCGGCCAAGCAGTTCCTCATAGTTGCGCCGCAGCACGGTGTAGTCGCGGTCCATGTTCTGGTATTCGGCGATCAGGCCCGGCTGCTCCCGCTGGATCTTCTCCAGGCGGTCGCGATAGCGGACCGCGTCGTCGCGCTGGCGCTGCAAAGTGATGATGCCGGTATCGGCTTCGATCAGCTTGACCTTCAACTGATCGTACACCTGGTTCGGCACAGAGCGCTTGACACCGCTGGAACCGGCGTCGTGGTCGGCGGCTTTGGTCGTTGCGGTCGGCGCGGGCATGTCCGGCGGCGCGGTTTTGAGTGACTCGATCAGCTTGCGCTGGGCGATCACATCGGGATGCTGGTCGGTGTCCTTCAGCAGCAGCATCCGAAGCTGATCTTGCGCGTCCTGCAACCGGGTCTTCACCGGCTGACCGTTGACCGTGGCGCCGTTCGCGCCGCCGGATTCGACGACCAGCATCGGCGGCGTGTTCTCCACCTCTTGCTTCAGGGCGTCACGGGCGATCAGGGCGTCCTGCAACTTGCCATCAAGCTGCTGCGCCGCGGCCCGAGCACCTTCCAGTGCCGGAACGTTTGGATTGTTGTCGGCGGGCAGGATTTCAAGGTAACGGGCTCGGAAATCCGCCCGGCGCTTCTCCGCCGCGCGAAGCTGTTGCTCATACGACTGTATCTGGCGTTCCAGGAAGCGGCGCGCGTTCTCCATATCCGTCCGGGAGCCGCCGGTGGCGCTTTCGACGAAGATGGTCAGCAGGGTCTGGACCACGTCGTGCGCCAGCTTGGGGCTTTTGTCGCGATAGTAGATGGTGAACAGGTTCCTGGTCTGCGGGGTGACCTTGATGGCGCTGGCCAGCCGGCTCAGCAACCGTTCGCGGTCGGACGGGCTGTTCAAGGTCAGGTCGAGGTCGGTCTTGGAGATCAGTTTTTCCAGGTTCGGCCGGCTCAACAGGGTACGCTGCAGGGTCTCCAACTGCGTCGTCGGCGCCCAGTCCGCGGCGATACCGCGCAGCAGCGGGGTCAGCACGGCGTCCGCGTCGACATACAGCCGGGCGCCGGATTGATACTGGTTGGGAATCATATAGACCGCGACCCAGCCGATGCCGCACACCACCCAGGCGACGATCACGCCCATCCAGCGGCGGCGCCAGGCCGCTCGCAGATACTGGGAAAGCAGGATGCGCACTGAATCCATGACCGGTAGGCCCTCAGAACCAGGATTGGGGGATGATCAGCGTATCACCGGGCATCATCGCGATGTTCTGGCCGATATCGCCGTCCTTGATCAGGTCGCTCAGCCGCACCTTGATGGTTTGCCGTTTGCCGTCAGCCCCGGTGCGAACGATGACCGCGCGATTGCCGGCGGCATATTTGGTCAGGCCCTTGGTCGCGATCATGACGTCCAGCAGGGTCATGTTGTCGCGGTATGGGATCGCGATCGGATCGGTCGCCTCGCCGATCACCCGCACCTGCCGGTCAGCGGGTCCGACGAAGCCACGCACGATCACCGTAACGTTCGGATCCTGGATATATTTGGCCAGCCGCTGCTCGATCTCGCGGGCCAGTTGCGTGGGCGTCTTGCCGGCGGCCACGATGTCCTCGATCAACGGAGTCGAGATTTTTCCGTCGGGGCGCACCGCGACACCGGCTTCGCTGAGATCGGGATTGCGATAAACGAAGATGCTGAGCTGGTCGCCGGACCCGATGATGTATTCGTCAGGCATCTTGACCGTGCTTTTTTGAACCACCGGCGGCGGGGCGTGGCCCCCGAACATGGTCGTGTCGCAGCCGGTCAGCATCAGAACGATGGCCACCCCCAGCATCGGCGCGAACCGCGGAATCCAGGATGTGACGGCATCGCGCCGTAGCGGCCAGGACAAGCCGGCCTGTCCACGAATGTGTTGTCGCGTCCGACGGAGCCAATCTTGAATCACGTTAACCTCTGGAAGAACCGAACGGTGCCAGGATGGCGGGCGACGCATCGGACAGGCATGCAACAGGTTCCGTACGGCGGGTCACGGGTGCTGGTAGGCGCGGAAGGAATCGAACCCCCTCATCTGCCATGTTCAAGCAGCGCTCTGCCAATGAGCTACACGCCTTCCACGTCGACCAGGCTGCCCGAACGGCGAATTCCCATCGACGGGCAGCCTCTCCGATTTGTGAGGCTCGTATAACATCCCTGGTGGGACAGTTCAACGCGGACGTGTCTCCAGCGAAAAGGTGGGATTGGCGCGACGCCCGCCACTCAATGCGCTAGTTTTGTCCTCGTGGGAGTGGAAAAACGCTGGTCTGACTGGACCGAATTCAAAACGATTGCCTCAGTGCAGGGTGCGGGAGGGGCAGACCATGGAATGGACGATCAAGCTGGAAGCGCGCAGCGGTTGGGGAGAGGTCCAAATCATCGAGGTGGGCCGGCTCAAGGGTTCTGATGGGGTCGTCTAATTGCGGGCCAAAATGCAAGACCTTTTTGGTGTTTCGATTGCAACAGCGTATGCCGGGTGCATGGTCGTCTTCGCGGTCGACATAAATCGCCGCATGATGGAGCTTCGCGGGAGGAACCTTCCAATGTGGACGACGCACTATGCTGATTCAGCGGTGCAACCCCAATCAGCGGAATGGCTCTGCCCACGCCCCGGTAGGGACGTATTGGCGCGTTCAGAGCTGAACGCTATCGGTGCGCTATGATGCCGCTGCTCCGGCAGTTCGATCGGAGAGCGCGCCTGACTTCAGCATCGCATGCATGGTGACGGCCAGTTTGCGGGCCACGGCAACGGCGGCGCGTTTGAAGCCGATCCGCTGCTTGAGTTTGAGACCCCAAGCCCGCAGACCACTGTCGGCCGAGGTGCGGGTCAAGATGACCACGGCAGCTTCGTAGAGAAGACCGCGCAAATGTTGATCACCTCGTTTGGAGATGTGGCCATCATAGTCGACCTCACCCGACTGGTAGCGTCAGGCCCAACCAGGCACCGACCGAGCGTGACTTTTTGAAATTCCCCGGCTCTTCGACCGCTGTTGCAAACGAGGTCGCGGTGATTGCGCCGACACCGGGGATCGACATGAGAATTCGACACGCGTCACTTTGGCGCGCGCCGGCGACAGTTGACGCCCAAGTTCAGTGGCGCGGATGCGCGTGCTGCGCCAGGCCTCCAGAAGTGGCAGCACGATCAGGGCCAGCCCCTCCTGATCGACGAGTAGTCCGCGAACATTCTTCTCGAACGTACTTCCCTTGCCTGCGGGGATGAGCAGTCCGAAGGTCTTCATAAGCCCTCTGATCTGGTTCGAGAGTTCTGTCGTGATTCTGACCAGCCGAGTACGTGCTGCCACCAGCGTCCGGCCGAGCATGCTGTTGAATCCCTTGACCCGCACCTCCCGGAAAAATCCGGCTTCTGCGAGATGGGCCAAACCATCCGCATCGTTCGCATCGGTCTTGTTGGCGGCCATGTCGAGTGCCGCTTTGGCATGACGCGCATCGATGCAGATCGCCGGCAAACCCTCTTCTGTCAGCGCGTGATAGAACCAAACCGACAAGGGGCCGGTCTCGAACACAACCCGCTTCGCCATCGG
The DNA here is from genome assembly GCF_009765975.1 of Acidisphaera sp. S103. Lineage (GTDB taxonomy): Bacteria > Pseudomonadota > Alphaproteobacteria > Acetobacterales > Acetobacteraceae > Rhodopila. Next base: position 6,840 of record NZ_LMUJ01000116.1, on the reverse strand, counting down.
CGCACGCTTGCGGATCAGGTTGGCGATGAGCTTTGGATCGGACGCGCACTTGCCGCGCCAAATGCGCTTTCCATCACGCCGGATCGACACCGCAGTCTCTCTCATCGAAACATCGAGCCCGATATAGTCATCCATGGTTGTTCTCCGTTAGATGCTTGGGCCCGGCGTCAGGTCGTGAGCCCGTATCTTCACCTTATCGGGGAACAGCCACCCGTCTCCATGACCGGGACTGCTTCAGGGCGCCTCGCTCCCGCGATTACCCCATGTGGACGCCCCCTCGACGGCATCGGTGTGCCAAAGTGGAGGTGTTGATAACACCACTTGAGGGAGACGTCCGTGTCAGAGGTTAGCACGATCGGATTGGATATCGCGAAGCAGGTTTTCCAGGTGCACGGGGCAGATGCCTCAGGGCATGTGATATTTCGTAAGAGGCTCACGCGGGCCAAGTTAATCGAGTTCTTCCGATCCCAACCACACTGCCTTGTGGCATTGGAAGCTTGCGGCGGCGCGCACCATCGGGGGCGAGAGATCGCCAAGCTGGGCCATACGGTCCGTTTGATACCGCCTGCCTATGTCAAGCCGTTCGTGAAGCGGCAGAAGAACGATGCCGCCGATGCCGAGGCAATCTGCGAGGCGGCTCAGCGGCCGAGCATGCGCTTCGTTGCAGTCAAGGATGAGGCGCAACAGGCGAGCGGGGTTGTTGTTCAGGAGGATCCGAATCCGGATGTCGTTGGACACGAGGTCCACAACCTCACCTGAGCAAGGCAAACCCAACGAGCCCTATGACTATCCAGATCAGCACTCCGACAAAGGTGTTAACAATCACCCCCCGCGCGGCCGATAGATCATCAGACGATCTCGTCTCATCTATGTCAAGCAGCCGTGTCTCATCTAAAATGAACGAACCGCCGCCGGTGGGGTTCCGAAGCAGCGGAATAAGTTCGTCGCTGACGTCCTGTCGATTTGGCCTTCGCCGGTCCTGAAGTTCGTTAACCTCAGGTCCAAGCATCTGGTCGTGTGGATCATCTGTCATGGTATTGCGTGTTACCACCTTCCGGCACAACTCTTAATACCACGAACCTCTGAGAAATGCACGCCAAACGTTAGAATTTTTCGCCTGGTTGGCCATCCAGCTAACACAGAAAAAAGAGTTTCGGCTGCAACGGATTGGTTCAGTTGAGAGGCATCGCCGCAGGTGGCCGATTTACCTGTAAGGCAGCGATTGTGTCCAACGACGTGGCGTAAGAGCCACGGCTGCATCACTGTCTCCGGCGGCATGGTCGGATGTTTCAGACTGCCGCGGCGGGCAGGCTGACGATGGGGTCATTATTGAGCGGCGCGATGATTTCAAATGTCATGTAGCGTCCTCTCTGCAGCGCCTACTCATTGCATGCCTTCACGATTTCAGCGTAGGTGCCCCAGACACAGGTTGATAGTTTGTTGGCGCGAAAGTAGTTCCAAACGTCAGCATGGTGCAGGGATCAGGGGCTTGCGCACAGCGACCCCACCCAGCCCCGGTGTGACGGTCAGACAGCGCGGACATGGTTCGGACGTCCGAGCGCCAGCATGCGATTGAGGACATGGAGACCGCCGCCTCGACTTCAGTCGTTCGATGGTCGTCCGTGTGCGAACGCAGGCCGTTACCGACCACCTGCTTCCATCGCCCAATTGCCGTCTCGACTTTTGCACGCCGACTGTAGCCGGGGCCTTGTTGCCAGGCCATACGGTCCTTCTCGGCAATGCGCTTGGGGTTACGATCGCACTGTGTCGGCGCGATTGCAACCATATCGCTGAGCACCGCCGTGCGGCGCGGCGACACGATCACTGCCGCTTCAGGGCGGCGGTTGGCGCCTACGGCGTAAATGCCATCCTGATCGTAGGCTCCGTCAGCGGTGAACGAGGAAAGTGAGCCGCTGAGCTGGTCGAGCGACGGACTGACCGCGACACCATCGTCGATTTCCTTGCTGGTCAACACTGATGCCACTATCTGGCCGGTCTCGGCGTCGATTCCGAGGTGCAGCTTCCGCCGCGCGCGGCGAGTCTTTTGTGCCATGCTTTTCAACCAGCTACTCGCCCGCGCCGCATAACCTCAGCCCCGTGTTGTCCACCAGCAAGTGGATTGGGCGGACATTGCCATCAGCAGCAGCCGGGTTCAACCGTGGCACCGCCAGCGTCGCGGAACGCCGACTCAGCGTTGTGTGGTCCCGCACCCGCAACATCAGGCCGAACAAGCTGGTAATCGAACCGATCAGCCCCTCAGTCTGCGGATAAGCGAGGCGGAACACGGCGCGCAGCGTCAGCGCCGTCAGAATCGCCAACGGAGAATACCAAGCCTGGCCACCTCGCGTCGCGGCTCATAGTGCAAACCTGCCAGCGGCCGTTTGAAGAAGCGCTTCGCCGCCTGGGCGTCGCGCCGGGCCTGAATCAAGATGTCCAGCACACCGCCGTCCTGATCAACGGCGCGCCAGAGATAATGCTGCACGCCCTGGATGCGGATGAAGACCTCGTCCATGTGCCACTTGTCGCCAGGTCGTGGCCGGCGGCGTCGCAGGCGCTCGGCGAAACTGGCGATGAACTTCTTGCACCAGCGTCGCAGCGTCTCGTAGGAGACAGCGACACCGCGTTCTGCCAGGATCAGCTCAACATCGCGCAGGCTGAGGCTGAACACATGGTACAGCCACACGGCGTGGTAGATGATCTCGGCAGGGAACCGATGACGGTAATGCGGGTCGGATGACGACGTCATGTCTCAGTCTCACCCGCCTCCGTGGCCGCTGCCGAGCCTGATTACCGTGACAATACCCGCCCTAGTCACCCGAACTGAGTCCGGTCGAAAACATCTGGGACTTACTCCGCCACAACGATCTGACCAACCGCGTCTATGCAACGTACGAGGCGATCGCGGACGCCTGTTGCAATCGCATGGAACAAACTCCATCGCCGCATCCGCACGTGTTCGTTCGATCGCAGTTCGCGACTACACCAATATGAGTCGCTTGGTATTATTCTCTTCGTGGACGGCTCGATCGCATCAAATTCCCCGCCTCGCATCGGTGGGAGGCCCGTCATCGGTTCCGTGACAGATAGAATTTGTCGGAAAACTTTACGCCCGCCCCGGCGCAACAAGGCACGCTGTTCGTAATCCATTGAATTCGTGTGAGCTTTCAGTTGGCACACTAATTGCGTCGCAAGCATATGTAATATGGTCTTTGTCGTATTAGTTAGACGTAGGAAAATGATATGTCGCGGTTTTGGTCAAAAAGTCTCGTTATTGGATTCGTTTTGGGCGGCCTGCCCATGGTCGGCTGGGCAACACCCGCCGCCGCAACGCCGTTCACAGTAACCAATGTCGACGTCAATCTGCCGGAAATCATCACGCTCAATACGCCGGTTCCGGTTACTGCCTATGTCGGGCAACTCGTGCTTACGACAACGATCGGCACCCTTAACGTGTGGTGCATCGACGTGTACCACGACATCGGACTCGGCGCACAGGACCTGCCCTATACGACGGGTTCGATCTCCACCGACTTCCACGGTATCACGCTGACTACAACGCAGATCGACGAAATTTCCGGCCTGGTGGGTTATGGTGATGCCTTGCTGGCAGAACCAGGAGCGACCTCCACCGAGTCAGCGGGCGTGCAACTTGCGATCTGGTCGGTCGAATATGACAATTTCTCGTACAGCGGGGCGTCGGCCGCAACGGTTGCGGAGGCAAACAAACTGATCGCATTGGCGCCGACCTTGGCCGGAAGCGCGAATGCCGTCATCGGTCTGGATGGCACGCAAAGCTTCGCCATTGATCAAATTCCGGAACCCGCGTCGCTCGCCGTGCTGGGCGCCGGCCTCACGGGGATTGGTCTGGTTCGCCGCGGCCGCCGGGCCTAAAAGGTATCGACCCGAACAGGCGTCACGTCATTCGCAAGGGTGACGTGACTACCTTCGCTTAGAGCGGAGTCCGATCAGTGTGGACCATAGCCGGCTGATGCGAACACGTTGATGCGCTCTGCGGGAGTGATGAGGTCGATGATGCGTCCGATAGCGGACCAAAGCGCCTCGACCGTGCGTGCGGCCTCCTTGCGGAGAAGGGTCTTGAGCTTGGCAAAGGCTTTCTCGATTGGGTTGAAGTCGGGACTGTAGGGCGGGAGGTATCGCAACGTCGCGCCGGCTGCCTCGATCAGGGCCCGCACGTGCGGGCCCTTGTGGCTGGACAGATTGTCCATGATCACGATGTCACCTTGACGAAGGTTGGGGACAAGAACGCGCTGCACCCAGGTTTCAAAGATCGTCCGGTTGACCGGGCGGTCGATGACAAACGGGGCGACGATGCCGCTATTGCCCAGCGCTGACCTTGAAGCGCGCCGCCGCGGCGCGATGGCTTAATCTCTCATCCCGCACAGCAGCAACAGCGCGTTGTCGCAAATCAAGCGAAAATGCCTTCGACATCCCTGCCGGCCTCCCGCTGCGGCAGAGAGCTTGAATCCGATTACAGCCGATTCGGGAATCCCCCTCGATACGATCAGCTCGGATCACGCTCTAGATAGACGGCTGCACGACCCGGATTTGACGCGCCGCTACAGGATAGACAACAAGGTAGGAAGCGGGGCGCCCGATACCTCGGCCATCTGCACCGCATTTGAACGCACTTCTGCCGATCCGCCGCCCTTGACATCTCCCCAACCTCTGGAGGGCCCTATCCGGCAAACCCGGGCACCATTCAGGAGAACCCAAATCCTGATGTCGTTGGACCCGGGGGTCCACAACCTCACCTGAGGCCGCCGCGGCGTCCTCTTGAGCGAACGCGGTAGCGACGAAGGCCGCTGCCAGTTGCGCATGCGGGTACGCACCCCGGTAGCGCTGCCAGGCCGCGTTCAGGACCCGCGTGATCGCCGCCTTTAGTCCTTCATGGGCGTCGGAGATCACAAGTTTCACGCCGTGTATTCCGCCGCGAGTGAGTGTGCGGAGAAACTCAACCCAGACGGTCTCGGCCTCGGAGCAGCCGATATCCATGCCGAGCACTTCGCGCCTGCCGTCGCTATTGACGCCGACCGCGATGGTTACCGCCTTGGCGACGATGTGCCCGGCGTCGCGCATCTGTACATAGGTGGCTGTCCAGCCAGTCATACGGCCAGTCGCCTTCCGACGGGCGGGTCGGGAAGGTCTCGACCCTGCCGTCGATTCCGCCGCATAGCAGATGTCGATTAATTTTACATATTTGCCAAACATGTCTATCGAAATTCTTCTAAGCAATTGTTTTATAAAGATGGCATAAATTTTGCGTCCAAATCAGGCGACGTTATATTTCGAACAATGTCCGACAGGAAGTTATCATATGCTAAATAAATATCCTGGGTATTGCATTGATAGAGCCCGCGCATTCGACCAGCGCCTCTACGATACCCAAGCTCTAAAGGAATACGCGGACAGGCGACGAATGGAAGCCACAGCAGCCACTTCGGAAGAAAGGCGCGCATTCTATTTGGAAGAGGCTGAGATGTGCGAACGGCGTCTTCGCCGATCCTTGGTCACACCAATTATCCGGGATGATTCCTGAATCGCCGACCGGTTGGCTGGGTGGCGATAGCCAGGGCAGGCTCCGGATGGTTAGATATCCGCCGTGGATAAGGACGTCCCACAGTCACCATACGTCTACCATGCGTGAACCGCCGCTTCTCACGCAATCGAGGGATCGCCGGTCAGCGAGACTGGTGTCCGCCTTCGTGATTTGCACCATCCGCTCCGCGTGGGCGCAGACCTGCGGAGAAAAGCGAATTGCGTGGACCGATGACCAACCGCACCAAACTGTCGCCACGTGCCGAATGCCCTTTCGGCACGTGGCGAGCAACGCCACGCCGCCATTCAAGGTAGCTGCCGCGTTTGCCGCGGAAAATGTACAAACTGCCCCGAAAGAATCCTGCCCGATCATCTGCTGGACGTTCGCCGCCAGGCCGTTGAACCCGGCACGCAGGTCGATCGGACTGCAGGGGAGGAACACCTTCGTCCCCGACGCCAGGCTGATCATGTCGCGCCCCTCATCGCGCGAAGGACACGCGACAGCACTTTCTCATTCACGAAGGCATTGACGCGGGCGCCGTTCGGCAACGCGATCTCGATCGCCCCGGCTCTGCCTTCGCCACGTGGGAGCGCTCGTGGCGGCTCCAACGGCGGCGCTGCCGGTGCATCATTCTCCGCTACATCCAATACGCGCGGCGGCACAAACGCGACCGCTCTCGATGAGCCGATCGTTGCGCTCGCCGCCGCCTTCCAGGCCGAGCGCCAGTTATAGAGCAAGCTTTCCGAGATCCCGTGACGCCGCGCCACCAGCTTGACCTTGCCACCCTCGGCTTCCACCTCGGTGATCAGCGCGGCCTTCTCTTCTCCGGTCCATTTTCGCCGTCGTTCGATCCTGGCGACAATCTCCGCGTCGGACACACACGCCTCCTTCTGTTGGTGTGGACGGCCCCCGGCGGCATCGATTGTGCCAAAATGGGTCGTTACTGATTTCACACAGGGGAGACCATTCATGGACCAAATCAGCCGAATCGGAATGGATACGTCGAAGCACATCTTTCAGCTGCACGGGGTGAACAAAGCCGAAGCGCCGATCCTGCGCAAGAAGCTGAGGCGTAAAGACATGGTGGCGTTCTTCGAGAAGCTTGCACCAACGGTGATCTCGATCGAAGCTTGCGGTGCCAGCCATCATTGGGCACGGCTACTTCAGTCATTTGGGCATTCGGTGAAGTTACTCACCAGTCGTTAATTAAGACGACAAACAGCTTGTACGTGCGTGCCTGTGCTGTTATGATGAGGCATGAAGCGAGATGGGCGCAGCTTTGA
>NZ_LMUJ01000001.1 GCF_009765975.1 Acidisphaera sp. S103 | reverse complement strand
GAGAGTGTGCCGCAGGGGCACACGGAAAGGAGTTCACCATGAACTGACACCGTGTGAAACAAGCTGCGTGAAAGATGAGGGCAGGCCCCTCGGGATCGGCCTTCAGGGGCGGGTCCCAAACCACTCCAGGCGGCGGCGGTCAAGAGCCGTGGTCGTGAGCGCGGGAGCAAAAGCCCGAGGACAACCTCGGGCAGGTGCGTGTTGGTGAGACGAACGAAAGTGAACCCTTCGAAGACGCGTCGTTATCCAGAGAACTGTCGTCAAAACCAGGAGCGTCTCGATCTCCTGGGACCAGCCTGCCGGGAGCCTGATGACTGGGCAGGCGGCGACCGGCGTATAGGGGGCGTGACACCAACGCAGGCTTTGACGTGGAACTGCGGGAACCAGTCGCTTCGATGGCAAGGGAGAAGCTCAAGCGGCGAAAACCGCGAGGCGAGAGTACCGAGGCGAGGCACTGGGACGGACCGCTCCGTAGTAGCAATGAAGGCCGGTAATGCGGCTGGAGCGAAGGGGGCGGGTCAGGCGGGCTGCATCATTGAGGCAACTGGCAACAGGAGGACGCGGTGAGCGCAGCAGACAAGCCGTTCAGTATCGATAAGAAGCTGGTTTACGAAGCCTACAAGGCGGTCAGGGCTAATGCTGGCGCCGCCGGGGTGGATGGACAGACGATCGAACGGTTCGAAGCCGAGTTGGGAGACAATCTCTACAAGCTTTGGAACAGGATGAGTTCGGGAAGCTACTTTCCGCCGCCGGTGCGCGCCGTTGCCATTCCGAAAAAGAGTGGCGGGCAAAGGCTTCTCGGGGTGCCAACCGTGGCCGATCGTGTGGCGCAGATGGTGGTCAAGCAGATGATTGAGCCAGATCTGGACGCAGTGTTCCTGGCAGACTCCTACGGCTACCGGCCCGGTAAATCGGCGCTCAATGCCGTCGGCGTGACGCGAAAGCGCTGCTGGAAATATGACTGGGTGCTAGAATTTGACATCAAGGGTCTGTTTGACAACATCAACCACACGCTTCTGCTGCGGGCGGTTCGGAAACATGTGACGTGCCCATGGGCGGTCCTGTACATCGAAAGATGGCTGACCGCGCCGATGTGCATGGAGGACGGCACGCAGGTTGAGCGAACCTGCGGCACGCCTCAGGGCGGCGTGGTCAGCCCCGTGCTGGCCAATCTGTTCCTGCACTATGCGTTCGATCTGTGGATGACACGGACACACCCGGAACTTCCGTGGTGTCGGTATGCCGATGACGGACTGGTACATTGCCGGAGCGAGCAGGAGGCACAGGCCGTCATGGCCGTGCTTCAGGCCCGCCTGGCGGAGTGCCACCTGGAGATGCATCCGACAAAGACCAAGATCGTCTACTGCAAGGATGGCAGCCGCAAGGGAAGCTATGTCAACCAGGGATTCGACTTCCTGGGGTACGGCTTTCGGCCGCGGCTGGTGAAGAACTCCAGGCGGGGCAGCCTGTTCTGGAGCTTCACGCCCGCGGTCAGCCAGGCGGCGCTCACCGCCATGCGGGAGACGATTCGGAAGACCAACTTGCGCAACAGGACCCAGATCACGCTGGAAGACGTCGCCAATGAGATCAATCCAGTCTTACGAGGCTGGATTGAGTATTACGGGCGCTACTGTCCCTCAGCGCTGTATCCGATGTTCCGCCATGTCAACAGGTCACTGGTGGCATGGGCCATGCGGAAGTACAAACGCCTCGCTGGTCATAGGACACGGGCAAGCATCTTCCTCGAGACCATCTCAAAGAAGACCCCGTGTCTCTTCGCGCATTGGCGGAAAGGTACTGTCGGCGCGTTCGCCTGATGGGAGCCGTGTGAGGCGAGAGTCTCACGCACGGTTCTGCGAGAGGCCGGAGGTGAAATCCCTCCGGCCTACTCACCATGGCCTGCATTGGGTGTTGGACGTCGTCTTCCACGACGATCTCGCGCGCCTGCGCTCAGGCCACGGTCCCGCCAACATGGCGATCGTAAAACATACCGCCATGAACCTGCTGTCACAGGCTAAACCGATCACCAGCTTGAAAAACCGCCGTAAACGCGCGGGCTGGAACCAAGATTACCTGGAGAAAATCATCCGACGCACCGCGTGAGACATTCAAGCGATTCCCCTGAACAGACGCTTTCGGCAGTTGACCCGCCGGGCGGGGGCCACTAGACAGGCGCCCTCGGCGGCCGCTGCCGGGACAGTGTTCGGGTGTAGCTCAGCGGTAGAGCAATCGGCTGTTAACCGATTGGTCGTAGGTTCGAATCCTACCGCCCGAGCCATTGAAATCAATCAATTAGCTGGATTTTTCCTCTTCCCCACGCTCCATTGTCAATGACGGGCAACAGTAGGGGCAACAAACGACGAGGTTCTAAGCCCGATTCTTGCGCGCGGGTCAGTCCGAGCCACACGTCTGCCGCCCAAGCCGAGGCACGTTCATGCGCACACTCATCACCCTCGTGGCGACCCTCTCCGTAGTCGCGCTCACGGCTTGCGGTGGGACGGATAATGGCGTGGGGCAGCCTCACCGCAGGCAAGCTGGGGCCTTACATCGGCGGAAGTGCTGGACTTGGCTTCTCGTAGGCCGACCGGCGCGGTCTCCCGCGGACAGATAGCTGGTCGTCTCCCACGCAGGACATCACGTGCAGCCGGTTCGGGTTGCGCTCAGGAGGTACAATGCTCGGATCCAACATCGCTTTGCCGTTCCTGTCCGCTATCACCGGGGCAATGTTCAGCACGTGGATATACGGGCAAGACGTCTGGTTCACAGGCGCGGCCATAGGGTTCGGCATCGGCTGCGCGATCCTGGCGTTGGTTTGGCTGCTGTTCGCGCTCCTCAAAACATGGGCCGGATGACCTCCATAGGAAGTGGCTCAGTGTATTGACCTCCCATCGCCGCCGTTCGCGCCATCTCGCGCGTCAGGATGCAGTGCTTCGTACGTTTCCTTGCGGACTGGGCATCCTCGAGGGGCGGCCTCGTCTTGAGAACATAAATAAAACATAATGGTAGTCATGTGTTCCATGACCCTTGACCGCCTCGCTGTCGCCGTGCGTGGTATGCTGCGCGATGCGCTCATGTTGATCGACACGCCAGAGGGTTCGAAGCCAATCCGATCTGTGAGTTATGGATATGGCCGGTGCCTGCTCGATGGCAGCGTGCAGCAGTTCCCGACGAGAAGCGCCATCCCGGAAGGATGGCCTTACGTCATCGTCCTGTCCACCGAGCGGCTGTGATGGCGCCGTATCATGAAGTCTGTGCGACATGCGGCAGGACGGTCCCGCGCCGATATCCGCCCGACACGTCGCCAATCGTCTGCGACCTATGCCAAGATCAGCCCGACGATCGGCAACTCGCGTTGGAAATCGGCGATATGCAACCTCGACTGTGACGGACATTCTCCTGCCGCGGGTCGGAAACCTCGGAAAAACAGGCGATGAACTCTTCCATGCGCGGTGGCCACCTGGGGTGAATCCCGACGTTGGAATCCAATCAGCCGCCACGTCGCAAGTCCAAAATTCGCCGAAATCCGTCATATGCGAATCCCCCGCCGTAGGGGGGAGCTAGTTCCAGGGGAATCGGGTGAAGTCGTTTACCGCGCGATGAGGCCTGCGAGGAAGTCGTCGTCCCAAGCGGCGACCTTGCGGCGCAGGCGGAGTGAGTCG
>NZ_LMUJ01000013.1:40928-124493 GCF_009765975.1 Acidisphaera sp. S103 | reverse complement strand
AAGCGTCCATCGTTGTCCCCTATGAAGCGAATCGAGGGATCGTATGGATTCAGCCCTTTAGCCGTTTGTCACGTACTCCTTCGCCCGATTGCCCTGAATGGTGACCGGTTCGCTCTGGGCGGTGTCGAGCAATGCGCCCATGTTCTGCTTGGCCTCGGTCGCGGACATCGTGCGCATGGCTGAAGCCCTCCAATGGTCAAAACGGACAAATTGACAAGAAGCTTTGCTACGCCGGGCGAGACCCATTGCCCCCGCATTGGCGCCGGACAAAACGCGGCGTAACGTCGGCGCAACCGCAGGAGGAACCCACCATGCCCGACACCTACCCGCTGCCCGAATCCAATCTCTCGGCGCTCGGTTTTGCCACCAGGCCGCTCGACCACCTCGACGCGCTGATCCAGTCGCATATCGCCGAGGGCCGTTACGCCGGCGCCCAGATCGCCCTTGCCCGCAACGGCAAGCTGGGACTGTTTCGCACCTACGGCAACGCCCGCACCGAGGGCGGCACCGTGCCAGCCACCAACGACACCCTGTTCCTGCTGTTCAGCCAGACCAAGGTGCTGACTTCTTCGGCCGTCTGGACTTTGGTCGAGGAAGGCAAGCTGTCCTTCATGGACAAGGTCGCCGACTTCCTGCCCGAGTTCGCCGCCCGCGGCAAAGCCGACATCACCCTGCAGCAGGTCATGACCCACCAGGGCGGCTTCCCGAGCGCCGACGTGACCCAGGCCACCTGGACCGACCACGCCCTGATGCGTGCCCAGGTCTGCGACTTCTCGCTGGAATGGACCCCCGGCACGCGCCTGCAGTACCACGGCCGAGCCGCCCATTTCGTGCAGGCAATGGTGCTGGAAGCCGTCACCGGCCAGGACTACCGCGACGTCATCCGCGAACGGGTGATCGAGCCGCTCGGTCTCGGCAACGACGTGTTCGTCGGTGTCCCCGTATCGCAGCAGGCACGCTGCGCCGATACCTATGCGCCGGAGAAACGTGACAACTCCGCCGCCTTCCGCGCCGCCGGCCTGCCCAACGGCGGCGGATATGCCACCGCCCGCGGCATGGCCGCATTTTACCAGATGCTGGGTCACGGCGGCCGTCTCGGCAGCACGCGGCTGTTTTCACCCCGCCTGATCGCCTACGTGTCGCGCAGCCACACCGGGGAAAGCCCCGACCACGCGATGACCGGCATTCCGATGCATCGCGGCCTGGGACCTCATGTGCGCGGCGAAAGCGACCGTATCCGCGGCCTGGGCACGATCGGCGCACCAGTCACTTTCGGACATGGCGGCGTCGGGTCGTCCTATTCGTGGGCGGATCCCACCAGCGGGGTGTCGTTCACTTATCTGACGAACTTCGTCAGTCCCGATCCGTGGCATTCCGCGCGGCTGGACCGGGTAGCCAACCTCGTGCATGCGGCGATCGACTGACCAACCACGTCACCCGGGCGTCGCCATCAGCGCGCCCGGGGCCGCCGACGCAACCAGCCAATCCCGGAACAGTGCGATCTTCGGCACGTCGGCCGTCGCCTCGGGCGTGACGACGTAGTAACCGGCACCCTGCGGCAATTCCATGTCGAAAGGCGCCACCAGGCGTCCCGCGGCGATGTCTGCCTCCACCAGGCTCTGCCGCCCCAAAGCAACGCCGAGGCCTTCCATGGCAGCCTGGATCGCCGTGAACCCCTGGTCGAAGGTCAAGCCACGCCTCGCGGCGATCGCATGGGGCAGACCGGCGGCGGTCAACCACAAACGCCAGTCGTCGCGAGACACCATCGTGTGCAGCAACGTGTGATGCGCGAGATCAGCCGGCCGGCGCAGCGGCACGGGACCGTCCAGCAGCCCCGGTGCGCACACCGGAAACAGGCTCTCGGCCATCAGCCAGACCGCCCGCAGCCCCGGCCAGTATCCGCGACCGTAACGCACCGCGACATCGACCTCCTCCCGCGCGAAGTCCACGAGATGGGTGGACGTCGTGATCCGCACCTCCACCCCCGGGTTGGCGTCCTGAAACGCGGCCACGCGCGACACCAGCCATTTCGTGGCCAGGGAGGCGGTGGTGCTGACGGTCAGTCGCCCCTCGTGATCGGATCGCAGCAGCCGCGCGGTCGCCCGGCGTAGATCCTCGAAGGCCGCGCGGACGGACGGCAGGTAATCTTCCGCCTCCCGCGTCAGCGCCAACGCCCGATTGTGCCGGATGAACAGTTTGATGCCGATCTGCTCCTCCAACCGGCGGATCTGATGGCTGATCGCCGTCTGGGTCACGTTCAGCTCCGCCGCCGCATGTGTGAAACTCATGAGTCGGGCAGAAGCCTCAAACGCGCGCAGGCCATTGAGCGAGGGAAGCAGCATGGCAGTCAGTTTAGCATGAAATTTTGTCATGCAAAGGCTGAGAAAGCATCGTTTGTTCCGAACGGTCGAAATGCACAGATCCAGTGCCGCACCGATATTATCCGGGAGACGACCCATGAGCACCACGACACACCAAACGATGGCGGACCGCCGGACGCTGCACCATCCGCCGGCGGCCAACCACGGCGGGATCGCCGCATCGATTGCCCGTACGATCGGCGTCTGGCGCACGCGGATCAGGGACCGCCAGACATTCGCCGCGCTCGACCGGCGCGATCTGCACGACCTCAGCCTGTCCCGATGGGAAGTGGAGCGCGAACTGGCAAAGCCGTTCTGGCGGGGCTAGGTGGCCGCGAGGATGTCCGACGTACCACGCTAAACGACGAAATGCCAACCTTCTGAAAGATTTCTGTCCCTTTGTTGAGACTCTATGATAACAGCGCGGAAAAGGCATCTCCGCGGATCCGTGCTCATGAGTCGCTGCCCATTCTCGACACTGCACCGTTGCCTGCCATGGCTACAGTTGGTCGTCTGCCTGGCCCTGCTGAGCGTCCTGGCAGCCTGCGGCGGGGGCAGCCCCGCTCGGCATGCCCGCGTCCAGTACAGCCCGTCGCGCTACTATCCGCCGCCCGGCCCCGCCAGCGACCCTTGGGGACCGTATATCCGAGAGGCATCCGGCCGATTCGGCATCCCTGAACGGTGGATTCGCGGTGTCATGCACCAGGAATCGGGGGGGCAGGAGGACGTCATTTCCTGGGCCGGTGCGATCGGCCTGATGCAGGTCATGCCGGACACCTATAACGGGCTACGGGAGCGCTACGATCTGGGCGACGATCCGTTCGACCCGCACAACAACATCCTCGCCGGCACAGCCTACCTGCGGGAGATGTACGATCGTTTCGGCTCGCCCGGGTTCCTCGCCGCCTACAACGCGGGTCCGAACCGGGTGGACCGGTATCTGAACAACGGCACGCCGCTGCCCGCGGAGACAGTCAATTACGTTGCCTCGATCGCGCCGTCGCTGGGGTCGGACAGGCCGATGTCCGGCCCGTTGGCGGTCTATGCCAATCGTTTCCCCACCCGGTCGACGCCGTCGGGTTGTGACCCGGATGCCGCATACGATCCCAGCCGTCCCTGCGCGCCGATGCAACCGGTCGTCGTGGCGGCGGCAGCACCGATCTATGCCGCGCCGGCCTCGACGGCCCAGGGTGGGTGCGATCCGGACGCCGCGTATAACCCCGACGGCCCCTGCACACCGGTCCAGCCGACGATCGTAGCGGCGGCGGCGCCGACCTATGCCACCTCGGGCGACTGCGACCCGGATGCCGCCTTCGACCCCAGCCGCCCGTGCCAGCCGAAGCCGGTGTCCGCTGTGCTTGAACCTGTCGTTGCAGAACCGCTGCAACGCCCCGTGCCGGCACGGCGGCCCGAATACGCGGTTGCCCACCGGCCGATCCAGGAAGGCATGCCATTACCCGTGGCGTTCGCGCCCGGTCCGCCGCCGGGACGCTGGGCCATCCAGGTCGGCGCCTTCGCCACCCTGTCCACCGCACAGGAAGCCGCGGAAAATGCTCGCTCGGCACTGCCCGCGTTGCTGCGAACCACGAAAGTCGAACTGCCGGCGACCTCGCCGTTCGGCAACAGGGTTGCGTTCCGAGCCCGCCTGTCCGGCCTGTCGCAGGCGGCGGCGGTGGATGCCTGTTCGCATCTCACCGGCCGGGGTACCGCCTGCATCACCGTCTCGCCCACGCGCGATTTCTGATCCGCGCGGGGGCCGAAGGTACTACGGCAGAGTCGAGCCGTTCTGGAACCGGCGCCACGCGCTCATCTGCACCGCCGACGTCAGGCAATGCACCACCACCGGCTTGGTCTTGACCGCAAAAGCCCGAGCGATGCCATCGGCGATTTCGGAGTCTTCGCGGATGGTGATGCCCTCGGCGCCGAACGACCGAGCCCAGGCGGCGAAATCGGGATTGGTCAGGCGCGTGGCGTCCATGAACTTGCGATCCGGATAGCGCACATAGCTGTGCATCCCGATCGTGCCGTACATCGAATTGTCCGAGATGATGACGATCGGATTGCCGCCGTACTGGCAGGCGGTGGCGATTTCGTTGCCCATCATCAGCGCGCCGCCGTCGCCCATGAACGCAACGACCTGCTTGCCGGGCCGGCGCAACGTGCCCGCCACCGCCATCGGCATGCCGGATCCCATGGCACCCACGACGGATGACAGGAACTCCTGGCCCGGCCTGAATCCGATATACCGATGTATATACGATCCGAAATTGCCGGCGTCGGACGTGATCACCGCATCATCGGCAAGGTGCTTGTCGACCTCGCACACGATGGCGGCGAAGTTGATGCCGTCGGTGGTCGGTTCCCAGGTCTTTTCCAGCAGCGACAGGTGGATCTTGTGCAGCCCATCGACCCAGCCGCGGCGCTTGGATGCGTCGGCGGGAGTCTTCAGCGCCAGCAGGCTCTTGATCACCTCATACGGGTCGCACGGCATGCCCAGATCGGCGCGCCAGACGCGGCCGACCTCGTTCGGATCGGGCCAGATATGGACCAGCGGCAATTGCGGCTGCGGCGCGGCGGGGAAGCTGTAGGACTGGCTGACGGTGTCGGTCAGACGTTCCCCCAGCGCGATGATCAGATCGGCCTTTTTCATCTCGCCGATCTGCGCCGGCGGGACCCGAATACCCATGTAGCCGCCGTAATTCGGATGCTTGGCATCGAACAGTTGCGGCCGGCGATGGGTCGGGCAAATGGGTAGAACCCATTCCTCCGACAGGCGCCGCAGATCGGCATAAACGGCTGAATCGTGCAGGCTGTCCGCCAGCAGCGCACCGCCCGCCAGGATCAGCGGCCGTTCGGCCTTCGCCAGCATGTCGGCGAGACGCTCCAGGTCCTGCTTACGCGGGCCGGCGACGACGCGCGGGCGGGGGAGGTTCAGTTCGGCATCGGTGGTTTCGTCGAAGATGTCCTCCGGCAAGATCACCGCCACGGGGCCGGGCGTGCCGCTTTCGGCGACGTGGAAGGCTCGGGCGATCGCTTCGGACGCCTGCTCCGGCTCATTCACCTCGATGACGCTTTTCGTAATGTCGGACAGCAGTTTTGAGTAGTTCTGCTCCTGCAACGCCAGCCGTCCGAAATCCTTGCGCTCGACCTGCCCGACCAGCATCACCAGCGGCGTCGCGTCGTGGAATGCCGAGTGCAGCGACACCATCGCGTTCGACAGCCCAGGCCCGCGGGAGACGATGCAGACCCCTGCCCGGTTGCGCAGCCGTCCGTCGGCCACCGCCATGAAGCCCGCGCCGCCTTCGTGCCGGCAGACGATCATGCGGATCGAGTTGCGTTCGGTCAGCACACTGGTCAGGCCGACATAGCTTTCGCCGGGGACGCAGAAAATCTGATCCACATCATGGGCTTCGAGGCTGTCGGCCAGCAGGCGGGCGACGGTGGTAGTCATTCTGAGTGCGTCTCCTTCTGACCCGGTGCGGCGGGTGGTCCACCTCATCCGGATCGGTCTATCTTGGCCCGCGGACGCTCAGACGATTTGGATTGCTGACATCGCACCCAGGCCCCTACCTTATATCTCGACCATTTTCCCACGGACAAGCCCGCGGCCGGGGCGGCACCAGTTACTGAGGGTCGAGATGCTTGGATCGTCGGCGCATTCATTGCGAGACACGTCCGATCGAAGCGGATCGGCCTGGCGCATCACGAAGTAGCGACATCCGGCATGATCAGCCCCGTCTCCATGGCCTGGCTCGGCGGCGCCCCCTGGGCACTGATCACAAACTGATCGTCCGGTGTCGCGTCCCGCAGCAGGTCCCAAAGGGCACCTCAGCGTGCCGCGCTTGTAGTCCGCCGACCGGTCGGTTCGGATGAGCAGCCTGAGTGCCGTCGTTCAGCACGACGATCTTCACCGGCAGCCGGGCTTGGACCAGCGACACGAACGCACTAATCATGACAATGAAGCCGCCATCGCCTGAGTACAAGGCGACCTTCCGCCCACGGAAGGCCGCCCGGACGCCGATCGCCTGGAGCACGGTACTCGCCATCAAACCATTGCTGAACGAACCGACCAGCCGACGACGGCCGCTCGTTTTGCGTTAGCGTGCCCGTCCGACGACGGGCACGCCAATGTCGCATAAGAAAATCGCGTCCCCCGGCCCGATGCGCCGGCCAGCACCCAAGTTGCCGCCCAAGGGTCGGGGTGGCGCGACGCGCGGTTTACTTCTCCGCCTGCATCAATCGAATCTTCGGTCGTGATCGCAGTCAGCCGCCGGCACCTTCGCTTCCAGAAGCCCTGCTCGCGCTGTCCAGGCGTACCGGAAAGCCGCCGTGTGGGACCTAGCCACCACCAGCGCCGACGGCGCCGGTCGAGAGCGGTATCGGAAGGTTTATGCCGTCGCACGGCGTGCCGGAGCCGTAGATCGCGGCATTGATGTATGCGCCACCAGCCTTCCCTTTGACCGTAGCCTTTCTTCCGGCTCCTCCAACCTCACTGGCCGCCATCTCAAACGTTCCATCTTTGTTGAGTACACCGTCCAACCTCGCGATATGCTGTCCACGATCCCATGCCACAAAGCCGTCCAGCTTGTTGTCTGGTTCAACGGTGACGTGCCAATCGAGCCCGGGGCAGCCGCCGACCGCGGGACCCGTGTGGTAGGAGTACAGTTGAGCCTTTTTTGACTGGGCCATGGCCGGACTTGCCGCGACAAGCGCGGAGAGTGCGACCGTGACGATTTGCCCGTAGAACATTCTGAAACGCATCGAGATTCCCTCCCAATTTAAGCAACTGCGTCCGGAGACGCTCGCTATTGGAAAACGTCGCATTTGGCGTTTC
The DNA here is from genome assembly GCF_009765975.1 of Acidisphaera sp. S103. Lineage (GTDB taxonomy): Bacteria > Pseudomonadota > Alphaproteobacteria > Acetobacterales > Acetobacteraceae > Rhodopila. The sequence continues at coordinate 117,299 of NZ_LMUJ01000013.1, read as the reverse complement.
TATCCCGCTGATTGCGGAGAAACTCATGGTTTTGACCGGAGAGCGGCTGTCACACCGATGACCGTCTGACGACCAAGGGCATAGTTCCCGGGATAGTGGCATGCCACGCACGCTCGGCATCAGGCAGCCTGCTGCGTTGACCACGACGATCCAAGGTGCCCCGGTGCGGGGGTCGTCAGCCGGCCCGACGACGACTCCGAGACAGCCAAAGGGCCGGGGGCAACCCGGCCTTTGCTCCTGGGTTGCGATCGGTGGGACTATTGGTCGCCAGTGACGTTATGGTTTAGCTCGTTGGCGGTATTGTCGTATGCGCCGGAATGCTGAACCGTCCAGTTTTGATCGAACGATTGCGCGTTGGCCAGTGGAGTAACAGCGGCGCCGAGATTCAGAACAGTTAGGGCAGCAAGGAACTTCCTTTTCATCGGAATTCTCGAACGGGTCGCACGGCATGCCCAGATCGGCACGCCCGCCCTTATTCGGATCGTAAAATCTTGGCCTGCCGCCAGTTAGAGCATGATCGTGCTGGGCGGAACGTCCAGAGCGCGTGAATCATGCGATCAAACAAAACGCTCTAAACGAATTGGATTGCTGACATCACACCCAGGCCCCTACCTTATGCCTCGACCATTTTCCCACGGATAAGCCCGTGGCCGGGGCTGAACCACTGCTGAGGGTTGAGATGCTTGGATCGTCGGCGCATTCGGATACCTTCACCCGCGACAGGCTGCCGCCCTTAGACGCGTGGCCCGACATGCTGCTGGACGGATTTGATTATCCCGATCGGCTGAATGCCGCCGTGGAGCTGACCGACGCCATGGTTCGCAAGGGATTTGGTGACAACACCGCCCTGATCGGCAACGGACGCCACCGCACCTACAAGGAACTGACCGACTGGACCAACCGCATCGCACAAGCCCTGGTCGAGGACTACGGGGTTAAGCCGGGCAACCGGGTGCTGATACGATCGGCCAACAATCCAGCCATGGTCGCCTGCTGGCTGGCCGCGACGAAGGCCGGCGCGGTGGTGGTCAACACCATGCCGATGCTCCGCTCCGGCGAGCTGTCCCGCATTGTCGACAAGGCGGAAATCGGACTGGCGCTCTGCGACACGCGCTTGATGGATGAGCTGGTCGCCTGTGCCAAGGACAGCGCATTCCTGAAAGCGGTGGTCGGGTTTGACGGGACCGCCAACCACGATGCCGAACTGGATCGCGTGGCACTGGGCAAGCCGGTGCGGTTCCAGGCCGTGGACACCGGACGCGACGACGTGGCGCTGCTGGGTTTTACCTCCGGAACGACCGGCGATCCGAAGGCGACGATGCATTTTCATCGCGACCTGCTGATCATCGCCGACGGCTATGCCAAGGACGTGCTGGACGTGACCCCGGACGACGTGTTCGTCGGGTCGCCGCCGCTGGCGTTCACGTTCGGCCTGGGTGGCCTGGCGATCTTTCCGCTGCGTTTCGGCGCGGCGGCGACGTTGCTGGAAAACGCCTCGCCGCCAAACATGATCGAGATTATCCAAACCTACAAAGCCACAATCAGCTTCACCGCCCCAACGGCCTACAGGGCCATGCTACAGGCCATGGACCAGGGCGCGAACCTGTCGTCGCTGCGGATCGCGGTTTCCGCGGGCGAGACCCTACCGGCCCCCGTATTCGAGGAATGGACGCGCAAGACCGGCAAGCCGATCCTCGACGGGATCGGCTCGACAGAGATGCTGCACATCTTCATCACCAACCGCATCGGCGACATGGCGCCCGGCACGACCGGTAAACCCGTGACCGGCTACGAGGCTCGGGTTGTAGACGACGACATGCACGAGGTACCGCGCGGCACCGTCGGACATCTGGCGGTACGCGGGCCAACGGGGTGCCGTTACCTGTCGGATGCGCGGCAGCAGAAATATGCCCGAGACGGCTGGAACCTGACGGGCGATTCCTTCGTCCAGGATGCGGCCGGCTCGTTTCATTTCGCCGCCCGGTCCGACGACATGATCATTTCATCAGGCTACAACATCGCCGGACCCGAGGTCGAAGCGGCACTGCTGTCCTGCGCCGAGGTAGCCGAATGCGCGGTCATCGGCATCGCCGACCAGGATCGCGGGCAGATCGTGCAGGCCCATATCGTGCTGGCACACGGCGTGGCGCCGGATGATGCCACGCGGCTGCGCCTGCAAAACCACGTCAAGGCGACCATCGCCCCCTACAAATACCCGCGTTCCGTGAAGTTTCTGGACGCGCTGCCGAAGACCCAGACCGGAAAAATCCAGCGCTTCCGGCTGAGAAGCCCTGATGACCCGGACGGCGCCGGCTGCTAAAGGCCCGCTCATGCTGAAAAGATTATACGCCCGCGTGATGGCGCTGGCTGCCTCCCCCAACGCCGGCTGGTGGCTCGCGCTGATCGCCTTCGCGGAGGCCAGTTTTTTCCCGATCCCGCCGGATGTGATGCTGATCCCGATGGCGCTGGCGCGTCCCAGGTCGGCGTGGCGGCTGGCAGCGATCTGCACCGCAGCCAGCGTGGCCGGCGGCGCGCTGGGCTATCTGATCGGCTACGCGGTGTTCGACCAGATCGCTCGGCCGATCCTGAACGTCTATGGTTACGGGGCGGCCTATGCAGCGTTCCAGGCGAAATTCCAGGCATACGGGCTGTGGATCATCCTGGTGAAAGGCCTGACGCCGATCCCCTACAAGATCGTCACCATCGCCGCCGGCGCCGCTCGGTTCGATTTCGGACTGTTCATGCTGGCGAGCCTGCTGACCCGAGGCGCGCGCTTCTTCCTTGTGGCCACCCTGCTGCATTTCTTCGGCGACGCGGTGCGCGATTTCATCGAGCGGCGGCTGACACTGGTGACCACCGCCTTTGCGATTGCCGTGGTTGCCGGATTTGTGGCGCTGAAACTGCTGTAGCCGCGAAACCCCGCGATCGACCAGGACATGGCGCGCTCCCGGAAAATACCCGTGGAAAACGAATTGTCTCCCAGGCACGCGCATGAACCCGCGACAAAATGTTCGGTAAACATGGCGGCAAATTGACCGGTTCTCAAACCTTACCCCGCGGACCGGATCAGCGCCTGCCGCACCCGCTCGATCACGCCGGCCCAATCGCCTCGGCTGGCCTGACGGAACTGCCGCATGCTGGGATACCAGGGCGTGTCGTCTCGGTTCAGGAACCACCGCCAGCAGGAATCGAACCGGTTCAGCAGCCACACCGTCTTGCCCAGCGCACCCGCCAGGTGCGCCACGGCGGTATCCACCGCGATCACCAGGTCCAGCCCGGCGATCAGGTCCGCCGTATCCGCCCAGTCATCCAACCGATCGGACACGTCGTGTAGCATCACGCCATCCGGCAACCCCTGAAGCTGCGCCGCCGGCGGCCCAAGTTGCAGCGACACGAAACTGCATCCGGGCACCGAGAGCAGCGGCATCATATCAGCCAGACGCATGGAGCGGCGCCGGTCGATCGCCACTGCGTGCGGCTGAGCGGTGCGCGACTTCCCCGCCCAAACCAAGCCGACCTTCATCCCCGGCAGTTCGTCCAGGAAATCGGCCCATCGCGACGGATCGGCTCGCAAATAAGGCACCGGCGCCGGGATCGTCGCCATGGTCGTGCCGAACGCGAACGGCAGGCTGAGCAGCGGGCAATGATAGTCGAAGGAAGACGGCAGATCGTCTCCCTCGCACAACAATTCGGCCACGCCATCCAACGTGGTCATGACCCGGTGCAATGCCTTCGGCACCACCAGGACGACACGGCCGCCGGCGGCGGCAACCATCGGGACATAGCGGCAGAATTGCAGCGTGTCGCCGTACCCCTGCTCCGCATACAACAGCACCGTCTCACCGTTCAGCGCCTGCCCGGTCCAGAGCGGTTGGGGCAACGCCGGCGCGGCCATCGTCTCGACCTCCCAGCGAGCTTCGTATTCCCGGAAACCTTCCTCCAACCGGCCCATCATCAGCAGCGCCAGCGCCAGATTGCCCCGCGCCTCAGGATAATCCGGCCGCAGCGCCAGCGCTTCGCGGCAGCACAATTCGGCCTCCTGCGGGCGGGCCTGCTCCATCAGCACCAGCGCCAGGTTGCTCTTCGCCCGAGCCTCATCCACGCCAAGCGACAAAGCTCGGCGGAACAAATGGTCCGCTTCTCCGGCGTGGTTGAGGATCTGACGGGCGGACCCGAGGTTCAGCGTCGCATTGGCATGGTCCGGCCGCAGGCGTAGCGCGGTTCGAAAGCAGTTTTCCGCCTCGGCGATGTTGCCCTGGGCGTAATGGACCATCCCCAGATTGTTCTGCGCGTCGGCGCTTTCGGGATCGAGGCGCAGCGCCTGCCGCTGGCAGGACAACGCCTCCTCCGGACGGCCCCGTGCCAGGAGTACGAGGCCCAAATTCATCCAGGCCTCCTTGAACGCCGGGTCGAGTGCCACGGCGCGTTGATAAAACGGCTCCGCCTCCTCCACCCGCTGATGCAGGTGGAGTTGGAAGCCCTGTTGGTGTTCGGCGTGTGCGGCGGTGGTGTTCATACCGCCGCAGGTTGTAGTGACTTAAATCCTAGACAAGACCTCGCGATGGAATTTTTTCATGTCCGTGGCGGATTTCACCGCATCGCGGCCCTCGAAGTCGAAATCGATCGCGGTAACGCCGATCTCCTTGACCGCGGCGATGTCCTCGATGGTGTTGGCGACGGTGCCGGTGAACAGCTTGCGGTTGCCGTCGGTGGCGGCGGGCGCGGGCTGGCCGTGGCGCTTGACGCGGTAGACGACGCCCATGGCGGCGGGGTCTCGGCCGGCCTGTTTGGTCATTTCGCGAATGCGGGCGATACCGGCGGTCAGGCGGGGCAGCGTGTCCAGCAGATGGGCGTTGTTGCTGCCGATCGGATACCAGGCGTCGCCGATACGGGCGGCCCTGCGCATGGAGGGGCCGCTTTCGCCGCCGACCCAGATCGGCGGGTGGGGCTTCTGCACCGGCTTCGGATCGGTCAGCAGGCCGTCGATGTTGACGTATTTGCCGTGGAACACCGGCTTGTCGTTGGTCCAGATGGTGCGCATCGCGTCCATGTATTCGTCCGTGACCGCACCGCGTTCGGCGAACGGCGTGGTGGCGACGGCATCCAGTTCCACCTTCAGCCAGCCGGCACCGATGCCCACGACAAGCCGCCCGCCCGACAGCACATCGATGGTGGCGAGCATCTTGGACGTCACCACCGCGGGGCGATGCGGCACGACCATCACCGCCAGCACCAGGCGGATCTTGCTGGTCTTGGCGGCGACCCAGGCGGCGGTGGTCAGTTGCTCGACGCGATGGCCGGGATCGGGGGTGTAGAACTCGCCGGTGGTCGAATACGGGTAGCCGGGCGAACTGGTGTCCGGCAGGGCGACATGATCGGTCAGGGTCAGATAGTCGAAACCCAGGGATTCACCCAGTTGGGCGATGTTCGCCATGACCTCGGGCGAGGCCATCGGGCCGCTGACGGGCAGGTTGAAGCCGATTTGCATGGTTGGTTTCCGTTGTGTTGGCTGGCGGGAGGAAGCCGGGGGATCGGGGGCGTGTCAACCGGCTCGGGCGGTTGTAGGGTCCGCTGGGAGTCGACAGGATGGGGACCATGACCGGAACGATCACGCTGCGCACCGCTTTCGCCAACTATCCGCATGTCAAGGCGTTGAAGGACGGTTCGGTGGCGTCGGATCGCGTGCGGTTCGATTTTGAGGATGTGCCGGTCATCACGCGGGCGTTCCGGCGCATGGTGCGGACGCTGGATTTCGATTTGTGCGAGATCGCGCTGACGACTCTGGCGCAGGGTCATGCGTATCGCAAGCCGATCAAGGCGCTGCCGATCGTGGTGATGCGCGGGTTCCATCATGGCGCGCTGGTGTGTCCGGTGGAGTCCTCGATCCGCGGGCCGGCTGATTTACGCGGCAAGAAAATCGGCGTGCGGGCATGGTCGCAGACGACAGGCATCTGGGTGCGCGGGATATTACTGGACGAATATGGCGTCGACCATCGCGACATCACCTGGGTGACCGCGGAGGACGCGCATGTCGCCGAATACGTGGACCCGCCGAATGTGGTGCGGATCGCGCCCGGACAGGATTTGGCGAAGATGTTGGCGGCGGGGGAGATCGACGCGGGGATCGCCGTCGCGGGGGTCGATCCTTCGACAATGCGGCCGGTGATCACCGATCCGATGGCGGCCGCGGCGGACTGGTATGCGCGGACCAAGGCGTATCCAGTCAATCACCTGCTGTGCGTGAAGACGGCGCTGGTGGAGGCTTCTCCGTGGCTGCCCGATGAGCTGATGCGGCTGTTCGTGGCGGCGAAGGCTGCGGCGACAGAACCGCCCGCCGAGGTTCGGTTTGCCGGGATCGTGGGGGCGGACGTGCTGCCGTATGGAACAGAGGCGAACCGGGTGGGGATCGAACTGTGTCTGCGATATGCGGCGGAACAGGGGTTGGTGCCGCGGGTTTATGAGGTTGGCGAGGTGTTTTCGTGAAGTACAAACATCGGCATTTGACTTGCGCAGACATGGATCGTTTGACTGCGACTGTGCGGTCGAGATCAGATTTTTGCACTTAATCAATTGACACCATCAATCCGGCCGTCCAGTATTCTTCCCTTGCGTCAGCAAACAAGGGCAAAAGTCATGAAGCCGATAATGCTTGCTATCCCGCTGCTGTTACTGGCCACGACTGTCCAAGCCCGCGGCCTGAAATCCGAAATCGACGCCGCCAATCAGAAATTCGGCGCCGCTTACGACAAAGGCGACGCCGCTGCCATCGCACGCCTCTACACCCCACACGCCCAGGTGTTCCCGCCTGGCGCCGACATTGCCACCGGCCGCGACGCCATCCAGAAAACCTGGGCCGGCATCATCCAAAGCGGCCTCAAGATCACCGGCCTGCAAACCGTCTCGGTCGAGCAATACGGCAGCGCTGCCCGCGAAATCGGCCGCTTCACCGGCGAAGCCCCGGACGCACAAAAGCAAATGGTCAAGCTGGAAGGCAAATACGTCGTCATCTGGAAACGCGAGCACGGCACCTGGATGCTCGATAGTGACATCTGGAACCTGAACCACTAGCGCCCCTACTCGCCAGTAGGCATGATGGGTCGGTCAGGCTCAGGAGGACACGTTGACCGACCTACCCAAACGCGTGGAGATCCACGAGGAAGGCCCTCGCGAAGGCTTCCAGATCGAAGCCGGCCCCATCGGCACGTCCGAGAAAGTCCGGTTCTGCGAGGCGTTAGCAGGCACCGGGTTGCACGACGTCCAATGCGTGTCGTTCGTCGATCCGCGTCGGGTGCCGGGGATGGCCGACGCGGTGGAAGTCGCGCAAACCATCCGCCAGCGGCCGGACGTGGAATACACCGCCATCGCACTGAACCTGCGCGGCTACGAACGCGCCATCCAGACGCCTCTGCACATCACCGGTCACCTGCAAATGAGCGCGTCGAACACGTTCTCCATCCGCAACACCAACAAAGACAACGCGGAAACGCTGGTCGAACAGCGCCGGCAACTGGCGTTTTTCCGCGACCGGGGCATCGCGGTCGAATCCGCGATCGTGATGACCGCCTTCGGCTGCAACTTCGAAGGCGCCATCGCGCCGGAGACCGTCCGCGATTGCGTCGGTTCCTTGCTGGCAGTGGCGGATGAGTTCGGCATCGAACTGGACCGGGTGCGGCTGGCGGATACCGTGGGCTGGGCATCGCCGGCGTCAATCCAGCGTGTGGTCGGGCTGGTGCGGGAGACCTGGCCCGATTTGCGCCTGGCGCTGCATCTGCATGACACACGCGGCACCGGACTGGCCAACGCGCTGATGGGCCTGCAGATGGGAATCGATAGTTTCGACAGTTCCTGTGCCGGTCTCGGCGGCTGTCCGTTCGCCGGCCACAAGGGGGCAGCCGGAAACATCTGCACCGAGGACCTGGTATTCATGTGCGAAGAAATGGGCATCGAGACCGGCATCGACCTCGACGCGCTGATCGACTGCGCCCGCATGGCGGAGGACATTGTCGGCCATCCCCTGCCCGGCAAGGTCATGCATGGCGGCAGTCTCAGCAAGTACCGCCAGGGAGCGCACGCATGAACGAGGTTCTCACAGAAAAACGCGGCATGGTGCAATGGATCACCATCAATCGCGAAGAGCGCCGCAACGCGATGAACGACGTCGTTACGGATGCGATCGCCGCCGGATTCGTTGCGGCCTCCGCCGATCCAGGGGTGCGGGCGGTGGTGCTGACCGGCGCCGGGGACAAGGCGTTCTGTGCGGGGGCCGATCTGTCGGCGGGGTCGGGATCGTTCAAATACGACTACTCGAAAGTCGGGCTGTCATTCGTAAAACTGATGAAGCAGGCTCGCGATTTGACTCTTCCCCTGATCGCCCGCGTCAACGGCCACGCAATGGCCGGTGGCCTGGGCCTGCTGGGCATGTGCGACATGGCCATCGGCGTCGACACTGCCCGCTTCGGCATGCCGGAGGTCAAGGTCGGGGTGTTCCCCATGCAGATCATGGCGGTGCTGCAACGGCTGATTCCGTCACGGAAACTCTATGAAATGGCGCTGACGGGCGAACCGGTTACGGCGGCCGAGGCACTGGAACTGGGGCTGTTGAACTACGTCGTTCCGGCAGCGGAACTCGACACGAAACTGGACTGGCTGCTGTCGCGGCTGCTGGACAAGAGCCCGACAGCGATCCGGCGCGGCAAGTATGCCATGCGGGTCAGCGAACAACTCACCTTCGATCAGTCGGCGGTGTTCATGGAGGCGCAGATCGGCACGCTGGCACTGACCGAGGACGCCGCCGAGGGACGCGCCGCGTTCATCGAGAAGCGCACCCCAGTGTGGCCGGGCCGTTAATCAGACCCGTCATGACAAGCCGCCAATTGATTCGTCATGGCACGGGCCTGGCTAATTCGTCATGGCACCGGTCTGGCTAATTCGTCATGGCACCGGTCTGGCTAATTCGTCATGGCACGGCGAACCGAGAGCCGGCCACGCCACTATTGTGCGAACCGCTGGAACCCGAACGGCGCCAAAGCCGCAAACGCGGCGTCTGACCGGATGAACGCCAGCCACGCCTTCGCCGCCTCGGCATGCGACGCGCCGGACACCATCGCCGCGCTGTAGATCGCTCGGACATTCTGGTCCGCCGGAATATCCACGTGGGTGATGGGATGGCCCTGCTTCTCTTGGAAAATCGCCTCCGACCGCCACGTCACACCGGCCTGCCCCAGGCCCTGCATCAGCAGCAGTGGCGTTTGCCGGTGATGGATGCGGGTCAGCACGGTCGTTCCAGCAGCAACTTTCCCCTCATACACGTCCTTGGCCAGGGTCTCGCCGCCGGCCTTGACCAGAGCGGCGCGGATCTGCCGCGCGACGCCCTCGAACGCGGGGTTGGGCATGATCAGCGGCAGGTCGGGGCGGCCCAGGTCGGCCAAACCGGTGATGTGGGCGGGGTTGCCGGCCGGCACCATGATGGTCAGGTCGTTGGTCGCGAATGAAACCACCGGCGCGGCCAGGCGGCCGTCCTTCACCCATTCCTCACTGGCACGCTGTTCCGCCATCATCACGTCCGGCTTCACGGTGAAGGTCAGGTTGCCGGAGGTGACAGTCCCGCCCGCCGCCATCTGCTTCAGCAGCAAGCCGGGCGGCAGCGTCTCGTAGAACACCCGTCCGCGATACGCCGGATAGGCGTCCCCGAAGGCGCGCACCAGACCGGCCATCGCGAAGAAATAGTTGCCGGATGCGTACAGTACCAAGGCGGGGTCATTCAGGCTGCCGTGGAAGTCGGCCATGTCGTCCACAGGCGGCACGGTGAACACCAGGCCGCGATCAGGGGCATCGTTATTCTGGCCGTTCTGCCACGGTGGGAATTGCGCCTCGGCGGCGTCCAGACGCGCCGCGGGCGTACCGGGCGGGGCGGCGGCGCCACACAGCAACCCCGCCAACACCGCGACACAGGGAAATATCTTACTCATTGCGCGTACGAGAAGCCCGCTTTGCCGAGTTCCGCCAGGGTGCCGACGGCACCGGGCGTCAGCACGACACCTTGGATCAGATGGTTGCTGAGTTCCGCGCACATCGCCTCGACCGACAGCTTGTCCGGATTGGTATCCAATGCAATCAAATGCTGGGCATGTTCCCAAACCGCGTTGTGACAGGCCAGGAACACGGCGCCGCGGCGCTGCAAGGCCGGGATACTGTTGGCGGCACTGGAAAACGCACCTTTAGGATTTTGAAAATCCTTCGGATCGGCCTCCGCGGCCGGGGGCGCCACGGCAAAGCTGTTGTGCGTGATATTACCCCCAGCCAGCTTGGCCAGCCCGTATTTCTCCCACATCGCGTCGTCGTAAAGCGCGAACTGGGCGGGACCGTGCGTGGCGGAGACGCAGAGGAACTCGGGATGGCGGAACGACCAGACCTCCGAATTGATCGAATTGCGCATGACGTTCAGCCAGGGACCGTGGATGTCGGTGTTGTTCCAGGCCTGCTTGGGACCGCCGGCATAGTGCAGCACGGCGTCCAGTGCCTCGGCATCCCATTGGTCGCGATGGTCCAGAATCATCGGCACCGTCTTGAAGTCGCGCCGGCGCGGCAGCGCCGCCAACCGCTTCGTCAGAACCTCCAAGGTGGACGCACCGGCCGGCACCAGCGTCTCGGCGGGGGCGGCAGCGGCGGTCCCGACCGCGGCCAGGGCGATGCCGAGGGTCTTCAGGCTTTGCCGGCGTGGTGTAAGCATCGGTGGACTTCCTTCAGTTGGTGGCACGCGCCGCGGCGGCGTTGGCTTTCAACCAGGCCTGGATCGGCGGCCAGGGTCCCAGGCGATGCTGGTCCGGCGGGAACGGCCCGACATAGGGCGGATAGGCAGCGTCCACCGGCTTGCGGGACCGGTCGGGGAAATCCGCCTGTAAATCCGCGCGATGCGGGCGAGGCTGGCCGCTGATGTAGGCGATCACGTCGAACGCGTCGGATGCCGACAGCACCGGCTGCTCGAACGTGGTGCCGAACGGCATGTTGGCATGGACGAACTGGGCGGCGGTGATCCCCCGATCCATGCCGGCGCCGTCATTGAAGCTGTCCGGCCCCCACAGTGGCGGAAAGCGATAGCGGCGGCCTGTTTCCTTGGCTTCCGCCGGTTCCAGGCGCTGTCCAAGGCCGTTGGCGCCGTGGCAGACGGCGCAGGTCGCGGTGAAGACCTGCTGGCCATGCACCGGATCGCCGGCTTTGTCCTCCGGTTTCAATGGCGGCGTGGCGCGTCCGACCAGCGACTGGCCGGTTTTTTCCGGGGCGCTGATGAAGCGGATGTAGCTCAGCATGGCTTTCATCTCGGGGCTGCCCAGGGGCAGCGCCTTGCCGTTCATGCTGCGCTCCATGCAGCCGTTGATGCGGTCCTCCAGCGTGCTGACGGCATTTTCCCGGGCGATATAGGCGGGGAACACGCCCCAGACGCCAATCAGTGGCAGGCCGAATTGCTGAGTGCCGGCGTTCAGGTGGCAGGACTGGCAGTCCAGCCCGTTGCCGCTGTAGTGCTTGGCCGGATCGGGCGAGTCGGGACCGATCAGGGACGACGTCTTGACAATCAGGTCGCGGCCTTCGCGGACCAGGCGGCCAAAGGCATCGTCAGGCACCTTGTCGACATCGGGCACGATCCATGCCGATGCGGGACCCGGCGTCGGTGCGGGTGTAGGTGCCGGCTGGGCCGCGGCAATGCCGGAGAGCAGCGTTGCAACCACGGCGGTGGACGCGATCGGTTTCAGCATGGACGACTTGCCCCCCAACCCTTGTCGGGGTCAGTAAACAGGACAGGCGCAATGATGACCAGACGGGGCATCGGCGCTCCGCCGGGCATCGCGGCGCGGATCGGTCAGGCCTGCCGTAATGGCATGGCCGCCATGCAAGGGAAAATCGCAGATGGTGGTCTGGTTCACCGCGGATACGCATTTCGGCCATGCCGGCGCATTGTCACTGTATCGCCGGCCGTTCGCCTCGGTCGCCGAGATGAATGCAACGATGATCGACCGCTGGAATCAGACGGTCGGACCCGACGACGATGTCTGGCATCTCGGCGATTTCGCCCTGCGCACCAGCACGGAGGCGGCCGCCGCCCTGCTGCAGCAATTGAACGGCCGCAAGCATCTGGTCACCGGCAACAACGACCCCCCGGCGATCGCCGCCTTGCCGGATTGGTCCAGCGTCCAGGCCTACGCCGAGATCACCGTCGATGCGCACCGGCTGGCGCTGTGCCACTACGCCTTCCGCACCTGGAACGGCATGGCAAAAGGGGTGCTGAACCTGCACGGACATAGTCACGGACGGCTGAAACCGCTGCCTCGGCAGACCGATGTCGGCGTGGATGCCTGGGATTTCCGGCCGGTCGCTGTGTCGCGATTGCGCGGCGCCTGACCCCTGCCCTGCTCGTCTTTGGTTTTATGCGTGTGATTCACGCCGTCCAGCCTGCGGCCTCAGGCGATCACACTCTATTTCGTTCGTGTGATTCACGCCTTCCGGCCTGCGGCCTCAGGCGATCACACTCTATTTCGTTCGTGTGATTCACGCCGTCCGGCCTGCGGCCTCAGGCGATCACACTCTAATCGCAGAGGCAGCCGTCGGTCGGACCTGGCGCCTTGCGGACAAGGTGATGGTCGATCCACTCGGCGACCAGCCGGCGGGCTTCGTTGATCGAGGACTCCGGATGATGAATCCGATAAAGCGCGGTGCAGGCCTGGAATGCCGACATGTCGTCCGAACCGATCTGACGCAGCTCGCTATAGGCGGTCACCACGGCACGTTCGCACCGGCGGGCGATGAGGCTTTCTTGCGCCATTGCTGGACGCGCTCCTTATTTGCGAATCATTCGCATTTGTCCGCCAGCATAATTGGACATTGCAAGGACGGCAAGAGCCTTGAAGCCATCCCCGATGTAAGCGGCTTGCAATGCCTGCGGGTGCAGCGTGGTGACGACCATGGTCAAGCACGACATCCGAAGCGATAGCGGCCCGCAAAGATACGAGGCCCTCGACTCCCTCCGGGGGATCGCAGCGGCAGCCGTGGTTGCCGGGCACTCAGCGCTCGCCGCGAAGCTGCCATCACCACCGGATCATTATGATCGAGATCATAACCTTGCCGCCGAAATCATGTATCGCATCGTGGAGGTTCCATCGATTCGGATAGGCCGATGGCTGACCGCTTCTCCCTCCAATGCCAGGCGATCCATCGCCTTTGCCGCGAGCATCAACCAAGCCGCCAGGTAGTGCCGCTTCAGGCGTCCGTCACCGCGATGTGTTGGAACGCGGCCCGCGATGGCGGAATGCCAGTGCCTCAGCTATATGGACGCGCGCCACGATATCCGCACCGGCGAGGTCCGCGATCGTGCGCCCGACCCGCATCGTACGGGTATAGCCGCGCGGCGACAGACGCAGCCGCTCCATCGCCTGCTCCAGCAGTTTTTGCGCGTCGGGCAACAGGCGGATCGTCTTGCCGTCGGCCTCGGCGTTGCACAGCGGGCCATCGGCGCCGTAACGATCGGCCTGGATTTGGCGGGCACGGACAACACGCTGGGCAATGACGGCGCTCGGCTCGCCCGGCGGCGCATGGGCCAGTTCGGCCGCGGTCGCCGGCAGGATATCAACCGCCAGATCGATGCGATCCAGCACCGGCCCGCTGACGCGATTCTGATAATCCTCACCACAGCGCGGCGCTCTGCCACATTCCTGGCCACCCTGCCCCAGATAGCCGCAGCGGCAGGGATTCATCGCGGCGACAAGCTGGAAACGCGCCGGATAGGTGATGTGGGCGGCAGCGCGGGAGACAGTGGTGCGGCCGGATTCCATCGGCTGGCGCAAGGATTCCAAGGCCTGGCGGGGAAATTCCGGCAGTTCATCCAGGAACAGGACACCGCGATGCGCCAGGCTGACCTCACCCGGCCGAGCGCGATGGCCGCCGCCCGACAGCGCGGCCTGGGAAGCGGAATGATGCGGTTCGCGGAACGGCGGCCGCATCACCAGCCGGCCGCCATCCAGCAGGCCGGCGATGCTGTGGATCATGCTGACCTCCAGCGCCGACCGCGGGTCCAGATCCGGCAGCAGGCCCGGCAGGCGAGCGGCCAGCATGGATTTTCCCGCGCCGGGCGGCCCGATCAGGATCAGGTTATGACCGCCGGCGGCGGCGATTTCCAAGGCGCGTTTCGCCGTCTCCATGCCCTTGACGTCGCTCAGGTCGGGGCAGGACACCGCGTCGGCCACCCCGGCGGTGTTCGGCGGGGTCAGCACCTGGGTGCCGCGGAAATGGTTGATCAGGCTCAGCAGGTCGGGCGGTGCCAGGACCTCGATGCGGCCGGCCCACGCGGCTTCCCCACCCTGGCTGGCCGGGCAGATCAGGCCAAGGTCGCGGGCGGAGGCGCCGATCGCCGCCGGCAGGATGCCGGCGACCGGATTCAGTGAACCATCCAGCGACAATTCGCCCAATGCGGCATAGCCGGCGATCTCGTCACGCGGCAGGACGTCCATCGCCGCGAGCAGGCCCAAAGCCAGGGGCAGGTCGAAATGGCTGCCCTCCTTCAACAGATCGGCGGGCTTCAGGTTGATCAGCACCCGTTTCAACGGCAGCGACAGTCCCATCGCGGCAAACGCCGCTCGGACTCGCTCCCGAGCCTCGCCCACCGCCTTGTCGGGCAGGCCGACCAGCACGAGGCCAGGGGCGCCGGGGGCGATCTGCACCTGGACCTCCACCGGCACCGCCTCGATGCCGTTGAACGCGAAGGTGTTGGCGATGGCCATGGTGGAGGATTGAATGCGGTTGCTCATGGCGCCATTGTGGCGGCCAATGGTAAACAAAGTCGTAAGCCGCGAGGGATTTGCATGCCATTCGACGAAACCGGCCGCCGGCCGGGCCGCAGACCGTCCCGCAACGTGCTGGGCGGGCCGATCGGGGTCTGCTCCAACGATCCGATGACCGGATTCTTCCGCAACGGCTGCTGCGAAACCAGCCCGGAGGATGTCGGCAGCCACACCGTCTGCGCGGTGATGACGGCGGAATTCCTGGCCTTCAGCAAGGCGCAAGGCAACGACCTGTCCACCCCGCACCCTGAGTTTGGCTTCGCCGGGTTGAAACCGGGCGATCGCTGGTGCCTGTGCGCGCCACGCTGGCAGGAAGCGTTCGAGGCTGACGCGGCCCCTCAGGTGGTGCTGCGCTCGACCGAGGAAGGCGCGCTGCGGCACTGCCGGCTGGCCGATCTGACGCGGTTCGCCATCGACCTGGGGTGATTATTCCACCTTGCGCAGGCCCAATGTGTTGCCGATGACGTTGATCAGGTGCCTCAGGATATCATGCACCAGTTCGGCCGAGAAACCGCCCAGGATCGCCAGGATCGGCTGACCGAAGCCGTCCAGGGCGCTGGTGCCCGGATGAGCGGAGGCGCCCTCGCCACTAACCAATGAGCCGAACACCACCTGGGACAAAATGACCCCCGAGATCAGGCCCATGACAAGGCGGCTCCAGTAGCTGCTGTCGTAGCGCGGGTCATAGTTGCAGTCGGAGATGTAGCGATTCAGGCGTTTGAGGTTGGCGAGCGTCGCACCGACGGCGGAAGCGGCGATCAGGAATACCTCGACCGCGATCAATGCGGTGCCTTGCAGGTTCAGCAGGCCTTTGCTGACGTTCTCGGGATTGACGTCGCCCGACAGGGCCGTCCCGAGCAGCAGGATGAGCGACAGCACGGCCACCGCCAGCATCCAGCGCACCTGCGGCACCGGGCCGAAGGCTCGCAGAACCGGATGGGCCTGCCGCTGCTCCTCCAACAGCACCAGGGAGGCGCCTCGGGCCGGCGCGATCAGCCTGGTCAGCGTCAGATGCAGGGCGGCCAGGCGGACCAGTGGATCGGCGGCGGCGTCGAGCGGCAACGCATCGGGCAACGGCGTGTCGGGCGGCGGCTGTTGCCGCGCGGCAAGTGCCTCCGGCGGCAAGTCGAGGCCGGCGCCCAGCGCGAACAGCACCATGGCTTCTATCTCGCGCAGCAGGGTCTTTTCCACGCGCTCCCGAGCCGCGGCAACCTCGGCCTTGATAACCGCGTCGCGGTGGGCGGACACCATGGACGCGACGCTTTCCGTCTCCGCCCGATCGATGGATGCGGCGGGGTGGATGCTGTTCATGGGTAGAACACCTGGTTCCGCGCCAGGTGGCCTTCGCGAATGCCTGTCTTGCCTGTCATGACATCATCTCAATGCGATGCACGGCCGATACTTTGCCGACATCATTAAGCCTGAGTCCAGTAGCATCAGCGGGCTTGCCAGGGGGATCACGCGCGCGACCCCCGGTCGGCGGCGTCGGGAGGCGTCACGCACGACAAGGCCGCCGGAAACATCAGTCTGAGTCGGCACCCATTTTACGATCTGAAGTGCCTGGTGGCAAGCAAGACCGACACGGTTCGCGGCCGGCAGACCACCGGACGCGATGACTCGGGCCGGTTCGCGCATAAAAGCGCCTTTCCCATCACTGCAACCCAGGTGGCAAGGGTTTCTGTCAGCAGAATCGGTGCTTGAAACCAAAGACCGTGTGGCGTCCTCTCTGCGCCCCGCTCCGCGGCCTCTGCGTCAAAAGCGGATTGTGAGCGGACACGATGATGCCCGTTCGAACCGACGCCGCGGCGTGGCGAGCGTGACCCGTTGTTACGCCGCAGTGACGGAGGATCGGACTAATCCCGATGACCTGGCACGAGGGAAGACATCTCGCAGCCCTCGACCGGAGTCCGATCCGGACGGCGGAACCATCCATCCGCCGTCGGTCGTTTTGCTTCCGGAGAGTCCACGCCTGCGTTAAGCGGAAGTCGGCTGGACCGTGCTCGTCGTGTTGTTTTCCCGAACCTGATGCCTCCCCGCCAGATCGGCGGTTGCGCTCTCCAGCGTGCGGTGCAGGAAGCGATAGCCGGCCGCCAGAGCGACTTTGGGCGTCGCCGCCTGGCCGTCCAGCAGCAGTTGCGCGGCCTCTCCGCCGAGACGCCACAGGGGCCAGGCCGGCACGCGCAACCTGACTTTTGTCCCGAACGAACCGGCGACCGTCCGCGCGAACACGGCTTGCGGGGGGCAGTGCGGGGCAACGGCGTTCACCGGACCTTCCAGCATCGGCATGTCGATCGCGAACCGTATCAGCCCGATGGCGTCATCCAGGTGAATCCAGGGTGTCGGCTGATCGCCACCACCGAGAACCGCACCCAGTCCGAGGCGGCTGGCAAGGGCCAGCGGCGGATACACGCCGCCGCCTTTGCCAAGAACGCCACCAAAACGAAGACAGACGACGCGGGCGTCCGCACGCATCGCTTCCCGTTCCCACACGGCGCACAAGTCCGACTGGAATGTGCCGGCTTGCGCCAACGCGGTTTCGTCGAGCCCACCTTCCAGCCGGCAGACACCGTAGAAACCGACCGCCGACGCATTGACGAGAACAAGCGGTGGCCGATCGAGACGCCGCATCATGGCGGCGACGCGACGGGTCACATCCACTCGGCTTCCAACCAGTTCAGCGCGGCGGCGGGCGGACCAGCGGCCACCCAGAATGGACGCTCCGGCCAGGTTCACGACCGCCTCGATGGGAGTTTCGCCGGGGATGGCATCCAACGTCTCGGTCACGACGACATGTGGACCGAACATGGCCGCGGCGCGCCTTGCATCCCGCGTCAGCACGATGACGCGCTGGCCGTCCGCCACCAGATCCCGCACCAGCGCCGATCCGATGAACCCTGTCGCGCCGGTCACCAGGACAGCCGGACCGCGCGGCGCCGCAACCGGCGCAATGGCCGGCCGGACACCGCGAGACAGCCGGACCACGGCGATCGCATTCCGAACACTCCAGGCCAGCACGCCGGCAGCGTAGACGCTGAACAGCAGGGACACCGCGCCATGACCCTTCCAGGTCAGCCCGGTCGGCTGGCTGGCCCACCGCACCAGCACCGGGGCCAGTGCGGCGACGAAACCGCCGTAGCTGATGGCGAGAACCGTATGCAGCACGCGTTCCAGCGGCGGCAGGCGGCGGGTCATGTCTTCCTCGATGAAATCTGCCAGGGTGATTAGCACCTCCGCCGCCAACAGGATCGCCAGCACCCAGGCCCAGGCGCCATCCCAACGCAGCCACGCCAGCCCCAGGAACAGCACGCCATAGATGGCTTCCCGTGCCGCATGCAGCCGCAATTCATACCTGGCGGAGACCTGCCGAGGCAGCTTTGCCTCCAGCTCGTGGTGCCAGAAATTGTCGAAAGCGCCGACCAGCGCCTGGATCGAGAGGATCGCGAAGACCGCATTCATGGTGTTGACTCCGGGGGATCATTGAACAGCCCGCTCTGGCGGAACGTTGTGCCCCACAGCGGATGGGTCATGGTCATGCTGAAGGTGAACCGGTGTTCGTCGACCGCCCGGTGCTCGACGCGGCAGGTTCCCGGCGTCAGCACAGCCGGGATCGGCAGGCGCCATGATCCGATCGACAGAAAGAACCGCCGGCTGGTGAACACCAGCGCGCCGTCCTCCACCGAAACGTCCAGCACCATGGCCAGGCCGCCGTCGGTACGCTCGATCACGGTGTTGGCCGGGCCGGGCGACTTCACGGAACGGACGCGATGATGCGGGCCGAACCGCCGTTCCCACACGACGCCGCCAGTCCCGGCCCGCACCGTGACGGTGACCGGAGCGTCGATCAACCGCCGGACCGGCAGTGGGGCGCCGAACGGCCTGACCAGCCAGGCGAACCATCCGCCGATGGCCGAACGCTCCAGGGCCATGGTCCCATCATAGCGGGCCGGACCATGCCCCGCGTCAAACCGCCGGCGCAGGCAGGCTGGCAGGCGAGCCCAATCGATGTGACCCACGATCGCCGCAAGATCGAGCGCCCCGCTCGGCGTGCCACCGCGCGTGGACAACCGGAACGGGGCCGCAAGCGTAGCGCTTGCCATGTCACGCCACCCGTTTGGCGGTGAGGTCGGGGCAATGCGACATGGCGGCGTTCTCCTGCGATCGAGCAGAATGCCTTCCGCATCAAACGTGCCAACGGTCGTTCTTCATCTAATGCATTGTTATCACACCATAATAATACCGCCCGGCGAAGCGGCTCCGTATACTTCGTTTACAGTTCCTGATTGATGCGATAACCGCGTTTACGCATGATCTTCCATATCGCCCTCGCACTGTCCCTGGCCGGCAGCCTCGCGCTGGCTGGAGTCCTGTGGCGATGGGCCGACCGGGTCGCCGGCGTGCGGCTGCTGACCGGCTTCCTGATCGGCGTCGCGATATGGATCACCGGCAACGAACTGCCCACATGGTTCGGCCCCGGCCCCCAGGGCATCGGACTGATGCTGCTGGCGACAGCGGCGCTGACCTCGGCGGTATTCCTGCATTTCGCTGTCACGTTCACCGCCACCCCGGCAGCGTCATGGGTGATCGCGGGCTACGGCGTCGGCACCGCCGCGACCGCGCTGTCCATCGTGTGGGTACCCGGCCGCTATGCGCCGTTCGCCGGAATGACATTCGTGGCGATGCCAAACCAGGTCGGCTGGATCACCAGCATCGTGTGGGCCGCCATCGCCGCCGCCGGACAGCTTGTCCTGCTGCGCGCCCTGCTGAACCGCCAAGACCTGGCTCGGCGGCAGATCGGCGCGTTGATCGCATCCAGCGTCTGGGGCCTGCTGTGCATGTCCGGCTACGGCATCGTCGCGCTGCACCTGCCGATGGCCCCGTGGCCGCTGCTGGGTCTGCCGCTGTATCCGGTGTTCCTGGTCTACGGAATCCTCCGCTACGAGTTGCTGCTCGCCAACGCCTGGGCACGACGCGCGCTGGCATGGACGATGCTGGTGGCCGGTGCCGGACTGATGGCCGCGGCTGTGCCCCTGCTGCCGTTCGAGAACCTGCTCGGGTCACGCTTCGCCACCGCGGTCTGCGTCGGGATCGCTTTCCTGGTCCTCGGCGGTCCAGTCCGGCGCCTCGCGGAACGCATCGTCTATCCCGGCGGCAACGTCACCCCCGAGGACCTGGCCGCGTGGCGGCAGGCGATGGCAGACGCCGAGGACACCGCCGACCTGGCCCAGCGCGCCGCCACCATCGTCTCCCGGCGGCTCTCCACATCGGTGGCGGTCAGCGTCGGCGAGGCACGCGCCGGCACCGCGTCCGCCCCCCTGCTGGCATGCCGCCGCGCCGGGTCCGGATGGCAAACGACCCTGAAATCCGGCTGGGACTCCGCCCCGCCCGGCCCCAGGCGGGTCGCGGCGATGTTCGGTTCGGTTTTGGCGGACGAAGCCCAACGGCTGGAACGGGCGGTCTCCCTCGCGGCGCAGGAACGCGAACGGCAAACCCGAGCGCGGTTGGCCGAACTGGGAGAACTGGCCGCCACCGTGGCGCATGACGTGCGCAACCCGCTCAACATCATCTCCATGGCAGTGGCATTCGCACCGCCGGAGGTGCGCGGCGAGGTGACCGATCAGGTCGGACGCATCGCCCGCCTCGCGGATGACCTGCTGGAATATGCCAAGCCGTGGTCGGTGGTACCGGCGCCAGTGAACCTGGCCGAACTGGTGGGTGGAATCGCGTCCAGGCGGGACAGCGTCGAATGCCGGGTGCCCGGCGATCTGACCGTGCTGGCCGATGCCGGACGGGTCGAGCAGGCGCTGACCAATCTGCTCGATAACGCCTGCGCGGTGGCGCGCCATGTCGTGCTGGAAGCGGAACGCATGCCGGGGACGGTGCTGCTGCACGTCTGCGACGACGGACCGGGCATTCCGCCGGACCTGCGAGACCGCATCTTCCAGCCGTTCGTGTCGCGTGGCGCCGGCGGCACGGGCCTTGGGCTGGCCATCGTGGCGCGCATCGCCGCCGCGCATGGCGGCGATGTGGCACTGACCGAACGGCCGGGATGGTCGACCTGCTTCACCCTGCGTTTTCCGGAGCCACTGTAATGGGCCATATCCTGCTGGTGGACGACGAACCGGCGTTCCAGCGGCTCGGCGGGGCATGGCTGCGCGGACTGGGTCATACCGTAACGGTCGCCGGTTCGGCCGATGAGGCAACCGTTCGCTTCGCGGAAACCCCGCCCGACATGGTGCTGCTGGATCTGTCGATGCCGCCGCGCATGGACCCGCTGGCCGGGATCGAACTGATCGGCGGCTTCGTTCCGGTGCCAGTCGTGGTGTTGACCGGCCACGCTGGCCACGAGATGGCGCTGCGCGCGACCGAGGCCGGCGCCTGGGATTTCATCGCCAAACCGATCGATCCCAACATGCTGCGCTTCGTGGTGGACCGCTGCCTGCGCAAGACGGCACTGGAACGCGAGGTCCGGACGTTGCGCGAGCGTACCGCCGCCGACGACATGGGGCTGGCGGGACGCTCTCCGGCAATGGGACGGCTGCGGGAGATGGTGCGCCGGTTAGGCCCAACCAGTGTCAGTGTCCTGGTCCTGGGTCCCACCGGAACCGGCAAGGAACTGGTCGCTCGGGCGTTGCATGCGTGCAGTCCTCGTTCTGCCGGACCGTTCGTGCCGATCCATTGCGGCGCGCTGCCGGCCGAACTGCTGGAAAGCGAATTGTTCGGGCATTTGAAAGGCAGTTTCAGCGGCGCCCATCGCGATCAGCCTGGCCTGGTGGAGGCCGCCAACCGCGGCACGCTGTTCCTCGACGAAGTGGGCGAAATGCCGCCGGCGATGCAGGTGAAGCTGCTGCGGTTCCTGCAGGATGCGACGTTCCTGCCCGTGGGCGGCCGGGTCACGAAACGCGCTGACGTCCGGGTCGCCGCCGCCACGCACCGCGACCTGGAGGCGATGGTGGCCGAGGGCGGATTTCGCGAGGACCTGTTCTATCGCCTGAAAGGAATGGTGCTGCGAACGCCAGCCCTGGCGGAACGCACCGACGATATTCCACTGCTGGCGGCTTTGTTTCTGCGCCGGTCGGCACCCGGATTGAACCTGGCAGCGGACGCCGCTGCATGGCTGACGCAGCGAACATGGCCGGGCAACGTGCGGGAACTGCGGGCGGTGGTGGAAGCCGCTGCCGCCCTGGCCGAACCCGGTTCGGCGGTGGTCGATTCCGGACTGCTGCGGTTTGTTTCGGGCGACGCCGAGGACGCACCGGCGGCCGCACCGAATGGATCACTGGCCGGGGTGATTGCCGACGTGGAGACCCGCATGCTGCGGGAAGCCCTAGCGGCGGCGGGTGGGAACCAGTCGGAAGCGGCGCGGGTGCTGGGAGTTTCGCGGGTAGGGCTGATCAAGAAGATGACACGGCTGGGGTTGCGATAATCGGATTTAGGGCGCTTGGGTGGTCTCTTCGTCATCTTCCCAGACCAGTTTAAGGCGCGGATTCGGCGAGACCTGCACCCGCTCATAAAGTGACGCAAGCGTGATCGCGATCCCGAGGGCGGGCATGTCGATTACCGCCTCCGCGTCATGGAAGGTGGCACTGTGCCATACACGGACTGCGTCTCTGAACCAGAAGCCCACTTCGATGCGGGTCGGATCGACGATGATGATATAGTCCAGGGCATCGATTGCCTTGTATTCGTCGAGCTTGATGAGACGGTCCACGCGTTCCGTTGACTCCGACAGCACCTCGACGATCAGGCGTGGGATGTCCGATGTCGTGGCCTCCTCATCAAACGGCGGGCAGAGGATGCTAATGTCGGGCCGGCGGATGTTTCCTGGTGGCGTGCGTATTCCGATATCGGCGGTGAACACATCGCACGGACTGCCACCCGCCCGCATCTGTCGTCTGATCTCGGAGAACGCATTGCCGGTGACCCGGTCATGTCGAATCTTCGCCCCGGCCATTGCGGCCGGCTCTCCGTCCACCAGTTCGTAGCGCTGGCCTTGCCCGGCTTGCCACGCCAGGAATTCGTCGATCGTCATGCGTCGGGTCGCCCGATCGCCCATCTCGGTCTCCTTGGCCGCTGCATCGCGTGGTGCGGGCCGGATTATAGCACATTGCTATGGGGATGTCCGGCCGCTCCGTCGACGGAGACAGCGATGCGCTGGGGTTCGCATGGATAGGAGCACCCGGGGCCTAGCCTGTCGGCCTCACGGCTGTCGCTTATGAGGCCCACGGGTTGACGACGTGTCCCGAGGCCCAAGATATTTGCCTTACATTATGCATTGATAATAAGCCCTTTTCTGCTTCAGATTTCTGATGCATGACGGTGGCGGAATTTATCGTGGAAACTTTGCTCGCCTCCATTGCCGCCCAAAAGGCTGAACTCGATCGGCTCCGGATCCGCGCGCCCGGCGGGACGACAAACCTCGATCATTCACAGGACCTCGAACTGACCTACACGTCGAACGCGATCGAGGGGAACACGCTGACCGCCGTCGAGACGACGATGGTTATCGAGCAAGGCATCACCGTCGCCGGAAAGCCGCTCAGGGATCACCTGGAGGCGATCGACCTCTTCGAGGCGATCCACTACGTCCGGAACCTTGCGCGCCAGAAAGCACCTCTCACCGAGATGGACGTGCGCAACCTGCATCGTCTTGTCGTGCTGCGGTCGAGGCCCGACATTGCCGGCCGTTACGCCGATCAAGGCCGTTACGTGCTGACTGATAGCGGACGCCACGGATTTCCGTCGCCGGCCGAAGTCCCTGCTCTGATGGGCGACTTTTCGGCCTGGCTCAGCTTGGCGGCGGACACGCCCGAAAACGCGTTCACCGCACATCGCCGCCTTGTCGAGATACACCCCTTCAACGACGGCAACGGGCTTACAGCGCGGCTGCTGATGAATTTGATCCTGATCCGTGGCGGTTATCCGGCTGTCGCCGTGCGCCCCGAGGATCGACCCGCTTATATTGCCGGCTTGCAGCAGGCCCAGGCCGGGGGTGGAAACGAAGCCTTCGACGGCATGCTTTATGAGCGGCTCGATGCGACACTGGGAGAATATGTCAAGGCAGCGCGACAGGCGCTTCCAGCGCAAGGGACCCTACCCTGGGGCGATAGCGACCCACCCCGGCCGTGATTGGTCACCACTGCGTATTGGATGCGCACCCGCGTAACCGCACTCTCAGCCAAGTGATGATTACGAAGCTTACAACATGATCATTTCGGACGTGCTGCTTATTCTCGCAACATTTTGTGGACCCATAGCAGCAGTGCAATCGCAAAAATGGATTGAGCGGGCACGCGAGCAACGCGCTCGCCGACTTTCGATATTTGAAACGCTCATGGCGACCCGCGCAATTCGCGCTGGCTCAAATGAGCATGTTCAAGCTCTCAACTTAATTGAGGTCTTCTTTAACGGTAAATCTGCCAAAGAAAAGGCGGTTCGCGATGCTTGGTTGATATATCTTGATTTCTTTAATCAGCATGTTCCCGTTGGAGAAGACAATGCCAGGGCACACAACGAAAAGGGGGTCGATTTCCTTGTCACTCTTTTAGAGGCAATAGCCAAAACCCTCGGTTACGACTTCAACAAAGTACAGCTAAAAAGAGGAGGCTATTACCCACGAGGTCATGCCGAGGAAAAGTCAGCTCACGCCGCCATTCGGGACAATCTTGTGAGAGTCCTGACCGGCGTGCAACCAGTGAACATGGCAGTGGTCAGTCTCCCGGTATCGGAGGAATCGTTGAAAAACCAAAAATTGTTGCAGGAGGCACTTTTGAAGACCCTTTCTGGTGACTAACCGTTGAAGATCAAGCCCGAATCATAGTCATCGGTCATAACGAATTGGCACCATAGACGAGACAGGCTGATCGCCTCTACTCCCCCGTAAAATCCGGCTTCCGCTTCGCCCCAAACGCCGAAACCGCCTCCTGATGATCCCGCGACAAATTCGATTGAGTCTCCAAACTCAAACTCAGATCCATCGTCGCATGAGCGATCTGCCGCAACGGAATGTTCACCACCTGCTTCGTCCACCGGATCGACTTCATCGCCCCCGCCGCCAGCCGCTTGGCCAGCCCATACACCTTCGCGTCCAGTTCCTCCGGCGGCACCACGTGGTTGATCAGTCCGATCCGGTGCGCCTCCGCCGCCGTCATCAGATCGCCCGTAAACAGATACTCCTTCGCCCGAGCGAACCCGATCAACTGAGGCCAGATCAGCGCCCCGCCGTCCCCCGCCACCAACCCGGCATTCACATGCGGATCGCCGATCTTCGCCGTATCCGCGGCAATGATGATGTCGCACATCAGCGCCACCGTCGCGCCCAGCCCCACCGCGTGCCCGTTGACCCTGGCGATCACCGGCTTGTCGCATTCCAGCATGCGGAAGATGATCCGTTTCGCTTCCGGCAGGCTGGTGGCATCCCACAGCGCCGGATTGTCGATCTTCTGCTGCATCGCGATCACATTACCGCCGGCCGAGAACGCCCGTCCCGCCCCGGTCAGCACCACCACGTTCACCTCCGGATCGTCCTGCACGTCCTCCCAGATCCGCGACATGGAATAGTGCATCTCTGGTGAGAACGCGTTCATCGCTTCCGGCGCGTTCAGGGTGATCGTCATCACCTTGTCCTGCTTCTCGACCTTCAGCCCGCCATACCGGCTGTAGTCGTAGACCTTATCGAGCGGCGGCATCGCATCCCCTCCCTGACCGGCAGGAACTGTGACTCCAAACCGCCGCTCCGTCACCCCGAAAGGCGCTAACGGTCCACCATCGGCGGCAGCAGCGCGGCCGCATAGGCGGCCGGATTGGCGATCAGCAACCTGGCGGCATCCAGGTCGGCCGCCCTGCCCTCCGCCGCCGGACAAGCGGCCCTGATTTGCAGCACATTGGCCGCCGACACCGGCACCCTGGCCGCACGTGCCCGCTTGATCGCATCCGCCATCGGCTGGAACCCGGTGGACAGCGACGCGATCTGCCGGTCCAGCCGCCCCTGCCCCACGCTGGTGCAGACCTGCGGCATGATCCCCAGCCCCTGCAACGGCCAACCCAGCGGCGCCAGCGTCTGGCTCCACGTCACAAACAACTCGCCGCCGTCGGGCAGCGGATCGATCGTCTGCACCATCCCCTTGCCGAACGTCTCGCTGCCGACCACCACCGCCCGTCCCCGGTCGGCCAGGGCCGCCGCCATGATTTCCGCCGCGCTCGCGGTGTTGCCATCGACCAGGATGACCACCGGTACGTTCTCCGCCAGTTCACCCTCGGTGGAGCGCCAGACATACATCGAATCCGGATCGCGGCCGATGGTGGTGGCCATCAGTCCCTCCGGCAGGAACGCATCCGCCGCCGTCATGGCCTGACGCAGCAATCCGCCGCGATTGTCGCGCAAATCCAGCACGATGCCGTCGACCCGATGCGATTCCGACAGCGCGTCCTGCACCGACAACGCCAGATGCGACGCCGTGCTGGCGCTGAAACTGGTGATCCGCAGCACCAGTACGTCAGAGGAACGTTCGGCGAAGACGGTCTCCGGCGGCACCATCACCCGCACCAGTTGGGCATCGCGCGTGCGCCCGTCGCGTCCACGCCACGACAGGGTGACAACCGACCCGTCGGGGCCGGACAGCATAGCACCGATGGTCTCGGGGTCCTGGTCCAGGGTCCGCTGGTCATCCACAGCCGCCAGGATGTCGCCCGGCCGAATCCCGGCGTTGGCCGCCGGGCTGTCGCGAATGACCGATTGCACGTCGATCTGCGAGCCCCGCTGTCCCACCGCCAACCCCAGACCCGCCCGGCCGGCCCGTTTCTCCCGGTCCAGCCCCGCCTCCACTGGCGGCACGTAGCGGGAATAAGGATCGAGGCGACTGAACATTTCATCAAAGAAAACTTGGATGACCCCCTGGGTCCCGGCCCGCCGGACCGACGCCGAAACCGGAAAGCTGGCGGCCGTCAGCGCCGCGGCGGTCTGCGCCCAGGACGCCGGCGCCGCATCCTTCGGCAGCGGGATGTCCAGCACGGTCTGATCCCCACGCAGCAACTGCACCCGCTTGTCGTTCGCGACGATCAGCAGGTTGGGGTCAAGCGCGGTCAGGCCCTGCAGGCCCCACACGGTCAGTTGCGGAACCGGGATCGGCTCCAGGATACGCGGTGCGATGAAGGTCAGCGCATCGCTGTAGACCGATGTCATACGAGCCAGATCCAGCCCACCACGCGGCAGCGTCTCCGCGTGCGCTCGGGTGACGATGAACAGCAGCAGCAGGACGCGAAAGCGGATCACCGGCGGGGTGGCCGCTTTCCCCGGGGCCATTTCCCGGGACCGGGCCGGTTGGCGGACGCGGCCGGCCCGCGTGCCGCCACGGCATCTTCCAGCACGTGAAACACCATGCCGCCGGTGACCGGATTGGCTTCGGACAACAGAACCTCGACCTCCTGCGCCAGGCGATAGACCTTCTGCGTGCGGCGGCCCGTCAGCGTCTGCTCCCGTTCGTCAAACTGCCAGTAATCATCCGGCAGCGTAGCGAATGGCACTATACCGCTGGCACCCGTCTCCGTAACAGTCACGAACAGGCCGAAACGAGTCACCCCAGATATGCGCGCGGCGAAACGCCCGCCCACATGCGCCGCCATGAACGCCGTCAGGTAACGATCGATCGCCTCCCGCTCCGCCGTCTGCGCGCGCCGTTCGGTTTCGGTGATGCGTTCGCCGATCTCGGGCAGCGCCGCCGCCTGATCGTCGGTCAGCCCGTCGCGGCCGAGGCGCAGGCCCTTGATCAGCGCACGATGCACCAGCAGGTCGGCATAACGGCGGATCGGACTGGTGAAATGGGCATAGCGCGGCAAGGCCAACCCAAAATGGCCGATATTGTCAGGGCTGTAGGCGGCCTGGGACTGGCTGCGCAGCATGACTTCGCTGATCAGTTGCGACTCCGGCGTGCCGGCATAGCGACGCAGCACGCGATCGAAGTCGCGCGGATGCAACTGATTGCCGGGCGGCAGCGAAATGCCCAGGGTCGACAGGAAACCACGCAGCGCGTCCAGCTTTTCGTCCGACGGCGGCGCATGAATCCGGTACATGCACGGAAGGTGCAGACGCTCTAGTTCCTCCGCCGCCGCCACATTGGCCAGGACCATGAATTCCTCGATCAGCCGGTGACTGTCCAGCCTAGGCCGCGGCGACACACTGGCGACGTGCCCCTGCCCGTCCAGCACAACCTGGCGCTCCGGCAGATCAAGATCGAGCGTCCCCCGCTCCAACCGGGCGGCCAGCAGGGATCGGAAGGCGGCGTACAGATGCGGCAGCGGCAGCCCGCGGTCATCACCCGCGTCCTGGGCGGCCTGGACCTCCTCGTAGGTCAAACGAGCAGCACTGCGCATCAGGCCGCGGCCGAAACGATGCCCGGTCTTGCGGCCACCACGGTCGATCCGCATCTCGACGAACAGGCAGCCCCGGTCTTCGTTCGGACGCAGGCTGCACCAGCCGTTCGACAGGGCTTCCGGCAGCATCGGCACCACCCGGTCGGGAAAATAGACGCTGTTGCCGCGAATACCCGCCGCATGATCCAGCGCCGAACCAGGTTTCACGTAGTGGGCGACATCGGCGATGGCGACGATCAGCCGGAAGGCACCGGCATGATCCGGGTCGGGTTCAGCGAACACCGCGTCATCGAAATCGCGCGCGTCGGCGCCGTCGATGGTGATCAGCGGCACGTCGCGCAGATCGGTGCGGCTGCCCAGCCGGACACCGCGCGCCCGCTTCGCCTCGTCCACCGCGGCATCCGGGAAGGTCTGGGGGATATCGTGCGTATGGATCGCGATCAGGCTGATCGAGCGCGCATCCCCCAGTTTGCCCAACCGCTCCAGCACCCGCGCCGGCTTCAGGCCGAGATGCAGATGCTGGGCGACCGGTTCCGCCAGGACGATCTCATCCGCTTCGGCCCCGGCGTCCTGCCCATCCGGCACGATCCATTCCGCCTTCGACCGGCGATCGGTCGGGACGATCCGGTTTTCCGTCCGCCCGCGCTTGAACACGCCCAGGATACGCCCCGGAGTCTCGCCGATGCGCCGCAGCGTGCGCCCCTCGTAGCGCCCGGGCCCCATCGGCTTCAGCCGCACCAGCACACGTTCCCCTGGCGCCAGGGCGGGCGTGCCCTGCTTTTCCGGATGCATCATGATCATCGGCGGCACACCGTCTGCCCGCTCCCACGCGACAGGACGCGCCACTGCGTCGCCGTCCCGGTCGGTGCCGGTGATCTGCACCACGGTGGTATCCGGCAATTTGGCGAGAGTGCCGCGCGACGGCGGGCGATGGGAAGGTCGGACGCCATCCCGAGGGATGGGCCTGTCTCGATGCTTAGTACGTTTCGCCACTGATCTCGCAACCGGGATTCTGTCTGCCGCACACTGCCACAACCCGCCTGGGAGTGCCATGACACCTTGCGGTGTTCGTGGCGGCGATTCACGTCCGATTAGGTTCAGCCTCGCTCTGTTGTTTCAGCGGGCAAACCACGTCTACCGCAAACGCTGCACCGTATAGTCCGCGACACCGGCAAGCGCCCGTCGAATCGGACTGTCGGGGAAGACCGCCAGGGCGGCTTTCGCTTCCTGCACGAAGCGTTGCGCACTCTCCAAAGTCACCCGGATGGCACCGTGTTCGGCGATCAGGCGCATCGCATGGTCCAGGTCGGAATCGGTCTGCTCCAGCGCCTCGATCGTCCGTTGCCAGAAGGTTTTTTCCGTTTCATCGCCGGCGAGGAACGCGACCAGGACCGGCAGGGTGATCTTGCCCTCACGGAAGTCGTCGCCGATCGTCTTGCCCAGGACCGCCTGGTCGGCGACATAATCCAGCGCATCGTCGACAAGCTGGAACGCGATGCCCAACTTCATGCCGAATTCGGAAAGGGCGGCTTCCTCGTGCGCCGGGCGATCGGCGACAACCGCGCCGATCTGGCAGGCGGCGGCGAACAGCGCGGCGGTCTTGCCCTGGACAACCTCCAGGTAGCGGGCTTCGCTGGTGGACAGGTCATTCTGCGTCACCAGTTGCAGCACCTCGCCCTCGGCGATGGTCGCGGCCGCCTTCGACAAGATCGCCAGCACCTTCAGCGACCCGTCATCCACCATCAACTGGAAGGCGCGAGCAAACAGGAAATCACCCACAAGGACCGACGCCTTGTTGCCGAACACCGCGTTGGCCGAGGCCAGGCCGCGGCGAAGCTGGCTTTCGTCCACGACATCGTCATGCAGCAGGGTCGCGGTGTGGATGAACTCCACACAGGCCGCCAGATCGACATGCCGAGCGCCGCCATCATGATCCGGATAGCCGCACAGACGCGCCGAGGCCAATGTCAGCAGTGGACGCAGCCGCTTGCCGCCGGCCGCGACAATATGCGCCGCCAACTGCGGGATTAGCGTGACGGGGCTGTCCATCTGGGCGACGATGACGCGGTTGCAGGCTTCCAGGTCCGCCTCGACGAGGGCGACCAAAGCCGACAAGGCATCTTCGCTCGTGTGTTCGGTCGGACCGGACACGAGCGCCACGCCTAAATCAAGGGGGCTGGCGACGCTGCCCAACTGGTTCTCCCGAAATCTCTTTATGGCCGGCCTTCATATCGGTGGCCATCAAATTGGGTCAAGCCGCCATGCGGGCAACCGCCGCCGCCGGAATTCGACCCCAGCCCCGCCCGAAATCCGATGCACAGGCGGTCAAGTCGGTGGGATAGTCCAGCCTAATCAACGCCGCCCGCCCGATCCCATCCTCTTTCGACCCCTGTTGCATGCGATTACCATCCGGCTCACGATCCACCCATGCGTGTCGTGGTTACCTCCAATAATATGGTCCGGCTGTCGTTTTTGACGGCCCTTTTAGCCGACGCCGGAATCGAGGCGGTGCTGCTTGATGGCCACACCAGTGTCCTGGAAGGCAGCGCGGGCGCCATCCCGCGCCGGCTGGTCGTCAGCGCCGGCGATTTCTCCCGAGCCTGCCGGATCCTGCGCGAAGCCGGCGAATTGTGACCACCAGCGGCCACCTCCTCGGCGGCCGGGTGATTTATTGCCAACCGGCCAGCGGCTTTCGCAGCGGGATAGAGCCTGTGCTCCTGGCCGCCTCGGTTCCGATCCAACCGGGCCAGCACATCCTGGAGGCAGGGACAGGCGCCGGCCCCGCTTTGCTGTGCCTCAACGCACGCATTTCCGGCCTGCACGCCACCGGCGTTGAGATCGACGAAACACTGGCGGAATTAGCGGCCGCCAACGCCCACGCCAACGGCTTCACCGGTATCGACATCATCGCGGATCGCATCGAGACCGCCCCGTTCGATCGCCCGTTCGACCACGCGATGGCGAATCCGCCCTATCACCCGCCAAACGGCACCGCCTCCCCCGTCGCCGTTCGGGATACCGCCAAGCGAGGCTCCGACGCGCTGATGACGGCCTGGATCGAGCGGCTGAGCGGGGCGCTACGGGATCGCGGCAGCCTGACGCTGATCGTGCCGGCGGGAATGGTTCCCATCTGCCTGTCGGCGATGGGCCAGCACCGTTGCCCCTGCACGATTCTCTTTCCGCTTTGGCCGAAAGCCGGACGCCAGGCGAAGCTGGTCTTGCTGCGTGGGGTGAAAAACGCACTCACCCCGATGCGGCTCGCCGCCGGGCTTGTCCTGCACAACCCGGATGGTTCGTTCACCGCCGCCGCGCAGGCCATCCTGGGAGACGGATCGGCGCTAAACCTGGATCAATAGCACCGGCGGCGACGACGGTTCGGCTCATGCCGCCTCCAGGATCAGGTTCAGGTACGGCTCAACCCAAGCGGTCATGCCCGGCGGAATGACAGTGGTGGCATCCATCTGCTCGACGATGGCGGGACCGGCGATGCGGTTGCCGGCGTCCAGTTTCTCGCGATCGTAGATCGGGCAGGCAACGAACCCGGCCGCCTCCGAGAACCACACATCACGTCGGCCGATGATCGCCTCCGACGCATCGGCCCCCCGCATCGGGCGCGGCTGGAACGCGGCTTTGGGCACCAACCCCGTCGCCTCGACACGAAAAGTAACGAGTTGCACCGGCTCCCCCTCGGCGACGAAGCCGTACATCCGCTGATGCGCGCGTGCGAACCCCTCGGCCAGCAGGTCGAGCGTCGCCAGCGTGATCGCCCCATCGGGCACCGGCACCGACAATTCGTAGTTCTGGCCCGCGTAACGCATGTCCACCGTGCGGACGACCTGGCGGGCTTGCGGCGCGATCTCCTCCTCGGCGAACCAGGTGCCGGCCTGTTGCCGCAACGTCAGAAAAGCATCTTCCACCTCGGGCAGGACCGCGGACGACAGCGTCCGCAGCCGCGTGGTGGCGAAGTCGGCGCGAAGGTCGGTCAACAACAGGCCCATGGCGCACAGGATGCCGGGATTGCGAGGCACCAGGATACGGCCGATCTCCAGTTCCTTCGCCAGCCTGGCCGCATGCAGCGGCCCGGCGCCGCCAAACGCCGCCAGTGTGTAGTCGCGCGGATCGTGGCCGCGCTGCACGCTGATGACGCGGATCGCGCGCGCCATGTTGGCGATCACGACCGACAGGATGCCCTGGGCCGTCGCCATCACATCCATGCCCAGGCGATCCGCCAACCGCCCGATCGCCGCTTTCGCCAGCCCCTGGTCGACCTTCATGCGGCCGCCCAGCAGATGCGTGGGATTGAGCGTCTGCAGCACCACGTTGGCGTCGGTGACCGTGGGCTCTTCATTGCCCTTGCCATAACAAACCGGTCCGGGAAATGCGCCGGCGGACCGCGGCCCGACCTTCAGCAACCCGCCGCTGTCGACGTACGCGATCGACCCGCCGCCGGCGCCCACGGTGTGGATGTCCAGCATCGGCGCCTTGATCGGGTAGCCATGCACCACCGCCTCACTGGCCAGCCGGCACACGCCGCCCTGCAACAGCGCCACATCGGTGCTGGTGCCGCCCATGTCGAAGGTGATCAGGTTTTCCAGCCCGGCCATGCGGCCGACGGCCTGCGCCGCCACCACCCCGGTCGAGGGGCCCGACAGCACCGTACGCACCGGCAGGCGAGCGGCCTGGTCAAAACCGATCACGCCACCGTTCGACTGCGTCAGATGCGGAGGAACCTTTAACCCCAGCCCCGACAACCGAGCCGCCAGCCGGTGGATGTACTTTTGCATGACCGGACCGAGATAGGCGTTCACCACCGCCGTGCTCATGCGTTCGTATTCACGGAATTCCGGCGCGACGTCGTGGCTGACGCAGGCGAAGGCTTCGGGAAATTCCTCGGCGATGATGCGGCTTGCGATGGCTTCGTGTTCGGTACGCACGAAACCATACAGGAAGCATACCGCGACCGCCTCGACACCGGCATCGCGCAACGTGCGCACGGCTTCGCGCAACGCTTGTTCATCGAGGCGGGTTTCGACAGTGCCGTCATGGCGGATGCGTTCGGGGACTTCCAGCCGCAGGTCGCGGGCCACAAGGACCGGCGGCTTGTCGACTTGCAGGTCATAGAGATCGGGTCGCTTCTGCCGTCCGATTTCCAGCAGGTCGCGAAAACCTTGCGTGGTGATCAGGCCGGTCTTCACGCCACGGTGCTGGATCAGGGCGTTGGTGGCGACCGTCGTGCCGTGGCCGAAATAGCCGACATCCGCCGGTTCAAGCCCGACGCGCCCCACGCCTTCCTCGAACCCTTGCGCAATGCCGCGCGACGGATCGTCCGGCGTGGATGAGACTTTCCACACCTCGACCCGGCCGCTTTCGTCCTCGAACAAACAGACGTCGGTGAAGGTACCGCCGGAATCGACCCCGATGCGCCAAGTCATTGAGTTTGTCTCCGACAGATCACCGTCGGGACAAAAAAGCCGTCACGAAGATGAAAGCGATCATTTGCGCCGCCATGGCCCGGCGCCAGTCCGAACCATCCGTGACGATGAAAACGATCGTTTGCACCGTCATGGCCCGGCGCCAGTCCGAACCATCCGTGACGATGAAAGCGATCATTTGCGCCGCCATGGCCCGGCGTCAATCCGAACCATCTGTGACGATGAAAGCGATCATTTGCGCCGCCATGGCCCGGCGTCAGTCCGGGCCATCTGCGACGATAAGGTGGTGTGTCAGATGCCACGGATTTCGCCGGTCCGTGACGAGACTAACGTGTCAACATCAACGGCCGCTAGTATTACCGAAATGATACCAACATGCATGTGACCGGTACCTTCGCCCCGTTACCTCCGGACCATGGCGGTCGCGCCACTCAGGTCGCCCAGCTTGGCGCCCTCAGCCACACGCTGCTGCGTCACCAATCCGCTGGCCTGCTTGGCGATCGCCTGGCGCGCCTCGGCCTCGGCTTCGGACGGCGGCAGCACCAGCACGCCGCTGTCGTCGCACAGCACCGCGTCACCCGGCATCACCACCACGCCGCCGATCGACACCGGACGGTTGAATCGGCCGCCCAGGTCGTAGAGCCGTGTGGTGATCGGGGCGAAGCCACGGCTCCACATGGGAAACGCGGATGCCTCGATTTCCTCCAGATCGGTGCAGGGACCGTCGACCACACCAGCCTTGGCGCCGGCGGCCTTGGCGGCAACGGTCACACCACCGCCCCAGCACGCGTGGCGATCGTCGCCGAGCCGGTCCACCAGCAGGATGTCGCCCGGCCGCAGCAAACCGAGGGCATGGTGCAGCAGGGTGGAGTCAGGACCGGGAATGGCGACGGTGACGGCGGTGCCCGCGACCCGGCGGCCGCGCAGGGCCGGCACAATGCGCCGATCGCAAAAGCCCCAGTGGCGCCAATGGCCGACCGTGGCGGTTTCCGCCTGTTCCAGCAGCGCCACGACCTCCGAACTGATTTGGGCCGGCATCTCACCGATATCGTATTTCGGCATCGTATTCTCCTGTTGCGAGAGTCAAGCGGCCAGCCTCTCCGGGGTCAAGCCGGCAAGGGCCGCCACCGGACGTTCGGGATGCACGAATAGCCACAGGACCGCGCCGGCGAGACCGGACAGCGCGATGCCCAGCAACGCCCCTGCCCAACTACCGGTCCATTCCACCAGGTAGGCGGTCAGCACCGGTCCAACCACCCCGGCCGCGTTGCCCCAGAAATTGGTCCAGCCCGAAACGACGCCGGTGGAGGACCGCCCGAGGTCCTGGGTCGCCGACCAGATCGACACCTGCGTCAGGCCGACGGCGCCCAGCGAAACACACAGCAGCGTCATCATCAGCCAGATCTGCGGTGTGCGGGATGCCGCGATCAGCGCCAGCGCGCTGACGACGAATCCTGTCACCGCCACCGGCACGCGCGCCGCCCACACCGAACCGGTTCGCCGCAGGATCGCATCCGACAGCGCGCCCGTAACGAATACCATGACGAACAGCGCGACCCACGGCAGGGAGGCGTAGATTCCCATGGAGGCCAGCGAGAAATTCCGCTCCCGCACCAAATAGGTCGGCAGCCACGTGGTGTAGAAGCTCTGGATCATGATCAGGAAGAAGTACTGCATCCCCACCGCCCAGAACTGCACCGACCCCAGCCCGGCCAGGAAGGCACCGCGAGCCGGCCGCGACGGCTCCTCGGCCTGACCCAGCGCGATGGTGCGTGCTTCCGCTGCCCGCATCATCGGGTGCGTCGCCGGGTCGTCGCGGAAACCGAACCACCATGCGAAGCCGATCAGCAGGCCCAGGACACCGAAGCCGTAAAATGCCCAGCGCCAGCCGAAGTGCATAATCACCATCGTGGTGATCGGGCCAGCGGCGATGGGCCCCAGATAAAGCCCGCCAAGCAGAATGGAGTTCGCCTTCGCGCGCTCGGCACGCGGGAACCACCGCTTCAATGCCAGCACGGAACTCGGCCAGTCCGCGGATTGCCCGGCACCCAGCAGGCCGCGGATCACCACGAACGATGCGAAACCCGATCCGGCGGGCGTCAGCGCGGTCAGCAGCGACCACAGCAAATTCGCCCAGTACAGCATCTTGCGCGGTCCGAACCGTTCGGCGAGCCACCCGGACGGCACTTGCAGCAGCGCGTAGGTCCAGGAAAAGCTGGTGAGCAGGAACGACATCTGCACCAGCGTGAAGTGATACTCGCTCTGGATCGTTGGGGCGGCGATCACGATCGCGGTGCGGTCCAGCGACATGACGAAGGTGATCGGCCCCAGCAGCAGTCCGGCCATCCACCAGCGCACCGCGCCGGACGCCGTCGTCGTGTTCCTGTCGGCCATGTGCGCCCCTGTCTGTGTCAGATGACCCGATCCGATTCCGGCAGTGCCTCGCCGCGGGCGACGCGGGCGATGTTGCCCAGCCAGTGCCGCGCGCCCTTGGCGGAGTTCTCGAAGGCGGTGGAGGCGCAGTGGGGAGTGACGATCACGTTGTCCATGTGCAGCAACGGATTCGCCGGGTCGGGCGGCTCCGGTTCGAACACATCGATCGCGGCACCGGCCAGCGGACCGTCGCGCAGGGCGGCGATCAGGTCGGTTTCATCCACGATGCCGCCGCGGGCGACGTTCACCAGGATGGAACCCGGCTTCATGGTGGCCAATTGCGGCGCGGCGATCATGCCGCGGGTTTCCGGCGTCAACGGGCAGCAAAGACATACGAAATCGGACTGCACCAGCAGATCCGCCAGGCTGTGATGGGCAACGCCGAGGGCGGCTTCCTGCGTCTTCGGCAAGGGCCGGCGCGTGTTGTACAGAATGGTGCAGCCGAAGCCCGCGACCCGGCGCGCGACCTGCTTGCCGATGGCCCCCAGGCCGACAATGCCGACGGTCTTGCCTGATAACATGATACTGCGGCGCCAGATTTCGTTCTTCGCCCACCGGCCCTCGATCATGCTGTTATGCGCGGTGACGATACGACGCCCGATGGCGATCATCAGGCCGACGGCGAACTCCGCCACGGGGATCGCGTTGCTGCCAGGCGTCCGCGCGACCTGAACCGAGCGCGCCCGAGCCACGTCGAGATCGATATTCTCGACGCCGACACCCCATTTATGCGCCAGTTTCAGTCGCGGGGCAGCGTTCAGCAAATCGGTGGGCAAACCGACGTCCCAGAACACCACATAATCGGCACCCGCAAGCTTGGCTTTCTGTTCGGCGGGTTCGGTAGTCTCGGCGAAGGTCAGGGCGAAGCCGTCAGGCAGCTCGTTGCGGATGATATCACGCAGTTCGGCCGCAATGGGTTGCAGGATCAGGATCGTTTCGGTCATGCCGTCTCCGCTTGGGCAATACGCGCGGCTGCGGCCAGGCCGATCATCACGCACGTGAAATGGGTATTCGCTCGGCAATCCTCCGGCATGATGGAGGCGTCGGCAACGCGCAGTCCGGCAACGCCTTTGACCGCCAGGTCGGGATCGACCACACCGCGCGGGTCCTCATAGGCGGTCATACGGCAGGTGCCGGCGGCGTGCTGGCTGTCGCCGGCCTGTTCCAGCATCAGCGCGTCCAGCGCATCGGGCGGCAGCGCGGCGGCTTCGTCCAGGGACAGGCTGGTTTCGGCGAAAGTGATGGTCTCGGCGATCGCCGTCATCGCCGGATGGGCGGACAGCACCGCAAGCCGGCGCACGACGTCGCGCATGCGCAGCCGATCCCGCGGATCGTCCAGCATGTTTTCGTCCACCTCCGGATCGATTTCGGGATCGGCTGAAACCAGCCGGATTTCACCGCGCGAGAAAGCGTTGAACAGCGCCCCGCCGACGGCACCCTGGCCCGACGGCAGACCCCCCTGCCCCAGGCCGCGATGATTGAAGCCGATCATGATCATGTCGCGCGTCCCACCGCCACCCAGGCCGGAACTGTAGGTAACGCAGCAGTTGGTGTGACGCTGATCCGGATTTTGACCGATAAATTCCGGGCGCAGACCGATCGTGGCTCGCAGGACCGGGTGGTCCATGAAATTCCGGCCGACCGCCTGCATATCACGCAGCACCGGAATGCCCAGCGCCGACAATGCGCCGGCAGGCCCGATGCCGGATCGCATCAGGATCGCCGGGGAATGAATAGCGCCGGCACACAACAGGATTTCGCGCCCCCGGATTTCAGTCCAGCCCCCAGCAAGCCGCACACGAACCCCAACCGCTCGGTTTTTTTCCGTAACGATTCGATCCACCAGGGCGTCGCCGACGATATCCAGGTTGGAACGGGCGCGGGCTTGTTCCAGGTACGCATCGTTGGTGGTGATGCGGCGGCCATCGCGGCTGTTGATCGGATAGCAGGACACGCCTTCGCCCTCAGCCGCGTTCAGGTCGGGATTCCAAGGATAGCCGGCGGCAAGCGCGGCCTCGCGCAACGCATTATCCACCGGTCCCCAGGTTTCCACAGGCGCGCGAAAAACCGGAATCGGCCCACCGATGCGGTTGGCGGCAGGATCGTCCTCCATCGAATCGAACACCGGCAGGACATTGGCCGCGGACCAGCCCTCGCAACCATTTTCCGCCCAGGAGTCGAAAGCGGCGGCAACGCCCCTGATCGCAATCTGGGCATTGACGGTGGAAGAACCACCCAGCGCCTTGCCACGCCAGTAGAAGCGAGGGGCTTGGGCGCGCGTGCGGCGGGTCATCAGTCCGGGCCACTGCCACGCGGCCTGATACGACGGGTCATTCATGAACGGGTTGATATTGGCGCTGCGCAGGGCCGCGGGAGCCTCCACGGAGCGCCAGTCCCGGCCGGCTTCCAGCAACAGCACACGGCGGTTGGGGTTCTCGCTGAGGCGTCCGGCGGCAGCCGCACCGGCCGACCCGCCACCGACGACGATGACATCGTAACCGGCCATCAGGCGTCCCAACTCGCAACGCGAGCGGCAAGCCGGGCACCGATAGCGGTCAGTTGCTCGACCAGTGCGGCACCCGTTTCGGCCGAACACAGGCTCGGATCACCGTTGAAGACGCCATTAGGCGCGATTTGCGCGACTTCCAGCGGCACAGCAATTTCGGCGCCCTCGAAATCGACGGTACCGAAGCCGGAGACCGGCATGCCGCGGAAATCCGGCGGTGGTTCGGCCGCTTGGATCAGATCGGAACGGATCAGGTCGGGGAACAGATGCATCACCACGCTGGTCAGCGGGTCCGCGCCATGGCCGCTGGCGCGCCGAGCCACGTCGGCCCCCAGGATCGCCGGCAACAGGCCGTAGCCGACGCGCCAGAGATACAGGCTGGGAATCATGACGCCCCGGCCCAACCACACCTTCTGGGTGGCGTCGTGAACAGTCTGCACGTTGCCGGCATGGCCGTTGATGACGACAATCCGGGTCAGGTCATGGCGCAGCAGGCAGGACAACATGTCGTCCAGCACCGCCCGCAATGTGGATTGCGACAGCGATATCCCACCCGGCATGCTGGCGAAGTAATCGGCCCCGCCGAACGGCACCACCGGGGCAACATATGTTTCGGTACCGTTGTCCGAAGCCCGAACGGCGATACGCACCGCGACACCCTCGGCGGACAGATAATCGCCCATCGGGGCGTGCGGCCCCTGATCTTCGTGACTACCAAGCGGCAGCAGGATGACAGGCCGGCGCGGCGCGATTTCCCGCATTTCACCACCGGTCAATTCGGCCAGACGTCGTTTGGGCAACGGCATTTTTGGCGGCTCCACCTCGACAGGACGCGATTTGGTGTATACATGGTGCATCCAAGCGGGTCAACCGGCGGGGAGGCGTAAGTGGACGATCTGGCGGGTAAAACCAAGGCGCAGCCGGCCTGGCAGCGGGTCTATGCCTATGTCCGCGCCCGTATCGTCTCCGGCGCCATCGCACCCGGCAGTTTCCTGGAGGAAGAAGCGGTCAGCGCTGAGGTCGGGGTGTCGCGCACCCCGGTGCGGGAGGCATTCCAGCGGCTGCACGCCGAACAGTTCATCGACCGGCTGCCCAGGCGCGGCGCGATGGTGCGGGCGGCAACCGCCGAGGAGTTGATCCAGCTTTACGAGACGCGCCGGGTACTCGAATCCTTCGTGGTACGACGCATCGCGGAGGCCGGCATCGCGGTGCCTACCTCGCTGGATACGTTGCTGGCCCGGCTGTCGTCACCGCGCCGCGCCACCGATCTGGGGTTCCAGGCCGAGGGCGATTTCACCTTCCACCGCACCCTGGTGGCGTCGATCGGCAACGCGGTGATGCTGGGCGTGTTCGATGGATTGCATCTGCGGCAGTTGCGGGTGGCCACGCGCGCGGTCGCGTTGAACCCGGGGCGGCTGCAATTGATCCACGCCCAGCACGCAGCACTGCTGGATGCGTTGCGCCGCCGGGATGGACCGGCGGCGGTGGCTATCCTGGATGAGCATCTCCGGCCGGCGCCGGAAATCCTATCCTTAATGCAAAGTTAAGCCGAATTCCGAACGGCATGCCACGTCCGGCCTCAACGCCAACGCGGTGCAGACGGATCGCCTCCCCAACTACACCGGAACGAACCTGAAACCATCGTCCCAGCGCGTTATCCGGCCGGAAGACGGAGACGGGAAATGCGCCGTGCAAACAAGCGTCGATGTATCGCACAGATCGCCAAACAGCTTGCGCCGCGACACACCCGCGGTCGGCGAGTCGTGGTCCGCGCGCATGCCAAGCTCCGGATAGCGGGCCTGCAACGGCGAGTGGATCATGTCCCCGGTGATCACCGCATCGGCGCCGGGTTTGCCCAATTGGACCGAGTAATGGTCGATCGTGTGTCCCGGCGTGGGAATCAGCTTGATGATATCGCTGAACTGATGGCTGCTGGTAACCACTTCCTCACGGCGGGCGGCAATGATTGGTAGGACGGAGTCCGTGATCCACGGCGCCGCCGATGGATCGCGTTTCTCCGTTTCGGTCCAGTGGGCGAGCTCCCGGTCGGCGAAGACATACTTCGCCTTCGGGAACGTAGGGACCCATCGGCCGTTCTCCAGCTTCGTGTTCCAGCCGACATGGTCGACGTGCAGGTGGGTACACATCACGTAGTCGATCTGATCGACGGACACGCCGGTGCCGGCGAGGTTCTTTTCGAACCGGTCGGTGTCCAGCATATCCCAGAACGGCCGCGTCGGACGCGGCTTATGGTTGCCGACGCAACTATCTATCAGGATGTTGTGGTGCCGTGTACGGATCAGGTACGACTGGATGCACAGCACGACCTGCCCATTCTGGCGGTCCAGATACCCACCCTCGGTCATCCAATCGCGATTTTCCGCCAGCACCTCCGGCGTCAGGGTGGGAAAGAATTCGAGCGGTTTGAAGAACGGCGCTTCCTGCTCCACCACGCGGTGGATCGTGGTGTCGCCGACGTTGAACGTGGTCGTCGCCATTGCCTGTGTCCTCCCTACGACGCTAATCCCGCTTGTACCGGTAGTGGAACCGATCCCCATCCGCCGTCACCAACCCCACCGTCGGTGCCGGGAAATGGATCGGCAACAGCAGCGTATCGGTGTCCGTGACCGAGGCCAAAAACCGCCGGCGGGACACCGCCGCCTGTTTTGGGTCCCAGTCGACCCCAGGCGACCAATCAAGCTCCCGGCACTGGATCGCGTGGTGCATCATATCCCCGGTCACCACCGCGCGCTGCCCGCGGGAGAAAATGTTGACGCAGCAATGGCAGGGCGAATGGCCCGGCGTCGGCGTCAGGGTGATGGTGTCATCCAGGGCATAATCGTCGTCCACCAGCAGCGCCTGCCCGGCCTCGACGATCGGCAGGCAATTGTCACGGAAGACGGTGCCCGGCGGATTGGCGCCCTTGGCGTTTTCAGCCTCCCACGCGGCATATTCCCGCTTGTGGAAGATGTATTTCGCATTCGGGAACGTCGGCACCCAGCGACCGTCGCGCAGGGTGGTGTTCCAGCCGGTGTGGTCGATGTGAAGATGGGTGCAGAACACGTAATCTATTTTTTCATAGGTCACGCCCAGGGCGAACAGCTCGTTCCGCCAGCGTTCCTTGCCCGGAAAATCGAACGGCGGCGGATGCCCTTTGTCCTCGCCGGTGCAGGTATCGACCAGGATGGTGTGATGCGGCGTACGGACCACGAAGGTCTGGTAGGTGACGCACATCATGCCGGCCGCCGCGTCGAACACCTCCGGCTCCAACAGCGGCAGATGCCGCTTGAACGTGGCCTCGTCATACAACGGGAAGAAATCCTGAGGCCGGCGCCAGGGGCCTTCGCGTTCGACCACCGCATCGATGGTGATATCGCCGATCCTGATTTGCCGCATCGCTGGTTCCCCCGTGATTTTCAAGGCAGACTAGCAAACACGGGCCGAACGGACCAGAGCGGCGGTCGGCGTAATCCGATCAAGCCGTATGGTCTTGCCAGACCCGGGCGCCCGGCGCGATGTCTGGCGTCGGGAACGTTGACCACCGGCAGGAATTTCCGGGCCGGTTCTTGAAGGAGGATCACAGCCATGGCCGAAATGCCGACGAACGACGTGCTGAATGAGTTGCGCAAGATCGACACGCCGACCATCACCAACATCGTCGCGACCTATCCCAGGAATCCGTTGTGCCTCGGGCTGTACAACCCCTGGGCCGAGAACTGGTACACCGACACCTCGATCCGCTGCATTTACCCCGAGATGGGCGCGATCGTCGGCCATGCGGTCACCTGCGTCTTCGGCCTGCCCGACCCGAACTTCACCGGACGGCTGAGTTTCATGGACGTCGTCGATGCGCTGGACGCGATGAAGCGGCCGACCATCCTGGTGATCCAGCAGAAATGGCCTGCCGCGCTGATGGCCAAGGCGGGCCTGGCCGGGGAGATCATGGTGACGTCGATGAAAGCCGTGGGCTGCATCGGCATGCTGTCCAACGGCCCGTCTCGCGACGTCGACGCTGTACGCCGGCTGAATTTCCAGATGCTGTTGGGCGGCGTCACCGCCGGTCACGGCGAAATGGCGGTTCACGCGGTCAATGTCCCGGTGTCCGTCGGCGGCATGGACGTGGCACCAGGCGAGTTGATCCACATGGACGAGAACGGTGCGGTTAAATTCCCCGCCGACAAGGCCGGACAGGTGTTGGACAACGCTCGGAAGATGCTGGAAGGCGAAGCCGAACATCTCGCCAGGTTGCGGGCCGCCACAACAGCGGCCGAGGTACGCGCGGCCGGAGGAGCCTACGTAGCCAAACGCGCGGAATAGGCGACGGAGCACCATCATGCTGACGGATCGTTACGGGCTTATGGTTTCAACCGCATCCACCGCCGCTCGGGATGCCTATGTCCAAGGCTGCGACCTGC
Source organism: Acidisphaera sp. S103 (assembly GCF_009765975.1). Classification (GTDB taxonomy): domain Bacteria; phylum Pseudomonadota; class Alphaproteobacteria; order Acetobacterales; family Acetobacteraceae; genus Rhodopila. Next base: position 74,323 of record NZ_LMUJ01000013.1, on the reverse strand, counting down.
AGTTCACCATGTACCCCGGTGCGATGGCGGCGATGGACAACGCCATCGCCGACGATCCCGATTTTGCCCTCGCGTACGTCGCCAAGGCTCGGTTTCAACAGTTGCGGGGTGACATTCCGGCAGCGCGGGAATCGATCGCGGCGGCGACCGCGCTGACGGCCGGGATATCTGCCCGGGAAGCCAGCCACGTCGCATTCTTCCGTCTGCTGATCGCCGGCCAGGCCGAGGCCGCGCTTGCCGCACTGCGAACGCACCTGGAAACCTGGCCGCGCGACGCGATGGTGCTGAGCACCTCGGCCACCGCCAATGGGCTGATCGGATCGTCCGGCCGTGTCGAGCAGAAACGTGAACTGCTGGCACTGCTGGACGGTCTCGCCCCGTCATACGGGGACGATTGGTGGTTCACCGGCCACCACGCGTTCGCGCTGGCGGAAAACGGCCAGCACGACCCCGCACGGACAAAAATCGAGCACTCCATGGCGCACAACCCGAACAACGGATACGGGGCCCATACACGCGCGCATCTTTGTTACGAGGCCGGAGAACTACCGCTCGGGCGGTCGTTTCTGCGATCATGGCTGGCCACGTATCCGCGCGACGGAGCGTTCTACAGCCACCTGAGCTGGCATCTCGCATTGTTCGATCTAAAGGACGGCGACGCCGACGAAGCATTCCGCCTTTACAGCGAAATCGTGGCGCCCGAAGTCAACCAGGATCCGGCGATCAGCACGCTGGCCAATGCCGCATCGTTTCTGTGGCGCTGGGAATTGGCCGGCCACCCCAGTGACCCGGCGCGCTGGCAGGGGTTGCATGCTTTCGTGCGCAAGATGTTTCCCAAGGCGGGCAATGCCTATGTCGACTGGCATGCGGCCCTGGCTTTGGCAGCCGCCGACGACGGCGATGCGCTGGAAATTCGGGTGCGGGAGATGGAAGCACTGGCGCGCGACGGCCGCTATCCATCCGGGCCGGTTGTGCCGGCACTGGCCCGGGCGTTCGCGGCGTTCCGGCGGCGGGATTTCGCCGCCGCCATCGACGCGATCGAGCCGGTATGGGCACAGCGCGACCGGCTGGTGGGCAGTTTGGCACAGACCGACCTGGTGGAGTTTACGCTACTGAAAGCATACGTGGAGGCCGGGCGGCTGCAGGACGTGCAGCGCTTGGTCAGCGCGCGGCGAACGGGGGCGGTCGGGGTTACCGTGGCGGGGATACATTGATCGGACACTAGGTCATCCCTCCCCGCCCGCCGCTTGCACCCCCAGCATGATCTGCCCGTACGGCACCATCGCGCTCTGCCAGGAAACCACCACATGCGTGCCGATCGTCATCACATCCCGGACCAGCGCCTGTAGCGGGTCCGTATCGTAAACCGACCGCGCACCGGATACCGCCATCAGCGCCTCCATACCGCGGCGCAACTGGTCGGCGGCGAAGGTAACATCACGCCGATTGCGCGCGATGGCCTCCGGACTGATCGCGGCGCCGGACTCCACCGCCGCGATGCTTTGCGCGCGCCGTGTGTGCATGATCAGCACCGCCGTGTCGATCGAAGCGGCCGCCTCGCCCAAACGCATCTGCACGACCTCCGACATCGCAACCTCCCGGGTGCCGCGAGAAATCCGTGTGCGTAACGTCGCCGGTACCAAACCCAGCGCTCGGCGAGCCAGCGTGAACATGACCGGCGGCAGCGAGAACGGCACCAGGTAGCCGCGCGGCGCCCGCAGCAGGCTGTATTCCGGCAGGATCGCGGAACCGGGCGTGGTGCCATCCATCAGATCCCCGAACAAAACGGTCCTATGTTCCGGGACAAAAACATCTTCCACCACCAGGGAGCAGCTTCCGGTTCCGCGCAAACCCAGGACATGCCAATCATCGACGATCTCGATATGCTCCATCGGCACCAGCATGTAACGGATCGGCTTGTTCCCCGCCGCATCCTCCGCCTTGGCGCCGATGATGGCCCATTGCGCATGCCGGCAGCCGGAGGAAAACGGAAACCGCCCGGACAGTCGCCATCCATCCGTGACGCGTCGCGCGGTTTCGCGCGGCGCCAGGGACGATGAGGCCACGGCGGCCGGGTTGTCGCCCCAGACATCGATCTGCGCCTTATCCCCCATGCAGGCGATGATCCATTGGTGTTCGGCCAGTACCGCATAGACCCAGGCGGACGCGCCACAACCCTCAGCAAGCGTTTCCACGATGCGGGAGAATACGTCGAAGCTTGCCTGGTGGCCGCCAAAGCGGCGCGGCTGCATGGCCCGCAGGATGCCCAGGCGATGGAAGTCGGCAATGGTTTCATCCGGTACCGATCGCCCGTCGTTGGCGGCGGCCTCGCGTGCCGCCAACACCGGAACAAGCCCCGTGGCTCGGATCAGCAGTGTTTGCGCGATGGTGGACAAGGGTCCTGTCCTGGATGTTCGCGGCGGATGGTTCGGTCCATCGGGGCGTTCGTCAAGACCAGGCTTTCCAATGCCCGACCGTATTGAGAAAGCCCCCCCAGCCTTGCCCGCCCCTCGGCGCACCGATACCGTGCCTGCGGACAATGCGGAAGGACGTCGCGATGGCCGCCCAAGCGAACTTGGTGATCCGGAACGGCACGATCATGGACGGTTCGGGGGGCGACCCCTTCCAGGCCGACGTCGCCGTCACCGGCGGCCGGATCAGCGCCATCGGCAGGAACCTGCCCAAGGGCGCGGAAGAGATCGATGCGCGCGACAGGCTGGTGACCCCCGGTTTCGTCGATGTGCATACCCACTACGACGCGCAGGCGACCTGGAGTTCGAGTCTGTCGCCCTCCTCCTGGAACGGCGTCACCACGGTTCTGTTGGGCAATTGCGGGGTCGGCTTCGCGCCATGCCACCCGGACCAGCGCGACATGCTGGTCAAGCTGATGGAAGGCGTCGAGGACATTCCCGAAGTGGTTCTGACCGAGGGATTGCCCTGGAACTGGCACACATTCCCCGATTTCCTCGACGCCCTGGACGCTCGGCACTACGACGCGGACATCGCGACGCAGGTGCCGCATGCTGCCTTGCGGGTCTATGTCATGGGCCAGCGCGGCGCGGATCGCGAACCGGCGACCGACCACGATCGCCAGCGCATGGCGGCACTGACCGAAGAGGGAATCCGAGCGGGGGCGTTGGGTTTTTCGACGTCGCGGACGCTGAATCACCGGACATTGGACGGCAAGCACATTCCCACGCTGCGGGCGGAGGAAGCCGAACTGACCGCCATCGCCCACGCCATGCGGGAAGCCGATTCGGGGTGGCTGCAAATCGTCTCCGACTTCGAGGATCATGACGACGAATTCGGCTTGTTCCGCCGGCTGGCCGAGGCATCCGGCCGCCCGGTGACGATGACCCTGCTGCAATCGCACATCAAGCCGGACCGATGGCGCGATCTTCTGGTGCAGATCGAAACGGCGAACGCCGCCGGGCTGCGCATGACCGGACAGGTCCGGTCCCGCCCCACCAGCGTCCTCCTGGGCTTCGAACTCTCGCAAAACCCCTTCTCGTGGCGGCCAAGCTATCGCCGGATCGCCCACCTGAATTTCCAACAGCGGATGCACTACCTTCGGGATCCCGCGTTCCGGGCGACGCTGATCGCGGAGACACCCCCCGCCGGCGCACGCCTCCAGCGCGGCGGCTGGAACACGATGTTCCCCCTGGGCGATCCACCGGACTACGAACCAGCCCCGGAGAACAGCGTGGCCGAGCGCGCGGCTCGCGAGGGGCGCTCGCCCGATGAAGTCGCCTACGACCTGCTGATGGAGCAAGATGGCAAGGCCATTCTCTACCTACCGGTCACCAACTATGCCGCCGGCAATCTGGATGCCGTGCGGGAGATGATTGCCCATCCGAACACCCTGCTGGGATTGGGCGATGGCGGCGCCCATGTCGGGGTCATGTGCGACGCCACGGCGACCAGCTACACGCTGACGCACTGGACCCGCGAGCGCGGTCGCGGCGAGATGTTCCCGGTGACATGGGCGATCAGGCGCCTCACCCACGACAACGCGGCAGCGATCGGGTTGAACGATCGAGGGGCAGTTCAGGTTGGTATGAAAGCGGACCTGAACGTCATCGACTACGATCGGCTGCTGCTGCGTGCGCCGGAGATGGTTTACGACCTACCGGCCGGCGGCAAACGGCTGGTGCAGCGGACCGAGGGGTTCGACGCCACCATCGTGTCGGGAGAAGTGGTGTACCGGCACGGGGAGGCGACGGGGGCACTGCCGGGACGTTTGGTTCGGGGGCCTCAGGGCGGGTGAGACGACGGGCAAAGCGGACCGTTTCAAGTTACGGCCCGCTTTGCCCCTGCCCTGTCGCTAGAAGAAAACGAAAGCCCGCACCACGACGTTCTTGCGGCAACGAGCATCCGCGGGGGCGGTCGGATCGATACAGGCGGTATGGAAGGACCAGCGCGAGACGGAGCCGTCGGTTACCGAGTCATAGCACTTCAGCATCGAAACCTCATTGGGCTTCTGCTGGGGAAACCAGTACCACTCGTGGTCGGGCCGATAGGTGAAGCGCGTGGTCTCACCGACGCGGTCGTCATAGACGCGGTAGTTGGTGATGTAGGGCTGGTCGGCGAATGACGGCCAGGCACACAGCACGAAGGGATATTGCTCGATCGTTTCAATCGGCTTGGCGAGATTGATCGACATGAACCGGCGCGACATCTTCGCGTCGGCCTCTTCTTCGGTGCAGTTCTGCGTGCGGCCGAAGTTGCGCAGATTTTTCGTCAGCAACTCGCGGCAGCGCACACGGCCGCTGTTGTCGTTCAGGTCGTTGTGAACGAGCATGGCGTAATTGGCGTTCACGCCCGGGTTCTTGTTGTCCTGATCTTCTGTGCGGTCGCCCGCATAGTCCTTGTCGAAGACGTCGTGGTTGTAGACCAGGGCGTCGGTTGCATCCGGGAAGAATTCCAGCAGCAGTTTCTCGATCTCCGGGTAGTACACCCGTTCCACCTCGGCGGAATCGTAGATGTTCGTGCACTTGGAATCGAGGTGGGCCAGCGAGAGGCCGAGTTTGTCCATACATTCGGGGCTGCTGGGCGACAGGCCCGGGTAGTATTCGCCTATCCGCCGCGCGTCGCGCAGCACCTGCACGAAAAACAGGTTTCGCCGACGGATGTCCTGTTCGTTCTTGCGCAGGATTTCCGCGGCATCGGCGCGCGTCGGGTCGCGCCAGATGGCGTTGGACGTGACGACGGAGTAGGTCGGCCGCTCATAGACGGTATAGGGCAGCGGCGTTGCTACGCCGCCGTCAGGGACCTTGATGCTGTTCGAACTGCGGATATAGGCCACGCATTCGTCCCAGTCGCGGAAGGCGGGGCCCCATTTGGTCTTGATCGGGCCCGGCGGGGCGTTGTCGATCATGTCGATCACGCGCTGGCCTTCGCCCTCAGCCATTTCGGCAAGCGCGTCTTCGATCGCTTGGGCGGTTCCGGCGTCGCCGTCCTGGTCGAACGACATGTAGGACAGGCCGCCATGGGCGGCGATTGGCGGCGGCTGGCCTTCCGTGCGCTGGAGTGACGGGACGTAGGGCGCGTTTTTGTCGGCGAGATCGAGCGGGCTCATAGGGCACCTCCGGTTCTTTGGGGTTACCGTGGCACAGGTTGGGTGGATTGGCCAGATGTGGGGCGGGGTCAGGCGTTCGCGCTCGACGGGGTCGTCTATAATCTGAAGGTCGACGCTGGCAATGATGCAACGCCGCACTCGGGTTGAGGATCGAGGCGATCGTCCCGGTTGCTCGCGGTGATCAGGCGGTTGGCCTGAAATCGTGCGCGAGCGAGCGGAAAGACAAGGCAATAGTCCAACGCTGGCGCATTTTGCTTTTTGATATTCCGAGTACTCTCGCTCTGCTCTTGTATTTGACACTCTTCTCTTGTATTTGACGATATAGTATGAAACGGTACCTTATAGGTCAAGGTGGGGCATGTGCAAGACCATGAGGGCTTTAATGCAAATAACCACCATTGCGGCTGCCCTGCTAGGGTTGGGAGCCTGCACAACAGCTGACTATGCTGACGGCGTTAATGGATTTTCGCAGGCTGTCGGCGCGGCAGCCGCTTTGGCCGAACCGTTGGCGACCGCGGCGCAGGAGGCACAGAAGCGGCAAATGCTGCAAATGTTGCCAAAGACACAACCGACCACGGTCAGTCTCAGTCAATCCTGTCTTGGCGTTGATCCCGTCGGCTATCACGCCGGCGATTGCGCCGTAACCATCGGCGGCGTGAAATTGAACTATGCCGGCGTACCACCGAACATGGTCAGTCTGACGAGATATGCTGCCTCTCTCTCAGCTGTGGTGACGGCGACAACCTGCAATTCGGTCCAAACCGCCGCCAAAGGACTGGCTGCAGCGGCCGCCGACCTTGCCTCTGCCGCTGGGGCCAATAAGGCCGCGGCTGCGGCTGGACCTATCAGCACGATCGCCGGCGTCGCTGCCTGTTCGGCCATCGAGGCCGAACAGATCCGCATTCTGCGCACTGGGACCATGGCCGCCAACCCGCTGGTAAAGGCAATCGTTCCGTCGATCGCGGATGCGTACCAGCAATTCTACGTTGACGCCATCAACGATGCTTTCAATCAGACCACCGCTGCGCTGATCAGCTACCAGACGGCGGCCCGCAGTTACGAAAAATCCAGGTCGGCGGCGGATCTGGCGCAGGAAACCGCGAGCCTGACACAGGCAGACGGCTTCGCGGCCGCGATCGACAAGGCCAAGGCCGCTCCGCAACCCGGCCCGGTCGTGAACAAGATCGCGACGCTGCATCAGGCCCTGACCGACGATCTGCAATCGCCGACGATCAATCTCAAGCGCGTGCTGAACGACGCGCAGATATTCGTGACCGAGGCGACAACGGTGACCTCGGCGGCGCAAGCGCTGGACGCGGTGATCAATCCACCCACGCCCGCCGCCAAGCCAGCCGAAAAACAGGCCAGGTAAGGGAGTGTAAATCATGCCCACCGCTTTCGATGCCTCTATTGCCAAATCCCAGGCCGCGTTGGACAAGCTGCACGCCTTGCAATTGCAAGCGATGTCGAATGGCGATCTGGCGACAATGAACGCACTGCAAAGCGACAGCAACGACTTGACGCTGAAGCTGACGCAACTACGAGCACTCGCCGTCGATGACGACGATGCGCAAATCGCGGCGCTGAATGCGAAACTCGACGCTGTCACCAACAGCATTACCGATGAGATGAACAGTCTGACGAGTCTGGCGACGGTGTTGAACAATATTCTCGCGGTGTCGAAGTTGCTCGACAGCATTATCGCCGCAATCCCGAAGGGCTAGTCGGTCACCGCCTTGGACGCCAGATAGACACCGTTGCTGACCCCGACCAGCGCGAGCTCACCGACGGGGATATCCGGTATCGCGCCGGTGTTGAACAACGTCAAACCGGTGAAGACGGCGGCAATTGATGTAAACACAAGCATCTGCAGGCGAGCCAGGTCAACCTCGGTATAGTCGCTATTCATGACCAGGTCGCTCCAGCGGGGTGCGCGCTGAAAGGTGGTGGCCGCGACAAGTGTGGATGGCGTACCTGCGACGCCACCAGTCACGCCGAAGACCTGGAAGGCAAAATTGGTGGCGGACCTGAGACCGGTTACGAGCGTCGGCGGACTTGCCGATGCACTATAGGTCGACCATGCCAGGGTGCCGACCGGGCGATATTGCACCGTGTAGGAGTCAGGCCCCGGTGCCGGCGCGGTCCAGGTGAGTTCGACACGCCCGTCGGGTTGCGCCGTTGCTTGCAGGCCGGTGACCTGGGCCGGACCGCCCGGCGCCACGGGCGCGTCGCGATGCGTCTGGATGGCCGTCAGCGGCACGGACGCCGGGCCGGCGCCGCCCGCATTCATCGCGAACACCTGGAAATCGTATGCCCAACCGGGGTTCAGATTGATCACGGCATAGGGCGGGGCAGCGATGTTATTCTGCACCGTTTCCCACGGCCCGCCCGCGGTTGGCCGTTTTTGTACAGTATAGCTGAACGGCTGCCCCGTGCCGGCGGGCGCATCCCAGGTCAGCACGACGGTGCCGGTCGTCACCGCCCCCACAACAGCCAGGTTGGTCACCGCCCCCGGCGCGCTGACGCGTTGCGGGGAGCCGTCATCACCAGATTTCAGCTTGGCGCCGACCAATGAGAATCCGCTGATCCCCAGTAGGCCGAGTGTCGCTGTCGGAACGTCGATCAGATTGCCTGTCAACACCATGGTATAGGCAACGCCGGTACCGATCACCACGGTCCAGATCGTGATCTGGAATTGCGAAAGACTGGCCTTTCCATCGGGTGCCGTGATGAGCCGCAGCAGAAACCATCCGGGACGACCATGCCACCACCAGTATATCGTCGGGATGGCGAACAAAAGCAGTGCGCAGCCAAACACACTCACAACAGCAATGCCGACGCTGGATATTCCGACTCCCTGGACGAGCACGAAGCCGGGATCGCCATCCGGTGCCCCGGTCAGCACGCCGCGCACGAACATCGTCGCCATGGGTACGGGACTGCCGATTTCTTTGTGCTGGCTCCCCTCGCGAAACGGGTTCGCGGTCCCGAACGCCGGCACCCGAGCGGCGTAGGTATAGACTTTGGCCGTTTCGATGGTGATGTCTCCGGGACCTTGCACCAGGCGCACCAGTTGGCTCTGCCAGCAGCCATCCGGCTGTGGCTTATCCCAGGCGAAAAAGACCTGAATTTCTTCTGGCGGCTTTGTCATTCCGGAGAGCTGGAACTGAACCTCGCCGCCCACTGGGGCCCACCGTGTTACCGGAAGAACTGTCAACGTTCCCATCGGCTGGCCGTTCATTTTATCGTGCGGCGGATATGGCGCGGAACATTCCGCAATCTGAGGTGTCTTCGCAGCGTCGGCGGTGGCGTCCGCCCAGGCCTGCGAATGGTTGAGAATCGAAACAAATACCACCGCGACCAACAGGAAATGCGTTGAGACTGCCCAACTCGGAGGTTTCACAATACGATCTCCAGGCTTTGGCGGCTTCCGGTATATAACGACGAGATGGCCTGCGCGCGACAAGACTCCGGCAGCCAATTTAGTTGGTAATATTCTTATTGCTTTTCTGCCTGGTGTCCAGCTTTGTCCGAATCGCTTTAGTCGGTCTTGGCGATCTTGCGCTCGACCAGGTCGTCGATGATCTGGGGGTCGAAGCCGGCTTCCGCAAGAATTTCACGGGTGTGCTGGCCGAGGCGCGGGGCGAAGCGACCGGTGGGGGGTTTGGTTTCCGACCAGGTGCTGGGTTCGCGCATGGTGCGGATGCGGCCCTCCGACGGATGGTCGATCCAGCGAAAGAATTCAGCGTCCGCGAGGTGCGGATCCTCCATCAACGATTCGAGCGTATGCGGACGCATACAAGGAATATCGTTGCGTTCCAGCAGGTCCAGCCATTCGTCCGTGGTGCGGTGCTTCAGCTCCTCGGCGATCATTTCGTAAAGCGAATCGATGTTCGCCGTACGGGCGGTGATGTCGGCGAAACGCGGGTCGGTTTTCAGCATCTCGCCCTTACCGACGGCCTCGAAGAAACGGCGCCACTGCCCGTCATTGTAGGGCAGCGCGGCGATATAGCCGTCCTTGGTCGGGTAAGGCCGGCGATGCTGCGACAGGGTGCGAGGGTAACCCGCGGGGCTGGTGGGCGGATCGAACGTCTGGCCCTGCATGTGCTCCGACAGCACGAACTGCGCGATGGTTTCAAACATCGGCACCTCGATCTGCTGCCCGATGCCGGTGCGCGCCTTCGCCAGCAATCCGGCCAGCAGCGCGTTGGCGGCCGCCGACCCCACGATACGGTCGATCGCCGCCATCGGGATGAAGCGCGGCTGCCCGGTGGATCGTTGCAGCAGCATCGGGATGGCGGCGGCGGCCTGGATCAGGTCGTCATACGCCGGACGCCCCGCGTAACGCCCGGCACTGCCGTAGCCCACCATACTGAGATAGACGATCGACGGGTTGATCCGCCTGATCGAGTCGTAATCCAGGCCCAAACGCGCCAACGCGGCCGGACGGATGTTGGAGGCAAATGCATCCGCCGTCGGCACCAGCCGCAGCACCGCGTCCTGGGCCTCAGGCTGCTTCAAATCCAGGGCGACGCTGCGCTTGCCGCGGCCGTTGTGCTGGAACGTGCCGCTCATGCCACGATGTTTCGGCACGCCGGTATAGCGCGACGAGTCGCCCTCCGGTGCCTCAACCTTGATCACATCGGCGCCGAAATCGGACATGATGCGGGTGCACCACGGACCCATCTGCACCGTTGTCAGGTCCAGCACGCGAATACCGGCGAGAGGTCCGTCATTGTTGTTCGGCATCGTCGCGTGTCCCCTTGGCACTATCGCCCAACTATCGGTCACGTATCGGCCAGCCACAAGCCGGACGCGGCCAGCCTTGCCGAACCGCGTCATCCTCCGCCACTGTGTGCCGACGCGCCGAGGGAGGAATCGCATGCAGTTCAGCTTCACCAGCGAGCAGGAGGAATTTCGCTCCGTCCTGCGCCGCTTCCTGGAGGACAAGTCGCCGGCAACCGCCGTCCGTCGCCTGATGGAGACGGAAACCGGCTGGGATCGCGCGGCCTGGGTCGACCTGAACCAACAACTCGGGCTCGCCGCGATCCACATCCCCGAAGCCTACGGTGGCCAGGGCTTCAGCTTCGTCGAACTCGGCATCGTGCTGGAGGAAATGGGCCGGGCACTGCTGTGCGCGCCGTATTTCGCCTCGACGGTGCTGGCGGCAACGGCGATCGTCAACGCCGGGACCGAGGCACAGAAGCGAGACCTGCTGCCGGCGATCGCCGACGGAAGCTGCGTCGCGGCGCTGGCGTTCACCGAACCGAACGGGCGATGGGACACGACCGGCGTTCAGGCGACGGCGACGGCGGCGGGCGGCCGGTTCCGGCTGGATGGGGTGAAAAGCTTCGTCGTCGACGGACACAGCGCCGATCTGATTGTCGTCCTGGCACGGCGGCCTGGCTCCGTCGGGGATGATGGCCTGTCGTTCTTCACCGTTCCCGGCAACGCCGCCGGCCTGACCCGCCGGCCGCTGAAAGTGATGGACCCGACCCGCAAGCAGGCTCGGCTTGAGTTCCAGTCGGTCGAGGCGGACCTGCTGGGGCAGGAAGGCGGTGCCGCGGCACCGTTCGCCAAAACCATGGTGCAGGCGGCGGCCTGCCTGGCGAACGAAATGGTCGGCGGAGCCGAACGGCTGCGCTTGTCGGCGCTGGACTATGCCAACCTGCGGGTACAGTTCGGGCGGACAATCGGGTCGTTCCAGTCGATGAAGCACAAACAGGCCGATATGCTGGTCGATGTCGAACTGGCAAAGTCGGCGGCCTATGCGGCGGCGTCCGCGGCGGCCGAGGATGATCCGGAACTGCCGGCCATTGCCTCCCTGGCCAAGGCCGCGGCGTCGGAAGCCTATATGCAGACCGCGATCAGCACGATCCAGATCCACGGCGGCATTGGTTTCACCTGGGACAACGACACGCATCTCTGGTTCAAGCGCGCCAAAAGCTCCGAGGTGTTTCTGGGCGATCCGGCCTGGCACCGCGAACTGCTGATGCGCGCCTGGAACGTCTAAGCGGAGGGAATGATCATGACCGAAATGACCGAGGCATCCGTCCGCGCGGAAGTCCGCGCCTGGCTGGAAGCAAACTGGCGCACCGATTACGGCTTGGTGGAGTGGCGGAACATTCTGATCGATTCCGGCTGGGGCGTGCCGACCTGGCCGACGGATTGGTACGGCAAGGCCCTGCCGGTTGGATTGCAGGCCGTGGTGGACGAGGAATTCCTCCGCGTCGGCGCGGTCGGCGTGGCGAAGGCCGGTATCCGGCGATTGGCCGCCGCGACGCTGCTGGCGCATGGGACACCGGCACAGAAAGAACAGTTCCTGCGCCGCAGCCTGTCCGGTGAGGACACCTGGTGCCAATTGTTCAGCGAACCGGGCAGCGGGTCCGACCTGGCCGGCGCGACGACCAAGGCCGAGCGCCAGGGCAACCGATGGGTGATCAACGGACAGAAGGTGTGGACGACCAGCGCGCATCACGCGGATTGGGGTTTGTTGCTGGCTCGCACCGACGTCGATGTGCCGAAACATCAGGGGCTGTCGTATTTCATTATCGATATGCACCAACCGGGCGTGCAGGTGCATCCGTTGCGCCAGATGAACGGACACGCCTCGTTCAACCAGGTGTTCTTCACCGATGCCGAGGTGCTGCCGGAGCATCTGGTGCTTGATGTCGGCCGCGGCTGGGCCGTCGCAACGACGACGCTGATGCATGAACGGCGAGAGGCCGACGGCGTCCGCAACTGGGGCAAGTCGTCCTCCGGCACCGGACGGATTTACGACGAAGAACGGGCGGAAAACGCAACCGTCATGGAGCCATACAAGTGGTATCCACAACGCGCCGGCCGTGTGGATCTGGTGATCGAGCGGGCCAAGGCCGCCGGGGTAAACAACGACCCGGTGGTGCGGCAGGAGATCGCCAAGCTGTTGACGCTGCAGAAATCGGCCGAATGGACGGCAAGGCGCGCGCGCGCGGCACAGTTGCAAGGCAAGCCGCAAGGGCCGGAGGGCTCGCTCGGCAAGCTGGCATCCAGCCACGTCGCCCGGGCGTCCGCGCGGGTCCACACCCTGATCAGCGGCGCGGACGCCATGCTGACAGGTGAGGACGGAGCCATGGGCGGGGTAATCGCCGAGATCCTGGTGTCGGTCCCGGCCGGGTCGATCGCCGGCGGAACGGATGAAATCCAGCGGAACATCATCTCGGAGCGGGTGTTGGGGATGCCGAAAGAACCGCGGACGGACAACGACCGGCCGTTCCGGGATGTGCCGAAGAATCTGGTGGTTTGAGAGGGGGCTTAGGGTCCGACGCAAATAACCGAATCCTCAAAACACAGGGCGTTGGCCTCTCGTCGTCATGGTGGGCGCAGGCCCACCATCCACGCCTTCAAGTGCTGATCTTGGAAAAAGCATCAATAGTGGGTCTGCGCCCATCATGACGGTATCAAGTAGCGGTGCTTCCCCTGGAGCGATTATTTCGCGTCGATAGGCGGCATTACGAATCGTGGACTCAGGGCAATCTCGCCGCGTTTGCCGCGCAGGGCGGCAACCGGCCCATTTGACAAACCCCCTGCCCTCCCCGGTTACTACCTCAACAAACCACCCAGGGACGCACCCCTCATGACCCAATCCGGCCTGTCCGCCGATCGCCTGGCCCGTCTCGATCACATTATGGCGTCCAAATACGTCGAAACCGGCCGCCTGCCCGGCATCCTCACTCAGATCTACCGCCGAGGCACCCTGGTCCACACCGGCATGGCCGGCCATATCGACCTCGAACGCCGCAAGCCCATGCGGGAAGACGCCATCTTCCGCATCTATTCCATGAGCAAGCCCATCACCGCCGTCGCCCTCATGATGCTGCTGGAGCAAGGCCTGATCGGCCTCGACGACGACGTCGCCACCCACATCCCATCCTGGAAGAACCTCGGCGTCTACGCCACCGGCGTCGCATCCCTGGTCGCCAGCGCGCCGTCCTTCATCACCACCCCGCCGATCCGCCCTATGAAGGTCGTCGACCTCGTCACCCATACCTCCGGCCTCACCTACGGCTTCATGAACCGCACAAGCGTCGATGCCGCCTACCGCCACCTCGGTGTCGCTGCCCTGACCACGGAAGGCGGCCTGGATGCCATGATTCAGCAGCTATCCACCCTGCCGCTGGAATTCTCCCCCGGCACACAATGGAACTACTCCGTATCGATCGATGTCATGGGCTATCTGGTCCAAAAACTCAGTGGCATGACCTTCGGCGAATACCTCCGCACCCATCTGTTCCAGCCGCTCGGTATGACCGACACCGCCTTCTGGTGCCCACCCGAGAAACAAGATCGTTTCACTTCCTGCTACCAGCCCAAGGAAGGCGGCGGGATCAAACTACAGGACGACGCCGGCAACAGCACTTACGCCAGGCCGCCCAACCTGGAATCCGGCGGCGGCGGCCTCGTTTCCACCGCGCACGATTACATGCGTTTCTGCCGCATGATGCTGAACGGAGGCACGCTCGACGGCGTCCAGATCCTCAGCCCCAAGACCGTCGCGCTGTTCAGCCTGAACCACCTGCCCGGCAACCGGGAACTGGCCGACATGGCGCCACCGGGCAATTTCTCCGAATCCGGCTATTCCGGTGTCGGCTTCTCTATCGGCTGCGGGGTCAACATCGATGTCGCCAAGACCCGCCTGCCCGGCACGACGGGAGAATTCTTCTGGGGCGGTGCCGCGTCCACCGCTTTCTGGATCGACCCCAGGGAGGATCTCGCCGTCGTCTTCATGACCCAGGTCATCGGCAGCGACGTCCGCCTGACGCTACGCCGTGACCTGCGCACCCTGGTCTACGCGGCCATGACCGAATCGTTCGCATAAAGGAAACCGACAATGGGACCGAAACTGGTCGATCACCTGCTGTATGAACCCGAGGACAACGGCATCCTCTGGATCAAATTCAACCGCCCGGAACGGCTGAACGCCCTGGTCGGCACCGCCGAGGAAAACAGTACCGTCGCCAAGGTCGGCGAATACATGCGGGCAGCCGACGACGATCCCAACGTCCGCGTCATCATCCTGACCGGCGTCGGCCGAGCGTTCTGTGCGGGCGCGAACCTTGGTTCGAACAGAGGCGATGCCGGGGAGAACTTTCCCGGCAACCGCAGTGCGCATGAAGGCCTGGACGGCACGCGGCAGCACTTCTTTCACGGCTTCACCCAGCTCCACCTCGACATCGCCAAGATCCGCAAACCGACGATCGCCATGATCAACGGCCCGGCGGTCGGATCCGGCATGGACATGGCACTGCACTGCGACATCCGTATCGGCTGCGACCAAACCCGTTTCATCGGATACCACAACGCCGGCCAGATCATCGAGAACGGCGGATCATACTACCTGCCGAAAATGGTCGGCCTGGGCCGAGCGCTGGAATTTGCTTACACCGGCGAACTGACAGCCCAGCGAGCTTACGAATGGGGCATGCTCAACCACCTGGTCCCCGCCGACAAACTCGAAGAAACCACCCGCGAACTTTGTGCCAAAATCATCGCTCGGCCGCCGCTGGTGCAGTGGATCAGCAAGCGCATCATGCGCACATCGCTGGACACCACCATGGAGGCAACGATGGTGCTGACCTCCAACGCCAGTCCGATTTTGCAACATTCCGATGATGCGAAGGAAGCCCGCAAGGCCTTCGTCGAAAAACGCAAGCCCCAGTTCAAAGGAAACTGATTCGACCCGCGTCACGGCCCGTCCCTTGCCGCCCCCGGGCCGGCCTCCCGCGCCATGACCCGCCTCCCACGTCATGGCCCGCCTCCCGCGCCACGACCTGCCTCCCGCGTCATGGCCCGCCTCCCACGTCATGGCCCGGCGAAGTCCGGGCCATCCGCCCCAGTAAGGCGCTGGACCGCACTTCGCCGGCCCATGACGACGCTCATGTACCAACGTCAACGTCCGTAGGTACGATTCGACCCGCGTCATGGACCGCCCCATGACGCGTCGGGATCAATTCAGCCGCCCCATCAATCCGCGAGCGATCACCTGGGCCTGAATCTCGGCAGCCCCCTCGAAGATCGAGAGAATACGCGCATCGCACAACACCCGGCTGATCGGGTATTCGATCGCATAGCCATTCCCGCCATGCACCTGCAGCGCACTGTCCGCGTTGGAAAACGCCACCCGGGCAGCCAGCAATTTCGCCATCCCGGCCTCGATGTCGCAACGCTGGCCGCCGTCCTTCTGCCTGGCGGCAAAATACGTCAACTGACGGGCCAGCATCGTCTCCGTCACCATCCAGGCGATCTTGTTGGCGACACGCGGGAACCCGATGATCGCCTTGCCGAACTGGTTCCGGTCCCGGGCGTAAGCCGAACCGAGTTCCAGCGCATTCTGCGCCACCCCCAACGCTCGGGCGCCGGTCTGGATGCGAGCGCTCTCGAACGTCTCCATCAACTGCTTGAATCCCTGGCCCTCGACACCACCCAGCAAATTGGCAACCGGGACCTTGAAGTTCTCGAAGCCGATCTCGTACTCTTTCATCCCGCGATAGCCCAGCACCGGGATCTCGCTGCCGGTCATGCCGGCGGCCGGGAACGGATCACCGTCAGTGCCGCGCGGCTTTTCCGCCAGCAGCATCGACAGGCCGCGATAGCCGGGCGCCGCCGGATCGGTACGAACCAGCAATGTCATCAGATCGGACCGCGATCCGTGGGTAATCCAGGTCTTCGCCCCGGTCACCAGATAATGATCCCCCTCCCGCACCGCGCGAGTCCGCAGGCTGCCCAGATCGGACCCGGTGTTCGGTTCGGTAAAAACCGCCGTCGGCAATATCGCGCCGGAGGCGATCGCCGGCAGCCACCGGGTTTTCTGCTCCGGCGTCCCCGCGATCCCGATTAGCTCCGCCGCGATCTCCGCCCGCGTGCCCAAAGAACCGACGCCGATATAGCCACCGCTGAGCGCCTCGGAGACAACGCACATCGCGATCTTACCCAGGCCCGAACCGCCGTCTTCCTCACGCACCGTCAGGCCGAAAACCCCCATTTCGGCCAGTTGCTGAACGACACCGATCGGAATCAGCTCATCGCGCTGATGCCAGCCCTGGGCATGCGGCGCGATCTCGGTCGCCGCGTAGCGCAGGAACTGCTCACGGATGGCGGCAATGGTCTCGTCGGCGATCCCGACATCGCCGAACCGGCCATCGATCGCCGCGGCCGCCAGGCACTGCCGGGCGGCGTTCAACGCGGACGGGTCGGACAGCCGCGCCAGTTCGGGATGCGTCAGCAGCCCCAGGACCGCCTGCGCCGGCACGCCGATATCTGTGGGACGGATCATTTCGGTCTGGCTGATCGGAATGCCGCCCGCGAGCTGCGACACATATTCGGCGAAACCCAGCCGCAGGATCGCCGCCTCGACATCGGTGAACCCGCCGGCCGCATGCAGGCCACGCGCCCACCCCAACGTCTGGCGCAGCGCCTCGATATAGGTCGCCTGCCAGGCGAAGCCATGCGCCGCCAGTTGGTGCGTGTCGATCAGCGCCGCATTTGGCTTGCCGTCCTCGGTCACCAGCAAGGCAACGGCATGCCGCGAGGCCTCCACCAACTGCTCCGCCAGCGTCATGGCGGTGCCGCAGAGGTCCAGCAGCGCAAGGGCATCCGGTGAATTTGACACGCGCGCTGTCTCCTAACGATCGCTGGGGCCGGCAACGACGCCGGCGTCGTACAGTCGCCCGTACTGGGCTGACGACAGCCCAAGCACTTCCGCAAGCACCGCTTCGGTGTGCTCGCCAAGACGCGGCGCGCGGGCCGGCGGCGGGCGGACATCGGCGCTGAACCCAAGCGGCGAGGCATTCGCCATGATGCGGCCGGCGCCAGGCTGATCGATCTCCCCGAACATCGGGTTCGTCAGGGAACAGCGCGGGTCCTCATGCACCATCTGACCGAAATCCTGGTACGGCCCCCAAAGAACGCCGCTACCGTCCAGCGCGGCACGAATCTCGGCCAGGGTGCGATGAGCGAACCACGGCTCCAGCACGGCCGCGATGGCTTTGCGCGCCTCGAAGCGGCCACCCTCGGTGTCCATGTCCACACCCATCATCGGACCGATCATCTCCAGCCGGTCCGTCAGGCCGGTGGCCTTGCCGATGGCGCGCCATTGCCGGTTGGAAATCGCCGCCAGCATCACGCGTCGGCCGTCGGATGTGCCGAAATCCCGGCCGAACGCCCCGTACAGGTCATTGCCCAGCGGCGGGCGCACGACGTTGTTGACCTGCACGTCGGCGACGTAGCCAAGGTTGGCGACAGAGGCCAGCATGACGTCCGACAACGCCAGCGTCACCTCCTGGCCATGTCCGGAGCCTTTCCTGGCACGCTCCGCCGCCAGCAGCCCGGTCGCGAGATACAGCCCGGCGGTGATATCCCAGGCTGGCAGCACATGATTGACCGGCTCTTCGCCACGGCCGGTCGCCAGCGGGAAACCCCCGGCGCAGTTCACCGTATAGTCGATCGCCGCGCTGCCATCTGGATTGCCGGTCAGGCGCAGGACGATCAGGTCTTCGCGGCCCTGCCTCAGCACGTCATAGCCCATCCATTTCCCCGCCGGCAGGTTCGTCAGCAGAATTCCAGCGTTCGCCCCAGGGGCACGGATCAGCGACTGGGCGATTTCCTGCCCTTCCGGCGTGTTGAGGGCAAGGCAGACCGACCGCTTGCGCTTGTTCAGGCTGGCCCAGTACAGGCTGGTGCCGTCCGGCGCCACCGGCCACCGCTTGGCATCGATGTTGCCGCCGATCGGGTCGATCCGGATGACGTCGGCGCCGAGTTGCGCGAGCGTCATCCCGCCCAGCGGTGCCGCGATAAAGGCGGACACCTCGACGATACGCAGGTCGCTCAGAATGCCAGGCATAGGTTCGGTTTCCGGTAATGTGGTTTCCGTGCAGCGGCCATCGGGCCGTAACGGCGCATGCGTACCCGATCGGCCGGCATTGGTCACTATCACGATCGTCATGGTAGGATCCCGCCGGCCAAGCAAGCAGAAGAGGCAGACATGTCACTGACCAACGCCCCCGACCCCGCGATCCGCCAAGCCGTGGTGCAGCAGGACCTGAAAAGCGTCATGCACCCGATCGTCCAGCATAAAGCGCTGGAAACCAAGCAGATGGTCGTCACCGGCGGACAGGGTTCCACGGTCTTCGACGCCGATGGCACAAGCTACCTCGACGCCATGGCCGGGCTGTGGTGCGTGAATATCGGGTATGGCCGCACCGAACTCGCCGACGTGGCCGCCGAACAGATGCGGCAACTGTCCTACTTCCCGCATACCGCGATGAACCTGCCCGCCGCCGGACTGGCCGACAAGATCAACGGACTGATGGGCGGGGGCTACCATACCTACTTCGTCAACTCCGGTTCCGAGGCGAACGAAGCCGGCTTCAAGATCGCTCGGCAGTACATGAAACACGAATATCCGGCCGAATATCGTTTCAAGACCATAAGCCGCTATTTCGCCTATCATGGCACGACGCTGGCCACCCTGGATGCCGGCGGCATGGGCGAACGCAAGGCGAAGTTTGAGCCGTTCTCTGGCGATTTCGTCCATGTCGCGCACCCGTACTGCTATCGCTGCCCGTTTGGCCTGACCTACCCAAGCTGCGGTTTGGCCTGCGTCAAGAACATGGAAACCACGATCCTGGGTGAGGGACCCGAAACAGTAGCCGAAGTCATCGTGGAACCGATCATGAGCGGCGTCGGCGTCGCGGTGCCGCCCGATGAATACCTGCCGGAAGTCGAAAACCTGTGCCGCAAATACGGCATCCTGTTGCACGTCGATGAGGTGATCAACGGCTTCGGCCGCACCGGCAAAATGTTCGCGCATCAGCACTACGGCGTCTCGCCCGACATTATCGCGATCGCCAAGGGTATCTCCAGCGCCTATCTGCCGATCGCGGCAACCGTGGTGAAGAACAACGTGTTCGACAGTTTCTACGGCGATACGGCGGAAAACCGTCAGGTCGGCCAGGTCAACACCTATGGTGGCCATCCTGCCGCCGCCGCGGTCGCGCTACGCAATATCGAAATCTTGGAAGCGGAACGGCTCACGGAACGTTCCGCTGAAATCGGCGCCTACCTGCTCGATGGGCTGACCACCTTGAAGCGGCACATGATCGTCGGCGATGTGCGCGGCAAGGGTCTGCTTCTGGGTGTGGAGCTGGTGAAGGACCGGACGACGAAGGAACCGGTGACCCCGGCACAGATCGCCGCTGTCGTCGAGTTCTGCCGTGACAACGGCCTGCTTGTCGGGCGCGGCGGTGGCGGACGTCGTTACGGCAACACGATTACCCTGTGCCCGCCCCTGGTGATAACCCGAACCGAATGCGACCGTATCGTAGAAACGCTGGATCGCGCTTTGGCAACGCTCGATCTCGGTTAGAGCGCGATCGTTTGAGGTTGACTTCAACCTCAAACGTGAATCGCCCTCTCAAACATACTCTATGGCCGATCCGGCAGGCCCACGCACGATACGGGTTCGGCAACGTTGGCCGAACCCGCCCGCGAACGCCGAACCGGAAACACAGGAAGGCCGAATCTCAAACCACGGCGTGCAGTACGCGCAAGGCTTCGTGGACAAACAAGTGCTTCGTGGACAAACAAGTGCTTCGGTGGCGGCACCGTCGCCCAATCCCGTCATGGCGGGCGAAGGCCCGCCATCCACGCCTTTTTCCGAGACCCACACTGCAAGGCATGGATGGCGGCCTTGCACTCGCCAAGACGATGCACGACCGGGGGCACTCGCCGGACGATCCGCTTATTTCCCGGCGAGCCACAAGACCCCACTTGATCCGTATACGCAGCAAATTGTGGAACACCAAGTTTTTCTACTTGTGGTTGCGTTTCCCAACCTCCATACTGCCCCTGGAACCTTCAGGGGACGAAGATGCGCAAGGCTCGTTTTCATTGCACACGCCGCGATTTTCTGACCACAGCCAGCGTCGCCGCCGGTGTCGCGGCGTTGCCCATCGCGCCGGCGCGGGCGGCCGCGAAATACACCCGCTACAACGTCACCACCCCCCAGGGCCAGAAGATGCTCGCCAGCTATGCCAAAGGCGTGGAAGCGATGCTCAAATTGCCGCCCGATCATCCGCAGAACTGGTTCCGCAACGCCTTCATCCATCTGATGGATTGCCCGCACGGCAACTGGTGGTTCTATGTCTGGCATCGCGGCTATGTCGGCTACTTTGAACGCACCATTCGGGCCTTGAGCGGCGACGACAGCTTTGCCATGCCCTATTGGGACTGGACCCAGCTTCCGCAAATACCGGGTGGGATGTTCGACGGCGTGCTGACGCCCACCGCCAAGGCGTTCGAGCCCTATACCGGCAACCTGGCGCTCTTCACCTCGTTCATCAAACCGACACTCACCAGCTATTGGAACAACCTGTCGTCCGCGCAGCATGCCCAGCAGGACGCCAGGGGCTACAAGGTATTCGACGATCTCTGGAACGACGTGACAGGCTACAGCGCGTCCGCCCAGGCCGGCATTTCCGGGAATGAGGCATTCGCGACCACCTGCGCCGCACGCTATCTGTCACGCGACAATCCCAAACTCGACCCCAAAACGACCTATGACGTATCGCCGTTCATCATAAAGTCAGGTCTGCAGCCGACGGATTTCTACAACCCCGACAACGAACAGAGCTTCACCAGTTCGAAAACGCCGTCGCACAATACGCAGCCGAACGGATCGACCAAGTTTTCGGTGCTGGAAGGCTTCCCTCACAACAAAGTCCACAACTGCATCGGGGGGGTGGGACCACTCGATCCGGGACCCTATGGCAGCATGACCAACTTCCTGTCGCCGGTCGATCCGATCTTCTACCTGCACCATGCGAACATGGATCGGTTGTGGGACGTATGGACGCGTAAGCAGAAGCGCCTCAACCTGCCCTATCTTCCCACCGGCCAGGACCTCAAAACCCTCGCGGAGGAGCCGTTTCTGTTCTACGTCGACGGCAAGGGCAATTATGTGGGCCCAAGCAAGGCGGGGGATTATTTCAGTACCGATGTGTTCGACTATGATTACGCACCCGGTTTTGGCGAAGAGCTTATCCAGCCGCCAACCGCCGCGCTGACGGCCAGGAAAGCCGCACCGCCCGTCAACGGCAGCGTGAAGGCCAATGTCGGATCGGTCGTGATGCCGCGCGCAACGATCCAAAGCCATCTCGCCGACACGCTCGCGCGGCCGCTGGTGGCGGAAGTCACCCTACCCCGCCCCAGCGGCACGTCCACCGCCCGGGAATTCGATGTTCTGATCAATGCGCCCGCCGGCGTCACCCAAGTCGCGGCCGACAGTCCTTACTACGCCGGCACCATCGCCTTCTTCGGCGCCATGAGACCCGGCATGAATATGTCGGCCGACGCGACGTTCACCGTCCCGCTGCCCAAGACGCTGCGTGCGTTCACCGCGCTGGGCGCAACAAACAATGCCACGCTGACAATCCGTGTCGTGCCGTCCCAGGGACAGG
Source organism: Acidisphaera sp. S103 (assembly GCF_009765975.1). GTDB lineage: Bacteria > Pseudomonadota > Alphaproteobacteria > Acetobacterales > Acetobacteraceae > Rhodopila. The sequence continues at coordinate 52,252 of NZ_LMUJ01000013.1, read as the reverse complement.
GTGAGCACGCACCGGTGCTCAAGGCCGTTTCGGTGGGGGCGCCATAGGAAGCGATGCGTCCGGCCGTCATCGCTGTCGCGCTACTGGCGCTGACCGGCCACGCGGCGTCGGCACAGGACCTGACGCTCGTCCTACCGCATCCGCTCCGCACAGGTGAGACCGCCTGGCTCCAGGTCCAGCTCGGTCCAATCGGCCGCGGGCAGGAGGTCGATGTTACAACCGCCGCCGGCCAGGAACTGGGCGCCATTTCCCCCTTCGGCGTGCGTATCGGACAGGACGCCGGAACGTACACGCTGCCTTTGCCGACGGACGCGATCCGCGACGGCCGCGTGTCCGTGCGGCTGTCACTGACCGGCACCGGCGCGGCACCGCGCACGCCCACCGCACAGGAAGTGCTCGGCGTGAAGCTGATCGTTACCAGTGCGGCGCACTAAGCACCCCCCAATCGCAAAACGCGCCGCTTTCTGCAACGTATCCGATCCTCACCGATCGCCCGCACGGGTGGACTCTGCCTCCAGGCTGGCCCTACCATTCAGGCAAGAAAATAAGCTGGGGACGAACATGACGTATATCACAAATTCCATAACGGCCGCCACGATGCCAACCCACCAATAAGGGAAAAGGCCGATGCTCATCAGCGGACAATCGTTACGCCGCCGCACGCTCCTCAGCCTGCTGCCCGCCGGGTTGATCGCCCGCCACGCCCTGGCGCAGGACTTTCATCCCGCGCCCTTGCCGGCCGGACAAACCCGCACCGTCAGGCTCGCCGTGGGCGGGGTGGCCGACGTCACCCACCTCGCGGTCTGGTATGCCAAATATGCCGGATATTTCGATGCCTTGAAGGCTGACGGCATCACCGTAGAGGTCACACCGTTCGGCGGCGGCAGCGAATGGCTGCTGGCCCTGGCAAGCGGCCGGGTCGACATGGCGCACGGCTATTTCGAGAACGCGGTCCGAGCACACAGCCAGGGACGCGACGTGGTTCTGATCGACAACATCCTGCCCACACCCGTGTTCCTGGTCGTCGTGCGCAAAGACCTCGCCAACACGGTCAAAAGCGTCAAGGACGTCAAAGGCCTGTCCTGGGGCTTCACCAGCTTCGGGTCCGCCAGCCATGTGGTGTCGCTGCGCGTCGCCAAATACTTCGGCGTCGAGCAAAGCGCCGTGAAATGGCTGGGCGTCGGCGGCAGCACCGGCTTCCTGCCGGCGATGCGTGAGAAGCGCGTGGATGTGCTGACCACATCGGTGATGACCGGCACGCAACTGATCCAGGAAGGCAGCGCCGTGCTGCTGCAGGATGTCACCTCGGAAAAAGCTGTCGACCAAATCTACGGCCATCCTTACCTGGGACCGGGGATGCTGACCTCGCACGCCTACTGCGAACAGGAACCCTTCGTGGTGCTGAAGGTGACCGCCGCGGTGCGCAAGGCAATCAAGACGGTCCGCGCCACCCCGCCGGAAACCGTCGCGAAAATCCTGCCGGCGGAATTCCAGGTGGACAGCCTGGTTGGCGCCATCGACCTGACCGCCAAGGCATTCGCGCCCGACGGCGAAATACCGCTGTCGACAGTGGTCGCCATGATCAAGGACATGACCGACCTGAAACTCGGCAAAGGCGGAATAGAACCGGCGGACATGATCGACAACCGGTTCATCCACGCCGTCCAGGCCGGGGCATGACCGACCCGCTGATCGTGCTCGACCATATCGCCAGGCGCTTCCCGTCCCAGTCTGGCCGCGCCGAGTTCACCGCCGTGCAGGACATCGACCTGACGGTGAATGAAGGCGAATTCGTTGCCGTTGTCGGCCCCTCCGGCTGCGGCAAGTCGACCTTGCTCAATCTGATCTCCGGGCTGGACACCCCGACCGAGGGCCTGATCAGTATCGATGGCGAACGAGTCCGGAATACGGTGCGCCAGGACGTGGGCTACCTGTTCCAGAAGGACGCCCTGCTGCCGTGGAAGACCGTGCAGGCCAACGTGGAACTGCCACTGGTATTCCGCCGCCTGCCCGGCGATCACGCCGCCCTCGCGCGCGATTGGCTGTCGCGCGTGGGACTGTCTGGTTTCGAACGAAACTTTCCCCACCAACTGTCCGGCGGCATGCGCAAGCGCGTCGCCCTGGCCGCGACCTTCGTCTATGGCCCTCGCATTCTGCTGATGGACGAACCCTTCTCCGCCCTGGACGTGCAAACCCGCAACCTGATGGAGAATGAGTTGCTGGAACTGTGGCGGCAGAACCGCAAGACGGTGCTGTTCGTCACCCACGATCTGGAGGAAGCCATCGCGCTCGCCGACCGCGTGGTCGTGCTGACGTCCAACCCGGGACGGGTGAAAAAGGAATTTCAGATCGACCTGGGCCGCCCGCGCAACGTCAACGAGATTCGTTTCGAAGAACGTTTTCGCGCGCTGCACGAGGAAATCTGGGAGGCATTGCGCGAAGAAGTGGCCCGAAGCTACGCGGCGCAACGGGCGCATGGCTAGGCTACGCCAAGTCCTGGGGGCGGCCAGCCCCTGGCTGATCCTGATTATGCTGTTGCTGGCATGGCAAGGGGCGACCGATTTCGGCCTCGCCGACCCCCGCTACCTCAGCCGCCCCACCACGGTCGCTGCCCTGATATGGGACTGGATACGCACCGGTTTCATCCTCCGCCACGTGGAGGTCACCGTGATCGAGGTGGTGGTCGGCTACACTGCCGGCACACTGGCGGGGATGGCGGTCGCGTTCGGCTTTTTCTTCTTTCCCCGCGTGGCGGAACTGTGCGATCCGATGGTGGTGGTGCTGAACGCCGCCCCGCGCGCGATCCTGGCGCCGTTCGCGGTGCTGCTGTTCGGCATCGGCCTGCTGTCGAAAATGATGCTGGTGCTGCTGGCGGTATTCGCCATTACGCTGCTGAATCTGTACACCGGCTTGAAGGAAGTCGATCGCACCATTGTCGACAATGCCAGGGTGATGGGCGCCAATCAGCGCGACCTGGCGCGCCACGTCTACATTCCGGCGGCCCTGGTCTGGATCGTCAGTGCGATGCGCAACAGCATCGGCCACGCCTTCACCGCCGCGATCGTCTGCGAGTTGCTCGGTGCCACCGAGGGCCTCGGCTGGATCGTCGCAGCCGGCCAGTCCGCGGTAAAACCCGACTGGATCATGGCCGGCCTGTTTTTCGCCGCCGCGATCGTGGTCATCGTGGATTTCCTGGTGCTGGCCCCGCTGGAACGGCGCGGCTCCCACTGGCGCGTGTTCTGATGCGCGTCGTTATCGAACGTGTGCTGGTCAGCGTCGCGCTTCTGGCACTGTGGCAATTTCTGCCCGCCATTGGCCTGGGCGACCGGTTCTTCATCAGCAGCCCCGTGGCGGTGGTGAGTCTGATCTGGGAATGGATCGCCAGCGGAGATCTGGCGGAAAATGTCTGGATCACGGCGCAGGAAGCCCTGCTGGGCCTTGTCATAGGCTCCGTTCTGGGCGCCGTGTTCGGCCTGGCCTGCGGACTCAACAACGCTATCAGCCGAGCGCTTCTGCCGTTGATGACGGTAGGCAATGCGCTGCCACGGCTGGCGTTCGCGCCGCTGCTGATCGCCTGGTTCGGGTTCGGCCTGTCGTCGAAGGTGGTGTTGGCGGCCTCGGTCGTGTTCTTCTTCATCTTTTTCGGGGTCTATTCCGGCATCCGTTCCGGCAGCGGATTGCTGGTTGCGAATGCAAGGATCCTCGGAGGCCGGGGATTGGCCTTGCTGTGGCACGTGCATCTGCCACAGGCGATCGGCTGGATCGTCGCCGGGCTGCGGCTGGCCGTGGGCTATGCCTTCGCCGCCGCGGTCATCGGCGAGTATCTGGGTTCCGACAGCGGACTTGGCTACCTGATCGTCTACGGCAAGGAAATGCTGGATATGACACAGGTTTTCGCCGGTCTCGCCGTCGTCATGACCATCGTCGGATGCCTCGACGTCGTCCTCCGCCGCGTCGGAACATTGGCTCGGCGCTAGAGCGTGGTCGCCCTGGGCGGAACGCCAACAGGGCGTGAATCACGCGATCAAGCAAAGAGTTAGAGCGCGCTGACTGTTCACAGTCAGCTTGTAAGCGCTCTAACGTAACAGACCGGTCAGCGACGAAACGTCGGTGACCCGGTGGAAATCATGGATCAAGGCCAGGCTGGCCTCAATCTTGTCCGCGGGCAGGCCGGCCGCCGGAACCAGCGTGCGATACTTCGCATCGATATCGTCCCAGGCGATCCCGAGAGCCCCCGCCCCTTTCGGCAAAAACACCGTGCTCGTCGACGTCCGTCCGTCCCGGGTCCGAATGGTAACGGTTGCACCCTGCCTGTAGCGGGCGGCGTCCTCGGTCGGCTGCGCACCGACGCGGACCTTGTCGATCAGCCCATGGATCACCGGATCGGCGATCTTGGCATCGCTCGCATGCACCCAGGAAAACGCATGGTCGGCAACGCCCGCGGCAACGAAATAGGCCGGGCTGTGCGCCATGCCGATCAGGTCGGTGGGATGCAGCGGTCCGCTCAATTTGGTGAAGCCCGGGCGGCAGATGGTGATGGTATCGACGTCGGATGCGGCGATGTTGCCATCCCGCGCCGCGTTGGCGCCCGCCTCCCCGAATGCATGGTAAGGATGGCCACCCGGCACCAGCTTGATCGCCATGTCGGTCACGATATCCCAGCTCTGGCCCAGATCGCGGGTCGCGACGCCGGCAGCTGTCGCCCCATCCACGCCGCCGAATGCCTCGAAGAAGCCCTGAAACGTTTCCAGAATGCGTTCTTCCGCCAGATAGCCGCGTTGCGCCGCCAGTGCCGCGTTGACACCAAGCTGCGCCGCAAGACCGGCATGATATTCGCGCGCCACGCTGGTATCGGCCGCCGTTGCCAGGCCACCGATCGAGGTCGCCGCGATCGCGATCGACTGTGCCGTCTGTTCGGCGCTCAGGCGCAACAAACGCGACGCCGCGACCGCGGCCGCGAACACCGCGCCGAGGCAGCCATGAAATCCCCGCGCACGAAAGCCGGGCGTGATCGCCTCACTGATCCGCCCGGCGGCTTCGTAGCCCAGCACAATGGCGGTCAGCACATCCTGGCCGGTGGCACCGATACGCTCCGCGAACGCCAGCGCCGTGGCGGTCAGCGGCGTGCCCGCATGGACGATGTTGCGCAGGTCGCTGTCGTCGGACGCCGCCGCGTCACTGAGCATGGCATTCGCCCGAGCCACCTCGGCAACAGGCAACCTTGCCCCGGCATCGAACCATAACGACGCATCGGGCCGTCCGCCCTGCTCACGGGTCAGGTCGCGGATAATGCGTGCGGACTGGATTTGGGTACCGTACGCCGCACTGGCGATGGTGCTGGCGATGATCATGGCGGCATGCCGCATGGCCTGCGGCGGCAGATCCTCCGTGGATGTTCCCACCAGGAAATCCGCAAGATCACGAGCAACGGTCATCATCGTTTCCTTCCGCCATGTCGTTATATTATCGGAACCAGTCCCCCGGTCCGTCGGCCATGTCCCATCATGCAGCGTTCGTTCCCATTAGCAATCTCCACATGCTCGGTTTCAACCCGGGCTGGCCTCGGCTACCATGTGCATAACCATGGAGAAATGTCGCAAATGAGCTTCTCGAGCATTTTCGCCCGCGTGGTCGCGGTGATTGGCGCTATAGCGCTCTGGATACGACGAACCTCGGGCGGCACGCCCCAACCGGCATGGGGCAGCGCCCCCGCGATCCCCGTCGCGAAGCCGCAGGGCGCCATCCCGACACTCAAGATGCCCACCGCCCAGGGTTGGGCGCCGAACCAGAAACCCGTCGCGGCGCCGGGGCTGAAGGTCAACGCCTTCGCCACCGGTCTCAAGCATCCGCGCTGGATCCACATACTGCCCAACGGCGATGTGCTGGTCGCCGAGTCCTCCAACGTCCCCCGCGCCGTCATGCGGAATATCTTCGACTATGCCATGACCGCGACGATGAAGCGCGCCGGTGCCGTGGGCGTCAGCGCCAACCGCATCACCCTGCTGCGCGACGCCGATGGCGACGGCGTCGCCGAAATCCAGGAGGTATTCCTGGAAAACCTGAACCAGCCGTTCGGCATGGCGATGCTGAACAACACGTTCTACGTCGGCAACACCGACGGCGTGGTCGCCTTTCCCTACACGCCGGGCGCCACCCGTATCACCGGACCCGGCCGCAGGCTGACCACGTTCAAGCCCGGCGGCCACTGGACCCGCAGCCTGCTGCCAAGCCACGACGGCACGAAGCTCTACGTCGGCGTCGGCTCCTCCAGCAACATCGGCGACAATGGCGTGGAAGCCGAGGAAGGCCGAGCCCTCATCTACGAGCTGGATCTCGCCACAGGCAACGGCCGCACCTTCGCCGGCGGCCTGCGCAACCCTGTGGGCATGGCGTGGGAGCCCACCACCGGGGCTCTGTGGACGGTTGTCAACGAACGCGACGGCCTGGGCGACGAGACCCCGCCCGACTATCTGACCTCGGTGCGTGACGGAGGCTTCTACGGCTGGCCCTACTGCTACTGGGGGCAAACGGTGGACGACCGGGTGCCGCAAGACGCGGCCGCGGTCGCAACAGCCCTCACGCCGGACTACGCGCTGGGCGGGCACACCGCGTCGCTGGGTCTGTGCTGGCTGCCCGCCGGCACGCTGCCCGGCTTTCCGGACGGCATGGCCATCGGCCAGCATGGCTCGTGGAACCGCAGCACGCTCAGCGGCTACAAGATGGTCTTCGTGCCGTTCCAGAACGGCCGCCCGTCCGGCCCGGCGCGCGATATTCTGTCCGGCTTCCTCGCCCCGGATGAAAAAGTGTCCTACGGGCGTCCGGTCGGTGTCACGATCGGTCCCGACGGCGCCGTGCTCATGGCCGACGACGTGGGCGATGTGATCTGGCGCGTGACCGGCGATCGATAGCGACTTTCAGCCCATCATGGCCCGGCACCGGGACAATGATGGGCTGACCCGGATCTTAATGCGCCTTGCGATGGCCGATCGCCCAAACGTAATCCGCCACCGCGGTGACATCAGCCTCGGACAGCTGCGCACCCCCCTTCGGCGGCATCGCACCCGTATGGTCCTTCGGCTTCGGCACGCCGTCGTTGATCGTCTTGACGATCGCCTGGACGCTGCCATCCCCCCACAGCCACTTGCCACTGGTCAGGTCGGACCCAAGCGCGGAGCCCTTCCCATCGGTCCCATGGCATCCAGTGCATGTCCCCCCGGCAACCTGTCCGTGGAAAATCCGGTCGCCAAGCTGCACCTGGTCAGGTGACCCACCCGGCGGGGTCGGCAGCGTGCTGTAGTCTTCCGGCGCCGTCGCATTCCCCGAACCCGCAGCCTGGCCGCTGGGCGGAGAGGCCGCCGCCACCGCGATCCCGCTGGCCTTGTTGCCATGATACGTGACGTGCCAAATCCGCCCGCCCTTGTCGTCAGCAATATACATCGATCCATCCGGCGCAATCGCCAGCCCCGTAGGCCGATGCGCCGCTTGGCCGGGTTCCTTGATGGCGCCAGCAAACCCATCGGCGAACACCACGAACGGGCCGGAGGCTTTTCCGTCCGCCAACGGCTGGAACACGACATTATAACCGCCCTGAGGCGCCGGCGCCCGGTTCCACGACCCGTGGAAGGCGATAAACGCCCCGTCCTTATACGCCGACGGGAACTGCGACCCTTCATAGATCAGCATATCATTGGGCGCCCAGTGCCCCGGGAATGCCGCCACGGGCTCCTGCCGCTGCGCACAGACGCCAATCTTCTTGCCGCCGTCGCCGCCATATTCCGGCGCCAGCACCAGCTTCTTCTGGTCGTAGTCATAGTAGCATTCCGGCCAGCCGAAATCCGCCCCGCGCCGCAACTCGACCAGCTCCTCGGCTGGGTTGTTGGCGCCCTGCGGCTGCGTGTAATGTTCCGGCCAATTCTCGAACAATTGGTCCCGCCCGTGCTGGGTCGCGAAAACCCGTCCGGCGGAATCGAAGGAAATCCCCTCACCGTTACGCAAACCGGTGGAAAAACGATCCGCCGCCGAGAAATGCTGATCCAGCTTGTTCGCGTCATACTGCCAGGTCCCCGCTCGGGTTTCCTTCTCCGTGCACGGCTGGGTCCCCGGCACATGCGGAATGCGGTTCTGCGGCTGGCAGGCATTCGTCGCCGACCCCAGGTCCACATACATATTGCCCTGCTTGTCGATCGCGATGGGATGCATCGGATGATCGCCGGTCAGCGGCAGACCGGACACCACTATCTCCGCGTTGCCCGTCGGCGCGATCCCGCTCTTCGGCAGCGGATAGCGAACGATCTTGTCATTCGTTTCGGCGTAGATGTAATCCTTGTAGATCGCGATGCCGGTCCCGCCGTGATCGCCGTCCGCCGCGGTCGGTCCGAACCGCACGACCTCGTCCGCCTGCCCGCTATGCTTCGTGTCGCGCAGCGCGATCAGGAACCCGCCCGGCGGCAGCGCATCGTTGTGGTAATACCGCCCGCTCCAGGTGTTGGCATAGACCACCCCATCGGGAGCAACCACCAGATGCCGCGGATGCCCCAGCTTATCGGCGAAAATCGTCGCGCAGAACCCCGGCGACAGGGTAATGCCGCCATTGTCTCCGGGACAGCCATTGGCCGCCGATTGCGCGACGCCACTCGAGGGCAGGGTCGCCAACATCGATCCCGCAAGGATCGCCCCCGAAGCCATTTGTATGAACTTCATGCGCACGTTCCGCCCTCCTAACGCTTTTTCTGTCGAAGTGGTCGCGATTTCGCTTCTTGTCGAGGCCGATCACAAAATCGTGGTCCGGCGGCAACGCGCAATAAAATACCCATGCCGGCGTGTTGCCAGGCGCCGTGCTCGCAACACCATAGCGTGGAATGGAAGAAAAGCAAAACACACGCCCGCGTGGGATGCCGGATTGTCTCGCCATAAAATTGAATTTATGCACCCTTCATGGCTGGAAATTTATAACGAGACCGGACTAAAGGCCGTTGATCAACAAGTGCTTCGATATCGGCAATGTCGCCCAATCCCGTCACGGCAGGCACAGGCCTGCCATCCACGCCTTTTCTGAGGCCCGCACAAACAAGTCGTGGATGGCGGCCCTTCGCCCGCCATGACGACGGAAGGTTGGCGGTGCTCGCCAAACGATACGATTATTTCGCCACGAGTCCGAAGCCCGGCCGCGTGAATTTTCGTACGCATGGCAACGATGCGTCCGCGGAGCCTATCGGGGGTTTCGGCACCCGGCCGATTCTCGTATGCTGCGCCGCGTGGGTTTCGTTCCCGCACCTAATCTATCTGTCGTCGTACGCTGCGAAATCTCCGCCGGACATGTCCAGTGGGGCGAGGAAAGGTGTCGTTCAGTGAGTCAGACCATCGCGGTCCCGTCCAAGACAAGCACAGCCGTGTTTCCCGTCCTGGGGGCGATCAGTTTTTGCCACTTCCTCAACGATATGATGCAGGCGCTGCTGCCGGCGATCTATCCCATCCTGAAAGGTGGCTTCGATCTCAGCTTCGGGCAGATCGGACTGTTGACCCTGACCTACCAGATCATCGCCTCGCTGCTGCAGCCCGTGATCGGCCTTTACACCGATCGCCGGCCGCAACCCTACTCGCTGCCGGTCGGCATGGGACTCACGCTGATCGGGCTGGTGACTCTGTCGCTCGCACCCAGCTACGCCTTCCTGCTGCTCGGGGCGGGGCTGCTGGGCATGGGCTCGTCCATCTTCCATCCCGAATCATCCCGCATCGCGCGTCTGGCATCCGGAGGCCAACACGGCCTGGCGCAATCCGTGTTCCAGGTCGGCGGCAATTTTGGCCAGTCGCTGGCACCGCTGCTGGCGGCGTTTTTCATCCTGCCGCACGGGCGAGGCAGCATCGCCTGGTTCGCGCTGGCGGCACTCGGTGGCATGGGCATCCTGACGATGCTGGGCCACTGGTACAAGAGCAACGGCCACGCACGCGCACCCAGCCGCAAGGCCCCCACCCGGCATGCCTCTTTGTCCAGCCGCCAGGTCGGACAGGCGATCACCGTCCTGCTGACGCTGATCTTCTCCAAGTATTTTTATCTGGCCAGTATCACCAGCTACTACATCTTCTACCTGATGCACCACTTCCAACTGTCGACCCAGGCCGCGCAGATCGACCTGTTCGTCTTCCTCGCCGCCGCGGCGGCCGGCACCGTGATCGGCGGGCCGATCGGCGACCGGTTCGGCCGCCGGCTGGTCATCTGGTGCTCCATCCTGGGCGTCCTGCCGTTCACGCTGGTGTTGCCCTATGTCGGCTTGACCGGAACGATCTGCCTCAGCGTCATCATCGGGCTGGTGCTGTCCTCGGCCTTCTCGGCGATCGTCGTCTACGCCCAGGAACTGATGCCCGGCCGTGTCGGCATGGTCTCCGGCCTGTTCTTCGGCTTCGCCTTCGGCATGGGCGGCGTGGGGGCCGCGGTGCTGGGTGCATTGGCCGACTGGACAAGCATCGAGTTCGTTTACCGGGTATGCTCCGTCCTGCCGGTGATCGGGCTGCTGACTGCTTTCCTGCCGAATATCGAGGGCCCTCGCCTGCGCGCCCGCGCCGTTCGATAAATCGGCTCCGATCTGCTACGGTTTCGTCAAAGGAGAACATCCATGATCAATCCGGAGACCGACCGCATCCTGATCACCGGCGCCGCCGGTGCCATTGGCACCGCGCTGCGTGACGGCCTGCGCGCCCACTGGCGCCATCTGCGCCTGACCGACATCAAGCCGATCCAGAACCTGACCAACAACGAAGAGGCCATCGTCGCCGACGTCACTGACCGCCCCGCCATCGAGAACATGATGCAGGGCGTGAAAGCCGTCGTCCACCTGGCCGGCATGATCGGCAATTACGACCTGGAATCGTTGTTCCGCGTCAACGCCCGCGGCCTGTTCGACGTCTTCGAATCAGCGAGGCTCGCCGGCGTCGAACGCATCGTCTTCGCCAGCAGTAACCATGCCTTCGGCTGCTACCCCATCACCGAATCCGTTTCGCCCGTGTTGCCGCCCCGCCCTGACAGCCTGTACGGTGTGTTCAAGGTTCTGGGTGAGACCATGCTGCGCAACTACTACGATCGTCACGACATAAGATCGGTCTCGCTGCGCATCGGCACCTATCGCACCCTGCCGATCGACCAGCGCTCACTCGCCACGTGGCTCAGCCCGAGGGACGTCGCGCATCTGGTCGACGTGTCGCTGCGCTACCCCGATCCCGGCTGCATGGTGGTCAACGGCTATTCCAACAACACCCGCCTCAAAACCCACGATCCCAACTGGGCCGTCATCGGCTACCAGCCGAGCGACAACGCCGAGGACCATCGCGAA
>NZ_LMUJ01000013.1:0-40721 GCF_009765975.1 Acidisphaera sp. S103 | reverse complement strand
TCTATCGCCGCACGTGCTGGAAGCGTAGGCCCGGACACGCCGGGCCATGACGATAGAGGATGCCTCAGGCGTTCACCTGACCCCTCAGAGCCGCCCAACGGTCCAGGATCGGCAGGATCTGATCCCGCCCCTCGGCCGGCAGGCTGACGTTCACCCGCACCGCGCCCAACTCGCGGAACCGCTTCAGTTTGCCGGCATCTTCCGGCGCGCCACCGATCGTCACCGGCAACGAACCCCGCCCGGCTTCGGCCGCCATCTTCTGAAACGCCGGCATGTAGTCTTCCGGATTGCCGCTGGTCGCATTCGGGAACCAGCCGTCGCCGTAACGGACCGCCCGCCGAGCCGCCCACGGAAACGCACCACCCACAAGGATCGGCGGATACGGTTTGTGCGTCGGCTTCGGCCAGGTCTGCATCGACGGCACCTTGACGATCTGGCCCTCATATTCCGCCGTCGTTTTGGTCCAGATCTCCTTCATCGCCTCGATCTGCTCCCGCATCTTCTGCATGCGGGTGGCGAACACCGTGCCGTGGGCCTCGATCTCCTCGGCATTCCAACCGCCGCCGATGCCGAACAGGAACCGCCCGCCGCTGACCTGATCGATCGAGGCAACCGACTTCGCCGTCTGGATCGTATCCCGCTGGATCACCAGGCAGATTCCAGTCGCCAGCTTCAGCGTCTTGGTCACCGCGGACGCTGCGCCCAGCGTAACGAACGGATCCATCACGTCGTAATAGCGCTTCGCCAGTTCGCCACCGCCCGGCGGCGGCGTGCGCCGAGGCACCGGGATGTGCGAATGCTCCGCCACCCACAGTGAATCGAACCCGCGCTCCTCCAGCGCGACGGCGAGTTCGGTCGGGGAAATCGAGTAGTCGGTGAAGAAGATCGATGCACCAAATTCCATGGACTTCTGCCTTCATTGTTGACGTGATTGAGCGTGACCATCCGGAAAAACGAGCGAACGCCCGGGCCTGCCGACACTATGAGCGCGAGAACCCGGAATAGGCAATCGGCCCGCCGGCTGCGACGGGTCCCGGCCTAGTCGAACGCCGCCGCAATGCCCCGCATCCACACCACCACGGCCGTCGCACCCGCATCCGGGGCACCGATCGCGCGATCTCCGAGATAAGCAGCCCGACCAACCCGCGGGTGCATGGCCGCCGTCGCCGCCGTTCCTTCCTCGGCCGCCGCGAGCGCGCGCTTCCAGCTTTCCGGTAACGTCGCCCCCTCCGCCACGGCCGCACTGAACGCCTCATGCGCCGGCTCCAACGCGTCCAGCATGGACCGATCACCGCGTTTCGCCCCACCCAACGCGCCCACGCTGGCAACGGCGCCGGCAAAGGCGCGTGCCCACGCCTCGGCCGTCACCGGCCCGGACCCGAGTTCACGCGCGGCCCGCAACAGCGCAGTCGCGTAAAATGGCCCCGAGCTTCCCGCGATCGCGCGCCGCACGACGTTGGCCATCGCCGTCAGGGCCGTAACGGGTTGCCGCCAGGCCGCCTCCGGCATCGCGCGAATGGCCGTCGCACCACGCACCATGCTGATGCCCAGGTCGCCGTCGCCGGCTCGGCTATCCAGATCCGTCAGGGCCGCTTCTTCCCGCTCCAATGCGCTCGCGGCGGCCAGCGCCGCACGCCGCACGCCATTTCCGGCGGCTCCGTTCACCGCATCCGCCGGAGCTTCGACAGCCGGATCGCTGACCGCGGAAGCGACAACACGACGCTGACCGACGCGCCCGCCGCCCGGCCACGCCGGAGCGTCGACCGGGACATCAAGCCGTTTCAACCGCGCATCGTCCACCACCATCAGACTCAGCGAACATCCCGGCATTTCCAGCGCCGTCATGAAGTTCCCAGCCCAGGCGCGCTCCACACGGATACCGCGGCTCCGCAGGACGGCAAGCGCACGGCGAGCGACGATCGCCAGTTCCATGGGCGGCGTGCCGCCCAGGCCGTTCACCAGCAGCGCAACACGCTCCGTTTGCAGGCCCATCTGGGCGATCAGCGTAGCGATGATGGTATCCACCACGGCATCCGCCGCCTGCAGCGGCACGCGGCGCACCCCCTGCTCGCCATGGATGCCAAGGCCAAGCTCCATCTCATCGTCGCCGAGCGAGAAGCCGGGCTTTCCGGCGGCCGGCACGATGCACGCGCCGAGCGCGACCCCCATCGTGCCGAGCGCCGAAGCGGCCAAATTCGCCTCGGCGACCACCGCGTCCAATGCCAGGCCGGCCGCCGCCGCCGCACCGGCCACCTTATGCACCAGCACGGTGCCCGCGATGCCACGGCGGCGAGACGGTTCGACCGTGTCGTGCAGGGCAACGTCGTCGGCCACCACGACAACCCGGGTCGGTATGCCGTCAGCCGTTGCCAGTTCCGCCGCGAGGCCGAAATTCAGCCGGTCGCCCGTATAGTTCTTGACGATCAGCACCGCGCCCGCCGGCCCCCCAGCCGCTCGGATCGCCGCCAGCACGGCATCCACGCTGGGCGAGGTGAACACGTCCCCGGCAATCGCCGCGCTCAGCATGCCGGCCCCGACATAGCCGGCATGGGCCGGTTCATGGCCGCTGCCACCGCCGGACAGCACCGCGACCGGACGCGCTGGCGGCGGTGGAAGATCGGATCGCACGATCACGTCCTCTGCGTCGAGCAGGGCCAGGCCCGGATACAGGTCCGCAAGCCCTTCCAGCATGTCCCGCACCACGTGGCGCGGATCGTTGATCAGCTTTTTCATGTCTCGGTTCTCCCGCTTGCCGGCCGGGGACTGGCAACGTCCTTTGCTGGCCCATCCGGCTTTCGGCCACGCCAATGACACGACCCGTGCCGGTGGGACAAGATGGGATACGTCATGCCCAGGACGTTGCGTTTTTTCGTTGCACGATAGATAATCGAATATCGATGATTACCTCCGCCAAAACGATTGCCGAACAATTCGAGAGTTTGGGCGGGGGCAGCCTTAACCTGAACGGATGGAGCTTTGGCTGCGAGTTCGGCTATTGGCAGCGTTCACTTCACCTGGAGCCGCTGGGCTTGCTGCGATGGGCAAGCATCAGTCCTGACAACCTGCTGCGTGGTCTGGAAGCCGGATTCGCAGGGGTCGAGGACGAAGCCGCCCTTGAATTGCGCGCGCTTACCGGGTCGGATTGGGGATACACCCAGACGACCTATGGCATGTACATGGATCACTCCGGCATGGAACAAGATAAGGTTCCGGCCGCGCAGGCAAAAGCGGCACTCGCCAAAAGCATGGGATTTCTCAGGGATAAGTTGCTCCATGACTTGGCGCTGGGTGAGAAATTGTTTGTCTACCGGACATATGACCACATCGTCGATGACGGCATGCAATGTGCTCTGGCCGATGCGATCGGTCGCCTCGGCAACGGTGTCCTGTGCTACGTGCAGCACGCCGCCGAGGGGCGCCTGCCATTCACCGCGGTCAGAAAGACACCCAACCTGATTGTTGGATACATCGACCACTTCGCGCCGGTGGAGGGTCGTCTCGATTATAACCCTATTGGATGGGAAGCAGTCTGTCGTGCCGCGCTTGATGTCTGGCCCACTGGAATTCAGACGCAGCGCGCACCATCCGGAATGGATTATCTGGCCCTGAATCAGCCGGCTTTTCAGACGCTCCCACCAGCCGAACCAGGCGCCCGTCGATTGTCTCGGCTGCGGCGCTGGCTGGGATTGTAGCCCGGCGCATCGATGTGTCGACGCGCCGGAAAATCCGGACATTCCACGCATCATCGATGACGGTAGGGCATCACCGCTACATTACGGTCACATCTTCGGATTAGAGCATGATCGCGCTGGGCGGAACGTCCAGAGCGCGTGAATCATGCGATCAAACAAAACGCTCTAGCCCGAATTTCTTTATTTTCGTGACTTTTGTCCGAACGCTTGAGTGCTTACGGAGCAGGAAGACGGTTCTGCCATTCGTCCAATACCAGCCGGCGTTGCCGTCGACTCTTGATTCGTTGTGTGATTCGCCATGGCCCGGCGTCAGTCCGCCCCAGTAAGGTTCTGGATCAGGTGGCCCAGACTTCGCTGGCCCAAGACAAGGCCGATGTGTCAACGTCAACGGCCGCTGCCATAACCGGATACGAAGAAGTCTGTAGGCAGCAGCCAAGAGACCGATTGGTTTGTCTTCATTACGGTCATACCTTCCCGTAAACCCGCAATCTTAAATTTCGACGCGGCGCCGTCCCTCCGCAGCCTCCAACCTACGTGTGTTAAAAGGTTCTATCGAGAAACGGGCCGCGCACCAACAAAGCTCGCTCCCAGCAACAAGTCCCAACCGCCACCACCGAACGTATCAGCGCGTCTCGGTCCAGCTCTCGGAGAACGCCAGGGCGCACGTGCTGAACGGCCGGCCCTCGCGCTGCGTCGGAAACGGGCGGCCCTTCGCCTGAACCCCGTTGACCGTCAAGCGTGCCCCGAGCGCCGGGATCAGCACCGTGCAAACACCGTATTTGCGGGCCGGCGGCGGACCCGGCTCGGTGTGGATCAGCAGCGGCTCACCGATGTCATACCAGGTCAGCGTGACCTCCTCATCGTGCGAGACGGCCCGTTCGGTCCAGAAATCGCGCGCATCGCCCGACTTGTCGAACACCGCCTCGGTCACCGGAATCGAAGTATCCGCCAGTTCGTCGTTGAGCATGCCCTGGACGGTCTTCTGCAGCCAGCGCGCCATGGCGATGTTGTCGGCGTAGATCTTCCACCGGTCCTGGGTCAGATCGCTCTTCAGGTACAGCACGTGACCAGGGCCAGCGGGCGAGACCAGGATGCGCCAGAAACTCGCGTTGGTGGTGATCGCGCCGCCATCGGTGTCGCTCAGGCGGATGAAGGGGTTTTCGCCGGTCAGGATCAGCCGGTTCGGATCGAGGGACATCGGATTTCCTGCAATAAGGGTGCGTCCGCTAAGCCTACCGATCATTCCGTGCCTTACGCAATCGGGATGGCGGCCCCCCGGTCGGAATCCAACACTCAGTCCCCCATTTGGACGTCAAAAATCCCCCTCACGCCACCGTCATCGGCGCGTCGATCAGGGCTTCCTCCACCGGCGCCCCCGGGATGCCGAACGCGATCGCCGCGGCGGCGTAAGCACCGATCCCCGGCAGAGCCTGCAACATCATTGTTGTCCGGGAGCGTGTCGCCACAATCTCCCGGCTTCTTGCGCCACCGATCAACTGCCGGTCCTGCCGCTGACCAGCCCGAGGCGGTCAGGCCGCCGGCATGCGATGCATCACGCACAGTTTGTTGCCGTCGGGATCACGCAGGTAGGCGAGATACATGGCGCCGCCGCCGCCCTGGCGGACGCCGGGTGGGTCCTCGATCGACGTGCCGCCGTTCGCGGCCCCGGCATCGTGCCAGGCCTTGGCTTGCTCCGGACTTGCCGCCGCGAAGCCGATGGTGCCGCCGTTGGCATGGGTCGCCGCCTGGCCGTCGATGGGCTTGGTGATCAACAAGACACCGCCGTTGTGCAGGTACAGCAACCGGCCCTGGGGATCGTCCCTGCCCGGCTTGCCGCCGACCGCGGCGAACAGAGCGTCGTAGAACTTCCTCGATCGGGCGATGTCGTTGCTGCCGATCGCGACGTGACTGAACATTGCGTTTTCTCCCCTGCAAAGATGCGGGGGTGAGCAGACCACGGTTTGCCGGCCGGGAAAAGAGCGGGGTTCAGTCCTTCAGCAGATGCGCCGACCAGTCGGCGACGGAGTCTCCGCTGCTGATATTGGGGTGCACCAGGCCGTCGATCATGAAGGTCGGCGATACGTGGATGCCGTTCTGGCGGGCGTATTTGCAGTGAAATTTGATCTCGCGGTCGAGGTCGGGGATGGCGAAGGCCGGCGCGAGTTCGATGCCGCTGTAGCGTTCGATGCGGGCAATGATGTCGTTGGGGGTGGCGTCCATGTTGGGGCCGCCGGCGTGGTGGGCGAACTCGAACTCCTCGCGGTGGGCGGCGACGGCGGCCATGACGGATTTCGCCGCTGCCTTGCCGGTGGGGAGGGTGGACGCGGCGATGATGCAGCGGACGATGACGCCGGAATACATGTGCCAGGGTTGGGATTGGAGGCGGATCTTGATGGTGATCCGGTCCGGCCCGGCGTGGGCCAGCAGGTCGTCGAGTTTGCCGAACGCTCGGACGGAGAACGGGCAGGTGGGTTCGAGGAAGGTCTCGAAGACGCGGGGGCCGTGGCCCCAGGTCAGGGGGTCGGCGTGCCATGGGGGTTGGGTCATTGGGGGTCCTGGTTGGGTGGTTGGGTTGGTTTGTATGTGGGACGGGACGCTTGGTGGTTCGGTCCTGAATGGAGGCTGTTCAGGGTGTCGTCTGGCGATGCTCGGGCTGAGTCAAGGGAGGCTCTGGACTTCGTCGGCCATGGGTGCTGAATGGCGGCGAATGTTCACCAGTTATGGTGTTACTGGAGGTTGGTCGTGCGCGGCCGGGTGACGCACAAATGGCCAAGCTCGACGCCAGCGACCTGGTTATCATTCCCGTCACTGATCACCCATCACGCGACACGGCCGACCTTCTGGTGATCGCCCGCGATGCGCAACGCGCCGGAGCGGATCTACGTTCGATCGCCGAGCCGGTCTCGATACCATGTCTGATTTCGCGAAAGTGGTGCTTGCCATGCTCGGGATTGCTGCCAAACTTGAACGTCACCGGGTCATGGCACGCATTACGCGCGGCCGGTCCGATGCGAAAGCCAAGGGTGTGAAGTTCGATCGCAAGCCGATCCGGATCGCTGCACCAGCAGAAGGAGGTCTGCAAGCGGATCGAGGAAGGTAAGCCACAACGCAGCGTCGTCCGCAGCTACAACGTCAGCTAGGCGACGATTTCGAGGTTGCAAGCAGATGTCGCACGCCAACGACGATGGTTTGGATGACGCCGAGGTTCGCGACCTGGATGCGGAGGAGCAAAGGCGCGTACTGCTCACGTGGTTCCGGGCTCGCTATGTCGCACCTGAAGACCACAGGCTTCTCATAAATCACCAATATTGGCTATCGAACGAGTATGAAGAAGCGCCTGATGCATTTGCAAATTCGGATGAAGAGCCCGTTGACGCGTTGGATGTTATCACTGCGAGATTTTCTCACATCTTAAGCAACGAATTGCTGAATAAGATCGCTGGAGAACTTGAGAACACGGCAACCCACTGGTTTCGAATCAACGACGTCGATGTATATCGCGAGCACGAAGAGAAGGACTTAATGCGGCCGCGAAGGCGTCATTCGACAGCAGAGAACCAACGGATACCTATCACTGAGTCTTCAGATCCTACACTGATTTTTACCCCACGATTCCCAAACGGGATCACGCTCACCGACCTGCGAAGTCAGTCATCTAGTATACAGAAGGAAACCATGCTGGCTTGGTTTCTGGCGACACACGTACCTGCAACCGGAACTTACTTCGGATTTAGCGGCCTCGCACTGCCATCGGCCGTCCTTAATACCAGCATGCTCGGCACTTTTGCCCCCAACCAACCGCGTATCGCAGGATTCGGCCAAGGCACCTTCTTCAATGGCGGTCGAGCTACAGAACTATTGACAAAAGTGTTCCGTCCGGCCGTTGCCTCAAACGTGATCGAAGAAGTTGCGGCCCTCTTTGAGGGCCTGTGGGAGAGAAGACCAGAGATTTCGGAAAGTGCGTCTACACATGCTGAGGTCCTGCCTGCTTTGATCGCCACTTTGGACGCACTAGAGGCCGACGTTAGAAAATTCTCGCCCGAGCATGGTGGCATTGGCCACAATCGGCCGCCCGAGGACGAACTGCCAATAACGAGTGAGGGGCAGGTTAGCACGCTTCAGGCCATCGAAGAGATGCGGCTGGCGGTATCGTCAGGTTCCGATCATTCAGTCGTCGAGGCAGCTTGGCATGGCATCTCGCAAATCACCACGAAGCTTGGTTCTTGGGCGCTGAAGCAGGCCAACGTGTTCATAAATGGTATGGTGGAAGAAGGAGGTAAGGCAGTCGGGAAGAAGCTTCCTTACCTTATAGGCGTCGGATTTAGTGCATGGTACTTCGGGAATAATGTTCCGCATCTTCTGGAGAGGCTGATTGACATTCTCAAATGAGCGTTTCCATGGAATGGGGAACGTTATTTGCACAATTATGCAACGCAGATCGGGCACGCTCGACAATCCCCGCCCCAACCCCTCACCCACCAACCATCCGCACGCATTTCCGCATCACCGAAGGAAGTGCCACCCCATCCAGCGCGTCCAGCCGCCACGCGAACCCCTCCCCCTGGACTACCGGCACATGCGCAGCCAGCAAGTCCAGCACCAGTTCGAAATGGGTGAACCCGTGGCGCACCTGGCCGGCCGGACGCCACGCCACCGTCATCGGCGCGTCGGGCAGGGCGTCCTCCACCGTCCATGGGGTGTCCCGCCATTGCGTCCCCGGCAACTCGGTCATCCCCCCCAGCAGCCCCTTATACGGCCGCGTCCGCAGCAGCACCGACCCGGAGTCGTCGGTCAGCCAGAAATGCACGCCATAGCGCACCGGCCGGTCCTTCTTCGGCGACTTCCGCGGCAGCGAAGCCTGGATACCCAAACGCCGAGCGGCACACGGCTCCATCCACGGGCACACCGCACACCCCGGCGCAGCCGGCGTGCAAACCCCCGCCCCCAAATCAAACAGCGCCTGCGCAAAATCGCTCGGCCGAGCGCGGGCCACCGGGTCGTCCCCCAACCGGGCCGCGCCATCGCGCATCGCGGGTTTGGCGGCCGGCAGAGGGTCCTCGATCGCGAACACCCGCGACACGACGCGTTCCACGTTGCCGTCCACCGGCACCGCCGGGATGCCGAACGCGATCGCCCCGATCGCCGCGGCGGTATAGGCGCCGATCCCCGGCAGCGCCTGCAACCCCACCAGATCGGCCGGAAACCCGCCCGCCCCGGCCACCACCTGCGCACACGCATGCAGGTTGCGAGCGCGCGCGTAATACCCAAGCCCGGCCCAGGCCGACAGCACCGTATCCAGCGGCGCCGCCGCCAGCGCCTGCACGGACGGGAAGCGGCTTACGAACCGCTCATAATAAGGTATGACCGCGGTGACGGTCGTCTGCTGCAGCATGATCTCGCTCAGCCAGACGCGGTATGGGTCGGGGGTCTCGCCAGGCTCCGCCCGCCACGGCAGCCGTCGCCGGTGGCGGTCGTACCAACGTAACAGCTCACGGGCAGAGGCGATGGCGGACGACGACACGCGCACGGATATGACCGGACCGGATCGCCACGTCTATGGCCCGCGCCCGCTGGGCAGTCTGGTGCCGCAGATCACGCGGCAGACATTTCGAAAACATAATCCGGCATCGGCACAGATTCTGGCGGATTGGGAGATTATAGTCGGACCCAAGGTGGCCTCGATGACGGTGCCGCGCCGGCTCGACCGGGGCGTCCTGACCATTGCCTGTGCCGGCCCGGCGGCGATGGACCTGCACTACATGGGGATCGAGGTGATCAACCGGATCAACACGCATCTGGGCGGTCAGCCGGTCCATTCGCTGAAGTTCACCCAGGCCGGCATGCCGCGTAAGGCGCCGCCGATCCGTCCGTCACCGCCAGAGGCCATCCTGGAAGCGGAGGCAGCGGTGGCCGACCTGGCGGACGGCGACCTGAAATCGGCCCTTGCCGCCCTGGGCCGGGTGGTGATTGGCCGAAGCAAACACTCGACACGACTCTTGAAGAAGCTGTAATACCAGATATAGAGGTTTCCATGACGTTTTTCCGCCGTTCGCTACTAACTGTGGTACCTGCCAGTATCACCCTCGGCGCCATCGCGCTGCGCAGCAGCCCCGCGCGCGCCGATGACGACCCCAGGGCCGAACGCTTCGTCGGCAAGCCCGACGCCAAGGTGACGGTAGGCGAGTATTTCTCCCTGACCTGCACCCATTGCGCCGCCTTCGCGCATGAGACGTACCCCGACATCAAGAAGAACCTGATCGACACGGGCACGGTGAAGTGGGTGTTCCACGACTACCCGCTGGACCAGGTCGCCCTGACCGCCGCCATGGTCGCCCGCTATCTGCCGATAGATCGGTATGAACCGTTCATCCTGGCGCTGTTCTCCAGCCAGGACCGCTGGGCCTTCAGCCGCGACGTCAACCCCGCGGACGAGATCTGGAAGGTCGCCGGCCTCGCGGGCATGAGCCGCGCGACATTCGACAAGGCGATCGACGATACCAGCCTGCGCGACTGGATCATCGCCCAGCAGAAGTCCGACACCGACAAGTGGAAGATCGACTCGACTCCGAGCTTCGTGATCAACAACCAGAAATATGCGGGTGAAATGAGCTACGACGCGTTTCGCAAGCTGATTCCCGCTTAACCCCGACAGGAGTCATCATTGCCGGTCAGTTTTCGCCGTCTTCGCATCTCCGGGTTCAAGAGTTTCGCTGAACCGACGAGCGTGGAGATCCTGCCTGGACTGACCGGTATCGTCGGACCCAACGGCTGCGGTAAGTCCAATGTCGTGGAGGCACTGCGCTGGGCCATGGGCGAAAGCAGCGCCCGCAACCTGCGTGGCGGCGAGATGGAAGATGTCATCTTCGCCGGCACCGCCGGCCGCGCATCCCGGAACATCGCCGAAGTCACCGTCTTCCTGGACGAAGCGGAAGGCCGAGCCCCCCCGCCGTTCCACGAACAGCCGGAACTGGAGATCGTGCGGCGAATCGAGCGCGGCAGCGGATCGGCCTACCGGATCAACGGCAAGGACGCGCGTGCCCGCGACGTGCAGACGCTGTTCGCTGATTTGGCGTCGGGGTCGCGCGCCTCGGCGATGGTCAGCCAGGGGCGCGTCGGCGCGCTGGTGGGTGCCAAGCCGGAAGACCGCCGTCAGTTGCTGGAAGAAGCCGCCAATATCACCGGGTTGCATGCCAGGCGGCATGAGGCGGAGCTGAAATTGCGTGCCGCCGAGGCCAACCTGGCGCGTGCCGAGGATTTGCGGGCGCAGTTGGAAAGCCAACTCGGCAATTTGAAGCGCCAGGCTCGGCAGGCCAGCCGCTATCGCAACATCTCGGGCGGAATCCGGGCGGCGGAGGCTGAACTGCTGTCATTGCAGCGCGCCCGCGTGGTGCTGATCCGCGATCAGGCGGCGGCGGCGCTGCACGCGGCGGAAGCGGCCGTGGCGGCAGCGACGGATGCGGCGACTCACGCGACCGCACAAGCCGCCGAAGCGACCGCCGCCCTGCCCCCGCTGCGGGAAACCGAAGCCGACGCCCGCACGGTGTTGGAACGCCATCGCGTGTCGCAGGAGCAGATCGCCGGCGAGGAACAGCAGGCCAGGGTCGCCCTGGGGGAAGCGCAGCGGCGGATCGAGCAGTTGCGGCGCGACCTGACCCACGCCGAACAGTTGCAGCGCGACGCGGCGGCGGCGG
This sequence comes from Acidisphaera sp. S103, assembly GCF_009765975.1. Lineage (GTDB taxonomy): Bacteria > Pseudomonadota > Alphaproteobacteria > Acetobacterales > Acetobacteraceae > Rhodopila. Next base: position 29,338 of record NZ_LMUJ01000013.1, on the reverse strand, counting down.
ACCAGCGGCTGGCGGCGGAGGAAACTGCTCTGGCCGAGGCCGATTCAGGCCATGACGAACGCGCCGCGGCGGCGGAAGCCGCATCAATCGCGGCATCCGACACAGTCAAAACCACGGAAGCCGAGGCCAATCGCGCGACCGAAGCCGCGGCCGAGGCAAATGCGCGCGCCCAGGCGGCGACACAGCTTCTGGCGCAGGCCGAACACCGCGCGAATCGTCTGAATGAGCAGTCCCGTACCGTGGGCCAGGAACGCGAACGGGTTGCCGCGCAACAGGTCGATCCGGCAGTGGTGACTCGGGCCGCGACCGACACCGCCGAGGCGGAAGCGGCCGTAACGGCGGCACGTACGGCAGTCGAGCAGGCGGAACAGGTTCGTGGCACGACAGCCGCCGCCCTGGCCTCGGCCCGGGATAAGCAAGCCGCCGCGGATTCCGCCCGCGCCAGGCTGGCGGCGGAAGCACAAGCGCTGGCGGAAGTGCTGGCGGTGAAGGACGGCGAACGTTGGCCGCCGATGATCGATTCTCTGACTGTCGCGGCCGGTTTGGAAGCGGCGTTGGGCGCGGTGCTGGGGGAAGAACTGACCTCGGCGCTGAATCCGGGCGCGGCACGGCACTGGCGGGAGCTGCCGGCATTCGATCCTGCACCAGGGCTGCCGACGGGGGCTGCTCCATTGGCCGAGTCGGTTCAGGGGCCACCGGCGTTGGCCCGGGCATTATCGCAGATTGGTCTCGTCGAAACCGACCAGGAAGGTTTTGACAACCAGTCCAAATTGCTGCCGGGGCAGTCGCTGGTCTCCCGAGCGGGGGCGATTTGGCGGTGGGATGGGTATTCCATTCGGGCGGGCACACCGACCCAGGCGACGGTGCGCTTGCAGCAGCGCAACCGGCTGGTGGGCCTGCGCAACCGGCTGGCTTCAGCGGAACAGGACGCGGCCTCGGCCCGTGCGGCTCGGTCCGCGGCCGAAACCGCATCCCAAGCGGCGGTAACGGCGGAACAGACGTCGCGCAACAGCCGGCGGGACTGGGAGCAAAAGCTGGAACGGGCGCGCAGCAGCCTGACCAGCCTGCGCAACCAGGCCGCCACGGCGACGTCCCGGCTGGCCGCGGCGGACGACCAACTGGCCCGGATCACGGTCGAACGGGATGAGGCACTGGCAGCCCTGGCGCAGGTGCGCGAGTCGGCGACCGCCCTGCCGGATATCGGTGCCCTCCGCGCCGCCGTCGATCAGGCGCGTGCGGCGCTGTCGGCGGCCCGGTCGCGAGAGAACGCGGCGCGCGGGGACCGCGATTCGCTGGCGCGCGACCACACCACCCGGACCAACCGCCGGCGCGTGATCGTCGCCGAACGCGCCGGCTGGACGGAACGGTCCAAAGACGCCGCCGACCGTGTCACCGACCTGGCCGCGCGCCAGACCGAGGCGGAAGACACGCTGAAAGCCCTGGAAGCCAGGCCGGCGGCAATCGCGGTTCGGCGGGCCGAGGCGTTGGACGCCCTGTCGGCGGCCGAAGCGGCGCATCGCCGCGCGGCGGAGGCTCTGTCGGTCGCGTTGAACCACGCGTCGGAGATGGATCGCGCGGCCCGGGCGACCGAAGCCGCGTTGGCTGGCCGGCGGGAGGATTCGGTCCGAGCGGAAGGCGGCGTGCAGCAGGCCAACCACGCCTGGGGCACCGTCGCCGAACGCATCCTGGAACGGCTGGGCGCCAACCCGGCCCTGCCCGACCCACCGTCCGACCTCAGCCAGGATGCCGAAGACAAGGCCCGCCGGCGATTGGAACGGCAGTTGAAAGAGCGCGAGGAGATGGGCCCAGTCAACCTGCGCGCCGAACAGGAAGCCGAGGACGTCGAAAAGCAGATCGGCACGATCGAAACCGAACGGGAAGAACTGACGACAGCGATCGCCAAACTACGGGGGTCGATCGGCCACCTGAACCGCGAGGGACGCGAGCGGCTGACCGAGGTCTTCCAGGAAGTCGACAAGAATTTCCAGCAACTGTTCTCCCGGATGTTCGGCGGCGGCCGGGCGCACTTGGCGCTGGTCGGGTCGGACGACCCGCTGGAGGCGGGGCTGGAGATCTACGCCCAGCCGCCCGGAAAAAAACTGGCGACATTGTCCCTGCTGTCGGGCGGCGAGCAGGCGCTGACCGCACTGTCGCTGATCTTCGCGGTGTTCCGCTGCAATCCCGCCCCGGTCTGCGTGCTGGACGAGGTCGACGCCCCGCTGGACGACGCCAACGTGGAACGGTTCTGCACCCTGCTGGAAGATATGGTGCGCGACACCGGGACCCGCTTCCTGGTGGTGACCCACCATCCGCTGACCATGGCGCGGATGGACCGGCTGTACGGGGTGACGATGCAGGAACGTGGCGTGTCACGGCTGCTATCGGTCGACCTGACGGCGGCGAACGACCTGATCGACTCGCCGCGGATGGCCGCGGAGTAACACCACAACCGTTGAGGCCGACTCTTGGCCTGCCGATGGCGAACGGACCGCAGTTCGTCACGGCTCAGCGTCAGTTGCTTCGCCATAGCCCGGCTGATTCGTCACGGTCGGGCAACGGTCTTTTCGTCACGGCCCCGCTGATTCGTCATGGCCCGGCGACAGTCTTTTCGTCATGGCCCGGACTTCGCCCTAAGGGATTCTCACTTCTCGTTGCAGATTTGCATAGAGCGAGAATCCTTCATGGATGGCGTGGAATTTTTCTATTCCGCGGTGGAAGGTGATCGGGCCAGGCGGCTTGCCATAACAATGCCAGCTGCCAAGCCGCGCGATCACCCAGGCTGCCCAGGCGAGGCTGCGCGGCGGATGGGGGTTCTGTTGTCTGACCGTTTTGCCTTCGAGGGTCGGATTGAGCGCCGTGATCGTGACAATATCCATCTCGGTAAACACCACCGAGGCAGCCAATCCGTGCACGCCGTCGCGTTCCTGTACCAACTGCATGTCGATGCAGGCGGCCTTCATCGCCGCTGCCGATAACTTGACCAGCCCATCCGCCGTCCCCAGCTGGCTCTCCTCCAGCCCCAGTCCCTGCGATTTCGAGACCCGGAACAACTGCTCGATCCACCAGCGCATCCGGTACCAATCCACGATCCGCCAGGCCGTGGCGATATCGCTTACGTCGTGCGTGGTCAGCAGCCGCCAGTGCAGCGGTTCGACGCCCTCGGGCGCATCGACCTCGCGCACATCCACCAGCCATAGTTTCGCACGCGCCGGCAGATCGCGGTCCTTTTCATTCACCGGACGGGCGATCTCCACGGCGCCGAAGCGGAGTTCCAGCCGCGCCTGACGCGCCGCATGTGCCGGCGAGCGGGCGCGCAATGCGATCAAGGCTCCGCTCGCAACCGGAAAGCTGTCAGCCACCGTATACAGGGTCGCATCCGTCTCGCCGGCCAGGCGCCGATCACTCATCACCCGGTTCAGGACGTGGACGTTCTCCCCCGGCACCCGGCCCCAGGTGGGATAGATGTCGCCCTCGCGATCGGAGATCACCGTCACCATCGCCGCGGCAGACAGGACCTCTTTCGCCTGAACAGCTGTTTCCGTCCAACGCCGCGATTCCCGATCCGCCAGCGCCCGTTTGCGCAACGGCGACGTCACCGTGCTCTTGCGGTTCCACACCTGGCCGCCAACCAGCCCGAGGCAGGCCTCGCTGTCGGCATCCACCGCCATCATCACATGCGCCAGCACGCCATAGGCGTTGCCGTGCCCGCATCGGCCCAGACCACGCCGCCGCTTCGGCTTGGTGGCGAAGTGAACCTCCGTCGTGTCCTGGATCGCCAGCACGTGGCGGCCCGTTACCGCGGCGCGGGTCTGCTGGCTCCAGCTCTCCACGATCCTCCCGGCCGTCACCTTTTTGTTGTTGAAGAAGCTACCGGCTCCCAGCTCATCGCCCCGGGTCTTGCCCAGCCGGTGCAGGCACACGGTTTTCGACGACCGCATCTGTTCGAGAATGAGGCCCCCCTTTTGTCGAGCCGCAGATCCCCGAATGTCCCAAGATTGTCACCCATCGCGGTTACTGCCTTCCCGGTTGCCGCAAGCCAGCGAATCGTACCCCCGCCGCGTCGGGCAAGCCGTTTTTCGCTCAATCCGGCAACGAAATTACATCCCAGCATGGCCTAGGGCGAAGTCCGGGCCATGGCGAATTTCGCCGAGCCGTGACGAATCAGCCGGGCCGTGACGAGGTTGATGCGTCCACGTCAATGGCGATTGGTATCAGTCGCTTTCCGGCGGAATAACGTTCTGGGCTCGTGGCCCCAGTAGCGCGGCGCGCATCGTCTCGGCCGATTTGCTGCGGATGTCGTCCCACGCCTGCGGTGTGTAGAATGCCGAGTGTGGCGTGATAATCAGCCGTCCCAGCGTCCAATCTTCTCGCGCCCGGTAGGCACGTATTAGTTCGGGAACCGGTTCGACCGGTGGTTCCACCGGCACAACGTCCAGTCCGACGCCGGCCAGGTGACCGCTTTTCAGCAGCGTCGCCGCCGCATCGATATCGACGATCGGCCCACGCGCCGTGTTCACCACCACGGCGCCCTTGGGCAGCAGCGACAATTCCTTCAGGCCCAGCAGTCCGCGCGTCTCCCGCGTCAGCGGCGTGTGTACCGACAGCGTATCGGTTTGGTGCAGCAACTCTTCCAGCGTGGCTGCTCGTTGCACGCCGAGGCCCAATTCGACGCCGTTGGGCAGATGCGGATCGTAGAACACGACGCGGAAGCCGAATGCCTTGGCACGCAATGCGACGGCGGTGGCAATCCGCCCCATGCCGACGATGCCGAATGTCTGCACCGAGGACCGCCGCAGCAGCGGGTCGTCGATGTAGCGCCAGGCCGCCGGCGGGCTGGCACGCTGCGTCTCATGATGCATCAGCAACCCGCGACGCAGCGACAAGGCCAGGGCCATTGCGTGGTCGGCGACCTCGGTCGTGCCGTAATCGGGCACGTTCAGGATCATGATCTGGCGGTCCGCCGCCGCGACGCGGTCCAGGTTGTCGTAGCCGACACCCATCCGGCAGATCGCGCGCAGCCGGGGAAACCGCTTCAGGTCTTCGGCGAAGACCTTGAAGCGCAGGATCATCAGGCCCTCGGCCGCGGCGCAGTCCTCATCCGACAGGTCCGCGAGGGAATTCGATGCGGTGGCGGGGAAGATGACCCGGACGTCCGGCCCATAAATCCGACGTTCGACGCTGTCGTCGGCGTAGGATTTCTCCGAATACAGGACGGTGGCGCTGGGCATGGCGGTCGCTTCCTACAAGGTCGTTCCGTCCTCCTATAACGGGCTCGGCCGCGACGCAATCCGGGCGGCGCCCGGATCGCTGGCGATGACCGGGACGTTTCCCTAACATCCGCCCCAGCAGGAAAAACCCTGCCATGGCATCGGTCAGCTTCGTTACCGGCGCCAATGACCGAGCCTTCGACCAGTTGTTTTTACTGATGGGCTCGATAAGGCCGCGCTTGGCCGTTACGTGTCCAATCTTACCACTTCATCGGTTCTTTGGGTCGATGCCGACATGATGATTCTGTCCGACATCCTGCCGCTGGTCGAAAGCCTCGATGCCAGCATGCGGGCGGCTGCTTGCCTTCCAGCGGAGCATGGTGCTCGATGCGCTGATCGAGAACCAGCGCCTGCTGACAGCATGCGGTTTTGGAACCAAAGCGTGATGACCAGATGACACAGCCGCGCACCATCCTGGTTACCGGCGCCGCCAGCGGCATCGGCGCGGCGATCTGCCGCGTCATGGCCGGTCCGGGCACCGCCATCCTGGTGCACACGCGCCGCAACCGCGAGGCGGCCGAGACTGTGGCGCAACAGGTGCGCGACGCCGGCGGCCTGGCCGAGGTCGCGTTGGGTGACCTCGCCGACGCCACGGTGGCGGCCCACCTGGTGGCAACGACGATCGACCGCTTCGGCCGCCTGGACGTCCTGGTCAGCAACGCCGGCTTTGCCGACCGGACCCCGCTCGCCGATCTGACGGATCAGGCGCTGACCGACTCCACCCAGGCGATCCAGGGCGCGTTTTTCCGCCTCGCCAGCGCCGCTTTGCCGCATCTCCGCGCCGCCGCCGATGGACGGGTGATCGCGATTTCCAGCTTTGTCGCGCACGCCTTCCGCACCAACCTGACGACATTTCCCGCTTCCGCCGCCGCGAAGGCCGGGCAGGAAGCGCTGGTCCGCGCCCTGGCGATCGAGTTGGGTCCGGCGGGCGTCACGGTCAACGCCGTGGTGCCTGGTTTCATTCGCAAGGATGCCGGCGCCCACCGGGCCATCGCCCCGACCAGCCTGACGACCCAGACCGCCCACATTCCGCTTGGTCGGGTCGGGCTGCCGGAGGAAGTCGCCGTCGTGGTGGCCTTCCTGGCGTCCCCGGCGGCATCCTATGTCACCGGCCAGGCGATCCATGTGGATGGCGGGCTGGTGATCTAAGAAGGCGGGCGGCTTAGCCTTTGAGGGAGGGACGAAAAGGCTACCCCTCCAGCAACCCATCCCGCACAGCCTGCCAACTTGCCTGGTCCGGCGCACAGATCAGGCCGCCCACGGTCTGCGCCGGCCGATACGCCTTGCCATCAAAATGGGCGCTGTACCCGCCGGCCTCCCGATGCAGCAGCCACCCTGGCGCATGATCCCAGGGCATCAGGCGATTGAAGAACAACACATGGCAGAAACCCGCTGCCGCCATCCGATACTCGTGCGCCGCACAGCGAAGCCAGGTGGCCGATCCCAGCCGAGGCAAGTTGTTCAGCACCATCGTCCGCATCGGTTCGGGCAGGAAATGCGTGCCGACGATGCCCTCCATCCGATCCAGCGGTGCCGCGGCCGCGACATGCAGCCGTCGAGGCGGCCGGCCGTCACGACAGAACCACGCGCCACCGCCTTTCACCGCCTGGACGGTGTCCCGGCAGACCGGGTCGTGGATCGCGCCGGCCACGACCTCACCCCGCACGATCGCCGCCGCCATCACCCCGAACAGCGGCAATCCGGCCACGAAATTGCGCGTGCCGTCGATCGGATCGACGACGAACGCCAACGGCGCAGCGTCCAGGCGATCCAGCAGCGACGGATCGGCCGATGCCGCTTCCTCACCCACGATCAGCGCCCCCGGGAAACTGGCCTGTAACGCAGCCGAGATGAGGCGTTCAGCCGCCTCATCCGCCTCGGTCACCGGGTCGAAGATCGAGGATTTATGCCGAATTTCGCCATCCGTCAGCGCCTTGAACCGCGGCATGATCTCGACCCGGGCGGCTTCGGCCAGGATATCCGCAATCCGGACCACGTCCTGTTGCGTGAATGTCATCGCCCGTTTCCTCCGTGGGTCCGGCAGGAACGCCGCCAGGGTCGATCCTACCGCCCGATGGTATCCGTGCCTATGGCCGAGCCGGAGATGATGCGAAATAGTCCTGTGAAGTAATGGGTCGGGATCGCGATGTGGTATCGCCGGATGCTGTGGAGGAACGGTATCAACCTGATGATGTCTGTCCGAGCTGAAGTCGACTGTGCCGGCCGACGTCGATGTTGGCACGTTAGTCTTGTCTTGGGCCGGCGAAGTTCGGACCATCTGATCCGGGACCTTACTGGGGCGGATGGCCCGGACTGACGCCGGGCCATGACGAATCAGGAGGCGCCGGGTCAGAACGTAAAAATTGCATCTCTTCCCAAAATAGAAACCGTCGGCAAGAGACCCTGGCAAGTCCTCCGCCGGCCACGGGTCATCTTGCGGACGGTAATGCCGGTAATAATCCGCATCGAATACAGTCGTCAGGACATGATTTCATGCTGCGATGCACACAGAATGCTATGCTCACGAAATGTTGACCACCATTATATTAAAGCGACTCGGACTTGGTAGAAGTGTTTGATCTTTAGCCGGAGGGATATTGACAAAATGATGTCTTTGTCCGAAACGCTCGCAATGCGCGGAAGCCTCACCACGCGGTGATGGACTTGGCCACAGGGGCGATGCCCAGGAGGGACGATCATGAACGATGTGTGGCAACCGGTTCCCGGAACCCGGTTCTTTTCACGCAACGGCGAGGGGCTATACGAACGTCTGACAAATCAATTGTATCTGCGTGTGGACGACGTCGATGAGACCGACGCACGCGAGGTTTGCACCCGTTTCGCCGAGGCTTTTGAAGCCCGAGCCCCCGTCCGTATGGTCGCCTGACTGGATCGGCGCAACGCCATCCAGTCCAATAACCCGCCGGCGGCCCGGATGCCGCCAAATCAGGACCCCGGCATAAAATCGACGATGAATTCACTGCCGCCATAGTCGGCCTCTGCCGGGATGCGCATCAGGCGCCTCGTTCCCTCTAGTTTTGTGCCTCGCGGCTGCACCGTCACCACGGTCGCTGCTCGAGCCGCTGCCATCGCTTCCGCCACGGTGCCGGCTCGACCGAGTTTTTCCAAATTCTTGGCGGTGGCGAAAACCAGCTTGAACCGCCCCGCCTCGGTGTCCGCCAATGCCTGCGCGGGTGTGATCCATAGGGAGTCCACCGCTTCCCCGCCATCGTGAACCGCCAGATGTTCCGCCGGTGCCTCGGCGAGGAAGAAATGCGTGTCGTAGCGCTTCGGCTGGTTGGTCGGCGTGATCCAATGGGCGAAATGCACCAGAAGATCGGGCGCGGGCTGCAGCCCCTCGGATCCCAGCACGGCATCGAAATCGATCGAGCCCGCGTTCAGCGCGGCGCGGTGCTGATCCTCCAGCCGCGCCAGGGTCGCCGCGTCGATCAGCCGGTCCGTTCCGAGCGGGCGCGCCAGCAGCACGCCACACTCCTCGAAGGTTTCCCGGATCGCGGCGACCCGGAATGCCAGTGCCTCCGGGTCCAGCCCATCCGGGTTCGGGCAGTTGCGGACCGCGAGGTCATGATCGCTGTCTTCCAGCCGCCCGCCGGGAAAAACCAGGGCGCCGGCCGCAAACGCGATGGCATGGTGGCGGACCACCATGAAAACCTCGATCCCCGAGGGTCCGTCGCGCAGCAGCATGATCGTGGCGGCAGGTCTGGCAGTCGCTTCCATGGTCTTTTCCTGTTCAGGCATGATCGCGCGGGACAGAATGCCTGAAGACCGCCGAGTCAGTGCCGTGTTGTACCCGATGGCTGCCTGCCGGTCACGGCTTCAGGCGGCGAATCAACTCCATTGCGTTGGCGGGTGCGCGCACCTTCCTGTCGTTGTCGAAGAACACGAACACATCGCGTTTGCGCGGCCGAGCCTTTCCGCCGACCGGTTCGGCGTCTGCGGGCTCCTCGCCGGCGGCCCAGATTTTGATCCGGCGGCCCCATTCGTCCAGGGCGGCGTTGTCATAGTCGCCGGCCTGCGGCGTCCGCGATCCCAGCAGCCGACAGTAGACGAAGTCAGATGTGACATCCATCAGACGCGGCCAGGCCGCCGAATCAGCACAAACCAAGCCGACGTCGTGCGCTCGCAGCAGGTCAATGAAGGCCTGGCAGCGGAAACTCTCGTGGCGGATCTCGATGGCATGGCGCATCGGGCGCCGTGTTTCGACCTCCAGCCAGGCGGGTGTGCGCAGCGTTTTGTCGTGGCCGCGGCCCAGGCCGGCGGCATGGCCGGTATCGTGCGGCAGCATCTTCAGGAACGCCCCCAGCCGCTCCGGATCGAACCGAAAATTCGGCGGGAACTGCCACAGGATCGGGCCAAGGTGGATACCCAGCCGCAGCAGGCCGGAGGCCAGGAAGTTCGCCAGCGGCACGCGCACGTCGCGCAGCCGCAGAATATGAGTGATGACACGAGGCCCCCTGACCGCGAACACGAAATCCGCCGGCACCTGGTCGGCCCAGCCCGCGAACGTCTCCGGCCGCTGCAAGCCGTAGAACGTATCGTTGATCTCAAGGGTCCGCAGCCGGCTGGCGGCATAAGCCAGTTCCTGTTCGCGCTTGATCTCCTTGGTGTAGAAAATTCCTCGCCACGGCTCGTAGGTCCAGCCGGAAATCCCCACACGGATGATCCCCGCGGTCATCGCGTTTCAATGCGGAGTCGAGTTGGGTTCGCCATGGCACACGATTGTCTGCATATGTAGATTGCATACAATCATCATGTTACAACCATAGATATAATATTTTTGATAAAATACGCGTGAAACGCGGTTTTCGAACCGCGCCCGCAAACCTTATCCCCGGGCGACTATCCCCCGATGCAGGTTGATTACTCCGCCACCGCCACCGCCCCGCGCGGCGTTACCCTCAACACCAGCATGGAGGCCATCAGGCAGGCCAGGCCGCTGGCGATGAATGCCATCATGTAACTGCCGGACAGGCTGCGCACCGCCCCTGCCCCGAACGCCGCCAATGCGCCGCCGACCTGGTGCGCGGCGAAGATCCACGACACGATCACCGGTGCGTCGCGGCGACCGAACACCTCATTGCTCAGCGCGAAGGTCGCCGGTCCGGTGGCGACCCAGTCCAGGCCGTAGAACACCGCGAATGCCGACAGGCTGAGCGGATCGAACCCGCTGAACGGCACGATCACCAGCGACAGGCCGCGCAGCCCGTAATACCAGAACAGCAGCACGCGGGGGCTGTAACGGTCGCACAGCCATCCCGATGCGGTCGACCCGATCAGGCTGAACAGGCCGATCACTGCGAGGATCGAGGCGCCGTTCATCTGGCTGATACCGTGATCGGCGCAATACGCGATCAGATGCGTGTTGATCAGTCCGTTGGTGGAAAAGCCGCAGATCCCGAACGTCAGACACAGCAGCCAGAAATCCATCGATTTCGATGCTCGGTTCAGCGCCCCGAATGCCACGCCGAACGGATTTTCGCCGCTGAACGCCCGGATCGGCTCCACTGCCGTCCCACCATAGGCCGGCAACCCGACCGAGGCCGGGGATTCCGGCAGCAAGAGCATGACCATCGGGATAACCAGCGCGATCGCCGCGGTCAGCGCGATGGACACACCCTGCCAGCCATAGTGCTGCACCAGCAGCGCCAGCAACGGCAGAAAAATCAATTGGCCCGCCGCGTTGGCCGAACTCAGCAGCCCCATCGCCAGGCCGGCGCGATGCACGAACCAGCGATTGGCGACCGCACCGGCAATGCCGACCGCGCCGGCGCCGGAGCCGATGCCGACCATCAGGCCCCAGGTCAGGAACAACTCCCACGGCTGGGTCATGAACGTGGACAGGGCGGTGCCGGTCATCAGGATTGTCAGGCAGCCGATTATGGTGCGCTTCAGGCCGATGACCTGCATCAGGCCGGTCAGGAACGGGCCGGTGGCGCCCAGCAGGATGATGTTGAGCGACACGGCGCCGGAGATCGTCGAGACATCCCATCCGAACGCCTGCTGCAGCGGCACGATCATGACGCCGGGTGCCGCCCGGACGCCGACGCCGGCCAGCATGGCGGTGAACACGACCGCCAGGGTGATCCAGGCATAATGGACACGGCCGGAGCAGGCTCTTGCGATTCTGGCGTGGATCATGGGTGGTTCTTTTCGTTCGGGCGTTGAATTGTAGAACGTTCTTTCTTCCGCTGGATAGTGTTACGTATTGCAACGCGCGCATGGCAGATGCCGGTGTTGTTGGGGATTTCGGGTTGGTGGGGGTGCGCTTGGTGGCTTTTGCTGGCGGAGAAAAAGTAATCAAGCTGACACAGAGTTGCACCGAGGAGGAATGCGTCCTGCCGCATGTAACGGGACAGCCCGCGCCGTGGAGAGGTCGAGAAAGGCAAATCAACGGTGCCAAACGCTATAGTTCTTTCTCAGTGGAACTTTGTGCCAACTCGGTGCGACTCTGTGTGCGCTTGATTACTTTGTCGGGCTCGGGATGAACTTGAGAGGGCGGCACGGAAACCGGAATGTCGGGCACCCTGACACTCTGAAGCGATCGTTTCCCGGCGTTGCCGAACAGCAGAGTGCCCCAGATCGTCACCGCCCGAGACGCTCGCCGTCGGTAAAGCTGCATTTAGGATATTGCTTTTATCGCACCACCCCGGTATAACCCACATTAGAAATAAATCTTATGGATGACGGAATGAGACACATCCTGGAACGCACCTTCCTCTACCCGGGTGACAAGATCTGCGACGCCTGCCACGTGCAAGCTGGCGACGACCGCATGATGATCCGCACCCTGATCAACATGCTGGTGTGGAACTTCGTTGCCCTGCTGATTGTTCTCGTCATTTACTGAAGGCCACCGATGTCCGACGCCGCCCCCCTGATCGCCATAACCGAAGAAGCGATCGCCGTGTTGATCGACCGGTTTTATACCGCAATCCGCCGCGACCCCGTTCTGGGTCCGGTGTTCGAAACCGCGATCGCCGAGGACGCATGGCCGAAACACCTGGCGACGATGCGGAACTTCTGGTCGTCGGTCATGCTGACCTCGGGTCGCTATTCGGGCAATCCGGTGTCGGTGCATCGCGCCGTCCAGAGTCTGGAACGCCCGATGTTCGCGCGCTGGCTGGCGTTGTTCGAGGCCACCGCGACCGATCTGTTCGCGCCAGACCAGGCGGCGTTGTTCGCGGACAAGGCCAATCGCATTGCCACCAGTCTGCAACTCGCGATATTCCACCGGCTGGGGGCGCCGCCGGACGGGCTTGCCCCTCGCCCCGCACCGCAAAACCGAGCGTAGCCATGCGCCTGACCACTTATACCGATTACACGTTGCGTACTTTGATGTATCTGGCGGTCGACACCGGCCGCCCCGCCACCATCGCCGAGATCGCGCGTACCTATCGGATCTCGGAAACCCATCTGATGAAGATCGTGCATCAACTGGGTGTCGCCGGCGACATCGAGACGATACGGGGTCGCAATGGCGGCATCCGCCTGGGCAAGCCGGCCGCCGCGATCAACCTGGGTGCGGTGGTGCGGCGTACCGAACCGGACCTGGAGCTGGTGGCCTGTTTCGGCGACACCGAGACCTGCACCATCGGCGGGGCCTGCGTGCTGCGCACCGCCCTGCACGAGGCGCTCGCGGCATTCCTGGCCGTGCTCGATCGCTACACTCTTGCCGATCTGGTCGCGCCACGGCAGCAACTGGGCGCGCTGCTGGGACTGGTTCCGCACCCGGCGGCGATGCGGGGGATCGCCTGATGGACCCGACGGTCAACGCCTGGCGCAAAGCGCAACGAACGCAGCTTCTGGGGCAGCGGCAATCGCTGTCGCCCGACGACCGCCTGCGCGCGGCGGAGGTCATTGGCGAGCAACTGAGCGCCATCGTCGCCGCGAACGGCATCGTATCGGTCGGGCTGTACTGGCCGATCAAGCAGGAGATCAGCCTGCTGGCCTGGGCCAACGAACTGGCTGGGGAACGCAATGTGGTCCTGTGTCTGCCGGTGGTCGTGACCCCGAAAGAGCCGTTGGAATACTGGCGCTGGACCCAGGGCGAGCCCCTGGCCCGCGGCATCTGGAACATTCCGGTTCCGGCTGAGCGCGACGTGGTGCTGCCCGACCTGATGCTGGCGCCCGTGGTGGGGTTCGACCGAGCGAATTACCGGCTGGGCTACGGCGGCGGCTATTTCGACCGGACCTTGGCCTCACTGCGGCGACGGCCGATGGTCGTTGGGATCGGCTACGCGTTCAGCGCGCTGGAAACGATCTTTCCGCAGACGCACGACATTCCCATGGACGCCGTGCTGACGGACACGCCCATGCCATTGGAGCAACCATGACACCAGACCATTTCGCCAGCACACTGGTCGCCGGCATGCCCGACGCGATCGTCTACGCCGACGCGGCCGGCGCGATCCGCGTCTGGAACGCCGGCGCCACCCGGATGTTCGGCTTCTCGGAGCAGGAGGCGCTGGGCCAATCGCTCGACATCATCATCCCCGCCGGCCTGAAGGCCCGGCACTGGCAGGGCTATCACGAAACCATGCGGACCGGGGAAACCCGTTACGGAGACGGGCAAATCCTGGCGGTCCCGGCCATGCGCAAGGACGGCACGCGGATCTCGGTTGAATTCACCATCGTGCCGTTCACCGGTCCGGACGGGCAAATGGCCGGAATCGCCGCGATCATGCGCGATGCGACGGCGCGGTTCGAGGAACTGCGGTCGCTGCGCAAACAACTCGCGGCGTCGCAGGGTCCGGTCGCGTGACATGAGCTGCCGCCGGCCGCCTGAAGTCGGTTGAGGCTCGTTATCCGTCGCCGCGCGCTTCGCCGGCACCGAAGGACCTGACGCCGGACACACGATCATGAGTTGGCCTTGTTGGTAGAAATCGGCGATGAACGGTTAGCTTTTCGCGGCGTTCCGCTGCCGTCTGAACGATTTCTTAACACCCTTGGCCTATAGGGACCCGCGTGCGTTATCTGACCGACTTCGCGGACCAGGCCGTCATCCTGCCTCTGGTGTTCGCCGTGGCCATCGTCCTCGCGGCACAGGGCTGGCGCAACGGCGCGCTGACCTGGCTGCTGGTCGTCGCCGGCACCTTCGCCGCCACGATCGCCTTCAAGCTGGTTTTCCTGTCGTGCTCCCCGGTGTTCGGCCCGCTGGACGTCCACAGCCCCAGCGGGCACGTCGCCGCGGCGGCCGTGGTGACCGGCGGGCTGGGGGTCATGCTGACCCACCGCCGCACCAGCATCCTGCCGGCCGCCATGCTGGCCGCCATCGCAATCGGCATCTCCCGCCTGGTGCTGGGCACTCACACCGTGCCCGAGGTCCTGTTCGGCGCGCTGATCGGCCTGGCGGGTGCGGCCGCGCTGCTGCGCTTCACCAGCCCCCCGCCCAGATTGCGCCTGACCCCACTGGTCCTGGTGATCATGGTGGTCGCCACGATATTCCACGGCCTGCATCTGCCAGCCGAGGCGGCGATCCGGCACACCGCCCTGCGCGTGACCGACTTCATCCCGGTGTGCCGCGGCACACCGGTGTACCAGCAACTGCTGGCCGACTGAGGATCTCGCTCGGGTAGTGCACCGGGCTGGGTGGGGCTATCATCCAACGCCCGGATGGAGGAAAATAGACGGGAAGCTGACATGCACCCTTACGGCTTACGAGATCGGCGTCGTTATCGTTCTGGCCGCGCTCAACGGCATAGCATGGATGGAGGGAGCGCCCCGGCTGCACGGCCTGACCGTGTTTTCCGCCGGCTTTGCCCTTGGCATGCTTGGGATGTATGTTTCGGCGTGGCTTTACGGATACCGCCGGGTGGCCTGACCTCAAACTGAGTAACCGCCCGCGCGCGACGTTCATGGACATGTGACAGATCGGTTGCTAGAAGCCCGCTTGTTTCCGGCGCCCGACCGGTTCGGCATTCATCGCAGCGGTCCGCCCCATGAAAATCGTAGCCTGCAACAGCAATCGTCCCCTGGCCGAGGCCGTGGCCGAGATCCTGAAGCTGCCGCTGACCAAGGCGTCCATCAGGCGCTTCGCGGATATGGAGGTGTTCGTCGAGATCCAGGAGAACGTCCGCGGCGAGGACGTCTTCGTGATGCAGTCCACGTCCTTCCCCGCCAACGACAACCTGATGGAACTGCTGATCACGCTGGACGCGCTGCGCCGGTCCTCCGCCCGCCGCCTGACCGCCGTCATTCCGTATTTCGGCTACGCCCGGCAGGACCGCAAATCCGCCTCCCGCACCCCGATTTCCGCAAAGCTGGTGGCCAACCTGATCACCGAGGCCGGCGCCAACCGGGTGCTGACCATGGACCTGCACGCCGGCCAGATTCAGGGGTTTTTCGACATTCCGGTGGATAATTTGATCGCCGCGCCGCTGTTCAGCCGCGACATCAAGGAACGCTATGAGGGCCGCGACCTGATGATCGTGTCGCCCGACGTGGGCGGCGTGGTCAGGGCACGCGCCATCGCCACGCGGCTGAACTGCGACCTGGCTATCATCGACAAGCGACGCGAACGGGCCGGCCATTCCGAGGTGATGAACATCATCGGCGACGTCGCCGGCCGCGACTGCCTGCTGGTCGACGACCTGGTGGATTCCGGCGGCACCCACTGCAACGCCGCCGACGCGTTGATCAAGCGCGGTGCCCGGTCCGCCAGCGCCTACGTCACCCATGGCGTGCTGTCCGGCGCCGCCGTCGCCCGCGTCGCGTCGTCTCCGCTGGAGATGATGACGATCACCGACTCGATCATGGCGACCGAGGAGGTGAAGCGCTGCGGCAACATCCGCGAGCTGACGATCGCCCCGCTGCTGGCGGAAGCGATGCGCCGCATCAGCGACGAGAGTTCGGTCAGCTCGCTGTTCGATTGAGCGGCGCGGCCACCGGATCGCCTTCGATCAGCCCCGGTATGCGCTTCAATGTCGCGATCACCTGCGCGGCGGTGATCAGTCTGGTGCATTCGAACTGGCGCGGGGTTCCGGCATGGCGCGGGCACCACAGGTAGTCCTTGTGGTCGAAACGATGGCGCACGTCGTTCCAGCAACTGTTGCAGGCGTGCCAGTTGATGACCCGGTACGGCGTGGTGAACTCATTGGTCGGATGGGTGAAGCCGCTGATCAGCACCACCGGGGTGCCCGCTGCCCAGGCCAGCCAGGATAGGCCGCTGCTGAGACCCACGAACGCGGCAGCATGCCGCAGCCAGCGCGCGCGCTCGATCAGCGGGCGGTCGCCGGTCTCATCCTCCACCCCATGCGGAATGTGGTTCCAGACAATGCCCGAACCGTGCACCGGCTTCTGGTCGATGCAGATCACGCGATAGCCGCTCTCCTTCAGGAACGCGATGACCTCATGCCAGCCGTACGGGTTCGTCCAGTTCTTGCTTTGCGTCGAGCTTTGCGCCGCGATGCAAACATACGGTTCGGCGATCGGCGGCCCCTCATCGGGCAAGCCGAGGCGTGGCGCTTCCTCCGCCGGATCGACGCCAAGGATGTAGCCGGCGGTGCGGTGCAGCCCGACATGGCGGAAATCGGTGGGCTGGTACACGTTCTCCGCGTCGTCGAAGAAGAGGCCCAGGCAATAAGTGGCGTAGGCCGTTTCCGCCAGCTTCTGCTCTGTCAGTTCTTCGTGGGTGACGAAGCGGATGGCGGGGTAGGCGTCGCGCAGCAGAGGGATGAGCAGGCCGGACATCGCGCAGGTCAGCCGGCAGCCATGCACTTCGCCGAACCGGGCGGCGTACGGAAACCATGCCAGGATGTCGCCCAACGTGCCGACCGGGAATTGGATCAGCACGTCGCGGTCGCGTGCGCCGTATTCGTGGGCCAGCACCACGGTAGGCTGACCTGCCGCGTCCAGTTCCCACACCTCGACGCTGAAACGGACGAAGAAACGTTTGGAGGACCTGACGAAGGCGCCCCGGTTCTCCGTCTGGAACAGGATGTTGCCCGTATCCAGGTCGCGAAGACATATGCGCCACTTTCCTTCCGTCCGGGCGGGCAGGACGACGCGCGCGCCGTGGTTGAAATCAAAGCGAATGCCCCTCGGACCAAACTGGGTCGGCAAGTCGGCAGGCGGTGGGTAGGGTCGCTTCCGGTCCGTTTCGGGCGCCTGCGCGGCGGCGGCGGATGGCGTTGCATCAGAGTCTGCCGCGGCCGCGGAGAGAGACTGATCCGGAATTGCGGCGGGCACGTCCATTCGGTCTTGTTCTCTCCTGGTTCTCGCGGTGGGCCTATATCGGCTTGCCAGGGGCCCAGCACAATTGCCTCAGTGCCACGGGCCTATGAATTTTGTGGTTACAGATGGTCTGACCGAACCGAAGATGAGCGCCGTTGTCCTGAACCCGCGTTCATGCGGCGGTGACCGTCCGCATCCGCTGCGCGTAGACGTTGATAATCAGAGCCGCGAGCAAAATAAGCCCACGAATCAATATCTTGAGAAAGCTGTCGATGTTGACGTGGTCGAGCCCGTTGTTCAACACGCCCAGCACGAAGAGGCCGATAATGGTGTTGCCGATACCGCCCTGGCCGCCAAACAGGCTGGTTCCGCCCACCACGACTGCCGAGATACTATCGAGCAGGTACGTGTCGAATTCATTTTGTTGCGCGCTGCCAAAATATGCCACGCCCAACATGCCCGCGACGCCGGAGCACACCGCCGAGATGATCATCACCGCGGACAGGATCGCCCGGACATTGACGCCGGAATACTCGGCCGCCTCGCGATTGCCGCCGGTCATGTAAATGTAGCGGCCGAAGCGCGTGTAGGTGAGGACGATATGGCCCACCAACAGGAAAAGCGCCGCGACGATCACGATCCAGGGCACCGGTCCCAGCGAACGCGACCCCAGGGTCAGGATCAGCGGCGGCACCGTGTAGGCGATCTGCCCGCGCACCAGCAGCGCGCAAATGCCGGCCCCGATCTGTAGCATCGCTAGGGTCATGATGAAGCTGGGAATGCCGATCAACGTCAGGCCGAATGCGTTCACCGCGCCCAATGCGAAGCAGGCCGCCAGCGCGATCAGGATGGCGGCCCAACCGGCAAGCGGGATGTTGGCGATTGTGACGCTGGCATCCTGGGCGGTGAAATAGGCCACCACGATGCCGGTCGCATTGGCGATACTCGCGACCGACAGATCGATCTCCGCGCACAGGATGACGAAGGTCAGCCCCACGGCGATGATGCCGGTCACCGAAATCTGCGTCAGGATGTTTTGCAGGTTGCCGAGCGTGGCGAAGGAATCGCTGGCAGCCCAGAAGAAGGCCACCAGCACGATCAGCGTCACGAACGGCGCGACGTTGCGGAGTTGCCCGCGCAGCCAGTTCGTTACGCCAATCCGGGTTCGGGAGTCACTCATGCGGCTTCCAGCAATCGGTCTTTGCTGACCGGCTCATCGGCGAACTCCCGCACAACGCGGCCTTTCTTCATCACTAAAATCCGATCGGCGAGCGACAGGACCGTTTCGGGTTCGGTCGATACGACCAGGATCGCGATACCTTGGTCTCGCAGGTTCCGCACGATCCTCACCACATCGTCCTTGGCGCCGACATCCATGCCGCGGGTGGGCTCGCTGAGAATCAGCACGCGGGGAAGATGCGTCAGCCACTTGGCAAGCGCGACTTTCTGCTGATTGCCGCCCGACAACGTGCCCAACAGGCGTGCCACGTCGGGCGGCCGGATGTGCAGGTGCTTCACATGTCCGTCGGCGATCCAACGCTCCGAGGCCGGGCGCAGCCACAGGCGGCCAATGCGGCCCAATATCGCTATCGTCACGTTCTTGAACACCGGTTCGGTGCCGAACAGCATCATCTTGCGGCTTTCCGGCAGGAACGCGATCCCCGCCCGCCGCGCCCGGGATGTGGACGAAAGACGCGCGACACGCCCGTCCAGCGCAATGCTTCCGCGATCCGCCCGCAACACACCAAACAGCGTACGCGCCAGCTCGAGCTGGCCAGACCCCAGAAACCCGTAGATTCCCAGGACTTCGCCAGCCCGCACGGACATCGATACGTCGCGGTAGGCACCGGTTCGGGAAAGATTGTCGACCCGCAGCACATCTTTCGCCCCCGGACGGCTGCGTAACGGAATATCGGCGAGGTAGCTTTCCTCCAGTTCCTGGTGCCCGGTGCCGATCATCCGATCGATGATCCAACGTTTGTCGATGCGCGCACAGGTTTCGGTCGCCACCGCATGGCCGTTGCGGAACACCGTCAAACGGTCGCAGACCGACAGCACGTCATCAAGAAAATGCGAGATGAAAATGAGGCTTTTCCCGGACTCCCGCAGTCGCCGCAGCAACCCAAACAGCCGCTCGATCTCCGGTGGCGCGAGGGCCGAGGTGGGTTCATCAAGGATGATGATGCGCGCGCCGGAGAACAGCACGCGAGCGACCTCCACCAATTGCTGCAGGCCGAGCGAGAGGTCGCCCATCCGCGCTCGGAGGTCGACATCGATCCCCAGGTTGGCCAGGTGCGCCGCCGCGCTGCGCCGCATCGCCCGCCAGTCGATCAGCCCGAGGCGTTGCAGGGGCTGCACGCCCAGATGGACATTTTCCGCGACGCTGAGGTCGGGCACGATGGAGAGTTCCTGATGCACCATGCCGATGCCTCGGGTGCGCGCATCGCGCGGCGAGGCGAGGCGCACCGGTCGGCCATCCAATCGCATCTCACCCTGATAGTCGGTGTGCACGCCGGCGATGATTTTCATCAATGTCGATTTGCCGGCGCCGTTTTCGCCGACCAGGCCATGGATCTCCCCCGCCGCCAGGAAGAAGTCCACGCCACCCAGGGCCGTCACGCCGCCAAACGCCTTGGTGATCCCGGAAAGCGCCAGCAGTCCCGGCTGCGTTGGGTCGGACACGGGCGGATCAGATCAGGAAGTGTTCCTCCATCCACATCATGCCTGGTGCGTTGGCTTTGGTAACGACCGGCCCATCGACGATGATGTTCTTGGGGATGCCGCCTTGTCCGGTCTTCTCGCCGGTGACGACGGCCGCGACACCCGCCACGATGGCGCCGCCGTGGATCCGGCAGGACGGGTTGCGGACGGTCGCCAGCATGCGCCCGTCGCTGACCGCGGCCAGCGCGGGCGGCATTGCGTCGCAGCCGCCGATCTTGATCTCGGTGCGGTTGTGCGCCTTCATCACGTTGTAGGCAGCGAGCGCCATGTCGTCGTTGTGGAAGTAGGCGGCACTGATCTTGGGATACTTGGTCAGCAACGTCTCCCAAATACGAGCGACCTTGGTGACGTCCCAATCGGCGGGCTGCGTGTCC
Source organism: Acidisphaera sp. S103 (assembly GCF_009765975.1). Classification (GTDB taxonomy): domain Bacteria; phylum Pseudomonadota; class Alphaproteobacteria; order Acetobacterales; family Acetobacteraceae; genus Rhodopila. The sequence goes on along the minus strand of NZ_LMUJ01000013.1, from coordinate 8,784 downwards.
AACACCTGGATCTTGGGATATTTCTTAACCACCGATTGAAAGCCGCGCGCCCTGCCCTGCGCCCCGGTGTGACCAAGCGCGCCCTGGGTCATGATCATCGTGCCCTCACCGTCGATGGCGTCGACAAGTGCCTGGGTGACCGAGGAGCCCATGAATTCGTTGTCGGGGGCGAGAAAACTGTGGATGTTGATCGTGTCGAGCGGTGCGATCAGCGTATCCATGTCAATCACCGGCGTGCCGGCGTCAATCAGCTTGTTGACCGGGGCGGTCAGGGTGCCGATGCCGAAGGCCTGGATCGCGACGAAGTCCCATTTCTGCGAGGCCAGGTTGTCGATCGCGGCCCGCTGCTTCTGTGCGGCCAGTTCACCGTCGAACCAGGTCACCTCCACGTTGAACAGTTTTCCCCAGTATTCGGCCGCCTGCTTGCCCTGTGCGCACCAGGTCGCCTGCAGGCCGGCGTTGGAGAATGCGGCCTTCAGCGGCTTGCCGGACCGGCCGGCGACCTTGCCCACCTCCTGCGCCAGCGCCGGATCAAGCCCGAACGCAGCCAGTGCGACGCCGGCGCCTTGCAAGATGCCCCTGCGGTTGGCCATTGGCAGTCCTCCCCGTTTCGTTGGGTCGACGTTAACGCGACCGTGTACGACCGGGCAACCATCTTGGGAGGGGTATCCGCACACACCGGCGCGAGCCAGCAGGCCCTCTTGCACAACGCACCTTGCCGGTGTCCCCCACGCATGCGAACAACAACAAACCCGTTTCTGGACCTGAAGACCGCCATTTGAAGCCCTCGCCCCAAGCAGAACCGCCCCCAACCTGGCAGCTTCGCCAGGCGAACGGCCGAGACGTCCTGACGCTGACAGGCGACTGGATCGCGCAATCCGGCCGCATTCCCGAATTCACCCCCGACACGATTGCGGCAGCCCACACCCTGACCTTGGACGTCGCCGGCGTCACGCGCTGGGACAGCGGGCTGATCGAGTTCCTTTGGGACGCCAAGCGCGCCGCGGCCAGCGCCGGCATCCCGATCGACACCAGCCCCCTGCCCGCCTCCGCCCAGAAGCTGCTCGGCCTGCTGCCCGACAGTGCCACCGGCCGCGTGGCGCCGCCGCGCCGCCGGTTCCGCCCGCTGACCTGGCTGGGTGGCGAAACCATTGGTTTGCTCACCGAACTGGGCATCCTGACCACCCTGCTAGGCGCCGCCGCCACCGGGGGCACCCGCGCCCTGGCCGGCCGGGCGCGCATGCGTGGCGTGGACCTGCTGGCGAATATCGGCGATGCCGGACCGTCCGCGCTGGTGATCGTCAGCACCGTCAATTTTCTGGTGGGCGCCATCCTGGCCTTCGTCGGTGCCGTGCAACTGCGCAAATTCGCCGCCGACATCTATGTCGCCGACCTTGTCGGCCTAGCCTTGGTGCGGGAAATGGCCGCCGTCATGACCGCAATCATCATGGCCGGCCGCACCGGCGGCGCCTATGCCGCGCGCATCGCCACCATGCAGGGCAACGAGGAAATCGACGCTCTGCAGGTCATCGGCATCCCGGTGGCCGATTACATCGTGCTGCCGTCGATCCTGGCGCTGGTGTTCACGATGCCGTTCCTTTACCTGTACGGCTGCCTCGTCGGCATGTTCGGCGGCTTTGTCGTCGCCCTCGCCATGCTGAGCGTCACCGGTCCCGGTTATTTGAACGAGACGCTGAACGCCGTCGCCTTCAGCCAGTTCATCTTCGGCTTCGTCAAAAGTATCGCCTTCGCCATCCTGATCGGGGTCACCAGTTGCCGCATCGGCCTGAAGGCAGGCCGCAGCGCCGCGGACGTCGGCACCGCGGCGACCAACGCCGTCGTCACCGGCATCGTCGGGGTCATCGCCCTGGACGCGATCTTCGCCGTTCTCGCCAATGTGGTGGGGCTATGACCGACACGCCCTTGCTGTCCGCGCGTGGCGTCACCCTCGCCTTCGGCCCCAAGGTCATCCAGCACGACCTGTCGTTCGACGTCCGCCGCGGCAGCATCTTCGCCGTGATGGGCGGCAGCGGCTGCGGCAAAAGCACGGTGCTGAAAGCCATGGTCGGCCTGCTGCGCCCCACCGCCGGCAGCATCCGGGTGGAACAGGAGGACTACTGGGCCGCCCCCGAATCCCGCCGCACCGAAATCGGCCGCCGCTTCGGCGTCCTGTTCCAGAGCGGCGCGCTGTGGAGTGCCCTGACCGTCGGCGAAAACGTCGCCCTGCCGCTGCGCATGTTCACCCGCCTGAACGACGCCGCCATCGCCCGCATGGTGCGCCTGAAACTCAGCCTGGTGGGGATGGAACACGCGCTGGATCAGTTGCCGTCCGAACTGAGTGGCGGCATGCGCAAGCGGGCTGGGCTGGCGCGGGCGCTCGCCATGGACCCGGACGTGCTGTTCTTCGATGAGCCGTCGGCCGGGCTGGATCCGATCACGTCCAGCCGGCTCGACGATCTGATCCTGAATTTGCGCGACGGGCTGGGTGCCACCATCGTCATCGTCAGCCACGAACTGCCCAGCCTGTTCGCCATCGCCGATGACGGAGTCTTTCTCGACGCCGAAACGAAAACCGCGATCGCCCATGGCAGCCCCGCGTCGTTGCGTGATACTTCCCCCATCCCGCAAGTTGAGGCATTCATGCGGCGCGAGCGTCCCGAAGCCCTGACCGATGGGAAACACCCCCCGTCATGAACGCCAACAGACAAACCGCCGTCGGCGCCTTCGTCCTGGGCGGCCTCGTGCTGGGCCTGGCCGCCATCGTCATGTTCGGCAAGTTCAACCTGTTCAACCCCAGCATCCGAGCGGCCGTCATCTTCCAGAATTCGATCGCCGGGCTGTCGGTCGGCGCACCCGTAACGTTCCGCGGCGTCCGCGTCGGCGCGGTGGACGGCATCGGCATTCAATACGATACGAAAACCAGAATCGCCTATATCCCCGTAACGGTCACCATCGATCCCGGCCACGCCATCCTGGGCAAGCGCGGCGGCGACACCATCGACCTGCCGGACCTCGTCGCCCACGGCCTGCGCGCCGAATTGAACGTGCAGAGCTTCGTCACCGGCCAGTCGGAGATCGACCTCGATTTCGACCCCACCTCCCCGCCGATCCTGCACGAGGACGTCACCAAACTGCCGGAAATCCCCACCAGGCAGTCGACGTTCCAGAGGGCGACGGAACAGCTCAGCCAGCTTCCCCTGCGGCAACTGGCGGACGACACCACCGCGACCCTGAGAAGCCTGCGCGGGGTGACGGAGAAACTGAACACCAATCTGCCGCCGGTGATCGACAGCCTGAAGACCACGCTGGACAAATCCGGACAGACCGTCGACACCGTCAACCAGGCGATCAAGACGCTGCAATCCCGCCTGGACACCACCCTGGCCGCCATCACTCAGGTCGCCGACACCGGCAGCCAGCAGCTGACCCAGCGCGGCGCCGAACTGCATACCCTGCTGATGACCACCAACCAGTCCATCACGCAAATGCACGGGCTGCTCGGCGACCTGAAGAGCATAACGTCCGATCGCGCTGCCGACCGAGCGAATGTCGACGCCACGCTGCGCGACCTTGCCGCCGCCGCCGCGTCCTTGCGCGGCTTCGCCAACGACGTCGAGCATAACCCGCAACTTTTGCTGACCGGACGCAAACCATGAAACGAATATCGTTTCTTCCGTGGGTGGCGGCCCTGCTGCTGGCTTCGTGCGCCTCGCCACCACTGAGCCTTTACACGCTGGGCACGTCACCCGCCGCCCCGGAGGCCGCCCCGCTTGGTTCCCACCCCATGGTCATCACCGTTGCCCGGGTGACGATGCCCGATGAACTCGATACCGAGGACCTTGTCGTTCGTGACGGCAGCACGCTGCGCCGCAGCACCAAGGGCCGGTGGGCCAGCCGGATGTCGCTGGGGATCACCGACCGGCTGACCCAGCGCCTGGCCGAACGCCGCCCGGACGCACTGGTGACCGACCGTCCGCTGGCCGACACCCCGACCGACCGCATCCAGGTCAACATCGGCCGGCTGGACGTGACCGCCGCCGGCACCGCCACGCTGGACGCCGACTGGGTGATCGTGCCGCGTGATCCCAAGATCCCGACACGCCGCGACCGCGGCCATTTCACCGCCACCGGACCGGTCGCGAACGATGCGGATGTGGTGGCGTTGCTGGGGAAGGTGCTGGACCAGTTGGCCGCCGCGATCCAGTTAGGGCGGCCATAAGGGCCTGACAGTTGCCTAGGTCGGCCGTTCCGCTGCCGTCGTCGCCGGGCACCTGCGCCGGAAATGGGCAACGTCTCTGCGAATAACCCCGAGACGACGAAAGAATATTTCGTCCAGGCGCCACCACACGTAACGCCAATCACAGGGATCACGGCTTGAATACCGGCACCACAAGCAGTTAACCACAATCTGGTTAACGGTACCTATTGCGTTGCACCATCTATCTTTTCCGCCCTGGCATCCTTGTCGAACCTGCCGATATACCGCTAGTCAGCCATGAACCGGACTGGCAACCGAAGCGGGAGACGTCACCATGGCGCAGGCAGCCGAGGCGCGGAAGCGCGGTAAGACCAAGGACAAGGCGGTCGATCAGCAGACGCTGCTGAAAGCCTACCGCACCATGCTGCTGATCCGGCGGTTCGAGGAGAAGGCCGGGCAACTCTACGGCATGGGTCTGATCGGCGGGTTCTGCCACCTGTATATCGGCCAGGAAGCCGTCGTCGTCGGCATGCAGTTGGCGATCAGCGACGGCGATGAGGTCATCACGTCATACCGCGATCACGGCCATATGCTCGCCACCGGCATGGAGGCCCGCGGCGTGATGGCGGAGCTGACCGGCCGGTCGGGCGGTTACTCGCACGGCAAGGGCGGGTCCATGCACATGTTCAGCAAGGAGAAGAACTTCTTCGGCGGGCATGGCATCGTCGGTGCCCAGGTCAGCCTGGGCAACGGGCTGGCGTTCAGCAACTGGTATCGCGGTAACGACCGCGTCGCGCTGACCTATTTCGGTGAGGGTGCGTCCAACCAGGGCCAGGTGTTCGAGAGCTTCAACATTGCCGCGCTGATGAAGCTGCCCACCGTCTTCGTCATCGAGAACAATAAGTACGGCATGGGCACCTCGGTGGAGCGGGCCTCGGCCAGCCACGATCTGTCGAAGAACGGCGCGCCCTGGGGCATCGCCGGGGCGCAGGTCGATGGTATGGACGTGCTGGCGGTGAAGGAAGCCGCCGATATCGCCGTGGCGCATTGCCGAGCGGGTAAGGGGCCGTATTTGTTGGAGGTGAAGACTTACCGGTATCGTGGGCACTCCATGTCCGACCCGGCGAAATACCGCACGCGGGAGGAAGTGCAGATGATGCGCACGCAGCACGACTGCATCGAGAACGCGCGTCACCGGCTGGAGGAGCTGGATGTGGAGGAAAAGACCTTCAAATCCATCGATGACGAGATCAAGTCCATCGTCCAGGACGCCGCCGATTACGCCCAAAGCAGCCCGGAGCCCGAGTTGTCCGAACTCTTCACCGACGTGCTGGTGGAGGGCTAAGCCATGTCCACCCAGATCCTGATGCCGGCTTTGTCGCCCACCATGACCGAGGGCAAGCTGGCGCGCTGGCTGAAAAACGTTGGTGACGACGTGAAGGCCGGCGACGTGATCGCCGAGATCGAGACCGACAAGGCGACCATGGAGGTCGAGGCGGTGGATGAGGGCAAGCTGGCCCGAATCCTGGTTGAGGAAGGCACCGAGGGCGTCGCCGTCAACACGCCGATCGCGGTGCTGGGCGCCGATGGCGAGGATGTCTCGGCGGAGCCGGCGGCGGCACCGCAGGCCAAGGCGCCGGCCGAACCGAAGGCCGAGGCCCCTGCCCCGGCGAAGGTTCCAGAACCGGCCGTCGCCGAAGCAGCGCCGGAGAAGGATTGGGGTCCGACCAAGCCGATCACCGTCCGCGAGGCTCTGCGTGACGCCATGGCGCTGGAGATGCGCCGCGACCCCGACGTGTTCCTGATCGGCGAGGAAGTCGCGCAGTACCAGGGTGCCTACAAGATCAGCCAGGGTCTACTGGATGAATTCGGCGCCCGCCGCGTCATCGATACCCCGATCACCGAACACGGTTTCACCGGCATGTCGGTTGGCGCCGCGTTGAACGGATTGCGGCCGATCGTCGAGTTCATGACCTTCAACTTCGCCATGCAGGCGATGGACCAGATTATTAATAGTGCCGCCAAGACGCTGTACATGTCGGGAGGCCAGATGGGCTGTCCGATCGTGTTCCGCGGGCCGAACGGGGCGGCGTCCCGGGTGGGGGCGCAGCATTCGCAGTGCTATGCCAGTTGGTATGCGCATGTGCCGGGGCTGAAGGTGGTCTCGCCGTGGTCGTCGGCTGATGCCAAGGGGTTGTTGCGGGCCGCCATTCGCGATCCGAACCCGGTGATCGTGCTGGAGAACGAAATTCTTTATGGCCAGACGTTCGATTGCCCGGTGGATGACGAGTTCATCCTGCCGATCGGCAAGGCGAAGATCGAGCGCGCCGGCAAGGACGTTACCATTGTCGCGTTCAGCATCATGGTCGGCGTCGCCCTAAAAGCGGCCGAGGCGCTGGCCGAACAGGGCATCGAGGCCGAGGTGATCAACCTGCGCTCGCTGCGGCCGCTGGATACGGCGACGATCGTGGAGAGCGTGAAGAAGACCAACCGCCTGGTCACGGTGGAAGAAGGCTGGCCGTTCGCCGGCATCGGCGCCGAGATCGCCATGCAGATCACCGAACACGCCTTCGACTGGCTGGATGCACCGCCAGTGCGGGTGCATGGGCTGGATGTGCCCCTTCCCTATGCCGCGAATCTGGAGAAACTCGCGCTGCCGCAGCCCGATTGGGTGGTGGCGGCGGTGAAGAAGATCGTCTGACGGGGGATCCGACCATGGCAACCAACATCCTGATGCCGGCGCTGAGCCCGACCATGACCGAGGGTACACTCGCCCGCTGGCTGAAGAAGGAAGGCGAAACCATCAAGGCCGGCGACGTCATCGCCGAGATTGAGACCGACAAGGCCACCATGGAGGTCGAGGCGGTCGACGAGGGCGTGCTGGGCAAGATCCTGATCGGCGACGGCACCGAGAACGTGAAGGTGAACGCCCCGATCGCTATCCTGGTGGATGCTGGCGAGGCGGTACCGGACGCGGCACTTGCCCCCAAGTCGGCTGCCGCGCCGGAACCGGCGAAGCCCGAAGCCCCAAAGCCGGAGGCGGTGAAGCCGGTCGCGCCACCACCGGCGCCCGCACCCGCGGCGAAGGCCGCCAACGGGCATGCGGGGGGAGATCGGATTTTCGCGTCGCCGCTTGCTCGCCGCATGGCAGCCCAGGTCGGCATCGATCTGTCTGCGCTGACCGGTAGCGGCCCCAATGGCCGGATCGTTCGCGCCGATATCGAGGCGGCGCAGAAAGGTGGGTCGGCCGCGGCAGCTCCAGCACCGGTCCAGGCGCCCGCACCGACCCCTGCTGCGAAGGCCCCGGCAGCGGCCATCACCGCCCCGCACAAGCTGGTCCCCCACACATCGATGCGGAAGGTCATCGCCCGCCGGCTGACCGAGGCTCGGCAGACCATCCCGCAGTTCTACGTGTCGATGGACATCCAGATCGACGCGATGATCGCTCTGCTCGCGCAGTTGAACGCCAAGTCGCCGCCGAAGGACTCGCCCGGTGCGTATCTGGTGACCATCAACGACATGGTGATCAAGGCCGCGGCGACGACGTTGCGAAAGGTCCCGGGCGTCAACGCCAGTTGGACCGAGGACGCGATGGCGCTCTACGAGGACGTTGATATCAGCGTCGCCGTGTCCATCCCGGACGGACTGATCACGCCGATCATCCGGCACGCCGATCATAAGGGGCTGGCGACGATCAGCCGGGAGATGAAGGACCTCGCCGGCCGCGCCCGAGCGGGGAAGTTGAAACCGGAGGAATTCCAGGGCGGCGGGTTCTCGATCTCCAACATGGGGATGTTCGGCGTGTCGGCGTTCACCGCGATCATCAACCCGCCGCAGTCGGCCATCCTGGCCGTGGCAGCCGGTCAGAAACGCCCGGTCGTCAACGCCGCCGGCGAACTGGCGGTCGCGACAGTGATGACGTGCACCCTGTCGGTGGATCACCGCGTCGCCGATGGCGTCCTGGGGGCGACCTGGATGCGGACGTTCAAACAGGTGGTGGAGGACCCGCTGAGCTTGCTGCTGTAGGAGCACCCTCTATCGTCATGGCCGGGCGTGTCCCGGCCATCCACGCACCGACGGACCATCCAAAGGCGGTGTGATGCAAGACAAGGGCGGCTGGATCTACCTTCTGACCAACCGCCCGAATGGCACTCTCTACGTCGGCGTGACGAATGATCTGATGCGACGGATCTGGGAACATCGAAACGGCGCAAGCGATGGATTCACCCGGAGGTACTACCTGAAACGACTGGTCTACTTCGAACACCACGACAGCATCCAATCCGCGATCCAGCGCGAGACAAACATCAAGCGTTGGCCCAGGCAATGGAAGATCAACCTGATCACGAAGGATAATCCTGAGTGGAACGACCTCTACGGACAGATGCTGTGATGGCGGGTCGGCGCGAGCGTATCCGTCATGGCCGGCATCCTCTCCCCGTCATAGCCGGGCGTGTCCCGGCCATCCGCGCTTCATCCGTCGGTGCGAAGATGGCCGGGACACGCCCACGGTTGTCTGGCACGTTTCTTGATATGATACGGTATCAGACTGTCTCATATCAGGACACCCTGTCCGGGCACGCCCT
>NZ_LMUJ01000115.1:21391-34852 GCF_009765975.1 Acidisphaera sp. S103 | reverse complement strand
TCGCGATAGCGGGCAGGTGATAGACCTGGATGCGATCGTGGCGGGGCTGAATTTGGCCTGACGGAATTTTCGGCGGTTTGGGCTTACACCCCCATCCCGCGGATTTCTGGATGCGGGCAACCATAAACGATGGGGTCCTCAGGGTTCAGGTATCCGCCGATGGGAAACGTTGGCCGCTCGTTCGTCTGGCTCCATTCCCGAAAGCAACCTCGTACATTGTCGGACCGATGTGCTGCACCCCTGAACGCGCTGGACTGGAGGTGGAGTTTTCCGAATTTTGTGTCGGCCCCCCGAGCAGCAGGGATTTACACGATCTCGCCTAATTACCCTGAGGGGCGCAGCCAATTATAAACAAGGCGTGCGATGAAAGCCTTCAGCTTGACTGGAGAATGTGCAGAGAAGTCCGAGCTGGTGAGGCGCCTAGTCGTGAACTGGTGGGACCCGGGCTGCAGGTGTCGGCAATCAAGCGCGTCTCGAACGCGGTCGATTGGCGTTGTACAGCCGCGAGGGCTGCTGATCGCGCCGACCACCTCTCACTTATCGCGGCGCAAGATTCTCTGACGAATGCAATGACCATTGTGACCGTCGACGGAACGTGCACAGAGTCCCGACAGTTGGCATGGAGAAACCATGAAATCAGTGGACGGTTTGGAGGAACCACTCACCGACGCGGCTTTGCGCCAGCGTGTCGCCGAGCTTTCGCGGGTGCAGCGTATCGGACGGATTGGCGGTTTCGAGATTGATCTTCGTGATGGCCAATTCTTCAACCAACGGTCACCGGAATATCTGTCAGTTCACGGAGTTACGACCGACGCAGCCCGCGAGGCCCATGAAGCCTGGGTGCAGCGGGTGCATCCCGAAGACCGCGGGCGGGCCGAGACCCATTTCAAGAACTGCGTCGCGGGCGACGCTCGTCACTACTCATCCGAGTATCGCATTGTCCTGCCCGGCAAAGGCGTTCGATGGATCTCGGCGATCGCTGAGATTGACCGCGACGAAGCCGGGGCGCCGCTTCGAATGATCGGCGTGCATATCGATATCACGCGGACGAAGGAAGCCGAGGAAGCGCTGCGCGCCTCGGAACTGGCATTGAAGGAGAGCGAACAGCGGCTCCGCGACCTCAACGCGGGACTGGAAAAGCTCGCCGACGAAAGAGCTCGGCAGCTTGCCTCCAGCCGAGCCCAATTGCAGGCATTTTTTGACAATTCGCCGGACTGGCTGACGTTGCAACGCTGTACACCGGATGGAAGATTTATCTATGTGGACATTAATCCCACCTGTGAAGAAGCCTATGGCCTGCCGCGCTCTCGGGTAATCGGACGTCGGGTCGAGGAGATCCTCGGCGAGGAAGGCGCGCAGATTACGCTCGCGCATTTCAGAGAGTGCGTCAGAACCGGAAAGCCGCAACGCTATGTAACTCATCGGACGATGGCTGGGATCACACGATTCATCGACGTGATATCAGCCCTGGTTCCTGGCGCGCATGACCGGGGGGATCGTTTCCTTTTGACATCAGCCCGCGATCTTACCGACCACCAGCGGTTGGAAACGCAACTTCGGCAGGCTCAGAAGATGGATGCCATCGGGCAGCTTACCGGCGGCGTCGCGCACGACTTCAATAACTTGCTCACCATAGTCCTGGGTAATGCCACTCTATTAAAGAAAGGAATCGCCAAGGACCCGACGAAGCTCGTTGACAATATCCTCCTTGCGGGCGAACGCGGCAGCGCACTAACGCGGCAATTGTTGTCCCTGGCGCGTAATCGCCCCCTCACCCGCCAGGTTATAGATTTGACCGCCCACGTCCCAAAAATGACCGAGATGCTGCGCTCATCACTGCGCGGCGACATCAATCTTCGGATTTCGGTCGATCCCAACGCGGGCGCGATCGAGGCCGACATCGGTGAATTGGAAATCGCCCTTCTGAATGTGGCCGTGAACGCGCGCGATGCGATGCCGACAGGCGGCCAATTTATTATCGATGTTCGCGAGGTTGAATCTGGAAGCCCGCCGGTGGAACTTCCGCCAGCCCAATACGGCTACGTGGCCATTGCCGCCCAGGACAATGGAATGGGAATGCCGGCGGACGTCATCACCCGTGCGTTTGAACCGTTCTTCACGACGAAGATGCTTGGGTCAGGGACCGGGCTTGGCCTGAGCCAAGTATTCGGCTTCGCAAAGAGCTCAGGAGGTATTGCCCATATCGCAAGCCAGCCTGGCGAGGGGACTTGCGTCACAATCATTCTGCCGGTGACCGGCAAGAAGGATCATAGCGCTTCCTCGGTTGACGGCGATAGGTCGCTGCGACGGCTATCGGGACGCGTTCTCCTGGTTGACGATAATGAAGAGGTAATAACCGTCACAAAGGCGATGATTTCCGCCATGGGACTGGAAGTGGAGACGGCCGCGAGCGCTGCCGAAGCACTTGAGCGACTTGCCGCCGGTTTGGTTCGTTTCGACCTGATGTTAACGGACGTCGTCATGCCCGACATGAGTGGCGTCGATTTGGTGCGCGTGGTCCACCGCCTCCACGCTGAACTTCCTATCATTTTGATGTCAGGTTACAACGACGCCTCGACCGCGAACGAGTATCATATACTGAGGAAGCCAGTACCGTACGATAAGCTGCACGAGGTGATTCAAGCCTCTCTGAAATCCGCTTACTAAATCTGAATCTGCGTGGGTTTTCCTCAAGCCGTGTGACTTTTTTGGCGATCTTTCCAAGATTTCCAGACAATTGACAAAAAAATATTGCTGTTTTACGGACTTCTGGTGCTTGTTCGCCAGTCGCATAAAGAGTGTATTACCCTTCAGGGCGCCGGGCAGCTCAGGGTCGTGATATGCCGAACGCAAAGGAAGATCGACGCATTGTTGATACCTGTGGCGATAGTAGCAAGGCCGGCAAATAAGCCAACTATCGTTGCGATGACAGCTATCCGCTTCTGAAAAGTGGTGAGGTCGAGAATCCGCCTGATCTCGATCCGACGCCCATCCCAATAGAGCTGGCGCTCAGAATCGATGCCGATGCGGTTGAGGTCTTCCAAGCCGATGGGCTCGACGCCCTCCGGCCATTTCGGAGGAATGTGTGCGCTCAAGGGTTTTTGGCCTTCTCTAGAGCGGTAAGCCGCTTATCCATTTGCGTCAGCAGGTCGACCAGTCTGGTTAGGATCTGATCGTGCTTCCCTACCGTTTCAAGCAATTGGTCAATCGTCGCGACGGCACGCAGAAGCGTGTCCCCGACAGGCTCCTTCGCCATAAATTAGGAGACGCGGCGGAGCAGCTTATCTGCGCTGGTTGATAGCTGCTTGCCCCTGCGCTCTATGCGTGTGAGCAACCGGTCGAGCTGCTGGACCTCACGGGCGTCCGGCGTGAGCCTCGTTGCAGGGGACCCGAAACGCGAGGGTTTCTTATCGGAAGCCACTGTCCGGCCGGCCAAGAGAAGCTGATCTTTCTTTGCCATCGGCGGTTTTGTCGGCTTTCGTCCTGCGGTCATTGATCCATCCTCATCTGCGCCGATCATAGCTGGAAACCGGGCACGAAATCCATATGGGGATTAAAGGGTTGGTGATCCACTGGCCACTGGACTTTACCGGGGAGACGCCTCGATGCGATTCGGCTGAAATGCTGGACTTTGCCGGGGAATATCTCCGAGAATCAGGTCACCTGGACTCTACCGGGACTCGGGACTGGACTTTACCGGATGGTCTAGGGAAGCAACCGGCGAATCGCGTTCCGCGAGGGCGCGATCCTGCTCATGACCGGGGGCTTTGAAGGCTTCAGGATTATGCCGGTAGGTCCATCGAGGGACACATTGGCATCGGGATAAACAGCGAGCGCTAGCTCCAGCGTTTCCCGGAAATGCTGCTTAAAATGGTCCATGCGGATAATCCCGCGCCCAAACTGGGCGTGGAGTGCCTTCCATGAAATCGGCCGCGGCTCCTTAAGTGAGTGCAGCCGATAGGAAAGCCAAACATAGACGTCGAGCGCCATGCTGTTGTTAGCAATCTGCTTGACGGCAGCTTCCTCAATTGGGACGGGGTGCTTCTGAAGCTGCTCGAAAAATCCTTCACTTAATTTGGCAGTTTCGATGAAAAGATCGCCCTGTGTGCTGTCGTCGGAGACGAACATGGCGCTATCAAGGATATTTTGGTTCACGAGCCCACTCCGGCCCGCGGTTGATATCTGAAAGGTAAAGCGGCACCGGCTGATGCGTTCGGCCTGGTCGCGCACATCCCTCATGCTCTTGCCGCCGATCGGGATTTCGAGACGCTTGAGCCACGCGTGAAGGCTACGGCCTAGCTCAATTTCGCGGCTCTGGGTGCGAATAGCCTCTGTCTGAAGGTAGAGTATGATGAGGCGGGCGCGAGATCCGTAGGGAACGCCGACAGATATTGGGCTTTGCCCCGGGACGGCTCTGAGCCCCGGTTGTACGATCAGTGATACCCTGTCGTTCTGGATTTCCCAGTGGGCATCGTCGGCTAGCCTTCGGTGAGGAAGAGATGCCTGCGCCCAGCCAGCATAGACAAAGCCGATTTCGCCGTCTTCGGCAGCCATATAAGCTGCTGCCGCATCCAGGACGCGACGGTCAACCTCACTGTTAAGCAATTCTTGCTTACCATGCTCGGTAAGCAACTTGTGCACTTCGCCCATCGCGTTTGGTTGCCTCAGCCAACGTCCCCACCATGCCTGTCTCGATGGTGCCTTGTCACCCTGGACTTTGCCGGGGTTGCGATAAGGTATTTGTAGATTCTATTAGTACACCCGGTAAAACCCAGTGGATAAAATCCGTAAGTCACTGACTTTGTGGATTTCGCCTTTTGCGTTCCCCGGTAAAGTCCAGGGGTGTGCCCGGTAAAGTCCAGCCGATTCTGTGGATAAATTTCGTCCGTATGATGGTCGGTTAGGTTTGACGTGCGCGGAGTCGCATTTGAGCGACTCCAACCCCACCCGGTAAAGTCCAGTCGCTCTGTCATGCGTTAGTACGCACGAGCGTTAGGGCGCATGAGCCCCTGCCCTACCCTTTGCGGCGAAGCTGGGCGGCCTGGCGCTTCATGAAGATCCCGGCCTGAACCTCGATGTCGCCTTGTTTGATCAAATCCCCAAACCCGTGAGCTGCCAGCGCTTCCAGAATGACCGATTTCATCGAGGCTACTGCTCGCCGATCCGGGTCGTCTTTCCTCATCCCTACCTCGGCTTGTAGGGCCCGTTTCAACCGTCTTGGGACCTCTATGGTGAGGACCTCGTTTGGTTCGGTCGGCTCTGGCGGAAGTGTTACCTCGGTGACAAAACCGGGCCTGACCAGGCCATCAACCCTAGGCTCTGGCCTGCGAGGAGAAGCCCGCAGGTCAGGACGCGGAGGTGGTTGGGGCGTTTCGGGCGGTTCATCATCAAGCGAGCCAAGATTGGGCGTGACCAGCTTCGCATTCATGGTCACGCCGTCTCCCGAGAGGCTGCGACGATCTCTGCCAAGGTATCCCGGACTTCCGTATATAGGGCTTCGAGGTTACGGGCGGCTCCCCCATTGGGCTCGTCAAAAATGGGCGCTACCCGGCTGAAGCTCGCGCGTTTGAAGGCTGTACGTTCGAAGACAGGCGTCCTCAGCCTCGGCAAATTCGCGTTGTCGAGCGCCTGTTCGACCACCTTCTCGACTTCGGGCCTAAAGCCAGTCGAGGCACGGCTGATGACAATACGATATGGAATTGTGCGCCGAGCACTCTTTCCAGCCTGCACGACATGGCGGGCTGTCGAATGGCAGCTCCTCAGGTCGTCATTTGATGGTTGGACCGGGATCAGCACCAGGTCCGCATAATGGATTGCATGGAGCATCGCGATGTTGGCTGAGCCCTGAAGGTCGCACAAAACCACGTCAGTAACGTCTGCCAATGCCTGGATGATGTCACCAATCGAATCCTGGTCCGCTTGGGGTGCCAGGACGATGGAAGCATCCGGAACCTGCGGCGAGCTGCGATCCCATGCCCTAACGGTTAGACCGGGAATGTCATCACGGCCGGTCCAGACGTCCCTCCCCGCCTCCTTGGTGCGGTCGGCGAAGAACTCGCTGGAATGCTGCTGGATGAGATCGGCATCCACGATCCCGACTTTGTAATTATCGCGCGCGAAATGGATTGCGAGATTGCGGACGAGCGTGGATTTGCCACTTCCGCCCTTTTGGCCCGCCACGGTAAGCACTGACATATCATTCTTCCCATAACCTCGAACGCCCAAGCGTTCGTACCCTCAAACGCCCATATCATCGAGCGTCCATCCCGTCGAGAGTATGCGTGGTTAACCTTTTGACTTTTCGTGCCTTTAAACCTTCGAAACTCCTATTCTTCGACCATTCATAAGTTCGTGAGCTAGTACGTTCGTACGATCAAAATGGCGCACCCTGAAAGCTTCATGCGATCGTACGTTAGTACCCTTGAACGTCAATACCTTCGAACGCCCGACCGCCAAGGCGTGACGGAAGTCCGGATCATCAATATGTCGCGCCGTACCGAGCGGCATGACCCCGAACCTTCAATGTTCCAAACTGTTATAAGTTCGAGCGTTCGAACGGACGAAGGTTTATTCGCTTGGGTCAGACCGTAACCTTTAGGTTTGGCCAACGATACCCTGCAGCGCGTGCTTCGCATTACTCTGTAATGGAAGGCACGGCGCTCGATTGGCATGATCGGGGGCAGGGGAGGGGGGCGGTAACCACGTGAACTTCACAGATGAGCCGCGGCTTACCGCTCCCTCGTCCCGACTCGGGATGGCGGGGTGGGAGCAACTCCTTCTCTCAATGGAGCAAGGGTCGAAAGCCCAAAAGCCCACGTTTCGAGCGGTGTGTGATCTCTGTGGCGATCCCCGATGAGCAGAATTCCGCCAGCAAAGCTGCCGCATTCGGGGTTTGTCTCCAAGGACTTCATTTGACGGGAGCTGGGGTTGCTCCGGCCAGACCGAGATGCTCCGCTCGGGCCAGCAGGTGTTTGACCGAAGAGGGGTGCCACCGCGTTCCACCCCGTGGCGTGCGTTCGCGCATGGTCTCAAGCTGAGCGGCAATCTGCTGGAGTGTGCGGTCGGGCGCTGCCCCCTTGATCCCGGCAACCAGTCGGACAAGCCGGTCATCGCTTTGTTGTGGCGGAGCCCGGTCCAGCAGGCTGGCCTCAAGGATGCCTTCATCGGCCAGCCGTCGTACCGTGCGGCGCAACCGCTCGACCGTCCAGGTCGCCGCCTGGCCGCGGTTCAGCACCCGTACGACATCCCCCCAGGGCTGGTTCGGGCGCATTTGCCGCACGGTCGGCAGCCAGGCGTCCAGCCCCGCGAGGACGCCCTCCAGATGCGCGGCGTCACGGCTTGCCCGCAGTTTCCGGATCGCATCTGGGTCACCTGCTCGCAAGCCGGGGTTGCCGCCGACACGGCCGCGCGCGCGGGCCGCCCTCAAGCCGGATTTGGTGCGCTCGGCGATCAACGCACGTTCAAGCTGGGCGACGGCTCCCAGCACCTGCAACGAGAACATGCCTTGTGGCGTCGACGTGTCGATTGGGTCGTGCAAGCTCCTGAAATGCGCTCCCGCGGCCTCCAGCTGCTCAATGACGGCCAGCAGGTGGCTGACCGAGCGGGCAAGACGATCGAGCCGGACGACGACGAGGGTTTCGCCGGCGCGGATCGCGCGCAGCAGGCGTGCCAACACGGGGCGGTCGCGATCGGCGCCTGAGGCATGCTCTTCGAGGATTGTGGCGCAGCCGGCGGCAAGCAGTTCATCGCGCTGCGGATCGGTCCCCTGATCATCGGTGGAGACGCGTGCGTAGCCGACCAAGCGGGCAAGGGCGGCCATTTTCCGGGCTTTGGGCGGCGTCATACCGAAGCTTCTCCTCAGATGGGGTCTTTTACAATTGAACAAGATGTTTTGAAACGGTCGTTTGCAGAGGTGGCCGGGTGCCAATTGATGGCTGCCTGGCGCGAAAGCAGACCGGTAGGGCAGGGGGCTCAACGATCGAGTCGGCGCAATCGGGGGCGTGGGCCTACGGCCAAATTCCGCGCTTAGCGCGGCCAAATCGACGAATCCTGGTGAGTTTTCGGAGCAGCCGCGGCCCGAAGCCTGCCCCTCACGGGGCTCCGGGCATTCCGACGGCAGCGGGGCGACGATCGATCCTGCGCATCGAGCACCAGATAATCTTACCACGCCTTAGTCAGACTTGCCATAATCTTCAAAGCGATTAGAATCCCTGCACGAATCAGCACACCCCCCGACGGAGGCAACGGATGACCGCGGTGAGGTGCCTTCGGCCGGAACCACGAAGACGAGGAACGGAGGTGGCCGCATGACGACGGGCAGGATCGTGGCCCCGGCCGATCCCATGTCGGCAGGGGCAGTGTCCGAACCTGCCCTGAACGTGTCTGACCCATCGGAAGCAACCCCCCGCGTCGGCTCGGCGGCGGCTGTCACGGCGCGGCAGCGTCCGCCTGCCAGAGCAGAGACACAGCGGCTCTACGCGACGGATTGGAGGGTGTTCGAGGATTGGTGCCGTCAGCAAAATTTGGTCCCACTGCCGGCTGAAACTGCCACGGTCGCTGCCTTTCTGAGCGAGGGCGCGACAACGTTGAGCGCCGGCGCGCTGAGCCGCCGTGCGGCCGCGATTGCGGCACGACACCGCCAGAGCGGCTTCGCCTCGCCGGTGGCAGATCCAGCGGTGACGGTGATCCTGGGGGCGGCCCGCCGCACCGCCAGGCCACGCAGGCCGACGCCCAAGCCACCGGCCATGTTGGTCCGCATGGCTGTGCGGTGCCCACGCGATCTGGCCGGCACACGCGACCGCGCGCTGCTGCTGCTGGCCGCCAACGGTCTGGGTCGCGCCGCACTGGTCGGCCTCGACGTCGAGCATGTTCGCTTCAGCGCGACGACGGCTGAGCTTTCGTTGAACGCTGTGGGCCGTCAGACCAGCGAAGGACCGGCGGGGGAGGGCAGGGGGGGCCGGGTCGTTGTCTACCCAGACAGCGACCGAGCCGTCTGCCCGGTCCAGGCGCTGCGGGATTGGCTCGACACGTCCGACACCCAGTTCGGGCCGGTGTTCCGGAAAATCGATCGCTGGGGAACGCTGGAACACCGCCGCCTCGGTACCGACGCCATCCGTCGGATCCTGGCGCGTCGTACCCTGCGGCGCACCGCCAGGTCCCACAAGGCGCCGCAGCGAATACGCGACGGCGTAGCCGGGTGAGCCGCCGGCCCGCCGTTGCGGCCACACAAGCCGCCGCCACCAAGGCGGAGGCGGCGGC
The DNA here is from genome assembly GCF_009765975.1 of Acidisphaera sp. S103. GTDB lineage: Bacteria > Pseudomonadota > Alphaproteobacteria > Acetobacterales > Acetobacteraceae > Rhodopila. The sequence goes on along the minus strand of NZ_LMUJ01000115.1, from coordinate 25,594 downwards.
CGATGCTCTGTTGGCGTGGCTGCAAGCCCAGCCACGTGCGATCGGACCACGCCCGGAGGCGACTTCAGGTGACAGAGAGAAGGGCGAGGCGCGGGCGGAACCTTTTTCCGACACGCCCGGCACGGATGCGGTTGAACCCCGACCCCACATCGCGATGGCAGCCGGGCAAGAGCCGCCCGATGTTTCTGATGCGGCCACGCCCGTACCACCGCATGACCCAACGCCACGCGAGCGCCAGGCACCGTTGCAGTTGGATCACACCGATTGGCTGCATCACCGGCTGCTGATCGCTGGACCGGAAGCCGATTTGGCCAGCCTCCGGGCTGCCGCTGTTGGCGCCGGGACCGTGCCCTGGCACATCGACTTCGACCGGATGGAAGAGGACCTCTTTCATCTGCTGGTCGCGCCGCCGACGCGTGCGGGCGCGCTGACTTCACCAGCCCGCAGCGTCAGTCTCGCAGGTGCGCAGATCCTGGCCGGCCAACTCCGTGCCGCTGCCTCCCGCCGCCATGCCCTGGCTGTTGCCCGGGTCGGACACAGCGAGGCCTGCCCGTTCGACCTGCACGCGCTTGTCCCGGTGCCGGACACCATCCTGCTTCGAGGCCCCGACGATTCGGAGGTGCTGGATTGGCTTTGGACGCACTGGGGAACGACGCAGACACTGCGTCACGTGGTCGAGGACGAAGCGATCGCCGCTGTGGCGGCAGCGCGGGAGCCAACCGCGCCGGGAGAAGCGTTCTGGGCCCTGACCTTCTGGTCGGCCGATTGGACGCCGTGGCGGGCTCTGGCGCAAATTGCCGCGCGTTGGCCGGCGCTGCGGTTCGACATCCGTCCAAGCTATGACGTGCCATGATCGACACCGCGGACGATGACGGTCTGGTGGAGTCTGCCGATGCAGCGGCGTCCGCCTGGGAGGATCCGCCGCGCGTCGATCTAACGGACGCCGCGCCGGTTCTCGCCGTGGACGGCTTCGAGGGTCCGCTCGACTGGTGGCTGGAGATGGCGCGGGCGCAAAAGATCGATCTGGCGAAGCTGTCCATTGCGACGCTGATTGGATCTTTTGTCACAGCGATGGACACGGCCCTTGCCACCCGGACCGGCGGTCTGCTGCCGCGCTGGGCGGTCTGGACCGTGATGGCGGCGACGCTCACCGAGCTGTGGTCCCGGTTGCTGCTGCCGGCCGATGCGCCGGCGGCGCGCGCGGCTGTCGAAGAAGCCGAGGCACTGCGCCGGCAGCTGCTCGACCGGGCGCGGATGCGGGCCGCGGCGGACTGGCTGGAGCGGCGGATGCAATTGGGCCGCGACGCCTTTCGCAGAGGTCGGCCGGAAGTGTCAGCGTCGGACCGCGGCGGTGATCTCACCGAGTTGCTGCGCGCCTGCCTGCCGGCACTGCAGGTACCGGAAGAACAGGCGGTCGGGCTCCGGCCGCGGCCACCGCCGCTGTGGACCGCCAGCGACGCGCTAGCACGGTTCGCCCGGCTGCTGGCTGCGTTGCCGGATGGCAGTCCGCTCGCCGCTTTTCTGCCGCCGATCCCTGAGGATGCGCCATCACGCACGTTGCGTTGTCGCGCGGCGGTGGCCAGCACCCTGATCGCGGGCCTGGAACGCGCGCGCGACGGCGCTCTGTTACTGGAACAGGAAGCCGACTGGATGCCCATCCGGGTCAGCCGCCGGGGAGACGACGGTCCCGCCGTCGATGCTTCCGTGCCACCCTAATGACGACGGCGTCGTCACGATCGGCTCTGCCGTCAATTTCGACGACGCGTCTGGCCACGCCCGTGGCAAGGCGCGTTTCCACGCCCGAGGTGGGAATATGTCACGGTGTGCTCGAGAACTTCGTGCGCCCGGGTCGGCCGACATTCCCGGGCCGAGGCATCCATCGAGTAATTTCGAAAAAATCGAGCGGCGCGATCACGAACGCGAAAGCCCCGCGGTGGACGATTGGGGTGCAGCCTAAGATGAAGTACTCGGGCTGGATGGATAGCAAATCTCAATTGGATGACCGCCCGGCCAAGGCAGCCGGGAACGTCAACACGGACCGGGAAGAACGGCTTTTACGCTTCGTTGATATCCTGCGCGCCGAACAGATCCGCGCATCCATCAGGGCGGACACGGAAGGTGGCGGGACAAGCTTTCGCCGATGGCGCGGACTTGCCCTGTTTCTGGTCGTCGTGGTCATTGCGATTGGGGCTGCTGCAGCGTTTCTGAAAGCCCCTGGCCCGTCTCCGGTTCGTCCGAACGCCGAGCACGACTCGGCGGTCGGGACGGCATCGGTTCAGGCGGCGGCGCCAGCCCATCACAGTCAATCGGCTCCGGCCCAGCAAATCGCACCCTCTCGGGCGCCTGAAAGCGTGCCCGAACCTGTTGCTCCCACCGCCGGTCCGGTCACCCTCAATCCAAATCCTCCGGTCGCCGGGGTGCTTTCATCGAGCAACGCCCTTCCGCCGGGGTCTGCGCCCGCACAACAGGGGGCGGCTGTTTCGCCAAACACAACCGGACCCACTGTGCCGCCCGCCGCCGTCGCGGCGCGCCCAGACACCGTCGAGCCGCTCGCACCGAGTCATGAAGCAGATGCGTTAGCCGCCTCGCCGCCGATCAGGGCCGACACCGAGGTCTCCGAACCCGAGACCACCAAGCCCGTTCTGTTCGTTTACTACCCAAAAGGTTCGCTGCGCGCTAAAGCAACCGCGCGAATCTTGGCGACGCGGATCGGTTCGGAGGTGACAATCTCCGACATCAAGGCCGCAACCGGTCTGCCCAACGATGCGATAATAAAGTTCTCCGAAGGGAGAAATCACGAACGCGCCCGAATGATCGGCAAGTCTTTGGGACGTTCAGGATATCGATGGAGGATTGAGAAAACCCCCACTCCGGTTGGATCGCACCGCAACATGATCGAAGTCTGGTTGCCGAAGAAGTAGCCGCGCGTTCTGGATGTTATGAGAGATCGTCAGCTGCAGCGCAGATGCAGAGATCCGGCGGTCGCCTGGGCGCCTCGCGCCGTGCCTCAGCAGCAACGGGACTTGGGTGCAAATTCACGACGATGCCTTCCTTGGTCTCACCAAGACCTGCGCCAAGCACGGCGTGGCGTTCTGGGATTATCTCGGGAGCCGTCTCAATTTGCCCGGACAACCACTCATTCCACTGCTGCCATGTCTCATTCGATGCCGTGGGCAACCCGCCCGATACCGTCGCTTGCCCAGGGTTTATACCAGGGCGTCGATGCCGAGACGGCCAAACGTCGCAATGCACTTGATCCGACCGCTATAGTGGAATTACGCTCGCCCGAGTGAGGTTCGAGGTGCCTGAATGACGGCAACATTACTGAATTTTAATCAGGAATTTAGTATTAATCAATAATAATAGGCCCGCATCGTCATAGGTTCACCGGAGTGATGCATAACTGCTGTCGGGATTGCCTTGTGGTCCGAGTGACTTGTAAAGGGAGAAGGGCGAGCCGGGAATGAGCCAGACAAGCGGTGACCGGCAAACAGTGTTTGTCGTGGCAGGGCGGCCGCGAGCATGCATCGCCTTGGACCGAAAACGCAACGGAATCAACAATTGGGCAGGAAACCTGAGCCGATGACCACGACAATTTCGCTTCCCCACCAGATCGGCTTCTACCAGTGGGAGGGCGTCAATCAGGTCGGACTGGAAACAGGAACGCTGGGAGGCGCTAACGTAACGACGAGTGAATATGCGCTATTCATGATCGGGACCAACGACACCCTGATCAATACCGGCGCGATCCTCAACGGAGACGGCAACGCCGCTATTGGCGTTAGAAACGCATCCAGTACCATCATCAATCAGCAGGGCGGAACAATCCAGAGCTTTGGGGGCCCATATGGGAATGGCGTTTACTCATCCAATGCGGTTTTCATAACAAATTCCGGCTTCATCAGCGGTAGCGGCGTCAGTTCCGACAAGTCAGGCAATGCCATCAATATAGGGGGCGGCTTCGTCAGCAACACCAGCACCGGCACTCTCACCAACGCCGGCGTTTTTATGACTGGCTACGGTACCGTTATAAATTCGGGCAAGATTTTCGGCGACAGTGTCTACGGCGGCGTGGCTTTGAGCACAGGCGGAATGGTAACCAACCTGGACGGTGGTTACATCGCGGCGAGCGGGGCTGGATACGGTGTGCAGATCAAGGGTGGCGGCACGGTCACCAACGCTGGCGAAATCAACGGCGGCTCT
>NZ_LMUJ01000115.1:19467-21241 GCF_009765975.1 Acidisphaera sp. S103 | reverse complement strand
TTGGGGGCGGTACCGCCACTAACGCCACCCTGGAACTTGCCTCCGCCGCAAGCCAGGGCACCCTAAGCGGCTTCGGTACCCAATTCACCAACTTCGGCACACTGGACTTTGCGCCTTCATCAAGCTGGCTGGTCCAGACCAACGCCGACATTTCGTCCACGGTCGTCGACGGCTTCGTTCAAGGCGACACGATCGACATAACCGGGTTCACAGCTACGAACACCGGGGCCGTGGGCGGCGGCACGTCGGTGACCCTGACAAACAGTGGCGGCACGCATCTCGTGGTGGATTTTGGGGAGTCCGCCGGCAACGTCACCATCGCCTCCGGCCCCGGAATCTCCGGCACTGAACTCACCACGATCTGCTTCTGCGTCGGCACGCTGATCGGCACCCCGGACGGCGAGGTGCCGGTGCAGACCCTGAAAGCCGGCGACACGGTGCTGACCGCTCTTAACGGACCGCGCAAGGTCACCTGGGTCGGCACCGGCAAGGTCCTGGCCACCCGTGGCAAGCGCGGCATCGCGACACCTGTCATCGTCCGCAAGGGCGCCTTGGGCGACAACCTGCCGCACCATGATCTGCATGTCACCAAGGCCCACTCGCTCTACATCGAGGACGTGCTGATCCCGGTGGAATTCCTGGTCAACCACAAATCGATCATCTGGGACGACCGAGCGCAGGAGGTCGAAATCTATCACGTCGAACTGCAAAGCCACGACGTGCTGATCGCCAACGGTGTCCCGGCCGAAAGCTATCGCGACGACGGCAACCGCTGGCTGTTCCAGAACGCAAATGAAGGCTGGCACCTGCCGCCGCAGGAACCCTATGCCCCCGTGCTGACAGGTGGCCCCATTGTCGATGCTGTGTGGAAACGACTTCTCGGCCGTGCCGGCCCACGCGACCTGCCGCCGTTGACCGATGATCCGGATCTGCATCTGATCATCGATGGCATGCGCGTGGATGCTCAAGAACGCACCGGGTCTGTCTACGTCTTCCGGCTGCCGTGCCGCCCGGCCAGCGTGGTCCTCGCCTGCCGCGACACCGTGCCGGCGGAACTTGGGATCGCACGCGATCCTCGGTCGTTGGGTGTCGCGCTACGTCGCGTGGCCATACGGCAGGGCACCCGCTTCACACTGTTCGAGGCGGACGACCACCGCCTGACCGCCGGCTTCCACGACTACGAACCGGCCGATGGCCTGCGCTGGACCGACGGCTATGCCGAATTGCCGATCGAGGCCTTCGCCCCGTTCGACGAAGGCGCCGAGGTGATGCTGCATCTTGGCGGCGCGACACAGTATCTGGACTATGGGGATAGTACCGCAAGGACGGCAGCGTAAGCATGAGAGCGTGCAAAGTTGTGGGGACTCACGCTGCGGCTGTGACCTCAATGTTGCGGTTGGCAGAACGGAAGTCGGGATAGAGAGCATGCAAAACTGTGGGGACTTCGCTGTGACTTCCATCCCACAGCGGCGCTGTCGCCTGGGTGACCGCCTCCGAGTCCCCACAGCCTTGCAAGCTCTCTGCAGTGGGCAAGGATATCGGCTGCGCGATCTGCTGGACGGCATGATCGCGGCCAGCGGTGTCCGGGTCCAGCCCGACAACGCGGTGTTATCGAACAGGTTGAGCGTGAATGCGCTGGTGTCGTTCGGCATGTGGCTGTCCTTGTGCGGGCAGCCGCGCGGGCTCGGCCGCTTGGAGGCGGTTGAGCCGGACGGTCTGCTGATTGGGTTGATCGGAAGGGAAGGGGGCTGACCGGTCCTCGGTCAGTGGGACC
>NZ_LMUJ01000115.1:0-19457 GCF_009765975.1 Acidisphaera sp. S103 | reverse complement strand
GGAAGGCGAGCAGGTAGTCGGCGATGCGCTGCGCGTCCGCCGCGGCGCGAAAAATCTCCTTACGGTCGGAGCGCAGCTTCTCCAGTAATCGCGAGGCGGCGATAATGTGAAGGAGCGCGACGCGGCTTCGCTATGTCGCGGATTTTCCGGCCTCGTCCTTCACATTAATTCAGAGCGTGTCGAGCCAGGCGAGTACGCTCGCATCCCGTTTCCACGACGGTGGCCGGCCGCCCGTCGCTGGGGCGCCGACGCGCTCCAGCGCTTTGCGCTTCGTTTCGAGATTGGCCTGGGCGTAGTGGTTCGTCGTGTCGAGGCTGACGTGCCCGAGCCAGCTGCGGATGACGGTGATGTCGACGCCTGCGGAGACGAGATGGACGGCGGTCGCATGCCGGAAGCTGTGCGGGGTCACATGCTTCGACCGTAGCATTGGCACTGTTTTCGCTGCGGCCTCCACATAGGCGGCGAGCTTGAATCGCACGCCCGAAGCGCCGAGCGGCTGGCCGTACCGGTTGACGAACATCCGCTCATTCGATGCCCGCGGCTGCCGCTCGAGCAGCTTCTTCAACAGCATCACGGTTTCCGGCCAGAGCGGGCAGATCCGCTCCTTGCGCCCCTTGCCGTGGAGCCGCACGCAACTCGGCGCTTCGAACCGGACGGCCTCAGGGCACAGATCAAGCGCCTCCTGGATTCGCGCCCCGCTGTTGTAGAGGAAGGATAACAGCGCATGGTCGCGCATTCCTTCGAGCGTCGACCGGTCCGGTTGTGCGAGGATCGCCTCCACCTCCATCGGATCAAGATAGCAAGGCGCGGGGATCGTTGCCCGTTTGACCGGGACCGTGAGGATTTCGGCACACTGCGCGATCAACGTGGGTTCCTTGCCGGCTACAAAGTTGAAGAAGCTGCGGATGGCGGCAAGACGGCAGTTGCGGGTGCCGATCGTGCCCTGGCGTTCGTGCTCGGCATGGCCGAGGAACGCGCTGACCTCGCTGGCGGTGAGGTCAGCCAGGGTGATCTGTGCAACCCCGCCGCCCTTTCGCTCCGCGACGAACCGGAGGAACAACCGCCAGGTGTCGCGATAGGATCGGATCGTATGGATGGATGCATTGCGCTGCTCGGCCAGCCATTCATGGAAGAACGTGCGCAGCAACGCGGGGAACGGGTCGGATTTTCTCATGGCCGTGCCTCCTGCATCAGATTGAGGCAGGCTGCGCCAACCACACGGAACCGCTCGCTCGCTTCCTGCAGCAGATCCTGCGTGACGGTGATGTAGACCAGCGTGGAGTTGATATCTCGATGACCCAGATAGGTCGCCAGGAACGGTAGCTTGTTCTGCGGATTGGTGCCGGACCGGTACCATTCGAGGATCCGATTGACGACCATTGAGTGGCGAAGGTCATGAAGACGCGGGCCGGTTCGCCCGCGTAATGGCTTGAGTTCGGCGCGGCGAAGGATGTCGACGAGCAGCCAGGCGATTGCTGTCGATGTGTGCCGACCATTCCCTTGATCGTGCCAGAACAGCCCGGACTGCGGATCCTGCGGCGCTCCGGCATGTCGTCTGGCATCCAAATAGCCGCGCAGTTCGACCATCACAGTGTCGGGCAACGGCAGGATTCTGGTCTTGAAGAACTTCGTCTCGCGGATGGTGATCGTGCCGCATTGGAGGTCAACGTCGCTCAGGTCGAGGTGCGCAAGCTCGCTTCGCCGCAGGCCCGCACAGTATGCCAGCAACAGCATGGTATGAAGGCTCAACGGTCGCAGCGGCGCGCGCGGCGACGGATAGGAACGGGCGATATCGAGCATTCGCCGCACATCGGCGGGGCTGTAGATATGCGGTTTCCGATATTGCCGCGCCGCTTCCTGTTGCGGTCGTGTGTCTGGTCGCCTTGCCGGGATGCTCGGGTCCAGATGGCGAAGGGTCTTCGCCAGCGTGCGCTTCAGCTTTTCGCATTCAGCTGCGTGATCGCGGGTTGGCTTGGCCGCCGCCCATTGTTCCAGCATGACCGCGACCGGTTCGCTCGCAAGTTCCGGATGAGCCTGAAGGAACCGGTCGAACCGCAGGAACCATGCGGTCTGTGTCGTGTACCGGTATCCCCGGCCGCGCATCAGCGCGACACGATCACGCATGAGCTTGCCCAACACGCTGCCGAACGGTTCGGGTCGGCGCAGTGTGGCAAGGGCCTGGTCCGGCATCGATGACGCCAATGCCTGCCAGATCGGCCTGCTTTGCTTGACGCTGTACTCCCTGCGCAGCATGGCAATGGGATTGCTGGCGATCATCTTCATCTCGACCAGATGATCAAGGAAGCGGTCGACGATGCGGGCGCGGTGCAACAGCGTCGATGGGCGCCAGCATGTTCCCCATTCCCGCAGCCAGACCTCCAGCGTCTGCCGGTCGATGGCCGGGTAGCGCTGGGCAACGTCCTGGAAACCCTGAAGAACCTGGCGGTAATAGATGCGGCTATTGGTGCTACGCAGCCGCAGTTTCCCCAGGTAATGGGCGATCACGGTGTGATCGGGATCAGGCCATGCGCTCATAACAGCACCTCCGATCCGGGCACATCGAGCGCAATGGCTCTCAGATCCTCGGTGGCAAGCTTGAGATAGGGGATCGTCGACTCGGTCGATCGATGTCCGAGCAGGTCGCCGATGACCTTTTGTGGAACCGAGGCACGCAGCAGCTCGACAGCTCGGGCATGACGGAAGACGTGCGGGCCGCATTTCCCCGGCGGCTGGACGCCGGCAGCCGACAACCGCCGCCGGATCTCGCTGTAAATGTTTCGCAAGGGGCGATAGGGTGCACGCGACCGGATAAAGACCTCCCGCCTGTCGGATTTGGGACGTCCCTGGCGCAGATAATCGAGCAGCGCCTCGCCGACCGGGGCCATCAAGGGCAAGTACGAACAGGCTCTGGTTTTGGAGTGGTGGACCCGCAGGGATTCCGCGCGCCAGTCGATGTCTTCAAGCAGCAGGTTCCGGATTTCGCCTGACCGCAACCCATAGGTCGCGAGAAGCTGCAGCATCGCGTAATCGCGCAGGCCCATTGGCGAGATATCATTCTTCGTCGCCTCCAGCACCGCGACGATCTGGCTGCGCTCCAGTGTCGATGGCACGCCTTCGTAGGCGTAAAGCAGTGGCGCGATGACGTGCGGTGCGAGATTGGTCGGGACATGCCCTGTCCGGTACATATAGCGCAGCACCGAGCGAAGCCGTTCGGCAACATCCTTGAGCGATTTGCGCCGCAAGCCGGGCGTTCGCGTGTCCATGTAAAGATCGATGTCACGGACACTCAGCTCAATCAGGCTGGCAGCTCCGCCGCGATCAAGCTGCCAGGCAAGGAAGTGCCTTGCCTCCCACATCAGCGCGTCGATGCTGGCGGTCGCCAGACCGCGCTCGTCACGCAGCCAGGTCTCGTATGCGAGGCAGATCGCCTGCCGGAGCGTTGCATCCGGTCCGATCACTTCCAGCGCCGGTGGCCACTGGCCCTGGGCAAGGCGCAGCAATGCGTGGATTCCGGAACGTGGAATCGAGTGCCAATGCGGACCGGGAGGCCGGCCATGACGCTTGCGAAAGGACCAAATTGCGTGGCGCAGATATTGTTCGACCTGCGGTGGCGTCACTGTCGTGACCGGCATGTCACGTCGCACAAGATAGTCGAGAAAGGCCCGCGCGTAACAACAATAGTTACCCACGACCACCGGGCTGTATTTCTGGTGGGCGAGCACTTTCCCGAGTTTCGCGATCAGCTCGCAATCCGTATCCGTCATCATTGGCTCCTCAGCTGGTTGGAAGACCACTGAGGCTCGCAACGAAAATAATGCGCAGCAACGCGCCGCGCTTGCTGTCGGTATTCAGGGAATTTCAGCGCAGAAACGGTGCTCCTTCACATTATCGCCACCTCGCGATTACTGGAGAAGCTGCGCTCCGACCGTAAGGAGATTTTTCGCGCCGCGGCGGACGCGCAGCGCATCGCCGACTACCTGCTCGCCTTCCACCCCGACTACGCGAACAGCCAGGCCGGACCGCCGGAGAGCGTGCCCACCGGCGACGACGGTACCGTGGCCGAGGCACCGGAACAGATGCCGCTCGCCGCCTAACGCCGTCCCGCTGACCGGGGACCGGTCAGCCCCCTTCTCTTCCGATCAACCCAATCAGCAGACCGTCCGGCTCGACCGCCTCCAGGCGACCGAGACCGCGCGGCTGCCCGCACGAGGACCCCACATGCCGAACGACACCAGTGCATTCACGCTCAACTTGTTCGATAACACCGCGTTGTCGGGCTGGACCCGGCACGTACTGCCCGATGCCGCAGACACTGACGCGTGCGACCCGGCCAACGATGATGACGACAGCGATACCCCGCCGCCTGCGACCACGCCAGCCGCGCGCGGCAGCAACTTTAATCCCGCCGCCGATCGGGAGCTTGCCCGAGGCTGGCCCGCCCGGGCGCGCGACAACATCGCCGCGATCAGCCTGTCCAAGGCGCTTGAGCAGTCTGGCCGCGCACCAACCCCCGACCAGCAGGCGCAACTGCTGCGCTTCGTCGGCTTCGGCGCGACGGAACTGGCGCAGAACTGCTTTCGCCGCCCTGGCGAGAACGAATTCCGCTACGGCTGGCAGGAAATCGGTGCGGCGCTGGAAGCCGCTGTCACGCCGGAGGAATATGCCGCCCTACAACGGGCCACGCAGTATGCCCACTATACGCCGGAGACGATCATTCGCGCACTCTGGCGCGCCGCCGAACGACTGGGCTTTACCGGCGGGCGCGTGCTGGAACCTGGCATGGGCACCGGACTGTTCTTTGCCCTACTGCCGGAACCCCTTCGCACGACCTCCCGGCTAACCGGCATCGAATACGACCCGATCACCGCGCGCATCGCGCGGCTGGTACATCCCGAGGCCCGCGTGCGCTGCGAAGATTATACGCGCAGCCCACTGGCTGGCGGTTTCGAGTTAGCGATCGGCAACCCGCCCTTCGCCGATCGCGTGGTCCGAGCCGATCCCGTCACCCGCGCACTGCGTCTGCGCGTACATGATTATTTCATTGTTCGCTCGATCATGCGCCTGCGTCCCGGCGGCCTCGCGCTGTTTCTCACCAGCACCGGCACGATGGATAAGGCCAACACCACAGCCCGCCATTGCATCGCCGGCATGGCCGACCTGGTGGGCGCGGTTCGACTGCCCGAGGGCAGTATGCGCGCCACCGCCGGCACCGACGTGGTGATCGACATCCTTGTGTTCCAGCGCCGCGCCGACGACGCGGCACCAGCCGGTCCGGCATGGGTCGGCCTTGCGCCCGTTGAGTCTGCGATGGCGGATGAAGATGATGCAGGCGGCGAAGCGGACGATACCGACGACAGCGGCGCCCCCGCCACACCAGCCATCCAGGTGAACCGCTACTTCGCCGAACACCCGGAGATGGTGCTGGGCGATCACGCGCTCAGCCGTGGCATTTATGGCCCTGCCCTCGCCTATACCTGCTGGCCGCGCAAGGGCGAGCCGGCCCTCGAGACCCTGCTGACCGACGCGCTCGACCGGTTGCCCGCTGGCATCGTCACCGCATCAGGCGAATCCCTGGCCAGCATCGACAGCGACGACGACGCTGGAACAGCCGTGCAGGTGGGCATCGCGGCCGATGGCGCCACGATCAAGGAAGGTTCTTACCTACTCGGCAAGACTGGCGAACTGATGCAGATCGTGGACGGCGAAGCGCGCGTCGTGGCCATCAAGTCGGGTAAGGGCAGCAGCGGCATCCTCGCCCATGGGGAAAAGATCATCCGTGGCCTGCTGCCAATCCGCGACGCGGTGCGCGAGGTGCTGCGCGCGCAGGCGGCCGATCAACCCTGGATACCGGCTCAGGTCCGACTGCGCATCGCCTACAGCGGCTTTGTCCGCGGCTTCGGACCCATCAATCACACCGTCGTCTCGGTCACCACCGACCCGGAAACCGGCGACGAACGAGAAACCCATCGCCGGCCGAACCTGGCACCGTTCGCCGATGATCCCGATTGCTGGCTGGTCGCCAGCATCGAAGATTTCGACATTGAAAGCGGTCTCGCCCGCATGGGGCCAATCTTCCGCGAACGGGTGATCGCCCCGCCCGCCACGCCGCTGATCACGACCGCGGCCGACGCGCTCGCCGTCACCCTCAACGAGACCGGCCGCGTCGATATCGATCATCTGGCCGAGCTGCTGGACCGCGATCCCGAGACTGCCCTGGCCCAGCTTGGCGAAACCGTGTTCCGTAATCCGCGCACGGAATCCTGGGAGACCGACGACGCCTACCTCTCGGGGTCCGTCCGCACCAAGCTGGCGCTCGCCGAGGCCGCAGCTGAACGCGATCCCCAGTATACGCGCAACGTGACGGCGCTGCGGCGTGTGCAGCCCGACGACCTTCTGCCGTCAGACATCACCGCACGGTTGGGCGCACCCTGGATTCCTGCGGCCGATGTGGAAGCATTCGCCGCCGAGGCGATGGGGACCGCCACAAGGGTGCGGCATACCGTCGAGATCGCCGCCTGGTCCGTGGATGCAGCGCCGTTCATCGGCAGCGCCGCCGGCACCTCCGAATGGGGCACCGCGCGACGCAACGCCGGCTGGCTGCTGCACGACGCCCTGAACAGCACCATGCCGCAAATCTTCGACACCGTCGTCGAGGACGGGGTGGAAAAGCGGGTGCTCAACAGCGAGGCGACCGAGGCCGCCAAGGAGAAGCTCGCGAAGATCAAGGACGCCTTCACCGGCTGGATCTGGACCGATGCCGACCGCACCGACCGGCTCGCCCGCCTCTACAACGACCGTTTCAACAACCTGGTGCCGCGCCGGTTCGACGGACGGCACCTGACGCTGCCTGGCGCCAGCAGCATCATCCGCCTCTACGACCACCAGAAGCGGGTGATCTGGCGCATCGTCGCGTCCGGTTCGACCTACATCGCCCACGCGGTCGGCGCCGGGAAATCCTACGCCATCGCCGGCGCGATCATGGAGCAGAAGCGGCTCGGCCTGATCGGCAAGGCCATGCTCGTCGTGCCTGGCCACTGCTTGGCCCAGGTATCCCGGGAATTCCTACAACTCTACCCGACCGCCCGCATCCTGGTCGCCGACGAGACCAACTTCGTCAAGGAGAAGCGGTCGCGCTTCCTGGCGCGCGCAGCGACGGCGAACTGGGACGCCGTGATCATCACCCACGCGGCCTTCCGCTTCATCCCGGTGCCCTCCGGCTTCGAGCGCGAGATGATCGAGGAGCAGATTTCTGCCTACGAAGCCATTGCGTTGAACACCGATGGCGATGACCGGATTACCCGCAAGCGCCTGGAGGCGATGAAGGAGAAACTGGCCGAAAAGCTGGCGGCGCTGAACAGCAAGCGCGACGACATGGTGACGCTGGAAGAGATCGGCATCGACCAGATCATCGTCGATGAGGCGCAGGAATTCCGCAAGCTGAGCTTCGCCACCAACCAGGTAAACCTGAAGGGGGTCGATCCGGACGGCTCGCAGCGGGCGTGGGACCTGTTCGTGAAGGCGCGCTATCTCGATCGCCAGCGGTCCGGGCGCGCCCTGATCCTGGCCTCCGGAACTCCGATCACCAACACATTGGGAGAAATGTATACGCTGCTGCGGTTCCTGGCGCCGGAGGCGCTGCAAGACCGGGACGTGCATGCGTTCGATGCCTGGGCGTCGGCCTTCGGCGACACCAGCACCGAACTGGAGCTACAGCCGAGCGGCACCTACAAGCCGGTGACCCGCTTCGCCGCGTTCATCAACGTCGCCGACCTGATGATGATGTTCCGATCCGTTGCGGACGTGGTACAGAAGGTCGACCTGCGCGATCAACTGAAACTGCCGCGCATCCGCGGCGGCGAGCGCCAGTTGGTCACGGCCGAGGCAAGTCCGGCCTTCAAGGACTATCAGCAGCATCTCGCGCGCCGGATCAAGGCGATCGAGTCCCGCACCGGCAAGGTGCAGAAGGGCGATGACATCCTGCTTTCCGTCATCACCGACGGGCGGCATGCGGCGATCGACATGCGGCTGGTCCGGCACGGCAGCGGGGACGAACCCGAGAACAAGCTCAACAAGCTGATCGGCAACGTCCACCGCATCTGGACCGAAACCACGGCGCAGAGCTACCGCCGGCCCGACGGCACGCCGTATCCGATCCCTGGGGCCGGGCAGATGATCTTCTCCGACCTCGGCACGATCAATGTTGAAGCGACACGGGGTTTCTCGGCCTATCGCTGGATCAAGCAACAACTGATCGCTCGCGGGGTTCCCGCCAGTCAGATCGCGTTCATGCAGGATTATAAGCGGTCGGCGGACAAGCAGCGTCTGTTTGCCGACTTCCGGGCCGGGCGCATCCGGGTGCTGATCGGCTCGTCGGAAACGATGGGCACCGGCGTCAACGCGCAGCAGCGACTGAAGGCGTTGCATCATCTCGATGTGCCGTGGCTGCCCAGCCAGATCGAGCAGCGCGAGGGCCGCATCGAACGGCAAGGCAATCAGCACGACGAGATTCTCATTCATGCCTACGCCACGCTCGGCTCGATGGATGCGACGATGTGGCAGAACAACGAGCGTAAGGCGCGGTTCATCGAGGCGGCGTTGTCCGGCGACCGGACGATCCGGCGGTTGGAGGATGTGGGCAGCCAGGCCAACCAGTTCGCGATGGCGAAGGCGATTGCATCGGGCGACAGCCGGCTGATGCAGAAGGCGGGGCTGGAGAGCGAGATCGCCCGGCTGCAACGCCAACGCGCGGCGCATGTGGACGACCAGCACGCTGTCCGGCGGCAGATCCGCGATGCACGGCACGATCAGGCCCATGCCGAGGGGCGGATCGGGGCGATCACGACCGACCTGGCCCGGCGGCAACCGACCCGGGGCGAGACATTCACCATCGACATCGAGGGCCGGACGCTCACGCAACGCAAGACCGCTGGCGCCTCGCTGTTGACGAAGATCCGTCTTGCCGCGCGCGAACGCACCGAGCGCAGATGGAAGGTCGGCCGTATCGGCGGCTTCGACTTGACCTGCGACATCCGCTCCGGCCGGCATGACGCGCGGCTGGTGCCAGACCTGGCGCTGGAACGGACGGATTTTTCCCAATCGATCGGCATCGACGGCGAAACGACACCGATCGGACTGATTGCCCGGCTGGAGCACGCCCTTGACCGGATGGAGGCGGAACTGGAAGAGCATCGCCGTCGGGTCAACGACGCGAAAGCCCGATTGGCTGGCTACGAGCCGCGCCTGGGTGCGTTGTTCCCCTTGCAGGGCGAACTGGATGGCAAGCTTTGCCAAATTGCCGACATCGAGGCCGACCTGGCCGGCACCGAGGGCTTGGTCAACGACAACCACCCGGCGGTAGTTGCCTCAGTGTGAATGTCGCTTTCCGACCCATGCACCTCAGCCGCCAGACTGCCAATCAGGTGATCTCGGAACCGGCCGTACAGCGCCACACCGTGCCGACTGCTGTGCGCCTAGTACCGACGCTCGCGGGTCTAGACGCTTTGCTCCAAAGCAGCCATTCAGTTCGTCTGCCCTGGCAGGATCGAGATAATCTACTCTTCGATCGCGCCCCGCACAGCCACCGAAGCCGGCGTCAATTCACACAGCTAAGATTGGTGGGATGGGGAGACCTCTCCGTTCGTTGCAAATCATGCCAAAGCTGCTGGGTACGTCTCGTCAATCAAGCCTCTGGTTCAACTCAATCTGGCCAGCAACTGTCCAGCCACCTTCAGATCCGCTGTATCAAGTCCCTCACTGAACTGCGCGAGCACCGGTTGCAGAAGCGCCCGGGCCGGATCAGGCCGCCCCTGGCTGGCCCAAAGCCCCGCCAGATCGACCGCGGTGCGCAACTCCCATGCCCGCGCGCCCTGCAGGCGGCTCCACTCGAGCGCCTGCGCGAAGCAGGATTCTGCATCGTCTCCGACAGGTCCAGAGATCGAGAGAAGAAGATTACCCTTCACGCGTAATAGCTCCGCCATATAGGTCAGGTCTCCGTTCGCCTCGACCCGACGCATCGTTTCATCGATCCTTGCAAGTCCTTCGTCGGCGCGGTCCATCATGGCAAGCCCGTTCGCGCACGCGATATTGAACGCTGTCGCCAGCAATTGGTAGCGCGTCACCTCCAAAGCGGCCAAACAGGCAAGCAGCCGCGTAACCCCTTTGTCCGCGTCGCCGCGGCGGATGGCCAGCTCTCCCTCGAAGCCGCGCGCAGTCGCAAGATAGGGCGCCAGCGAGTGGGATTCAGCGTGGGCAATGAGTCGATTTGTGTGCTCCTCAGCGCTTTGCAGATCGCCAACCCAAACGAAGACGGAAATCGCCCACACTAATGCAACCGACAGCGTTACCGGATGGTCGATGCGCCTGGCTTGCTCAACAGTGAGGCGCGCGCGTCGCGTGGACTGATCCGGATAGCCTTGCAGCCACAGCGTCCGCGCCAGGTAACCACTGGTGATGTTGTAATGATCAAAGCCGTGCAGGATCGCGCTGGTGCGCTGGGCGCCCGGCCCTTGCTGCAGTGCCGCCTCAAGCTCCGCGCGCGCGCCGCCGAGGTCGCCGAGGTAATTGAGCGAAATGCCCAATTGGCAACGGGCTAGCGCGGTAGCCGCCGGCGATCCGACGCTTTCGGCAACAGCGCAGCTCCGCTGTGCATAAGACATCGCGACCCTGAACTCTCCGATGCGGTGATGGAACATATGCAGCCGGCCAAGCATCTGCAGTTGATTGACTGCGTCGGCGCGTTCCTCGGCAATCGCCAGGCTGCTGTTCAATGCCACGCGCGCCGCGTCGCTGTTGCCGCCGGTGAACATCAGCGATAACCCCATCGCGGCTTGCAGGTGCATTGCCTCGGCGCCCGCGCGCGTGTCATCGCTCAGCGCCCGCAGCGCGCGCTCCGACCAGCGCTTGCAGTCGGTCAGCAGGGACAGCGCCAGGAAAGCCGGCGCAGCCGCGGCGGCCAATGCGATCCCGCTCTCCGCGCAGCCGTCGGGTCCGAAGCACCATTCCAACGCAGCGCGCACATTGCCCAGATTGGCTAGAAAGGGCGCCCGTTCCGCCGCATTCGAAAGCGTCGCCCATTCGGACCCGGTCTGCTCCAACCATCGGCGGAAATAGGTGGTGTGTCGCGCCGCAAGATCCGCAAGCTCGCTGTCTTCGACGTTGAGGGCCAAAGCGTAAGCGCGTGTGGTCTCCAGCAGCCGGTAGCGCATCATTGCCCCGACCGGACGGGTTGCGACCAGCGACTTGGCAACAAGACTGTCGACGGCGCCAAAGACCAGAGTCTGGGCAACCGTCGGGCTCGTCACGACGGCCAGTGCCGCCTCAAGGGTGAATTGTCCGACGAACACGGCGAGGCGACGAAACACCACACGTTCAAGTTCGGACAGCAGTCCGTAACTCCAGTCCAGCGTAGCCTGCAGGGTCTTTTGGCGAGGGGGCGCAGTACGCTGCCCCAACCACAACAGAGTGAGATGTTCGTCGAGAAGCAACGCTGTTTGCTGCAGGCCGTATGCCTCTACCCGGCCGGCCGCCAGCTCTATCGCCAGTGCCACACCGTCAAGTCTCCGGCAGATGTGTGCGACGGTGACAGCGTTCGCATCCGTCAGATCCAGCGGGGCGCCGCTCGCGGCCGCGCGTTCCAGGAATAGCTGGATCGCCGGGTAGGTCAGAGCAATCGGCGCAGTCAGGCCGGGATCGTCAGGCGGTACACCGAGCGGCATCAGACGATGAATTTGCTCACCTTCGATCCTCAGCGGTTCACGGCTGGTTGCGAGGATATGAAGCTCCGGTGAGACCGTGAATATGGCAGCGGCGACGCGTGCCGCCATGTCAATGACATGCTCGCAATTATCGAGGATCACCAACATCCGCTTGTCGCGTAGGTGGGCGGTGAGGTTCGGGAATGTATCGTCGGATTGAACGGACACGCCCAGCATGGACGCCAGTGAGGCGCACACCATGGCCGGATCGTTTAGTAGCCCAAGGTCGACGAAGACGATGGCGCCGGCGAAGGCCTCCAGCAGATCATGGGCGACTGCGACGGCAACGGTGGTTTTGCCCACACCGCCGGGGCCGACAATGGTGACGAAGCGTGAGGTGATCAATTGAGCTGAGAGCGCGCGAACCACCTCTGACCGACCGACCATTCGCATCGACCTGGCCGGCAGGGAATTCGCCTTGGGGGCATAGCCTGCCAACGCCACGTTCGCGGTCGCCCGCTCGCTGGACCGCGCGACTGGCGCGACGAAGCAGTAGCCCCGGCCGGCCAGAGTGGCGATGTATCTCGCGCCATCTTTCCCCTCGCGCAGCGTCTTGCGAAGACTCGCAATATGGAACCGCAAACTGCCTTCTTCCACGGTGACGTCGGGCCAGACCTCCGCCATGAGCTCCCGCTTGCCGATAACCTCGTTGGGACGTGACGCCAGGGCGATCAACGTATCCAGGGTGCGAGCGCCCAGTTCCACTGGAGCGCCATCGGCAGTCAGCAAGCGCTCGCTTGGAAACAGCTCGAAACGACCAAACGACAAGACGTCGCCGCCGTGCGCCACCCTCCCCGCCATGGCGTCATCCTTCATGGCCACCTGACCTGGGTCGCATCCTAGGCCACGGGCCGGTGCGGTGCCAAGGCTGGCAACTGCTCACAGCCGCTCACAACCGCTGACGAGCATCTTGGGGTGGGGTCTGCCTATGTCGGGGAAGCCAATTCACCGACGGCAGACCGACGAAACCAAGGAGACCGTTCATGACCCTACCTTCGCTGTCACCAACGAGGCGGAGCCTTCTCTCCACTGCCGCCGCCGCCGGCGCCGTCAGCCTGCTTCCCGCCAGGCTGCTCGCCGCGACCGAGGACAACGCAATCCGGCCCTTCCGTATCGACATTTCGGAGGCCGCGCTGGTTGATCTCCGGCGACGCGTGGTCGCGACACGATGGCCCGACCGGGAGACCGTCACCGACCAGTCCCAGGGCGTGCGGCTGGCCAAGATCCAGGCGCTCGCCCGCTACTGGGGCACCGAGTATGACTGGCGCAAGGTGGAAGCGAAGCTGAACGCCTTGCCGCAGTTCATCACCGAAATCGATGGCCTGGACATTCAATTTGCGCATATCCGCTCCCGTCATCCGAATGCGTTGCCGCTGATCATCACGCATGGCTGGCCGGGTTCGGTCCTGGAACTGCTGAAGGTCGTCGGTCCGCTGACCGATCCCACGGCGCACGGTGGGCGAGCGGAGGACGCCTTCCATCTCGTTCTGCCCTCGATGCCGGGCTACGGCTTCTCGGGGAAGCCGCAAAGCACGGGCTGGGGTCCCGCTCGCATCGCGCGCGCTTGGGCCGTGCTGATGGAGCGTCTGGGATACCAGCACTACGTGTCTCAAGGCGGCGATTGGGGCTCGGTCGTCGCGGATGCGATGGCGCGCCAGGCCCCGGCGGGGCTGCTTGGTATCCACGTAAATATGCCTGCGACGGTTCCACCCGATGTTGCAAAGGCTATCAACGACGGCGATCCGGCGCCGGCTGGGCTCTCCGAGAAGGAGAAGGCCGCATTCGAGAAGCTCGATACTTTCTACAAAAAAAACTGCGGTTATGCCGCCATGATGGTGACCCGTCCGCAAACCGTGGGCTACGGACTGTCGGATTCGCCGGTCGGTTTGGCCGCCTGGATGTACGACAAGTTTGCCCAATGGACCTATAGCGGCGGCGAACCGGAGCGCTCTCTGACGCGAGATGAGATGCTCGATGACATCACTCTCTATTGGGTCACGAACAGCGCGATCTCTTCCGCGCAACTCTATTGGGAAAACAACGCAAACAACTTCAACGCGGTCGACATCTCCATCCCTGCCGCCGTGACGGTGTTTCCCGGAGAGATCTATCAGGCACCGCGAAGCTGGGTCGAGCGGAGCTATCACAAGCTCATTTATTTCAACGAGGTCGACAAGGGCGGTCACTTCGCGGCGTGGGAAGAGCCGGTGCTCTTTTCTGCCGAGATGCGAGCAGCGTTCAGGTCGCTACGTTCGTTGGCGTGACCGGCAGGCGGCGCACGCAACGTGCGTGCGTCGCCCCCGCACCATGCGGCGATATCGATACCGCAATCAATCACGTTTCCGATTGCCGGCGCATACCACGCGGACTGCGAGCTGCGTCCAACCAAGGAGATGCCCTGATGAGCCGAACGACAGCTGAGTTGGCCATCCTTCCCGGTGCCGTCCGGCCCGATCGGGGGGGCAATGGGAGGGTTGTCCATTCGCGCGCGCCACGCTTGGAAATGATGATCGCGCGTTCAGAGGCGTTGTCGCCTCGACTAGCCCAGATTGTCGGCCTCCTGCTCGACGCCGCCCAGCCATACCGCAGCGGCGGCCGCGACGTACTGCGCCCGCTATGGGCGCAGGAGGCGATGCAGCGTGCCTGCAGCATCCTGCATCTCGCGGCGCAGCTACAGCAGAAGACCGGAGCAAGTGCCGACAATGACGTCACCGCGCGGTCGCAGCAGAAACGAGCCAATGATTTGGCGGCGCTGTATCGGGCGCTGGATATCGAGCAGGACGAAGCAGTACTGCCGTGCTCCGACGTGCTGCGGGGCATCGTACGTAATCTCGTCGCATTATTCGGATCGGGTGCTGGGCGCATCGTTATCCGCACCGACATCGAGCACCTGTCGTTGCCCGCCTACAAGCGCCGCGCGCTGGTGCTGGCCGCCAGTGAGCTTGTCAGCAATGCCCTTCGCCACGGTTTCGCCGGCAAGGTCGGTGGGCTGATCGATGTCACGCTCCGGGCTTTCGACACATCGCATGTCCGCCTCACCGTCGTTGATGACGGTGTCGGCGTGTCCGAAGCCCATGCGAGCGGCCAAGGCGGGATTGCAGTTGCACTGGCCGACCTGCTGGAGGGGGCTTTGGTTTATCGTCGGTCCGGGGCAGTCGGGACGAACGCCGAGATCGTATTGCCGACGTACAAGGACCTATCAGTGACGACTGGCTATCGCAGGCAATTGCAGGATCGCGACCGCGGGTCGGCGCTCAGCAGATCAGCGGCACCATAACGTCGATGGGACGCGACAACGGCCCCAATCAATTAGAGAGAGTGACATGCCCAAAGCCCTCAATCATGCCCGTCGCCGCTTCCTGGGCATTGCGGCCATGACGATCACCGCCGGCCAGACCGGGCTGAATGGT
Source organism: Acidisphaera sp. S103 (assembly GCF_009765975.1). GTDB lineage: Bacteria > Pseudomonadota > Alphaproteobacteria > Acetobacterales > Acetobacteraceae > Rhodopila. The sequence continues at coordinate 4,294 of NZ_LMUJ01000115.1, read as the reverse complement.
TCGGTAGAAGCGGCGACAAGCAAAACTGATGTCGCGGACCTACAAGTGATCAAGCCGGCGATGAACGCCTCTTTCGGGTCGATGAGGCAGATCGACGCCGGCGTCCTGAACGTCGGATACGTCGAAGCGGGTCCGCCCGACGGTCCGGCAGTCATTCTTCTGCACGGCTGGCCGTACGACATTCACAGCTTTGTCGATGTCACGCCTTTGTCGGCGTCGGCGGGCTACCGGGTGATCGTCCCGTACCTGCGCGGCTACGGCACGACGCGCTTTCTGTCGAGTGCAACGGTCCGCAATGGCCAGCAGGCGGCGCTGGCTGTCGATATTGTATCGATGATGGATGCCCTCAAGGTCGATCGAGCGATCCTCGGCGGCTACGACTGGGGCGCTCGGACGGCCAATGTCATCGCGGCACTCTGGCCGGAACGCTGCAAGGCCATGGTTTCCGTGAGCGGCTATCTCATTGGCAGTCCCGAAGCCAACCGGATGCCATTGCCACCGGACGCCGAGCTGCAATGGTGGTACCAATATTACTTCGCTACCGACCGCGGCCGGGCCGGGTACGAGAAGTACCTCCACGATTTTGCCAAGCTCATCTGGCAGCTCGCCTCGCCGCAATGGCGTTTCGATGACGCCGCGTTCGATCGCAGCGCAGCGGCCTTCGACAACCCGGACCACGTCGCCGTGGTGATCCACAATTACCGGTGGCGGCTCGGCGTGGCCGACGGCGAGCCGCGCTATGACGATCTGGAAAAGCGGCTTGCCGCCGCTCCGGTTATCACCATCCCTACGATCACACTCGAGGGCGACGCCAATGGCGCGCCGCATCCGGACGCAGCAGCCTATCGCAAGAAATTCGCTGGCGCATACCGGCACCGGGCAATCGCGGGCGGCGTCGGGCACAATCTTCCGCAGGAAGCCCCACGGGACTTCGCTGCCGCCATCATCGAAGCCGACGGATACTGACCGATGAAACCAGTCCTTCCAGGACTATTTGCGGTTGTCATGCTGTCCTCGGTGCTTTGCTTGACGTCATCGGCATCCGAGGTCCCGACTGCTGAAGACGCATCGCCCATTTTTGGCGTGACGATTCCCGAAGGATATCGACAATGGGAATTAATCGCGCCGGCCGAAGAGGCAAATCCCTTGAGCGAGCTTCGCGCCGTTCTCGGGAATGCCGCTGCGATCAAAGCCTATCGGGAAGGAGTTCTTCCTTTTCCAAATGGAACCATCCTCGTGAAGTTAGCCTGGAGCCGCGTCCAATCCCCCGAATATGAACCCGCCTCCATCCCCGGGGCGGCGACCACGGTCCAAGTCATGGTCAAGGATTCGAAAAAATACTCTGCCAGTGGCGGGTGGGGATTCGGCCGATTTGTCGAAGGCACGGCCGTCGATGAAGCGCAACACCAAACGTGCTTTGTCTGCCACGCAGCGCGAGTACAGGCGCATGACTTCGTTTTTACGCGATACGCGCAATGACGATCCGATTCTCACGACAAGCAGCGGCGGCGCGATTCGATCACCACCGTCGCTTGGGGCTAGTCAATTGACCTCCCAGCGCCATCGCCCGGTCTGAAGAACGCAACTCGAGGCAACAGGACAAAATTATGATCGCTTCCGCAAAGGGTACTGCACTCGTGACAGGCGCCTCCTCGGGTATTGGCGCCGTCTATGCCGACCGGCTGGCGCGTCGCGGCCACGACCTGATCCTTGTGGCCCGTGACCATGGGCGGCTCGCCGGCTTGGCGGGGCGCATCAAGGACGCGACCGGACGAGTGGTCGCAATTGTCGTGGCGGATCTCAACCACAAGGCAGACGTCGAGCGCGTCGAAGCGATATTGCGCACCGATGTCGGCATTACGGTTCTGGTCAATTGCGCGGGCGTTTCGGCCGCAGGCCCGCTACTACTGTCCGACGTCGACGAGATGGCCGACATGATCGCGCTCAATGTCAGCGCACTCACCCGACTGACCTATGCCGCGGCGCCGGGTTTCGTCGCCCGCGACGGTGGCACGATCATCAATATCTCTTCAATCCTTGGCATCACACCGGAAGTCCTGAACGGTGTCTATGGCGGAACGAAAGCGTTCGTTCTGGCCTTTACATTGTCGCTGCATAAGGAACTGGCTGAAAAGAATGTGCGCATCCAGGCTGTTTTGCCCGGTGCGACGGCGACGGATCTATGGGCAAAGATCGGGACGCCAGTTGGGCATCTGCCGAGCGGGATCGTGATGCAAGCTGATGACATGGTCGATGCCGCCTTGGCAGGCCTCGATCAAGGCGAGTACGTCACCATTCCCTCCCTGCCCGACGTCGCTGATTGGGATGCGTATGAAGCAGCGCGCCAGGCGCTGGTTCCCAACCTTTCCCTCAACGTCCCGGCAGCGCGCTACCGGGCCGGCGCAGCGGCGTAAAGCAAAGCGCAAATCTCCAACCCCCAACCTCCAACCCAAAAGTTATCGAGGAGTTCACCTATGACCCAACGTGACAAGGTGTTGTTCACCGCTAAGACCCATACGACCGGCGGCCGTGACAACGGCACATCCCGCAGCAGCGATGGCCGCCTGGACATCAAGCTCTCGGTGCCCGGCAGCACGGGCATCGGTACCAACCCGGAGCAGCTATTCGCAGCAGGTTGGTCCGCCTGCTTCGAAGGCGCCATGGGGCTGGCCGCGCGAAAGATGAAGATCGCTCTTCCGGCCGACACGGCGATCGATGCGGAAATCGACCTCTGCCTTGTCGATGACTCGTATTTTCTCCAGGCGCGTCTCAACGTCAGCCTGCCTGGTCTGGAACGCGACGTCGCCCGGAACCTCACGGATGCCGCGCACCAGACATGTCCTTATTCCAAAGCCATCCGCGGCAACGTCGACGTCGTGATCAATCTGGTCTGAGCCGAACCGTCACCAAAGCGGCCTGCCCGCGCTGACCGGGCAGGCCACGGTTTCCCAAGGTGTAGCCGATGACACTCTTCATCATTGCCTATCTCGCTGGCCTGCTCACCATCGCCACACCTTGCATCTTCCCGATCTTGCCGTTCGTCCTCGCGCGCGCCGGCGAGCCGTTCCTGCGGAGCGGCCTGCCGTTGCTTCTCGGGCTCGCTGGTGCCTTTGCAGTCGTGGCAACTCTTGCCTCGGTCGCCGGCGGTTGGGCAGTGGAAACGAACAGCTATGGCAGAGCCGCCGCACTGGCGGTGATGACGCTGTTCGGACTGACAATGCTCTTGCCCGTACTGGCCACTCGCATGATGACGCCGATCATGTTCATCGGCTTAAGATTGTCGCATTGGGCAGCGCAGCGTGCGCCGGCCGAAGGCACGACGTCAGCATCATCCGTCGTTCTCGGGATGGCGACCGGCCTGGTATGGGCGCCCTGCGCCGGTCCAGTGCTCGGATTGATCCTGAGCGGCGCGGCGCTAAGTGGACCCAGCATCAAAACCTCCCTCCTGCTCCTGACCTACGGCTTGGGTGCTGCAACATCGCTCGCAGGAGGCATGTTTCTCGGAGGGCGCCTGCTAGCTGTCGCCAAGCGCTCGATCCGATCGAGCGACGCCATTCGCCGCATCCTCGGCGCGGCCATGGTGGCCGGCGCCGCGATCATCTGGCTGGGGCTCGACACCGACCTGCTGACACGCTGGTCCTCGGTAACCGTGGCTGCCCTGGAACAAAACCTTGTCGTCGAACTGCGAAACGAACCTGCCTTGATCGCGCACTCTGCGCGCGCCGCGCCCGCACCCGCATTGTCCCCGCCGCTCCTATCGCTGCTCGGCGCGCGGCAATGGCTGAATGCGCCGCCGCTGCAAGCCAGCGATCTGCGCGGCAGGGTCGTTCTGCTGAATTTCTGGACCTATTCCTGCATCAACTGCCTGCGCATGCTGCCACATCTCCGCGCCTGGGCGGAGAAATACCATGATCGCGGGCTGGTGATTGTCGGTGTCCACACGCCGGAGTTTGCCTTCGAGAAAGATACCGTCAACGTTGCGAAGGCGCTGACCGCGCTCGGTATCTCCTATCCCATTGCCATAGACAGCGACTTCGGGATCTGGCGGGCGTTCGGCAATCAAGCGTGGCCGGCGTTGTACTTCATTGGTGCCGATGGGCGGATACGCAAACGCGTGCTCGGTGAGGGCGGCTACGCGGAGTCCGAAAGGCTGATCCAACAATTGTTGTCCGAAGCCAATGGCCCAGCGCCGTCCAAGGATAGACGACAACACAATCCGGTTTGCCAATACCCAATTGCTGCGCCAGATCGGCGATGACACCGGATGGCACTCCGGCGAGGTCGTCGAGGAAGG
>NZ_LMUJ01000063.1:326432-335131 GCF_009765975.1 Acidisphaera sp. S103 | reverse complement strand
TCGCCGGTGTTGACGACAACCAACAGGTCCTCCGGCGGCATGATTCGCGACAGGCCGAGGGCCAGCTTCGCGCCCCCTACCCCGCCGGACAAGGCAGTGATCACTGGAAAAGATCCTCCTCAGGCGGGCGTATCATGTCCGCCACCGGCATATTGGGTGCCTGCCAGGTTAGTCCACGTACCACGACGACGGGTTGTGCCTCCGCCGCCTGTCCTTGCAGCAGAGACGCCGCCGCGGCGATTTCATCCGCGAAGCCGATGATGCTGACCTCCAGGATGCGGCCGAACAGATCCGGCTGGCCGCGCAGGTCGATCACCGACGGAATACCGGCGGACCCGATCGCCACCCCGGCGGTGCCCCGGCGCCAAGGGCGGCCGAAACTGTCGCTGATCACCACCCCGACGTCTGCTTGCGGCACCAACGCGGACCGGATCGCCTCGGCCGACCCATCTGGGTCCACTGGCAGCAGCAAAGCGCGATGGTGCCCGTCCGCCGCCGCCACATTGGATTGGTCCACCCCGGCATTGGCCATCACGAACCCCAGCCGGTGCTGCATGATCATCAGGTTCGGCCGGCTGCGCACGACCTTCGCCGAGTCCGACAGCACCACCTCGACAATCCGCGGGTCCTTGCCGCCCTCCGCCGCCAGCTTCACCGCCTCGGGCGACGGCACGACATCGGCCAGATCGACCGTCCGTCCCTCGGCCTTGGACACGATCTTCTGCGCGATCACCACCACGTCGCGGTCGCGCAGAACCTGCCCGGCACGCTGCAAACCGGCCAGGATCAGCGCGGGCAGATCGTCCCCGGCCCGCACCATCGGCAGGCCAGGGATGGCGAACAGTTCCAGTCGAGCGGTCATGTTACCCGAACTGTTTCCGCAGCTTCGGCAGCACCATTTCCCCGTACAGCTTCAAAAACCGAGCCTGATCATTGCCGGGGGCGTGGAACACGAGGTGACGGAAGCCCATGTCGATATAAGGCTTGATCTTCTCGATATGCTCATCGGGGTCCGACGACACGATCCACCGGCTGGCCGCCCGTTCGACCGGCAGCGCGTCCGCCAAGCGTTCCATTTCTTTCGGGTTGTGGACTGTCATCTTCTCTTCCGGGGTCAGCGCCAGCGCCGCCCAGATACGCGTATCCTCCAACGCCCGCTGCTTGTCGGTATCGAACGACACCTTCATCTCGATCATCCGGTCGTAGTCCGGCTTCGGCTTGGACGACAGCGCCAGTCCCTCGGCCACGTTCGGCAGCAGCGTCTTGTTATACAGATCCCAGCTCTTGCCGCTGGTGCAGATGAAGCCGTCCGCCATCCGCCCAGCATACTTGGCCACCTGAGGACCCGCGCCGGCGACATAGATCGGCAGGAACGCGCCCGGCTTGTCGTAGATCGTGGCGCCCTGGGTCTTGTAATACTCGCCCTGGAACGACAAGTCGTCCTCCGACCACAGCTTGCGGATCAGGCCGATCGCCTCCCGCAAACGAGCGAACCGCTCCTTCATCTCCGGCCAAACCATGCCGGTGGACGGCACTTCGTTCAGCCCCTCGCCGGTGCCGACCCCCAGGATGACGCGGCCGGGAAACATCGACCCCAGCGTTCCGAACACCTGGGCCACCACGGACGGGTGATAGCGGAATGTCGGCGTCAGCACGCTGGTGCCCATGACGATCCGCTGCGTGCTGGCACCCAAGGCCCCCAGCCACGCCAACGCCGACGGTGCATGCCCATCTGTGTGCCGCCAAGGTTGGAAATGATCGCTGACGAATACCGAGTCGAACCCGGCCTTTTCCGCCGCCACCGAGAAATCCAACAGCAGGCGGGGCGCGAACTGCTCCGCCGACGCCTTGTACCCGAGTTTCAAGGTCATAGACCTGCCTCCTTCAGTTGGTTCCACGCTACCGCCGACCCGGTGTCGCGGCAATCCACACCCACGCGGCCAGTGCCAACTGTCCGCGCATCTGTTGGCGCATCTTTAGGCGATCAGGCGCCGCACCCCAGGCCCGCATCACGGGCGGCGGCCATGGTGCGGTGCGGCATAAACCTTGCGTAGAAGAGTCCCATGCCTACCCGCGATGCCCACACGTGAAAGTCTTGCTCGCCGACGACGATGCCGAACGAGCCGGTGCCGTCGCACATATCCTCGCCGCCGACCCCGGACTGACCGTCATGCGCCTGAAGTTCGGCGAATCCCTGGCCGATGCCGTCGCCTCGCTGGCGCCGGACGTGGTGCTGGTGGACATGGCCCGACCCGATCGCGACGCGCTGGACGGTATCCGTCAGGTCGCCGCCCTCAATGTTCGGCCGGTGGTCCTGTTCGTGGACGAAGACGATCCGGCCTTCATGGAGGAAGCGATCAGCGCCGGCGTTTCCTCCTACAACGCCATCGGCATGCCGCCGCCCGACGTGAAACCCATCCTGCGCGCCGCGGTCGCTCTGTTTCGCCGCCATCAGCAGGCGCAAGACGACCTGAAACAGGCCGAAAGCCGCCTGCACGAACGATCCATCGTCGATCGCGCCAAGGCCATCCTGATCAAGCAACGCCGCCTGAGCGAACCCGACGCCTACAAATGGCTGCGCCGCACCGCCATGAGTCGCGGCCGGCGGATCGTCGATATCGCCGGCGAGGTCATAAAAGACCTGGAGGGGAATGCCGGATGACCAAGCCGATCCGCGTCGGACTGCTGCGGCTGGTCGACAGCGCGCCGATTATCCTCGCCGAAGCCAACGGCCTGTTCAGCGAGCAAGGCATCGACGTCCAGATCAGCATCGAGCCATCCTGGTCCAACATCGCGGACAAGCTGACCTATGGCGTCCTCGACGCGGCAGTGATGCTGCCGCCCTTGGCGCTCGCCGCGTGCAGCGGGCTGCGCGGTCCGAAGGCTCGGCTGGTGGTGCCGATGTCGCTCAGCCAGGGCGGCAACGCCATCGTGGTCAGCAACCAGGCTTTCGCCAGCCTCGGTTCGCAGCCAGGCCCCCGGTTGCTCGATTGGCTGCGGACACAGCCGGTTCGGCCGCGGTTCGCCGTGGTGCACGCCTTTTCCACCCATAACCTGCTGCTGCGCTATTGGCTGGCATCCGGCGGCGTGGACCCGGATCGGGACATTGAAACAGTCGCTATCCCGCCGGAAAATGTCGTTGATGCCCTGGCCGCGGGCAGCATTGCTGGGTTCTGTGCCGGCGCGCCGTGGGGTGACGTCGCGGAGCGCCGGGGCGCCGGGCGCATCCTGATCGGCACCTCGGCGATCTGGCCGTTCCATCCGGAAAAGTGCCTGTGCGCCGGCGAGGCTTGGGCTGACGCCAATCCGGACCTGTTGCATCGCCTGCTGCGCGCCGTGCTGCGAGCCCAGATCCGCTGCGACCGGCCGGAGGAAGCGTCGGCGATCACGGCATTGCTGGCCGATCCGAACGGGTTGCGGTTGCCGGAAGAGGCCAGCCGAGCGGCGCTGCCGGGCGGATCGGGGGCGGAATCGATCCGGTTCCACACACGGGAAGCCTGGTTCCCGGCGAGGGCCCACGCGCTGTGGTTCCTCGGCCAGTTGCGGCGGTGGGGATGGCTGGACGGGCAGACCGATCTCGATGCCCTGGCGGCACAGGTTTATCGGCCGGACCTGGTGGCCTCGGCGGTCGAAGCGGAGGGGCTTTATCCCGCGGCCGAGTTGCCGGCTCTGGAAGGGACGGCCATGCTGCCGATGCCCGATGACGAGGCATTTTTGCCTTCAGGTCGGGGAATATGATATATTTCGAACTTATTGGTTATATAACAGTCGTTATGATCTAATAATAGGCTATTTATGTCCGTAATTTCATCACTTATCACTGAAGAAAATGATCGAACTATAGGCAAGTCACTTGGCATCGATCTTGCTGCAAGTGCTAACAGAGTTCCCCAACTCCGCGGACTTGCCCAACGAAGGGCTCGCACCGATCCCGAGGCGCCCGCGCCTCCAGCAATCGACCGGCGTGCCAATGATGGCCTGCCCTGCGAGTAACCACATGCACAAGGGCTTCCTCAAGGTCGGCCATCTACCGACGCTTATCGCATCCTTCCTCTATTTCGACCTCAGTTTCATGGTTTGGGTGCTGCTCGGTCCCCTCGGCGTGGCGATCGCCAAGGCGCTGCATCTCGATCCGGCCCACAAGGGCCTGATGGTCGCGACACCGGTTCTCGCGGGGGCTGCGCTTCGTGTGGTGCTCGGCCTGCTGGTCGACCGGTTCAAGGCCAAACGCGTCGGCATCGGCGCGCAGATCGTCGTCATCGCCGGGTTGATCGCCGCCTGGGCGATCGGCATCGACAGTTTCCCGGCGACCTTGCTGCTTGGCTGCGTGCTGGGCCTGGCGGGTGCATCTTTCGCCGTGGCGCTGCCGTTGGCGTCGTCCTGGTATCCTCCGGAACACCAGGGGACGGCACTGGGAATCGCCGGGGCGGGGAACTCGGGCACGGTGCTGGCTGCACTGTTCGCGCCGGCGTTGGCCATCGCGTTCGGTTGGCAGAACGTCGTCGGCCTGGCGGCGATCCCGCTGGTTTTCGTGCTTTGCTTCTTCATTTTCGCCGCCAAGGACAGCCCCAACGCGCCGCCGCCGAAGCCCTTGAAGGCCTACTTTGCCCTGTTGAAGGTCGGCGACTGCTGGTGGTTCATGTTCTTCTACAGCGTGACGTTCGGCGGCTTCGTCGGCCTCGCCTCCTCGCTGACCATCTACTTCAACGACGCCTATGGCCTGTCGCCCGTGGTCGCCGGCTACTGCACCGCCGCGGTGGTGTTCGTCGGGTCCATGGTGCGGCCACTGGGCGGCGCGGTCGCCGACCGGGTGGGCGGCGTCAGGGCGCTGGGGGTCCTCTATGCCGTGGCGGCCTGTGCCTTCGCGGCGATCTCTACCGGGCTGCCGACGATCTACCTGGCAATGCCCGTCTTCCTTGTCGGCATGCTGGCACTGGGCATGGGCAACGGATCGGTGTTCCAACTGGTGCCGCAGCGCTTCCGGCGGGAAATCGGCATCATGACCGGCCTGGTGGGCATGAGCGGCGGTGTCGGCGGGTTCTACCTCGCCTCCAGCCTTGGCTACGCGAAGCAGACGACCGGCAGCTATGGTTCGGGGTTCCTGATCTTCGCGCTGCTGGCGGCCCTGGCCCTGGTCGCGATCACCAGCGTGCGCCGCCGGTGGCGGACCACCTGGGGTGAGCTGTACGGCGCCGCTCGCGTATAACGGGAGGCACCGTCATGAACATGATCGCTCCCCGACGCCGCCGCCTGGTCCTGGTCGGCAACGGCATGGCCGGGATACGCACCCTGGAAGAAATCCTAAGTCGTGCACCGCATGATTTCGCCATCACCGTGTTCGGTGCAGAGCCGCACGGCAACTATAACCGCATCATGCTGTCGCCTGTGCTGGCCGGCGAAAAGACGTTCGAGGCGATCACGACCCACCCGCGGTCGTGGTACGAGGAAAACGGTATCGAACTGATCGCGGGTGAGGCCGTGGTCGGCATCGATCGTGATGCCAAGACGGTCACCGGGGCGCTGGGCGCCACACGCCCCTATGACACGCTGCTGCTGGCCACCGGGTCGAACCCGGTGATCATTCCGCTGCCAGGCCACAAACTGAGCGGCGTCATCGGGTTCCGCGATATCGCCGATGTCGAAACGATGATGGCGGCGAGCAAGTCCGGCACCCATGCCGTCGTCATCGGCGGCGGCCTGCTGGGCCTGGAAGCCGCCAACGGCCTGGCACTGAACGGCATGGATACAACCGTATTGCATATCATGCCGACGCTGATGGAACGGCAACTCGATCCGGTTTCCGCGGCCATGCTGAAGGCGGATCTGGCCACACGCGGCATCAAGGTCATTACCGAGGCGAACACCAAGGCCATCCTGGGTGAAGATCGTGTCGAGGGCGTGACGTTGGCCGACGGCACGCATCTGCCGGCGGATATCGTGGTGATGGCGGCGGGTGTCCGTCCCAATATCGCGCTGGCGAAGGAGGCAGGCCTGGCATGCGGACGCGGCATCCAGGTCGATGACGGGATGCTGACCAGCGATCCCGCCATCTACGCGGTGGGCGAGTGCGTGGAACATCGCGGCGCCGTGTTCGGCCTGGTGGCACCGCTTTTCGAGATGGCGAAAATCGTCGCCGACCGGGTCACACGTTCGGCCGACAGCGACTATACCCCGGCGGTCACCGGTACACGGCTGAAAGTCACCGGAATCGACATGTTCTCGGCCGGTGATTTCATTGGCGACGAAAATACCGACGATATCGTGTTCCGCGATGCCTCACGCGGGGTGCACAAGCGGCTGGTCGTCCGCGACGACAAGCTAGTCGGTGCCGTCCTGTATGGCGATGCGCAGGACAGCGCCTGGTATTTCGACCATATCCGTAATGAGACCGACATTTCGGCGTTGCGCGACACGCTGGTGTTCGGGCCTGCCCCGGGCAACGACAATGCGGCACCCGGCATCGAATCACTGCCGGATACAGCGGAAATCTGCGGCTGCAACGGCGTGAGCAAAGGCGCGATCCTGAACGCCATCGGCAGCTTCGGGCTGACCACCGTCGATCAGGTTCGGTCACGCACCAAAGCCTCGGCATCGTGCGGAAGCTGCACCTGCCAGGTCGAGGCATTGCTGACCCATGCCCTGGGCAGCGCGTATGACGCGACGCCGAAGGTCGCGGCGGTCTGCCCATGCACGACAGTCGGCCACGATGCGGTGCGGCAGGCGATCCTGAGCCAGACTCTGCGCACCATTCCGGCGGTGATGCGGGCCATGGGCTGGACCACGCCGGATGGCTGCGCGCGTTGCCGGCCGGCACTGAATTATTACCTGGTGTGTGCGTGGCCGGGCGAATACAGGGACGATTCCCGGTCGCGCTTTGTCAACGAACGGATGCACGCGAACATCCAGAAGGATGGCACCTACTCGGTCGTGCCGCGCATGTGGGGCGGCGTGACCTCGGCGGCCGAATTGCGGGCGATCGCCGATGTGGTGGACAAGCACCGGATTCCGACGGTGAAAGTCACGGGTGGCCAGCGTATCGATCTGCTGGGTGTCCGCAAGGAACAACTGCCGGCGGTGTGGGGCGACCTGAACGCGGCCGGAATGGTGTCAGGCCACGCCTATGGCAAGGCACTCCGCACGGTGAAGACCTGCGTCGGGTCGGAATGGTGCCGGTTCGGCACACAGGATTCCACGGCGATGGGCATCGCGCTGGAGAAGATGACCTGGGGATCGTGGACGCCGCACAAGACGAAGATGGCCGTCTCGGGCTGCCCGCGGAACTGTGCGGAGGCGACCATCAAGGATTTCGGGGTGATCGCCACCGAAAGCGGCTGGGACCTGTATGTCGGCGGCAATGGCGGCATCAAGGTCCGGGTCACCGACCTGCTGGCCAAGGTCTCGACCGAGGCGGACGTGCTGGAATACGCCGCTGCCTTCATGCAGCTCTATCGCGAGGAAGCCTGGTACCTGGAACGCACCGCGCCATGGGTGGAACGGGTTGGGATCGAGTACGTCCGTTCCCGCCTGAGCGATCCAAACGGCCGCTTGTTGGTTCGGGACCGGTTCATGAAAAGCCAGCAGCACATGCAGGCCGACCCATGGGCCGAGAGAGCAGCGAGCGCGGACGCGCATGAGTTTCGTGCATTGGCGGCGGTGGCATGAGCGCCATGAGCGAAGATACGTTGATATGGACGGATGTCGGCCATCTGGACGACATCCCCCGGCTTGGTTCCCGCGTCGTGACGACACCCGTGGTCGATATCGCGGTGTTCCGCACGGCAAACGACCGTGTCTTCGCGCTGCATGACAGTTGTCCGCACAAAGCGGGGAAACTGTCGCAGGGCATCGTGCACGGCGAGTCGGTGACATGCCCGCTGCATAGCTGGGTCATCGGGCTCGCGGACGGCACGGCGAAGGAACCAGATGAGGGCTGCACCCGTGTCGTTCCGGTCCGGCTGAAGGATGGGCGCATCCTGCTGGCCGCGGGTTCGGCGTGACTGGACCGGTCCACACCACCTGCCCGTATTGCGGGGTCGGGTGTGGTGTGGTGGCGCAACCGGATGAAACGATCAAGGCTGATTCGGCGCATCCGTCCAATCGGGGACGCCTGTGTTCCAAAGGGGCCGCGCTGGGTTCGACGCTGGACAACAGCACGCGGCTGACGATGCCGACCGTGTTCGGGCGGGAAACGGAGTGGGATGAGGCGCTGCAGCTTGTCGCCGATCGTTTCCAGGACGCCATCGCGCAACATGGACTGGACAGCGTGGCGTTCTATGTGTCCGGCCAGTGCCTGACAGAAGATTATTACGTTGCCAACAAGCTGATGAAGGGATTCATCGGCAGCGCCAATATCGATACGAATTCGCGGCTTTGCATGTCGTCCTCGGTGGCCGGTCACACGCGGGCTTTTGGAGAGGATGTGGTCCCCGGGGTTTATGAGGATTGGGAAGAGGCCGACCTGGTCGTGCTGGTGGGCAGCAACGCCGCCTGGTGCCATCCGGTGCTGCATCAGCGGTTGCAAGCGGCTCGGGCGTCGCATCGGACGAAGGTGGTGGTGCTGGACCCGCGCCGCACGGCGACGGCGGAGACGGCCGATCTGCATGTGCCGCTGGCGCCGGGCAGCGATGTGGCACTGTTCAATGGTTTGCTGGCGTATCTGTATCAGGCCGGAAAGTGCGACGCCGCTTGGATCGATCGCC
>NZ_LMUJ01000063.1:317860-326337 GCF_009765975.1 Acidisphaera sp. S103 | reverse complement strand
CCCGCCATCCACGCCCCGCGGTGTGGGGGGTGACAAAGGCGTGGATGGCGGGCCTGCGCCCGCCATGACGGGAGAGGGTGGCAACCCCGTGGCCGCCATGACGGGAGAGGGTGGCAACGCCGTGGCTGCCATGACGGGAGAGGGTGGCAACCCCGTGGCCGCCATGACGGGTGAATGGATGGGAGTGGAGGCCGTCGCGGCTGAATGCGGGGTCGATCCGGAGCTGCTTGAGACGTTTTACGACATGTTTGCGCAGACCGAACGGGTGATGACGGTCTACTCCCAGGGGGTCAATCAGTCCTCGACCGGGACCGACAAGGTCAACGCGATCATCAACTGCCATCTGGCGACGGGACGGATCGGCCGGCCGGGTTCGGGGCCGTTCTCGGTCACCGGCCAGCCGAACGCGATGGGCGGGCGGGAGGTCGGCGGCCTGGCCAACCAGTTGGCGGCGCATATGCGCTTCGACGATCCGGCCGATCGGGCGGCGTTGCAGGCGTTCTGGCGGTCGCCGGGGCTGCCGCCGACGCCGGGCCTGAAGGCGGTCGACTTGTTCGACGCCGTGCTCGATGGACGGATCAAGGCGCTATGGATTGTTGCCACCAATCCCGCCGTCAGCATGCCCCGCGCCGACCGGGTGCGCGCCGCGCTGGCCGTCTGCCCGTTCGTCGTGGTGTCCGATTGCTGGCCGACCGATACGTCCGCCCATGCCCATGTGGTGCTGCCCGCCGCCGGCTGGGGCGAGAAGGACGGCACCGTCACCAACTCCGAACGGCGCATTTCCCGCCAGCGGCCGTTCCGGAAAGCGCCGGGACAGGCCCGTTCGGACTGGCGGCAGTTCGCCGAGGTCGGACAGCGCATGGGCTGGGCGGATGCATTCGCCTGGCAGACTCCCGCCGCGGTGTTTCGCGAGCATGCCGCCCTGTCCGGCCATGCCAATGGCGGGCGGCGGGTGTTCGACATCAGTGCGGTGGCCGACATCGATGAAGCCGGCTACGAGGCGTTGCAGCCCTTCCGCTGGCCGCTGCCGGCGGGTGCGTTCAATGAGGGCGGGCGGCTGTTCGCACAGGGCGGCTTTTCCACTCCGGACGGGCGTGCTCGGTTTGTTCCGGTTCGATATCAAGCGCTACCTGCCGCCGGACTGCGGCTGAACACCGGACGGGTCCGCGACCAGTGGCACACCATGACCCGCACCGGCCTTGTTCCGGCCTTGATGAGCCATACGCCGGAGCCGGTGCTGACCATCCATCCGGCCGATGCCGCGACGGCGGGGATCGCGCAAGGCGCCCTGACACGGATCGTGACCGTCGAGGGCGAAATGCTGCTACGGGCCGATTTGCGCCATACGCAGCGGCATGGCGAGGTGTTCGCACCGATGCATTGGACGGATCAGTTCGCCTCCACCGGACCGGTCGGACGGGTGGTCAGCGGTAAGGTCGATCCTGTTTCGGGGCAGCCGGAACTGAAGGCGACGGCGGTGACCGTCGAACCGGCCACCGTTCACTTTCACGGCCTGCTGGTGCGCCGAACCGGCGGGGCGCTGCCGGACATCTGCCATTGGATCCGAGTGCCGGTCAGCGAGGGCCAAATGTATCGGCTGGCCGGCTTGCGGCCGATGCCGGCCGGTGACGACACAACCCGTTTCGCGGCCGCTCTGCTGGGTCAGGCGGAGGATACCGATTGGCTGGAGGTCTCCGACCGGCGGCGCGGGGTGCTGCGGGTGGCCGTGGTGCGCGATGGCGCGCTGGAGGCATGCCTGTTCCTGGCGCGGGATGCCTCCGCCTTGCCGAACGAAGCCGCGGTGATCCCGATGCTGGGCGCCCCGGTGCCGGACGCGGCCCGATCGAAAATCCTGGCGGGGCGGATGTATGACGCGACCGCGGCCGAAGGACCCAAGGTCTGCGCCTGCTTCGGCGTGACGCGCGATGCGATCCGCCATGCCGTGGCGACCCACCGGCTGAGTTCCGTTCAACAGATCGGCGTGCTGCTGCGCGCCGGCACCAATTGCGGTTCCTGCATTCCCGAACTTGAGGAGATTCTTCGAAATGTTCGCATGCCCGCGGATTGATCAGATTGGCAGCGCCACATTGGTTGGTGCTGGGCCGGGTGCTCCGGACCTGCTGACGCTGCGCGCGGTGAAGGCGATCCAACGGGCGGATGCGGTGTTGTACGATGCGCTGATCGATCCGGCGATCCTGGACCTGGCGCGTCCGGGTGCTCGTTTGATCGATGTCGGCAAGCGGTGCGGCCGGCATGCGATGAACCAGGCGGCGATCAACCGGCTGATCGTGACATTGGCCCAGTCCGGCGCGCATGTGGTGCGGCTGAAGGGCGGCGATCCGTTCGTGTTCGGCCGCGGCGGCGAGGAACTGGACAGCCTGCGGGCCGCCGGCGTGCCGGTGGAGGTCGTGCCGGGCATCACCGCCGCCTGTGCCGCCGCCGCCAGTCTGCAAATCCCGCTGACCCATCGCGATGTCGCCAGGTCATTGCATTTTGTTACTGGTCATGGCAGTAACGGGCAGGTTCCGGCACATGATTGGCGGGCTTTGGCGGAAAGTGGCGGCACCATCGCCGCGTATATGGCCAGCAAGGTTTTTCGGGATGTCGCGGCCAGCCTGATCGCGGCCGGGCTGCCGGGGTCCACACCGGCGGTGGCGGTGGAGAATGCCTCGCGTTCGAATGAGACCCATCTGCATGGCACACTGGCCAACCTGGCGGATCAGCTCGATACGCGGTGCTTCGATGGTCCGACACTGGTGCTGATCGGTTCGGTCGTGGCGATGTCGTGTTCTGTCCGGGAAGATCTGCGCCTCGTGGCGTGACCGCGTCAGCGGGTTTGGCTACTTCCTGACGGGGGCGGACTTGCATTCACGGCCTGCACGATATGCGGTTTTGCGCGTATCTCGGGGTCGGGGATTATCCGCAGCGCATGCCGTCCGGTTGGCCCGGTCAGGAACACCGTGTCCGGCGTGATCGATTTGACGACGTCGTCACCGATGCGGCCGCCATCGGCGACGACGACCGGCTTGCCCTCGTGCAGCGTGAAGATCGCGCGCCCGCCGCTTGGGGACAGGATCACACCGGTCAGCCGCGGAGTTTCCACGGCCGCGACCTTTTCCACCGGCGCCGCGGGCGCCGCCGGCGCCGCCGGCGCCCTGCGCGATTGGGTAAACAGCGGCCGAGCGAGGATGGCGTCTATGTCGATGTGGGCCCGTGGAGCGGGTTGGTGTGACGGCTGGTTCGGGATCAGCTCGGCCGGCGCGGGGTTGGTGGAAGCCTGCGCGAACGGTTGCAGCAGTTCCAGCCCCACTATGCCTGCCAGCGCGACGGCCAAAACGGGTAGTCCCAACGTGCGCCAGCCGCCGAGGGCGTTCAACTGGATTTAACCTCGGCCGCCGCGAGGGCCTGTATCAGGCTGGCGCGGTCCAAAGGCGTGCCATGGGCCGCCTGCCCTTGCTCAAAGCGCCATCCCTCGGACAGCGGGCCGGCGTCCAC
Organism: Acidisphaera sp. S103; assembly: GCF_009765975.1. Classification (GTDB taxonomy): domain Bacteria; phylum Pseudomonadota; class Alphaproteobacteria; order Acetobacterales; family Acetobacteraceae; genus Rhodopila. The sequence goes on along the minus strand of NZ_LMUJ01000063.1, from coordinate 322,842 downwards.
AACATCGAAGCCAAGCTGGTCGAGAAGGCCGGTTATCGTTTCTTTGGCGTGATCGGTGTCGCCGGCGATGGGGATCGCACGCCGATTGGGCGCACCCAACGGACGGGCGTGCTTTTCGATATCCTTCTCCACGATCACGTTCAGCGCCTTCACAACCAGTGCGCCAGCGAAATGCTCGGCGACCCGTTCGCTGGCGGTCTTCGTGTCGCGATCCAGTGGTTGAAGCGGAAGATAATTGCTCGCGTCCAACACGATTTTTCCGGCCAGAGGTCCGGGCGCGATGGTCTTGTGGCCGGGATAGGGCACGGTCAGCAGGACAACGTCACCGAACGCAGCGGCCTGCGCCGATGTCCCAACTTCGCAACGAATCATCGCATTGGCCAGCGTTGCCGGGTCGCGGCCATTGCTCAACATCACCTCATGGCCGCGCTGAATCGCAAGGCGCGCGGGCGCACGTCCGCTGAATCCGGCCCCGATGATCCCGATACGCATGCGTCCGTCCCTCCCCGATCAGGCTTCGTCGCCGACGTGGCCGACGAGGACGAGATTCACCGCCTGACGCACCTGAACCTGGACCTTTTCCGCGCCTTCCGAGCGGATCTGCCGCACGATCTCATCCGCCTTGGCCAGGATCGTTGCGTCATCGGGCGCATCGACCAAAATCGGCGGCGTCGGCTTCGCCGGCCGTGGATACTGGGCGGTGTTCAGGAGGTACTGCATGATCGGGTCCTTCCTAGACGGCTGGCTGACGTGGCGCAGCGTGACCGGCGCCGATGGAGCCGCCGATCACGCCAAGTGGTAACGATGCCGTATCAGGCCTGGCGCCGCCGCCGGATCATCGCACCCAGGGCCATCAGGCCGGCGGCAAAGATGCCGATGCTGTCAGGCTCCGGCACCGTCACGTTACCAAGGGCGAATTCGTTGGCGTCGTCTTGAAAGACGCCGTCAATCGAGTCGAACGTGATCGCGACGGACGATGCATCGGCGCCGTCATAGCTGAACGCACCTTCGCTGAAGTTCGCCAGCGCGGTCGTCGCGACATTGGAGGTGTCCAGGACGTCGCCGGAGGCGTCGAACACCGTCACCGAGAAGCCGGGGGACAGCGACGCATTCGTCGTCAGCGCGACGGCGAAGTCGATTTCCGATTCCGGGTTGGCGAAATTGAGCGTCAGCACGCCATCGGCCATGCCGACCAGGGCGGTGGGCTGAACGAGCACGGTGTTGCCGGGGCCGACGGCCTCATCGAAAAAAGCCTCGGGGGACGGAGAGCCGAACTCGGAGTAGCCGAAGGTTACGCCGTCCGCGGTTACGCCGTCGACGGATTCCTGCGGCAGGGTGCTGAAGTCGATGATCTGGTTGGCCTTGGCAGCGGTGGTGTAGACCGAACCGAGCAGGACGGCGGCGGCCAATGATCGCTTGAGCGGGAAGCACGGGAGCGCGGACATGATTTCGTTGCCTTTCAGGATATGCCGGTGGGACGGCACCGCCGCCCCACCGTTGGTTGGATTGTTACGTAGCGTTCAGGCCAGGGCCGGTTCGTTTCCGTAGGGCGCCGGGGACCGCCCCATTCCCGGATCGGTGATGTGGTCCTTGCCGTCTTCCATGCGGCCGGCGAACCGGCGCTCGAACCCGTCGGTCGATACGCTGAAGTCATACCAGTTGCCGCTGTTCTTGACGGGCCAGAACAGGCTGGCCAGCTCGTCCGGCCGCACCGAAACCGTTTGCGGCGGGCCGCTTTTGTAGGCGTTGTCGGCCACCGTGAAATTCACCGGCATGATGGCGTTGCTGCGCACACCGATGCGGATGCCGCCTTTGTCGATATCGTAGGCGAAGTGGATCTCCGGATGCTGGCGTTGCAGCATGCCTTCCTGGTTGATCACGCCCTGGAAGTGACGTGCGAAACCATTCGGGCCGTAGACCCAAAGGTTGTAGGTGCCGGCGGGGGCCGTCACGAAGTTGGTTCCGAACGCATTCCAGAAATCGTCGCTGAGCGTCTTGCCGGCTTCGACCGTGTAGCGGCGAGGGATCAGGTTCAGGTTCAGCACGTCATAGACGTGGAAAACCGCACCCTGCTTGCCGGTGTTGATGAAGTTGAGGGTCACCAGGCCGGACACACTGGTCGAGGCGGTCACGTTCAGCGCGTACGGCAGGCCGCGGGACAGGGCTAATCCCATTTCCTGAACCGGCATGGCCTGGGTTCCGGGTGGCACGACGGCAGGCAACGTTTCCGACGCGGCGTCGGATGCCGCCCAGCCGCTGAGATCCGGCAATGTCGGGAACGTAGCGTTTGGCGTGGCGAAATTGAAGCAGGAGGTCATGTCGCCGCAGACCGAACGATGCCAGGGCGTGATGCCCGGGACGGTGATGCCCAGCCATTGCTCCAGGAACAGGCCGATCGAGCAATGGGAGAAGACTTGCGAGTTGATCCAGCCGCCCTTGCTCCACGGCGAGACCACGGTGGTGGGAATGCGAGCACCCAGGCCCCAGGGGCGTAGCTGCCCGGAGATGGTGTCCGATGAGCTGAGATAGGAGCCCGAGGAGTAGGTGCGCGAGGCGTTGTTGAAATACATGCCCGGCAGGCTGATCGTGGACGCGCCGGCCAGTTCGCCGCTGGCATAGTAGGACGGGACCGCCGGGCTCAGGGCGTGGTCGAAATAGCCATCGTTCTCATCGAAGTGCAGGATGAAGATGGTGCTGGCCCAGACGTCGGGGTTGGATGTCAGCGCTTCCAGGACCGTTTCCGCGAAGTAACCGCCATGCGTCGGGCTGCACGGGGCGCCGGGATGCTCCGATTCGGCGGCGGACGGCAGCACCCAGTTGACCATCGCCAGCGTGTTGTTTTCCACGGCGGTTTGCAGGTCGGCGATCGTCCAGGTCGTCATGCCGTTGACGTAGATCGTCGAGCCGGGTTCGGCGGTCCGGAAGCTGTCGAACGCGAGGAAGCCGTTCATCGCGCCGGTCCAGTTGTTGTTCATGTCCTGGTAGATGCGCCAGGAAATGCCCGCCTCGGTCAGCACGTCGGCGATGCTGGGCCAGGTGAAGCCGGTGTTGGTCGCGATCTGGTTGTATTGGTAACCAGTGTTCGTGCCGTCAACCCAGGTGCCGGTGATCCAGCAGCGCAGATTGCTGGGCTCGCCGTTGGCATCGGTGCAGTTGACGCCCGCGGCGACCTGGGTCGGATCCCAACTGGTTCCCGCCACGGCGGAAACGCGGTTCGGATCGGTGCAACTGATGATGGCGCAATGATAATCGTCACACAGGGTGAACGCTTCCGCCAAAGCGAACTGGAACGGCAGCTCGGGGCGCGTGTAGTAGCCCATGGTGGACGCGGATTTGTATTGCGGCCAGTAGGATGCCTGGCCCTGGCCCCACGCCCCCTGCTGATCGGAGAAGCCGTGCGACAGGTCCGGCGGGAACGCCCAGTTATGCGTTTGCAGGATCGGGAACGGCAACGTTGTCGTTGCGTTCGCCGCGCTGCTGCTCTTCTGGTTCCACACCGTCTGGCCGCTGACCGTCGGATGGGGGAACGGATCGCCGAAGCCGCGAACGCCGTATTTCGAGCCGAAATACATCTCGAAGGAGCGATTCTCCTGCATCAGGATGACGATGTGCTTGACATCCTGAATCGTGCCCGTGCTGACCGCGGCACTTTGCGCGAACGCTTTCTGGATGCTGGGCGGCAGCGCCGCGAATGCGGCGGCTGTCATGGCCCCTTTGAAGAGGCCACGTCTGGTCGTTTCGGTCGTCATGGTTCGCTACTCCGGGATGGGGAGAGATCGGTTCGCCGCGGGCCTGACCGGGGGGTCATCCAACGCACGCCGCAAACTAGCGAAGCCGGTCGGCGATAAGGATGACTCCAATATGAATAATATGTGTCGCCGTGAATTTAATTAATGAAAGATATTCAGTTCCACCCCAATCTCATTACCAACGGTTCGAACGGGACGGGAGGGATGGAATGGCGGTAAGACGGCGGGCTGGCGCTTCGCAGAAATCGGCGGCCGAACCGGTCGTGCCGGTGGACGGCATCCTGGAACGCATGCGGACGATGATCCCGTCCTTGCCGCCCGCGGCCCGCCGGATCGCCGCATTCATCGCGGCGAACCCGGCGGAGATCGTCCATATGTCGGTGACCGAACTCGCCGATCGGGCCGACGCCAGTGAAGGCAGCGTGGTCAGCCTGTGCCGTCAGGTCGGCGCCAAGGGGTTTCATCACCTGAAGATCGCGCTGGCCCGCGACCTGGTGCAGCCGGTGCAACTGATCCACGAGGACCTGACCCGCGACGACGATGTGGCGACGATCGTCGAGAAAGCTTTCCTCAGCAACATCCAGGCGCTGTACGACACGCTGAAGGCACTGGATCGAGGTGCGGTCGCACGGGCCGTGGCGCTGATCCTGGCGGCCGACAGCGTGGAGCTGTACGGCATCGGCAGTTCCGCGCCGATCGCCGAGGACGCCCACTACCGGATGTTGCGGATCGGCATCAACTGCAAGGTCGTTACCGATTCGCACATCCAGACGATCAGCGCGTCACTGACCAGCCCGAAAGTGGCGGTCATCACCGTCAGTCATTCCGGCAGCACGCACGAGACCGTCACCGCGACCCGGCTGGCGCACGAGGCGGGGGCGCGAACGATCTGCATCACCAATTTCGGCAAATCGCCGATCCAGGCGTATGCGGATGTCGTCCTGTACACGATGGCGCGGGAAACCGAGTTCCGGACCGAGGCGATGACCAGCCGGATTGCCCAGCTCAGCATCGTCGATACGCTGATTGCCTGCCTGGCGATGGCCAATTACGACAAGGCCGTGGAGACTATCCGCCGGACATTCGAAGTGCTGTCGGTCAAGCGTTTCTGATGGTCCGCGGTTCGGATTGGTGCTGGCAGCGATGTTGGGGTGGAAGCATGGGATTCTAAACGCAGGTGAACGCGAATGAGCGCTGATCCCCGGGGGAGCGATCCTTGTACGTCGTGGGTTC
>NZ_LMUJ01000063.1:301690-317726 GCF_009765975.1 Acidisphaera sp. S103 | reverse complement strand
CCTTTTCCGAGACCTACACAGCAAGGCGTGGATGGCGGGCCTTCGCCCGCCATGACGATGAGAGGCCGGCGGCCTTCGCCCGCCATGACGATGAAAGGCCGGCGGCCTTCGCCCGCCATGACGATGAAAGGCCGGCGGCGTTCGCCGGACAATTCGGTTATTCCCCGGCGAGCCCTTAGCGCCAACTCCGCCCACGAAGACCACGTGTACCGCTTATGAAGACCGCGTTATGCCACGAGACCGTCCATCAGCACCGGGGATCAGCGGACGCTTACATCCCCTGCCGAGCCGTCCGGCGGCCGAAGCTGCGGATAAACCGGCGCAGGCCTGCCATCTGCTGCTGCCAGTAGGTTCCGGTCGCCAATGCCTCCTCGCCCGAGGGGTCGCCGGTCTGCACGTAGTCGCGGGCGAAATCGGCAGTTCCGAACAGCATGTCCCACCACGGCAGCACCGCGCCGTAGTTGCAGCTTCTGTCGCCGGCTGCTCGGATTCCATGATGCGCGCGATGGAACCGTGGCGAGATCAGCAACCGATCCCCCAACCAGCCGAAGGACAGCCGCACATTGGCGTGCGACAGCGATTCCAGGAACCGCAGCACCAGCACCAGCAGCGGGAACTGCAACGGCGAGACACCGATCAGCAGCGCGATGAACCCAAACCAAACAAATGAAATCAGATCGTCCAGCAGATGGTTCCGGTCATCCGACCAGAACGTCATCTGCCGCTGCGCGTGATGCAGCGAGTGCAGCGCCCACCACCAACGGAACTGATGCGACAGGCGATGCCGCCAATATTCGGCACAGTCCAGGATGATCGCGTACAACACGAAGGTGATCACCTGCTGCCCAAGCAAGAACGGGAAAACGCCTTCCAGCGTGGGCGGCACCAGGCCCTGGTCGGCCATCCAGCCGGTCACGAACACCTGCGCCCGGTAGAACATCACATAGGTCACCAGGGGTAGGATCCCCACGCGCGACAGCACGGTGTAGATGACATCGACCCAGACCGCGCCGCTGTCCGGCCAGCGCTCCACCGGCCGCCATCGCTCCAGCGGCAGGCAGACGGCGAAGGTCACTACCACCTGCACCGCGCCATACACCGCAAAGAGTGCCCAACCATAGGACACGTCTTCCCAGTTCATCAGGCCGACCTGGTACAACGCCGGGATCAGCAGGTGTTCTTCCAGCCAGCCCGCGGTGATGTCGAGCGGATCGACCATCAGCGGCTGGACACGACCGTCGGCGACGGCGCCCTGGGGTTCAGGAACAGTCCGTGCGGCGAACGTCCCACGTCGATCGTGTCATACGAACCGGTGGCGGGATCGAGCACCGCGACTTTCTCCGCCCAGCGGCGGGTGATCCAGATCTTGCCATTCGGGGCGAAATCCAGGTCGTCCGGACCACCGGGAATGGCGTAGCGGCGGGTCACTTTCAGCGTCGTCGGATCCAACGTCACCGTCGTGCCGCCGACCCGGTTGTTGACCCACAGGACCTTGCTGTCCGGCGACATGAACAACTGATGGGCGCCCTTGCCGGTCACGACATGCTCCAGCACCTTGCCGTCCGCCGGATCGACCACCGCGATGTAATCGGTGCCCATATCGGCGACCAGCACCTTGCCGTTCAGCCACAGCACGCCGGCCGGGGTCTTGCCGACGGGCATGGCCCATTTCTCGGTCATCGTGCGCAGGTCGAACGCCTCCAGCTTGTTGCTGTCCTGCAGGCTGACGAACACGGTCGAGGAATCCGGCGAATACGCCAGATGGCTGGGTGTCGCGACCACCGGGAATCGCTTGATCAGCTTCATCGTCGCGGCGTCGTAGATATCCACCTGGTTGCGGGCCAGGCCGTTCACCGTGAGGTACTTGCCGTCCGGGCTGAAACCCAACTGGTACGGATCGGTGATCGGTATGCGCTTCTGTACCTCCCCCGTGTTGGGGTCGAGGAACATCATCTGGTTGCCGGTGGTATCGCCGACCAACAGGCTGCGGCCGTCGGGGCTGAGCGCGACGTGGTGCGGCTCCCGCAGGGCGGGAATGCGGCGGACCTCCTTCAGCGTGCCCATGTCGATCACGCTGATCGATGCGCCGCCGGAATTGACGATGAAGGCGATGCCGCCCGCCCACGCCGGCGTCAGGCCGGCGAGGGTCATGAAAGATAGGAATAACAAAATGGTAAGGCGCCGCATGGCCTGTGGTGCTCCGGCTGACTGGCACTGTTTCCTACGCCACATGCGCGGAATCGGGCAAGGCTATTCCAGGGCTGATGGGGACACGTTGCGGTCGGCGCGACCTCGCGCGATAACGGCCGTGACGAACGCAAACAGCACGCAGGCCGGTGTCGAAATCAGCACGTTGTCGGTCGAGGCATGGCCGGCATACGCGATGAATGCCAGCCGTATGACCCGCCGGTCCGCCGGATGCAGGTGCCTGGTTCCGACCACGATCCAGCCGATGACCAGCGCGATCAGCAGCGTACGGCCGATCAGGCCACCCTCCACGTTGATGCGCAGATATTCATTATGCGCGGCCCAGGTGTGCAGTTGCTGGACGATCTCGCTGTCAGCCGGGATCACCGCGTTGCCGGCGCCGACCCCCCAGCCGAACCAGGGGGACAGCGAGGCGGCATCCTCGAAACTCGGCCACAGCAGCGTGCGCCCGCTGAGGTCGGTGGCCTCATTGGCGACGACGTTGAACAGCCTGATGTCCACCAGGTCCCCGGCCAGGGCCACCAGCACCGGCAGCGCCACCAGCGCCGACAGGATCAGCATCAGCCGTTGGCGCGGCGGAAAGACGGCGGAGCGAACGGATACCAGGCTGAGCGCGGTCACCATCGCGGCATAGAAAAACGGCGCGCGCGCGCCGGTCAGCAGCAGGATCAGGCCGTTGACGATCAGCAATGCCAGGTCGCCCCGCCGTCCATCCCGGTAAAGCTGGATCAGGCAGGCATAGATGGCCGGCTGGCAGACATTGGCCAGAAACGCCGGATGACCCAGGCCGGCGAGGCGCCAGCCGCCGCTTTCGACGAACAGCGGCCTGATGCCGGCGAGGGTCAGCGGGATGCAGGCCACCACGGCGACCACGGGGCACCATTTGGTTGTTCGGATAATCGCCTCCGCCCAGAATCGCGGGACCCTGGCAAAGCAGAACACGAACGGCGTGACGGATCCGATCATCGATCGCAGGCTCTCCCCCGCGGTCAGGCCGGGATACAGGCCGTGGACGTAGCCCATGACCAGCATCGCCAGGAACGCCCAAGCCGGGCACAACGGGTCCAGCCGCGGGCCGAAAGCGAGGACGCACAGGAAGCCAAGGCCGATCTCGATCCCCTTAATCAGGGCAATGGTGGGCTGGTAGGCCTGGTCGCCGATCAGGTCGGCGAAGGTCATTTCCAGGCTCATGCCGGTGATCACCAGCCAGACGACACAGAACGGCGTGGGGAAACGGAAGATCAGAAAGGCGACGCCGGCCGCGACGGCCGCCCCCAGCAGAAGACCGAACAGCGGCGGGACCAGCAGGCCACACGTCAGGACCGCCGTCAGCAGCGCGGCGGCGGCGCCCAGGATCGCCGTGTCGGGATGGTGGAGGATCGCGCGCATCGGCCGCCGGTATGGCGGAGAAAGATGAAGAAAAAGTTGACGGGCCAAGGGCTGGGTCCACACCGGTGGCTTTCTTCCGGCGCCGAAGCCGCTCTATGCTCGGGTCAACACACGAATCGGGGAAAATTCCATGAGCGACGTTCGCGTCATCGCCACCGGCCTGCGGTTTCCGGAAGGCCCTGTCGCCATGAAGGACGGTTCGATCGTCCTGGTGGAAATCGAGCGGCAGACCGTCACCCGCGTTCATCCCGACGGCCGGACCCAGGTCGTTGCCCATACCGGGGGCGGCCCGAACGGGTTGGCGGTGGGACCGGACGGGGCGTTCTACGTCTGCAACAACGGCGGGTTCCAATGGCGGACCGAGTTGAACCTGCTGCGCCCGGCGGGTCCCGCGTCCGACTACACCGGCGGGCGGATCGAGCGGGTCGATCCTGTGTCCGGCGCCGTCACCGTCCTGTACGATCGTTGCGGATCGCATAAGTTGCTCGGTCCGAACGATATCGTGTTCGACGGGCTGGGCGGGTTCTACTTCACCGACCTGGGCAAGGCGCGCGCCCGCGACCGGGATTGGGGTGGGGTCTACTACGCGCTGGCCGACGGGTCGCGGATCACCGAGGTCGCGCATCCGATCCTGACCCCGAACGGAATCGGGCTGTCTCCCGATGGCAAGACGCTGTACGTCGCCGAAACGGAAACCGCCCGGCTTTGGGCGTTCGACGTGCTGGCGCCGGGCGTGCTGGGCAAGGCGCCGTTCCCGTCGCCGCATGGCGGCAGGCTGATGGTTGGGCTGGGCGGGTTCCAGCGCTTCGACAGCCTGGCGGTGGATGGCGCCGGGAATGTCTGCGTGGCGACCCTGGTGAACGGTTCGGTCAGTGTCGTGGCGGCGGCGGGTGGGCTGGTTCGGCAGATCCCGATGCCGGATATGTTCTGCACCAATATATGCTTCGGCGGACCCGACCTGCGAACCGCCTACATGACGCTGTCGGGGACCGGGCAACTTGTCGCGATGGCGTGGGACGGACCGGGGCTGCGGCTGGCACACGAGGCATGACGGGCATCGTGGGGCAAATGCGAATATTACGGCCAAGATAAGTATGGCGCGGCGCGGGCGGCCCGTTTAACTTGCGAACCGGGAGGGCTTCAAATGGCGGATCACGATCTAGTGACTTTGTGGGAGGCGCATTGCCGCTACGAATTCGAAACCCGGGATGTCGATGCCACGATGGCAACGATGGTCGCCGAACCTTATGTGAACCATATCCCGACGATGACGGGCGGTGTCGGACATGACGCCCTGAAACGCTTTTATACTGATCATTTCATCGGCGCGAATCCACCCGACTTCGCCATGGTCCCGGTCAGCCGGACGGTCGGCACCGATCGTGTCGTCGATGAATTCGTGGTGCGCTTCACCCACACGACGGAGATCGACTGGATGCTGCCCGGCATTGCGCCGACCGGGCGGACGGTGGAAATTCCCATGATCGCGATCGTGCAGTTCCAGGGCGACAAGCTGGTGCATGAACATATCTACTGGGACCAGGCATCGGTCCTGGTGCAGGCCGGTTTGCTGGATCCGAAAGGCCTGCCGGTGACGGGTGCCGACCAGGCTCGCAAGGTCATCGACAAAACGCTGCCGAGCAATGCGCTGATGCGGAAGCCGTAATCGAAACGATCGGCCAATAACCGGCTATGGGCGTCGCGAAAGGAACGGCATGACCGCGTCCAGAAACCGCTGCGGCGCCTGCAACTGCGGCACATGGGCGAGGCCATCGAGGATCGCAAGCGTGGCGTTCAGCAATCCGGCGACGGCCTCACGCGACATGGCCGGCGGCGTTGCCTCATCCAGTTCACCCACCACGGCCAGCACGGGTATTCGCACATCGGTGAGTGCGGGCCGCAGGTCGAGCGTGGCCAATGCCTCACACGCCGCAATGATCACGGCCGGGTCGGAGGCCAGGAAGATACGCCGCCGATCCGAAACCAGGCCTGGATTCGCGGCGTGAAAACTGGGCGCGAACAGGCGCCGCATCGCGATGTCGGCGATCGCCTCCAGCCCTTTGGCGGCGGCGGCTTCGGCCATGCCCCGAAATGCCTGTCGCCCCGGGCCGGAGAACGCGGCACCGGCATCCGCGAGGACGAGCCGGTCCGCCAGACCGGGGTGGCGGATCACCGCCTGAAGCGCTATGAATCCACCATAGCCATTGCCGAGCAGGCGCACCGGTTGGCCGGCGGCGAATGCCTGGATCGCCGCCGCGATGCGATCGGCCACGGCCGGCAGGCCGCCATCCACCGACGGCGACGCGCCGAAGCCTGGCAGCGCCGGAAGCATGACCCGGAATGCGCGCGACAGCGGGCCGACCACGCGCGAAAAGCTCGACCGGTCGGCGAGCAGGGAATGCAGCAGCACCAAAGGTGGCCCGTCGCCGGACACCAGGGCTTCGATCTTCATGGTTTCCAGCAACTCTTTCACCGCGTTTCAACAATAGTTGTGTATCTCAGGGGACATATTATGGCATGCTGAATGTGTCGTCACATAGTATCCGCGGGTACCTGGACAAAGGAGGGCCGAACGATGCTACTGCGTGATCGTGTCTATCAGTTGCTTCGGGACGCGATCCTGACCTGCGAGTTTCAGCCGGGACAAGAGTTGCGTGAACAGGTATTGGCGGAACGGTACCATGTGAGCCGCTCGCCGATTCGGGATTCGTTGCTTCGCCTGGAACAAGAAAAATTGGTGACCGTACTGCCTCGGCAAGGGTATCGGGTCAATCCGATTTCCATGTCCGATGTCGAGGATATCTTTGGCCTCCGCCTGTTGATAGAACCGGCCTGCGCGGCGGCCGCTGCCCGGGCTGACGACGCGGCGTTGCAGGCATTGGACCGTTTTCGCGGTATCGCGGACAAGGAACGAACGGAGTCCGAATTTCTTGAGTACAACAGGGCGTTTCATCGTGCGGTCATCGATTTGTCAGGCAATGCGAGGATGGCCGCCATCGCTGTCGAACTGGATGAGCAATTCCAGCGGCTGATGCGGCTCAGCCTGCAAGCCTTCGACTATGAGCGGGTTCGCCCCGTGTTCGGGGACCATGAGGCGATCATCGATGCACTGCAGGCGCATGATGCCGATTTGGCCTCTCGACTTTCCTACCAACATGCGGCACGTGCGCATGCGCGCATCTCAGACGCGATGCGCGACATCGAGCAGCAGCAGGCGAAACCGCCGACGCCCAAGGAGTGACCGCATATGGCGACGGCTAACGCAGGACCTCGGTTGGATCGTCTGCCGGTCTCGGCTTTTCATCGCCGGGTTTTTACCCTTGTGGCGATGGGCATGTTTTTCGACGGATTCGACATCTACGTCGCGGGCACCGTGCTGGGGACGACGCTGAAATCCGGGTTCTCCACGATGGGGCAGAACGCGGCGTTCGTTTCGATGACGTTTGTCGGGATGATGCTGGGCAGTTTCTTCACCGGCTTCCTGGGCGACCGGTTCGGACGGCGGTTCACCTATCAGGCGAATTTGGCGTTGTTCGGCCTGGCGTCCCTGGCCGCGGCGTTCGCGCCGAACATGACCGTGCTGATCGGGTTGCGCTTCCTGATGGGCGTCGGATTGGGGGCGGAGAACGTCGTTGGTTACTCGACACTAACTGAATTCGCACCGGCTGCCACGCGTGGCCGGTGGCTGGGTTTCCTGGCGGTGGTGGTGGTGACCGGCCTGCCGGTGGCGGTGCTGACCAGCACGGTGATGATCCCGGCCTTTGGCTGGCGCAGCATGTTCGTGCTGGGGGGCATCGGTGCGCTGGTGGTGTGGTATGCCCGCAAGGCGCTGCCGGAAAGCCCGCGCTGGCTGGAGTCGGTCGGGCGGAATGCGGATGCCGAGGCGTTGCTGGCGACGATCGAAGCCTCGGTTCCCGGGCCGCTGGCCCCCATCGTCGTGTCCGCGCCGCCGCCGTCGCGGGCACTGTCGACGCTGTTCACGCCGCCGCTGGCGTCACGCATGGTGCTGGGATGCATCGCACTGATCGTGATCAACACGCTGATCTACGGCTTCATCACCTGGTTGCCGTCGTTCTTCGTCAAGCAGGGGCTGTCGATCGCGACATCGTTCAACTTCACCCTGATCATGTCGCTGGGTGCGCCCGTCGGGTCGGCGATCGGCGCCCTGACGGCGGATCACTGGGGGCGGAAGCCGACGCTGATCGGGGCCTCGGCGGTGGCGATCGTGTTCGGTGCGATCTATCCGTTCGTGACCGATCCGGTGCTGCTGCCGCTGGTCGGCATTGCGTTGACGATGCCGATCTATGTGTTGGTGGCGCTGCTGTTCGGCGTCTACATCCCCGAGTTGTTCCCGACAGAGGTGCGGCTGCGGGCGTCTGGGATCTGCAACACGTTTGGCCGCGGGGCGACGATCGTGACTCCGTTCCTGGTGGTCCGGCTGTTTACCGAGTATGGCGTCGTCGGCGTGCTGACCTTGATGATCGGGCTGTTGTTCGTGCTGATCCTGGCGGTCGCGGCGCTGGGTATCGAGCCTCGGCGCCGCAGCCTGGAGGACCTTGGCAGCGGCGCGGTTGAAGGTGCGGCCGTTCCGGCGATCGTGCGATAGAGGCTGCCTATATGGATATGGCTGGTGTGCCGCAGGTGGAAAACGAGCGGCGGAGGAAGCTGCGGGGTTTGGGGCGATATACGGCGGATGAACGGTTCGCCGGTTCGGCGTGCGCGGTGTTCGTCCGCAGCCCGCATGCGCATGCCCGTATTGTTTCGGTTGATACCACCGAGGCCGCCGCGATGCCCGGTGTGGTGCAGGTGCTGACGGCCGTGGATTGTGCCGGGCTGGGCAGTTTTCCGGTGATGGACCGGATCGGCAAAGGCCTGGCGATCCCATTTCGGCCTGTCCTGGCCGGTGATGTCGCTCGGCATCCCGGGGAGGCGGTGGCGTGTGTCATCGCCGAAACACAGGCGCAGGCGCTGGATGCGGCCGAGGCTGTCGTGGTGGATTACGAGGCGTTGCCGGCGGCCGTGGGGTTGGATGACGGCGCGCCGCTGGTTCATCCTGGGGCGCCGGGCAACGTGGCGTTGCGGCACGAGGCCGGCGACGCGGCCGCGGTGGAAGCGGCGATGGCTGCGGCCGCGTTGGTTGTCGAGACCGCGATCGAACTGCCTCGGCTGGCGCCGGTGACGATGGAGCCTCGTGCGGCGGCGGCCGAGTGGGATGCGGAGACCGGGGTCTACACAGTGCGCGCGCCGCACCAGGGGGTGAACGAGATGCGGCGCGATTTCGCCGCGGTGTTCGGTTTGCCGGCGGATCGGTTTCTGGTGCTGTCGGGCGAGGTCGGTGGTGGGTTCGGGCCGCGGAACATCGCGTATCCGGAATATGCCGCGGTGATGCTGGCGGCCAGGCTGACCGGACGGGCGGTGGCCTGGCATGGGACGCGCAGCGAATCGTTTCTGACCGATATCCAAGGGCGCGGGGTGCGGGCGTTCGGGCGGCTGGCGGTGGACGCGGCGGGACGTTTCACCGCGTTATCGATTTCGTACGACGCCGATCTGGGTGCGTATATCACGCCGGTCGCGGTGTTCGCCAACATCAACAATCCGTTGCAGTCGTTGACTGGGTGTTATGCCATTCCGGCGGCGCATGCGGTGTTCCGGGTGATGCATACGCACGCGGTGCCGACGGGGCCGTATCGCGGCGCCGGGCGGCCGGAGATGGCGTTGCTGGTGGAACGGCTGGTGGACATCGCCGCGCGCCGGCTGAGGTTGGATCCGTTCGCGTTGCGTGAACGGAATATCATTCCTTTCGAGTCATTTCCCTGGACGCTGCCCAGCGGGGCACGGTACGATAGTGCTGATTTCGCCCGGTTGATGCGGACGGCTCGTCAGGCATCGGATTGGGATGGGTTCGCGGCTCGCAGGGCGCCGGGCGTGCGGTTGGGACGTGGGGTGGCGCTGTTCATCGAGGTCTCGGGTGGTGGCGGTGCGCCGGATGAGGCGGCGTTGACGCTGTCGGCGACGGATGGGCGGGCGGCGCTGCGGATCGAGACGGTGACGGCCAGCACCGGGCAGTCGCATGCGCGTACGTTTGCCCTGGTGGCTGGGCCTCGGCTGGGGTTGCCGGAGGTTGCGGTGTCGTTCGTGGCGTCCGATCCGCGGACGGGGTTGTCGGGTGCGGGATCGTACGCGTCGCGCAGCACGATCGCGGCGGGGAATGCGGTGGCGGCGGCGGCGGATGCGCTGGCGCTACGACTGCGCGTGGCGGCGGGGCTGCGGGCGAACTGCGCGCCGGAGGACCTGCACCTGGCCGACGAAGCGGTGTGCCGGTCGGACGGAAGTGTCGTGTGCCGGCTGGTGGACCTGCTGGCGGAGCCGCTGTCGGAGACCGGGCGGGTGTCGCCTAGCAACGCGTTCGCCTCCGGCTGTCATGTGGCGGAGGTGGCGGTGGATGAGGCGACCGGTGCGGCGGTGCTGACCCGATACCTGGCGGTGGACGATGCGGGGGTGACGATCGATCATCAGGCGGCGGAGGCGCAGATCCAGGGTGGGATCGCACAGGGCGTCGGCGAGGTGCTGGGGGAAGAGTGGGTGCTGGATGCGGAGTCAGGCCAGCCGTATGCGGCGAGCCTGATGGATTATATGTTGCCTCGGGCGAATGATTTTCCGGATTACCGGGTGATGGAATGCAATACGCCGTCGCCGTTCAATCCGCTGGGGGTGAAGGGGATCGGCGAGGCCGGAACGACCGGGGCGCTGTGCGCGGTGACCAGCGCGATCGCGGATGCGCTGGGCGGGCGGGATTTGCCGGCGATGCCGTTCACGCAGGAACGGTTGTGGCGGGTGTTGCGGGCGGGTGACGGGTAATCAGTTCGGCGGCAGATGCAGGGTGCGGCCGGCGATCTGTTGCGAACGGGGATAGGACGCTGCGATGGCGTCGGTGATCTCCGGCGTGTGGCGGGCGTCGTAAGGGGGCATGCCTGGTTGCCCCTGGGTCACGATCATGGCGAAGGCGTGCGCCTTGATCCGGTCGACGAGCAGGCTCTGGTCCCAATGGCCGAGGCTGGCCAGTTCGGTGAAGGTCGATGGTTCCCATGGGACGTATTTGCCGGCGCGCAGCAGCAGGACCATGTCGTCGGACAGGACCGGTCCGGGCAGATTCGCGATGCGGGATCGCAGGGCTTCCAAACTTCGGAGGGAGGCAGGCGTGACGGACCAGTATTCGCCCGTCGAGGTCGGCATGACCAGCATCTGTGCCACCAGCATCCATCCGAGGAGGATGGCGACAGGCGCCGCTGCGGTGTGGCTGGCCGCGACGGCCCGGTCCATCATCGAAGCGACGAAGGCGCCGATAATCACGCTCCAGACGCACATTCCCTCGATCAGGTAATTCTCCGCGGCGCCGGACTTGCCCAGCATGGGGAGCATCAGCGTGGTGATGACCAGATAGAGGGTGACAACAAGCAGGCAGCGCGTGTCGATGCTTTCGGCGACGTCGCGGATGAATTCTTGACGGGTCGCCCAGCGGCGCTCGCCGGCGAGATGCCGCCACAGGCTGATGGCGCCGCCGAGGGTAAACAGCAGAAAGACCGTGTGGGGCCATTGGCGGACGATGCCGCCGACCAGCCGGTCGAACCGGTAGCGGTTCAGGTTGTAGAGCAGAATGTGGCGCAGGAATCCGCCGCCGGTGCGGACTTCCAGCAGCAGCAGCAGTGCCAGGCCGACGACCATGAAGACGAACGATGCCGTCAGCGTCCGGTGCCGGTCGACCAGCAGCATGACGGGCAGCGTCGCCAGCGGGGCGGCGATCGATGTCTGCTTGGTAAACATCGCCAGCATGAACAGCGCCAGACCGGCGTAGAGGCGCCAGGGACGGCCGGGAGAGGTCACGGCACAAAGCACCGCCAGGAAACCCAGGGCGACCGCCAGCATGTCGACGCGCATCAGCGGCGTCCACGCGACGACTGGGTTGTAGCAGAACACCGTCAGTCCGGCGATCGCCGATCCGGTGACGCGCGCGGTGCGTGCGACGGATCGCGGAGCCATCTGAAACGCCAGGCAAGTCATGACCACCCCCACCACCAGCGCCGAGACGAAGGAAACGGTTCGGCCGGCGACAAGCATGTCGATCCCGGTGGCGGCGAGGCCTTTGACCGCCAGATGATAAAATGGCGGATATTGGAAGACGATGAACGGATAGCGGGTGATGTCGCCGTACATGAGCGGCCCTGGGATCAGCAGCGCCTGCTGCCAGACGGTGCCCTCCCCATAGTCCAGTTCGAACGGGTAAAAGACGGCGCCGGCGGCGTGCCACAGATACAGCAGGAAGTGCCAGGCCAATGCTGCCGCGACCAATGCGCCGACGGTCCCCAGCACGAGCTTTGCGGGCACGCTGAATGGGGCCGACGCCGGTGCCGCGACATTCATCGGGCAACTACCGGCGTGGAACGGCCCGGAGGAACATCTGCTTGCCTAGGGGCTTGATCGGAGACGCGAGATAAGCGGCGATCAGCCATGGCGAGACGGGCATCCGGGACTTGACGGTCAAGGGCAGGAAACGCGGCACGACCAGGGTGACCTGGTAGCCGTTGGCGGTCAGGAAATCGGCCAGGCTGATATGCGAGTAAATCGCGACGTGGGTGTAATCGTCGAAATACTCGCGAACGGCGTAGCGATAGTTGGGCTGCAGGATGTTCAGCGATCCTCGGCCGGAGAGCTTGGGCCGCAAGCCGTCGAGGACACGAGCGAACGCGTCCTGGGGAATGTGCTCGAACAGGTTGCTGGCGAAGGCGAAATCGACCGATCCATCCGCCAGGAAATCCAGGTCGGTGACAGGGCCGACGACAGCCTCGACGCCGGGGGCGAGGTAGCGCGGGAACTCCGGCCAGGTGTCCAGGGCGATGCGGCGCTTTGCCTGCACGTTGTTGATGAAATTGCCGTAGCCGGTGCCAAGGTCCAGCACACAGTCGTCAGCGGAGATGATCCGATTGAAGTGGAAACGCCACAGCGCCTGCCAGACGACGTTCCGTTTGGCATCTGGGGTCAGGCGCGATTCGTGGTAGCTCATGCGTGGCTGCGGAGCGGTCGCCAGCCGAAAACGATACCCATCATCATCCGCAGACCGACCCGCATGGCGCGTCCGTTGTTGGTGTTGCCGCCCTTGCTGAGACCGACGCGCGGGTGGAACGTGACCGGGCATTCGACGATCGCGTGGCCCCTGGCGAGCGCGGTATCCAGGAAGTGGGCATTGAACTCCAGATTGACCGTAGGGTCGAGGGCGGGCAGCAGGCGGCGCAGCGCATCGCGGCGGCATAATTTGTAGGTGGTGCCGACATCGGTGATGGTGCAGCGGCCGAGATGTTTCGCCTCCAGCAGCTTGCCGACGAAAATATTGCCGTAATACATGAAGGTGCTGAGCTGGGTGGTGTACTGCCGCAACGGCTCGACGGTGCGGGTGCCGTTGACGATGTCGGCGTGCGGCGCATAGGCGAGGAATTTGTCCAGGTCGTAGGCTCGGAAGGTGCGGTCGCCCTCGCACAGGACGATAAGGTCGGATTCGGCTTGTTTGACGGCCTCGGTGAGGCAGCGATGGACGCAGTGTCCGTAACCGGGCGCGGTTTCGTTGAAGGTGATGGCGCCGGCTTCCTGGGCGCGCTGGAAGGTGGCGTCGGTGCTGTTGTTGCTGACGACGATGACGTCCCGCACGGCGGGGTGGTCGAGGAAATCCCGCACCGCGTCGCCGATGCTCTGTTCGTCGTTGTAGGCGGTCAGCGCGACGGTGACGGTGCGGTCCTGTATCAGGTCGCAGCGGACGTCGGCGGCGCGGCGCTTGGCGGGGAACAGCACGAAAAGATCGGTCAGGGCCAGGGCGAAACCGGCCATGATCGGAACGCCGCTATACCAGACGACCCATTCGTTCAGCGGCATCAGCGCCTGGTTCAGACCGAGAAGGTAGCGTGGAAACACCATCAGCACGCCGACCAGATGCATGCCCAGGCCGGCGCAGACGCAGATGGCGCCCCACATCAGCAACGGTCCGCGCTTGACCCTGATCCGAAAAGCCGATTCGGCCGCCTGGATGGCGGAATAACCGGCGGCGGTTCCGTGTTCCATTTTGGTTCTACTCGACTGCGGCGTCGATGCAGCGACCCGTTTCGCCCATCTGGGGTTTGTTTTAGGCGGGTAAAGGTTGCAACAAGGTTTCGTTGGGCAAGACCACGATCATACGCAACGATCCGGCGATGATAAGAGGGGACGGTTGCCGGGACATCCCCCGCCGCCCATGATCCGGTTTGGAGCCTGTAGGGCGGTGAGGGCGTGTTTTGACCGGATTCTCGATCCAACCCATCGGTACGTTGCACACACCGTGGCCAACGGTCGCCGCCTGCCCGCGCAATGGCCGGCAGCCCGATCCGGCGCCTTCCTGTTCGGCGGTGGTGCTGCCGGCGTTCCAGGACGGCTTGCAGAGCCTGGAGGGGTTTTCCCACCTGATCCTGCTGTACTGGCTGGGCCAGGGGCAGACATCCCGGCTCGTGTTCACGCCGCCGTTCGATTCACAGTTGCGCGGGGTGTTCGCGTCGCGGGCGCCGTGGCGGCCGAACGGGATCGGGCTTTCGGTGGTGGCGTTCGATGGGTTCGAAGGTCCGGATACGCTGAAAGTGCGTTATCTGGACTGCATGGATGGCACGCCGCTGCTGGACATCAAGCCTTATCTGCCGACCACCGACAGCGAGCCGGATGCCTCGATGGGGTGGTTGGGGGCGCATGCGACGCGGAACCGGAATACAGCCGGTTAGGGTCAGAGATGCTTTTCGAAGAAGTGGTCCGGATACGGGTCGTCATTGAAGCGGTCGATCTCGACCCAGCCTGATTCGCGGTAGAGCTTTATGGCCTCGTGCAGGGCGCTGTTGGTGTCTAGGCGCAGTGTCTTGATCGATCGTTCGCGGGCTGCGGTTTCGGCGGCGTGCATCAGGCGCTTGGCGATGCCGAGGCCTCGGGCGGTTTGGTCGATCCATAGCCGCTTGATTTCCGCGACGTCGCCGCCGGTTCCCTTCAGGCCGACACAGCCGATGGGCAGGCCGTCGGATATGGCGACGAGGAACGCCCCGCGTGGTTGCATCATGTCCGCGGCGTCGGGATCTCGGGAGCGGGATACGTCGAAGCCGTTTTCGAAACGGCGTTGCAGTTCGGCGTAGTATTCGCCGAGGCAGTAGCGGGCGGCTTCGTGCCTTGGGTCGATCGCCTCGATCGCGATGCGGTCGCGGCCGAGGGCGGAGGCGATCATGTCCATGGCGCGGAGCAGTTCGTCCGCGTGTGGGGCGCGGTCCAGCAAGGCGGTGGCCCGGGCGTCGGACAGGTTTTCGTAGGCTTGGAATTCTTGCTGGCCGGCCTTGGTGAGGATGGCGACACGGCGGCGAGCATCAGTGGGATGTGGTGTCGTCTGGATCAGGCTTTCGTCCTCCAGACTTCGGAGCAGGCGGCTCATCAGGCCGGAATCGAGGCTGAGATAGTCGCGGATTTCGGCTACGTCGGAGCGTCCCGTGCCGATCGCGTTCAGCACGCGGGCGGCACCGAGCGGGCGGCCTCGGCCGAGGAAGGATGTGTCGAGGGCGCCGACTTCGATGGTGACGGCACGGCCGAAACGGCGGATGTGGCTGATGGGGTCATACCGCATATTATCTGACTTAGGTCAGATAAATCCTGAAGTCAATGTTCACGTCCCGGTCGCCCTATGGCGACCAAGGCGGGCCGACAATGAAGCTTGCGTCGTCTGTCCAAAGCGTTGTGGTGTCCCAGGGATTGGTGCCACCGCCATCGCTGGCGACATAAACCTTGCCATAGTAGTGGCGAATGTATTTCGTCGGGTCATGTACCGCGTGGAACGCGTTTCCTTTGCCGTTCTTTCCCGGTTGCGGGCAGAATGTTGCGTCGGACCGATTCAGGGCGGTGCCGTCGAATGGCTGCACACGCAGCGCGAAGTTCTGCTGCCGCAAGAATTCGCCCGGGTTGTTTCTCGACTCGAAGGAGATGCATGCGTTGTCGGCGAGGCCTCGGCGGACGATCCAGGTTGAGTCGCCCTTGTCCTGCCCGGTGTTCCGCGATGTGACCGGCGCGATGACAACGGCGCCGTTCTGGTTACGGATATAGTCCCCGGTGCAGCACGGCGTGGTCGCTCGCAGCGAGATTTCCGATCCAGGTGTCAGCGTTCCAGACAGGCCCGTGGGCGCGCCGTAGCCGACCGTGGCGATGTTGGACTGGATAGCGTTATCGGTACTGTCGGAAGGAAAACCGGCCGTCATCGCGCCTTCGAAGAAGGAGCCGGCGGAGGCATGGCTGTTATCGCCTCCGATGCCGAGGATGATCGCGCCTTCCTGGCGCATCGGCGCATATCCGGCTGGAAGGGCGCCGGAATAGATTGTGGTGAGCCCGCCCGATCGGGCGTCGCCCC
>NZ_LMUJ01000063.1:298043-301572 GCF_009765975.1 Acidisphaera sp. S103 | reverse complement strand
AACCCTCGTCTGGCCTTTGTTCTTCAACCATGCCGACAGGAGGGGTGGCGGCCCGCCGCTGACACTCGCGGCGGGATTGCAGCTTCGTTTGTTCCAGTGGAAGAGTCCGTTCTCCAGGTCGGCCTGCACGCCGAGCCCTGGCCTGTTGTGGCAGTTGGGCCATGACAGGTCTTTGGTTACGTTGACCGCGTCCATGTGGCCGGCGCCGGTGTCCGTGCCGCTTGTCTCGGCGTTGCCATAGTCGAAACAGCACCCTGAATTGAAATGGGTTCCGGATGAAACCATGTACATGGCTTCCGGCTTTCCCCTGACCGCGACGCCCGATGTCCGGTTGTCGCGGTAACCCATTCCCGGGGAAATCGAGACGCCATAGACCTGGTGGCCGCCCGCCGTGACCGGCAGCGCGTCCGCCGCCGCGGCGAGGTCGGAACCGTTGGGGCCAGATCCTTTGTAATGTCCGCCGAAGGCGATGGTGAGGTCGTTGTGCCTGGGCGACTGATCGTAGATTTTGGTGATGATGCAGGTTGTGTTTGCGCAAAATGTATCTTGCGCCGCGGCGTTCGCGTAGCCGTCCGGCAGCAGGCCGACATTTTGGGTGGCGTTGTCCGACGCTCTTTTCACCTGATACAATGCGCCGGTATATTTGGCGTACAGCGATCTCACCGTGCTGTGCGCGGCGACGCATGGCGTATTCCCAGCCGCGTAGATGTCGCAGGGCCTTTGTCCGATCGCGTCGGCATGCGCGGCGCGGGGGCCGATCAAGCTTGCAGCCATCAAACCGGCAAGGATCGTCAAGGCCGAACGGGTTCTCATGAGCCTCGATAAGACAGGGAAGCCGCCAAAGTCGAGCCAATGGGTCGATTCCGGCTTCCCCGTGAGCGGATACTAGAACATCGCGGCGACCTTGGTGCAGACGATATAGAGGCCGATCAGGAACGGGACGCCGACGGCAAGCCAGGATAGGACCCCGATCAGGCCGAAGCTGCCTCGGGCCGCGGTCTGCGCACCGGGGGCGGTGTGATCGTCGTGGCGCAGGACGCGTTCGCGGGCCAGTTCGGTCTCGGTGGCGTGGTATTTCGGATCGACCGGCTTGACGAAGAAATTGCAGACCAGGCCGCAGAACAGCAGGAAGGCCATGACATACAGCGTGATGTCATAGACCAGGTTGTGGGCGACGCCGTGGTCGATCTGGAACTGGCGCAGGCCGGCGATCAGGGTCGGCCCGACGATTCCGGCGACGGACCATGATGTGATCAGGCGGCCGTGGATCGCACCCACCATCTGGGTGCCGAAGATGTCGGCGAGGTAGGCGGGCACGGTGGAGAAACCGCCGCCATACATGCTCAGCAGGATGCAGACCGACAGTACGAACAGCACCGGCAGGCCGAGATGCCCCCAGGTCGGCAGCAGGGCGTAGATGACGATGCCGACAATGAAGATCGTGTAGTACAGGTTCTTGCGGCCGATCTTGTCCGACAGCGACGCCCAGAAGATGCGGCCGAGGGCGTTGAACAGGCTAAGCAGGCCGACCATGCCGGCGGCGGCGGCAACGATGGCGGCTTTCTGCGCCGTGGTCAGGGCGGCGATCGTATCGACTCCGACCAGTTTGGCGCCGAACACGTCCTGCAGCATCGGGCTGGCCATGGCGAGGATGCCGATGCCGGCGGTGACGTTCAGGCACAGCACGCCCCAGATCAGCCAGAATTGCGGTGTCTTCCAGGCCTGATCGAGCAGCACGTTGTGCTGGGTGATCATTGCGTTGGCCTTGCCGCTGTCCGGTGGCGTCCAGCCGGCCGGACGCCAGCCGTCGGGCGATACGCGAAAGCCCAAGGCCCCGCCTGCCATGAATATGAAGTAGATGACGCCCATGGCGATCAGCGTTTCCGTCACGCCGGTCGCGCCGTTGCCGCCGAATTCGGCCATCAGCCAGACCGCGAGCGGCGCACCGATCATCGCCCCGCCGCCATAGCCCATGATGGCCAGGCCGGTGGCCATGCCGCGCCGGTCGGGGAACCATTTGATCAGCGTCGAGACCGGCGTGATGTAGCCCAGCCCCTGCCCCGTGCCGCACAGCACCGAAACCACGTACACCAGCCAGAGTTGGTGGATGCGGACGGCAATCCCCAGCAGCACCAGCCCGCCGCCCCAGCACAAGGCCGATATCAGACCGGCCTTGCGCGGGCCGGCATGTTCCAGCCAGCCGCCCCAGATCGCGGCGGAAATACCAAGCAGGGCAATGAAGATCGCGAAGATCGGGGTGACGTCCGGAACCGACCAGTTGCATGTGCTGGTAAACAGCGCCTGGCCGAAGCTTTGCGCGGCACAGGCGGCCGGATCGGCATTGATGACAAGCCGGGTCATCGGCAGCCAGAACACCGAAAAACCGTAGGCCATGCCGATACTGAGGTGAATCCCCAGGGCGGCCGGCGGCACCAGCCACCGATTGAAATCGGGACCGGCCACGGTGTTGTCGCGGCTCAAGAACGAAGCGTCTGCCATTGTCGTTTTCCACCCCCGCTCGGTCTTATTGACCGTTTCCGTTTATGACGGATTATCGCAGTATAATTCCTGTATCGACGGCAAAACAAGTCCGAAATGGCGATTTGACACAAACGACGCGCGCAGACGCGTGTCAGCCGTTTTTGCGGCCTTTCAGGCGTTCGACGGCTTCGCGCACCGGGGGATCGAGCTGGATTTTTCCCTCGGCAAGCTGGGTGACGATGGCGTTGCGCATGCGCGGGTCCCAGAACTTCATCAGGTGGTCCTCGATGCCGGCGACCGCGGTCTCGGGTTTTTGCGACTCGAAGAAACGACCGATCTGGTTGGCCATGACGGCCAGTTTGTCATGCAACATGGCGGGCCATCCGTGGATTGATGCGATTGAGGTGGGTGAAGACCTCGAAACCGTCGGCGCGGGCGACGCCGATCAGGGTGATGCCGGCGGCGTTTGCCACATCGATGGCGAGGGATGTCGGCGCCGAGATTGCAACGACCACCGGGGCGCCCATGGTCGCGGCTTTTTGTATCATTTCGATTGAGACGCGGCTGGACAGCAGGACCAGGCCCTCGGCGGGCTTTGTTCCGGCGCGGGCGAGTGCGCCCGAGAGTTTGTCCAGGGCGTTGTGGCGGCCGACGTCTTCACGCAGCGCGACCAGCCCCTGTTCGGGGGTCCAGAAGGCGGCGGCGTGGACCGCATGGGTCGTTGCGTTCAGCGCCTGTTCGGCCGGCATGGCGCGCATGGCATCCTGGATCATCGCCGGGGTGAAGGTTCGGCCAGCCGCGACGGCGGGTGCGGGACGGATCGCTTGTGCGAGACTGTCGAGGCCACACAGGCCGCAACCGCTGGGGCCGGCGAGGCGGCGTTGCCGCTTTGTCAGCGCGTCCAGGCGGTCGGGGGCGAGGTCCATGCGGCATTCGATGCCGTCGGGGACTTCGACGACGTCCAGGGCAAGGATGTCGGTGGCGCGTTCGACAATGCCCTCGGACAGGGAGAAGCCGACGGCGAAGTCTTGCAGGTCGGCGGGGGTGG
>NZ_LMUJ01000063.1:284375-297876 GCF_009765975.1 Acidisphaera sp. S103 | reverse complement strand
GGCGTGTCCCGGCCATCCGCGCTTCGTCCGTCTGTGCGAAGATGGCCGGGACACGCCCGGCCATGACGGGGAGAGGGTGCCTGGTCATGACACCAAGGGCGATGACGGGGTGGGTCGCCGCCGGTGCGCGGATGGCCGGGACACGCCCGGCCATGACGGGGAGAGGGTGCCGGGCCATGGCGGTGAACGCGATGACGGGGTGGGTCGCCGCCGGTGCGCGGATGGCCGGGACGCGCCCGGCCATGACGGGAGAGGGGTGTCCGGCCATGACGGGAAGAGAGTCCCGAGCCATGACGGGGACAACGTGCCGACTGGTCATGCCCAACACCTTACTTGCCCACCGGGGCGACCTCGATGCGGCGGTTCTCGGCGGTCAGGGCGCGGTATTCGACTTGCCACTCGGAGGGGCCGTTGGAGGGGGAAACCTGCACCGCGGTCACCTTGTATTCCGGGCAGTTCGTTGCCCAGTCGGAGAAGTCGGTGGTGACCACGTTGGCCTGGGTCAGCGGGTGGTGGAAGGTTGTATAGACGATGCCGGGGGCGACGCGTTCGGTGACTTTCGCGTGCAGTGTCGTCTCCCCTGCCCGGCTGCGCAGGCGGACCCAGTCGCCGTTCTTGATGCCGCGTTCCTCGGCGTCGTGGGGGTGGATCTCCAGCACGTCCTCGGCGTGCCAGACGACGTTTTCGGTGCGGCGGGTCTGCGCGCCGACATTGTATTGCGACAGGGTGCGGCCGGTGGTCAGCAGCAGCGGAAAGCGCGGGCCGACTTTTTCATCGGTCGGCACGTATTCGGTGATGACGAAATTGCCTTTACCACGCACGAAATGACCGATGTGCATGATCGGCGTGCCGTCGGGCGCGGCATCGTTACACGGCCATTGGATCGATTCCTGCTCCAGCCTGGCGAAGGAGACGCCGGAGAACGTCGGCGTGGTGCGGGCGATTTCGTCCATGATCTCGGAAGGATGATTGTAGTGCATGGGATAGCCCATGGCGTTGGCGATCGCCTGGGTCACTTCCCAGTCGCCCAGGCCGGCGCGCGGCTCCATCGCCTTGCGCACCAGGTTGATGCGGCGTTCGGCGTTGATGAAGGTGCCGTCCTTCTCCAGGAAGGTGGCGCCGGGCAGGAAGACATGCGCGTAGTTGGCCGTTTCGTTCAGGAACAGGTCGTGCACCACGATGCATTCCATCGCCGACAGGCCGGCGGTGACGTGTTTTGTGTCGGGATCGGATTGAACGATGTCCTCGCCCTGGACGTAAAGGCCAAGGAACGATCCTTCCACCGCCGCGTCGAACATGTTGGGGATGCGCAGGCCGGGTTCCGGGTTGATCTTCACGCCCCATTCGGCTTCGTAGATCGCCCGGACGCTGGGGATGTTGACGTGGCGATAGCCTGGCAGTTCGTGCGGGAAGGCGCCCATGTCGCAACTGCCCTGCACATTGTTCTGGCCGCGTAGCGGGTTCACGCCGACACCGCGGCGGCCGATATTGCCGGTGGCCATCGCGAGGTTGGCGATGGCCATGACCGAGGTGCTGCCCTGGCTGTGTTCGGTCACGCCCAGGCCGTAATAGATCGCGCCGTTGCCGCCGGTGGCGAATAACCGAGCGGCGCCGCGGACCAGGGCGGCGGGGACGCCGGTGGTGGCTTCCACGGCCTCCGGGCTGTGCCGCGGTTCGGACACGAAAGCAGCCCAATCGTTGAACGCGTCGGTATCGCAGCGTTCGGCGACGAAATCCTTGGCGACCAGGCCCTCGGTGACGATGACATGCGCCAGTGAGGTCAGCATCGCGACGTTGGTGCCAGGGCGCAGCGCGAGGTGATAGGACGCCTCGACATGCGGGGTGCGCACCAGGTCGATCCGCCGGGGATCGATGACGATCAGCTTGGCGCCCTGCCGCAGCCGCCGTTTCATGCGCGAACCGAACACTGGATGGGCGTCGGTCGGGTTGGCGCCGATGACCATGATGACGTCAGAGTCGTCGACACTGTCGAAATCCTGCGTGCCGGCCGAGGTGCCGAAGGTCTTGCCCAATCCGTAGCCGGTGGGCGAATGGCAGACGCGGGCACAGGTGTCGGTGTTGTTGTTGCCGAACGCCGCGCGCGCCAGTTTCTGCACCAGGTAGCCTTCTTCGTCGGTGCAGCGGGACGACACGATGACGCCCAGCGAGTCCTTGCCGGCCTTGGCCTGGATGCGCTTGAACTCGGAGGCGACGCGTTCGATCGCCACGTCCCAGGTGACTTCGCGCCAGGGGTCGCTGATCTTCTCGCGGATCATCGGCTTCAGGATGCGGTCGGGGTGGTTGGCGTAGCCCCAGGCGAAGCGGCCCTTGACGCAGGAATGGCCGTGATTGGCCTTGCCGTCCTTCCACGGCACCATGCGCACGACCTGGTCGCCGCGCATCTCGGCCTTGAAGTTGCAGCCGACGCCGCAATAGGCGCAGGTGGTGATGACGGAATGCTCCGGCTGGCCCATTTCGACGACGGATTTTTCCATCAGCGTCGCGGTCGGGCAGGCCTGTACGCAGGCGCCGCAGGACACGCACTCGCTGGTCAGGAAGGGTTCGTCCATGCCGGCGGCGATTTTTGATTCGAAGCCCCTGCCCTGGACGGTCAGGGCGAAGGTGCCCTGGACTTCTTCACAGGCGCGCACGCAGCGGGAGCAGACGATGCACTTGGACGGATCGAAGTCGAAATAGGGGTTGGACCCGTCCGTCACGGCGGACAGATGGTTCTCGCCTTCGTAGCCGTAGCGCACGTCGCGCAGCCCGACCTCGCCGGCGGCGGTCTGCAGTTCGCAATTGCCGTTGGCGGAGCAGGTCAGGCAGTCCAGCGGGTGGTCGGAGATGTAGAGTTCCATTACCCCGCGCCGCAGTTTCCTGAGTTTATCGCTGACGGTGTGGACCTTGATGCCGGGGGCGACGGGCGTGGTGCATGAGGCCGGGGTGCCGTTGCGGCCCTCGACCTCGACCAGGCAGAGGCGGCAACTGCCGAAACTGTTCAGGCTGTCGGTGGCACAGAGTTTCGGGACTTTGATGCCGGCTTCCATCGAGGCGCGCATGATCGACGTGCCTTCCGGCACCGTCACCTGGCGGCCGTCGATCGTCAGCGTCACCATCGTTTCAGAGGTGATCGCTTGGGTGCCGTAGTCGATCTCACGCACCATGTTGTTCATCGGCGGAGCTTCCTTTTATTGGGGCAGTTGCCGGTTATTCGGCGGCCAGGCGTTGGCCGCGCTGAAAATCTTCGGGAAAGAAGTTCATCGCGCTGAGCACGGGATATGGGATGAAACCGCCCAGCGCACAGAGCGATCCGAACTTCATGGTGTGGCAAAGGTCGCGCAGCAATTCCAGGTTGGCATCGACATTGGTACCGGCGAGGATCTTGTCCACGGTTTCGACGCCGCGCACTGAACCGATGCGGCAGGGCGTGCATTTGCCGCAGGATTCGGCGGTGCAGAATTCCATGGCGAAGCGGGCCTGGTGCGCCATGTCCACGGTGTCGTCGAACACCACGACGCCGCCGTGGCCGATCAGGCCGTCCTTGGCGGCGAACGCCTCATAATCGAACGGCGTGTCGAACAGGGAGGGCGGGAAATAGGCGCCCAGCGGGCCGCCGACCTGCACCGCTCGGATTGGACGGCCGGACAGGGTGCCGCCGCCGATGTCGTTGACCAGATCGCCCAGGGTGACGCCGAAACCGGCCTCGAACAGGCCGCCGTGGCGGATGTTGCCGGCCAGTTGGATCGGCATCGTGCCGCGCGAGCGACCCATGCCGATCGCCTGGTAGGCTTCGGCGCCATCGCGCAGGATGCAGGGGACGGTGGCGAGCGTCACCAGGTTGTTGATCACCGTCGGCTGGCCGAACAGGCCCTTGTGGGCGGGCAGCGGCGGCTTGGCACGCACCTGGCCGCGGCGGCCTTCCAGGCTTTCCAGCAGCGAGGTTTCCTCGCCGCAGACATAGGCGCCGGCGCCGACTCGCTGCTCGATGTCGAAGGCGGCGTTCAGGATGCCGGCGGTGCGGGCGATCGCCAGTGCCTTGTTGAAGGTGGCGATGCCG
This sequence comes from Acidisphaera sp. S103, assembly GCF_009765975.1. Taxonomy (GTDB): domain Bacteria; phylum Pseudomonadota; class Alphaproteobacteria; order Acetobacterales; family Acetobacteraceae; genus Rhodopila. Next base: position 293,819 of record NZ_LMUJ01000063.1, on the reverse strand, counting down.
TGCGGGTATTCGGATCGGGTGTAGACGTAGCCTTTGGTGGCGCCGACGGCGAAGGCGGCGATGGCCATGCCCTCGATCAGGCTGAACGGATCGCCTTCCAAGAGCATGCGGTCGGCATAGGTGCCGGAGTCGCCCTCATCGGCGTTGCAGACGATGAACTTGCGTTCGCCCTTCGCTTCGGCGGTGGTTTTCCACTTGATGCCGGTGGGGAAACCGGCGCCGCCTCGGCCGCGCAGGCCGGATGCCAGCACGGTTTCGACCGTCGCGGCGGGGCCGAGTGCGCGGGCTTTTTCGAGGCCGGTCAGGCCGCCATGGGCGCGATAGTCGTCCAGCGACAGCGGGTCGACGATGCCGCAGCGGGCGAAGGTCAGACGGGTCTGGCGGGCCAGGAAGGGGATTTTTTCGGGGGTGCCGAGGCGCAGGTGTTCCGCGGTGGCGGTTAGCAGGCCGTCGGCAAGCAACGCGGGGATGTCGGTGGCCTCGACCGGGCCGTAGGCGATGCGGCCTTCGGCGGTTTCGACCTCGATCATCGGTTCCAGCCAGAACAGGCCGCGCGAGCCGGTGCGTACGATGTCGGCGTGGCCGTCCAGGGCTGCTGCCACTGCATCGGCGCCGACTGCCAGCGCGGCGGCGTCGCGGGGAACGAAAATCCGGGTCAAGACAACGTCTCCAGCATCCGGTCGATCCTGGCCGGATTCAGGCGTCCGACCGGGTTGCCGTCGAGCAGGGCGGACGGGCCGGTCGCGCACAGACCGAGGCAGAAAACCGGCTCCAACGTCACGGCGCCGTCGGCCGAGGTGCCGTGCCAGTCCACGGCCAATGCATTCCGCGCATGGGTACCGACTGCGTCGGCACCAACCGCTTGGCAGGCTTCGGCCCGGCACAGGTGCAGGACGTGCCGGCCGGGGGGCTTGCGGCGGAATTCATGATAGAAGGTGACGATGCCGTGCACCTCGGCTCGGGTGATGTTCAGCGCCGACGCTATCAGCGGTTCGGCTTCCAGCGGAATGCAGCCGAATGTGGCTTGCAGTTCGTGCAGAATCGGCAGGGAAGCGCCTTCTGTGGCGCTAAAGCCGGCAATGATGGCGCCTGCACGATCGGCATTCCATGGCTCGTAATTGGCCATTCAGGCCTCCCGATCCCGATATAATTTGTATTTGTACGAGATTTAGAGGCGCTCACTTGGGCAAATGCAAGAAAGCGGACCCATCCAACGATAGAAAAAATCTATCGATAAGCGGTGCCGTCGCCCTTTTCCATGATCACCAACGCGCTGCGCAGGCGCATGATGCCGCCCCTGGTCTGCCCATGTTCGCACATGCGGTGGCCCTCGGTCGTCAGGTCGGTCACCTCACGCGGGATCGGCGTGGCCGACAGGCGCACCAGTTCGCTGACCCGGTCCAGCAATTGCAGGCAGTATTCCGGCGTGTCGCTGGTGACGACCATGGGGTCGCCCTGCGCGGCATGGGCGGCCTGGGCCAGAGCCGAACCAGGTCCGGCCGAAATCGAGGGCATGGCACCAAGAGCGACCAGAAGGCCGACGGTCGTAAGCGATCGAGCAGGCAGCATGCTTTCGTCCATGCCATATCCTGCCTCTCTTTGTCCTGTGTTACACGTGACAACGCGTTCAGGCGGGCGGACGGTTCGGGGCCTCGCGCCCGGAACCGGGCTATCCGCGCGGATGGGTCTTCCGCCAGACCGCCAGCAGCGCCGTGTCGTCCACCGCCGTGTAGCGCTGCGTGGTGGACAGGCTGGCGTGGCCCAACAAATCCTGGATGGAACGCAGATCGCTGCCACTGGCCAGCAGATGCGTCGCGAAGGAGTGCCGCAGCGCATGCGGGGTCGCGTGCTCCGGCAGCCCGGCGAGGCGGCGATAGGTCCGCAGCACCTTCTGCGCCACCGCGGGGTCCAGGCGCTTGCCGCGCGCGCCCAGGAAGAGCGGGCTGTCCGATTGCCGGTCGGGGTGCAGGGCCAGCCAGTCCTCGATCGCGGCGCGCACCGCGGGCAGCACCGGCACGATCCGGGTTTTCGATCCTTTGCCGATGACGGTCAGCGACAAACTGGTCCGCAGGGCGATGGCGTCGCGGACATCCAGCCCCAGCGCTTCGGCGATCCGCAGGCCGCTGCCGTACAGCAGCGAGAAGAACGCGATGTCCCTCGCCTGGATCGCGGGATCGTCGGCGACGTCGCCCACGTGGTCGGTCACGTCACGGGCCTGGTCGATGGTCAGCGCGCGCGGCAGGGCCGGCCGGGTTCGGGCGGTGGAGACCAGGCGGACGGCGGCGATCTCGACGTTGTGGCGGCGGGTCAGGTAGCGGAAGAAGCCTCGCAGCGCGGAGAGATGCTGTGCTCGAGATGCCGCCACCAGCTTGTCGTTCGCCAGCGCGGCCAGCCAGGCGCGGATGTCCGCGGCGCGTAAGGCCGCGAGCGCGGCGAGGTCGGGTTCGCCGCCGAGGTGCCGGGTGAGGAAGCCGAGGAAGCCGGCCAAAGCGTGGCCGTATGCTTCCACTGTGTTGGCGGCGGCGTGACGTTCCTGCTCCATCCAGGTGAGGAATCCGGTGCGCGCGGCATCGGCGGTCATGGCAGGAATCGGACCGGACACGGGTGCCGGCGTTCGGGGGGCGGGGCGCCGGGGCATCAGCGTGCCGCGGGATCGTGGATGTCGGGGTGAGCGCGGTTTGGGGGCGTTCCGGCCAACCGCGCTTTGTCCGCCGGTGCGAAGATGGCCGGGACACGCCCGGCCATGACGATGAGGGTGTGCCCGGTCGTGACGGCGAGGGTGTGCGCGGCCGTGACGGTGGGTGTGTGCCAGGCCGTGTCGGAAGCTAAGGGGTCAGGCGGAAACAACGACGATCAAACCGGCTTGTCGCCGGCGACCGTCACCCGGAACCCCGAACGCGTGTGCGGCCAGTAATCCCACATCGCGCGATGCTGGACGCAGCGGTTGTCCCAGAACGCCACCGAGTTCTCCTGCCAGCGGAAGCGGCACTGGAACAGCGGGTTTTCGGCATGGTCGTAGAGATACGCCAGGATGGCGGCGCTTTCGTCGCGCGGCACGCCCAACAGGCGCTTGGTGAAGCCGCGATTGACGTAGAGCGCCTTGCGGCCGGTGACCGGGTGGGTGCGGATGACCGGGTGCTCCGCCCTGGGGTACACCGGTTTGTCGGCCACCCCGAGATTGGCGTAGGTGCCGCGATAGGACTCCTCGCCGTCGTGAACCGCCGTCATCCCGGTCAGATACGCCTTCATCCGGTCGGACAAGGCCTCGTAGGCGGCGTACATGCTGGCGAACAGGGTGTCGCCACCGCGGGGCGGGCATTGCTGGATGTACAGGATACTGCCCATCGGTGGTTCGGTGTCGCAGGACACGTCGCTGTGCCAGCCTTCGCCGTTGGCGCGCGGGCTGTCCTTGTCGGCGCGGATGATCATCAGCTCCGGATGGCCGGGGGCGTGCGGCGCGGCGGGGTGGATGTGCAGGTTGCCGAAGTTGCGGCCGAAGGACAGATGCTGGTCCTGAGTCAAATGCTGGTCGCGGAAGAAGATGACGCTGTTCTCGGCCAGGGCGCGGTGGATTTCGTCCATCTGATGGTTGGGCAGCGGGACGGACAGGTCGACCCCGCCGATCTCGGCGCCGATGATCGGGGTCAGCTTGTCGATGGTGATGGTCTCATAGGGCGTCGCGTCGTTGGGGACGTGGCGATACCGGGGACCGTTGTTGCCGCGCAGCGAGCTCATGGATGTTGCCTTTCCCATTGAACGTTTGGTGGATCATCCGCGCGGGTTCGGGGAATCGCAAGGGCGGAATGGCTTGCCGCTTGTGTGCCGATCGCGGTGAAATGGACGGCGAACAGGCTGAGGGGAGTGCCCATGCCGCCAGTCGATCGCACGGATACCGACCTTGGGCCGGATGTGGAGAACTGGCTGCACTCGGCGCGGGATGCGCGGGAGCGTGGGCAGATGGCCGAGGCGCGGGCTGTGCTGGAGCGGGCGGCCCAACGCTTTCCAGCCTCGCCAGCGGTGCTGCACGATGCCGCGCGGGCTGCCGAAGCGATGCGGGACTGGCCGGATGCCGAACGCCACTGGCGGGGTTTTCTCGCGGTGGCGCCGCATATGTGGTGGGCGCATACCGGGCTGGCCAACGCGCTGCGCGAACAGGACCAGCCTGAGGCGGCGGACGCCGTCCTGGCCGGTCAGTTCGTTCGGTTCGCCGGCGAGCCGTGGCTGTTTTTCGAATATGCCCGGCTGGCCGAACGCGGTGAAAACTGGGCCGAGGCGGCGCGACGATGGGAAGACGCCACGGCACGCTTTCCGGCGCTGTGGGAGGGGCATGGCGGACAGGCGCGCATGCTGCGGCAGCTCGGAAACATCGCGGGGGCCCGCCAGTTGCTGAGGGAGGCGGTCGCGGCCTTCCCGGACATGGCGCAGCCGCATCACGATATCGCCCGGCTGGCAGAGGCGGATGGGGACTGGACCGCGGCGGAGCAGGCATGGCGCGCCTATCTGGTTCGGGATGAGGCTCCGTTCTGGGCCCACACCGGCCTGGCCCTAGCCCTTCGCCGGCAGCAACGGTTTGCGGCGGCGGACAGCGTACTGGAGGGGCAGCGCGAGCGGTTTGGGCAGGAGCCCGGATTCCTGCTGGAATACGCCGCTGTCGCCGACGATCGCGGTGACTGGGCGACGGCGGCGGATCGTTATCGGATCGTGCTGGACCGGTTTCCCGACCAGCCGTTCGGCACCCTGGGCCTGGTCTATATGCTCGCCAGGATGGGGCGGCGCACCGAGGGCGACGATGTCTTGCGGCAAGCCATCGCCGCACATCCGAACGATTGGCGATTATGGCGTGCGTTCGTTCGGAACATCGCCGAAATCGGGGCGGCCGGCGTGCATGGGTTCCTGGAACGCGCGCAGCGGGCGCTGACGGCGGTGCCGGACGAACCGGAATCACACGGATATCTCGCCGATGCGCTGGCGGCCAACCTTCTGTTCGACAGGGTGGAGGAATGCCTGGCATCGGCCTGCGCGCGCTTTCCCGGTTCGGCCGACCTGCTTCGGCGGCACGCGTCCAACCTGGCGCAACAGGGGCAATGGGATCGCGCGCTCGCGGTTTATGACGACCTGGACCGGGTGCATCCGCCCAACGAGGCGATTGAGCGGGAACGGGTGGCGATGCTGCTGGCGGCCGGACGGTGGGACGAAGCGGATGCGCGTTTGGCCGTCGCGCTCGAGCGGTTTCCCGGGGCGGCCGAACTGCATGTGGCACGGCTCGATGGCATGATCGGTAGCGGGCAACTGGATCGGGCGGTGGAACAATGGCGGGCGATCGAGGTTCGGTTCGGTTCAAGTGCCTCGGTTGGCGGGCCGTTGTTCGAGCGGCGCACCCGGCTGCTGGGGCTTGGGTACGACCCGGTGGAAACGACGCCGTCCGTGGCGCAGCCGGCAATGCAGGCGGCCGCGGTCGCCGCCGGGTTCGAGAGCCTGGGCGGCCTCGGGCTGGGATGCGAGTTCGGGCTGTTCCAGCGTTGGCTGGGCCTGGAACCGCTGGGCCTGCTGCGCTGGGCCGATATCGACGTGGACGGATTGGCAAGCGCGCTGGAGACCGGGTTCGAGGGTGTCGGCGAACCCGATCAAACGGACTTGGAAACGACCGGCGGGACGCTGGATGAATATGTCTCGGTGGATCGGCGGTTCGGCATCCGCCTGCACACCTATGTGCCGGCGGGACAGGTCTCGGCGGAGCGGATGCTGGCGCAGACCTGCCGTCGCCTGTCGTTTCTGCGGCGGAAGCTGTTGGACGATTTGCGGCGGGCGGAGAAAATCTTTGTGTACAAGCATGCCAGACGGGTGCTGACCAGCCAGGAACTGGAACGGATCGGCCGAGCGATCCGGGTGTACGGGGATGGCATGCTGCTGTATGTGCGCTGGCAAAATGAGCAGCATCGTTTCCCGGCGGTGAACAGGCCGGCGCCGAACGTATTGGTGGGGTATATGGACACGATGGGGGTGACCCCGGACGGGAATCCGTTGCCGATCCCGTACCAGTCGTGGACGACGCTGATCACGCAGGCCCGCGTTGTGGCGGCAACTCAGAAATTCGGATTGTCCAGCAGGTAGAACAGGCCGCCGGCCAGCAACATGGTGACCGGCAAGGTGAACACCCAGGCCAGCGCGATGCGGGTCAGCATGCCGATTTGCACGCCCTGGCCGCCGGTGATCATGGTGCCGGCGATCCCGGAGGTGATGATGTGCGTGGTGCTGACGGGCAGGCCGGTGAAGCCGGCGGTGCCGATCAGGATGGAGCCGACCAGCTCCGCACTGGCCCCCTGCCCTGGGGTCATATGCTGCTTGCCCAGCCGCTCGCCGAGGGTGCGGACGACGCGCTTGTAGCCGACCATCGTGCCGGCCCCCAGGCACAGCGCGCTGAGCACCCGCACCCAGATCGGGGCGTATTGCACGGGCGGACCCATGTCCTTCCGCAACCGAGCGGCGGTGGCTCGGTCGGCGGGGCTGGCGTTGGGGGTTTCCTCGACGTGTTTCATTTCGCTCAGCACGAAGTAGACGTCGCCGCGCAGCCGTGACCGGGTGGCGCGGAGGGCGGCGGCGGCGGTTCGGTCGAGCGGTGCCGGTTCGACCTGGCCGCTGATGCCCGGTCCGGCCTGGTGCAGCGCTGCCGCCGCCCGCAGCGCCTGGTCCTTCTGGTCGTCGCCGTAGTGCTGGATCAGCGGGATGGCGGCGGCGGCGTTTTGACCAAGTTGGGCGAGCTGTTGCGGTACCTCGGGGTTGAGGGCGAACGCCGCGGGCATCAGGCCGATGATCGTCAGCATGATCAGGCCGATGCTTTTCTGGCCGTCATTGGTGCCGTGGGAGAAGCTGACCGAGGTGCAGGTCAGGATCAGCAGGCCGCGCAGCCACCAGACCGGAGGTTCCCGGCCCCTCGGCGGCTCGAACAGGCGGCCGCGGCGGACGACCAGGCGCAGGATCGCGTAGGCGCCGCCGGCGCCCAGCAGGCCGAGGATGGGGGAAATCGCCAGGGCTTTCAGAACGGTGACGATCTGGTGCCAGTCCACGCCCTGACCGAGGCCTCGGGATCGCAGCAGGGCGTCGCCGCACGCCACGCCGATCAGAGCACCAATGATGCAGTGGGAACTGCTGTTGGGGATGCCAAACGCCCAGGTCAGCACGTTCCAGAACAGCGCGGAGGCGAAGATCGCCACCAGCATCGGCACCGCGGGCGAACCGTCCGGCGGGGTCAGCACGTCCGGCGGCAGGATCTCCACCAGCGTATAGGCCACCGCGATGCCGCCCACCATTACGCCGATGAAGTTCAGCAGGCCCGACCAGATGACCGCCGGAACGGGGGGCAGCGCGTTGGTGTAGATGACGGTGGCGACGGCGTTGGCGGTGTCGTGGAAACCATTCGTCGCCTCGAAGGCCAGCACCAGCAGGAAGCAACAGACCAGCATCGCAACGACGATGTCGGACGACGGCGAAAAGTGAGCCAGCATTCAGCCTCCGGGCACGGCACCGGTCGCCTGAACGGGCGACCGGCCGATCCGGTGCATGACAATCCGGAGACTTTGTCCCATCCGGCGACCAGGGCGATCGGGTGAGGCGAAGGAAGGCCAGGGCTCTGCCCTGGACCCGCCAAGGGGCGAGGCCCCTTGGAACCTGGTTGAGGTTTGGGGTGAAGGAGGGCCTACTCGGTGGTTGCGAGGTCCATGTTGGCCCTCCTTCACCCCAAACCTGAATGGATTCCAAAGGCTCTGCCTTTGGCGGGGTCGAGGGGCGGCGCCCCTCGCCTTGCCTTGCCTTTCCCGATTCCCTGGCCTTCGGCGGGACAGGTCTACCCCGGGTTGTTGCCGCCGCCCTTCCCTGCGGCGAAGCGTACGGCTTCCTCCGCTGCGCGCACCAGGGCTCGGGCTTTCTGGCGGCATTCCTCGTATTCCGCTTCGGCGACGGAGTCGGCGACAACCCCTGCCCCGGCCTGGACGTACATCATGCCGTCTTTCACCAGTGCGGTGCGCAGGCCGATGCAGGTGTCCATGGCACCGTTGGCGCCGAAATAGCCGATGCAACCGGCGTAGATGTTGCGGCGGTCGGGTTCCAGTTCCTCGATGATCTCCATCGCACGGACTTTCGGCGCGCCGGACAGGGTGCCGGCGGGGAAGCCGCCGACCAGGGCGTCCAGCGCGTCCAGCCCGTCGCGGATGCGGCCCTCGACGTTGGAGGAGATGTGCATCACGTGGCTGAACCGCTCGACGATGAAGCTTTCGGTTACCTTCACCGACCCGATCACGGAGACCCGGCCGACATCGTTGCGGCCGAGGTCGAGCAGCATCAGGTGCTCCGCCCGTTCCTTCGGATCGGACAGCAGTTCGGCTTCCAGCGCCTGGTCCTCGTCATGCGTCGTGCCGCGCCGGCGAGTGCCGGCCAGCGGGCGCACGGTGACTGTGCCGTCGCGCAGGCGCACCAGGACCTCGGGCGAGGAGCCGACGATGGAGAAGCCGCCGAACTCCAGGTAGAACAGGAACGGTGCCGGATTGATCCGGCGCAGCGCGCGGTAGAGCGAGAACGGCGGCAGCGCGAAGGGGACGGAAAACCGTTGCGAGAGCACAATTTGAAAGGCGTCGCCGGCGGCGATGTATTCCTTGCAGCGGGCGACGCCGGCGATGAAGTCTTCTTTGGAGAAGTTGGACGCGGGGGCCGGCGGATCGGGCAGCATCACCGGCGGCGGCTGGTGCGGCAGCGGCCGTTCCAGTGCGGCCTCGGCGGCATCCAGGCGGGTCTGCGCGCGCTGCCAGGCGGTTTCGGCCGAGACGTCGCCGGCCGGATAGGCGGGGGTGACCACCGTCAGCTCGTCGTTGACGTTGTCGAAGATGGCGAACAGCGTCGGGCGCAGCATGATGCCCTCGGGCACGCCGATGGTGTCGCGGTTCTTCGCCGGCAGCACCTCCATCTGCCGCACCATGTCGTAGCCGAGGTAGCCGAACAGCCCGCCGGCCATCGGCGGCAGGTGGGCGGGCACGTCGAGCTGGGTCTCGGCGATCAGGCTGCGCAGGCTGTCCAGCGGCGGCCTGGTCTCCGGCACGAAGGCGTGCGGGGCCGATAGCGCGTGGCGGTTGATCGACGCGACGCCGCCCTGGCAGCGCCAGACCAGGTCGGGCTGCATGCCGATGAACGAATAGCGGCCGCGGGCGGCGCCGCCCTCGACGCTTTCCAGCAGGAACGCATTGGGCTGGCCGTGTGCCAGCTTCAGGAACGCCGCCACCGGGGTTTCCAGGTCCGCCACGGTCTTGCGCCACACCAGGCTGCCGCGTCCTGCTTCATAGGCCAGGCGGAAAGCGGCAAAACCGGGGGTGACCGAGACGTTCATTTCACTCTCTTGGTGGTGGTGGTTGGATTAACTGTGGTTGGCTTGGGAAGCCGCGGCGAAATAACTGAATCGTT
>NZ_LMUJ01000063.1:230287-284282 GCF_009765975.1 Acidisphaera sp. S103 | reverse complement strand
GCGCCCGCCATGACGGGATCCTTACTGGGCCTGGACGACACTGTCGAAGCCTTGCTGATTGATCTGCGGCTTGGCCCGCTGGCGCAGGGCATCGACGAACACCGTCGACAGGTCGTTGCTGATCGACTTGGACACCGCCGAACGTGCCTGATCGTAGCCCGCCTTGTCGGCCGCCGCATCCGGCTTCACGATCTCAACCAGTTGCGCCACCACGAAGCCTTCCGTGGTCTCGACCATCGTTGCCTCCTTCAGCTTCAGGCCGAACAGTGGCCGCTGCAATTCCGGCGGCATCGCGGGATTGCCCTGGTCCCGGGTCACCTGGGGGCTCAGTTTCGGCGTCACTCCGGCGACCGTCGCGGCGTCCGAGAACGTCTTCCCGCCCTGCACCGCCAGCATCATCGCGGTCGCCGCCTTATCCTGGCTCCGGCGCCGCTGATCCTGCTTCCAATCGTCCACCACCTGGGTTTTCACCGTGTCGAACGGCTTCACGCCGGGGGGAATCACGCTTTCCACCGACAGCGCGTAATACGCCGACCCGCCGGTGGAGGGCGTCTGCACCTCGGTCAGTTGCGGCTGGTCGCCCTGGTGCGCCTGGAATGCGGCGGCGATGATCGCGGCCTTCAGCTCCGCCGGTCCGGGGATCGGCGCGGGCACGCCGGCCTGGGTGTTCCCGGTCGAATCCAGGGTCCCGGCCACGCCGGCCAGCCCCAGGTCGCTGGGCAGGTTGTCCAGGCTGGTGCCGTTCCCCAGCAACTGGTCCAGCTTGTTCGCCCGGTCATAGATCAGGTCCGCCGCCTTGCTGGCGAGCACCCGGGCGCGGAGAGAATCCTTAACCTGCTCCCAGGTGGTGGTGGTGCCGCCGGTGGCTTTCGTCACCTTCACCACGAACCAGCCGAGTTGGCCTTTCACCGGGTCCGACACCGCGTTCACCTGGGCGGCGAATACCGCTTTCGCCAGGTCCGGATCGGGGAACTGCACCTGGGTCGCATCGTCCTGAGTGATGGCGGAGGCACTGGTCGCCTTCGCCGCCGCCTGCATCCCGGCCCAGTCCACACCGCCGCGCCATGTCTCGGCCAGGGTGCGGGCCTTCGCCTCATCCTGGGTGGAGATGACCTCGGCCGACCGCTTTGCCTCGGTCTGGTAGTCGGTTTTGTGCTCCTCGAAGGCCGCTTGCAGGTCGGCGTCGGTGATCTTGATCTCCGATGCCAGGGAGTCCGGGGACAACTCGACCGCCTTGATGCGGCGGTATTCCGGGGTGGTGTAGCTGTCCTTGTGATTCTCATACCAGCGGGTCAGCGCCGCGTCGTCGGGGGCGGGCGGTTCCGGCGCGGCGGACAGCGGAAAGAACGCCATGTCGGCGGAGCGTTTCTCGAACTCCATTTCATACAGCGGCTTCACCTCGGCATCCGGCGCGGCGGCCGAACCGCCGACCACCGACAGCAACTGCTGCTGGGCGATGTCGGAGCGAAGCTGCGCGAGGAACCGCGGTTCGGTGTAGCCGGCGTTCTGCAGCGCGGCGTCGAACGCCGTTCGGCTGAACTTGCCGCTGGAGTCCCGGAACGCCGGCATGGCGCGGACCTGGGCGGCCAGCGCAGCGTCCGGCGTGACGATCCGCATATCGCTCAATTCGATGCCGAGGGCGGCCTGCGCGATCAGCCGTTCAAGCGTCTGCTGGCCGACCTGACGCCGCAGACCGGCCGTCACCTCCTGACCAGAGGGCAAATCGCGGGTCTGCTGCGTCAAAGCGCGCTGGTATTCGGCCTGGAAAGTCGGGATTTCGATCGTCTCGCCCCCCACCTTGGCGAGCCAGGTTGGCGCGCCCATCATGCGGAAGATCTCGCCACTGATCCCCCAGCCGACGAACGACACCGCCATGATGAGGAAGAATATCCGGGCGATCCAGGACTCGGAGTAGCGGCGGAATTGACTGATCATGAAAGGCGACAGATCCGGAAATGGGAGACGGGCGCAGCATATACGGTGCCCGGGATCACAAGGCCAGCGGCTGTGTCGTGGGTGGGTGATCCGGCGTCTTGCATGCGGCGGCCGGGTGGCTGAGCATTGGCCGACTATCCTGGAGGAAGAAGCATGTCCAAGCCCTCAGTCGCGCCGTATCGCGGCGTGTTCCCGGTCGCACCGACAGTGTTCGATGACAATGGCGAACTCGACCTGGACGGCCAGAAGCGGGCGATCGACTTCATGATCGAGGCTGGGTCGCAAGGCATCTGCATCCTGGCCAACTGGTCCGAACAGTTCGTGCTGACGGATGAGGAGCGGGAACGGGTGATGCACGCGGTGCTCGACCACGTGGCGGGGCGGGTGCCGGTGATCGTGACGACGACGCATTTCGGCTCGCAGATCTGCGCCGAACGCAGCCGGCTGGCGCAGGCGGCAGGGGCGGCCATGGTGATGGTGATGCCGCCGTATCATGGGGCGACCATGCGGGCGTCGGAGGCGGGCATTTACGAATTTTTCCAGCGCGTGTCGGATGCGGTCTCCATCCCGGTGATGATCCAGGACGCGCCGGTGGCCGGGACGGCGCTGTCGGTGCCGTTCCTTGCCCGCATGGCGCGGGAAATTCCCAACGTCGCCTATTTCAAGATCGAGATGCCGCGGGCGGCCGACAAGCTGCGGGCGCTGATCGCGGAAGGCGGTGACTCGATCGTTGGGCCGTGGGACGGCGAGGAAGGGATCACATTGCTGGCGGACCTGGATGCCGGCGGCACCGGGGCGATGACCGGCGGCGGCTATCCCGATGGCATGCGTCAGATCGTGGATCCGCATTTGGCCGGTGACCGGACAGCCGCTGTGGCGGCGTATGACCGGTGGCTGCCACTGATCAACTACGAGAATCGCCAATGCGGGCTGCTGGCGGCGAAAGTGCTGATGCGGGAGGGCGGGGTGATCCGGTCGGAGATGGTGCGCCATCCTCTGGCGCCACTGCACCCGGCCACCAGGGCCGGGCTGATCGAGGTGGCTCGGCAGCTGGATCCGATGGTGTTGCGCTGGGGGCGGTGACGGCGTTTTCTTTTCATTCACGCAATTGCGTTGGCTGCCGGGCAGAGGCACTTGCTCGGCATATCGCAATAAATATAGTATTACATAAGCCTTCTGCGTCGGGTCATAAAAACCACAGCGTATTGAATGGCCGAAGCCGCCCTTGAAGGGCAATGGGGAGCAGAAAAGCGATGCCGGTCACCGTACCACCCGGGAACAGCACCTATTACCTCTCCGGAAACGGGGTGGTTGCATCGAACGGGTCGAACCGCTTGCTGCACAGCAGCCAGTACGCGATCGTCATCACCGGCAGCAACGATACGTTGATCAATACCGCGTCGCTTTTCGGGAGCGACGGTGGGGTCAGCATCAAGGGCAACAATGATACCGTCATTAACAACCTCTATATGGGGGGCCCTGGCGCCGAGTCCGCGATCACAATACTCGATAGCAATGCCAGTGTAACGAACACCGGCACCCTCGTGGGCGATGTTATAGGGGTTTATTTCGACGATCCCGGCGCCAGTGAAAGCGGTCTGACAAACAGCGGCCTGATCGTTGGGAACTCGGAATTCGGGATCGGCGTCTACGGGATCGGCGTCAAAATCAACAACCAGCTTGGCGGCACCATTATCGCTGGTGAATCCGGAATCTATCTCGAGCACGGGTCGACCGGCGGAACCATCACGAACTCTGGCTTCATCGGCGGTACCTACGCCAACGGCGTTGGTATCTATTCCACGGCCGGCGGCAGCGTCACGAACTTCAGTACCGGCCTCATCTCGGGCGGCGTCAGATTCACCGCGGCCAGCGGGTTGATCGTCAATTCCGGCAGCATCGTCGGCAACAGCAGTTACGGGCCGGTCGGATTGTACGCCGGCGGGACCGTCACCAACCTGTCCGACGGTAGGATCTCCGCCGATGGTACAAGTTTCGGTGTCAAGATCGAGGGGGGCGCCGGCACAGTCATCAACGCCGGACAAATCCTTGGCGGCGCGGACGCGGTGATCTTGGGCTCCGGCTTCACCAATCGCGTCATTGACGACCCTGGTGGATACTTCAAGGGGATCGTCGATGGCGGCAATGCCGTCGGTGGCGGGGCGATCAGTACGCTGGAGCTGGCTTCCGGGTCCAGCGCCGGGGCGCTGAGCGGCCTGGGGTCCGAGTTCGTGAATTTCGCCCAGACCACGATCGATGCCGGTGCCACCTGGCAATTCACCGGCACCAACAACGTCGCGGCCGGCGCGACGCTGGGCAATGCGGGCACGCTGGACACGTCGGGGGCGCTGATCGATTCCGGCGTCATGACGAATAACGGGCGGGTGATCATCAACGCCGGAAGCGTGCAGGTTGCGGCGCTGAACGGCAGCGGCACGATCGCGTTCGGCGGCGCCACGGGCGATATCCTGGCATTCAGCAGCACCGCGGCAAGCGGCAACGTCGTTTCGGGCATGGTCAGCGGCCAGACACTGGAGATCACCGGGCAGTCCGTTACGTCGGCGAATCTGGTCAACGGCGATACGTTGCAGCTTGGCCTGGCGTCGGGCGGTCCGATCGATATCAATTTGGATCCGAGCGGAAATTATACTGGGCAATTCTTTCATGCCAGCAATTCCGGCGGCAACAGCTTCATCATCGAGAACACCACGCCGTGCTACCTGGCCGGGACGCGCATCCGCACCGACAAGGGTGACGTTCGCGTCGAGGATCTTGCCATCGGCGATTGCGTCATCACGCTGGACGGTGCCGCCAAGCCGATCAAGTGGATTGGCACCCGGTCCTATGCGTCCGCTTTTGCGGCGGGCAATCGCGATATCATTCCGATCCTGATCAAGGCGGGTGCGCTGGGTACGGATGTGCCTGTCCGCGATCTTTACGTGTCTCCGCTGCATGCGCTGTTTTTCGACGATGTGCTGATCCAGGCCGAACATCTGGTCAACGGCGCATCGATCGTGCGTTGTCCGCATATCGATCCGATCCAGTATTTCCATATCGAGCTTGACCAGCACGATGTCATCTTCGCGGAGGATGCCCCGGCCGAGACGTTCGTCGATTGCGACAGCCGCGGCATGTTCCACAACGCGGCTGAATTTTCCCGGCTGTATCCGTCCGACGACTCGCAACGCTGGATGTTCTGCGCGCCGCGTATCGAGTCAGGTCCGATCCTGGCCCAGGTGCGCCGTGTCATCGACTCCCGGACCGGGTTGACGCCGAAGGATAGGGTGGATGTTCCCGGACCGCTGCAGGGCAATCTGGACGGGCTCGACGGCGCGTCCATCGGCGGCTGGGCCTTCGATCCTGAGCATCCCGGCTCTCCCGTGATCCTGGACGTGCTGGACGGCCATGGCCTGATCGCACGCGTGACCGCCAATCGCTTTCGCGCCGACCTGGAGGAGGCTGGGATCGGTGACGGGCGTCACGGTTTCGAGCTGCGCCTGACGCGCGGGCTGTCGCCGTTGACGGGGCATGAACTGCGTGTCCGGCGCGTGGCCGACGGGCGCGAACTGGCGGGGTCACCGCTGGTGATCGAGCCGCATAATGGCGCGTCCCTGCTGCGGGATGTCCGCCAGACGATGGATTTCGCGATCGACGTCGCCGACGATCCATCCACCCTGGACGCGTTACTGGATGTGTTGCTTGAGAGTACCGACCATGTCCGGCGGATACGGGCGGTGCATCGGCGGGATAGCGGCAGCGACGGTCCCCTGGTGCGCTGGGCCAAAGGGCCCCGGCACCGGCCGAAGCGGGCGCTGGTCATCGATGACCGGCTGCCGCGCTGGGACCGCGATGCCGGGTCCAATGCCGTCCTCAGCCATATCGCGGCGTTGCAGGCGCTGGGCTGGCAGGTTGAGTTCGTTGCGTCGGGGGAGATGGCGTCCAGCGATGACGCGGCGTTGTCGGCCCTGGGGGTGACGTGCCATCGCGCCCCGCTGGTTGCCTCGGTGGAGGAGGTGCTGCGGCGCGGGCGCGACATGTTCGACCTGGTTTATCTGCACAGGCTGTCCAATGCGGAGACGTATGCGCCGATGGTGCGGACCTGGCAGCCTCGGTCACGCGTTGTGTACAGCGTTGCCGACCTGCAACATGTTCGCGTCGCCCGGCAAGCGCGTGTGCATGGAAACGAGGAGTTGCTGGAGGAAAGCCGTCGCCTGAAACCGCGCGAGATAAATGCGATGCGGATGGTGGATGCGGTGATCACGCACTCGCCGGCGGAGGCAGACTATCTGCGGCAGGAGGCGCCGGGGCTGCCGGTCCATGTCGTGCCGTGGGCGTTGCAGGCGGCGGCGCGGACCGTGCCGCTGTGGCGGCGGCAGGGTGTCGCGTTCGTTGGCGGCATGCGGCATGCGCCCAATCCGGATGCGGTGCGGTGGCTGGCGGAGGAGATCATGCCGCGCGTGTGGGATCTCGATCCGGAGATGCCGTGCGTGATCGTCGGCAGCGACTGGTCGGGCCAGGGGTGGGACTGGTTGGATCGGCGGATGACGTTGGTGGGGCATGTCGATCAGTTGGCGGCAGTGTTCGACCAAGTGAGGCTGACCGTGGCGCCGTTGCGGTTCGGCGCTGGCATCAAGGGCAAGGTGCTGGACAGCTTGGCGGCCGGCGTGCCGTGCGTGATGAGCCGGATCGCGGCGGAAGGCATTCCGCTGGATGGGCTGCTGCGGGCGTTGGTATCGGATGGCCCGGCGGAGATGGCGGCGTTGATCTGCGAGCTGAATCGCCAGGCGGTGCTGCACGATCAGTATGCCGAGGCCGGGCTGGCGCTGGTGCGGGACCATTACACCGATGCCGTGGTCGCCGAGGCGATGGCAGCGGTTGTGGGTTCGGGGACGGCGGCGGTTGGTTCGGAAAGGCGGGTTCTCGCGGCCTGACGGTTGGGGGTGCCGTTTGCACCTCTGACGGGCGCGCCGGGTTTGCCGATGACCGCATTCCGCCGGGGGTGGAGATCGTCGAGCGGGGCGAACTCGACTACCTGGCGATGGAGTGCCTGGCCGAACGCACCCGCCGCTGCATCCGGCCACGCGGGCGGGGCTGATCGAGGCAGCTCGGTGGCTGGATCCGATCGTGTTGTGCTGTGGCGGTGAGTGGGCGTTGGGTTGTCGGATGGGGGTCGGTGGGTTGGGTGGTGTTTGGGTCGGGAAAGTAAGAATCTAACGATGGAAGTGGATGGACGCGGATGGTGATTGGCCACGACCAGTGATCCCCCACCATCCCGAAGGAAGGTTGCAACCGCCATCACAGCCAATCACAACCTATACGCGTAGTTCTCAGGGTTGAGAAGGCATTTCAAGATTTACCGACAGACTAGGTGCGTAGGGTCAGTTTTTTGTGGCAACTATGTCATGTTACGGTATATTACCCACTTGTCGCCACTCTCAGTTGCGCTCCTTGGGGGACTATGAGTAATCAAACGATAGACGAGGATGGTAATGAGGTAGAAGAAAAGGAGAATGTGATAACGAAGATAGTGGATTGGATGGTTGAAAAGAGTCTACCTGAAGTTGACAAATATGTTGGATCGTTACGATCTCTGAATCCAGAAATTTCAAACGATGCACTCGCGAGAAAGATCGTAAGCAGAAAATCCATGAAAAATGGACTCGTTGGTGCTGCTACTGGGGTGGGTGGACTTATTACTCTTCCAGTTACTGTGCCGGCTGATCTGGTAGCATCATGGAAGATTCAAATATTTATGGCTATCGCCATCGCTCACGTATATGGTCACGATTTAAAGGCGGCGAACATTAAGACAGACATATTTCTCATTTTAGCAGGTGATTCCGCTAAAGAGGGATTAAAGCGATTGGGAGTAGAAATGACAAAGGGTATAACCAAAAAAGCTATTGATAAATACATAACCAGGGAAATTATGGTGAAAATATGGAAGATTATCCCCCAAAAAATCATAACAAAAGCTGGCGAAAAATCGCTGACAAGCTTCATGAAAATGGTTCCACTTGTTGGTGCCCCTATTGGTTTCACCTTTGACTGGCTTTCTGCTCGGGCTACTGGTAAGGTGGCAATTCACTATTACAGTGGCGGAGACTAGAGTCAGAAAAAGAGGCACACGAGAAAGCGGATACCCGGATCGAAGGCAAATTCGACGCTTCCTCGCTTTGATGCTCATGCAGGCGCGCCCCTAGATAGCATCTGCGTGCTCAGCGTGCATCCATCTTCTTATCTGCGTTAGGCGCTTTTCTTTGCAGACCCACACGATCCGGCTGCAAGCGTGGACACCATCGGCGAACCCCGAGTACCATCCCACCCGACAAGGGGAACAGAATGGCACGCGACAAGATCAGGATCGGCTGCGGCGCCGGCTTTGCCGACGACCGGATTCCACCGGGTGTGGAGATCGTCGAGCGCGGCGAACTCGACTATCTGGCGATGGAATGCCTGGCCGAACGCACCATCGCCCGCGAGACGCTGGACCGGGCGAAGGACCCCGCCAAGGGCTACACCCCGGTGCTGCTGGAGCGGATGGAGGCGATCATGCCGCCGGCGCTGCGGCGCGGGGTGAAGATCGTCACCAACATGGGTGCGGCCAATCCGATGGGGGCCGCTCGGGCCGTGCGCAAGCATGCCGCCGAATGGGATTGTCCGGACTACACCTGCGCCGTGGTGCGCGGTGACGAGGTCACCGACGTGATGCGCGCGCATCCCGAGCTGCCGCTGATGGAAGACGGGGCGCGGTTGGAGTCGCTGCTCCCGAAGATGGCGTCGGCGAATGCGTATCTGGGGGCGGATGTGGTGGCGAAGGGGTTTGCCACTGGGGCGGAGTTGGTGGTCACCGGGCGGGTGGCCGATCCGGCCTTGTTCCTCGGGCCGATGCTGCATGCGTTCGGTTGGTCGTATGACGATTATCCGAAGCTGGCCAATGGGACGCTGGCGGGGCATCTGTTGGAGTGTTCCGGGCAGTTGACCGGGGGATGTTTTGCCGATCCGGGCCGGAAGGAGGTCGAGGACCTCGCCGGGCTGGGGTATCCGCTGGCCGATGTGTGGGCGGACGGGCGCGTGGAAGTGTCGAAGACGCCGGGGTCCGGCGGGCGGCTGGATGTGGCGACCTGCACTGAGCAGTTGCTGTACGAGATGCATGATCCGAGTGCCTACATCACGCCGGACTGCGTGCTGGACGCGTCGGGGGTGACGTTCCGGACGCTGGGGCATGACCGGGTCGGGCTGGATGGGGCGCGCGGGAAGCCGCGCACGGCAACCTACAAAGTGGTGGTGGGGTATTTCGACGGGTATATGGGCTCCGGTGAGATGGGCTTTGCCGGCATCAACGCGCTGGCTCGGGCGAAGCTGGGGATCGAGGTGGTGAAGGAACGTTTGCGCCGCCGCGGGCTGAGCTATGAGGAGATGCGGGTTGACCTGATCGGGATGAACTCGCTGCATGCCAACGATGCCAGTCTGTGTCCGGAGCCTTACGAGGTGCGGCTGCGGATTGCGGCACGGACGCCGGACAAGAAGGCGGCCGAGGCGGTGGGGGCGGAGGTGCGCAGCCTGCACATGCAGGGGCCGACGGGGGCCGGTGGCGGGATCAATTTCGGCGCAAGGCAGATATTGGCGGTGAAGTCGGTGCTGATCCCTCGGGAATGGGTGAAGCCGGAGATCGTGATGGAGCAGGCGGCATGAGCATCCGGGTTTACGATATCGCCCATGCGCGTGCGGGGGATAAGGGGAATACGTCGAATATCTCGGTGACCGCTTACAGTGATGAGGGCTGGCAGGTGCTGCGGCGGGAGCTGACGCCGGAGGTGGTGTTGGGGCATTTCCGGCACCTGACGCCCGGGCCCGTGCGGCGGTATGAGCTGCCGCAATTGCGGGCGCTGAATTTCGTCATCGAGAACGCGCTGGGCGGCGGGGTGACGCGGTCGCTGGCGATCGATCCGCATGGCAAGAGCCTGAGCGCGCTGATGCTGACGGTGGTGCTGCCGGGGCATAATGAGGGGGTGGCGAGGGCATAGTTCCGGTTCGTGTCAGCGACCTCACGCCAGACCGAGAAACACGGCAAGGACCCTGTTGACCGTCACCATGGTTGCGTCATCAAGCCGTCCAATGACCGGCCCCAACTTGCTGCGTGATGGCGTCTGCGGCTTGTCGACCATGATTTGCGAGCGCTTGGCCAATCCGTTCAACCCGCTCGGCTCGACGGGCACCCGCAACAGGGGCGCATCAACCAGTGTGCCGGTGATCGGCAGCACCGTGACGGATGCAAGGTCGCCAAAATGATCCGCCTGCACCACGAGGGCGGGGCGAGGCTTGCCCTGTTCGCCCTGCAAGGCGACCGTCACCAGATCCCCGCGCCTCACGCTGTCCAGCCGGTTATGTCGGACTCCTCAGCCCAGGCTTCGTCCTCGGCGAGGCTCTCCGCGTTCTCGCTCTGCCGGATAAGCCGCGCCTGCCGAACGCATTCCTCAGCAAAACCGATAGCCCGCGTATCGGGCACCCAGATCTGCAGCGGCCGCAGTCCGGCCGCCCGGAGCTTGTCACGCCGCCGCTGTACTCGCGCCGCACCTGTCTTGATCGCTGCCATGCGTTACATGTAGCGCTTTCTGACGTCTGTTGCCACCCCGCAGATCAACCGTCCTCGGCCTGCATGCGGGCGGCCACGGCGGCGGTTTCGGCATCGGCTGGGAACCACATCTCCAGCGCCAGTTCGGACAGGGTCACCTCGGTTGGCGTGCCGAACACCGTAGTGGTGCCCAGGAACGACATGGTGCCGAAATCCGTGGCGAACTTGATGGGGACCGCAAGCTGCTGGGAGCTGTTGGGGATGGCTTCCAGCTCCGCCCTGCGGTCCGGGGCGTAGCCGATGACTTCATCGAGCAGGTCTTCGATCCTAGGGTCGGGACGCGCGCGGATCTGCTGGCGGAGCACCGTGATGACGTGCCATCGCCATTCGCGCATGTTCAGGATACGGGCGGCCATGCCGTGCGGGTGCATCAGCAGACGGATCGCGTTGATCGGCGGTTTCAGCAGTTCGGGGGCGCATCCGTCGTAAAGCCGGGGCAGCGCGCTGTTGGACAGGATGACGTTCCAGTGCCGGTCCACGGCGAAGGCCGGGTATGGCTTGTGGGCGTTGAGGATCTGGTCGATCGCCTGCCTCGCCGCGGTGAGTTCCGCGAGGCCTCGTTCCTCGTAGCAGGGGGCGAAACCGGCGGCGAGCAGCATCGCGTTCCGCTCCCGCAGGGGAACGTCGAGATAGTCTGCCAGGCGAAGCACCATGTCGCGGCTGGGTGTCGCCCGGCCGGTTTCCAGGGTGCTGAGATAGCGGGTTGAGCTGTCGGCGGTCTCGGCCAGTTCCAACTGGCTGAGCCGCCGGTGCTGCCGCCACCGGCGCAACAGGATGCCAAACGGAGGGGGTGCCGTGTCCATGGCCGAACTCTATGGGCATCGGCGGTGCGATACCATGACCTGGCAGGTCAAATTCCCCGCTTTCGGTCGGGTGCTTTCTTGACCTGCTGCGTCATCGATTCCGGGCGGGCGTCGTCCTCAATATTGCGGCATGGCGGGGGCATTTCGCCTCTGCGGTGAAGTTGGAGGACAGCATGTACGACGCACAGCAACTCGCCGATCGTTACGTCGCGGCCTGGAATGAGACGGACGCGGACCGCAGGCGGCGGGCGATCGAAGATCTGTGGGTGGCGGATGGGCAGCATTACGTCGATACACGTCACGCCGTCGGTTATGACGCGCTGGAGGAACGGATCCGCGGGTCGCACGTGAAAAATGTTACGAACGCGGGGAATGTGTTTCGAACGGTACGGGATGCCCGTGCGCTGCATGACGTGGTGACGTTTCACTGGCAGATGCTGCCGGCGGGCCGTGAGGAAATCCTGGCGACGGGACTTGAAATTCTCATTGTCGGTGAGGATGGCCGGATCGTCACCGACTATCAGTTCATCGTCTAGCCCGATGCTTATGTGGCGTGTGGTGCGTCAGGCGCTGGACGACTGGCGCACCCATCGGCGTCAGCGCGCGATGCTGACGCAGATGACGGTTCGGGAACTGGCCGACATCGGCATGACCGAGGTTGACCGGTTCGTCGTGTTGCGCCGCCTGTCCGGCCGCTCCTGACTTTCCGTGTCGGTTAAATAATATTTTCTGGAGATATGTGTTGTGGAAAAGCCTGAAGCAGGCGCGGGATTGCCGCGCCCTGATCCTCGCCGCTGGTGGATCCTCGCGATCGTCGCGGCGGCACAGTTCGTTTATGTCGTCGACGCCTTCGTGGTGAATGTGGCGCTGCCGTCGATCAGGACGGATCTGGCGGCTACGACCGGAGAGACGCAGGGAATCATCGTCTGTTATCTGATCGCGTTCGCGACGCTGGTGGTCACCGGCGGGCGGCTCGGCGATATCGTCGGCGCGAAGAAGGTGTTTCTGGCAGGTCTGCTGGGGTTCACCGGCGCATCGCTGTGGTGCGGGCTGACGCACTCGGGCGCGGAGCTGGTGGCGGCGCGCACGGTTCAGGGCGCGATGGCGGCGTTGATGATCCCGCAGGTGCTGGCAACCATTCACCGCGTCTTCCAGGATGAGGAACGCGGGCGGGCGATCGGCATCTATGGTTCGGCGTTGGGCCTGGGTGCCGCGGTCGGGTTCGGACTGGGCGGCTGGATCGTGGCGTTCAACCTGATGGGGATCGGCTGGCGGTCGATCTTCTTCGTTAACGTGCCGGTCGGGTTGCTGTTGGCCGTGGCCGCGCTGCGGTTGATGCCGCCGGCGCCGCGAAAGCCGGGTGCTCGGCTGGACGTCGTGGGCGCTGGCACCTTGTTCGTGTCGCTGCTGGCGCTGCTGGGACCGATCGTCGTGGGACCGGACCTGGGGTGGCCGCTTTGGCTGGGATTGGTACTGGCTCTGGGTGGGGTGCTGCTGGGTGGCTTCGTGCGGTTCGAACGCCGGTTGGAGGCACGGGGCGGGCTGGCGCTGGTGCCGGTCGACCTGCTGGCGGACCGCCCGGCGATGACGGCGTTCCTGGCCGTGCTGTGCTTCACCTTCGCCAACCTGGCGTTTTACCTGGTGCTGACGTTCTACATGCAGTTGGGCCTCGGGTATTCGCCGTTGCAGTCGGGGTCGGTGGTGGTGCCACTGGCGTTGACGTTCGCGATCGTGTCTCGCAAGGCGGGGCCATGGGCGCAGCGGCGCGGGCCTCGGGCGATCATCGAGGGTTGCTGCGTGCAGGCCCTTGGGCTTGGCGTTCTGGCTGTCGGGATCATGTCGCCTGGCGGATCGGATCCGGTGATCTTGTCGGGTCTGCTGATCGTGTTCGGGGTGGGTCAGGCGATGGCGATGGCGCCGCTGTACGGGCTTGCCCTGAGCCGGGTGCCTCGTGCGCATGCCGGGTCGGGGGCGGGTGTGCTCAGCACGATCCAGCAGATTGGGAATGGGTCGGGGGCGGCGGTGGTCGGCGCGCTATACTTTACCGTTCGCGGGTTTGGGTCCGATCGTGCGGCGTTCCTGGTGTCTCTGGGGGTGCTGGCGGGGACGCTATTGGTTACGGTCGTGCTGCTTTGCATCCTGCGGCGGTCGCAGGAGGTGCGGCGGCCGATGGCTGTTCGAGCGATCAATGCTTGAACGGTGTCGGTGCGACAGGGTCTTTCCCGGCGGCGTGGGTGAAGCGCGGATGGCCGGGACCAGGCCCGGCCATGACGGTGCGGCAACGACTGGCCCCGCTTACGCCGGCGACCGCGGGGTCCCCGAGGCGGCGATCCGGTAGAGGGTGCCGATCGCTTAGCACGGATGGCCGGAACGCGCCCGGCCATGACGGTGGGGCAACGACCGGCCCCGCTTACGCCGGCGACCGCGGGGTCCCCGAGGCGGCGATCGGGTAGAGGGTGCCGATCGCTTAGCACGGATGGCCGGAACGCGCCCGGCCATGACGGTGGGGCAACGACCGGACCTCGTTTATGCCGGCGGCTGCGGGGTCCCCGAGGCGGCGATCCGGTAGAGGGTGCCGATCGCCTCTCGTCCGTGCTCGCGTTCCAGGCGCCTGATGGTGAAGTGTCCTTGAGCGACACGTTCGAAGTGATCCATGAAGATCATGTTGAGTGACGCGCCGCCCAGCGCACCCAGCACCGGGACGGCGCCCGCGGCAAAGCGTTCGGACCAGACGAAGCCGAGGCGGGAGACGATTTCGGTCACCATGCGGGTGATGGCGGGCGCGGATGCGTCCAGGACCGTGCGTTCCACCAGTCCGGCGACGACCTCGCCCGTCAGTTTGTTGAGCGTGGTCCGAGCGGCGTAGTAGCCGATGGCGGCGCCGGCGTCGGATTTGCTGTTGCCGAGGGCGAAGACCTGCAGGCAGGCAAGACGGGGTTCGAGTGCGGTCAGGTCCTCGCCGTGATGGCGGGCGATGTCGGCGATGGCGCGCATCATCAGGGTCATGGTCAGCGGCAGTTCGACTGGCAGGGCAAAGGCGCCGAACAAGCCGCCCAGGCCGCCGGCCAGCCCGGTCAGCGCCTTCGGCAGCCAGGATGAGGGTTCGAATGCCTCGTCTTCCTGCGATTCGATCGCCACGATCAGGCATTGCAGGATCGCCTTGCGCAGCACGTCCTGCACCGCGCCGTTCAGCCTGGGGATAGCGCCCAGGGCGCCCTCCAGCGGCTTGCCTGCGTAGTTCGCTACGCGGATCGCGAGGCGCGGCTGTTCCAGAACCGCGACGGCATGCTCCAGTTCGCGCTGCTGGGCTGCCGGCAGTTTCATCGGGCGCGCATCAGGGGCCGGATGCCGTTCAGGCTGGCCAGGATCGCCGATCCGTTGCTTAGCACCGCGGTGAAACTGGGTGAAACCAGGCCGGTGGGCAGGGCCAAACCAAGGGCGAGGGCGTTCAGCACGGCGACGATGCCGTAGTTTTGGCGGATCAGGCCGATGGCGCCGCGGGAGACCTCGATCGCCTGGACCAGCTTCCACAGCGAGTCTTCCATCAGCACGACATGGGCCGACTCATGGGTGACCTCGGGGCCGTGGCGCATGGCGATGCCGACATCGGAGTAGGTTAGGGCGACGGAATCGTTGATGCCGTCGCCGACCATGGCGACCACCCTGCCCTCGCGTTGCAGTTCAGCGATGACCTCGGCCTTGCCGGTGGGCATCATGTCGGCGAACTGCCGGGTCAGGCCGATGCGTCCGCCGACGGCGCTGGCCACCGTGGCGTTGTCGCCGGTCAGCATCACGGTTTCCTTGATCCCCATGGCGTGCAGGGCGCGGATGACGTCGCGGCTCTCCGGCCGGATCTTGTCGGCGTAGGGGATCAGGCCGGCGAGTTTGCCGTCCACCGCCATGTAGAGGCAGGAATAGCCGTGTTCGTCCAGCGAGGCCCGGTCGCCCTCAGCCTGTTTCACGCGGATCTGGCTGCCGCGCAGAAAACGTTCGCTGCCGATATGGACGTAGTGGCCGTTCACCTGGCCCTGCACCCCCAGGCCGACCTTGTAGTCGGGTGCGTCGCAAAGCGGGACACTGATGCCGCGGTCGCGGGCGCTGGCGCGCAGGGCCTCGGCGACCGGATGCGTCAGGCGGCTTTCGGCGCCCACGGCCAAGCCGAGGAGCCGGTCGGCGGACAGGCTGTTCTGGTAGGTGATGACGTCGATGACCTCCGGGGTGCCATGGGTCAGGGTACCGGTCTTGTCGAAGACGACGGTGTCGACCTGGGCCAGACGCTCCATGTGGCCGCCGCTTTTGATGATGATGCCGTTACGGGCGGCATGGGTCATCGAGGCCAGCACGCTGGTGGGTGCGGCGACGCGGATACCGGTGCCGATATCGATGATCACCAGCGATAGGAAGCGTTGGAAATCGGCGGTGACGGCGGCGCTGCCGATCGCCAGGCCGAGTGTGGGGACGACGAGGCGATCGGCGAAGCGTTCGGCATGGTTCTGCATGCGGGTGTCGCCGATCGGGGCGTTGTCCACCAACTGGGCGATCTGGCCGGCGATCGTGTCTGCGCCCACGCGTTCGGCTCGGATGGTGATCTGGCCTTCCCGCAGGGCGGTGGCGGCGAAGACTGCTTCGCCCTTGCCGCGCGAGACCGGCAGACCTTCGCCGGTGATGGTTTTCTGGTCGATCGTGGCGTCACCGTCGACGATTTCACCGTCCACCGGGACCATTTCGCCGGGATAGACGACGACCAGATCGCCGGCGACGACCCGGGTGGCGGGGACCGAGACCACGGCGCCGTCGACCAGCAGCCAGGCGGTGCGGGTCTGGAACTCCATCAGGCCGGCGATGGCGCGCTTCGATCCGCGGGCGGTCAGATCGCGGATCCAATCGCCGAGGCGGATCAGCCAGGTGATGATGCCGCCAGTGACCATCAGGCCCTGGCCAATCGAGGCGGTGATCGCCAGCGTGTCGAGGAAGTCCACGTTCAGCCGCTTTTCGCGCGACCAGATGCCCCAGGCGCGTTTGGCGATCGGCCAGGCGTTCCAGATCATCAGCGGGATGTTCGCCGCCAGGGCCAGCGGGCTGGCGCTGAACGCCAGGGCGAGCGACACGGACGGCAGCGCGAGTACTGACGGGCCGAGGGTTGCCGGCGGTTCGGCTGGTGCGTGGAGGACCGGGGCTTCGGGGGCAGGTTCCGTCTGCGCGACCAGGGTCAACAGGTCTCGGGGTGACAGGAACCGGAGGTAGCCCAGCATCGAGTCCAGGGTTTCGCGCTGGGCCTCGTCGTAGGTGACGACCAGGCTGGCGCAGGCTTGGTTGATGCGGGCCTCGGTGATGCCGTCCTGCGCCTTGAGCCAGGTGACGATATGGCCGGCGGCAACGGACGATGCGGCGGCAAGCGCCGGAATGTGGAGCCTGATGCGGCCGGGAAGCCGATGGCGGATGGAGAATTCCATGTCAGTCCTTGCCGGCGGTTCGCGGCACGCCGGTCGGTCCGCTACCGTTCGTCCGCGTCATGCGCGTGCAGTTCGACAAAATGGTTCATGGAGAAGATCGCCAGGGTCACCCACATCGGCGTTGCCGCGGCGGCGCCAATCTCCAGAAACGTGACGCCGGCCAGGGCAATCGGCACCATGATCTTCAGGTCGACGTTGTTGTTTGTGGAGCGTTTGATCTTGCGGTCGAGTTCCTTCACCGCCTCGACGACGGTGCGGGCGAACATCGAGTGTTCGGCGAGGAATTCGGCCTCGCCCTCGATGGTGCGGGTCAGGTCGTCGACCTTGTTGGTGGGTGGCCGATGCGGTGCGGCTTGTTGTGGTGCCGCCGGGTGGGCGACCGTCAGCGGCGCGGATTCCGTCTGGCTCAGGCTGAGGAACAGGCTGGCGATTTCCGGGTGGTGGTCCGGATCGTAGTAGATGACCAGGCTGCCGGAACTTGGTTTGATCTCGACGGCATCGACGCCGGGCAGGCCGGTGAAGGCCGCCTTGATGCGGTTGAGCAGGTCGGGGTCGTGCTTCGCGGCCGGGATCTTGAGGCGCACGCGACCGTGGACGGCATGCGCGACCTCGGCGGTGTGGCGTACGGGTTCGGGGCTGGCGGTCCCGTTGGCGGCGGCCGAGCGCTTCGTTCGGGCGGGGCGCGGCTTTTTCGCGGCGCCCGGCTCGGCGGTCACGGTGGTCGAACTCAAGCGGCTGGCGTGCCGGACGTGTCGGAGCCTTCAGCATGCACTTCGGCCACGATGTCCTGCACTTGCTCCTTGGCCTCGGCGGCGGCTTCGCGGGCTTTGCGGCCGAATTTGTAGGCGCCGCGGACGACCGAACGGAACATCGGTTGCAGCGTGCTGCCCATTTTCGGCACGTATTTGGGGGCGAGGATCGCGGCGGCGCCGACGATCATGCCGGGGATGAGGGCTGCCTCGATCAGCGCGGCACCCACGACGATCACGCCAACGGTGGCGGCCTTGGTCGAGAAATCGTCGCATGCCCAGCCGGAGCGGGGGGCTTCGGGCGATGGCTTGGCGCTGTCGTCCGGCGTACTGTGCGTCTCGTCGCTCATGATGGCTCCCGGGCTGGCGGCGAATTGAAAAACCTCAAATCGCGCGGGGGATTGGTATCATGGACGCTGAGACGGGTAACCGTATCGGTCTGTTAAGATTGGATGAAAGTGTCTCATGGTGGGAGACGGTGGGGCGGGTTTGACTGGCCGGCACATTCTTACGTCATGGCGGAGCGTCTCGCACGGCCGTCTGTGCTCCGTCGGCTGGTGCGAAGATGGCCGGGACACGCCCGGCCATGACGGATAGGACACAGCCGGCACGGCCACGACGGGTAGGACACAGCCGGCACGGCCGTGACGGATAAGAGACAGCCGGCACGGCCATGACGGATAAGAGACAGCCGGCGCGGCCGTGACGGATAAGAGACAGCCGACCCGGGTGTGGCGGGTAAGGCTATAGCTGACCCGGCCGTGACTTTGAGTGCGTCCTGGCCGGGTCAGAAAGAATGCCTTAGACCTCGACTTCCTGTTCGCGGTCGGCGGCGCCGTCGTCGTCGCCCTCGGGTTTCGGCAGGGCCGGCAGGGCCGCTTCGGTGATCTCGAAGTCCAACTTCTTGTCCTTCAGCGTCACCTTGACCGCGCCACCCTTCACCAGCTTGCCGAACAACAGTTCCTCGGCCAGCGGCTTCTTGATGTGCTCCTGGATCACCCGGCCGAGCGGACGGGCGCCGTAGAGGCGGTCGTAGCCGCGTTCGGCGAGCCATTCCTTGGCGGCGGAGGACAGCTCGATGGTGACGTTGCGATCCGCGAGCTGGGCTTCCAACTGCATCACGAACTTTTCCACCACACGGCCGACGATTTCCGGCGTCAGGGCGGCAAAGGTGATCGTCGCGTCCAGGCGGTTGCGGAATTCCGGCGTGAACAGGCGCTTGATCGCGTCCTCATCGTCGCCGGTGCGGGCTTCGCGACCAAAGCCGATGGCTTCCTTGGCCATGTCGGAGGCACCCGCATTGGTGGTCATGATCAGGATCACGTTGCGGAAATCGACCGTCTTGCCGTTGTGGTCGGTCAGTTTCCCGTGGTCCATGACCTGCAGCAGGATGTTGAACAGGTCCGGATGGGCCTTTTCGATTTCATCCAGCAGCAGCACCGCATGCGGATGCTGGTCGATCGCGTCGGTCAGCATGCCACCCTGGTCGAACCCGACATAGCCCGGCGGGGCGCCGATCAGGCGGGAGATCGAATGCCGCTCCATGTATTCCGACATGTCGAAGCGGATCAGTTCGATCCCCATGGTGGAGGCCAACTGACGGGCGACCTCGGTCTTGCCGACACCGGTGGGGCCGGAGAACAGGTAGTTGCCGATCGGCTTTTCCGGTTCGCGCAGGCCGGCTCGGGCCAGCTTGATCGCGGCGGCGAGCGCCTCGATCGCCTTGTCCTGGCCGAACACCATCGATTTCAGGTCGCGTTCCAGGTTGCGCAGCGTCTCCTTGTCGTCGGTGGACACCGACTTTGGCGGGATGCGGGCGATCTTCGCCACGATCTCTTCCACGTCCTTCAAGGTGACCGTCTTGCGGCGCTTGTGCTCCGGCAACAGCATGCGGGAGGCGCCGGCCTCATCGATCACGTCGATCGCCTTGTCCGGCAGTTTGCGGTCGTTGATGTATTTCGCCGACAGCTCCACCGCCGCTCGTATTGCCTCATCGGTGTAGCGGACCTTGTGGTGCTTTTCGTAGTTCAGCTTCAGGCCGCGCAGGATTTTCACGCTGTCTTCCAGCGACGGCTCGTTCACGTCGATTTTCTGGAATCGGCGGACCAGCGCGCGATCTTTCTCGAAGTAGTTGCGGAATTCCTTGTACGTGGTGCTGCCGATGCAGCGCAGGTTGCCCGACGCCAAGGCGGGTTTCAGCAGGTTGGAGGCGTCCATCGCCCCGCCGCTGGTGGCGCCGGCGCCGATCACGGTGTGGATCTCATCGATGAACAGGATGGCGTTGGTCTGCGCTTCCAGTTCGTTCACCACGGCCTTCAGCCGTTCCTCGAAGTCGCCGCGATAGCGGGTGCCGGCGAGCAGCGAGCCCATGTCCAGCGCATAGATGGTCGATTTGGCCAGGACTTCCGGCACGTCGCCCTCGACGATGCGCTTCGCCAAGCCCTCGGCGATGGCGGTCTTGCCGACGCCGGGATCGCCGACATACAGCGGGTTGTTCTTGGTGCGGCGGCACAGGATCTGGATGGTCCGCTCGATTTCGATATCGCGGCCGATCAGCGGGTCGATCTTCCCGGCCATCGCCTTCTTGTTCAGGTTCACGCAGTAGTTGGTCAGCGCGTCCTGGCTGCGGCGGTTGGGCTTTTCCTCCCGCTCCTGCTCTGGCTGGCCGCCTTCGGGGGCGGGATTGTTGGTGCCGGCGACGGGGCGCTGGGCCGACCGGCCGGGCGCCTTGGCGATACCGTGGCTGATGAAATTCACCGCGTCGAGGCGGGTCATGTCCTGCAGTTGCAGGAAGTAGACCGCATGGCTCTCGCGTTCGCTGAACAGGGCGACCAACACGTTGGCGCCGGTGACCTCATCGCGGCCGGAGGACTGGACGTGGATCGCGGCGCGCTGCACGACGCGCTGGAAACCGGCGGTCGGCTTCGGGTCGCCGGGCCGGTCGGTGGCGAGGCCGGCGAGATCCTTGTCGAGGAATTCGGTCAGGTCGTTGCGCAGCTTGTCGAGATCGACGCCGCAGGCCTTCAGGACGGTGGCGGCATCGGTATCGTCCGCAAGACCGAGCAGAAGGTGTTCCAGGGTTGCATACTCGTGCCGCCGTTCACTGGCGAGCGACAGGGCGCGATGAAGCGTCTGTTCGAGGTTCCGTGACAGCATTTCCGACGCTCCTAAACGCTAGCGGTCCGATAAGGGACCCGAACAGACCCGGGTGGCGCATCCGCCCCACCCGTCAGGCTTACGATGTTGGTGCCGAAGCGCCGAACAGCGTCATCATTCCTTCTCGATCGTACACTGCAGAGGGTGCTGGTTCTGCCGAGCCAGGTCCATAACCTGGGTGACTTTGGTTTCGGCGACCTCATATGTGTAGACGCCGCACACCCCAACGCCGCGGCGATGGACATGCAGCATGATCCGGGTCGCCTCTTCGCGGTTTTTCTGGAAGAAGCGCTCCAGGACATGAACGACGAACTCCATCGGGGTGTAGTCGTCGTTCAGCATCAACACTTTGTACATCGCAGGCTTGCGGGTCTTCGGGCGTGCCTTGACGACGACCCCGGTATTGGGTCCTTCCGTCGTCCCGCCGCCACGCTTGTCGTTATCGCTCATTCCTGTTCGCATCCATTCGTCGTCCCGCGCACAACCGCCGCCCGGCCATTCTTCAAGACCTATCCTTCGTCGAAGCAACCCGGGCAATTCGCCCTCATTCCATCCCGCCCCTGAAGCCGATCACTGTTTGGCTATCAGGAACTCAGCATATCGGAATGCAAGCCCCCGATGAAAGGGTATTGGCACCCGCCCGACAAAGACGATTGCGCCGACCGGCCGTTCCCGCAAGAGGGTTCTTCACCCAAATGCCGAACCATGCGCCTATCGGATGGTATCGATAGATTAAAAGATGGGAAATATCGAAGCCGCGCAACCCGCCCCGAAAGCGGGGCGATCCCGGAAATGGGGGCATGCGCGCAAAAGCAAAGGCCCGGACAAATGCCCGGGCCTTTGTTGTCGCCGAGAGAGCGGTTCTTTGGGGGGAGGATGCCCTGAACCGCCCTGCCTCGCGGCGAGACCGATCAGGGGGTCTTGGCGAACGTCTCGACCGCGACGGTCACGCGGGCGGCGATCGGTGCCAGCGCCTGCTCCGTCAACTTGAACGAGGCGTCGGTCAGCTTGCCCGACTCGGTCAAGGACTTTTCCAGGGCGGCGCGGGCGAAGGACGACTGCAGTTCGAATGCGTCCTTCAGGGATTTCACGGCGGACAGCGCCTTGAAGGCGGACATGCCTTCATCCAGGGACGCCTGCGCGGCGGCGGCCATGTGCTTGGACAGGTCCTGCACGCCGGTGACCCAGATCTGGCTGGATTTCACCATGGCCTCGAGATTGGCATGGTTGAAAGCGACCAATTCCTCGGCGGTTTTCATGGCTTTTCCAACGCCTTCCTTCATTTTCGCCTGGGTCGCCTCGAAGCCGGCTGCCGCCTTGGCGATACCGTCCTTCAAGGGTGACGCGGCGGCTTCGGCGGCCTTGCTGACGACGGGTTCCGCGGCCTCGGTCATTTCGACGATCTTCGATTTGCTCGTTGTCATCGCGTTGTCTTTCATTACGTTAAAGGCAGATCAGTCGCGCGGCGGCGAACGTGTGGGATCGGACGAACGCCCCGCCGAAAACCCTTGCATCCATGCCGGGGCTGGCTCTGCTGCATCGCAACATCCCGGTTATAGAAACTTCGCGAGCAACGATCAAGAATATTTTGTGCGCCGCACAAGATAGCCCCGGCCCCACGAATTTGTTACATCCGATACGCTGGCGATCGGGTGAGTCCGTGCGAGCGTCGCCCCATAAGGTCTTCACTTTTTACGGTTTTCGGACAGTTTTAGGCTGGACAGCACACGCGCCTGACACATAAAGTTTCATCGAAGCTCAGGAAGGGACATAAATGGTCAGCGTCGCGTGCCTTGTGGGCAAGCAGCTGTCGCGTGGCCTGTTGGCCGCCGGCGGTTTAGCATCATGGCTGCTGGCCACAGTGGCCATCACCGTCCCGGCGCATGCGCAGGTCGGGTCGGCCCGCTACAGCTCCATCGTGGTCGACGCGGGGACCGGCGACGTGCTGGAGGATATGAACGCGGATGAGCCGCGCCATCCCGCCAGCCTGGCCAAGATGATGACCCTCTACATGACGTTTGAGGCGTTGCGCGACCGCCGGATCAACCTGGACACGGTGGTCCCGGTGTCGTCGCATGCCGCGTCGATGGAACCGACGAAACTGGGCCTGATGCCCGGCACCCATCTGGTCGTGGAGCAGGCGATCCTGGGCCTGGTGACCAAATCGGCGAACGACGCCGCCGCGGCCCTGGGTGAGTTGCTGGGCGGCAGCGAGGATCGCTTCGCCCAGATGATGACCCTGCGTGCCCGGGCGCTGGGCATGGGCCACAGCACGTTCACCAACGCCTCCGGCCTGCCCGACCCCAACGAGTGGACCACCGCCCGCGACATGGCGGTCCTGGGCCGGCGGCTGATCAACGATTTTCCCGGATACTACCGCTATTTCTCGACACCGAGCTTCGCCTGGCACCGGCAGATCATTTTCAATCACGACAACATGTTGCGCACGTATCCGGGCGCCGACGGATTGAAGACCGGCTATACCGATGCCTCGGGGCATAACCTGGTCACCAGCGCCGTGCACGGCGGCGTGCGGCTGGTGGGCGTGGTGCTGGGCGCGGCCACGAACGGGGAACGCGACATCCAGATGACGTCGCTGCTGGATCATGGTTTTGAGCAGATGGACGTGCCGGCGTTTCACAAGCCGGTTCTGATGGCGTCGCGGGTGACACTGATCGCCACCGCCCATGCGGCGGAGGTGACACGGCCGGTATCCTCCCACACGCGCGTGATGGCGAGGATCGACGCCGAACAAATGCGGCCGGCAACGGTGCCGGTATCCGCACGGGCGCGCGTGGTGGCGAACTGGGTGGTGCAGGTTGGCACCTTCCCCACCGAAGCCGCCGCGCATACCGCCGCCATGGCGGCTCGGCGGGAAGCCGAAGCGGGTGAGGTACGGATCGAGCCCGTCCACCTGCGGAAGAAAACGATCTGGCGGGCGCAGGTGATGGGATTGACCCAGTCGGATGCACAGGACGCCTGCTCAGGTCACCGCAAGGGCGCCTGCCTGATGATCCGGCCCGTCACGCGCCAGGTCGCGAGCCGGTAGTCTTCGCGTAGGGCGTCCACGCATAGTTGCACAATCGTCATGGCCGGGCGTGTCAGGATAGCGGCGGCGGAGAGAAGGATTCGTCGGGCGCCACGCTCTCACCGTCATGGCCGGGCGTGTCCCGGCCATCTTCGCTCCGGCGGACGAAGCGCGGATGGCCCGGACACGCCGGGCCATGACGGGTAGACAACGGAGCAGTCGGCCAAAGAATTTTCCGTTTGGCGCTTATCCTGATGCTTATGGGGCGTGTCCCGGCCATGACGGCGAGAGGCACACCGACTGTTTCCGCTCCGGCTAAAGGCCTAGCGATCCAGCCGAACAATCCCGCTGGGCGTTGCCACCAGCGCCGTGGCGGCCATGCCGATGAACAAACCGGTTTCGACCACGCCGATCGTCGCGGACAATTCCTGCTCCAGCCGTCCCGGATCGGCGATGACGCCGAAATGGCAGTCGAGGATCAGATTCCCCCCGTCCGTGCGGAACACAGTGCCATCGGGCGCCTTCCGCAGGACCGGATTGGCACCGAGTCCGGTCAGGCGGGCGACGGTGGTTTCCCAACCAAAGGTGACGACCTCGACCGGGACCGGTGCCGTACCGCCGAGGCTGGAAACCAGTTTTGGTTCGTCGGCGACGATCACCAGGGACGCACTGGCCGCGGCGACGATCTTCTCCCGCAGCAACGCGCCACCAAGGCCCTTGATGAGGTCCAGCGAGCCGCGGCAAATCTCGTCCGCGCCGTCGATCGTCAGGTCCAGCTTGGGATGGCGGGAAAAATCGGTCAGCGCGATGCCGCCGTCGCGCGCCTGTTTGGCGCTGCGCTCACTGGTGGGGATGCCGACGATGCGCAGGCCGTCGCGGACGCGGGCAATCAGCCCGTCGATGGCGAAGGCGGCAGTCGAGCCGGTGCCCAGGCCGACGACCATCCCATCGTGCACCATCGCCACCGCGGCCATCGCGGCCTGCCGTTTGCTGGCGTCGCGGTCGTTGACGTTAGGGGCGCCGGCGTCGGGGGCACCCTGCCCTGCTCCATTGGTCATGCGCGTACCGCGCGCAGCACGCGGAGCCAGTTGCCGGAACACACTTTTTCGATCTCCTCCGCGGTCAGGCCGTGGTTGCGCAGGGCGGCGACGATTTCCGGGTGGCGGGAGAAATCCGGCATTTCGGTTGCGGCGACGCCGGCGGGCATATCGGTGCCGATGCCGACGTGATCAATGCCCAGCGCGTCGATCATGCGGAACAGATGGCGGATCATGCCGGGCAGCTTCTCTTCCGCCAGGACGGCGATCCAGGCGCCGACCACGCCGCCGGATTCCACCACCATCCTGGCGTAGTCCGGACCGATGAAGCGCGGGTGATCGCCGTTCTTGTGTCCAGGCTCCTTCAGGTTGGAGTGGGTGCACAGGAACGGCCTTGTGGCGACGGCGGCGACGTCCTTGACGGTGTCCTCGGAGCAATGCGCGACATCGAGGATGATGCCGAGTTTGTTCATCCGCCGCACCACCTCCGCCCCGAACGCGGTCAGTCCGCCGTGGACGGGCGGTGCGGTTTGAATATCGCCGGTTTCGTTGACCAGGTAGTGGGTGAGCTGGATGCTGCGGACGCCGCGGGCTTCCATCACGTCCAGCCGGTCGAGATCGCCTTCCAGGAAGTCGCAGCCCTCGATCGCCAGGACCAGGGCGGGATCGTCCGGACGAAAATCGTCGGGTTCGCGGGCGATGCGGGTGCCGGATTGCTCGAAGCTGGTCAGGTAGCTTTCCACTGCCTCCAGGCACTCGCCGGGATTGGGGTCGCGGAATTTCTGCAAACGGCCGGTGTCGCGGTCGCGGCGGATCATCGGGATGTCGCCGATGGCGGCAACGACGGCGGCGGAAACCCCGGCCGGACGCATCGTGGCGAGCACGGTCCGGTCCACATCGCCGGTGCGACGGGGAGGGCCTGCGTGGGTATGCATGTCGATAATCATGGGCGGGTTCTAGCAGCCCGCCGGACGTAACGCCACGCGGCCGTTGCTGAAGGAAGCGTAACGACGGGTCGCTGGTGGCTCTACCCCAATGCCTTCGCATAAGCCGCGACCGTCGCGGCGAACCCGTTCTCCAGCGCGTCGGCGGTCAGTTCATGGCCGATCGAGGCCTCCGCCAGGAACGGAACCGCCCGCATCAGCGGCGGGATGTTGTGCAGGTTCAGGTCGTGTCCCGCATTGACCACCAAGCCGGCATCCCGAGCGCGGGAAGCGGTCGCGGCGATGTGCTGCAGGATCGGATGATGCCGGCCATGATGGAACGCGGCGGCATAGGCGCCGGTGTAGATCTCCACGCCGTCGGCACCGGCCGCGACCGCGCGCGGTATCACGTCCGGCTCCGGATCGATGAACAGGATCACCCGGCAGGCCAGCGCCTTCATCGCGGCGATCGCCGGCGTCACCAGCGCGGCCTGGGCGGGGTCGAGTTTCCAGCCTTCCTCCGACGTGAACGCACCCGGCGCATCGGGGACCAGCGTCGCCTGCTCCGGCCGGTTGTCGCGCAGGATGTCCATCAGGCGGTCGTCGGGATAGCCCTCGATGTTGAACTCCATCGCCGGGCGGTATGGCCGCATCAGCTCGGCCAGCAGTGGTACATCGGCGGTGCGGATGTGGCGTTCGTCCGGGCGGGGATGGACGGTCAGGCCCTGCGCGCCTGATTCCAGCGCCAAGCGGCCGAACCGGACCGGATCGGGCACGCCGGTGTGGCGGGAATTTCGCAGCAACGCGATCTTGTTCAAATTCACACTGAGTCGGGCCATGCGGCGCAGGGTAGCGCGGTCAGCGTGGGGACTCAACGCGCTATGCGGCGCACAACGTACCGTGTTTGGACTCCGGCCAATTGTTGCAGGAGAAAACGGAAAGAGTCCCTGCGCCGTGTAACAGGCTTCGGCGAACGGCTCCGTATCGTTGTCGGGATCAGCGCCGTCATGTCCAAGAAGCTAGTCTCGCGCGCCAACCTTCTGGTGTTTGGCGGCTTGATCGCGGTCCTCGCGCTGATCGCCCTCACGACCTGGGATCGCTTCGCCGCCGCCCGGTCCGCGCGTCAGTGGACCGAACACAGCTACCAGGTCCTGGGTGTAATCCGCGACCTTGAAATTTCCGTCCGCGATGCCCAAACCGGCCAGCGCGGCTACCTACTGACGGGCAACAACGATTATCTGGCGCCATACGAAGCGGCTCTCGGCCGGATTTCCCTCCTCCTCGGTGAAGTGCAGAGGCTGACGGGCGACAACGCCAACCAGCAGGCCCATCTGCGTGCCCTGGCACCAGCCTTCCAGCGCCGCGCCCAACAGCTTGCGCAATCGATCCAGATCCGGCGCGACAAGGGCCTGGACGCGGCGGTGCAGGGTTTCGGCACCGGGGCCAGCCGGGAGACGATGACGACGATCGAGCA
Source organism: Acidisphaera sp. S103 (assembly GCF_009765975.1). GTDB lineage: Bacteria > Pseudomonadota > Alphaproteobacteria > Acetobacterales > Acetobacteraceae > Rhodopila. Next base: position 257,089 of record NZ_LMUJ01000063.1, on the reverse strand, counting down.
GACCCTGGCCACCATGTCGACCGAGGAACAGACGCTTCTGGATGAACGGCTGGCAGCGACCGACAGCCGCGGCGAGTGGGTTCGCGGCCTCGCATTCTCGGCCACCGCGATCGCTATCCTCGCACTGCTGTGGGCCGCCCGTTTGCTCAACCAGGCCTACAACCGTTCATACCGCGCGGAGGCCGAACAGCGGATCTTGGCAGGACGGCTGCACGCTTCGCTGGACAGCCTGAGCCAGGGTGTCGCGGTGTTCGGACCCGCGCACAAGCTGCGGCACTGGAATGAATGCTTCCAGGTTCTGCTGGACCTGCCGCCGGCCATGGTGCGTACCGAGACGCCCTATGCGGCCTTTGCCGACTATCTGGCCGCCGGCGGCGAGACCTTGCTGGAAACCGAAGAGCAGATCGCGCATGGCGAGCAGACCGGGCACGATCCGATCGTCTACGAATGCACCCATCCGGACGGCCGGCACCTGGAGATTCGCCGTACCCCCGCACCCGATGATGGCTTCGTCCTGACCGTCACCGACATGACGAAGCGGGCGCAGTCCGAGGCGGTGCTGCGGGAGTCGCATAAGATGCAGGCCATCGGCCACCTTACCGGCGGCATCGCGCACGATTTCAACAACTTGCTCACCGTGATCATGGGCAATCTGGAACTGGCACGCGCCAGGCTGGACCCGCAAAATCCGGTGGTGGCGAACATCGAGCGGTCGCTGTGGGCGGCGCAGCGCGGCGGTACGCTGACCAGCCAGCTTCTGGCGTTCGCACGCAAGCAGCCGCTGGCCCCGGCGCCGATCGACCTGTCGACTAACCTGCCGGAGCTGGTGCCGCTGCTGCGGCGTACGCTGGGCGAGCATATCGACGTGCGGTTCGTCGACAGCGCCGGGCTGTGGCCCGCGATGGCCGACCCGGCGCAGTTGGAGAGCGCGGTGCTGAACCTGGCACTGAACGCGCGCGACGCCATGCCGACCGGCGGCCGGCTGACGATCGAGCTGGCGAACAAGGTGCTGGATAAGGAGTACGCGCGCGCCCATGCCGAAGTCGTGCCCGGCGACTACGTCATGGTCGCGGTGTCGGACACTGGCCACGGCATGACGCCCGACATCGTGGCCCACGTGTTCGAACCGTTCTTCACCACGAAAACCGAAGGACGCGGCACCGGGCTTGGGCTCGCCATGGTGTTCGGTTTCGTCAAGCAGTCCGGCGGGCACGTGAAGATCTACTCCGAACCCGGCGAGGGCACCTCGGTCAAACTGTATCTGCCACGCGCGATCGGCGGCGCGGCTTCGAACATGCAACGCAGCGGCGTGCCGGCCGACCTGCCGCGCGGATCGGCGACGATCCTGGTGGTGGAGGATGAGGCGGGGGTGCGGGAGATCGCGGTGGCGATCCTGCGCAACCTTGGCTACCGCGTGCTGGAAGCGTCGGACGGCGATGAGGGCCTGCTTGTGTTCGGCGCGCACGCGGCGGATATCGACATGCTGCTGACCGACGTCGTGCTGCCGGGAAAAGTGCGCGGACGGGAACTGGCGGAACGCATCACCGCGATGCGGCCGGAGGTGAAGGTGCTGTTCATGTCGGGGTATACCGAGAACTCCATCGTGCATCACGGGCGGCTGGACGACGGGGTGCAACTGCTGGGCAAGCCGTTCAAGCGCGAGCAACTGGCCCGCAAGGTGGCCGAGGTGCTGGGCGTCGCCGCCGGTTCGGATGCCGAGGGCGACAATGTGGTGGATCTGAGGGCTCGGCAGCGGGAGTAAGGTTGGGTTTGGCGCCTCGATATGCGCGCCAGTTGGGGCTTTTTGCTAAGCTACGTCGGGGCTGGATTGCGTCCTGGGGGGTGAGCATTTCTGGTTGCGCATGGCGGAACATATCTTCTTGCTCGATACTTGGTAGCGACGAAATGGCCTCTGTGACGAAAGCGGGGCAGAGCTATTATTGCGGCGAACGCTCTCCTGCGTGCGCAACACCCGATACCTCGCTTTGTTTCGTCTATCGCTTTCAACACAGAGGGCGCTGAGGGGCGCTGAGAATGGTTGATACCAACCGCCGTTGTTGTTGACCCTTCGGCATTGCGGAGCAACCGTTATGGCGGAGGGAGGCCCCTCGTCCACGTCTTCATTTTTGTATGTAAAAAGGTGTAGATGCCGACCTTCGTCGGCGTGATGGGTGAGCCAATCGAAAAGTCGGCAGCAATGGCGATTGGATTCCATCGGCAGCCCGACCCGCCATGCATGAAACCCGGCCGGCGGGGCCATGGTCATGGCTTTTCATTTTTGAGGCGGATTAAGCGGGATAAGGGGAGATGAAGGGGATTGTTGTGCGATCAGGCTTGGGCGGTGATGCGGTAGGTTTCGACTCTGGGTCGGCTGAAGTTGACCTGCAGGCACAATGGTTTGCCGGTTGCCCGTGGATGGGTTCGATATTGCGGGATGTGGATGTCGCTCAGTCCGCAGATAACTTTGAGTTCGACGATGACCCACTCTTCGACGATCAGGTCGGTGGTGTATTCGCCGACGGCGACACTGTCGTAGAAGACCGCGCCCCCGCTATGGACGGCATCGAAGCGGGACTTCCGCATCTCGCAAGCGAGGGCGTTCTCGTAGATCATTTCGATGAATTCGTGACCGAGCGTATTGGCAACCTGAAAAGCACACCCAATGATCCGTTCGGTGACGGGCTGCCGCAGCCGCGCCATCCCCTTCATCCATCTGCAATCCCGCTAATCCGCCTTAAAGAATGGCGCGGTGTCAGTGACGACACTCGAAGGGGGGGGAAGGTCCTGCGCGGCGGGTGCCAACGAACCATGCATCCCTCCAGGTGCAGGACGATATTGACTTCCCATCGCTATGATACGACGGAGCCTATTCGATCGCCGCCGTCGATTTCGCCAGTTGCCGCAGCACGAACTTCTGGATCTTCCCCGTGGATGTCTTGGGAATGTCGCGGAAGACGAACGTCTTTGGCACCTTGTAGCGGGCCATGTGCTGGCGGCAGAAGTCACGGAGTTCCTCCGCCGTCACTGAGGTGCCGGGCTTCAATTCGATGAACGCGCAGGGGGTCTCGCCCCATTTTTCGTCCGGTTGGGCGACGACGGCGGCGCTCAGCACCGCAGGGTGGCGGTATAGGGTTTCCTCCACCTCGATGGACGAGATGTTTTCGCCGCCGGAGATGATGACGTCCTTCGAGCGGTCGCGAATCTTCGCGTAGCCATCTGGATACATCACAGCGAGGTCGCCGGTGTGGAACCAGCCGCCGGCGAAGGCCTGTTCGGTGGCGGATGGATTCTTCAGATACCCTTTCATCGTGATGTTACCGCGGAACATGATCTCGCCCATCGTTTCGGCGTCCCATGCAACCGGCTGCATGGTGGCGGGATCGAGGACGGTCATCGCCTCCTGCAGCGGCGTCCGCACGCCTTGCCTGCCGTTTCGTTCCGCTCGTTTGTCGATCGGCATGTGGGACCAGGATTCGTGCTTGGAACAGACGCCGGCGGGACCGTAGACCTCGGTGAGGCCGTAGACGTGGGTCAGTTCTATGCCGATTTGTTCGGCGCCCTCGATGATCGCGGCGGGTGGGGCGGCGCCGGCGACCTGGCCGGCGATGCGGTGGGTGATCCCGGCACGCAGTTCGGGCGGCGCGTTGATCAGCATCGAGTAGACGATCGGGGCGCCGCACATGTGGGTCACGCCGTTGTCGCGGATGGCGTCCAGCATTGGTTTTGCCTCAACCCGGCGCAGGCAGACGTTGACGCCGGCGCGCTCCGCCATCGTCCAGGGGAAGCACCAGCCGTTGCAGTGGAACATCGGCAGCGTCCACAGATACACCGCATGGTGCGGCATGCCCCAGTTGAGGATGTTGCTGATCGCGTTCAGATGCGCACCGCGATGGTGGGTGACGACGCCCTTCGGGTCGCCGGTGGTGCCGGAGGTGTAGCCGAGCGCGATGGCGTCCCATTCGTCGGCGGGATTCTGCCAGGGGTAGTCGGGGTCGCCCTCGGCCAGGAAGGTTTCATACGCGATTTCGCCCAGCAGCTTGCCATCCGGCCAGGCGGGGTCGTCGATGTCGATGACCAGGGGTTTGATGTCGAGCAAGGCCAGGGCGGGCTCGATCACCGGGGAGAACTCGCTGTCGGTGATCAGGACCTTGGCGCCGCCGTGGCGGAGCTGGAAGGCGATGGCCTCGGCGTCCAGGCGGGTGTTCAGGGTGTTCAGCACCGCGCCGCACATGGGGACGCCGAACGCGGCTTCGTACATCGGCGGGGTGTTGGGGGCGATGATGGCGACGGTGTCGTTCTTGCCGATGCCGCGGCGGGACAGGGCCGAGGCCAGGCGGCGGCAGCGGGCGTAGGTTTCCTTCCAGGTCCAGCTTTGGGCGCCGTACACGACGGACGGCTTGTCGGGATAGACGTAGGCGGCACGCTCGATGAAGGTCAGCGGGGTCAGCGGGGCGTAGTTGGCCTGGTTCTTCGGCAGGTCGTCATAGGGGCTGTGCATGCTCGTTTCCCTCCGTTCGCCGCAAACGGGCCGGATTTGTATGACATACAGTTAACGCGTCCCGCTGCCGCGCGGCAATCACATGTGGGTCGTGCGTGACGGCATCACCAAGGGAGGGGTTGGTGATAAGGCGCAACCAACGCATCGGCGGGATCTGATCCGGCCCCCGCACCGCCGTCGTTCTTCATGACGTGCTGCTTGATGAATATTTCGAATGAACGATAGGCGTTCGGCCGGTTCCAGACCTGGCGCTTATGCGCGATGTAGCCTGCCAGTGTCTCGTAGACCCGGAGCAGACCCGATCGCCGCTGTCGCAAGACGATATCCCGGTCGAGCGTGTTGGAGAGGAAGTTGATCGAAATATACTCCAACATGCTCAGCAGAGCCATGTAGAGCGTGTCATCTTTTGAATCGAGCGTTACAGCGTCAACGACGATGCCCTTCTCAACGCAGCGCATGACCAGGGCGTAGGCATCGCCAAATTTTTCGTTTGTCAGCAGCGTCAGCATCACCTGGGCGGTAAACGCCTCACGCTGTGCTTTCAGGGGCAAGGCGTAATCGTCGGGCGGGACCTGGTGGCTGGTGTCGAGTCCCCTGAACTCGGCCCAGATCGCGTCGTTGATGGACAGCATTTCCTTGGCACGCTCCAGCAGGCGGCTCCCTTCGGGGGTCAGGCGAACGGCGCCGCCCTTGCCGCGCGACAGCAGACTGTGCCCGAGCAGGGTCTCCAACCGCTGGAGTTGCATGGAGACGGCGGACTGGCTGCGCCCGACCATCTGGGCCGCCCGGGTGAAACTTCCGGTCTCCGCGATGCCGAGGAAGCTGCGGAGCAGGTCGGGGTCGATCGCACTGGGTCGTGTCATGCTATCGGTATCGCTGATACCGGTCATCAGCACAATTCGTTTCCGAGCGGGGTATGGCGGCTCTAGTCGTGAGGCCGGACGATACTTGAGGAGCGTTAAAATGGCTGGACTTAATAAGGCGATCATCATCGGCACGGCCGCGGCACTTATTCTGCCTATGAGTTTCGGGCTGGCGTTTGCGGCCCAGCCGCAGATGGAGAGTTCCCTGCATAAGCTGGAAGCAGCTCAGAGCGAACTGCAGAAAGTCACGCAGAATAAAGCTGGCCACGCTGCCGCCGCGCGCAAGCTCGTTGCGGAGGCAATTGAGGAGGTGCAGGCCGGTATTGCCTACGGCCGCACGCACGGGGACTAGCCGGTTGGTAATGCCTTGAAGGTGGTCCGCTTGCCGTTGCGGGCGGCGGTGGGGCTGAACGTCTCGATATAGTCGTGAATGTCACCGACGTCGTGCATGCCTCGGGCGACCCAATCGGCATCCGTCACCGGCCTCGTTGTACTGGCCGCCGTTGCCGCCCACATCTGCCACAGCAGCCGGTCGCAGATCGCCCTGCAACCGGTTGACGCTCCCACTGTGCCACGGGCATATCCCGCCTCCGTCTTGACGACGGTGGTTTGGCGCCGGGAGGGTGGAGAGCGATGGCAACCTATACTGCGGACGTCGATTGGAAGTTGGCCGACGGCGAAGACTTTGCCAAAGGCCGCTATAGCCGAGGCCACACCCTGAGCTTTGACGGTGGTACGGTCGTTCCCGCCTCTGCGTCACCGCACGTTGTCGGCAAGTGGGCCGTGAAAGCAGCCGTTGACCCGGAGGAGATGCTCGTCGCCGCCCTGTCGAACTGCCATATGCTGTCGTTCCTGCACGTGGCCCGACTCGCAGGATTCACCGTCGCTGCCTATCGTGACCATGCGAAGGGCGTGATGGAAGAAATTGCGCCGGGGAAGCACGCCGTGACGAAGGTTGCCCTGCATCCCCGGATCGAGTGGGTAGGCGAAGCTCCGCAACAGACGAAGCTGGAGCAGATGCATCATGAAGCTCACGAGGCTTGCTTCATTGCGAACTCCGTCAAGACGCAGGTGACGGTGAACTAGCTTTTCCGTCCACCAGCCGCGTACCCCGAACCTGTCGGGACTGGCCCACGAGTGAAACAGCAGCATATTTTTAAAAACCGTTCGGAATCCTGGCTCAACCGCAAAGAGAAACCTTTGCGGTCAGTCCGAAGTTGGAAGCCGTACAACGTGATCGTATTTCCCATGCCACGCCGCACGAGGCGGGCGCAGGTTTGGTGAAAATCTGGATCTTTGGCCGCCCCCGGCGAAAGGGGCAATGATCAGGACGGAGTTCCGACCGTCAGTGACCATAGACCAAATTCGGCAGCCACATCGTCAGTGCCGGCACATAGGTGATGATCCCCAACACGATCAGCAGCAGGATCAGGAACGGCAGGATCCCCCGGATCACCTCGCCGATCGGCGCGTCGGAGATGGTGGACAGCACATACAGGTTCAGGCCGACCGGTGGGTGGATCAGCGCGATCTCCATGTTATGCGTGAATATGATGGAGAAATGCACCGGGTCGACGCCCAGCGGGATCAGCGCCGGGGCCAGGATGGGGATCACCAGCAGCAGCGCCGCGACCACTTCCAGGAAGCAGCCCAGGATCAGCAGCAGCACGTTCATCGTCAGCAGGAACGCCCAGGTCGGCAGGTTGTGCGCCAGCACCCATTCCACCAGCTTCGCCGGCGCGCCCGATTCGGTCATCCAATGGCCGAACGCCAGGGCGCTCGCGACGATCAGCATAATGGTGCCGGCGCTGCGCAGCGCATCGGCGATGACCGATACGGTCTGCGAGACACGGAAGCCGCGATAAAAGATCAGGCTGACCAGCAGGGCCGCGACGGCGGCGAGCGCGGCGGCCTCGGTCACCGTGACGATACCGCCATAGATGCCGACCAGCACGACAACGGGAACCGCCAGCGCCGGCAGTGCTCGTGCCGTCACACGCAGCCGGTCGCCGACGGGCAGCGCCGCCTCTTTCGGGAAGTTCCGCCGGCGCGCATCGTACCAGACCCACGCAAAGAACGCGCTGGCTTGCAGCAGGCCGGGCAGGATGCCGGCCAGGAACAGCCGGGGCACCGATTGTTCGGCCACGATGCCGTATAGGATCAGCGCCAGGCTGGGCGGGATGACGATGCCGATGGTGCCGGACGCGCCGATCACGCCCAGGGCGAAACTGCGCGGGTAGCCTTTCTCGATCATCGCCGGCAGCAGGATGGTGCCCATCGCCAGCGCGGTGGCGACGGACGACCCGCAGATCGCCGCGAACAGCGTGCAGGCCACCACCGTCACCAGCCCCAGCGAGCCCCGGATGCCGCCCAGCCACGCGGCCGAGACATCCACCAGCGCCTTGGCCACGCCGCCCTGGCGCATGAACGCCGCCGCCATGACGAACAGCGGCAGCGACATCAGCGTCGAGGAGTTCAACTGGTCGACGATCACCTGCGCCACGCCGATCATCGGCTGGCCGGAGACGCCGTACAGCACCGCGGCACAACTGCCCAGCACCAGGAAAATCGGCATGCCGGCAGCCAGCAGGCCGAAGAACATCACCAGGAAAAGAAAAGGCCACATCGGATCAGCGGTTCGCCAGGTCGGAGAGATTGGCCGGCAACTCGTGATCCGCGATATGGTGCCCGACCGTCATCGTCTTCGGATCGAAAACGAACAGGTAACGAAACAGCCGGATCAGGTAGCGCACACCCATCAGCACGCCGCCGGCGGGCAACGCGCTGTAGTAGATCCACATCGGGAACTGCAGTCCGCTGGAGCTGCGTTCGTCCAGCAGCATCGACGTATCGACGATCTGCCAGCCGTACCAGATCATGCCGGCACAGAAGATCAGCGCCACGATGCAGTTGAACGCCTCCAGCCAACGCTGCCCGCCGGGTGGCACCAGGCGCAGCACCAGGTCGGGCCGCACATGGCCGTCGGTGCGGACCAACTGGCTGGAGATGATCATCACGCCCCAGACGACCAGATAGACGATCACCTCCTCGCCCCAGGAAATCGCATAGGCGGGGAAGAAATAGCGTCCCAGGACCTGCACGAGGCCAAGCGCCATGGCGAGCAAGCCAAGGACGCCGGCCAGCGTGCGCTCGATCGTGTCCCAGATCGTGTCGGGGCGTACCGCGGCCATGGTCAGGCGGTGCCGTTCACGGAATCCTCGGTCAGCTTGACCACCTCGGGCGACAGCTTGGCAGCGCTGATCAGGCTGGCGACGTCGGCCTGCTGCGCCTTGCGGGCGGCATCAAGGATCGACTGCGCCGGATCGGTGAAGATCACGCCGTTCTTTTCCATCGTCTTGCGCGCCTCCAACTGCAGGGCGGCGGAATGGGTGCGGTAGGTGCCGATGTTGGCCGCCCACAGCGAGATCATCGTCTTCTGGATGTCGGGCGTCAGCTTGGCCCAGAACGCGCCGTTCATCATCGGCATGTACTGACCGACATACTGATGGTCCTGGTACGAATACTTGACCCCGGCTTCCCACAGTTTCGCGCTGGAGCAGCTTTCGTTGGTGGAAACGAACCCGTCGAACGTGCCCTGCGACAGTGCCAGCGGCACATTCGGCCACGCGGTGACGTTGGGGATGCCACCGAAGAAATTGATCCGCCAGCTGATTCCCGCGCCGCCCGGGCTGCGGATTTTCAGGCCCTTGATGTCGGCCGAGGTGTTAAGCGGCTTCTTGGTCGTGTACCAGTTCTGGAAGCCCAGATCGAGCCACGGCCCCAGGATCTTCACCCGCAGCTTGGTTTCCAGTTGCTTTTCGATCAGGGCGCCGGGCTTGCCGTCCGAGGCATGCTCCGTCGTTTCGATCGGGCGGCCGTAGAACGCGGGAAGCTGGCAGAAGTCGCAATCGGGCACGATGCCGGTCTGCGTCCAGTTGCCGGGACATGCCATGTCCACCTGGCCCTGCAGCAGCGCCTTGGCGACGTTAAGATCGGCAAACAACTGACCGGACGGAAAGATTTCACTAGTGACCTTGCCGCCGGTCGCGGCTTCGACCTTCTGCAGGTAGTCGGCGATGGAAATGTTGCGGACGTGGGACGGCGCGGTATCCAGCGAGCAGCGAATCTTGATCGGCGCCTCGCCCCGCGCGTGGCGCAGAACCCCGAACGTTCCAGCCATCGCAACAGCCGACCGACCAAGCGCTCGGCGAGACAGGGTTTGCCGCATCAGATTACCTTTCTTTGGACGCCCCTCAAGCGGGGAGCGCGGACTGATGGCGGGTCGGAACCCCTGCGTCAAGGGTTTGTGTTGATTTGAGAATAGTCAAGCATCGGGGCTTCGGCGGCCAGCCTCGCCCGACGATCGGCGATCCGCGTCGCGGTCGCGGCCGGCCCGCGATGTGCCGGCACGACTTCGCGCGACAGGCCGGCTTTCACCGCCACCGCGACCAGGCGGCGACAGCGCCACTTCGCCATAAAAACCAAAATATCCAGCACGAACTACCAATAGTTGCAAGTTCAGCGACAAATCAACTACACCTGCGCCAGCCTTTTCGTGGATCGCTCCCCGTCCTGCCTCGACTTAAGAATTTGTTAACCTTTTGTTAGCGTTTTGCTGGCACGTCACATACACCCTAGCCTAGCGGCCGGATTATCCCGGCGCGGAGCCAAGCCGATGTTTTCGACAACCGGCGTCGAGACCGCACCGGATCGTCCCGGAACCGCCTATTCGGCCACCGCCCCTTCGGCAGTTGGGCGGAATGCAGCCCGCACGCCCTCCGCGCGGCCGGCCAAGTGCCACTTCACCTGGGCCAAGGTGGCATGACCGTCCCGCTCCAACTGGACGGCGACAACCTGCACGCCGGCATCGAGGCGCGCGAGATCGTCCACGAAAGCGATCACAGCCTGGTCTATCGTGGCTACCTGCCCGGGCTGGAACGGGCGGTGGTCCGCAAGCGGCCACTGGGACCGGACGCCGCTGCCCGGCTGTTGCACGAACGACGGCTTCTCGAACGCCTCGCAGGGATCGAGGGTATACCGGTGCTGGCCGCGGCGGCACCCGACGACGGAACGCTGACCTTCGAGGACGAAGGCGCCATAGCGCTGCACACGCTGTGTGCCGGCGGATCCTTCGCTCCGGCGGACGTCACGGCGATCGGCCTCGGCCTGGCGCGCATCCTTGCCGCGATCCACCGGCGCGGTGTGCTCCACAAGGATATCAACCCGAGCAACATCCTGCTGCAGGGGGTGACGCGGCAGCCGGTGCTGATCGACTTCGACCTGGCCACGACGTTCGCCGAGGAACGTCCAGGCTTCACCCACCACAGCGAAATCACCGGAACGCTGGGTTATATCGCACCTGAACAGACCGGGCGGATGGGACGTCCGGTTGACCACCGTACCGACCTGTATGCCCTTGGCGTCACGCTGTATGAACTGGCCACCGGCGGACTGCCATTCCGGACCGACGACCCGTTGAAGGTGATCTGCGACCATCTCGCGACCGTGCCGTTGCCTCCCATCGCCATCGATCCGGCAATCCCGGCCGGACTGTCCGATATCGTCATGCGTCTGTTGGAGAAGGAGCCGGATCGCCGCTACCAGAGCGCCGAGGGCCTGGCGCACGACCTGACGCGCCTGCGTGCCGCGCTGGCGGGCGGCGAGGATGGGTCGTTTCCGCTGTGCGAGCGCGATTTCCCGCGGCAATTGACGACCCCGCGGCTGATCGGGCGCGAACAGGAAACCGAGGCCATGCGCCGAGCCTTCGAGGCGGCGGTCCGAGGCGGCGGCGGCATCCTGGTGGCCGGCGCGCCCGGCGTCGGCAAGACGGCCCTGATCGAGGAACTGCGCCCGATCGTCACCGCCCGGTTCGGCTGGTTCGTCTCCGGCAAGGTGGACCAGTTCCGCCATGACACGGCGTCCGGCCCGGTCACCCAGGCGGTTCGCGGCCTGGGCCGCATGCTGCTGGCGGAATCGCCGGCCGAGGTTGCCGCGCTGCGTGCCCGTATCATGGCGGCCGTCGGCGACAACGCCGGCATGGCGGCCGCCTTCGCGCCGGAGTTTCCGGCCCTGCTGGGGCCGCAGCCACCGATGCCGCCGACCGATTCCGTCACCGCCCGCGCCAGGGGGGTCGCGTTCACCCTGGCGCTGCTGGGCGTGATCGCTTCGCCGGCTCGGCCGGTGGCGATCATCCTCGATGACCTGCAATGGGCCGATCCGGTCAGCATCGAGATTTTCGAGGCCATGCTGATCCAAAATATTCCCGGACTGTTCGCGATCGGCGCCTACCGTCCGGCGGAAGTCGGAGCCGGCCATCCGCTCGCCCAGTTGATCGCCCGCCAGGATCCGGAACAGGGGGTGCTGCAACTGGCCAACCTGCCGCCCGCCGATGTCTCCACCCTGCTGGGCGAAATGCTGCGCCTGACGCCGACCGATGCCACGCGGCTGGCTGCCTCGATCGGCGCGCAGACCGGCGGCAATCCGTTCGACACCATGGAACTGGTGAATGCGCTGCGCCGCGACGGCTTGCTGACGCAGGGCAACGCCGGCTGGGAATGGGACGACGCCGCCATCCGCTGGCACACCGATCGCGCGGACGCGGTGACCCTGCTGACCGACCGGATCGCCAGCCTGCCGGAACCCGCGCCGTCGGTCGTCGCGACGATGGCCTGCCTGGGCGGCGAGGTCGAGCTCGGGGTGCTGGACGCGGCAAGCGGCCTGGACAGTTTCGCGGTGCGCGAGGCGCTGATGGCACCGCTGGAGGAAGGGCTTCTGGTCTGGTCGTCCAACAACACGGTGCAGTCGGCGGGTGCCGGCGAAACCGTGCGGTTCCGCCACGACCGGGTCCACCAGGCCGCGTACGACGGCCTCGATCCCGATCGGCGGGCCGACCTTCACCTCGCCATCGCACGGCGCCTGGCGCTGGTGCCGGCGCATGTGGGGAAAGCAGCCGAACAATACCTGCCGATCGCCGGCCGTGTACGGGACACGGCCGAACGGCGGCTTGCGGTCGGACTGTTCCGCAAGGCCGCCGCCGCGGCGCGCTTTTCGTCCGTCTACTCCGCCGCCGAACGCCTGCTGGCCGCCGCGGTGGAGCTGCTGGAGCCTATGGCGAGCGGGACCGACCCGCCTGTGGCGGCGGCTGGGGACGACCAGGCATTGCTGCTGGACCTTCGCATCGGCCTGCACCAGGCCCTGTGCTGCCTCGGCCGGCAGGGCGAGGCGGACGGGGTTTATGCCGCCCTGGCGCCGGCCTGCGACGACCCGCTGATGCTGGTGGAGCCGACCCGGCTGCAGATCTCCGGCCTCGCCAACCGTAACCGCCACCAGGAGGCACTGGCGCTCGGCTTCGGATTGCTCGCACGACTCGGCCTGACGTCGGACGCGTATGCGACGCAGGCCGAGGCGGATCGGCGGATGGACGCGTTCCGGGCCTGGGCCGACGGCGACATGGAAAGGGATGCGCACCGGCCCGACATGACGGACCCGTCGATGCGCGCGGCGGCCCGCCTGATGAGCGTCATGATGGCGCCGGCCTTCTACTCCGACTTCGCGACCCACATGCGGCTGGCCATGCTCGGCCAACAGCTCTGGGTCGAGCACGGGCCATGCGGGCCGCTGGCGGGCATCCTGTCGTGCTCCGCGATCGAGACGATCCGGCAGCGCCAGGACTACCGCACCGGCCAACGGGTCATCCGCCACGTCCTGTCACTGGCCGAAGCGGGGCATCACGAGCCCGCCACGTCCCAGGTGCGCCATATGCTTGCACGCACCGCGCTGCATTGGTTCGACGACCTCGACACGGTCGCGGAGCAGGCCGGTCGGGCGCGATTGGGCCTGCTGCACGGCGGGGAACTGCAAATCGCCAGCTTCACCTACTACACGACGTTGACCGTGCTGCTGGAAACCGCGCCGGATCTCGGCCGCTGCGAGACGGAGGCGGACGTCGCACTGGCATTCGCGGCGCGCACCGGAAATCAGCAGGCGGCGGCGACCTTCGTGACGTTCCGTCAGGTGGCCCGGGCGCTGCGCGGCCAGACCGCATCGCCCGGTGGCCTCTACGACGATACGTTCGATGAGACAGGGCATCTGGCCGCCCTCGACGCCAATGCGATGGCCACCGCCTACCTGCACATCTATCGCGCCCTCACGGCGGCCTTGTTCGATGACGGCGACGCCCTGGCGCACCATGCCGCCACCGCGATGGATTTGCGGCCGTACATGGAAAGCCTTTACCCCATGGTGCTGACGCACCTGCTGTGGGGACTTGCCGTCGCCCGCCGGCTGCGTGCCGCCGACGCGCCGGACCGGGCCGCGTTGCGCGCCGAATTCGACGCCAACCGGACATGGCTGGCCCAGCGCGCGGCCGACGCACCGGGCAACTACCTGCATCTTGTGCATCTGCTCGACGCCGAACTGGCCTGGGCGAACGGCGACTACTGGGCGGCGCAGTGCGCCTTCGATGCCGGCATCACCGTGGCCCGACGCGTCCAGCGTCCCTGGCACCAGGCCCTGCTGACCGAACGGGCGGCGATGCTGCATCTGGAACAGGGGCTGACCCAGACCGGGCAGCCGCTGATGGCCGCGGCATACGGCCTGTACAAGGCCTGGGGCGCCGAGGCCAAGCTGGCCCAGCTTCAGGCCCGTCATGGCACCAGGCTGAGCGCATCGGTTCGGACGGGCACTGCCCGCACCAGTCAATCGCGCGGCACCGGCGGCGGCCTGACCGCGGACACGATCGACCTGATGGGCATCCTGCGGGCCTCGCAGGCGCTGAGTTCCGAAACCGTGCTGGATCGCCTGCACGCCCGGGTCAGCGAAACCCTCAGTGCGCTGACCGGCGCGACCAACGTCCAGATCGTCCTGCACGACCAGGAGAGCGACGGTTGGTATCTGCCGCCGGTGTCCGGTGCGTCCTCCGCCGACGTGATGGCGGTCGCCGAGGCCGGGTGGCGCCGCCTGCTGCCGCTTTCGGTGTTCCACTACGTCCAGCACAGCGCCGAGACACTGATCGTCGAGGACGCCATCCGCGACGATCGCTTCGCCCGGGACGTGTATTTCACTGGCGCCGACCGCTGCTCGCTGCTGGCCGTGCCGATCCGCAAGCAGGGCGTGTCGCGGGCCATCCTGCTGCTGGAAAACCGGCTGAGTCGCGGCGCCTTTTCCGCCAACCGGCTCGATGCGGTGACGCTGATCGCCGGACAGCTCTCGGTGTCGCTCGACAACGCGCTGATGTACGCCTCGCTGGAACGCAACGTCGCCGAACGGACGCGGGAGCTGCGGGCGGCCAACCAGCGGCTGGAGGCGTTGAGCAACACCGACGCGCTGACCGGTCTGGTCAACCGGCGGCGTTTCATGGACGCGCTGGACGACGAATGGAAACGGGCGCTGCGCACCAGCGCCGGGCTCGCCATCGCCATGGTCGATGTCGATCATTTCAAGAAATACAACGACCACTATGGCCATGTCGCCGGCGATGCCTGCCTGCGCCAGGTGGCCACGGCGCTGCGCAGCAGCGTGCGCCAGGACGTCGATATCGTGGCGCGCTACGGCGGCGAGGAATTCGCCGTCATCATGCCCGGCGCCGACGCGGCGATGGTTCGGCTGGTGGCCGAACGCATGCACCAGACCGTCACCGACCTGAACGCACCGCACGCCCACTCGGACATCGGGCGGGTCAGCGTCAGCATCGGCACCGCGACATCGGCGCTGGCCTCCGTCATGACCGCGGAAGACCTTGTCCGCATCGCCGACGACGCGCTTTACGACGCCAAGGACAACGGCCGCGACCAGGTGTGCGAGGCCGATGGCGGTCGGCTCGCGTCACCCGACGGCCCCGACCGCCAGGCTGAGGGCGGCCGGAATCCACGCCTTTTCCAGGTGAAAACGGCATAGACCGCGGACCTGGGCGACTGTCCTTCCCGCGATTCGCGGGCCTGAGCAGTGCCGACAAGATGCTGGCGACCGGCCCGATCCTGCCCGGGCATTATCCCCGGGACGACGACAGCCAGGGATTGGTCTCCCACAACTTCGCCAGTTCCGCCTGTTCGGTCCGCATCTGCTTCAGCCAGTCCGGCCCATCGTGCCAGGACGCGTAGGTGCCGTTTGCCTCCACCTGGTCGCGGAACGCATCGTCCCGCACCACTGCGCGCATCGCCTCGGCAAGGGGCGCGACCAGCTCCGGCGGCGTTCCCGCCGGCACCGCGATGCCGCGGCGGATGAAGGCGGCCAGCGGAATGCCGCCCTCGTCCAGGATGGGGGCATCGGGCAGCAGGCCGAACCGGCGCCCCGCGGCAATGCCGATGGCGGTCAGGTCGGCGTCGCGCACATCGCCGATCACCGCCGACAGACCCAGCGCGGCGGCCGAGACATTGCCGGCCAGCACCGCCTGGCGAGCGGCGGCGGCGGACGGAAAGGTGACGATGTTCAACTGGGTCTGTGCCAGCACCTGCAGCCGCATCGCCGCCAGATGCGGCGGACTGCCGGCCGGCGGGGTGCCCAGCGGCACCGCGTCGGCGTCGTCGGCGGCCCTGCGGATAATGTCCTGGACGGAATCCGCCGGATCGGCCGAGGGCGAGACGAAAGCGATCGGTTCGTGCTCGACCTCGCCGATCATGCGGATGCATTCGCCCAGCGACGGATCGCCGCGATCGATGATGCGGGCCGCCAGGGTGGGTGTCACCACCCAGCCGATGGTCGCGCCGTCGGGCGCCGCCGCACCCAGGGCGGCGAGCATCGTGCGGCCGGCCTCCCCCGGAAGGTAGCGCGGACGGATGTCGAACGCCGGCAGATGCGGCGCGAGGAACGTCACGAAGTCACGGGCCGCCTTGTCGGGCACCGACCCTTCGGAAAACCCCAGCAACAGAGTGATCGGGCGCTTCGGCTGATCCGCCCCGGCGGCCATGGGCGCCAGCGTCGCAGCGGTGGAGGCGGACAGGCCGGCCAGCAGATCCCGCCGGCGCAACCCGGCCGGACACCCAAGCCGGCGAAAGCCGGCCGGATACCCACGCCGGCGCACGGTCACCGCCGCGGCGCCGCCACGGGCTTGCTGGCGGTCGCCGGCGTGGGCGGAGCGACGGATTCGCGGCGCAAGCGATGCTCGCCCAGGAACAGCAGGATCGGCGCGGCGATGAAAATCGACGACGACGTGCCGACGACAATGCCGAACAGCATCACCCAGGCGAAGCCGCTGATCGACTCGCCGCCGAACAGCGCCAGCGGCAGGCTGGCCAGGAACACCGTCATCGACGTGCCCAGAGTGCGGTTCAGCGTCTCATTGATCGACAGGTCGATCAGCTCCCGCAGCGGCATCGACTTGTACTTGCGCAGATTCTCACGCACCCGGTCATAGACGACCACCTTGTCGTTGGTGGAATAGCCCAGCACGGTCAGGATCGCGGCGACCATCACCAGGTCGAAATCGAGGCGGGTCAGTGCGAGGAAGCCGATGGCCTTGGTGATATCCAGCACCAGGGTCACCACGGCGCCGACGGCGAACTGCCATTCGAACCGGAACCAGATATAGACCAGGATCATCAGCAGGCTGATGCCCAGCGCGAGCAGCCCGTTGCGGAACAGTTCGGCCGACACGCTGGCACCCACCACGTCGGTACGCTCGATAGTGGCGCCGGGCACGCCTTTCTCCAGGGCCGTCTTGACGTGGGCGGCGGCGGCCTGGGTGCCCTGTTCGGAGGACTGGGTGCCGAGACGGATCAGCACCTCGGATGGATCGCCGAAGCTTTGCACACCCTGGTCGGGGATATGGTCGGCGGCCAGCGCGGCATGGATCTGGGCGAAATTGGCCGGGCCCTGGGTGTGGACCTCCATCACCACGCCGCCGGAGAAGTCGATGCCCAGGTTCAGGCCGGGATAGAAGAACATGACGATCGACGCCGTGGACAGGATCGCCGAGACGATCAGGCCCATGTAGCGGCCGCGCATGAACTTGATGCGGGTGCCGTCGGGAACGATGCGGAAGCGGGGTTTGATGAACATTCGAAAACCCTCAGACCGGCAGCAATTTCGGCCGCGTGGTGATATACCAGCGGGACACCAGCAGCCGGGTCAGCATCCAGGCGGTGAACAGCGACGTGGCGATGCCGACGGTGATGGTGACGGCAAACCCCTTGACCGGGCCGGAGCCGAACACGAACAGCATGACGTGCGCCAGGAACGCCGTCGCATTACTATCAAAAATGGTACTATAGGCTCGGCTGAACCCGTGTTCCAGCGCTGCCAGAGGGGGACGGCCGAGCCTTTGTTCCTCACGGATGCGTTCGTTGATCAGGATGTTGGCGTCCACCGCCATGCCCAGGGTCAGCAGGATGCCGGCCATGCCGGGCAGCGTCAGCGTGGCCTGCAGCATCGACATGATGCCCAGCATCAGGAACAGGTTGACCACCAGGGCGAGGTTCGCGAACCAGCCGAACAGCCCGTAGAAAAACGCCATGAAGAAGATGACGAACAGGAAGCCGGCGACCAGCGAGATCGCCCCGGCCCGGATGCTGGCGGCACCCAGTTCGGGGCCGACCGATCGTTCCTCCACCACCGTCAGCGGGGCAGGCAAGGCACCGGCACGCAGCAGCACCGAAAGATCGTTGGCGGACTGGGCGTTGAAAGTCCCGCTGATCTGACCGCGGCCGCCGGTGATCGCCTCGCGGATGACGGGGGCGGAGATCACCTTGTCATCCAGCACGATGGCGAAGCGGTGGTTGACGTTCGCCCGGCTGACATCGGCGAAACGGCGGGCGCCGATGGAATTGAAGGTGAAGTTGACCACCCACTCGCCGGTGTCGGGATTGGTGCCGGCACGGGCGTCGGTCAGGTCCGCGCCATCGACATCGATGCGCTTGCGGACGGCGATCTTCTCCTTCGCGTTGTCCTGCATCGGCAGGTAGTCATCGCCCGGCGGCGGCGGGCCGCCGGCGTTGGCGGTCGCGGTGGCGGCCTCATCGACCAGCCGGAACGTCATGTGCGCGGTCTTGCCAATCAATTGCTTGATGCGGTCCGGATCGCCGATGCCGGGAAGCTGCACCACGATGCGGCTTTCGCCCTGGCGGGTGATCTCCGGATCGACCACGCCGGTTTGGTCGATGCGGCGGCGGATGATCTCGATCGACTGGTCCACCGCGCCGGCCGCGCGGGCCGCGAGCGCAGGCGCCGACAGGGTCAGGGTGATGGTGCCGCTGGGATCGGAGGCGATGACCATGTCCGGCTGGCCGGTGGTGACATCGGGGCTGATCAGCGGCCGCAACGCGGCGACCGCGGCATCGGTCTTGGTGGCGTCGCGCAGCTTCAGCAGCACCCGGTTCTGGTCGGCCTGCGGCTCCAGCGTCTGGTAGAAGATCTGGCCGCCGCGCAGTGACTGGCGGATGCTGTCGGCCAGGCTGTCCAGCCGTTCCTTCACCACCGCCTTCATATCGACCTCCAGCAGCAGATAGCTGCCGCCGCGCAGGTCGAGACCCAGGTGAACGGTGCGCCACGGCATCCAGGCGGCCGGGGCGGAGAACAGATTCGGCACACCCAGGAGTACCCCAAGCAGGCAGACGCCCAGGATGAGCGTGGTCTTCATGCGGCTGAAATACATCATGGTCTTACGCGCGGGGCTCCTGGACACCGTGCCGTCCGTTCGGCGGCGGTCCTAATGCGCTGGGGCCGGTGCGATTGTCCAGTGCGTGGTTGTCCGATGCACAATTGTCAGATGCGCGGTTGCCCGACGTGCCGGCGGCGCACTCTTTGTTCTCGCCACGACGGTCCGTCAAGGCCGGCGCGTGATCCGGATCGCATCGGCAACCCTTAAGCCGCTTGTAACTTGTCAGCGGCCGCCGCCAATCCGATGCGTTGCCCGTGAGCACGCAACAACGCACCATCGCCGCCACGCTCGATCCGTCGGCGCTGCTGGCCGGCTTCGTCGTGGCGGTGGGCGCCGTGCTGTGGTGGGGCAGCGCGACCTACCCGGCCGAGATGCCGGCCATCGCGCCGTGGGATTTCTCCTGGATCGAGTATCTGGGGATCGTTTTGCCGCTGGCCTGGTACCTGCGCGGCCTGGTGCTGACCGAACCGGCGGCTCGGCCGCACTGGCTGCGGCGGACGTCCTTCCTGATTGGCATCGGCCTGATCTACGGCGCGATGCAGACCCATTTCGTCTACCTGTCGCAGCACATGTTCTTCCTGAACCGGTTGCAGCACCTGGGGATGCACCATCTTGGTCCGTTCCTGATCGCGCTGGCCTGGCCCGGCGAGACCATCGGCCGCGGCATGCCGGATGTGGTGGGGCGATGGGTGCGTGCGCGGTGGATCCAGCGCGTGCTGCGCGTCGTGCAGACCCCGGTCGTCGCCGGCGTGCTGTTCGTCGGGCTGGTGTGGTTCTGGCTGCTGCCGAATGTGCATTTGCACGCGATGATCTCGCCGGTGCTTTACATGACGATGAACCTCAGCATGGTGATCGACGGGCTGCTGTTCTGGTTCTTCATCCTCGACCCGCGCCCTGCCCCGCCGGCCCGGCATTCCTACCCGGTGCGGCTGGCGACCTGCATCCTGGTCATTTTCCCGCAGATTCT
Organism: Acidisphaera sp. S103; assembly: GCF_009765975.1. Lineage (GTDB taxonomy): Bacteria > Pseudomonadota > Alphaproteobacteria > Acetobacterales > Acetobacteraceae > Rhodopila. The sequence continues at coordinate 237,170 of NZ_LMUJ01000063.1, read as the reverse complement.
CCTCGGCTCCCGGCTCACGTTCGGGATGACGGCGATGTATTCGTACTACGACCTGTGTGGCCGGCTGTTTCCCTCGGTCAGCGCGCTGACGGACCAGCATCTGGGTGGCCTTGTCGTCTGGATTCCATCATCGATGATGAGTTCAGTTGCGTTCATGCTGATGATGAACAACATCCGGCTACAGGAGGACCGCCAATGCGGCGGGAACAGCAAAGATGACATCGAGTTCGCACCCGGAAACCGCGTTTCGTCGCATGGCTGGACGGGCCGCTAGCGCCCTGCTGGTCGCCCTGGCCGTGGCGCCTCCGGCGGCCTGGGCCGCATCGCCCGACGTGGCGGTGACCGGGGGCCGGATGCAGGTCCTGCTGCCGTCACGGCCGGCGGCGGGTTACTTCACCCTGGAGAACCGGGGCGACACGCCCCTGGCGCTGTCCGGTGCCAGCGCGCCCGACTGCCAATCGCTGATGCTGCACCAGTCGACCGAGACCGGCGGCATGGCTCGTATGGCCATGGTCGACTCGGTGCCGGTTCCGCCGCACGGCAGCATCAGATTCTCGCCGGGCGGCTATCACCTGATGTGCATGCAGCCGACCGGCATCCTGCTGACCCATAAGGGCACCGAGGCCGTGACGCTGCACTTCGCCGATGGCGGTTCGGTCAGCGCGCCGTTCGCCATCCAGGGGGTCGGAACGCGATGACCGGCGCGCTGCATCGGCGCCAGGCGCTTGGGCTGCTGGCCGCGGCGCTGCCATTGTCGGCCGCCCGAGCCGATGATGGGGGGTGGCACGATATCGATGTGACGGGGACCTCGCCGTCGCTGGATTTCACCATGATGGCGACGCCCGACGGCCAGACCGTGTTCCAGAACAACTACGTGGGCTACGTGACGATGCTGTATTTCGGCTACACGTTCTGCCCCGACGTGTGTCCGCTGACGATGCAGAACGTGGCGGCGGCGCTGGCCAAGACCGGCAAGGCGGTGAAGGACATCCGTTTCCTGTTCGTCACCGTCGATCCGAAGCGTGACACGATTCCGGTGCTGAAGGCCTATGTCGGCCTGTTCGGACCCGAATTCGTCGGCCTGCGCGGCGACGCGGACCAGTTGGCGCTGCTGACGAAGCGGTTTCGCGTCGCCTACTCGGTGACGCCGTCGCCCGACCCGGCGAAATACGAGGTCATCCACGGTTCCGCCATCTACGTCTTCGACCGGGGGTTGAACGCCAGGCTGCTGGTGCCGTCCATGGCAACGAAGACGCCGGATATCGACGGGCTGGCCGCCGATCTGGTGCGATTGGTGAATGAGCGGCCGTCGTCATGGTTCGGATGGTTGCGCGGGATCGTGTAGGGGTTCCGCGGCGGGACGCTCGAATCGCGCTTGACTTGTGTTAAAGGCATGATCGCGCCAGTCCAGGCGCCCGATGCCGGAAAACCGGCACGGCATCCGCAGGAGGAAACGCATGCCGCCAACGACCTCTGCCGCCCCGCCCGAGGCTGGCGCCGCGCACGCCGGGCACTACCGGTGGTGGATCATCGGACTGCTGTTCGTCATCACCACCATCAACTACATGGACCGCAACCTGCTGGGTGTGCTGAAGCCCACCATCCAGGGCGACCTGCATTTCACCGAGACCGACTACGGCAACATCGTCTTCGCCTTCAGCATGGCCTACGCGGCCGGCTATGCCAGCATGGGCGCGTTCAGCGACAAGGTGGGCATCCGCATCGGCCTGGCGGTCGCGGCGATCATCTGGTGCGCGGCTTCCGCGGCTCATGGGCTGGTCACCTCGGTCGGCGGCTTCGTCGCGGCGCGCATCGCGCTGGGGATCGGTGAAGGCGGCAACTTCCCCACTTGCGTCAAATCCGTCGCGGCGTGGTTTCCGGTGCGGGACAGGGCGTTGGCCACCGGCATCTTCAACTCGGGCAGTAACGTCGGTGGCCTGCTGGCGCCGCTGATCGCGGCGTTCGTGACGGTGAACTGGGGTTGGCAGGCGGCGTTCTACGTGACCGGTTTGGTGGGCTTCATCTGGGTGGCGTTCTGGCTGGTGATGTACCGGGCACCGGAAGAGCATCCGAAGGTCAATGCCGCCGAACTGGCGTATATCGAGAGCGATCCGGAGGTGCCTCGCAAGCACATTCCCTGGGCCATGCTGCTGCGCTATCCGGGCACCTGGGTCTATATCGTCGGTGCCATCCTGACCAATCCGGTCTGGTGGTTCTACAACAACTGGGTACCGAGCTTCCTGTTCTCCAAGTTCCATGTGAATTTGTTGGCGCTGGGGCTGCCGCTGGTGGTGATCTACCTGATGACCGATGTCGGGTCGATCGGCGGCGGGATGCTGTCGGGGCGGCTGATCAAATCCGGGTTCGAGGTGTTCACGGCTCGGAAACTGGCGCTGCTGGCGTGTGCGTGCTGTACGTTGCCGGTGTTCCTGGCGCCGATGATGGACTCGATCTGGGAGTCGACGCTGCTGATCGGGTTGGCGATGGCGGCGCACCAGGGGTTCTCGGCCAATCTGTTCACACTGGTGTCCGATACGCTGCCGAAGAGCGCCGTGGCCGGTGCGGTGGGGTTGGGTGGCGGCATCAGTTCGATCATCGCCGGGTTCTCGGCGGCGGTGGTGGGGCGGGTGCTGGACGCCACGCATAACAACTACACGCTGGTGTTCTTCGTGGGGGCTGGTGCTTACGTGGTGGCGACGTTGTGCATCCACCTGATCCTGCCGAAGAACCGGGCCGACCTGATCAGCGGGATGGCGCCGGCGGAGTAGCCGGGCGTTACGTCGTCCTGCCGATAATGGCCCGGGAACGGGCCATTATCGTTGGCTTGCGGCGTGCTTCCGCCCCCTGCGGACGGCCTCTCAGGCGGCGGCTTTCTCCCGTTCCCCTGCCCTCACGACCCGAGCCATCATCGCCGTGGCGTTCCGGTGCAGGATCTGCTCGCGCGCATCCTCGCCGATCTGCGCGTCCGCCAGCGCCTTCCGCGTCCAATCGACGCCGAAGGCGCTGCCATCGGTGCCGCACACGATGCGTTCGGCACCGTAAAGGCTGACCGCCGCTTCGATCGCGCGCGGACCGAATGAGTTGCAGTCGACGAACACCTTCGCCTTGCGGAAGCGCGAGGACGGCAGTTCCTCATCCGGCGTATCGAGCAGGCTGCGATGGTCCATCCGCTCGACTTCGTAGGGGATGTTGCCGCCCAGATTGTGCACCTGGATCGTTACGTCGGGATATGGCGCCAGGAAGTCCGTCAGGCACAGCGTGACCATCACCGACGACAGGCTGGCCTGCATGTCCAGCGTGCCGTTGCGCCGGCGGGCGTTGTCCGTGCCGCCGCCGACCTTGGGGAAAGCGTCACCCGGCCGGGGACCGTGGTGAATGAACAGCACCGCATGGTGCCGGTTGGCGACCTCGAGCAACGGGCGCGCCGCTTCGGCGTCATCGCGGGTAAGAAACAAGTTGCCCGGGATCTGCGCGCCGATCATGCCCGGCAGCGCCAGCACCCGCTCCAATTCCGCCGCAGCGGCGGTCATGTCGGTCAGCGGCAGCGCGGCGAACGCGGCGAAGCGGCCGGGATGTTCCTGGCAGATCGCCGAAAGCTGGTCATTGACCCGCCGGCACAGCGGCCCCGCCACGTCCATCGGCTGCGCCTCGATCCAGCAGAACCCACCAACCAGCGACAGCACGCTGATTTCGACGCCCTGGCGGTCCATGCGGGTCAGATGAACATCGACGTCATCGAACGCAGTGGCCAGCGCCTCTTCGCCCATCCGAGGCATTTTCAGCACCTCGACACCGTCCGCGTTGCGCAGGATGCGCGGCTCCTTGGTGCGGGCACGCAGGGCATCGGCGACTTCGGCGGGCTTCCAGTGAGCATGCATGTCGATCATGGCGGTTTCCTTTACTTGCTTTTCGTTAGCCTAACCCCACAGCGGCCAAACCCCAAATCGCCGTCATTCCAACCCTCGCCGATGCGGCGTATGCGGGTGCGAGTGGTCGTGCTGCTCGTAATGCTGCCGCAACAGGTCCCGGCCGTAGTCGTTGCCGTTCGGTGTGCGCACCAAAGTGTGGATGTGGTTATGCGATGGTTCGTCGTTGTCGAGCGCAATGCCGCGCTGATGGTCGAACTCGATCAGGATGACCGGGCTGTGGATACGGTAGTAGAACGGACTGGCGGCGTCGCAGGCGCCCATCCAGGCGAACCACGTCTCGTGCAGATGCGCCTTTACTTCGTCCAGCCTGATTTCGGCATGACCGGGCCGGATGCGCCCCACATACGCGCTGACCAGTTCGACCAGCATTGCCTGCTGGTCCGGGGTCAGGCTGTCGTAGCGGATACCCTGGTAGTTCAGCGTCAGGTTGTCGCGGAAGGCGGCGGCGAACACCTCCGTCGGCAGATCGGTGCCGATGGTGGCCTGCTGCCGCTGCGCCGGCGACAACGCCTGCATCAGTGCGAAGCCTTTCGCCTCCTCGTCCTCGAACACGCGCGTGCCGGCATACTGGCCCGAGGCGGCGAACACCGGTTCCGACCCCATGAAGTTCGGCGTCAGCACGATCTGGTCGCCGAGGGCGAAACAGTTGATGATCAGGTGGTGGCCGTCGATCTGCCAGCCCCAGGGCTGATCCTCGGACGGCGTGCCGAAGATGCTGAGCCAGTAATACCACTCGCCGTATTCCTCGGACCGGCCCGTCAGCTCCCTGATGTGCTCGTTCAGCTTCATGACGCTGCGGGCGGTGGTAAAGCCACTGGCGCTGAGGGTTTCGCGCACCAGCGCCAAAGCGGCGGCGCGCTGCGTCTCGCCCAGGTCGTTCAGGCAGACGCCGTGACGCATCAGATACGGGTGGATGTTGGACCATGCGCGCCAGGCTTCACTGTCGGGCGGAAACTGGGCGGTCTCACGTTCGGCGGTGGACAGCGCGGCGAGGAAACCGTCGGCCGCGGCGATCATCGGCGCGAGGGAGATCCCGGTGCGATGCAGCGGAAACAGGCCGGATTGCGATCCGCCTTCCGCGGTGACACCCGTGAACGCCTCGGCGATGGCTTCCTTGCCGCGGGCGAAAACCTCCTGCAGGCGCGGCGGCAAGGTTGGATCGAGGTATCCCGCGGCGCCGATGCGCCGGTCTCGCGGCCGCATGTTCAGGCCAGCCGTCCGGTCACCGGTATGATGTGCATGATCCGCCATTGGGGCCTCCCGCCTGGTTTCTGGTTCGGCATCGCCGAGGACCGGGTTTGTGGCGGTCAGGATAACACAACCGGCACATACTGGCACGGTGCAACGCGCGTCATATCAAGCGCGCCGTTTCCGCGTTGCGCGGGGTTCGCCCCAAAGGGCATCAGGATAGCAATGGCGGGCAGAAAGGTCTGGCTGGCCGGTCACACGTTCACTGTCATGGCCGGCCATGACGGATAAGCCGCAGTCGATCCGGCTCAATAGTTCTCAGTCCACCGGCGCCGGACGGTGAGCCATCAGCAGGGGTTCCTTCACAGCCTCGTCCCCTGCCCTACCGGTTGGCTGCCGCGCCGATCCAAACTTCCCGGTACAGCCCTACGATTTCCGCCGCCGTCGGCACGCGCGGGTTGTTCCCCGGACTGCCCGACGCCAGCGCCTGTTCGGCCATCAGCGCCATCTTTCCGGTCCACGCTGCCTCATCGATCCCGTATGCCGCCGGCGTCGGCACCGACAGGTCGCGGTTCAGCGCCTCCAGCCCGGTGATCAGCTTTGCCGCCGCCGTCGCGTCCCCGTCCGCCAGCGCCGCGAAACCGATGCGCCGGGATGCCTCGGCATACCGCGCCTCCGCCCCGGGCACCGAGAACCGGGTGATCGCCGGCAGCAGCATCGCGTTCGACAGCCCATGCGGCACGTGGAAATGCGCGCCGATCGGCCGCGACATCCCATGCACCAGCGCGACCGAACTGTTGGAGAACGCCAACCCGGCCTCGGAGGCACCCAGCATCATGGCCTCGCGGGCGGCGGCGTTGCGCGGTTCGGCGTAGGCGGTGCGGATGTTGGCGCCGATCAGCGTCATTGCCGACAGCGCCAGCGCATCCGACAGCGGATTGGCGCGCTTCGACACATAGGCCTCCAGCGCATGGGTCAAACTGTCCACGCCGGTGTCCGCGGTCGTCCGGGGCGGCACCGAGTATGTCAGTTCGTAGTCCACCAGGGCCGCCAGCGGCAGCGCCCCCAGCCCCGCGATCAGCATCTTCTCATCCCGCTCGGTATCCGTAATGACCGTGAAGCGGGTGCATTCGCTGCCTGTCCCGGCGGTGGTGGGAATGGCGATAATGGGCAGCGCGCCCTTGTCGGCGGCGAACGGCGCCTTGTAGTCGCGCATCTTGCCGCCGCCAGCCGCCAGGATCGCCATCGCCTTGGCGGTGTCGATGGGCGATCCGCCACCGAAACCGATCAGGCAGTCGAAGTCGCCTTTGTTCAGTTCGACGACGCCGGCCTCGATCACCGTGTCGGTCGGGTCAGGCACGGTGTCGCTGAAGACCGAGACAGCCAGGCCTGCCGCCGCCAGGGGATCCAGGCAATTGCGGACGTGGCCGGAGCTGACCATGAACGGATCGGTGACGACCAGGGGCCTGCTCAGGCCGAACTTCGCCAGCACCTCGGCAACCTGGCGAACCGCGCCGGCAGACACCAGCAACAGGCGTGGGGACGCGAAATTCATGTTGATAGCGGTCATTGCGGTTCCTCCTGGCTTATGGCGGTGGTTTAGCGCAGGCGGCCGGCGGCGTCACGGTGGCAAGGGATGCCGCCAGGGATGCCTATAAAATGCGATAATTGCTGGACAAACAGACACAGGACGTAGCACAAGCGTCACGATCCAGTGACGGCATCTGCCAGAATGGCAAGGGCGGCACGACTTGAGTGGCCGGTGG
>NZ_LMUJ01000063.1:211888-230130 GCF_009765975.1 Acidisphaera sp. S103 | reverse complement strand
GCACGACGGCCCGCGCCATGGCGGTGTCGCCCCGCCAGAACCGCCGGCCGGTCCTTCGCCGATCGACAGGTTAGTTTTTTCTTCTTCAGGAGACCGCGGTGGATAGCTTCAAGCATGTGATCAACAGCCTGCTCCAGCTTCTCATTCAGTTGGGCAACGTCATCGTTGGCTGGATCGTCATTATCGAGATGTGGCTGCGTGCCCAACTCCTGCAGATGGGTGTCGCACCACAGTTGCAGAGCGTGATCCTACTCGCATTCGCGGTTGTGCTGATCCTGGGAGCGCTGAAACTGTTCGGCGGACTGATCCGGGTGGCGGTGGTGCTGGTGCTGATACTGATCGCGATCCACATCCTGATGCCGGTGCTGCAACATTAGTGACTCGCGGTCCGGTCTCGGTTCAATCCGGATGATTCGCACGGTCGCGCACCGGTTCGTGTAATACCGGTGGCCGTTGAGTTTGGCACATCAGCCTCGTCATGGACCGGCGAAGTCCGGTCCATCTGATCCAGCACCTTGCCGTGGCAGATGGACCGGACTTTGCCGGTCCATGACGAATCAAGAGTCGGCCTCAACGGCGGTTGGTATAGTGTCCGAGGAAAAACAACCGCTCCAGGGGAAGCTCGGCTGCCGGATACCGTCATCGCGGGCCTGCGCCCACCATGACGACGAGAGGCCGATACCCTGTGCTTGACGATTCGGTTATTCCGCGTCGGACCCTAAGGTATCTCTGCATGCGCCACGGCTAATGTGCGCCGGCGCCGGACGCGGCACCCTTTTTCAGCAGCGCGACCATGGCAGCGGCGAGAAGCAGCACGACGCCCAGCAATGCGAAGCAATCGGCGTAGCCCATGATCGTCGCCTGGGCCTGGATCGTGTCACCGACGGCGATGATGGCGCGGTGCATCGCACTCGCGGGATCGGGGAAGCCGTGGGACATGAAGTACTGCTGCAAGTCGGCCAGCCGGCTGCGCGTCGCCGGTTGCAGCAGCGAGACGTCCGGGGTGATGATGGCCGAGTGGAACTGCTCGCGCTTGGTGAAGAACGTCTCGATCGCCGCGGTGCCGATCGCGCCGCCGAGATTGCGCATCATGTTGAAGAGACCTGATGCACCGCCGGCTTCCTGGGGCGCGATCCCAAGCATCGCGATCGCCGAAAGCGGGGTCATCACGATCGCCTGACCGATCGCACGAACGATGTTCGGCCAAAAGAGCTGCGGCCCGCCATAGTTCTGGTCGAGCGTCATGTTCATGAAGCAACTGACGGCAAAGATCAGGAGGCCGGTGCCGACGAGCAGGCGCGCATCGAGGCGCTTCATCAACAGCGGCACCAGCGGGATCAGCACCAACTGCGGCAGCCCCGTCCAGGCGATCACCTCACCGGCCTGCTCCGAGTCGAAGCCCTGCGTGACGGCGAGGTATTGGGGCAGCAGGTAGGCGGACGCGTAGAGCGCGAAGCCAAGCAGGAAGTTGCCCAGCGTCCCAAGGCCGAAGTTACGCCGGCCGAGCAGCCGGAGATTGACCAGCGGCTGGGGCGTGAAGAATTCGAGCACCACAAAGGCGCCGAGGGTCACCGCCGCCACGAGGCTCAATTTGACAATGAACGGCGAGCCGAACCAATCGTCGACATTGCCGTCGTCGAGCACGGTCTGTAAGGCGGCGAGGCCAACGGCCATCAGCGCGATGCCCCGCCAATCGCCATGGCGCAACAAGCCGAACTGCGTCGCCGACTTCGGCAGGCCATACCAGAGCGCGGACAGCATGAACACGCCGGGGACCAGGTTGATGTAGAAAATCCAGGGCCAGCCGTAATTGTCGGTGAAATAGCCGCCGATGGTCGGGCCGATCGCCGGCGCGAAGGTCGCGGTCACCGCGAAGCCAGCCAGCCCGATCGGGTGCTTCGAGCGCGGCAGCATGGTCATGATGATGGTAAAGGCGAGCGGGATCATGACGCCGCCGGCAAAACCCTGCAGCGCCCGCAGCACGATCATCTCGCTGAGGCTGGTCGCCTGGCCGCACAGCGCCGAGAAGAACAGGAACAGCGCCACGTTGATCAGCAGGTAGCGCCGCAGGGAAAACACCCGGCTGAGGAAGTCCGTCAGCGGGATGACGATGATCTCGCCGATCAGATAAGCAGTCGATATCCAGGTGCCGTAGACACCGCCGGTGCCGATGCCGCCCTCGATATAGGGCAGCGAGGCGTTGGTGATCTGGATGTTGAGCACCGCCATGAAGGCGCCGATCAGCGCGCCGCCGACCGTGATCCAGGTCTTGAGTGTGACCGGCGGTTCGCCGGTCTCGCTCACAACGCCCTCCCGACCCGGGCGGCCGTTTTGGTATCGCCCGGCTTCGTATCAATCGTCGGTTCGACCGACATGCCCGGGCGCAGCAGATTGGCCAGCGGGTCATCGGCATCGACGACGATCTTGACCGGGATGCGCTGGACGATCTTGGTGAAGTTGCCGGTCGCGTTATCGGGCGGCAGCAATGCGAATTCCTGGCCGCTCGCCGGCGCGAGGCTGTCGACGTGGCCGCGCACCGTGGTACCCGGGAAGGTGTCGACGTCGAGTGTGACCGGCTGGCCGGGACGCACATCGGTCAACTGGGTCTCCTTGTAATTCGCGGTGATGTAGACCGCCTGCAGCGGCACCACCGCCATCAGTTGGGTCCCGGCCTGGACGTATTCGCCGACCCGCAACGTGCGGACCCCGACGGTGCCGTCGACCGGCGCCGTGATCGCGGTGTAGCTCAGGTTCAGCTCAGCCTGGTGCTCGCTCGCCTGTTGTTGCGCGAGCATCGCGCCGGCCTGGGCGAGCTGTGCCTCGAAAACGTTGATCTGCTTGGCGGCGGCGGCAACGACCGCGGTGTCGTGTTGAACCGCGGCGTCCTTCTCGCGAATATCGGCCTGTGTCTGCTGGGCCCGCTGCACAGTGCCCCAGCCGTCCTTGGCCAGGTTGGTGTAGCGCTGGAAATCCTGCTGCGAATAGACCAGCGCCGCCTGATCCGAAGCGACCTGCTGACGGTCCTGTTCGACCACAAGCTTTTGCTGGGCGATCTGCTGGTTCAAGGTGTCGATGTTGGCCTGCGCCGCCATGACGTTCGCGCGGGCCTGGTCGAGCGCGGTCTGGTAATCGCGCGGGTCGATCCTGGCCAGCGCCTGGCCGGCCTTGACCGCCTGGTTGTCATCGACCGGGACCTCGGAGATATAGCCCGATATCTTGGGGCTGATCAGGACCGAGTGCGCCTCCACGTAAGCGTCGTCGGTCGACACCAGAAAGCGGCCGGTTGTCCAATAGGAATAGCCGAAACGCCCGGCCACCGCGAGAAACAGCAGCGCCCCGGCGGCGATCAACAGGTGTTTTAGCGACCACCGGCTGCGCACAGGGGTCTTGGCCACGGTTATGTCCGGGGACCCCGCATAGGCAAGTCTTTCCGGGCCGTCCATCATAACGGATTTGCTAACGCTCATAATCGCATCTCCAGCCACCCGCGGGCGCCGGAAAACGCCCGGCACTCTTTCAATTCTGGGTTCGGGTCAGAAGATGGAAACTGCGCCGCCGTTTGATAATGCGAATTTCCCGCATAGACTATATGCCAATGCTTCACAGTTGGTGCCGCAATGGACCGCTTCGACACCATGCGCGTTTTCGCCAAGGTCGCGGAAATCGGCAGCTTTGCCGGTGCCGCGGCGCGGCTCGACATTTCGCCGAGCATGGTCAGCCAGCATGTGAAGGCCCTGGAGGAGCGGCTCGGTGCGCGTCTCCTCAATCGCACCACGCGCAAAGTCGGCCTGACGGAGATCGGGCGCGAATATTACGAGCGCTGCGCGCAGATCCTGACCGACTTCGACGAGGCCGATCGGATCGCGAGCGCATTGCAACTGACGCCACGCGGCCGGTTGCGGATCTTTTGCGACACGAATATCGCCCGCTTCATCGCGCCGGTCGTGGCACACTTCCTGGAGGATTTTCCCGAAGTGACGATCGATCTGCGGACAGGCAACCAGATGGCCGGTCTCGTCGAGGAAGGGTTCGATCTTGCCATCCGCGCGGTCGTGCCGCCGGATTCGAGCCTGATCGTGCGCCGGCTGGTCGGGTGGCGCCATACCTTGTGCTGCGCGCCGCGTTATCTCGAAAATCATCCGGCGCCCGTTTGCCTCGCCGATCTCGCCGCCCATAATTGCCTGCGATATGCGCATTACCCATTCGGCGATGAATGGCACTTCACCGACCCGGACGGAAAACCGGCCACCGTACGTGTGTCCGGCAACCTGCTCACCAGCAGCGCCGCGATCTATCGCACGATCCTTCTCAACGGTGGCGGTCTCGCCCTCGTCGCGCCCTTTATCGCGGAGGAGGAAGTCAGATCCGGCACATTGGTATCGCTTTTACCCGAGTACCGGCCCGTCGAGTTCGCAATCAACGCAATCTACCCGCACCGGCGCTACCTGGCGGCAACGGTCCGCACCTTTATCGATATGTCGGCCGGGCGGTTCGTTGAGCATCAGCGATGGCTGGACCCCTTTGGCTCGAAGGAATCGTCAGCGACGAGACGGTGATCATCACGTCGCCCGCCGGGGGACGCAGGTGTCCTTGGGGCCGGTTTCCCAAGCTCCGCCAATTGGCATCCCATCGGGGAAGGTCTCAAATGCGGCAGGACGAGGCAACGTCCGCCGCCTTCAGCGAGGCGGCACGTTCCCCAGCAGGAATCCCACGCCCTCCGCCACCGTCAGATGCGCGATGACGGCGTCGCGGAGCTTGGGATAGGGCAGCCCCGCCAGCATCGCCGTCTGCATCACGGCCATGACCTCACCCGCCTCGGAGCCGATCATCGTGAAGCCGAGGATGCGATCGTCGTCGCCGATGAGCGCCTTCATGAAGCCGGTTGCCTCGCCCGTGGTGTGCGTCCGCAGCACGGCTTCCATCGGCAGCGTGGCGACGCGCACGGCGATGCCCATGCGTTGTGCGTCCCGTTCGCTGAGTCCGACATGGGCGAGCGGCGGATCGGTGAACACGCAATAGGGCACCAGCCGGTCGCCCGTGCCGCGGGTTCCGCCGGCCAGGTTGTCGGCGATGATGCGGAAGTCGTCGACCGATACGTGGGTGAACTGCGGGCTGCCGGCACACTCGCCCAGAGCCCAGACATCGGGCGCCGTCGTTTCAAGCCGGTCGTTCACGCGGATGATGCCGCGCGCATCCAGCGCGATGCCGGCTTCCTCAAGCCCGATTCCGGCCGTGTTGGGGACGCGCCCCGCCGCGACCAGGATATCGCTTCCCTGGATCGTCTCCTCGCCGGCCGGCGTGCGGACGGTCAGGGTCACTTCGTCGCCGGAACGGCCGCTGACGTCCACCGTGTTGGCGGACAGCACGAGCCGAACGCCTTCCTCGACCAGGACCCGCTGCATGGCGTCCGCGACGTCCGGATCCTCACGGCTGATGAGTTGAGGGCCGGCTTCGATGATCGTGACCTGGCTGCCGAACCGGCGGAACGCCTGCGCCATCTCCAGGCCGACATAGCCGCCGCCGAACACGATCAGATGCGGGGGCACGGCATCCAGCTCCAGCGCTTCGATATGCGTAAGCGGGCGGGCCGCTTCCAGGCCGGGCACGGCCGGCATCGCCGCATGCGATCCCAGATTGAGAAACAGGTGCTCCGCCGTCAGCACGCGGGTGCCGCCGTCGTTGAGTTGCACCTCAACCGTTTTCGGCCCGATGAGGCGCCCGCTTCCCATGATCAGTTCGGCGCCGCTCTGCCGGTAGTTCTCCAGGTGCAGGGCGACCTCGTGCTCGACCATCTCGCGCTTGCGCCGGCGAACCGTCGCCATGTCGATCGCGACGCTTCCGGTCGTCGTGCCGAAGGCCGCCGCGTGCCGGACAACGTGCGCGACACGAGCGCTCCAGACCTCGTTCTTGCTGGGCATGCAGGCGATGTTGGGGCAGGAGCCGCCGACATAGCGCCGCTCCACCACCGCGGTGCGCCGGCCCGCCCGAGCCATGTGCCACGCAAGCAACTTGCCGCCCTGACCGCTGCCAAGGACAAGCACGTCAACCCGTTCTGACTCCGGCATGGTTCCCTCCTGTGTCGCTCGACGCGGGCTACTCAGCGCGGATCATCCGCCCGCGCAAGGCCCGCACCCTGTCGGAGGATTCAGGCCGCCGGGTGCCGTCCGGATTGTATGGCCGTCGAAGGCCGGTGGGTCGTTCTCATGATTTTTGTCTAATTCGATCAAATCGTCCGGCAATGCGGGACGCAACCCGCGGGCCGCCGCACTCTGTTGCCGGGGCCGGACGAGATTGGAAAATCAGGGCCGCCAGTGCGCACGGATTCGCGGCCGTTCACGGTATTTTGTGGAGGCCAGTGCCTCAGGACCAGGTCAGCTTGGTGCCCGACGCGCCGTCGCTGGCGATGTGGAACGACCCGGTCGCCGGGGTGCTGGCGAACGCCAGGCTCAGCGTCGCCGCATGGGTGCCGTCCGATATCGACAGGATGCCGTTGGAATAGGTCTCGCTCGCGGTGGCCGGGTTCATGTCGATAAAATCCACCATGTCGGACGTCGCGAAATCCTGGATCGCGCTGCCGCTGAGGTAGACGGAGTAGTCCTTGAAATCGATCCCGGTGTAGACGCCGCCGCTGAGGACGTCGCCGCCGCCATCGCCGGTGATGGTCTGGCCGTTGGCGGTGGCAACCAGCGAATCCGCCCCCACGGTGCCCCCGATCAGCGTCATCTGGCCGGGTGCGATCAGCAGCGATTGCAAGGTGATCACCGCCGTGTCGCCGTTCGGGGCGGTGTCGAGATGGAATGCGTAGTTCCCGGCGTAGCTGCCGGCCAGCTTCAGCACGCCGACGCTGCTGGCGCCGTCGGTCAGCGTCAGGGTCGCGGTGCTGGCAGTGGTCTGGGTGTAGGTCACGCCGGTGACCGTCTGGTCCAACTGGATCTGGTCGCCGGCGGTGAAGCCGGTGATGGTGGCGGTCGGGATCGCCGCCAGCATCAGCGTCGCATCGGGCCCGACGAACTGGATCGCAGCGCTGTCGACCACGCCGAGACCCAGCGTGCTGCCCTCGGTCAGCAGCAGCAGGCCGCTGCCGCTGATGGTGGGACTGCTGGCGTACGGATCGTCCTCCGCCGTGGTGTTCATGTCGATCAGCAGGGTGCCGCCGCCACTGACCCGGAACTGGCCGTTGTCGACCAGGCTGGCATAGATCAGGCCGCTGAATTCGGCGGGCGCGCCGGCCGCTATGGTCAATGTGCCGGCCGCGGTGTTGGCGGCAGTGCCGATCTTCATGACGGAATCGGCGTCCACCGCGATCACGTCGCCGGCGCTGTCGCCGATCAGCCCGCCGGCCTGCACGGTGCTGCCGTCCAGCACCAGCAGCGACGCGCCATACAGCAGGGCATAGCCCGGCATCACGGCGGAACTGCCGTCCTCGACCTCCATCCGGCCGAAAATCTGCGCCGACCCGCCGGCCGTCAGCCGGGCGCCGGCCTGCAGCGTCAGCGCGGCGGCGGGGCCGGACCCGGTCGAGACATGCACCGACCCGGCGACGTTGAGCTGGCCGGTCAGCATCACGTTGCCGGTGACGGTGAAGTCCACAGCCGAACCGTTGCCGCCGATCGTGGTGTATTGGCCGACCCCGATGCTGCCGGCGACCAGGACCACGTTGCCAGCGCCCGCCACCGTGGCGGGTTGGGTGCCCGTCGTCACGTCTTCCCAGTTGGCGGCGGTGGTCCAGCTTCCGCCACTGGCGCCGATCCAGTCATAGGCGTCGCCGTTCGTGCTGGCCGCGGCGCTGCCGGTGGAGTTGGTCGCGGTTTGCAGGGAGATGGTGGCGACCCCGGTCTCGGGCGCGACATCCAGTTGGAACAGGCTGCCCGCATAATTTCCGGCGAATGTCAGCGTCCCCACGACCGTGGCGCCGTCGGTCAGCGTCAGCGTGCCCTGGGTGCCGTTGGTCTGGGTGAAGGCGGCGCCGGTGACGTCCTGGTCGATGATGATGGTGTCGCCGGCGATGAAACCGGCGATCGTGCCGATCCGCAGCGAGCTTTGCAGTTCCAGGCTTTCAAACGCATAGGGGACATTGTTGACTTCATAGACTCCGAAATCGATCGCGACGGTGTCGGACGCGTCCAGCACCAGGGAACCGGAGGCGCCCAGCGCGCCGATCGTGATGGTCCCGGTCCCGGTGATCGCACCCACCGTGCCACCGAAGCCTTCGATGGTGCCGGCGTAGACCAGCAGGCTGCCGTTGACCACCACGTTGGCCGCGATCACCGCCACGCCCTGAAGGTCCGGCGCCTGCCCGTTGTCGATGGTCAGCGTGCCCGCCTTCGCAGTGCCGGCGGTGCCGAACTCGACGCTGGACGTGCCGTCGACGGCAACGGTGCCGGAGATCACGCTGGTGCCGCCCTCCACCCGGACGATGCTGTCGCTGCCCACGGCCAGCTCACCGGAGATGAACGTGCCGGTGCCCGATCCGACGATGGTCATCAGGCTGGCATCGGCGACGCGCAGCAGCGAGGCGACGCTCAGGCTGCCGGCGCTGAGGTTGGCGCCGCTGTACAGCGCGACCTCGGGGGACACGGTGCCGAACTCGGCGACGGAGAACAGCCCGGTGATGGCGATGTTCCACATCAATATCGTGTTGGCGGCGCCGCTGACGGTCAGCGAAGCCGCAGCTTCCGGCCCGGCGATGACCTGGGGGGTCCACGCGCCCGTGGTGTCGTTGATGGTGACCGCGTTGCCGGCGCCCGGCGCGGCCGTGGGCGTGCCGCCGGCGGTGACGTCGGTCCAGTTGCTGGCGTTGCCCCAGACGCCGCCGTTGATGTTGTTCCAGGTATAGAGGTCGGCCGTGCCGCTGACCGAGTTGCCGCCGGCGGTGCCGGGCGTCACGGCATAGGTGATGGCGCTCGACAGGCCATTGGCCGCCAACTGCACCTGGAACTGGGTGGCGGTATAGGTGCCGGACAGCGCCAGCACGCCGACGGCGGTGCCGCCGTCCAGCAGCGTCAGCCGGCCCACGCTGCCGACCTGGTTGTAGGTCAGGTTGGTGACGACCAAGGCCACGGTGATGACGTCGCCCGCGGTGTATCCGCTGATCAGGCCGGTGGGCATGGTGGCCGGCAGCGCCAGGATCTCGGTATTGCCGGAAAAGCTGCCGGCGGCGGTCTGGCTGAACAGGATCGCGGTGCTATCCGGCCCGCCGAGGGTCAGCGTATCGCCATAGGTCAGCTCGATCGTGCCGTTGCCGCTGACCGACGGGGCGGACGCGCCGAACGCGGCGACCGCCAGCGTCCCGGCCACGACCAGAGTGCCGTTCACCACGACGTTGCCGTCGATGGCGCCGGCCAGGTCCACGGTGGTCCCGCTCTCGATCGTCAGTGCGCCGGCCGCCGCGGTGCCGGTTGCCCCGAACGCGATGGAGCCGGTCGGGTCCACGGCGATGACCGACGTGTCGAACTGGGTTCCGCCATTGGTGCCCAGGACGGATGAAAACCGGGCCGAACCGTGGTCGATCGCCAGCAATCCGGCGCTGTTGCTGGAAAACACCAGCCCGCCCGCCGCGGTCACGGTGCTGCCGTCGCCAATTTCCACCAGGCCGCCGACGCTGGCCGACCCGGCCAGCACCAGCGACGCCTGCCCGTCCAGCGCCAGCGTGCCGGTCTGCGTCAGCACGCCGCTGACCCCGGCCAGCTTGCTGCCGGCGTTCAGGCTGTCCCACAGCAGCACGCTGCCGGTGGTGACAAGACTGGCCGCGAAGCCGTTTCCCGTGACATCGGCGTATCCGCCCGGTCCCCCGGCTATCGTCACGGTGTTGCCGTAGCTGGGTGGTACGTTCGCGATAGTGCCGGTGGTGATGTCCTGCCACATCGAGGCGGTGCCGTAGCCGCCGCCGGGGTTGCCTATGAACGCATAGGTGTCGGTGTTGGCCCCGACATACCGCACGTCGGTACCGCCCGTCCCGTCCGCGTTCGTCGCGAAGAACCCGGCGGGCAGCCCGGCGGTGAACGAAATACCGATCGTCGCGGTATGCGTCCCGTCCGTCACCACCAGCGAGGCCGCCGCGTTGGTGCCCGGCACATAGGTGACCGAGACCGTGGCCGGGTTCATGTCGGTCAGGTCGACCAGATCGGTGGTGCCGAAGGAGGCGATCGCGCTGCCGTTCAGGTCGGCGCTGGTATCCTTGAAATCGATGCCGGTGAACGAACCCGCACCGAGCGAATCGCCGCCTCCGAGGCCGGTCAGCGTCTGGTTGTTCGCGGTGGCGGCCAGCACGTCATACCCGGCGGTGCCGATAATCACGGCCGGCTGCACCGGGGCCGTGCCGACGGTCTGCAACGTGATCAGCCCGTCGCCCGCGGTATCGAGGCTGAGGTGGAACAAATCGCCCGCATAATTGCCGGCCAGTCTCAGCGTGCCGACGGGGTTGCCGCCCTTGGTCAGGGTCAGTGTGGCGATGGTGTTGCTGGTCTGGACGTAGGTCAGGCCGGTGGCCACGACAGTCCCGGACCCGGCGATCTCGATGATGTCGCCCGAGGTGAACCCGACGATGGTACCGCTGGGTGGCGCATCGGCGATCAGGGTGCCATCGGGCCCGCCGAACGCGACGGCGGCGCTGTCGGCAACACCGAGCGTGAGTACGCTGTTCTCGCTGAGGACCAGGGTGCCGGTGCCGCCGATGGCCTGGCCGCTGCCGAACGGGTCGCCGACGTCGATGGTCAGGCTGCCATGCGCCTGCACCCCCAGCACGCCGTTGACGATCAGGTTGCCGTCGATGGTGCCGGTGGCCGCGGCGGTCAGGCCGGTGTCGATGGTGATAACCCCCAGCGCCGCGCCGCCGGCGGTCCCGACCTCGATCGCGGAATCGTCGTCCACCGCGATCAGTCCGGTCGCGGCCGGGTAGCCGATGTTGACCGTGTTGGCGACCAGCCCGCCAAGCTGGATGGCACTGCCGTCGATCGCGGCCAGGAAGCCGCTGGTCAGCGCAGCGCCGCCGGACACCGTCAGGGCGCTGCCGCCGCCAACCTCCAGCGACGCACCGTTGCCCAGCGCCAGGCTGCCGGCGGTCAGGCTGGCCCCGCCGTCGAGATCGAGATCGGCGGCACTGCCAAGCGTGACCGCCCCGGCGACGGCGACCGTTCCCCACAGCAACACGTCGTTGGCGATCGCAAGCTGGGCGGCGCCGCCGGTTCCGATGATAGCGGTGAAATTCTCGTTGGTGCCGCCGGTGATGGTAACGGCGTTGCTGGCGTTCGGCACGCTGGAGGCGGCCAAACCGGTGGAAACATCCATCCAGTTCGGCACCGCGTTCCACAGGCCGCCATATTGGTTCACCCAGATATAGGCGTCGGGTCCGATCGACAGGACTTGGACGGTACCGCCCGCTAGAATCGTCACCGATGCCTCCTGACCTGGTGTGGGACCGCGTTTCGCATCAACGGACCTGCCATCGCGCCACCAGCGGAGCGCGATGCGGTCTTATTGACTGTCCCCCGAAGGAAAAATCCGACGTGAAACGCGGGCTGATCAGCGGCAACCCGGTTCCAGTCTCGGTTTTTCTCTGTATCTACATACATATGAGTTCTCGCCGGCCGCATACCGCATTTGCCGAACGTCTAATTCCCGGAACGAAATATCAATCGCCGTGCTACGGTGGCAAATCCCATCCCGGTTGTCAAACTCGTTATGGTTAAATATTCATTAGCCAATTCTTAACAGTGCATACTATTATAGTCGTGCGGCCTGTAACGATAAGACAAATACGGGTGCAAGCTGGGTTGCGCCGACAGGCGGGCACCTTTGACGGGCTATCATGGGTGTTGAGGCTCCTTGGATACATAGGTGCTGCGACGTTGGCTGTGTCGCCCAATCCCGTCTTGGTGGGCGCAAGGCCGCCATCCTTAACGCGTGGATGGCGGCCTTGAGGGGGTCGGCAGACGATCCGGTTATTTTGCCGCAAGTCCCAGGATCAGAAGCAGGCGATCGGCCAGCCCCCATAGACGTTCGATTGGTATCCGGCGGAATGATTTATCCTCGTATCCTGACGGTCTTGTCCTGGGGTGGGCCGCGCTGACAGGGCACGGCCGGTGTGCGGACACAGTCCGCTTTCGACGCAGAGCGCGCAGGGCGGAGCGCAGGGCACGCAGAGAAGGATTTTTGCGGTGTTTGTGGGGACTTTCGTGTGAGAATCTTCTCTGCGCGCGCTGCGCTCCGCCCTGCGCGCTCTGCGTCGAAAAAGCAGGCTCGAAACAAATACCGGCCTGTCGGTCAGCCCGCCGTTAACGAAGCTTGCCTGCCCGAACCCGGCGCAAGCTTCACCCACCCGATCATATCATAAGGAGGCTGGGGGGTCATCGGGATCCAGATTCCGGTAAAGCGCCAGGATGTCGCGCAGATCGTCCCACCCTGGCCACGGTCTACACCACCCCGGTTTCCCGCAGGCGCTTCAATTCCTCCGGACCGACACCGCACAGCGACGCCAGCACATCCCCGGTATGCTCGCCCAGCAGCGGTGGGCGGGTGATCTCCGCCGGCGAGTCCGACAGCTTGATCGGGCAGCCGACGGTCTGATAGGTGCCCCGGGTCGGGAAATCGACGTCTACGATCATGTCGCGGGCGCGCAGATGCGGGTCGGCGAGCACTTCGCCGGTGTCCTGGCAGGCGCCGCTTGGGACACCTGCCTCGCCCAGGATCGCCATCACCTCATGCTTCGTCCGCTGCCGCGTCCAAGCCTCAGTAATCGCATCGAACGCCGCTCGGTTTTCCCACCGAGCCTCAGGGGTCCGGAAACGCGGATCGTCCGCCAGTTCCGGCTGTCCGATCGCCGTAAGAAACGGCTTGAACATCTGTGGTTGGACGAAGATGTAGACGTAGTCGTTGGGACCACCGGGGGCGCACGGATAGGTCGTTCCGGGGACAGTACGGCCAAGCTGGTTGCCGACGCGCGGCGGCGGATGGCCGTAGCGCTGATGGTCGCGCAGGCTGACACGGATCAGGTTGACCACGGCATCCTGCATGGACACCTCCACGTGCTGCCCCTTTCCGCTCGCATGGCGCTGTTGCAACGCGGCCAGGATGCCGATCGCCATGTGCATGCCGGTGCCGGAATCACCGATCGCGGGGAACACGTAGGTGGGCGGATTTTCCGGGAAGCCGGTCACCGCCATGGCGCCGCCCATCGCCTGCGCGATCGGCTCGAAACTCTTGTAGCCGCTGTACGGGCCGTAGGTGCCGAACCCCTTGATCGTGGCGTAGATCAGTTTCGGGTTCAGTTTTGACAACGTATCGTAGCCGAGGCCCAGCCGGTCCAGTGCGCCGGGGCCGAAATTCTCCAGCAGGACGTCGGATTCGCCGATCAGCCGGCGGAACAGCGCCTTGCCGTCCTCGGTCTTCAGATTCAGCGTCAGGCTGCGTTTGTTGGCGTTCAGGATCAAGAAGAACAGGCTGTCGCTGTCCGGCTTGTCGCGCATGTTGGTGCGGGCGACATCGCCACCTTTCGGTTCCTCCAGCTTGATCACGTCGGCGCCGAGGAAGCCCAGTATCTGCGCGCAGGCCGGACCGGCCTGGTTATGCGTCATGTCGATGACGCGAATGCCCTGTAGTGCCTGACTCATCGGTTCTTCCTTTACGCGGCTTGTTCCAGTGTCGATCCCGTATCGAGCGTCGTCGCCCGCCGCAGATCGCGTGCCTTGGTTTCATCGTGCGGACGGCCGCGATGCATCGTCCAGCGGTTGTCCCAGATCACCAGGTCGCCCAACCGCCAGGTATGGCTGTAGACGAAACGAGATTGCGTCGCGTGCGTGTTCAGGTCGACCAGCAGCAGGCGCCCATCGGCGACCGGCCAGCCGGTGATGTGCGAGGCATGCGCCGACAGGTACAGGCTTTTCCGGCCAGTGACCGGATGGCGGCGCACCAGGCGCTGTTGCGAGGGCGGATATTGCTCGCGTTCGCCGGCGGGAAATTCGGTAAAGCCGATCTGCGCCCGCGACCAGAACACGTCGTGTTCGGCGACCAGCGGATCGACCGCTTGTTGCGTCGCCGGCGGCAGGGCGTCGTAGGCGGCGCGCATGTCGGCGAACTCGGTTTCGCCATTGCCGAACGGACTTTGCGGCGGCAGTACAACCGCATGCAGCATGCCCAGCACCACCGGCACGGGCATGTAGGATGCATCGGTATGCCACAGCCGGTTCCCCAACCCGTCCAACCGCCTGCGGTCGTCGAGCGCCCGGACGTTGTTGTCGACATCGAGGTTGGAGATGTCGCCGATCTGCGGAATCGCCAGCCGCCGCCGGCCCGGACGCGCGGCGGAACGGCCGATTTCCAGCGGTCCGAAACACGCGGCGAAATCGCGAAGCTGCCCGTCGGTCAGACGCTGGTCGCGAAAGACCAGGACAGGGTATGCATCGATCGCCGCCTGGACCGCCGCGACGGCGTCACCGTCGAGCGGCCGCGAGAGATCCAGAAAACCGGCCTCGGCGGCGAATCCTGGATGCAGTTCCTGGGTGTGAATGGCCATGTTTGTCGCCTCCCGAACCATCCTGCGGAGGTTGGGGTCCGGGTGCAAGCCTGCGGCGGTCCGGCGATGGTCTGGCGCGCCAAACGGCCGGCGATCGGCACCGATACGAAATTGTATGCCGAATGTTACATTACACCACTCGGTTTCTGTCCGGAATGGCTATACTGGCAACGACATTCATTGTATGATCGTGGCACCTCGGGCACGACCCCGACCGCGCCCTAGGAGAGACCTGATGACTGGCCTGACTATCACCAGCAATTCAACGACCGGCCGTGATCTCACCATTTCGGCCTACAATCCGGTTACGGTCGCTGCTGGTGTAACGATTACAAATGGCAATTCTGCCGCTCTTTACAGCAAATTGGCCAGTTACTGGTCTATTGTCAATTCTGGGACGCTTCTGGCGGCCGGCGACAGTGTTGCCTCCGACGGGATTGCGCTGTTCGACAGCGGCGGCGCGATCACCAACACAACCGTCGGATCGGTCGCCGGCTATGCGGTCGGCATATCGGTCGCGGGCAGTGGCACGGTGGTCAACGACGGAACGATCCAGACCACGGGTACCGGCGGGTCGGGTTTCAACTACGTCGGTGGGTCATTCACCCCGACATCCGCTGGCGTGATACTGGGCAGCGGCGGTGTCAGCAACGCCGCCGGCGGCTTGATCTCCAGTTATTTTGAGGGCGTCGCCATCGGCGGCGGCGGTTCCGTGGCGAACGCCGGAACCATTCTTGGCACCAGCGATACAAAACAAAGCTTCGGTGTCGTGCTGACCGCCGGCGGCAGCGTCACCAACGCGTTGAATGCTGTGATCTCCAGCCCTGACTACGGCATTCTGGCGTTCGGCACCGAGGCCACGGTCTCCAACCAGGGTACCATCAGCGGCCAGAACAACGTCGGCGTCGAACTGTTGGACGGCGGCGTGTTAAGCAACGCATCAACCGGCATCATCGGCGGGTTTAATAGCGGCGTATTGGCTCTCGGCTATGCCCGCTTGACCGTGACCAACGCCGCGGGTGGGACCATCACTGGTTACAAATATGGCGTGTTGGCTGTCGGCAATGCCCCCTTGACCGTGACCAATGCCGCGGACGGGATCATCGCCGGCCACGAATATGGCGTGAAGGCCGGCCGCGATACCGTTGCCACTGTGACAAACGCGGGGTACATCGGCGGATATGCCGTCTACGGCGTCTTTTTATCGGACGGCGGCACGTTGAGCAACACGACCGGTGGGATCATCGCCGGCGGTGACATCGGCGTGATCGCCCAGGGCAGTATCGTCGCCACGGTGACGAACGCAGGGTACATAGCCGGATATACGTCCGTCGGTGTCGTTTTGCTGGACGGCGGGACCATCGACAACCAGACGCCCGGACGCATCCACGGGCTGGTGGACGGTATCCTTACCAGCGGAAGTGACAACTCGACGATCGTCAATGCCGGCATCGTGTACGGCGTGGACTATTCCGGGATCTTTTTGCGCGCCAGCGGCAGCCTCACCAACACCGGCAATATCTCCGGGCCGACCTTCGGGGTCCTGGTGTCGAGCGAACCGGGCACCGTACTGAATGCGGGCAGCATCTCGGCTTTCGCGGAATTCAAGTCGACGGACACGGCTTTCGCCTCCGCGGGCGTGCTGTTGGACGATGGCGGCGTGGTGACCAACAGTGCGGGCGGCGCCATCACGTCCAACTGGAACGGCGTTCAAATATTCTATGGCTCCGGCACCGTAATAAACGCCGGCACGATCGCCACGTCCGTCGAATCCCTGCCGCCCGGCAGCACGTTCGTTTCCATCGGCGCGGAATTGGCGGATGGCGGCACGGTGAGCAATGCCACTGGTGGCACGATCGCGTCCTATTCGTTCGGCGTCCAGATATTCAACGCGTCCGGCACCGTTGCGAATGCGGGCAGCATTGCCGATGCGGAATACAGGAACGGAGCCGGCATCCAGTTGGACGACGGCGGCCTGGTGACCAACAATCTTGGCGGCCGGATTACGTCCGAGTGGATGGGCGTGCAAATCTACGGCTCCGTGACAGACGACGTGGACGGCACGGTCATCAACCATGGCACCATCCTGGCCGTCGACCGCATAGGCGACGGCGCGGGGGTCTGGATCCACGCTCCGGGTGCGGTCACCAATGCCGTGGGCGGCCTCATCAGCGGCGGCGCCGACGGTGTCGTCGCGTATTACCAGACGACCCTGGTCAACCAGGGCACGATCTTCGGCACGGACAATGCCTTCATCGCGGCCGGCACCGGCGTCGCCGATCGCGTCGCCGATCGCATCATCGATGATCCGGGCGGCGTGTTCCTGGGCGAGGTGAACGGTGGCAACACAATCGGCTCCGCCATCTACAGCACGCTGGAACTGGCCAGCGGGTCCTCGGTCGGCACCATCGGCAATATTGGCACGTTCACCAATTTCGGCCGCATCGCGCTGGATGCCGGCGCATCATGGTCGGTGGGTGGCGCCTTCGCCACCGGTGAGACCGTTGCCTTCGGCGGCACCCAGGCCGCGCTGATCCTGACCAGCCCGTCGGCCGCCTCGGGCGCGATCATGGCCGGGTTCACCGCCACCGACACGATCGCGTTGTCGGGCATCACCGACGTGACCAAGCTGACGTTCAACGGCGATATCCTGACCGTTTCGGAGAGCAGCGGTCCCGGCCTGGAATTGCAGTTCGCCGCCCCCGAGAGCCTGACCTTCAACGTGGTGGGCAATGCCACCGACATCACCCTTGTCCCCTGCTTCCTGCCCGGCACGCATATCCTGACCGGCCACGGCGAGGTGCCGGTGGAAAAACTCCACGTCGGCGACACCATCGTCACTCTCAGCGGACACGCGCGGCGTCTGTGCTGGATCGGCCACGGGCGCAGCCTGGCGACACGCGGACAGCGCGGCCCGGCGACCCCGGTGATCGTGCGCAAGGGCGCCCTGGCGGACAATGTGCCGCACCGCGACCTGCACATCACCAAGGGGCATTCGCTGTATCTCGACGGCGTGCTGATCCCGGTGGAATTCCTGGTCAACCACCGCAACATCCTGTGGGACGACAGGGCGCAGGAAGTGACCGTCTACCACCTGGAACTGGATACGCATGACGTGCTGGTCGCCAACGGCGCCGCGGCCGAGAGCTACCGCGACGACGGCAACCGCTGGCTGTTCCAGAATGCCAACGCCGGCTGGGATCAACCGCCGAAGCCGCCTTGCGCGCCGGTGCTGACGGGTGGAGCGGTGGTCGATGCGGTGTGGCGGCGGATTCTCGACCGAGCGGGCGCTCGGCCTGGGCTGCCGCTGACGGACGATCCGGACCTGCATCTTCTGGTGGACGGTGTGCGCGTGGATGCGATCGAGCAGCAAGGTCCCGTGCATGTATTCCGGCTGAAGCGCCGGCCGGACAGTGTCTGCATCGCCTCCCGCGAGGTGGTGCCGGCGGAGCTTGGGCTGGCGCGCGATCCACGGTCGCTGGGTGTGGCGCTGCGGCGCGTGGCGGTGCGCCAGGGCACGCGGTTCGTGGTACTGAAGGCTGATGACGCGCGGCTGGTGGACGGGTTCCATGCGTATGAGGCCGCCCCGGATCTGCGCTGGACGGATGGGCGAGCGGACTTGCCGGCGGAGGTGTTTGCGGGTTTCAGCGGCGGCGTGGAAGTCGTCGTGCATGTTGCGGCGACCACGCAGTATCCACACGACGGCATTGGCGCGGCATCGGTGGCGGCGTAG
>NZ_LMUJ01000063.1:180524-211673 GCF_009765975.1 Acidisphaera sp. S103 | reverse complement strand
GGCGGGGGTCCCGCCCGCCGTACCTGAAACCGCAGCAGCACCACGCTGACCGTCGCGAGCAGTGCGGTCAGGCAGGCGAACAGGAAAATCTGCCGGGGCGGCCAGCCCAACCCGAGCAGCAGGCCACCCAACCATGGGCCGCCGATGCCGCCCAGCCGCCCGACACCCAGCGCCCAGCCCATTCCGGTATTGCGCACCCTCGCCGGATACAGTGCCCCGATCATGCCGTTGATCCCCGTCATGCTGCCGGTGGTGCAGCAGCCGATCAGGAAGATCGTCGCCAGCAGCGGCAGATACGGCAGGTTCACCAGCCCGACCACGGCAATCGCCACCACGCCACCGGCCAGGCTGACCGCCACCACGCTCTGCGGCATGAAGCGGTGACTCAACGGTGCGATCAGGAAGATGCTCAACAACGGGCCCGCATCGCGCAGGCTGGCTGCGAACACTGAGTCCGCCGGGGTCAGCCCCGACATATGCAGCACCGTCGGCAACCAGTAGCCGATCAGATACATGCTGAGCAGATTGGCGAAATACAGCACCCAAACCAACACCGTGGTGGTGGCCAGCCCGTCGCGGAACAGCCCGGCGACCGGGTTGCCGGTGGCGATGTCCAGCGTCTGATCGGCCTGATCCGGCTCGATGTTCAACCGCCGCAGCATCGCCCGGGTGCCGGGCGTCAAGCGGCCTTTCTTCAGCAGGAACCGGGGCGATTCCGGCAGCCAGAACAGCGTGACGGGCAGCAGCGCCAGCGGCAGCAGACCGCCGACGACGAAGATCGACGTCCACCCGTAGACCGGCAGCAGTTGCGCTACCAGTTGGCCGCCGAGGAACCCGCCCAGCGGTGCGCCGGTGAACACGATCATAATCATGCTCGCGCGCAGGCGGTTGGGCAGGTAGTCGGATGCCAGCGCCACGGTGACCGGCATCAAGGTGCCGATGCCCAGGCCTGTGACGAAGCGCAGCGTCGCGAGCATCGGGATCGTCGTCACGTACACGCAGGCAAAGGAGGACACCACCAGCAGGACAAGGCTGGCGATCAGCACCGGTTTGCGGCCCAGGCGGTCGCCGATCGGGCCGGAGGCCAGCGCCCCCACCATGATGCCGATGCTGGACATGACGAAGGTGCTGGCAAAGGCCGCGCCGGGCAGGTGCCAGGCTTGCGACAACGCCGGCGCGGCCATGCCGATGCTGCTGAGGTCATAGCCGTCGAAGGTTTGCGCCAGCATGCAGATCGCCGCGACGCGAAGTTGCAACGGGCCGATGCGCTGGCTTTCCAGCGCGGCCTCGGTCGCGGATTGGCTGATCGCGGCCATGATTTGTTCCTCCCTGCGGCCGTGTTGCCCGGCCGTTGTGTTGATGGGAAGCTTCGTCCGCCGGTGGTGCGCGCGTCAACACGATACGGTGGCCGGTGTGGCGGGCACCGGACAACTGTATTGAAATCGGGCCGATGTCATCCGTCGGCAGGCAAGGATTGGGAACCGCAAATGAACGCAGCGAATGGTTGGACGGCCCCTGGGGTAACACACGGCGTCGGCCATGCAGCATATTTGCGACTTATTATTAATATTTCCGAATGATTAGACGTCGCCCAGGTATATTCTTCACTCTTACATTGGATCGTACCGAGTGAATCTCTGTGCAACTCTGTGCAAACTCAGTGTGCCTCTGTGTGCGCTTGATTGCTTTGCTGCCAACGGTACTCAAGGACCGCCCATGACCTGAGAAGACGAAACAGCGCCATGCCAACAAACGGCACCGCAAGAACCATATTCATAGCTGATATTTACGTTCATTTTTGCTCCCCAATTCTTGCTTAACTTGCCCTCCGCCAAAGACAACGCCGAATCCAGCGAAATTCCAAATTGCGACAGCCGGCGTAGTGAGCACGCCACCCCTTGCCGTCGCCGCCGCCCTGTCGCAAGTTTTCGACCATGCGCATCACCCTGATCCACGCCATGACCCCGTCCATCCAGCCGATCATGCAGGCATTCGGCCGGCTGTGGCCGGAAGCGACGCTAATGAACCTGCTGGACGACTCCCTGGCGACCGACCTCGCCCGCGACGGCGCATTGACGCCGGCGATGACCGACCGGTTCCTGGCACTGGCGCGCTACGCGACGCAGACCGGGGCGGATGCAATCCTCTTCACCTGTTCCGCCTTCGGCCCCTGCATCGAGGCCGCCGCTCGGGCATTCCCTGCCATACCGGTGCTGAAGCCGAATGAGGCGATGATCGAGGAAGCCCTCGCCCTGGTCGGTCCGCGCGGCCGCATCGGCCTGATGGCGACGTTCGCGCCGACGCTGGCCTCCATGCCGCCCGAGTTCGCCGCCGCGGCGCCGCACGCGACGCTGGTGCCATGTCTGGCCGCGGATGCGCTGGCCGCGCTGAACGCCGGCGACAGCGCCGGCCACAACGCGGCGGCGGTGCGGGCCGCGGCAACACTGTCGGACTGCGAGGTGATCGCGCTGGCACAGTTCAGCCTGTCGCAAGCGGCCGAAGCGATCGCCGCGGCGACCGGCAGGACGGTGCTGACAACGCCGGACAGTGCGGTGCGCAAACTGCGGCGGCTGTTGCTGCCGGCAAAGGCGGCCTGACCCATGGACCTCCCGGCATTTCAGGCATCGGTCCAGCAGGAGGCCCCGCCGGCCTCGGCATCACTGCCGTTGCAGGCGTTGTGGTGGGACGCCAAGGGCGATTGGGACAAGGCCCATGAATGCGCACAGGCCGATCCCGGGCCGACGGGCGCGGCCGTGCATGCGTATCTGCACCGCAAGGAGCCCGACCTTGCGAATGCCCGCTATTGGTACAACCGAGCCGGGCGGGCGCCGGCGGTCGGCGGTTTGGACCAGGAATGGGACGCCCTGGCGGCGGAGCTACTGGCCGGTTAGACCGGTCCACGTCGACATTGGCACATCAGCCTGGTCGTGGTGACACCCCGGCCGTCCCCAATCAATCACGTCCGAAAACGGCCAGACTTTTCCCAGGAAGAACCCGATAATGCCGCCGCAATTCAGGAAGGCGCGACATGACCGAGGCAGATCCGCCGGATTTCGCCACCATCCGGACGGCCGACACCGGCGATAAGTCCCGGCACGGAACACCGCCGGCGGGATACCGGCCGCGGCCGACACTGCCCGCCACGGATACCCCGTCAAGCGAAGCGACAATGACCCCGGCCGACAGCCTCGATCTCGACCACGACGCGTGCTACCGGGCGATCGCCGTCCGCGACGTCCGCTTCGATGGCCGGCTGTTCACCGGCGTCAAAACCACCGGCATCTACTGCCGTCCGATCTGCCCGGCCCGCACGCCACGCTCCGCGAACGTCGTCTTTTTTCCCACCGCCGCCGCGGCACACGAAGCCGGCTTCCGCCCCTGCCTGCGCTGCCGGCCGGAGACGTCACCCGACCTAGGTGCCTGGCGTGGCGCGTCCAACACCGTCTCCCGCGCACTCGCCCTGGTGGAACTGGGTGCCCTGGACGAGGCTTCCGTCGACGACCTCGCCAACCGTGTCGGCGTGGGGGAACGGCAACTGCGCCGGCTGTTCCAGCAGCACCTTGGTGCGTCCCCCATCGCCGTCGCGCAAAGCCGGCGCGTCCTCCTCGCCAAGCAGTTGATCCACGAAACCCGCCTGCCGATGACCGAGGTCGCCATGGCCGCCGGATTCGGCAGCCTGCGCCGCTTCAACGACACCTTCCAGGCGCTGTTCAAACGCCCGCCCACCGCGTTGCGCCGGTCCGCCGGACTGGATATCTCGGCCGGCCCCAAGGGCGAGATCACTCTGCTGCTGCGCTACCGTCCGCCCTACGACTGGCCCGCCATGCTGCGTTTTCTTCGAGTCCGAGCCATCACCGGAGTCGAGGCGGTGGAGGGCGATGTTTATCGCCGTACCATTGGACTGGACGGCCACCAGGGCACCGTCACGGTTCGTCCCGTCCTCGATAAAAACGCCCTGAACGCCACGGTGCGGTTCCCAAAATTGTCTGCCCTGCCCCAGATCATCGCCCGCCTGCGGCGCGTGTTCGATTTGGCCGCCGACCCGGACGCGATCGGGCTGCAACTGGTCAAGGACCCGGCCCTCGCGCCGCTGGTCGCCGCCCGCCCGGGCCTGCGCGTTCCCGGCGCCTGGGACGGCTTCGAACTGGCGGTCCGAGCCGTTCTGGGGCAGCAGATCACCGTCCCTGGCGCAATCCGGCTGGCCGGCACCCTGGTCGCCCGCTTCGGCGAGAAGCTGCGCGACCCGGATGGCGCCCTGACCCACGTGTTTCCCGATCCGGCGACGCTGGCCGGCACCGATCCTGCTTCCATGGGCATGCCCAAGGCCCGCGGTGTCGCCCTGCTGGCCGTCGCCGCCGCCGTGGTGGCCGACCCGCATATCTTCGCCGCCGGACGCGGGCTGGAGGAAGCGGTTGCGCAACTGCGCGCGCTGCCCGGCATCGGCGAATGGACCGCGCAATACATCGCCATGCGACAGTTGCGGGAACCGGATGCCTTTCCCGCCGCCGACATCGGCCTGATGCGGGCCATGGCGGACCAGGCGGGCCTGCGCCCAACCGCCAGCGCCCTGCTGGCCCGGGCGGAAACCTGGCGGCCGTGGCGCGCCTACGCCGCCCAACATCTGTGGGCAAGCGCATGAACCCGTTCTTCGTCGAAACCTTCCCCACCCCCATCGGCACGATGCTGCTGCTGACGGACGCGGAAGAAACCGTTCGTTCCCTGGACTGGGAGGATCATGCCCCGCGCCTGCATCACCTGCTGCGGCTGCACTACGGTCCCGTCCAACTGGAACCCAAAGCCGGGCCGACACCCGCCCGCCGGGCGATGGAGGCCTATTACGAGGGCGACCTGACCGCGATCGATGCGCTGCCGGTCAAGACCGAGGGCACCCCATTCCAGCGCGAGGTGTGGACTGCCCTGCGCACCATTCCAACCGGCGAAACCACGACCTATGGCAGCCTCGCCGTCAGGCTGGGCCGGCCCAAGGCGATGCGCGCCGTCGGCATGGCGAACGGGTCCAACCCGATCAGCATCATCGTCCCCTGCCACCGGGTGATCGGCGCCGACGCAACCCTGACCGGCTACGGCGGCGGCATCGAGCGGAAACGCTGGCTGCTGCGCCACGAACGCGCCCTGCCCAGCTTGGGTTTGTGATCCCCTGGCCTCCCGCCCGCCGATAAGGCAGGTTCTGACGAAACGCCGATGGACCGGGAGGCGGCTTGGACATGCTGACGCGACATACCGACTATGATCGGCTCTACCAGGACTTCGCCTGGCGGATACCAAACCGCTACAACATCGGCGTCGATACGTGCGACAGGCACGCCGACGGCACCGGCCGCCTGGCGCTGATTTTCGTTGCCGAATCCGGCGCGGCGACCGAGTTCTCCTTCGACCATTTCCGCCGCCAGTCCAACCGCTTCGCCAACACCCTTCTCGCGCATGGCTTCGCCCGCGGCGACCGCCTGGCGATCCTGCTGCCGCAAACCCCGGAAACCGCTATCGCCCATCTGGCCGCGTTCAAGGCCGGCCTGATCTCCGTCCCGCTGTTCACCCTGTTCGGCGAGGAAGCGCTTCAGTTCCGCCTGTCCGACAGCGGTGCCACGGGCATCGTCACCGACGAGGCCGGCGCCGAGAAACTGCGTGCGCTGCACCCTGTGCTGCCGGCGTTGCGGCATATCTACGTCATCGGCCACGGGCGATCGTTCGAGACCGCGCTGGACCGGGCCTCGGACAGTTTCGTTCCGGTCGATACCAACCCCGACGATCCCGCCCTGCTGGTTTACACCTCGGGCACCACCGGCAATCCCAAGGGCGCGCTGCACGCTCATCGAGTTCTGCTGGGTCACCTGCCCGGCGTCGAATTGCCGCAGGATTTCTTCCCGCAACCGAACGACCGGTTCTGGACCCCAGCCGACTGGGCCTGGGTCGGCGGCCTGCTGGACGTGCTGCTGCCGGCCTGGCACCACGGCATGCCCGTGGTGGCCCACAGAGCGCGCAAATTCGACCCGCTGGAGGCGGTGGATCTGATGGTTCGCCACCAAATCCGCAACACCTTCCTGCCGCCCACAGCGTTGAAATTGATGCGCATGGCCAATGTCCCGCCAACCCCCGGCCTGCGCAGCATCGGCAGCGGCGGCGAAACCCTGGGTGCCGAACTGCTGGACTGGGCCACCGCCACCTTCGGCGTGACCCCGAACGAGTTCTACGGCCAAACCGAGTGCAACCTCGTCGCCGGCAACAACGGCGCCCTTTTTCCCATCCGTCCCGGCTCGCTGGGTCGCGCCATCCCGGGGCACACCGTCGCCATCGTGGACGAAGCCGGCCGCGAGGTTCCCGCCGGCCAAATCGGCACCGTCGCCGTGCGCCGCCCCGATCCGGTGATGTTCCTGGGCTACTGGAACAACCCGACCGCCACGGCCGAGAAATACGCCGGCGATTACCTGCTGACCGGCGACCAGGCCCGTCAGGACGAAGACGGCTACCTGTGGTTCGCCGGCCGATCCGACGACCTGATCACCAGCGCCGGCTATCGCATCGGCCCGGGCGAAATCGAGGACTGCCTGATCAAACACGCCGCCGTCAGCATGGCCGCCGTCGCCGGCATCCCCGACCCGGTGCGGACCGAGGCCGTCAAGGCCTGGATCGTGCTGAGGCCCGGTGTGACCGGATCGCCCGACCTGGCGCGCGACATCCAGGCGTTCGTGCGAAGCCGCCTGGCGGCGCACGAATACCCGCGCCACGTGGAATTCGTCGATGAACTGCCGATGACCGCGACCGGCAAGATCATCCGGCGCCAATTGCGCGAACGCGGATAGGATTTTCCACTCGCCGGCGCCGATTGCCAGCAACCATCGACCTGATTAAGCCTTGAAACCAAGCGTACCGGAGGACACCAGATGAACACCCTGACGGTCGATTACGGCACCGAGGAAGCCGCCATGCGGGCTTACCTCCACGAAGGCGAGCAGCGCGCCTTCAGCCTGGGCAATCGCGGTCCGATCCGCTTTACCGCCGACGGCGCGGTGCACCCCGACATCCTGGACGCCTACTGGCGCTGCGGCTTCTACGTCTTCGAGGGCGTCCTGGGCGCCGACGAACTCGCCGATATCGAGGCCGACCTGCACGCCATCCTGGACCGCCTGCCGGCCGAGAAAGGCGCGGTATTGGATGCCAAGGGACGTCCCGCGCTCGGTGCCGGCCAGAAAGCCCCGACGCTGTTCTGGTCGAAGCCCCTCGGCGACCCGTTCGGTGGCACCGACCTGGCCGGCGGGCGTCATCCGGTGAAGATGTTCGAGCCGAAAGCCGCCGCCGACGCCCCGAAGGAGGTCGTGTATCTGATCCTCGGGTCGCTGCAGTTCTCCGAGGCCGCCTTGCGCGTCTACGGCCACCCCGCGCTGCTGGCCGTCGCAGCAGCGGTGAACGGCGAGGATTTCGTGCCGTTCAATGAGGCGCTGTTCATCAAGGAACCCGGCCTGGGCGCGTCCGTGGCGTGGCACCAGGACGGTTTGACGCACTGGAACAGCCCTAATTGGGACCAGGGCTCGCACGGCTTCAACTTCATGGCGCAACTGTACGGCTGCACCCCGGCGAACGGCGTGTGGGTGGTTCCGGGTTCCCACAAGACCGGCAAAGCCGATATCCGAGCGATGGCGGCGGCAGCGGGCACCGAGCGGTTGCCGGACGCGGTGCCGATCGTGTGCAAACCAGGCGACGTGGCGATCACCAACCGCCAGGCGGTGCATGGGTCGTTCGCCAACACCAGCCCCGATTCGCGGGTAACGGTGAATTTCGGCTTCCACCGCCGACGGTCGGTCCTGGGCGTGACAGGCAGCGGCCTGCACAACGGACCATCAACCTACGACGCCCCCCGTATCGCCGAACGCGCCCGCCTGATCGGCTACGCGATCGACGCTCGGGCGCGGCGGTTTCCGGAGGAGACCTCGTATGTGTATGCGCCGCACGAGGGTGAGACGCACCGTTGGGACGCGGACGCGAAGGCGGGGATCAGGGATTACAATTTGCTGGATCTGAGTATTTAGTAGCAAATGCTATATCGGATCGCCAACGCCGTCGCCCATCCGAATCACACCGTGACCGTCACATGGTCCGATGGGGTGAGTGCCGACGTTGACCTGTCCCCGGTGATCGCGAAGGGGAACGTCTTTGCCCCCATGGCCGATGCGACCTATTTTGTGACGAAGATGCGGATCGCGATGGACCGGCTCGGTCTGGAATGGCCGAACTATGTGGATTTCTCGGCGGATGGGCTGCGTTTCCAAGCGTTTCCCGAGGAAGCCGAAGCGGAGTTCAGTGGATCAGGACTCAACGGACAGGACGAGGCATTCCATCGCGTCGCTTATGAGCGCTGGGCGAAAATAATGGCGACCGGAAAGACCGTGCCGTGGGACG
Source organism: Acidisphaera sp. S103 (assembly GCF_009765975.1). Lineage (GTDB taxonomy): Bacteria > Pseudomonadota > Alphaproteobacteria > Acetobacterales > Acetobacteraceae > Rhodopila. Next base: position 203,261 of record NZ_LMUJ01000063.1, on the reverse strand, counting down.
ATGCAAAGACCTGGGTTGAGGCACGTTCGCGCGGGGAGCACCCGCGTAAGCCAGAGGCTCGCAAGCAGGGGTCCTGACTGTACGTGATCGTCACAAATTGCTGTCCAGTTGGTCGCACACCTTACCCCCCGATCACGCGGACCATGTGAAAACGGATAATCTGCGGTGAACGCCCGGTCAGACCCGGGTGAGCCGCAACCTCACTGTTACACGTGACAAATATTAAGCCGGGAGTATTCCACGCTTCATCCACGGATTGCCAGTTACGACTCGTTTGGGTAATGGGTGAACATACCGTGCGATGTCACAGGCTGGCATTGCGCATCCCCTCTTGGATCAAGGCAGGCGGATTTCATGGCAGAAGAATTGGTTGTCGACCGTGACTGGGCCGAAATACCCTATTTCCGTAAGCCGTGGTTCATGGTGCTGTTGTTCCTGGTGTTCATGCCGGCCTATCTGCTGGTAATCTGGACTGGCGACACCTATTCCCGGAAGCAGGGGGTCGTCTACCGGATGAGCCAGAAGCGGAAAATCACTACGACCCTAGTCGTGACGGTGTTGATGTTATCGTTCCTTATGCGTCGATTTCACTGATACCCCGAGCGTCGGGCCGTGATGCATGTCATCGAGAAAGCCGCCCACTGGGCGTTAGCGGCCTTTATGGCGGCCGTTGCGTATCTCGCATCCATGGCGTTGGGCGTATTCCTGACCCTGAAGCTGCTCGGGTTGCAGGTTGGCGTCCAGGCGCCCTCGGATTTCCAGCCGCCAATCGGAACCTTGGGCATGGCCGTCCTAGCCGGTATCATGTTCTTTGTCCCGTTGGCAGTGGCAACATTCGTCGGTGCTATGACCGCGCCATTCGCGCAGCGGCGCCTCGCGGCTATCGCGTTTCCGGTACTGGTCTTCGCCGTCATAACCTGGATGACACATACGGGGCATCATGGCCTGGATGTCCGTATGCTGCTGGGAACAATGGCAAGCTGTGCGGCTCCGGGGGGTTTGGTTTACATCCGGTGGCGGCGTCATCAATCACGGCTCAACGGAACCTGACCTGGTTCGCCGCGGGCTGCCTGCTTTCACACGGTCCGCTCGATATTTGCCCCCAATATTTAGCATCGAAAAGACTGATCTTTTCCGCTCCGAAATAGGGTGTGTAGCGGCACCGCTATTTGGCGGCTGCACCGGTGGCGTTTTGTGCCATATAGAGTGCCATGGATCGGCAGCACATCATCGCCTGGTTGCGAGAGAACGAGGCGGCGCTTCGGTCGCGTGTCCCCTCTATGATGATACAAACGATGCAGACGCGAAGGCGCTCATTATCGCCTACGAAGGATTCTTCCAGTATAGAAATAACATTACGCATAGTATGACAGTCTGATTCCATCTGAAATACTGTAATAATTCCGGGTATTTTCTTTGCCCACCATCCTACACTACGAAGAAGGTTAGGCGGCACTCAACAGATCAAATCTATCTGCTGGGTGCGAGCTTCCTTTATAGAGCACATGATGTAAGCCACTATGCGGACAGGTTCACCGAGATTCTTAATGAGGCTGTCCGGCTAGCTCATCTCCTAAATGACAAGTACAAGATCATTCGCTCCAGGCGAGCTTCAGCCGTAGCCAGCGGTGCGACTGTTAAGACTTACCACAAAACGGCATTGTCCGACATTCATTCGATGTCAGAAGGCTTATGCGCATCCAGCAGCAGTACATCGAGACGGTCGATCAATGCGCGCACGCGATATAGAGGAATCACCAAAAAGGGGTCTTCTTGTTCATCGGGCCAATTCTTGCGTTGTCGGATTACTACGTCGTTTTCAGTGTTCAAATAAACTACGGTTTCGCGGGCTTCGTTGACAACCTTCGCGTCTTTTTCGATCTGGCTCCAATCGAAGTCGTCACCCATTTTCCGCCCCCCGGTGAGAAGAAGGCCACCGCGTTGCCACGGCAGACCCCATTTCCTTAACGGTCATCGCCATTCCTGGCTACACCGCGCGGTGATCTTACTACACCGAAATTTCCTTGCACGAAAATCCTAGTTGAGCACGAGGCCGACAATGAGGCCTTGCATGGTACGTCTGTGAACAAAATCCACGGCGCACGCCACCGTTCTCTCAGTCAATCTCATATAGGAAGATTTACTTTACAAATCTCACAATCTAAGATAGAATTCCGCCAAACCTCACAACGGCCCGCCCCATGACCCAAACCGACCAACCCGAAGCCCACCCCACCAACCCCCTGCTAACCCTCGTCGTCACCCTCCTCGCCCCAACCTTCCTCGGCGTCACCGCCGGCGACCTAACCCTCGCCCGCATGGCCGCGATCCAGACCATCAACGACTACCGCGCCCGCAACCACGCCGACCTGATCGCCATCGCCCAGATCATCGCATGTGGCCTCGCCGCCCTGGGCTCGCTCAGCCAGTCGATGGACGACGACATCTCCCTCTCCATGACCCTCCGCCTGCGCGGCAACGCCGTCGCGCTCAACCGATCCGCCGAACAGAACCGCCGAGTCCTCCAGCAACCCATCCGTGACACCCCAACCCCGTACCACGCCGAGACAACACCAGAACCCCCAGCCGAGGACGACGACGACCAGCCCAGGGAATTCCTAAGCCCCGCGGCCGCCCAAATATTGGCCCGGGAAGCCGAGACACGCCTGCTCACCCCGCCCGAACAGACCGCCGATCAAGCCCTGATAACCGGCGACAAGCGCCATCAGGAGATGTGGGCCATCGCGCTGGTCAATGAGGCTTCGGAAATCACCGCCAGCCTCCCCCACCTCCCGCCAGCCGAACGGTCCGCCGCCTCAATCCGAGCCGCCGCGCTCGGCAGTACCGCCAACGAATTGCTGACGGGCGCCAGTTCCCCGCCGCCCCAACAGCCCAATCCCGACTGACAGCCACCCCAACCGCCCAACGCTCCATGACAACTGTAAGCCCGCCACCTGAAAGCCTCGCTATTTCCGCCAGCCCGGGGTAGACACCGCGCCTCCCCTCCCCGCGGACTGAATCTCACCCATGCTGCAGATCGATGACCTCGTGTTCAACGCATGGGGACGGCGCTTTTTCGACCACGCCAGCGTGCTCATCCCCTCCAACGCCAAGGTCGGCCTGGTCGGCCGCAACGGCGTCGGCAAATCGACGCTGTTCAAGCTGATCCTGGGCGAACTCACCCAAGACGGCGGCGAATTCAACCTCCCCAAGGGCGCCCGCATCGCCAGCGTGGACCAGGAGCACCCCGCGACGCCCGTCAGCCTGCTGGACACCATCCTGGCCGCCGACGAACAGCGCGACGCGCTGCATACCGAGTTGGAAACCGCCGAACCCGAACGCATCGCCGACATCTACGCCCGCCTGGAAGAAATCGGCGCCGACCGAGCCCCCGCCAAAGCCGGGGAAATCCTCGCCGGCCTGGGCTTTTCCACCGCCGACCTGCAACGCCCGATGTCGGAATTCTCCGGCGGCTGGCGCATGCGCGTCGCCCTCGCCGCCGCCCTGTTCGCCGAACCCGACCTGCTGCTGCTGGACGAACCCACCAACTACCTCGACCTCGAAGGTGCGATGTGGCTGGAGGCACGCCTACGCAAATACCCCAACGCCGCCATCATCATCAGCCACGACCGGGAACTGCTGAACAACTCCGTCGACGCCATCCTGCATCTGCACTCGGGGAAACTAGACCTCTACACCGGCGGCTACGACGACTTCGAAAAGCGCCGAGCGGAGAAAGCCCGCCTGCTCTCCGCTTTCGCCGCCAAGCAGGAAGCCGAACGCGCTCATCTGCAAAGCTTTGTCGACCGCTTCCGCGCCAAGGCCAGCAAAGCCGCGCAAGCCCAATCCCGCATGAAGCGCCTGGCGAAAATGGAACCCGTCTCCTCCACCATCGAGGAACGCGTCGCCCCCTTCACCCTGCCCTCCCCAACAAGACCACTAGCGCCCCCGCTCATGGGCCTGGAGTCCGCATCGGTCGGCTACGGCGGCGAACCGGTCCTGAAAAACCTCAATCTCCGCCTCGACGTCGACGACCGCATCGGTCTGCTCGGTGTCAACGGCGCCGGCAAATCCACGTTCGCGAAAATGGCCGCCGGAGCCCTGCAACTGCAATCCGGCCACATGCAACGCGAGCGCCGCATCAAGGTCGGCTGGTTCCACCAGCACCAGATCGAGGCCCTGGACCCCAACGACACCCCGCTCGACATCATCCGCCGGGAACGCCCCGACGACACCGAAACGTCCCATCGATCCCGCCTCGCCGGCTTCGGCATCAATTTCGAAAAACAGTCCACCACGGTCGAAAACCTGTCCGGCGGCGAACGCGCCCGCCTGCTGCTGAACCTCGTCGCCATGGCCGCCCCGCATTTGCTGATCCTGGACGAACCCACCAACCACCTGGACATCGACAGCCGCCGAGCCCTGTTGGACGCGCTGAACGGCTACCAAGGCGCCGTCATCCTGATCACCCACGATCGCTCCCTGATGGAACTGGTCGCCGACCGCTTGTGGCTGGCCGCCGACGGCACCGTGAAACCGTTCGATGGCGACATGGACGACTACGCCCGCTTCGTGCTGGACAGAGCCAAGGGCGGCAGCGCGCCAAGCCAACTTCGCGGCAACAAGGCCAAACGCCTGAAAAAGGCCGCTTAATCTGATTGATCTGCATCAATAACCCAGTTCAGGGCAGCCCTCCCGCCCGCCATGCGACATATGACGGATAGCCAACGTCCGGCCAAAGGCCGGCACCGTTCGTCATACAGGGAGGCAGCCGCATGGCCACGACCGCGAACTGGTCGGACACTCTGTCGGAATCAGAACATCATGCGCAACTGCGCCGAGCGGTCATCGCCAGCGCGGTCGGAACGACGATCGAGTGGTACGACTTCCTGCTCTACAGCATCGTCACCGGCCTGGTTTTCGGCAAGCTGTTCTTCCCCCACTCCGATCCGCTGGTCGGCATCCTTGAGGCATTCGCCGTCTACACCGTCGGCTTCATCGCCCGCCCGATCGGTGCCGCCATCTTCGGCCATTACGGCGACCGGATCGGCCGCAAGGCAGCGCTGATCGCCACCCTTCTGATCACCGGCCTCGCCACCTTCGCCGTGGGTTTCGTGCCGGGCTATGCCACGATCGGGATCTGGGGTGCGGTGATCCTGACCATCATCCGCTTTATCCAAGGCATCGGCGTCGGCGGCGAGTGGGGTGGTTCGGTCCTGCTGGCGATGGAATGGGCCCGCACCAACAAACACCGCGGCTTCATCACGTCCTGGCCGCAATTCGGCGGCCCCGCCGGGCTGCTGCTGGCGAACGTCGCGGTATTCTTCTTCAGTTGGCTGTCGGGCGACCAGTTCCTGGTCTGGGGCTGGCGCATTCCGTTCATGCTCAGCATCGTCATGGTCGGGGTCGGCCTCTACATCCGCCTCGGTATCCTCGAAACCCCGACCTTCCGCCGCTTGGTTGCCGAAGAAAAGATCGAGCGCGTTCCCGTCCTGGAGGTGCTGAAACGCCAACCCCGCGAGGTCGCCCTGGCCGCCTTCGCCCGCATGGCCGAACAAGGCCCGGCCTACATCTATCTGGCGTTCGTCTTCGCCTACGGCACCCAGGTGTTGCACACCCCGCGCGACTTCCTGCTGACCTCGCTGATCGCGGCAGGACTGGTCTCATTCGTGACGATTCCGCTGGCCGGACACCTGTCCGACCTGATCGGCCGCAAGCGGATGTATTTGATCGGTTCGGTCGCGACCGGGATATTCGGCTTCATCTACTTCGCGATGCTGAACACCATGCTGCCTGGCTGGATTTTTCTTGGCATCGTCCTTTCATTTGTTCCGCATGACCTTATGTATGGGCCGCAGGCAGCTTTGATCGCGGAATGCTTCACGCCGCGGCTGCGCTACAGCGGCTGCTCGATCGGCTACCAGCTTGCCTCGATTATCGCCGGCGGCCCGGCGCCGCTGATCGCAACGGCGCTTCTGGCGGCCACCGGATCGGGCTACGTGATCGCCGTCTACATCGCATTCTGCGCCGTCGTCAGCGTCATCGCGACCATCATGATGCCCGACTACACCAACCAGGATATCTCGCAGGAGACCGCATAGCGGCCTTACGCCGCCGCGAACGTGACGTCACCCACCACATACGCCACGTTCCCCCTTATCGCTCGGCCGATCAGGCAGTCGTCACGCGCCGCGATGGCCGCCCGTTGATAGGCATCCCGCTGCGTCCTGTCCGCTCCGCGAATGGCCGGATCGATGGTCACCCGGGTCAGTCTCGGTTTTCCGGATACCAGGGCGATGGCACCATGCGCGCGCACGAAAACCCCTGTCCGTGGCAAGGCAGCGGCGGACAGGTTGTCGCGCAGCGTGACGCCATAGCTCGAAGCGATGGCGGCGATCAGCAGTGCCTCCGGCCGCTTGCCGACACCCGAACGCGAGACCTCGCCGTCCGTGGTCACAGTGGTCCGGACATGGTTAGCGATGCCCGAATCCAGATCGACACTGCACGCGATGTCCATACCGGATACCCCCCTCGATGGCAGTAAATACAAATCCTGGTAAGGCCGGCCACAAACTGGCATATTGACGCAGGTTAATGCCGAGTCTTGCCCGGCGATGCGCCGCGACTTCGATCCCGCCTTGCCTGGTGCGGATCTCTTCTTCACCGCGCGCCTATTCGATACGATATCGGTCCAATTTGGATCGACCGCCCTACCGAAGACCGCTTTTCCGTCAGGCCATACGTGTTGCCCCACTACGCGTTGTCGAGGTGAACATGACCCGATTGGCGATGCCGCAAAAAACAGGCCTATGCGTATCATCAACCACGTCCACCCGAGCCTTCCCGCTGCTGGAGCGATTGCAAACCTACATGCCGATGACCGACGACGAGGCCGAGTTCCTGCGAGGCCTGCACGAACCGCGGCGAAAACTGCCACGGCGGCGGGAGATCATTGTCGCGGGCCATCGGTACGACACGCTGTTCATCCTGTGCGAGGGGTTTGTCTCCCGCTACAAGGTGCTGCCCGACGGCAAGCGGCAGGTGCTGAACCTGGGATTGCCCGGGGACCTGATGGGATTTCCGTCCTGCCTGTTCCAGGTCGCGGTCAATTCGGTCTCCTCGCTGACCGAGGTCGTCGTCGCACCGATCTCGTTCGCGAAGTTGTTCGGCATGTTCACGCATTTCCCGCGCCTTGCCGCCGCGTTGTTCTGGTCTTCGGCATGCGAGAGCGCCATGGACGGCGAGCATCTCGTCGATCTCGGGCGCCGGTCGGCCTATGAGCGGCTCGCGCACCTGATCCTGGAACTGCTTGTCCGGCTGCGCGCCGCCGGTCTGGCCGGCGACCTGTCCTATATGCTGCCGCTGACGCAGGAGCTGATCGCCGACGTACTGGGCCTCAGCGGCCCGCACATCAACCGGATGATCCGCTGCCTGCGGGAAGAAGGTCTCGTTACGATCGAAGACCACCTTGTCGTCGTTCATGATCTTGCGTCGCTGTCGTCGCTCGCCGGCTTCGAGGAGGGCTATCTGATACCCCGGCCGATGCCCGCCTTTCCCTCGGACGCCATCGTTTGAGGCTCGCCAGCCGCGGCTCAATGGCCCGATGACAGCTTCAGTTTCACGACATCGGTGTGGCTCAGCAGAAACACGCCTGTCGAACCGCAATCGGTCGGTCCGTCGCTCGTGTGGCTGCCGGCCCAGCGCAGGCGATACCCGCGGCCGGCCCCAGCCGACGTGGCTTCGATCATAAAGCTGCCGCCGGCCTGCGCCATGACATGCGGGTCCAGTATACACGCACCCCTGGCTGGCCGGAGCAGTGGTGTCACTTTGATCGCTGTCTGGTCGTCGGAGGAAACCGTCCGTGTGGGGTCGAAGGCGATGATATCGCCGATCCGCGGACCCATGGCCTGGGCGAGCCGCAATGCGCCGACGATCGTCACCATCAGGATCGTTCCGGCCAATCCCAGGCCGGCCAGCGCAACATGCAGATCGTTCGACTTGTCATCGTTCGCCCGCGGCATCGCGGCCAATCCCGTGGTTTCGGTGAACGTCTATGGGGAACCGGTGTCCCTTGTCGCATGGTCCAGGCGGTCCTGCTTCGATCTGGCGCATTGATGCAGATCAATAATCGGTAGCCGGGGCTGGTCTCTTGGCCAGTCTCGTGCGTCCGGGTAACGTTCGTTCGTGTGTGACAAACCGCCCGGCGGGCGCTTTTTTGCACGATCATTCAGGTTCGGGGGAAAGTGCAATGAAAACAACACGCCACTGGTTGCGTTCCGCATGGGTCGCGGCTCTTTGCATGGTGGCGGGGTCGGCCGTCGCCGCCGACTATCCAGCCCCCAAGGAAGCCGACTGGGTCGCGCATGACTTCAAGTTCCATACCGGTGACATTATGCCGGCGCTGCGGCTGCACTACACCACCATCGGCAATCCGGATGGTCAGCCTGTCCTGGTCCTGCATGGCACCGGCCAGTCCGGCCATGCCATGCTGACTCCGGGCTTCGCCGGCGAGTTGTTCGGTCCCGGCCAGACGCTGGATGCGGCGAAATACTTCATTATCCTGCCCGACGCGATCGGCGCCGGCCAATCGACCCGGCCGTCCGAGGGTTTGCGAACCAGGTTCCCCCACTACAACTACGACGACATGGTTCTGGCCCAGTATCGGTTGGTGTCCGAGGGCCTGCATATCGGCCATCTTCGCCTGGTGATCGGAAACTCGATGGGTGGGATGCAGACCTGGATGTGGGGCGAAGCGCATCCTGGCTTCATGGATGCCCTGGCCCCGATGGCGTCGCTGCCGACCGCGATGGCCAGCCGCAACTGGATGCTGCGGCGCATGATGATCGAAACGATCCGGCGGGATCCGGCATACGACAACGGAAACTATACCGTGCAGCCACCGTCGCTGCGGTTGGCGAACGTGTTCATGGGCATCGCCAGCAGTGGCGGGACGCTGGCCTATCAGGCGCTGGCGCCGACGCGGCAAAAAGCCGACGCCCTGGTGGATGAACGCCTGGCGGCACCGGCGCCGGTTGACGCCAATGACTTCATTTACCAATGGGAATCGTCCCGCGACTATGATCCGGCCCCGGAACTGAACCGGATCACGGCACCGCTGCTGGCGATCAACTCGGCCGACGACGAGCGCAATCCGCCGGAAACCGGGCTGATGACCCAAGCGCTGACGCGGGTGAAGAACGGGCATTTGCTGTTGATTCCGGCCAGTGCGGAGACCCGCGGTCACGGCACCACCGGAATGGCGAAATTCTGGCAGCAACAACTGCGGGATTTCCTGGCGACGGTGCCACGGAAGACGATGTAGTTCCGGCTGGGGTGGACATTCCCGGTACCTCCAGACAAGCTTGAGACCAAGATCCCAGGGAGGCAAACCATGCGTTTTGGACTTTTCGGCGCCGCCCAGGCGCAGCGCGGCGGACCGGACGTCGATAGCGCCGCCGGATTCAACGACTACATCGAATACCTCATCGAAGCCGAGGGCCTGGGCTATCACAGCTCCTTCATCGTCGAGCACCATTTCACCGGGTTTGGGCAGGTCTCGGCCACGCTGAACCTGCTCAGTTGGATCGGAGCTAAAACAACAAACTTGCGGCTTGGCACCGCTGTTCTTGTGCTGCCCTGGCACAATCCCGTGCTGCTGGCGGAACAAGCCGCGACCGTGGACCTGCTGTCGGGCGGGCGGCTGGATTTCGGCATCGGCAAAGGTTACCGCCATAACGAATTTGCCGGTTTCCGCATTCCGATGGAGGAAGGCGGTGCCCGTTTCGAGGAATCCATCGATATCATCACCAAATCCTGGACCTCGAACGAGCGGTTTTCGTTCCACGGAAAGTATTGGCAGTTCGACGACATCATCGTGGAGCCGCCGACCAACCAGAAGCCGCATCCGCCGTTCTGGCAGGGCGCCGGCCATGCCGAGAGCATCCGCAAGGTCGCCGCGCGCGGCCACAATCTGCTGCTGGATCAGTTCGCCTCGATCGACGAGACGATCAATCGTTTCAATACGTACAAAGCGGCGATGCTGGCCAACGGGTTTGGCTTCGATCCATCCCAGGTCGGCGTAGCGCGCGCGTTTTTCGTTGCGGATACCGCGGCGGAGAAAGAAGCGGCGGTGGAGCGGCGCATGGCCGGCCAACGGCGCCTCCACACGATCAGCCAGCGTCCCGACGGCAACAACACGGCCAGCATCATGGCATTCTCCGACACCAAGGAAGCCAGTGAGGAAAGCGCGCTGTACGGCACGCCGGACGAAATCTGCCGCAAGATCGAACGGCTGCAGGCGCAGGGTGTCGAATATATCCTGCTGAACGGCGGCGGAACCTCTCGGCAGAACCTGCGCCGCTTCGCCAGGGAAGTGATGCCGCATTTCCGGACCGAGGGGTCATCCAGCACGGCAGCGGCGGAGTAGGTGCATCATGACTGATCGGGTCGCCATCGTTACGGGTGGGCTGCGCGGCCTGGGGCGCGGCATGACCTTGGGCCTGGCCGCATCGGGCGTGCGGGTCCTGGCTGTCGGACATCTGCCGGAGGATGTCGCGCCCATGGAGGGGACGACGAATGTCCGCCCGATGGTCGCGGACCTGCGGTCCCCGGCGGCCTGCGACAAGGTGGTAGCCGAGGCGTTGTCGGTGTTCGGGCGGCTGGACATCCTGGTCAACAATGCCGGCCTGACCTTCACCTATATCGATCCCGCCCGATTTCGCCGTGAAAAGCCCCGGAAATTCTGGGAGGTGAAGGACGAGGTGATCCAGAACGTGATGGACACCAACTATGTCGCCGCCGACCAGATGGGACGCCGCGTGGCGCCGATCCTGGTGAACCAGGGCTGGGGCCGTATCGTCAACGTGACGACCAAGCTGGACACGATGAACCGGGAGGGGTCGGTTCCCTACGGGTCGTCCAAGGCGGCGCTGGAGATGACGACGGAAATCTGGGCCAAGGAAGCCGCCGGGTCCGGCATGACGGTGAATATCGTCAATCCGGGTGCTGGGGCGAACACGCCTGGCATGAACCAGGAACTGAAGGACTGGAGCCGCGAGGGACGGGTACCGAGGCTGGTCGAGCCGGATGAGATGGTGCCGCCGCTGCTGTTTGTCGTTTCGACAGCGGCCGACAAGGTGAACGGCTACCGGTTCGATGCACTGACATGGGACGTTTCGCTGGCCCCTGCCGACGCCGCTCGCAAAAACGGCCGTCCGGCGGGGTTTGTTCTGCATCCGCAGGATGAGGCCGCGTTTCCGGCGGTGTGACCGTGTGCCGCGGCCGGGACTCCATGGCCGCCTGTGAACGAAAAACGCCTGCAAAGGAAACCGTCTGTGGAAAACTGGAACCCGAAACCTCTCGATCCGGGTCTGATCGAACTGCACCGGCGCGGTTCGGGAAAGCCGTTGGTGCTGATCCATTGCCTTGGTCAGTCGTGGCGTTTCTGGGACGTGCTGGATCCGCTGATGGAGCGGAATGAGCTGATCGCCTACAGCTTGCCCGGTCATCCCGGGACGCCGCTGCCCGGCCACCAGTACGGCGTGCCGGAATTGACCGAACAACTGCGTCAGGTCGCGTTGCGCGACGGGCTGACCCGGTTTCACCTGATGGGTATCTCCCTGGGCGGCAGCGTGGCGCAGCATTTCGCCGGCACTTATCCCGACATGGTGGACAGGCTGGTGCTGGCCGATTGCTCGCCTCGTTACGATGACGAGTCACGGGCCAACTGGCCGGTGCGGGCGGCGGCGGCGCGCAAGGACGGGGTGAAAAGCCTGATTCCGTTTCTGATGCAGGTGTTCTTCACCGCCGATTCGCTGACCGAGAACGGCCCGGACGTTCGTCACGTGCGCGAGACGTTCGAGGCATGCGACGGCGAAGGCTATGCCCTGGCCTGCGAGGCACTCGCCATGCTCGATGCTCGGGAGCAGACGAGGAAAGTCACCGCATCCACGCTGATCATGCTGGGGTCGAACGAACGCCAGTCGTTCAAGGACGCGGCGAAATGGATGAATGAAACCATCGCGGGCAGTCGGGTGGTGGAAGTGCCGGCCGCCGGGTACGCTTCGGTGCGGGAACGACCGGCGTTTGCCTTGCAACAGTTGCGGGCGTTTCTGGACTGAGCGTTGGGGTCGTTACTATTGCTGCATGGCAGCGATAGCGGGCCGCCGAATCGTACGGAGGGATTTATGGTTCTTCAATACAAGCAGCTTAAGACCTTCGCGCCCCCTTCCGGCGTCGGCACGGACGCTGAGGCAGGTTTTATAAGGCGGATTAGCGGGATACAGATGGATGAAGGGGATGCGTGGTTGTGGACGCCGGTCACCGAACGGATTGTTGGGTGTGCTTTTCGGGTTGGTCAATGCGCTCGATCATGGGTTGGTTGAGAAGGTCTACCAGAATGCCCTTGCGCATGAGATGCGAAAGTCCGGGTGCAGCGGCGGGGGATCGTGGTCTTTTGCGACGAGGTGATTGTTGGCGAATAGACCGCCGACCTGCTGGTCGAGGATCAGGTCATCGTCGAACTCAAAGTTGTGGGCGCGCTGAGCGATGTACATGTCCCGCAACGCCGAAATTACTTGCGGGCGACCGGCAATATGTTTGGATTTCGGATCATATTCGGTCAACCCAAAGTCGAAATCCGCCGCATCACCGCCCAAGCCTGTTTGCGGAACAAACCCCCTTCATCTCCCCTTATCCCGCTTCATCCGCCTTAAAAAAGAAAAGCCATGGCCGTGGCTCCGACGGGCCGGGTTTCATTCATGGCGGGTGGGACTGCCGGTGGAAACTTATGCCAGCCGCCGTTGACGTTGACACATCAGGCTCGTCTTGGGCCGGCGAAGTCCGGGGCATCCGATCCGGCAACATTACGGTGGCAGATGGCCCGGACTGGCCCCGGGCCATCACGAGGTTGGGGCGTCAATGTCAACGCGACTGAGTGCAAATCCAGATCGGTCAGCTTTCCGAAGAAATTCTGATAATACAATATTTTTCACGCCGGTTTGGCGACCGTTTCCAGATTGCGGCCGCTGGTTTCGCGCGCCATCAGCAGGGTCAGGCCGGCGGAGGTGAATTGGAACGCGGCCATCAGTCCCCATACCAGGGCCAGGTTGTCGGCGCTGATCAGCAAGCCCGCCACGACGGGCGAAACCATGCCGCCGAACCGTCCCCAGCCCATGGCAATCGCGGTCCCCTTGCCGCGTATGCGCACCGGGTAGACCTCCGGCGTGTACACCGTCATCGCCAGCGAGCCGATATCGGCGAAGAACCCGTATAACATCGCTGTCGCCAGCAGCGCGGTTTCCGTCGTTGCCTGGGTGAACAGCAGCGCCGCGCCGCCGGCGACGCCATAGCCGATCACGATCAGCGCCTTGCGGCCGAACAGGTCGATCAGGCTGAACGCGAACACCCGCCCCACCACCGATGTGCCCGCCACGATGAATGTATAGACCAGCGTCCGGGTCAGGTTGATATGGTAATAAGTCGCGAAAATCGACGGCAGCCACACGCTGAACGCGGTTGCCGCAAAGCCGGAGCAGAACCACATCAGCCAGGTATGCGCGACCCGGCGGGCATACCGCGGGGTGAACAGATCGCCGAACGTCGCATCGCGCACCGGTGGCGTCAGGGGTTCGGCGGCGATTTCACGGTGGGCCTGGTCGATCATCGTGTCGTTGACACCGACATAGGCCAGGGACGTTCGGGCTTCGTCGTGCCGGCCTCGATCGGCCAGCCAGCGCGGCGATTCCGGGACGCCCCGGCGGATGAAGAAGACCAGCACCGCCGGCAACGCGCCCAGCGCGAACAGCCAGCGCCAGCCCAGATGCGGCACGATCAGAAGACCGGCGCCGGCCGCGGCGAAGATGCCGATCGGCCAGCACAGCGGCAGCATGGCGCTGACCCGGCCGCGAATGCGTGCGGGGGCATATTCGGCGACCAGCGCCTGGTCGATCGGCACCATGCCGCCCAGACCCAGGCCAGTCAGGAAGCGGGCGCCGATCAGAAAACCAAGCGACATCGACAGGCCGGCGATGCCGGTGCAGATGGAGAACATCAGCACCGTCGCCGCGAACACGACACGCCGGCCCCAGCGGTCGGCGACCCAGCCCCACATCCACGATCCCAGCCCCATCCCCGCGAGGGCCGAGGAACCGATCAGGCCGACCTGCGTGGGGTCGAGTCGGAATTCCTGCCTGATCATCGGCAGCGCGTAGGAGACGATAACGATATCGAACGAGTCGAAGAAAAACCCGAAGGCCGCCACGCCAATGATGAAGATCAGGGCGTTGTTCAGCGTGATCTTGTCGATCGCCCGCCCGATCAGTTCCGGTGTCAGCTTCTGACTCATATGGTTTCGTTTCCCTGCCGGCGACTTTTGCTGTTTTGCCGACGTTGATCCACCCCGCCGGCCAGCGCAAGCGTGCGGCGATTTTACCTCAGCCCCGCCGCGCGCTATCCAGGGCGCAGCGCAGGGGAGAACGCGGATGATCGACGAGACGCATGCTGCCGACCGAACCAGTTGGATCGCATCCGCCAACGGCCACGCGACATTCCCTATCCAAAACCTTCCGCTTGGGGTGTTCAGCCCTCAAGGCGGCGCTGCTCGGGGTGGCATTGCGATCGGGGAGAGCATTTTCGACATCGGCGCGGCGCTGGAGGCCGATTTATTCTCCGGTGCGGCGCGCGAGGCCGCCGAAGCGGCGAGCGGCCGGACTTTGAACCCGTTGCTGGAAGCAGGGCCAGCCGCGCGCCAAGCGTTGCGGCGCCGCGTCGGCGAAATCCTGGACGCCAAAGGTGCTGGTATAGCGAAGATCCGGGCCATCAGCCGGCTTGTGCATGATGCCTCCGGGTGCGTGATGCAATTGCCGGCGGCCATTGGCGACTTCACCGATTTCTTTGCCGGGATTCACCACGCGCACACCGCGGGTATGATCAACCGGCCGGACAATCCGCTGATGCCGAACTACAAATATGTTCCTGTCGCGTATCATAGCCGAGCGTCTTCGGTGCGGACGGGGGGTGGTTTGGTAAGGCGGCCGAACGGGCAACGTAAGTTGCCGGAGCAGGATGCTCCGGATTTCGGGCCTTGCCGCAACCTGGATTACGAGCTGGAGTTGGGCGTCTGGATCGGACCGGGCAACGAACTCGGCTCACCCATTCCGATCGCCGAGGCGTCGCGGCACATCGCCGGGTTCTGCCTGCTGAACGACTGGTCGGCGCGCGATATCCAGGCCTGGGAGTCGCAGCCTCTGGGTCCGTTTTTGTCCAAGAGTCTTTCGACGTTCGTGTCACCCTGGATCGTCACCTCGGAGGCGCTGGCGCCGTTCCGCATGGCGCAGCCGCCTCGTCCGGCCGGCGATCCGGCGCCGTTGCCGCATTTGAACGACGTGGCGGATCAGGCGCGCGGGTGCTTCGGCATCGACTTCCAGGTGCTGTTGCTGACGCCGCGGATGCGGGCGGCGGGGGCGGCGCCGCATGTGCTGTCGCGGGCAAATGCGTCGATGCTGTATTGGACCGCAGCGCAGATGGTGGCGCACCACACGTCCAACGGCTGCGACCTGCGGCCGGGGGACCTGTTCGGCAGCGGCACGGTCTCGGGGACCGTGCCGGGGTCAGAGGGGTGCCTGCTGGAGATGACACGCGGCGGGCGCAATCCGGTGTCGCTGCCGGGCGGTGAGACGCGCACCTATCTGATGGATGGTGACGAGGTCATTTTCCGTGGCACGGCGCGGCGGGATGGCTACGCCTCGATCGGCTTTGGTGAATGCCGGGGGACGATTGGCGAGGCGCTGGCCTTGGGGTGACGGCTGGCCCCATTCAGAGCGATAAAATCGCGGCGACCCGGGCCAAAACCGCCTCGACCAGTCCTGGGGGCGAATCCGCAACATAGCGGACATGGCGCGCGACGTAGTCGATACTTTTTGTCTGGTCAGCCAACACCACGCCGCCAACCCGAGCACCGGGCGGAATGGGGATCTCGAATGGCCAGCCTCGCTGGCTGCTGGTGACCGGGGCGGCAAAAATGTAGCCGGTCAAATCGTTGAATTCCCGGTCGGACAATACCAGCGCAGGCCGCTCACCGGACTGCTCTCGACCCACGCGGGGATCGAGTACCAGCCCGCCGAAGTCGCCGCGCGCCGGTATGTAACCGGCCCGTGCCATCAGATGATTTCACGCCCCACCGGCGGCCCCCAATCGGCCGGATCCGGCCGGTTCTCCGGCTTGCACTGCGCCAGCAAGTCCGCGAGATTCAGCCGCTTGCGGCGGATCACCAAGTGGTTGCCTTCGACCAGCACGTCCACCTGGGCGCCTTCCCTCAGGCCGACCTGCTCCAGCATTGGCTTGGGAAGCCGAACGCCAACGCTGTTGCCCCATTTATGCAGAGTGACCGCCATCCCGGCCTCCTGATACCGTTCTGGCTATACATAGTATATTTCAGCCAACCAGCGAGCCCAGCCGACAAGCACGCTGCGGCAGGGAACTTCATTCCGCCACCGCCGGCAGCCGTTTCACGCCCTGGTCTATTTCTTCGATGGAACGGCCCTTGGTTTCGACGCCCAGGAACAGATAGACCGCGCCCGCCAGGGCGAACCAGCATGCCAGGTACAGGAACGCCGGTTGAATCGCGGTCAGTGTGGCCTCCGGCTTCACCACGTTGGAGCTGCCGACGACCAGGGCCAAACCCAGCGGGCCGATGATCTTGCCGAGGCCGCCGAACCCATAGGCGCTGCCCATGCCGGAGGTGCGCAGATGCGAGGGCCATACCTCGGCCGCATACGGCCCGACCACCGCGAACCCGCCATCGAAAAAGAAGGCGGCGCAGATCAGCAGCAGCCAGAACACCGAGACACCAAACACCATGTCGGCGTGGCAGAGTCCCGCCAACATGACGAACAGCGCCGCGCCGAAGCCCATCAGCCCCCCGGACGGGCGCCGGCCCATCCATTCCGACAGCCAGGAAAACGCAAACCGTCCGGCGACACCGGCCAGCGTCACCCCGATCATCGCCCTGGCGGCCTGCGCCGGCGACACCTGCAGCACCAGCACGAACAGCGTCGGCGCCCACAGCACCACGCCGTAGGCGCCGGTCTGAGCGCCCAGATTGCCCAGCCAGGACACGACTAGGCTGCGCGGATACTTAAACAGGTCGAGGAAGCGCGTCGGTGTCGATTCGCACTCCAGCGCCGTGGGGTCGGGCAGGTCGTTCGGATCCATCTCCAGCGCCCAGGCGAGCGATTTCTTGGCATCGGCGACGCGGCCCTGGCGCAGCAGCCAGCGGGGGGATTCCGGCACCCACACGCGGATCAGCAGCACCGCCAGCGCCGGCAGCACGCCGGCGGCGAACAGGCCGCGCCAGCCGATCAGGGGGGTCAGGTAGCCGCCGAACAGGCTGCCGATCATCACCCCGAGCGGGATGAACGCGGTCACCACGCCACCGATGAACCCGCGTTTGGAGGCGGGCATGAACTCCTGCACCAACGGCAGGTCGACGCAGTAAAGGCCGCCGACGCCGAACCCGACGACCGTGCGCATCAAGGTCAGGTATATCCAGCCGTTGTCCGGGGTGAAGTACAGCGCCCCGGTGGCCAGTGAGAAATTGAGGATTGTGAGGTTGAACACCGGCCGGCGGCCGATCTTGTCTGCCATCCAGCCCCAGAACGCCGCGCCCACCATGGCGCCGATGCCCGAGGACAGCAGCACGATCGCCGACCGCAGAAATGTCAGCATCCACGGCCCGACCACGAAGGCCAGCACGAACCCGATCAGGAAGTAATCGAAGAATTCCAGCATATCGCCCAAGATCGCCGCGGCAATGATGCGCTTCTGATTGCCGGTCAGCGATCGTCGCTGGTCCAGGACCTCAAACATCCGTTTTCCCCTCCGCCGCGGGCTTTCACAACCCGGTCCGCGCCCAGTTCGGCGGTCTGCCGCAAGCGTGTTGGAACGACGCTGGCACATCACACCTCGTTCGGCCAGAGGCGCGCCGGCGGTTTGGGTGCGTTCGGTTCATCCGGCGCTTGGGTTGGGACCGGCTACTGGGTTTGGTGGGCCAATTCACCCAACACTTGGGAGCCAGGCGTTGGGATCGGCCCACCGGGGCTATGCCGGAATGGAAAGGTGGCATCGCATTGTATTCGCATAGTCAATCCGCGTTCGGGCTGGTTGCGCTACCAATCATCCGGGCCCCGGGTTTCCCGAGCGGAGTGGGTTGCCCGCGCCCGCTGCTCATCTTCCGATCCGGGTGGCCGGTGGCGGAAAAGCTGTTCCGGTGCCTCGGAAATATGGCCGGAATCCGGTTGATGGCGACACGCCCGGGCCATCGGCGAAAACCCGGAATATTAATTTTTTCACTAGGCGATCAGTTCAAGCGAAATATGATTGTCAATTGCCACCGAGCCAACTATTAGACTTGGCATGAGCCGAAGCCCTTATGATCCTGTGGTGTTGAAGGAGCGTGCGGAATTGTGGCGCGCGGAGGCGGCTGCCGCGACGGTGGACGCCATGCGCACCTTCTGCCTGACCGAGGCGGCTTACTGTGAGCGCCGCGTCCAGATGTCGCTTTCAACGCCCGTGATTCGTGAAGTTGGCCGACCGGTGCTGCGCTTTCAAGCGTGGCATGATGTCAATCTGAGTTCCTGACCGGACGGCGGAACAGACGTCACGGCCCGTCGGGTTTGGCGGGCATCACAATCAGACTGATCGCTGACGCCTGTTTCAATCAGGAACCGGTTGCTTTGCCGGGATCGTAAGGGTCCCCTGAGACATATCCAAATCAATTGTCGTGACACGCTGCCGGGGTTGACGGCTTCGCCGCTCGGGTCGCCGCGCACGCCCTGAGGCTTGACCCGAGGGTCGTTTCTCGCACTGGCATGCGGCGGAGAACCGGCGCGAACGCTTGACAGCGGCGGTGAAACCGGGAAATCATACGTATACAAACGATCTGGTGGGGCATGGGAAGTTACTTCCGACCATCAAGCCTTTCCGACGCGCTGGCAGCCCTGGCCGCGCGGCCCCCGTTGGTTCCGTTGGCCGGGGGCACCGATTTCTACCCGTCTCGGGTGGTCCAAACGCCGGATGAAGCTGTTCTCGACATTGCCGCCCTGCCCGGCTTGCGCCGGATCGAGGCGCGCGCCGATCACTGGTGGATCCCCTGCCTCGCCACCTGGACCGACATCATTGAAACCGCGTTGCCATCGGTGTTCGACGGCCTGAAGCAGGCGGCGCGCCAGGTGGGCGGGGTGCAGATCCAAAACGCCGGCACGCTGGCGGGCAATGTCTGCAATGCCAGTCCCGCCGCCGACGGCATCCCCTGCCTGCTGGCGTTGGAGGCGAGCGTCGAACTGGCCAGCGTGGCTGGCAATCGGGTTCTGCCCCTGGCGGATTTTCTTCTGGGTCCGCGCAAAACCGCTCGCCGGCCGGACGAACTGGTGCTTGGCCTGCGCATTCCACGTTCGGATGAAACGGCGCGGTCGGTGTTTCTGAAGCTCGGCGCCCGGCGCTATCTGGTGATCTCCATCGCCATGGTCGCCGCCGTGATCACGCGGGCGGCGGATGGCCGGATCGCTCGGGTTCGGGTCGCCGCTGGCGCTTGCTCCGCCACCGCGCAACGGCTGCCGGCGCTGGAAGACGCGTTGATCGGCACGTTCGGCGATACGGTGGGTATTGTGGGCGAGCATCTGGCGCCGCTGTCGCCGATCGGCGACATACGGGCGACGGCGGCGTACCGGCGCCAGGCGGTCGGCACCTTGCTGCGGCGGGCGGTGGCGGCATGAGGTCGCCCGCTGAGCGCATCGGGTTCACGCTGAATGGGTTGCCGGTCCAGGTCCAGGCGGATCCGATGCAACGCCTGGCCGATGTGCTGCGCGACACGCTGGGACTGACCGGCACCAAGATCGGCTGCAATGCCGGCGATTGCGGCGCCTGCACGGTGCTGCTGGATGGGCGGCAGGTCTGTGCCTGCCTGGTGCCCGTTGTTCGGGTAGACGGGCGCAGCGTGGTTACGGTGGAGGGGTTGGCTCGGGACGGGGCGCCGAACGCGCTGCAAGATGCCTTTCTGCGACACGGGGCCGCGCAATGCGGGTTCTGCACGCCGGGGATGCTGATGGCGGCGTCGCAGTTGCTGGCGGAAAACCCCGAACCGACGGAGGTCGCGGTGCAGGATGCCCTGGGCGGCGTGCTGTGCCGTTGCACGGGATACCGGACGATCATCGAGGCGGTGCTGGACGTCGCGGCAGGCCGTCCGACGGCCAATCCCGAACTGGGGGCGGTCGGGGCGAGGGTGGCGAAAGTCGATGGCATTGCCAAACTGACCGGTAGCGACCGTTTCGGCGCGGACAGCTTGCCGCAGGAAGCCGAACTGTCGCTGCGCGCGGTGCGCAGCCCGCACGCCCATGCGCGGTTTACGCTGGGTGACTGGGCGCCTGTGCTGGCGGCGCATCCCGGCCTGGTCCGGGTGCTGACGGCCGCCGACGTGCCGGGACGCAACCTGTATGGCATCTATCCCACGGGCAAGGACCAGCCGGTGCTGGCGGAGAGCCATGTCAGGCATCGTGGGGAAGCGGTGTGTGCGTTGGTCGGGGATGCGGAGACACTCGCGGCGATCCGCGACGCCGACCTGCCGATCACCTGGGACGTGCTGCCGGAGGTGACGTTTGAAAACGCCGGGACCTCGGCCGATCTGCATGCGCATGCGCCGGGCAATGTGCTGTGCCGTGGCCGCGTCGTTTGCGGCGACGTCGACGGGACGCTGGCGAACGCCACGATACGCGCGGAAATCGCCACGCGCAGCGGGTTCGTCGAGCATGCTTATATTGAGCCCGAAGCGGGTTACGCGCGCCGCGTCGGAGACCGGATCGAGATCGTCGCCTGCACCCAGACCCCTTATATGGATCGTGACGAATTGGGGCCGATCCTTGGTATCCCGGCTACGGATGTGCGGATCGTGCCCACAGCGGTCGGTGGCGGGTTTGGCGGCAAGCTGGACCTGTCGGTGCAGCCGCTGACCGCGATCGCGGCGTGGCTGCTGCGCCGGCCGGTGCGGATGGTCTACACGCGGCCCGAAAGCATGGCGGCGACGACGAAGCGGCATCCGTCGCGCATCACCGCCTCGGCGGCGGCCGATGCGGACGGCAGGCTGACCGCGTTCCGGTTTCATGGCGATTTCGATACCGGCGCGTACGCAAGCTGGGGGCCGACCGTCGCCAACCGTGTGCCGGTGCATGCGATGGGTCCTTATGTGGTGCCCCACGTGCGTTGCACCACCACGGCGATCCATACCAACGGGCCGCCCTCTGGCGCGTTTCGCGGGTTCGGCGTGCCGCAGGCGGCGATCGCGGGTGAGGCTTTGATGGATATGCTGGCGGTTCGGGTTGGCCTCGATAAGCTGGAATTCCGCCGGCGCAATGCGCTGGGCGTCGGCAGCACGATCGCCACGGGGCAGGTGCTGGGCGAAGGCGCGGCGCTGCCCGAATGCCTGGATGCGCTGCGGCCGCGCTGGCGGGCGTTGCTGGCGGAGGCGGCGGATTTCAATGCGCGGGCACCGGCGCATTTGCGCCGCGGCGCCGGGGTCGCTTGCATGTGGTACGGGATCGGCAACACCAGCCTGTCCAATCCGTCGGAGATGGTGATCGGCGTGACGCGGGCTGGCGGGGTCACGCTGTTCTCGGGGGCGGTGGATATCGGCCAGGGGTCCAACACCATCATGCTGCAAATCGCGGCCGAGGCATTGGGGGTGCCGGTGGGCTCGATCGACCTGATTGCCGGCGATACCGACCTGACTCGCGATGCGGGAAAGACCAGCGCATCCCGGCAGACGTTTGTCAGTGGTAATGCGGTGCGACTGGCGGGGATGGCGTTGCGGTCGGCGATTCTGCGGCGGGCCAATGTCGGGCCGGATGCGGCGATCCGGGTCAGCGGCGGCATCATCCAGGTTGGTGAGACGATGCTTGATCCCGCGACCATGCCGGTGGACTCGGATGGTCTGGTGCTGCGCGGCGAAGGGCGGTTCGATCCGCCGACCACGCCGCTGGACGCGGATGGGCAGGGCATCCCCTATGCCAGCTACGCCTTCGCGGCCCAAGCTGCCCTGGTGGAGGTGGATCTCGAACTCGGCACGGTGCGTTGCCGGCGGATCGTTGCCGCGCATGATGTGGGGCGGGCGATCAACCCGCAGCAGGTCGAGGGGCAGATCCAGGGTGGGGTGGCGCAGGGCCTCGGGCTGGCGTTGATGGAGGAATTCGTGCCGGGACGGACCGACAATTTGCACGACTACCTGATCCCCACCATTGGCGACGTACCGCCGATCGAAACCATCCTGATCGAACGGGCCGACCCGCTGGGTCCGTACGGCGCGAAGGGCGTGGGGGAACCCGCACTGATCGCGACCGCGCCGGCGATCCTGAATGCCATCGCGGCGGCGACGGGCGTGCGGCTGACCCAGGTGCCCGCGACGCCGGATCGCGTGCTGGCGGCGTTGCAGGAAGCGGGGTCGCATGACGAATAATCATGCGGCGACCGATGCGCCTGAGGAGGCCGCGCTGCTGCGGCTGCAGGAGGGACGCGACGAGCAGCGGGCTCTGACCGTCCTGGCGGACGTGGGCGCGCCAGCCACGCCTGATGGCAGCGGTCCGGACAAAGGCGTGGATGGCGGGCCTGCGCCCGCCATGACGGGGGTAGGCGTCGCCGCCATGACGGGGGTGGACGTCGCGGCCGTGACGGGGGTGGACGTCGCGGCCATGACGG
>NZ_LMUJ01000063.1:178328-180474 GCF_009765975.1 Acidisphaera sp. S103 | reverse complement strand
GTCGCGGCCATGACGGGGGTAGGCGTCGCCGCCATGGCGGGGGTGGACGTCGCGGCCATGACGGGGGTGGGCGCCGCGGCCATGACGGGGGTAGGCGTCGCCGCCATGACGGGGGTGGACGTCGCGGCCGTGACGGGGGTGAGCGCCGCCGCCACGACGGGAGCGGGCGTCGCCGCCATGACGGGGGTAGGCATCGTTACGTGCGATGCCTGCCCGGTGCTGTGCCGCATCCGGCCTGGTAAGACCGGTGCCTGCGACCGCTACGGCAATGTCGAGGGCGTGCTGACCCGGATGGACCCGCTGACGCTGGTTGCCCGCTCACCCGAACTGGTGCGGTTTGCCGGGGAAGACTGGTCGGGCAATCCGATCGCCTCGAAAGACCTGTTCGTCACCGCTATCGGCGCCGGCACCACCTATCCGGACTACAAGCCGGCGCCGTTCATCGTCGCCAGCGAGATCGACGGCGTCGATATGGTGACGGTGGTGTCCGAAGGCGTGTTCTCCTACTGCGGCCTGAAGGTGAAGATCGACACCGACCGTCATCTGGGGGCCGAAACCGCCACCGTCCGTGCCGATGGAGAGGCGGTCGGTCACGTCACCACCGCGGAATATGGCAGCCAGATGCTCAGCCTGGGCGGCGTGCATCATTTGACCGGCGGCAGCAAGAAAGAAGGGGTCGTGACCTGCGACACGATGCTGCGGCTGGCCAACGCCGAGGCGGTGGAACTGAGCATCGACGGGGGCGCCAGGGTGGTGGTGCAGTCCGGCCGGCCGCCGATTGTCGACGGCGCGGAGGAGCGGCGCATGCGGGTTGGCTGCGGGTCGGCGACGATCGGCATTTTCGCCAATCAGTGGCTGGATCATGCGGACGAGGTAATCGTCGTCGACGACCACATCACAGGAGTGCTGACCGAACATCAGGCGGGGCGGTTCCTCGACATGCGGCCGGCGGGCATCCGGGTGCGCGGGCGGCGGTCGACTCCCGGGCGTTATTTCCAGGTGGCCAATCCCGGCCTGGGCTGGGGCGGGACGGATATCGAGGACCCGCTGACGATTATCGAACGGATCGATCCGAAAGCGGCGTGGCCGGGGCTGCGTTTGCTGATGGTGTCCACCACGGGAGAGCATGCGGCCTGGTTCGTTCTGGATGAGGCGCTGGTGCCTCGGGCGGCGGCGATGCCGGCAGCGATCGCCGATGCGGTGGTTCGGATTGGGGAGAATTGCGAGCCGGCGCTGTGCACCGTGCTGTTCATGGCGGGTGCGGGTGGCTCGCTGCGCGCCGGTGCGACGGAAAATCCCGTGCTGCTGACACGATCGGTGCAATCCGGGCGGACGCGTGTGACCAGCGGTGGGGCGGCGGTGTATGTGTGGCCGGGCGGTGGCATCACCACCATGGTCGATGTCGCCCGCATGCCGGCTTTGGCGTTCGGCAGCGTGCCGACTCCGGCGCTGGTGGCGCCGATCGAGTTTACCTTGCCGCTGGCCGAGTATGCTCGGCTTGGTGGGTATATGGGGCGGGTGCGGCGGCTGGAGGACGTCCTGCGGACGCACCGTCCCCGGTCCGTGCTTTTGCCCGACGATACGGACTTCCCGGTGCGATGAGCGCGATCGCCGCGCTGCTGCCGGATGGACGGCTGCATCTGCAGCATGGGCCGATCGACTGCCTGTGCCGCGCCTGGGGGGAGCCGGGGGAGGTGCGGGCTGCGTACGATCAGGCGGCAGCGTTCTTTGCCAGCGTGCTGGACGATCTTTGCGCCGAGTTGCCGCTGCTGCGTTCGCCGTTGCCGGCGCCACGGCCGGCGGGTTCGGTGGCGCAGGCGATGCACGCGGCGTGCATGCCGTTCCGCGGCGGTTTCATTACCCCTATGGCAGCGGTGGCGGGTGCGGTGGCGGATGCGGTTCTGGCGGCGATGGTGGCGGGGCGCGGTGTGACGCGCGCTTTCGTCAACAATGGCGGGGATATCGCGTTCCACCTGACGCCGGGGACGTCGCTGCGGTGCGGGCTGGTGACGGATTTGGCCTCGGCGGTCGTGGGCGGCACGGGGCCGTTTGCTGATCGTCATGGCTGGGAAGAGGATTTGGCTGGCAGGCACGCCCTCACCGTCATGGCCGGGCGTGTCCCGGCCCACTTCGCACGAACGGACGA
>NZ_LMUJ01000063.1:166370-178203 GCF_009765975.1 Acidisphaera sp. S103 | reverse complement strand
GGCCGGGACACGCCCGGCCATGACGGATGGGGCACGGCCGATCCGGACGAACCCGGGCGCGACGGATGGGGCACGGCCGATCCGGACGAGCCCGGCCATGACGGATGGGGCACGGCCGATCCGGACGAACCCGGGCGCGGCGGGTGGGGCACAGCCGATCGGATCAACTCCGGCCGCGACGGGCGACCGGTTTCCAAATCATGGGGACGTGGTTCACCGTGATGGGATCGGGCGGATCACCCCGGACAGCACCTTCCTGCTGACCTTCGATCATCCGGCGCGGGGGTTGGCTACGTCGGGACGAGCTTGCAAGGGGCGTGGGGGGCGGAGTTTTTCGTTCGGGATCGCGGATTCCGTCAGTATCCTGGGTCGGACCGCCGCCCGGGCGGATGCGGCGGCCACCATCGTCGGCAATGCCGTCGACTTGCCTGGCCATCCCGCGATCGACCGCCGCGCCGCCAGCGAGATCGATCCGGCGAGCGACCTGGGCGACCGGCCGGTGACCTTCGATGTCGGGCCGTTGGATGGCGCTGCGATCGAGATGGCCCTCGACGGCGGCGAAACGATGGCGGATATGTTGCTCCGGGACGGGCTGATCGAGGGGGCTGTCCTGGCCTTGCGCAAGCGCTTTCGGGTTCTTAACCCCTCGTGTCTGGAGGCCGCATGATCCGCAAGCTGCTTACCGTCGTCGAGGATACGCTCCAGGAAGCCAACCAGGTCGTCAGGCCGCCGACCCGCAAGGCCGCTGCCATCGCGGTGATCTGGAATCCGTATGTGGATCGTCAGTCGGACGATCTGTCCGAACTTGTGGAAATCGGCGAACAGCTTGGCGCCCTGCTGGGCGAACGCGCGGTCGCCGCCCTGGGCATCGCGCCGGGGGATGTGCAGAGCTACGGCAAGGCCGCCATCGTCGGAGCGGACGGCGAACTGGAGCACGCCGCCGCGGTGCTGCATCCGAAGCTGGGGGCGCCGCTGCGCCGAGCGGTCGGGGGCGGTGCGGCGCTGGTGCCCAGCGCCAAGAAGCGCGGCGGCTTGGGGGCGGCCATCGACGTGCCGCTGGGTCACAAGGACGCCGCCTTCGTGCGCAGCCATTTCGATGCGATGGAGATCCGCGTGCCGGACGCGCCGCGGCGGGATGAGATCGTGGTCGCCGTGGTGGTGACCGACAGCGGCCGTCCGCTGCCCCGTATCGGCGGCCTGACCGTGGCGCAGATCGAAGGCAAGGATGGGTTGCGGTAGGATGCTTCCCGGCCCGTCATGGCGGGTGAGAACCTGCCATCGCAAATTGGATAGTCGTGCCCTATCCCAATCAGGAGATAGAAACAAATGAAACTGTACCGCCGGACGTTCCTCGCTTCCGCCGCCACCGTCGCAGCACCTTCGATCGTGCGGGCGCAAGGCGACGCACCGATCCGCATCGGTGAAATCAATTCCTACACCGCCGTTCCGGCGTTTACCGTGCCCTATCGCAACGGTTGGCAGCTTGCGGTCGAGCATGTGAATGCCGCCGGCGGTGTCCTGGGCCGCAAGATCGAGGTCGTCAGCCGCGACGATGCCGGCAAGCCGGCCGATGCGATCCGCCTCGCCGGGGAACTTGTGAACGACCAGAAAGTCGACCTGCTGGCCGGCGGCTTCCTGTCCAATGTCGGCCTGGCGATCAGCGATTTTGCTCGGCAGGACAGGAAGTTGTTCGTCGCGGGGGAGCCGCTGACCGATGCGCTGGTCTGGGACAAGGGCAATCGTTACACCTATCGCCTGCGTCCATCCACCTACATGCAGGCGGCGATGCTGATCGACGACGCGGTCAAGCTGCAGGCGAAACGGTGGGTGACCGTCGCGCCGAACTATGAATACGGCCAGTCGGCGGTGAAATGGTTCAAGCTGCTGCTGGCGGCGAAACAACCGGGCGTGGAATTCGTCGGCGAGCAATGGCCGGCGCTGGGCAAGATCGATGCCGGCGCGACGGTCGCCGCCCTGGCGGAGAACAAGCCCGATGCCATCTACAACGTCACCTTCGGCGCCGACCTGACGAATTTCGTCCGCCAGGGCAACACGCGCGGCCTGTTCGAGGGGAAAGGCGTCGTTTCGGTGCTGACGGGCGAACCAGAATACCTCGATCCGCTGGGTAACGAGACGCCGACGGGTTGGATCGTGACCGGATATCCGGTCAACAGCGTCAGCGATCCGGCCAACAAGGCGTTCATTGATGCGTATATGGCGAAATACAAGGAGCAGCCGAAGATGGGATCGGTGGTCGGCTACGCGCTGATCAACGCCATTGTTGCGGGCATCAAGAAGACCGGATCGGTTGACTCCGAGAAGATGGCCGATGGGTTTGCCGGCAGCAGCTTCGCCACGCCGTTCGGTTCGGCAGACTGGCGGGCGATCGATCACCAAAGCACGTTAGGCACCTATGTCGGGAAAACCGCGCTGAAGGACGGCAAACCGGTGATGGTCGATTGGCACTACGTCAGCGGTGCCGACGCGCTGCCGTCCGATGCCGAGGTGAAGAAGATGCGTCCCGCCTGAACGTGGGATTCGTCCTCGTCCAGTTCCTGACGGGATTGGCCAGTGCGTCCTCGCTGTTCCTGGTCGCCGCCGGACTGACGGTGATCTTCGGCGTGACGCGGGTGGTCAATTTTGCGCATGGCTCGCTGTATATGCTGGGGGCTTACCTCGGCTGGACCATCCTGTCGCGGCTGCCGGGTGGTCCGGCGTGGTTCGCGGGCGGGGTGGTGCTGGCCGGGTTGGGTATCGCGGCGGTTGGGGTGCTGATCGAGGTTTTATTACTTCAGCGGATATATAAGGCACCGGAGCTGCTGCAATTGCTGGCGACGTTCGGCGTGGTGCTGGTGGTGCAGGACCTGGTGCTGAAGCTGTGGGGCCCCAACGACCTGACGTTGTCCCGGCCGCCCTGGATGCGCAGTTTCGTGCAGATCGCCGGTGAGCGGATGCCGTTCTACGACCTGCTGATGATCGGCATCGGCCCGCTGGTGCTGCTGGCGCTGTGGCTGCTGTTCACCCGCACACGTTGGGGCACGCTGGTGCGGGCGGCGACTCAGGATCGCGAGATGGTCGCCGCGCTGGGGGTCGATCAGCGGCTGTTGTTCACCACGGTGTTCGCGCTGGGGGCCGGGTTGGCCGGGATCGGCGGCGCGCTGGCATTGCCTGACGGATCGGCCAACGGGCAGATGGACCTGACCGCCATTACCGACGCCTTCGTGGTGGTTGTGGTCGGCGGTCTCGGCAGCCTGCCGGGCGCCTATCTGGCTAGCCTGCTGATCGCGCTGCTGCAGGCGTTCGGGATCGTGCTGTTGCCGAAGATCACGCTGGTGCTGGTGTTCGTCGTTATGGCGGTGGTGCTGGTGGTGCGGCCGAACGGGCTGCTCGGGCGCAAGCTGACCTTGGCGCGCGGTGAGGCAAACACGCTGGCCCTGGTCCGCCCCGCCGAACCGGCATTGCGTTGGCTGGGTGTCGCGGCGTTGCTGCTGGCCGTGTGGGCGCCGTGGTTCGTCGGGCCGTTCGCGCTGTCCGTCATGACGGAAATGCTGGTCGCGATGCTGTTCGCAGCGTCTTTGCACGTGATGATGGGACCGGGTGGGATGCCGAGTTTCGGTCATGCCGCGTGGTTCGGCCTGGGTGCCTATGGCGCGGCGTTCGCGGTGAAAGGGCTGGCGTTGTCGATGCCGGCGGCGCTGGTAGTGGCGCCGTTCGGCGCGGCGCTGGCGGCGTTGGTGTTCGGCGGCTTCGTGGTGCGGCTGTCAGGCGTCTATCTGGCGATGCTGACCTTGGCGTTTGCGCAGATTGTCTGGGCGGTGATGTTCCAGGCGGTGTCGGTCACCGGTGGCGACAACGGAATCCTGGGTGTGTGGCCCGCGGGCTGGGCGAGCAATCCGCGGGTGTTCTATTGGCTGACACTGGCGATTTGCGTCGCCTGTGTGCTGGTGTTGCGGCGGGCGCTGTACGCGCCGTTCGGCTACGCATTGCGGGCCACCCGGGATTCGGCGCTGCGGGCGGAGGCGATCGGGCTGAACGCCGGGTCGTTGCGGCTGGTGGCATTGGTCATCGCCGGCGCGGCGGCGGGGCTGGCCGGCGGGTTGGCCGCGTTCAGCAAGGGCAGCGTGTTTCCGACGTATATCTCGATCGACCGGTCGGTCGATGCATTGGTGATGGTGCTGCTGGGCGGGGTGCAGAGCATGGCCGGGCCGGTTGTCGGGGCACTCGCCTATACGGGTTTGTTCGACATGCTGCTGATGGTCACCGATCTGTGGCGGCTGGTGCTGGGACTGTCGATCATCGCGTTGGTGCTGGTGTTTCCGCAGGGCATCGCCGGAACGACCTATCGGCTTTGGCTGCGCGGGCGGGAGGCGTGACCATCCTGAACGTTGCCGGCATCAGCAAGAGCTTTGGCGGCGTGCGCGCGGTGGCCGATGTGTCGTTCAGCGTGGCGGCGGGTGAGATGCTGGCGCTGATCGGACCGAATGGCGCGGGGAAATCGACCTGCTTCAACATGCTGAACGGGCAGACCGCACCGGATAGCGGACGCGTTACGTTGCAGGGGCGTGACATCACCGGGTTGTCGCCGCGCCGCATCTGGCGGCTGGGGGTGGGGCGGACGTTTCAGATCACCGCCACGTTCGCCTCCATGACCGTGCGGGAGAATGTGCAGGTGGCGCTGCTGGCGCATCACCGGCGGGTCTGGCGATTCCTGCGGCCGGCGTTTGCCTGGTTCGGAGCCGAGGCGGACGGGTTGCTGGCGCAGGTCGGCATGGCGGAGCAGGCATCACGCGCGGCGGGCGTGCTGGCTTATGGCGATCTGAAGCGGCTGGAACTGGCGATCGCGCTGGCCAACGCCCCTGCCCTGCTGCTGATGGACGAACCGACCGCGGGGATGGCGCCGTCGGAGCGGGTGGCGCTGATGCGGCTGGCTCGCGACCTGGCGTCGCAGCGGGGGATCGCCGTGTTGTTCACAGAGCACGACATGGATGTGGTGTTCGGGGTGGCCGACCGGATCCTGGTGCTCAATCGTGGGGAGCTGATCGCGGAGGGTGATGGACCAGCGATCCGATCCGATGCGCGCGTGCGGGCGGTCTATCTGGGGTCGGGCGCGACCAGTGGCGGCCACTGATGCTGAACGTTGATGACCTGCACAGCTACTATGGACGCGCGCACATCTTGCAGGGTGCCTCCTTCGCGTTGCCAGCCGGCGAGGTCATGGTGCTGCTCGGGCGTAACGGTGCGGGCAAAAGCACCACCATGAAGTCGCTGATCGGGATCGTTCGGCCGGCGCGTGGGCGTATCGACTTCGCCGGCGTCGATATCGCGGGGTGGGAGCCGCATCGTATCGCCAGGGCCGGGTTGGGCTATGTGCCGGAGGAGCGTCGTGTCTTCACCGATCTGACCGTGCTGGAGAATTTGGAGGTTGGACGGCAGCCGGCGCGGGACGGCCGGCCGGCCTGGACGGAGGAGCGGCTGTTCGCGCTGTTCCCGAACCTGGGACGGATGCGCACACGGGCGGGTGGGCGCATGAGCGGGGGCGAACAGCAGATGCTGACCATCGCGCGCACGCTGATGGGCAATCCGCGGCTGCTGTTGCTGGACGAACCGAGCGAGGGGTTGGCTCCGGTGATTGTGGAGGAGATGGCGGGGGCGATTTTGGCGCTGAAACAGGAAGGCGTAACCGTTCTGCTGGCGGAGCAAAACCTGCACTTCGCCGCCCGTGTCGCGGACAGGGCGGCGGTGATCGAAAAGGGGCGGATCGTGTGGACCGGGACGATGGCGGCGCTGCACGCGGATGAGGCGGTTCGGACGGCCTATCTGGCGGTGTAGGGCGCCCTGGTGGCCGGCTTATGGCGAACCGGCTTTCACGCCCTGCAACTGGCGAAGCGGATTAAGCGGGGCGAGAGGCAGCAGTTCGAAGCTCATGAGATGGGCTTGGCCCAGGGGCAGTTTTTCGAGCATCTCGTGGGCCGTTGCAGGATCAGTGACGTTTAATATGAATACCACGCCGTTGCGCCCCTGAAGTGAGAACCACTGGTCGATCTTGCCATCCAGATAGAGCTTCACGGCCTCGCGGACTTCCGTGGGCAGGATTGATCGTACTGAAGCCGGATCGACACCGGGATTTAGGGTTCCGATGGCAAGGATCCGGGTGGTGGGCGTCGGTGGAGTTGTGGGCTGGGCGTGTCCGGCGCTGGCACTCATCAGGCAGATGATCAGCGCGAGGGTGGAAGCGAGCGTGGCTTTCATTTTGTCCTCTACTCTTGTTCGTGATCGATGGTCGGAGAGGTCTCGGCGCCGTGGGCGGTCGAAGCTCTGCCGCGGTACAGTCCGTGTTGGTGGTCCTGATTCCAACGCGGCGAATCGTCGCTTCGAGGGAAGCGGGTCGTAGTTTCGCGACCTTGGGAATGCAGGTCGAGTGTCGTGTTCAATGGCGGCCGGCATAAGCGCCGGCAGCCCCACCTTTGATGAAGGCAGGGAAAGGCAATACCCTGCCGGTTGCGGCGTTTTACCGCGGAGCCTCGACGATCCATGCCCTCCCGACCGCTGACCGGCCTGCGAATCATCGACCTGACCCAGGTCTTTGCGGGCCCGTATTGTTCCTATCTGCTGGGGCTGCTGGGCGCCGAGGTCATCAAGGTCGAACTGCCCGGCGGCGAGTGGTCTCGCACCCAGGGACCGCCTGGCGCCGCGCGGGATGCCGGCCTGGCGGCGGGTTTCGCCACGCAGGCGGCGGGCAAGCGGATGCTGGCGGTGGATATCCGGACGCCCCAGGGGTCGGCCATCCTGCGCGACCTGCTGCGCACCGCCGATGTGTTCGTGGAGAACCTGACGCCCGGCACCATATCCCGGCTGGGCTTCGATGAAGATTCGTTGCGGGCGCTGAACCCAAGGCTGGTGTTCGTTTCGATCAGCGGTTTCGGTCAGACCGGGCCGTTCGCCGCGTGGCCGGCGTTCGATCATATCATCCAGGCGGTGTCGGGGTTGATGTCGGTGACTGGCACCAAGGAGGCCGCGCCGTTGCGGGTCGGCCCGCCGGTGGTGGATTACGCGACCGGGGCCTATGCCGCCTTCGCGGTGATGGCGGCGTTGGCGCAGCGGGCCGTGGATGGTGGGTTTCAGCGTGTGGACTTGTCGATGTGGGACTGTGCCCAGGCGCTGATGAGTTCGACGATCTCGGCGCATCTGAATGCCGGGGTGACGCCTCGGCCGGAGGGAAATGTGGCGGCGAGCGGCAGTCCGTCGTCTGGGGTGTTCGATACGGCGGACGGCAAACTGGCGCTGGCCGCGAATTTCGAGCCGCAATACCGACGGCTGTGTGTCGCGCTCGGGCGGGGGGACCTGCTGACCGATCCGCGCTTCGCCGAACGCGCAACGCGGCTGGTTCATGCGGATGCGCTGCGCACGGAACTGTCCACGACATTCGCCGCAAGGCCGGCCGCCGCGTGGGAGGCCCTGTTGATGACCGCCGATGTGCCCGCCGGCCGCGTCCGAACGATCCCGGAGGCCGTCGCCGAACCGCACACGACGGCTCGGGGTGTATGGCAGGCGGTAGCGCCGGGGGAGAGCATGGCGATGACGCTGCCAGGATTGCCGTTCCGCCTGAACGGGTCCGTCACGGGCCCGTCGGCGATGCCGGGCGGGGTGGGAACCGATACCGACGCCGTGCTGCTGGCCTTGGGCCGGACGGTGGCAGAGATCGAGACACTACGGCGGGACGGCGTGGTGGGGTGATCGGGGCCGTTTTGGCTTACCGGTTCATTCCTCGGACCGCCTCCACCACCGCCTTCGTCACGTCCTTCGTTGTCGCCGTCCCACCCAGGTCCGGCGACAGGATGCCGGCGGCGCACACCTGCTCCACCGCCCGCATAAGCAGATCCGCGGCCGGCTTCTCGCCCAAATGTTCCAGCATCATCGCCCCGGTCCAGAACGTCGCCACCGGATTGGCGATGCCCTTGCCGGTGATGTCGAAGGCGCTGCCGTGGATCGGCTCGAACATGGACGGGCTGCGCCGTTCCGGGTCGATATTGCCGGTCGGCGCGATCCCCAGTGACCCGGCCAGCGCTGCCGCCAGGTCGGACAGGATATCAGCGTGCAGGTTGGTCGCCACGACCGTATCGATCGTCTTGGGCTTGCGCACCATCCGCATCGTCATCGCATCCACAAGTTCCTTGTCCCAGGTCACGTCCTTGTAGTCGTGCGAGACCAGGGTCGCGATCTCATCCCAGAACACCATGCCGTGGCGCTGCGCGTTCGATTTCGTCACCACGGTCAGGTGCTTGCGGGGACGGGAACGGGCGATGTCGAAGGCGAAGCGCATGATGCGTTCGACACCGCGGCGGGTAAAAATCGCTGTCTCCGTCGCGACTTCCTCCGGCAGGCCGCGATGGGTGCGACCGCCTTGGCCTGCATACTCGCCCTCGGAGTTTTCCCGCACGATCACCCAGTCCAGATCGCCGGTACCGACGTCACGCAGCGGCGAGGTGACGCCGGGCAGGATGCGGGTGGGACGGACGTTGGCGTATTGGTCGAAGCCCTGGCAGATCTGCAGGCGCAGGCCCCAGAGCGAGATATGGTCGGGGATGTTCGGATCGCCCACGGCGCCGAAATAGATCGCGTCCGCCGTGCGCAGCCAGGCCAGGCCGTCGGCGGGCATGAATTCGCCGTGCTTGCGGTACCAATTTGAGCCCCAGCCGTAGTGATCGACGTTCAGCTTGAACCCGCCATCGCGTGCGGCGACCGCCTCCAGCACTTCCAAGCCGGCGTCGATGACCTCTGGGCCAATGCCGTCGGCGGGGACGGAGGCGATGCGATAGCTGCGGGTCATGGAACGGCTCCCTGTTGTCGTGGGGGCCGTTCGTAGCGCGTGTCGGCGGTGGAACCAACCCCGCGCGCCCGATCGCGTTCGGACGCGACCGGGTGCGATTGGATGCTAGACCCGCTCGATCAGCGCGGCGATGCCCTGGCCGACGCCGATGCACATCGTGGCAATCGCGCGCTTGGCACCGAGCGTCTCCATCGCGTTGACGGCAGTCAGGGCGAGGCGGGCGCCGGACATGCCCAGCGGGTGGCCGAGGGCGATGGCGCCGCCATGCGGGTTCACGTGTTCGGAGTCCTCGGACAGGCCGAGTTGGCGCAGGACGGCGATGCCCTGGCTGGCGAAGGCCTCGTTCAGCTCGATGATGTCGATGTCGTTGATCGACAGGCCGGTCTTGGCCAGCAGGCGTTGCACCGCCGGGGCGGGGCCGATGCCCATGATCCGCGGCGGGACGCCGGCGGTGGCCATGGCGACGACGCGGGCACGCGGGGTCAGGCCGTGGCGCTTGGCGCCTTCCTCGGACGCAAGGATCAGCGCGGCAGACCCATCGTTGACGCCGGAGGCGTTGCCGGCGGTCACCGTGCCCGGATCGCGGAACGGAGTCCTCAGCTTCGCCAGCATTTCCAGCGTGGTGTCGGGGCGGAGGTGCTCGTCGTGCTCCACCACGGTGTCGCCCTTGCGGCCCTTGATGGTGACTGGGGTGATCTCCTTGGCGAAGAACCCGCTGTCCTGGGCCTTCTTGGCACGCTGCTGGCTGGCGTAGGCGAACTTGTCCTGGTCGGCGCGGGAGATCTGGAATTCCTCGGCCACGTTCTCGCCGGTTTCCGGCATGGAGTCGGTGCCGTACGCCTTCTGCATCAGTTTGTTGACGAAGCGCCAGCCGATGGTGGTGTCGTAGATCTCCGCCGACCGGGAGAAGGACTCGGTCGCCTTTCCCATGACGAACGGTGCCCGGGTCATGCTTTCCACGCCGCCGGCCAGCATCAGATGGGCATCGCCGGACTTGATGGCGCGCGCGGCGGTGCCGACGGCGTCCAGGCCCGATCCGCACAGGCGGTTGATGGTGGACCCGGGAACCGAGGCGGGTAGGCCGGCCAGCAGCACGGCCATGCGGGCGACGTTGCGGTTGTCCTCACCGGCCTGGTTGGCGCAGCCGAAAATGCTGTCGTCCAGCGCGTCCCAGTCGATGCCGGGGTTACGGGCGGCCAGCGCTCGTATTGGGTGGGCGGCGAGGTCGTCGGTGCGGACGTCCCTCAGCGCACCGGCATAACGGCCGATCGGGGAGCGGGTGTAGTCGCAAATGTATGCTTCGGCCATGGACGAGGTTCCCCCTGGGTTTGTTGGATCGCGAGACGTCGGGCTGGATGTGTAGACCGTCATGAACCGCCGCACCAGATCGGGGGCGGTTGGCCTTCGATTCCGAACGGGGTTAACTGGACGCCATTCGATCGGAGGGAACGAACATGCTGGATATGACGGGAAAAGTGGCGATCGTCGCGGGGGCGGGGTCTGTCGGCCCGACCGGGGCCAAGATCTGGGGCAACGGCAAGGCGACGGCGATCCTGCTGGCCCGTCAGGGCGCATCGGTGTTCCTGCTGGACATCAACGAAGAGGCGATGGCCGAGACTAAATCCATCATCGAGGCCGAAGGCGGCACCTGCGCCACCCATCGCTGCGACATGATGATCGCCGCCGATGTGCGGGAGATGGTGCAGGGCTGCCTCGACCGGTTCAAGCGGATCGATATCCTGGTCAACAATGTCGGCGGGTCAGCGCCCGGCGATCCGGTCGCGATGGACGAAGAGGTCTGGGACCGGCAGATCGACTTCAATCTGAAAACCGCGTTCCTCGGCTGCAAATATGTGATCCCGGTGATGCTTGGGCAGGGTAAGGGGGCGATCGTCAATATCGCCTCGGTGGCGGGCATGCGGAACGACTTCCTCAGCGGGCGGTCGCACGTGGGCTACAGTGCGTCGAAGGCCGGAGTGATCCAGCTTTCGCGGTCGGTGGCGGGGACCTACGCGAAGCAGGGCATCCGGGTGAACACCGTGGTGCCGGGCCTGATGCACACGCCGCTGGTGGAGTATCGCCTGGCGCGCACCGTCGGCGGGAACGACCCGCAGAAGCTGATCGACGCGCGCAACGCGGCGGTGCCGATGGGCCATATGGGCGATTCCTGGGATGTGGCACATGCGGTGCTGTTCCTGGCGTCGGATGAGGCCCGCTTCATCACCGCGACCGAAATCGTCGTCGACGGCGGCAGCACCGCGGCGATGCCGTGAATATTCATTGGAAAAATTCGCTGAAAGCCCTATCTGACTAGTCTGGTCAGTAAGGATTTGTTACGATGTTCCCGGTACAACCGCCTCGGGATCAACGATCCGCCGATGCGGCCCTTGATCCTGGGGCCGCATCCTGGAAGCTGGAAGACGCGAAGGCGAGGTTCAGCGAAGTGGTCAAATTGGCGGAGCGCGGAACGCCCCAGCATGTCAGCGTGCGCGGCCGCCCGGCGGTGGTGATCCTGTCGGCGGCCGACTATGCGCGTCTGGCGCCTGCCGCGACCCGGCCTACCTTGGCCAGCCTGTTCGCGGACAGCCCATTCGCGCATCTGGACAACTTCGACGATGTCCTGGTCCGTGAGCGTTCGCCGGTGCGTGACGCGCCTGTCTTTGAGCCGTGACCACCGCGCGTGGCTGGCTGATCGATACCAACGTGGTGTCGGAATTGCGGAAGGGTGCGCGCTGCGCCCCCGGAGTCCGGGATTGGGCAACGCGCGTGCCGCCGGTCGCGTGCTACCTTAGCCGTCTTAGTGTCGCCGAAATCCGCTTCGGGATCGAACGTGCGCCTAACCCGGAATTTCGCGCCGAACTGGAGGCGTGGCTACGGGACGGTCTGCTGCCATGGTTCGGTGAGCGGATCCTGGAGGTCGGCGAGCGTACCTTGCTGCGATGGCGCTGGCTGGTGTGGGAGGGGCAGAAGGCCAACTACACATTTTCACAGCCGGACGCCCTGCTG
>NZ_LMUJ01000063.1:162186-166236 GCF_009765975.1 Acidisphaera sp. S103 | reverse complement strand
GTCGCCCCCCGGACCACCGCCGATTTCGAGCGTGCCGGCATCCAGATCCTGAATCCATGGCGACAGGCCGCGTGAACGCGCCGCGCTCCGGCTTCGATAGCATCGGGCACCGCCCGAGGTTCGGGGTGCGTCCTATTCCGCATCGTTCTGGTTCTCGATCGTGCCGATAAAGCTCGGATCGGCGAGAAGCCGCCAATAGTATCCGGCGCAGACGATCCCGGATGGCACCAAGGGATAACGCCGCTGGACTGTTTCAGAGACAAAATAATCCCCGACCGGCTTGATCAGTGTCACGCTGTCCAATCCTTGCGGGCCTTGGGCGGGTCTGGCCTGGATATGCAGCGCCTGTGACGCCAGGGCGTCGCACGCGCCCAACGTGCCTTCCGCCGCCAGCGGATAGCACCAGATCGTTGCGGCGATAACCAGGACGGCGACGGCGGATTTCATGATCGCCACGCTACAGCGTTTTTACCCTGACTGTGCAGGGAAAAACGCTGTAGCGCTTTGTTTGATCGCATGATTCACGCGCTCTGGACGTTCCGCCCAGCGCGATCATGCTCTAACCTGACAGGCCGTCCGCGCAACCCAATCTTTCCGTGCCGACGATGTCTGGTCGTTTGCACACGAATGATCGGACGGCTATACCATAACCCGATGCGAGATCCGGAAAATCCCGATACGCCATTGCCCGAGACCGAACGAACCGCCGCCGCGCTGGATGGGTATGTGGTGGAGGATCAGGTCGGATTCCTGATGCGCAGAGCCAATCAGCGGCATACGGCGTTATTCGCGGACGGAATGGCGGCCGCCGACCTGACGCCGACGCAATTCACCGCCTTGGTCAAGGTGTGCGAAATGGGCCGGGTCACGCAAAACCATCTCGGGCGGTTGACTGCCATGGATCCGGCGACGATCCAGGGCGTGGTCCGCCGCTTGATCGAGCGCGACCTGGTGTCGCGAACCACCGACCCGCTCGACCGGCGCACCATCGTGGTGGCACCGACGCAGGCGGGACTGGCCCTGACGGCGCGGGCTGTCGTCGCGGCGCGCCGGATCACCGAGGCCACGCTCGAACCGTTGACCGCGGATGAACAGCGGCAAATTCTGTCTTTGCTGCGGAAACTTGGCTGAGGAAGAAACGAAAGGAATCCTGTCATGGCGCTGGCAGCCGGTCCGGAGAAGCAGGTTGGAAAGCTGGTGGTCACCAATATCGGGCTGCTGCTGTCGGGCGCGCTGGAGGCGCCCATCCTTGACGCCGACACAATCGTTGCCGAATCCGGTCGTATCGTCGCGGTCGGCAAGCGCGGCGATTGTGACATCGGCGATGCCCGCGTCACCATCGACGCCCATGGCTGCGCCGTTTCGCCCGGGCTGGTCGACAGCCACGTGCATCCGGTGTTCGGCGACTGGACGCCGCGGCAGGGGCAGTTCGGCTGGATCGATTCGTTCCTTCATGGCGGCGTCACCACCATGGTTTCGGCTGGTGAAGTCCACCTGCCCGGCCGCCCGAGGGACATCGTCGGTGTCAAGGCGCTCGCCATCACCGCACAACGTGCGTACGAGAACTTCCGGCCGGGCGGCGTCAAGGTCCTGGGCGGCGCACCCGTGATCGAGAAGGGCATGGTCGAGAGCGATTTCGTTGAACTCGCGCAGGCTGGCGTGCGGCTGCTGGGTGAAGTCGGCTTGGGCAGCGTGAAGGCCGGATACGAGGCGAAGGAAATGGTCGCCTGGGCCCGCAAGGCCGGCATTCAAAGCACCATCCATACTGGCGGCCCTTCGGTGCCCGGGTCCGGGTATATCGATGCCGATACGGTGCTGGAGGCGGATGCCGATATCATCGGCCACATCAACGGCGGTCATACCGCACTGCCGCTGTCGCAGATTCGTTGCCTGTGCGAAGGGTGTGCGCGGGGCATCGAGATCGTGCACAACGGCAACGAACTGGCCGGGCTGACGGCGCTGCGTTACGCCCGCGAACTGGGACAGATGCAGCGCGTGATGCTGGGCACCGACAGCCCGGCGGGGTCCGGGGTGCAGCCACTGGGGATATTGCGGATGATCGCGTTGTTGTCCTCGGTCGGCGACACGCCGGCGGAAACGTTGTTCTGCTGCGCCACCGGCAACACCGCTCGGATGCGCAACCTGGATTGTGGGCTGATCGAGACGGGCAAGGCGGCCGATCTCGTGTTCATGGACCGAGCGCAGCATTCATCGGGCACCGATCTGTTGGACAGCGTGCGCAAGGGCGATCTTCCGGGGATCGGGATGGTGGTCATCGACGGTATCGTCCGCTGTGGCCGCAGCCGGAACACGCCGCCGGCGGAACGCGTGCCGGAGGTGGTCGGGTAGAGAAAATGGGATGGATACGATGCACCAGACGGCAGCATGTATCGCCGACCTTCATGGTCGATGGTCTGGTGCAATCTGACATGAGCAGTGGTGACGATGCATCCGATTGGGTTTCGCGTTTGCTGGCCCCGTGACGAGGCCCTTATCCGTAGCCAGCCAATCGTCAGCGCAGGTCGGCCCGAAGATCGCGCACGCCCCGTCCCAGGCGCTGGCGCAGCAATGTTCGCAATGTGGCGCCGTCGAGGTAGCCGACCTCCGCTGCGATAGCGTCCACGTCGAGGCCGCTGCCGTGGAGCAGCGATTGCGCGTGTTCGACACGCAGATCCTGGAAATAGGACAGCGGCGATTTGCCGAGCACCGCTTCGCAACGGCGTTGTAACGTGCGGGCGCTGGTCGCCAGCGCGCCGGCGGCTTCCTGCAGCGAGAACCCTTCCTTGAGATGGCCGCGCGCCCACCGTTCGAAGCGCAGAATCAGGGGGTCCGCCTGCGCCAGATGATTGGGGATGATGTAGGACGCCTGGGAGGAGCGTATGTCGGCAAGCAGGTAGCGTGAGACGACGGCGGCCAGTTCCGGGCTGGCCTTGCGTATCAACCAGAGCACCAGATCGAGATGCCCCATCGCCGCGCCAGCCGTGACACCCACGTCTGACGGCACCAGCATGCGGGACTCGTCGAGCAAGACCTTCGGGTAGCGTTGCCGGAACAGCGGCGCCAGCCACCAGGTTGTCGTCGCCTCCCGATTATCCAGCAGTCCGGCGTCCGCCAGCATGAACGTCCCGATACAGGCCGCGCCGATATGAACGCCGTCGGCCCGCCACTTCAGCAATTGCGCCTTGGCCTGGCGCACATCCGGCCGTTCGAGGGACTGGATCAACTGCTCCGGCGCCCCGGTGCTCAGGGCCGGAACGATCACCCAGTCCGGCTTCAAATCCG
This sequence comes from Acidisphaera sp. S103, assembly GCF_009765975.1. Taxonomy (GTDB): domain Bacteria; phylum Pseudomonadota; class Alphaproteobacteria; order Acetobacterales; family Acetobacteraceae; genus Rhodopila. The sequence continues at coordinate 162,954 of NZ_LMUJ01000063.1, read as the reverse complement.
GTGTTACCGCTTGCACCGGTATCGCCAGTCCATGGCTGGACCGGACCTTCCTGCGCATGCCGACGACCGACACGTTGAAATGGGGTGTTCCGCCCGTTTGCCGGGCCGACAGGTTGTTTGCGATGCCAAACGCGTCGAGCGCGACGGTCAGGCCGGTATCGAACAGCCCCTCCAGGGCGAGCACTGCGATGCGCATGGCGTAAATGGCCTTAAAGTTGGCATTTACGACGATACCGGCTTTGCGGTCCGCTGGCTAGGTTCGCCTTGTCAACACGACACAAGGAGAACACTCATGAAGGTTTTCGCTATCGGCTCGATCATCAAGCCCCCTACCCCGGAACAACGGCAGCAGATCATGCCGAAGGAGGTTCCCGACACGCTGCGGCTTTATCTCGATGGCGCCATCGAGCAGTTCTGGTTCCGTACCGATAAGCCCGGCGTGGTCTTTCTGATGAACGTCGAATCGATCGACCAGGCCAAGTCGAAGGTGGACGCGCTGCCGCTCACCGAGGGTGGCTTCATGCAGTTCGACCTGCTGCCGGTCGGACCGCTCGCCCCGCTGGGCATGCTGATCCAAGGCAAGTAATACCGGCGGCGGTTGAGGTTGGCACTTCAGCCTCGTCTTGGGTCAGCGACGTACGGGCTATCTGGTCCCGTCATTTTACTGGGGCAGATGGCCCGGACTTCGCCGGGCCATGACGAATTAGCTGAGGCCGAGCCGTGACGGATCAAGAGCCGGGCTTAACGGCGGTTGGTCTTGCAAATCGC
>NZ_LMUJ01000063.1:58222-161995 GCF_009765975.1 Acidisphaera sp. S103 | reverse complement strand
CATCCACGCCTTGCTGTGTAGGTCTCGGAAAAGGCGTGGATGGCAGGCCTGCGCCTGCCATGACGGGACTGGGCGACAGTGCCAACATCAAAGCATTTGTTTATGCACGAAGCCTTAGACCGCCGGGACGGTGACGCCGATCATGTCGCCTTCCCGTACGATCGCGGTCAACCGCGCTTCGTCCCAGCCGTCCGTGCCCGGCGGCCGCATCGGCAGCACCATCCAGCGGTAGTCCGCTGTCGAATCCACCACCCGCAATTTTATCGTGTCCGGAACGACCGTCTTCCATTCCGATGCCAGCAATTCCCTGGGATCACGGATCGCGCGGGCGCGAAATGCGGCGGATTTGTACCAGAAGGGCGGGTAGCCCAGCACCGCGCGCGGATAGCAACTGCACAACGTGCAAACCACCAGGTTGTGCACCTCCGCGGTGTTCTCCAGGACGCCTAGCGGCGGCATGCCTCGCATCGGTATGCCCAGTGCTTCGGCCGCTTTCGCCCCGTCCTCCAGCATCAGGTCCCGATACTTCGGATCGACCCAGGCACGCGCCACCATCCTGGCACCTTGTCCGGGACTGGCGGCGTCGGTGATCGCCATGCGCTCCATAACCTCGGCCGTGGAAACGATACCCTTCCGTTCCAGCAGCGTCCGTACCGCGACCAGCAACCGCTCGCCGTCTGTTTCAAGAATATTCATGGCCGCTCCAGCCAATGTTCGAAAATCTCGATCAGCAGCTCGTCATCCGGCTTCGCTTCCGGCCAGATCGCGCCCTTGCGGAAGCGTACGTGGTACAGGGGCCGGGATTCGGCGGGGCGGGCGAAGGCGAGGTCCTCGGGATTGGGAAAATCGCCCAGATGGCGGACGACCTCGCCGACGACGCCGCGCACGTAATGCGGCGTGCGGATATGCACCGGACCGGAGGCTTCCGGCCATGCGTCCTTCACCCGCACCGGGGTTCCCGCCGCGAACATCACGACCCCTCCAACGCGGCACGCAGCTCGGTTTCCGTAATGACACCGTGGCGCAGCAAGGTGTCGGTGATGGAGCGGATCCAGCGCTGGTAGTAGCTTAGCCGGTGGTATTCGGCCTCGGGGATCGCCTCGATTCCGCGCCGCAGTTCATCCACCGTCATCAGCTTCTTCGCCGCCAGCATCTGGCGCAGGGCGTCCACCTCACGGTCGAACCCGGTGGGGGCGTGCGGCTCGATATCCACCGGCTCGCACATGAATTTCGAGGCACCGCCCAGGTCGTGGTGTGCCCGCTGCACTTCCTTGTCCATGGCGGGACGTTAGCGCATTGTGGGGTTGCTGCAACAGGGATGCCGATGCTGCTCACCGCCGAAGATCCAGCCCCCGTCCGTGTGCTGCGCGAAGCCGGCAAATCGGATTTGTTCCTGACCGCCGACCACGCCGGGCGGGTCTTTCCGGCGACCCTGAAGGACCTGGGCGTATCCGAGGCGGAGCGTCAGCGCCACATCGCCTGGGACATAGGCATCGCCGGCGTCACCGAATATTTATCCGGGATGCTGGACGCGACCGCCGTGTTGCAGACTTATTCGCGCTTGGTCATCGACTGCAATCGCGATCCGTCGTGGCCCTCGGCGATGCCGGCGGTCAGCGAATACACCCCGATTCCCGGCAATCAGGCCCTGTCGGCGGAGGCACGGCAGGCACGTGTCGCGGCGATTTTTACGCCGTACCACGACCGTATCCGCACACTGCTGGATGCGCGTGCCGGCCGCCGCACCGTGCTGGTCGCGATGCACAGTTTCACGCCGTCGTTCAAAGGCGAATCCCGAGCGATGCAGGTCGGCATGTTGTATAACAAGGACGCTCGATTGGCGCGGATCCTGTTGGATCTGTTGCGCCAGGAGGGCGACCTGACGGTGGGTGACAACGCGCCGTATGCGGTCACCGAGGAGAGCGACTACGGCATTCCGACCCATGGCGAGAAGCGCGGGCTGCCGCATATCGAGATCGAGATCCGCCAGGACCTGATCGCTACCCCGGAGACCCAGAAAGCCTGGGCAGGACGCTTCGCCGGATGGCTTACGCAAGCCGACAGCCTGCTGAAAGGTCGCTGACGTGCCGCGACCGCCACGCAAAACGCCGCCGATGACCAGGGCCGAGGTGCATGCGTTCATCGATGCCCTGGCAACACGCAATCCCGCGCCGGAGACCGAACTCAGCTTTGCCGACCCGTTCACCCTGCTGGTGGCGGTGGTGTTGTCCGCCCAGGCCACCGACGTTTCGGTCAACCGCGCGACGGAGACCCTGTTCCAGGTCGCCCCTACCCCGAAAGCCATGATCGCGCTGGGTGTGGATGGCGTCGCGTCCCACATTCGTTCGATCGGGCTGTGGCAGACCAAGGCGAAGAACGTCGTGCAACTCGCGCGGGACCTGGAGGACAAGCATGGCGGCCAGGTGCCGCCCGACCGCGAGTCGCTTGAAGCCCTGCCGGGAGTCGGGCGCAAGACCGCCAACGTCGTGCTGAACGTGGCGTTCGGCGAGGCGACGATGGCGGTGGATACCCATATCTTCCGGATTGGCAACCGCACCGGCCTTGCCCCGGGCATGACGCCGCGGGAGGTGGAGGACGGGCTGCTGAAGCGCATTTCGCCGGCGCGGCTGCGGGATTCGCATCACTGGCTGATCTTGCACGGGCGCTACGTCTGCAAGGCGCGACGGCCGGAGTGCTGGCGCTGCGTCGCGGCGGCGCCGTGCCGTTACCGCGACAAGACGCCGTCTCCGCAACCCGAGCTTCAGGCCACCTGACGCAGGCAGGGACGTGCGACGCGGGAGACGCTGCGGACGCCGATCACCTGCGAGAGATTGCCCTCGACCAGGTGAACGACCTCGGCGGGCATCGCTTCCATGGCGATTTCCACGTGGATGGTGTCGCCGGCGCGGTGCGACCACATTCGGTCGGGCACCAGGTCGCGCTTGGCATAGGGCTGCAGCAGCCGGGACAGCAGCCCCGGCGAGACATCGGCATCCAGCAGAAATCGGACAAAAACGACGCACGGTTGTTCAGGTGTCAGGTCGGCGGACATGGGAGGACTCTCCAGGCAACAGGTCGAAAAAGCGGGACAAACCCCGGCTGCTAGGCAGCCGGGCCGCTAATTCGCGTGCTCTGGAATCCGCGTGACATAGCCCCTTGTAGCACTATCGCACCGGCCAGTCTACTTCCGGCAACCGCAGCAGCGGTATTTGTCGCATCGACAGCGTGCGGTATTGCAGGGTCAGCGGCACATCCACCGACGACGGCTCATCCGCATCGCTGGTTCCGGCCATCAGCGACAGCACCGCCTTGGCCGCCGTCGCCGCGGATTTCGTCAACGTCCCGGCCGCCGCCAGCCGATCCAGAGTGTCAGCGTACCCGACGATACGAGCATTGCCGCTGCCCATCGGCTGAAGCTGGTCATCCAGCGCCAGCGTCGCCGAGGCGGTCAGCCCCAGCGGTCCCCAGCCCGTCGCCAGATGGGTGATCTCCAACGACCCGCCACCGTCCCGCCAAGCCTCGGCCGAACGCTTGATATCGCGGACACCCGGCAGCGGCCCGTGCAGCCGCCCGTCCATCGAGAGCGACGATATATTGGGACCAAGCGGCCACTTGATGCCGGCGGGAAGGGCGATGGCCTCCGAACTGATGGAGAATGTCGCCGCCGGTTGGGGTTGATGGGCGGGGGTAGCGGCGGCAACCGACGCGTCGGCGTTCAACAATCCGATCGTCACGTGCCAGGCCCCGGTGGCGGCCTCCAACCGCAGGTTTCTCGCAAACAGGACGCCGGACAGCGCATCGGTCTGCTGCAACGGCATGGACACCGAGGTCTCATCGCCGGTCACGATAACGTCCGGCATGTCGCCGACCCGCACGTGCATCGGGCCCGTCAGCAACAGATGCAGGGTGTAGGGATCGAACAGGGACACCGACAGTGTGATGCCGGCCGACGCCACATTCACGTCCCCGGGCACGGTTGGTCCGGCATGGCGCAACGTCAGGTTCGGCACGGTCACCGTCGCTGCCCGCGGCCAACCGCCGATGGACAGCGGGCCCGATCCCACTTGCCACCCCTCGGCGACGCGGTCAGCCGCCCAGTCGCGATACCCCGTTCGCAATTGTTCGGCGGCGATTCGCCAGTAGACGACCTCGGCCGCGACCAGAAGGAGGGGGATGGCGACGGCAATGACCCAGTATCTGCGGCGCATCATTCTTCTGTTCGGACGGTGGGATTTTCTACACGCATCGGGACCTCATGGCGAATCGCCGGCGGCCGGAGAAGCCGTCGCGCAACTGTTGTGGGTCAGATTTATCCCCAGGTCCGAAAAACCGATGTGAATATGTCATTTTTTTCACGAACTCTGGTCTTTTCAATATGTTGCAGGGCGTGATTTATGTGCTCTCGGAGCCGCGAACGTGAAGCGCGCACAGAGTTTTCCACAGCGTTATACGGTGCGGAGCGCCTCGCCTTCGGGGCTGCGATCGACTGCCTGCATAGCGTGTTCCAAAGCCTGCATGAGCGTCTTTCGGTCTGTCCGAGCGGGGATCGGCGATCCGATCACGATCCGGATGGTTCCCGGCCGCTTGCGAAACGCCCGGCGGCCCCAGAAGCGGCCTGAATCGGTGGATACCGGGATTACCGGCAGGCCGGTGCGCGATGCCAGGGCGGCGATTCCCGATTGCAGGGTCCCCGGACGGCCCGGCTCGCTTCTGGTGCCCTCGGGGAAGATGACGATCTGCCGCTGCTCCCGCACCGCTCGTTCCGCCTGGCGCAGCAAGGCGCGAATCGCGGCGCCGCCGGCGTCCCGATCCACCGCGATCATGCCGGCCACGCTGATCAGCGGCCCGAACAACGGGATCCGCAGCAATTCGTCCTTGAACACATAACAGCAGCGCGGCAGCAGGGTCAGCCACACGAAGGTGTCGAATGCCGACTGGTGGCGTGACGCGATCAGCGCGGCGCCCGGGGGGATGTGTTCAAGCCCGCTGACCTCCAACCGGATGCCGCAGATGACCCGTACCATCACGATCAGGATGCGGGCCCATAGCATCGCCACGTTGATCACGCGGCCGGGGGCCACGACACGCACGACGGCCGCAAACAGGGCCAGCGCGAAGCCGATGGTGAAGAATACGATATTAAACAAGGCGGAACGCAGAACGATCATCCTCCGGCACTCGACAGCGTGCCGGACGCGGAAACCGGCTCCCGGGACGGGAACCAGGCGGACAGCCCTGACGCGGTGAGAAGATACTTTGTGTACTCCTCCGCCTCCAGCCGCAATCCCAGCCCATTTTCGGTGCCACCCGGATGCACCGGCATCGGATAGAGGCGGACGTCCGGCAACGCCTGCTGCAGTTCGGCCAGGGCCCGCGGCATGTGATAGGCGGCGGTCACCACGATCAGGGTATGGATGCTGTTCTGCTCCGCCCAGGCCGCCGTCTCGACCCCGTTGCCGCGGGTCGAGGCGGCGTAGCGGCCCAGCGTGATGCGATCCTGCAAGTCCGTGGTGCCGATCCCGGCAAGGTGGCCGAGGGTGGCGAGTTCGGTGCCGCCGCCGATGCCGCTGAGCAGCAGCTTGTCCGCGCGGCCGCTCGCCAGCAGGTGCAATGCAAGCTCCACCCGTCCGCCTCCGCCGGTCAGGGCGACGATCCCGTCCACGTGCGGGGGCGCTGGTGCGGCAGGGCGGCGGGTGACCTGCAGGAACCAGAGAAAGCCGCCGATCCAGCACACGGCGCCGGCGACAAGAATCGCCGCCACCAGGCGCGCGATCGATCGGCGCCGGGTCATGGCAACCGCCGCAACCAGCGGCGAACCGCGCTGTGGGCGGTGGCGAAGCCGATCGCGCCGGCGCTGACCGGCAGGCACGGCAAGGCCAGCCACAGCGCGACCGGCAAGGCCCCCAGCGCATCCTGCAACGTGTCGCCCGCCGTCCCCGCCGGCTGGCCCACGAACGGCGCCGCCAGCCGGGCGAGCGCCAGCAGCACCGGCAATGCGACCAACGCGCCGCCCGCCGCACCGGCCGCCGCCAGCAATGTCGCCCTAGCTGCGAACCGGCCGGCGATGTAGGCATCGGTGGCGCCGAGACCGTGGACGATCTCGATCGCCTCCCGCCGGGTCGAAAGTCCCGCCCGGGTCGCCACCGCGATGACCGAGGCGGCCACGCCGGCGACCAGCAGCAGCGCCAGGCCGGCACAGGCTTGCAAGCTGCGGACCAGCACCGCCAGACGCCCGATCCACCGGTCGTGATCCTCGACCAGCGTGCCCGGTGCGGCATCGTCGAGGCGGTGTGCCAGCGGTGCCAGATCGGATGCAGTGCCGGTCAGGCGAACCGCGATCACCGCTGGGATGGGGATCGCCAGCCGATCCGCCCCCTGCCCCAGCCACGGCTTGAGCAGGTCGGCGAGTTCCTGGTCGGACAGCGCGTGCGCCGAGGCGACTCCCGGCGTGCCGGTCAGCAGAGCCAGCACCGCCGCCAGCCGCGTCTGCCCGCCACTGGCCGCGGGGTCGGTCGCCTGCGGCACCTGAACGGTCAGGGATGCCCCCGCGCCCTGCTGCCAATGCCGCGCCAGGGCCGCCGTCCCGAACCATCCGGCCATGGCGAGGGCCGCCAGGAATGTCATCGCCCCCACCAGCACCGGCAGCATCCGGTCGGACAGCGCCCGCCGCAAACCCAGTTCATCGAAACCCGACGGACGCAGCGAGATCACGAGACCCACCCGTCGTCGCGTCCGTCGCTGGCGGCGAGACGGCCGTTGGCGATGTGCAGCGTCGGGGCGGGATGCCGCTCGACCAGCATTTCATTGTGGGTGGCGACGATCACCGTGGTGCCGATGCGGTTCATCTCCTTGAACAACTGCATCAGCCGTTCCGCCTGGCCGTCATCGAGGTTGCCCGTCGGCTCATCCGCCAGCAGCAGCGCAGGGCGAGTGATCACCGACCGGGCGATGGCGACGCGTTGTTGCTCGCCGCCCGACAACTCGGCGGGACGGGTGTCGAGGTGTTGGGACAGGCCGACCCAGCGCAGCAATTCGCCGACGTCGGCTCGTATCTGGCCTTCCGGCCGGCCGGCGATGCGCAGCGGCAGGGCGACGTTGTCGAACGCCGACAGATGCGGCAGCAGGCGGAAATCCTGGAACACCACGCCGATGCGGCGGCGCAGCACCGGCAGCGCACGGCGCGGCGCGGTGGCGACGTCGGTGCCCATCAGGGTCAGCCGCCCGCGGGTCGGCCGCACGGCGAGGTAAAGCAGCCGCAGCAGGCTGGTCTTGCCGGCACCCGACGGCCCCATCAGCCAGCGGAACGCGCCCGGCCTGAGGTGAAAGCTGATGTCATGCAGAACCTCCGGCCCCGCGGATGCGTCCGTTCGGACGCCGCTTCGCTCATAGCGCAACCCGACCGCTTCGAATCGTAGCATGGTGGCAATTTACCCGGACTGGACCGTTCTTGCCATTTCGCCGGGTCCGCCGAAAGGCTTTTGCCGGTGCGCCTGCCGTGGCGCGGGACACTGATGTCATATTACAGGTCCGGGACACTGAAAGGCTTTTGCAACACAAGCCGTCCGTCGCATTATGATCCGTGCTTTTTGATAACGGGTTTTCATGCGAATCACCTGCCCAAGCTGCGCCGCCACCTATGACGTGCCGGAATCCCGGCTGACACCACGCAAGAAGGTTCGTTGCACGCGCTGCCAGGGCGAGTGGGTCCCCGTTCACACGGATGATGACGCCGGATCGCTGCCGGAGACTGTCCAGCACCCCTCATTGGACTCGCTTGCCGCATCCTTGCCGCCGGTGACCGCCATGGACCGGCTCGCGGCCGCGGCGCCGCCTGACCGGCCATCGCACGCCCTTCTGGCTGCCTGGGTGCTGACGGTCGTCGTGCTGCTGGGCGCGGTGGCCGCGACGGTGACGTGGCGGGAGGCGGTCATGCGGGCCTGGCCGCCAAGCGCGCTTTTGCTGGCGCCGTTCGGGCACACGACGCCGGAGCCTGCTCGGATCACGGGCAAAACGACCGGACGAGCCGCTGTGAGGCACCGTACCGCCCTTATTTTGGCCACATCGATTTGCGATTGGGGTCAAATCGCTCTGGAAACTCGTTCCTGTTCGTCACTATTCGATGCAAACCGTTGAATCCGACGGTTCAAGCGTGCTTTCGTGACGGGAATCGGGATCGCGAAAGGGTAATGCAGCGTGGAGCTTGAAACGGACGTGACGGGCCGGGTCGCTTATGAGACGGATCACCATGAGCCGGAGCGCAACGACGACGACGTAGCAGCGTTGCAGGCCGCGATCCTCGGTAAGCTCACCTATCGTGTCGGCAAGCGGCGGACGATCGCCACGGATCACGACTGGCTGATGGCGACATCGCTGGCATTGCGCGACCAGATTGTCGATCGCTGGCTGGCCGGGATCGATGCGGCGTACCAGAACGGGTCCAAGCGCGTCTATTACCTGTCGCTGGAGTTTCTGATCGGCCGCCTGCTGTTCGACAACCTGAACAACCTCAACAAGCTGGACACGATGCGGGCGGCACTGGCCGGCCTGGACGTCGATCTGGACAAGCTGCGCGCGCTGGAGCCTGACGCGGCGTTGGGCAACGGCGGCCTGGGCCGGCTGGCGGCATGCTTCATGGAGAGCATGGCAACGCTCGACATTCCCGCGCACGGCTACGGCATCCGCTATGAGCATGGGCTGTTCCGCCAGAGGATGAAGAACGGCTGGCAGCACGAATACCCCGAGGACTGGCTGGCCCTGGGCAACCCGTGGGAATTCTATCGGCCGGAGGTCAACTACGAGATCGGCTTCGGCGGTGCGATCGAGGCCGTGGCGATCTCCGAAGCCGCGGTGCGGCATGTCTGGCATCCAGCGGAAACGGTGGAGGCGGTGGCTTATGATACGCCTTCGGTCGGTTGGCGCGGCCGCCGGGTGAACACCCTGCGACTGTGGTCGGCACGAGCACCCGACCCGCTGCGGCTGGATGCGTTCAATCATGGCGACCATGCGGGTGCGTTGGCTGCCCAGGTCAAGGCCGAGTCGATCTCCAAGGTGCTGTATCCGTCGGATGCCACGCCGGCGGGCCAGGAATTGCGGCTGCGGCAGGAGTATTTCTTTGTTTCGGCGTCGTTGCAGGACCTGGTGCGCCGGCACATCAAGGCGTTCGGGCATGTCGCCAGCCTGCCGGACAAGACCGCGATCCAGTTGAACGACACCCATCCGGCGATCGCCGTCGCCGAACTGATGCGCATCCTGCTGGATCTCCATCAGGTTCCCTGGGAGGACGCCTGGCGGATGACGCGGGCGACGCTGAGCTACACCAATCACACCCTGCTGCCGGAGGCGCTGGAAGTCTGGCCGGTGCCGCTGATGGAGCGTCTGCTGCCGCGGCACATGCAGCTTATCTACCTGATCAACGCCCTGCATCTGGAGCAGGTGCGGAAGGCACATCCGGGGGACGACGAACTGCTGTCGAGCGTGTCGTTGATCGACGAGCACCAGGGCCGGCGGGTGCGCATGAGCCACCTGGCGTTCCTGGGATCGCATCGGGTCAATGGCGTCTCCGCGCTGCATACCGGGCTGATGCGGGAAACCGTGTTCCACGACCTGCACAGCCTGTTTCCGGATCGGATCGTCAACGTCACCAACGGGATCACCTTCCGCCGCTGGCTGCACGAGGCCAATCCGCGGCTGACGCGCCTGCTGGTGGAAGCGGCGGGGCCGGAGGTGCTGGACAACGAGAACGCCCTGACGAAATTGCGCCCGCTGGCGAACGATCGCAGCTTCCAGACCCGGTTCGCCGCCGGGCGCTATGCCAACAAGCTGGCGCTATCCAATTTGATCCGGCGGGACCTGGAAATCCGCGTCGATCCGTCCGCCTTGTTCGACGTCCACATCAAGCGCATCCATGAATACAAGCGCCAGTTGCTGAACATCCTGGAAGCCATTGCGCTGTACAATGCGATACGAGCGCGTCCGACGGACAACTGGACGCCGAGGGTGAAGATTTTCGCTGGGAAGGCCGCGGCCAGCTATCAGCAGGCCAAGCTGATCATCAAGCTGATCCACGACGTGGCAAAGGTGGTCAACAGCGACCCCACCGTGCGCGACATCCTGAAGATCGTGTTTCTGCCGAACTACTCCGTCAGCCTGGCGGAAGTGGTCATTCCGGCGGCGGACGTCTCGGAGCAGATTTCGACCGCCGGCATGGAGGCGTCGGGCACTGGCAACATGAAGTTCGCGCTGAATGGCGCGCTGACCGTGGGCACGCTCGACGGCGCCAATATCGAGATCCTGGAGCGTGTCGGGGCGGACAACATGTTCATCTTCGGGCTGACCGCGGAGCAGGTCGCCGCCAAGCGTAGCCTGGGGATTGATTCGGCCGATCTGATCGCAGGGTCGCCGATCCTGGCGCAGGTGTTGTCCAGCGTCGAGGATGGGGTGTTTTCGCCGGATGAGCGCGACCGGTATCGCGGCCTGGTGGATTCGCTGCGCCACCACGACTACTTCCTGGTCTGTGCCGATTTCGACGATTATTACGCGACGCAGCGGCGGATCGCCGATCTGTGGCGCCGGCCGGAGGCGTGGTGGCAGGCGTCGGTGCTGAATACCGCGAATGTGGGATGGTTTTCATCCGACCGGTCGATCCGGGAGTATGCCGATCTGGTTTGGAACGTGCCTACGTATGTAGCGCCTTAGGCTTCGTGCATAAACAAATGCTTCGATGTTGGCACTGTCGCCCAGTCCCGTCCTGGCAGGCGTAGGCCTGCCGTCCACGCCTTTTCCGAGACCTACACAGCAAGGCGTGGATGGCGGACCTTCGCCCGCCATGACGATGAGAGGCCGGCGGCGTTCGCCGGACAATTCGCTTATTCCCCGGCGAGCCCTAAGGGTGGGGGCGATCCTCGATCAGCACCTGTCAGAGTAATTTATCCTGGGGCCGTGGCCGGTCTTGTCCAAATGCCGGTGGGGCGTCGTCGGACTTCGTAGCCGGTGTCCGGACATAGTCCGCTTTTGACGCAGAGCGCGCAGGGCGGAGCGCAGGGTGCACAGAGAAGAGCCTTTGCGGCATTTATGGGGATTTTCGGGTAAAAATTATATTTATCGTGTTCATTGTTGTTCGTGTTCCGAACGCACGGGGCGACCGGTTCGGTCAGACAATTCTCCGCCCATCGCACATCCTGATGCATATGGGGACACGCCGGGCCTTGGCGGTGAGAGCGGCGGTATGCGCATCACAACGCCTCGTGATTGGCGGCTTTTGGCCCGGGAGTGTTCTGGCGCGTTCTTGAACGCGTGCGTATTGTGACGGAATAACAAGAACCGCCTATGTGGGAGACGGCTCGATGCCCCAACGCCCCGGATTGCAGGCCCCGATCGTCCGCGATGCAATGGCTTACGTCCTGGCCGGCGGACGTGGGTCGCGGTTGTTGGAACTGACTGACGTACGGGCCAAGCCGGCGGTGTATTTTGGCGGCAAGAGCCGGATCATCGACTTCGCGCTGTCGAACGCGGTGAATTCCGGCATCCGCCGCATCGGCGTGGCGACGCAATACAAGGCGCACAGCCTGATCCGCCACCTGCAGCGTGGCTGGAACTTCTTCCGCCCGGAACGGAATGAGGGTTTCGATATCCTGCCCGCATCGCAGCGGTCCGGCGACAGTTGGTATGCCGGCACGGCCGATGCGTTGTTCCAGAACATCGACATCATCGAGGGCTACGACCCGGAATACATCGTCATCCTGGCCGGCGACCATGTCTACAAGATGGACTACGCCCGTATGCTGGTACAGCACGCCGAACAGGGCGCCGACGTGACGGTGGGCTGCATCGAGGTCCCACGGATGGAGGCGACCGGCTTCGGCGTCATGCATGTCGATACCACCGACCGGATCATCGCGTTCGTCGAAAAGCCGGCCGATCCGCCAGCGATGCCCGATAACCCGGCGATGGCACTGGCCAGCATGGGCATCTACGTGTTCAAGACAAGCTTCCTGATCGAACAGTTGAAGCGAGACGCCGCCGATCCCGCATCCAGCCGCGATTTCGGCAAGGACATCATTCCGTATCTGGTCAAGCACGGCAAAGCCGTTGCCCACCGCTTCACCACCTCCTGCATCACCTCCGGCGCCGAACGTGAGGCATATTGGCGCGACGTCGGCACGCTGGACGCGTATTGGGAGGCCAATATCGACCTGACGGCGATTATTCCGGCGCTCGACCTGTACGACCGGGACTGGCCGATCTGGACCTATGCGGAAATCACGCCGCCCGCCAAATTCGTGCATGAAGAGGTTGGCCGCCGGGGGGAAGCGATTTCCTCCCTGGTGTCCGGCGGGTGCATCGTTTCCGGGGCGTTCCTGCGCCAGTCGCTGCTGTTCACCGGTGTGCATGTTCACTCCTATTCGCGCGTCGAAAATGCGGTCATCCTGCCGGACGCCAATATCGGCCGCGGCGCCAGGCTGCGGAATGTGATCGTGGAGAAGGGCGTGCGCATACCGGCCGGACTGGTGGTGGGTGAGGATGCCGTGGACGATGCCCGCCGGTTCCGACGGACCGAACGGGGGATCTGCCTGGTCACCCAACCCATGATCGATCGCCTGGACCTCTGATTTGATTCGCATCCTGGCTGTTGCGTCGGAGATTTTCCCGCTGGTGAAGACCGGCGGGCTTGGCGATGTCACGGGCGGCCTGCCGCCGGCACTCAACGCGGCCGGCGCCCGAACCACGACGATCGTGCCAGGGTATCCGGCGGTGCTGGGCGCCCTGCCCGATGCCGTCGCCGTGCATCGCTTCCCGGACCTGTTTGGCGGACCGGCCACGATACTTCGCGGCACGTTCCCACAAGCCGCCGGCGCCTCGCTGGATATACTCGCGGTGGATGCGCCGCATCTCTATGCGCGGGCCGGCAATCCGTATCTTGGAGCGGACGGACGGGAATGGTCGGACAACGGATTACGCTTCGCCGGCCTGGGCGCCGCGGCAGCGGCGATCGGGACCGGCATCGTGCCGGACCTGGCGTTCGACATCGTGCATGCACACGACTGGCAGGGGGCGATGGCCGTGGTCTACCTGCATTTCCATGATGGTCCGCGGCCTGGCACGGTCCTGACGGTCCACAACCTGGCGTTCCAGGGCCGTTATCCGGCGGCGCTGTTTCCTCGGTTGGGATTGCCGGATTCGGCGTTCATCCTGAACGGGCTGGAATACTACGGCGATGTCAGCTTCCTGAAAGGCGGCCTGTCCTATGCCGACCGGATCACCACCGTGTCACCGACGTATGCTCGGGAGATCACCGGGCCGGAGAACGGGATGGGCCTGGACGGGTTGCTGCGCCATCGCGCGGGGGTGCTGTCCGGCATCCTGAACGGCATCGACGACGCCACATGGAACCCGGCGACCGACACACTGATTCCCGGTCGGTATGGCCGCGGCCGGCTTGGCCGGCGCGACGCCAACAAGACGGCGTTGCGGCAGCGGATGGGGTTGGACGAGGTGCCGGATGCGTTGCTGATCGGTGTGGTCAGCCGGCTAACCTCGCAAAAAGGGCTGGACATGCTGGTGGACCAGATCGACGGCCTGGTGGCGGCGGGTATGCAGCTTGCCGTGCTGGGATCTGGCGACCCTGATCTGGAGGACGCTTTTGTCTCGGCGGCCGAATGGCATCTTGGGTCGGTCGGCTGTGTCATCGGATACGATGAGACGGTGGCGCATCTGATCCAGGCTGGCAGCGACGCGCTGCTGGTGCCGTCGCGGTTCGAACCCTGCGGCCTGACTCAGCTTTATGCCCTGCGGTATGGCGCGATCCCGGTTGTGGCCCGGGTGGGGGGATTGGCGGACTCGGTGATCGACGCGAACGAGGCGGCTTTGGTCGCCGGCGTCGCCACCGGCATTCAGTTCTGGCCGACCACGGCCGAGGGCCTGCAGGCGGCCCTGCACCGGCTGCTGGCGCTGTGGCGCGACCGGCCTGTCTGGGACCGGGTGCAGCGGAACGGCATGGCCGCCGATGTATCGTGGCGCGGATCGGCCAGCCGCTATGTCGCGCTGTACCAATCGCTGCTGGCGGAACGCCCGGCTCGCGAGGAAGCGTCTTGAGCGGGGCCGCCGTGGGGTCGCCGGAGACGCTGGGCGTCACGATCGTCGGGGATGGGATCGACGTGGCGGTGCATGCGCCCGACGCGGAGGCTGTCGCGATCTGCCTGTTCGACGCGGACGACCAGGAAATCGACCGGGTCCGGTTGCCTGGCCGGACCGGGCCGGTGGTCCATGGGCACGTCGCCGGGGTCGGCACGGGTGCGCGCTATGGTTTGCGCGCCTATGGCCCGTGGAACCCCGCGAATGGCCTGCGGTTCAATCCGTCCAAACTGCTGATGGATCCGTGGGCGACGGCGATCGACCGGCCGTTCCGTCTGGACCCTCGGCTGTTCGATCGGGACGGTCCGCGGTCCGACGATACCGCCGCGCTGATGCCCAAGGCGATCGTCGGTGCGCCGGTGGTGGCGGCGGGCGGGCGCCCTGTATTCGATTGGGACCGTCAGGTGATTTATGAGCTGCATGTTCGCGGCTTCACCATGACCCACCCGGACATTCCGCCGGCGATCCGGGGGACGTTCGCAGGCCTCGGGCACCCGGCCAGCATCGGGCATCTGGCGCGGCTGGGTGTCTCGACAGTGGAACTGATGCCGAGCGCGGCGTGGGTCGATGAGCGGCATCTGCCGCCGCTGAGCCTGTCCAACTATTGGGGCTATAATCCGATTGCTTACCTGGCGCCCGATCCTCGGCTGGCGCCTGGCGGCTGGGCCGAGGTGCGCGCCGCTGTCGATGCGCTGCATGGCGCGGGGATCAGCGTGATCCTGGATGCGGTGCTGAATCATTCGGGTGAGAGCGATGAGCTTGGTCCGACGCTGTCGATGCGGGGCCTGGACAATGCGGGTTATTACCGGCTGGCGGCCGATCGATCGCTGTATGTGAACGATGCCGGCTGCGGCAACGTGCTGGCGATGGACCGGCCGGTCGTGCTGCGCCTGGGCATGGACGCGCTGCGGGCGTGGGCGTTGTACGGGGGCGTGGACGGGTTCCGGCTGGATTTGGCCGTGACCGTGGGACGGCGCGATACGGGGTTCGATCCGCAGGCTCCGTTTTTGTCCGCTGTCGAGCAGGACCCGGTCCTGTCCCGTTGCGTGATGATCGCGGAACCCTGGGATATCGGTGCCGGGGGCTATCAGCTTGGTGCGTTCCCGTCGCGTTGGGGGGAGTGGAACGATCGGTTTCGGGACTCGGTGCGCCGCTTTTGGCGTGGTGATGGCGGGATGTTGGGCGAATTCACCACGCGGTTCGCCGGATCGGCGGACGTGTTCGCACGACGGCCGCTGTCCCGCAGCATCAACTTCATCACGGCGCATGACGGGTTCCCGCTGGCCGATCTGGTTTCCTATGAAACGAAGCACAACCAGGCGAACGGTGAGGACAATCACGACGGGTCCGATGGAAATCTGTCGTGGAACAATGGGGCGGAGGGGCCGTCATCCGATCCCGGTGTCTTGGCGGCTCGGGGGCGCGATGTACGGGCGCTGCTGGGGACGCTGCTGCTGTCGCGCGGCACGCCGATGCTGTCGATGGGGGACGAACTGGGGCGGACGCAGCGGGGCAACAACAATGCCTATGCCATGGACAATGCTTGTTCGTGGGTGGACTGGCCGGCTGCCGATGAGGCGCTGATCGGCGACACGGCCGCGCTGATTGGGGTGCGCCGGTCGTTGGCGCCGTTGTTTGATGGGCGAGCGTTGCGGGGCCAGCCGGCGGATGCGGCAGTGCTGGCGGATGTCGTTTGGTATGCCCAGGACGGCCGGATCATGGCCGAGGCGGACTGGAACCGCGACACCAACCGCACGCTGATCGCCGTGCTGTTCGCGGAGGATGTGCGGGCGGCGCTGGTATTCCATGCCGATGCGGCTGGGGTTGACGTCGTGCTGCCGGCGGTTCGGCCGGGATACCGGTGGGCGTGTGTGCTGGGTAGCGGGGGAACGGTCGTCGAGGGTCGGTCGGTGGCGGTGTTCCGGGAGGAAGTGACTGGTGGTCGGA
Source organism: Acidisphaera sp. S103 (assembly GCF_009765975.1). Taxonomy (GTDB): domain Bacteria; phylum Pseudomonadota; class Alphaproteobacteria; order Acetobacterales; family Acetobacteraceae; genus Rhodopila. The sequence goes on along the minus strand of NZ_LMUJ01000063.1, from coordinate 145,918 downwards.
TGCCCACCGCCCTTCCGATCGGCACGACAGAGGAAATGCCCGGCCGGCACGCTGCCACCGTCATGGCCGGGACGTGCGCGGCCGTGACGGATGGGGCGGGGTTGGCGATTGGTGTCTCCGACGCGGAACTCGACCGCTTGGCGGGACTGGCGGGGATCGATTCGATCTGGTGGGACATGGATGGCGGCCATCACACGGTGCCGGCCGATACGAAACGGGCGTTGTTGGCGGCGATGCGGCTACCCGCCGCCTCGCGGGCCGATCTGACTGACAGCCTGGCTCGGCTGACGCTGGAACCTGTTCTGCCGCCGGTCCTGACGGGTCGGGTGGGGCAGGCTATTCCGGTCGGGCTGGGGCGGCCGCGGCCCGCCTGGGTCTCGCTGCTGCGCGAGGACGGCAGCCTGGAACGATTTCACACTGGCGGCGGCGATTTTGTGCTGCCGCCGCAGCCGATTGGGCGGCACCGTCTGCTGGACGAGGACCGGCCCGAACATGGCTGTCATCTGACCGTCGCGCCGGACGCCTGCTATCTGCCGCCGGTGCTGCTGGGGGGCGGCCGCCGGTTTGGCATAGCCGCGCATCTGTATGCGCTGCGATCCGCGGGGGACCAGGGTATTGGCGATTTCAGCACTCTGAGGTGTCTCGCCGCCAAAGCGGGCCGTTCGGGGGCCGCTGTGATCGGACTCAATCCGCTGCATGCGCTGTTTCCGCACGATCGCGGCCGGATCAGCCCTTATCAGCCGTCGGACCGGCGCTTTCTGGATCCGATCTATATCGACGTCTCTGGTTTGCCGGGCGGGTCCGGGCTGCCTTCCCTGCCGGGGCCGGTCGATTACCGGTCCGTCTGGGACGCCAAGCGGGCCGTGCTGCTTGCGGCTTTCAAGGCATCGAGCGGCGGCGAGCCTATTCCTGCCGGGCTTCTGCGTTTCGCGACGTTCGAGACGATCGCGGAGACGCTGGGAACCTCGGACTGGGCGAAATGGCCCGCCGAACTGCGCCATCCTGACGATCCCGGGGTCGCGGCCTTTGCCGCCCGGTATCGGGACACCATCGAATTTCATGCGTTCCTGCAACGGCTGGCGGACCGGCAGCTTGCCGAGGCCGCTGCGTCGGCCACCAAAGATGGATTGTCGCTAGGGTTTTACCGGGACCTCGCGGTGGGGGCCGCGCCGGATGGGGCCGAAGCGTGGTCGGCGCAGGATACGCTGATGCATGGCGTGTCGGTGGGCGCGCCGCCCGATCCGATCGCGACCCAGGGGCAGATCTGGTGCCTGCCGCCGCCGGACCCGGTGGCAATGCGCCGTGACGGCTACCGGGCGTTCCAGGAGCTGCTGGTCGCCAACATGCGTCATGCCGGCGCGCTGCGGATCGACCATGTGATGGGGTTGCGCCGGCTGTTCGTCATTCCCGACGGGGCAAGCGGCGCGGACGGCGCCTATCTGACCTATCCGATGACGGATCTGTTGGCTCAGGTCGCGCTGGAGAGTCACCGGGCGCGCTGCCTGGTGGTCGGCGAGGACCTGGGTACTGTCCCTGAAGGCATGCCAGCGACGCTGGCCGCCGCCAACATCCTGTCCTACAGCGTGCTGTGGTTCCAACGCCGCGACGGCCACATCCGTCCGCCGGCGGAATGGCGCCGGCTGGCCGCGGCCTGCGTGTCCACGCACGATCTGCCCACGTTGGCCGGATGGTGGGACGGTTCGGACATCGCCGAGAAACGCGTATTGTCGCTGCTGGACGATCCCAGCGCCGAGCAGGCGCGCACCGAGGAAAAAACCGAGCTGATCGGGGTGCTTCGGAGCGAGGGACTGCTGACGGATGATGTCGATCCGGCGGCGCCGATGCCGCTGGCCTTCGCCGCCGCGGTGCATGCGTTGGTCTCCGCAACGCCATCCCTGCTGGCGTTGGTGCAGGCCGACGACCTGGCCGGCGAGACCGTCGCGATCAATCTGCCGGGCACCGACAAGGAGCGGCCCAATTGGCAACGGCGGCTGACGATGGATGTCGCGGCGTTGTGTCGAACGCCACTGTCCCGGGCGATCCTGGACGCCATGCGGCCGCGTGCTGTCTCGGAAGATGATTCGCGTTCGCGGTAACGGATGTCGTTGTTATCGGATTATGTTGAGGTCGGCTCTCGGTTAGCGTGGCCCGAACGAATGGCGAGGTTGGGGCGCACCGCCGGTCCGGAATCGCGCTTCCCGGCAAAACCGCTATGCTCCACCGCGGCAACCGGGGAGCAAGCACAATGGCCACGATCCAGGCAAAATCCGTCAGACGGCGGGAAGACCTCCGGCTGTTGACCGGCCAGGGTAACTATGCCGCCGACGCCGCACCGGCCGGGATGGCGGTCGCAATTTTCCTGCGGTCTCCCCATGCCCATGCACGCATCGAACACATCGACATCACCCCCGCCAGGGAGGTCGCCGGTGTCATCGCTGTCTATACCGAGGCCGATCTGACGGATGTTGCCCCTATTCCCGGCGGTATCGGGTTCCCGCGTCCTGATGGCGGCCCTGCCCCGAAGACCGACCGGAAACTGCTGGCCTCCGACCGTGTACGCTTCGTCGGCGAGCCGGTGGCGCTGGTGATCGCCGAATCCCGGGCGGCCGGGCTGGAGGCAGCCGAGGCGATCGTCGTGGATTATGAGGCGTTGCCGGTCGTCATCGAACCGGTTGCGGCGATGCGGGCGGGTGCACCTCCGGTTTGGGACGATGTGCCGGACAATATCGGATTTCTGTGGAAGCGCGGCGACGCGGACGGCGCCGATGCCGCCCTGTCGGGATCGGCACATGTCACGGCTCTGGATTTCACCGTCTCGCGCGTCACCGCGAACTCGATGGAGCCGCGCGGCGCCTGGGCCTGCATCGCCGGCGACGGACGGATCGAGGTCCATGCGTCGCATCAGTCGCCGTTTGCTCTGCGCAACGGCATGGCCAACGGGAATTTCCAGATTCCGCCCACGGATATCCGTGTCGTGCCGGGCGATGTCGGTGGATCTTTCGGGATGAAATCCGGGGTTCACCAGGAATCGGTGCTGGTGGCGTGGGCGGCACGCCGACTGGGACGTCCGGTGCGCTGGATCGCGGATCGAACCGAGGGTTTCCTGACCGACGAACAGGCCAGGGAAATGCGGATCAGCGCGTCGTTGGGGCTCGACGCCGACGGCAAATTCACCGCGCTGAAACTGCGCTGGGATGTCAATCTGGGGGCCTACGTGTCCGGCCGGTCCGGCTGGGGCGTGGGCAATATCGGCGGCATCGCCGGCGTTTACCACATCCCGTTCATCGCCGCTCAGGTCTGTGGCGTGCTGACCCACACCGTGCCGACGGCGGCCTATCGCGGGGCCGGACGGCCGGAGGCGACCTATGCCATCGAACGGCTGATCGACGTAGCCGCGCGGGAACTGGGGATCAGCCCTTACGAACTGCGCCGCCGCAACCTGATCCCGCCCGAAGCGATGCCCTACAAGACCGCGCTGACCTTCACCTACGACTGCGGCGAATTCGAGGGAAACATGGAAGAGGCAACCGCACTTGCCGCGTTCGACACGTTCGAGGAACGGCGCGCGGATGCGGTTGGACGCGGCAGGCTGCGCGGCATCGGCCTGTGCAACTGTATCGAGGTCGCCGGCGGCCCGTTCCTTCGCCCGGCTAAGGACCAGTCCACGTTGCGCCTGGCCGAGGACGGCACGCTGATCTTGCGCTCCGGTTCCATGTCGACAGGACAGGGGCTTGAAACGACCATGACCCAGCTTGTCGCCGAACGCTTCGACGTCCCCATCGAGCAGGTCCGCTGGGAAGGCGGCGACACCGACTACCTGTCCGGTGGCAAGGGCAATGGTGGCTCCGGCGCGCTGTGCATCGGCGGTTCGGCCGTGATGCTGGCCGTGGACAAGGTCGTCGACAAAGCCCGCAAAATTGCCGCCGAATTGCTGGAGGCCGCGGTCGTCGACGTCGAGTTCTCCAGTGGCCGCTTCACCATTGCCGGCACCGACCGTTCGGTTTCGCTGCTCGACGTGGCCAGAACCGCGCACGATCCCGACCATATCCCGCCCGGTGAGGAAGGCGGTTTGGTCGAGTCCGGCGAATTCACCCCGACCGCTGTTACCTTCCCGAACGGCACGCATATCTGCGAGGTGGAAATCGACCCGGAAACCGGCGTCACCGAGATCGTCCGCTACAGCGCGGTGGAGGAGCTCGGGCGTGTGCTGAACCCGATGATCGTCGCGGGCCAGATCCATGGCGGCGTCGTCCAGGGTGTCGGGCAGGCGTTGGGTGAGGCGATCATCCATGACGCGGAGTCGGGGCAGATGCTGACCGCGTCGTTCATGGACTATCAAATGCCGCGCGCCGCCGAATATCCGCCGTTCCGGCTGGCGACGCGGGAGGTGCCGACCGCGGTCAACCCGCTGGGTGCCAAAGGCGTCGGCGAGGCGGGCACCGTGGGCGCGCTGGGTGCGGCGATGAATGCGATCAACGACGCCTTGGCGCCCCTGGGAATCCGGCATTTCGACATGCCGGCCACCCCCGCCAGGGTTTGGGCGGCGATACGCGCCGCCCGAGCCTGATTACGGCGCCGCCTGCCAGCTCGCCTTCTGGGTCAGAAGCCAGGAGAAGTCGCCTGTGAGCTGGCCCGATTGCGCGTTCGCGGCCTGCTTCGAAGGCGGAAGCTGCGGATTGTAGCTGGTCCACACGCCGGCCGAGGAGTGGCAGCCCATGCAGCTCTCGGTGGCGAGGACCTGGGTGGAAATGCCGGGCAGGACGGGCGCGGACCCGTTGTTGAGGGTCGATGTCCAGAACGGCGGCGCCGGGGTGTAGGCGGGGATCGCCGTTCCCGGGGCCTGGCTGTTATAGACCGGCGGGCAGTTGGCACTCTGCGGAACGCCTTCCTCCTGGTGGCAGGCCGGCTGATTGCCAGCCTGGAAGTAGGTTTCCATGGTGATGTTGGTCAGGAAGACCGGGGTGGGCTGGCCACCGGGCTTGTTGGAGACAGCCTGGGACAACCCGCTATTCCAGGCGGGCGGCGCCGAAGTCGGATCGGTCGGCCATTGGGTGTCGATCAGCTCGTAGTACTGCCAAACCGACTTGCCCTTGCCGAGGGCAGCTGCGACCTGGGCATTGAGGGCGGCCTTGTCTTTGGGGATCGGGATGGTGCGGGCGACCTGCACCGGGACTCTTGGGTAGACGCCGTTGGTGGCGACCGGCTGGATGTTCGTGGCGCAGATCGGGCAGTTGGGATCGTTGAATGAGGCGTGCAGGTTGGGATGCGCGACCGGATCGACATCCAGGTTATCGACCTGCTCGAAGGTCGCCCAGATCCATTGCGGCGACGTCTCGCTCTTGTGGCCGATATGCATGCCGACCAATCCGACCTTGACCGACCGTTGCAGCGGCTTGCCGTCCGGCCCCTGGTCCATGACCAATGCGTCCTGGACGAAGAACCGGCTGGTGTCATCCTTCGGTCCCAGGATTTTCCAGGCGAATTTCAGCTCGAACGACCCGCTCCAATCCTGGTTCGGATGGCCGATGGGCATGTCCACCTTGCCGCCGTTACCGGTGAACGCGACCTGGCCGTTGATGTTGTACAGCTTGTTGGCGCAGAGATAGTTGACCTCATTCGGATCGATCATGATTTCGTAGAACACGAAGTTCCCGTTCTGATCGATCAGCGGGCCGGTGAACGCCTGTTGGATGTCGCTGCCCAGGTTGGCGGCGTTGAGTTCGCCGACCGCCGAGACGACGCCCAGGTAGCGGGTCGTGCGCGGGTTCGGGGCGGCGTTGGCGGTGAGCCGGAATGGCGGGAGGCCTCGGCTGACCGGCCGGGCCAGATTACGGGACAGGGTCAGCCCGAGCGCCGCGATCGATTGGCCGCAGGTCTGGGGCACAGCGCCGTCATCTTGGAAGATCGCGCTGCTGTTGTGCCAGAGGGTCCAGTGCGGCGGGCCGAAACTGGTATCCTCCAGGGTTGGTGCCGCCTTGCCTTGGTTGTTGGTCGGCCAGTTCAAAGCGAGGAACATCTGCCAGGCGTTGAGATCGAACTCCCGCTGGACCTTGGCGAATTGCTTCGCCTTCTCCAGCCGGGTCTTCAGCGCGATGTCGACGTCGCCCGGCATCCGGGGGGTTACGGCGGGGGCGAAGTTCGGGAAATTGGCCAGGTATGGCGGCATCGGCATGACAACCTGGGCGTTGGCGGGCTTCGTGACGGGTGCGAATGCCACGGCGCATTGCAGTATGACTGCCATGGCGCCCAATCCGAGCACGCGTCTGAGGAATTTGGGTTTGTACACCGGCGTTCTCCTTGATTGGTTTTGGGGGCATCTTGCGCCCCGGCCAACAGACCGTTGTTTTCATGAAGCACGACCCGGACCGGGTAAGCAACTGGAAAACAGCGGCTGGCCGGGGCAATCATTTGGATGAAATATTGTATTCGGGCACTAACGAAAAGAAGCGGTGCGGTTTTGGGTTCTGAAAATAAAATGAGCAACTGTGCAATGGAAATTAAACGATCAAAGAATGAAAATGAGATATTCGCCTGTGCGTCATGGCGGCGCACGTTCCAACCATCCGCGCTTCGTCCACCGGTGCGAAGATGGCCGGAACACGTCCGGCCATGACGGTGAGAGTGTGCCGGCCAGACCGATCTCCACCCACCTCCTGATGCCTGTGGGGACACACCCGGCCACGATAAATCACCTCGAACCATGCTGCCACGCCGCGGGCAATGAATACCCCGAGCCGGCCCCAACATAACCGGGTATTGCAGACAAGCCTCTTACCGCGACAGCCGCCGGTCGCTATACGGAACGGGGATCAACCGGCCTTGATGCAGCCAGACGGATAAACGCCTCCATGTCGCAAACAGCCTTCCAGATGTGCCCATGCGGAAGCGGGCTTCGCGCTGCCCGTTGCTGCTCGATGAATCCCGCAGCGATGCCGCCGGCCGAATCCTCCCGCCATCTGATGCCGCTGGTGGAACGGGCAGTGACCGCGCATCGCCAGGGCGCCACGGAGACGGCGGAACGCCTCTGCCTGGATGTCCTGGAACTCGCCCCGGACCGGCCGGGCGCGCTGACCGTGCTGTACCAGATCCGCAAGGATCAGGGGAACCACACCGCCGCCGAAGCCCTGATCCGCCGCGTTGTCTCGCTGGACCCGAACAACTTTGCCGCCACCAACGAATTCGCCCTGTTGCTGCTGGGCAAGGGTGCGATCCAGGAGGCGGAGGTCCAGGCCCGCAACGCCGTCCGCATCGCACCGCAAAACCCGCAGGCGCACAACCTGATGGGCATGATCCTGACCGAGGCGCAGCGTCCCCCTGTGGGTGAATTCCATTATCGGAAGGTCATCGAACTCAGCGGTAACCGCGACCCGATCCTGCTCGCCAACCTGGCCTGGAACCTGAAAAACCAGGGCCGGATGGAAGAAGGCCGGACTCTTTACCAGGAATCCGTCGCCGCCGCGCCGGACATCCGCCAGACGCTCCTCGGCTGGGCTCGTTTGGAGGAAGCCGATCGCAAATTCGAAGCCGCCGGCGAAATCCTCGACAAGATGGAAGCGAAATGGCCGAACGATCCCGGTTTGCTGTTGTCGCGCGCGGTGTTGCTGGGCCGGATGAAGCGCTACGACGACGCGCTGGCGGTGCTGGATGATATGGCCAAACAGGCGAGCAACGGGCGCCTCGGGCCGAACGAACTGGCCGAGAAGGGCCGTTTGCTCGACCAGATGGGCCGCTACGACGACGCGTTCGCAGCGTTCGAGGAAGGTAAGAAGCTGTCGCGGGAACTCAGCGGCAACGCCTACCTGGACGGCGCGGCGGAGAACCTGCTGAACCGGCTGGGCGGGTTTTTCACCGCCGGGCGGCTGCAAACCCTGCCGCGCGCCAGCGTCCGCACCGATGTTCCGCAGCCGATTTTCGTGCTGGGTTTCCCTCGGTCCGGCACCACGCTGATGGAGCAGACGCTGTCGGCGCATCCGCGCATCGTTGCCGGTGACGAGCTGCCGCTGATCAACGACCTGACCGGCCTGATGCCCCGCATGCTGAACAGCCCGCTGGGCTATCCGGAGGCGCTGGCGGAACTATGGATGGGCGATCAGCGGGCGGGGTTGGACAATCTGCGCGACTACTACCTGCAAAAAGTGGCGCAGATGGGCATCCTGACGCCGGAGGCCGCTTGGTTCACCGACAAGATGCCGTTGAACGAGACCCATCTCGGCCTGATCGCGCTGCTGTTCCCGGACGCACCGCTGATCCATGTCATTCGCCATCCGCTGGACATCATGGTTTCCGCGATCTCCAACCATTTCACCCATGGGTTCTTCTGCGCCAGCGCGCTGGAAACCGCGGCCAAGCATTATGTGCGGGTGATGGACCTGGTGCAGAAATATCGCGCCGAAATGGCGCTGCGCTACCTGCCGGTGCGGTATGAGGACATGGTGACCGACCAGGAGGCGACGGTCCGTTCGGTGTTGGATTTCGTCGGCGAACCGTTCGATCCGAAGTGCCTGCAATTCCATGAGAATCAGCGCTACGCCCGCACCGCCAGCTATGCCCAGGTGACGGAGCGGCTGTACGACCGCTCCCGCTTCCGCTATCGCCATTACCGCAAGCACCTGGAGCCGGTGATCCCTATCCTGCAATCCCACATCGAGCGCCTCGGCTACACGGTCGAGTAACGAAATGGACGAAGCCACTCCCCCGCCGGACGCGGCGGCCGTCGAAACATCGCAGTTGGCGCGGCCCGAGAGCCGGTCGTTGCAACGCGCGGCCGACGTGATGGTGCCGGTTCCGTTTTCGGAACTGTTCATGATCGCCGTTCGCCAGGAACGCGCCGGTAGCCTGGACGAAGCCAACCGGCTGCTGAGCTACATGCTGTCCGTCGCGCCTACTCAGCCCGACGCGCTGCACATGTCCGGGATCGTCGCGTTTCGACAGGGCCGTCAGGAAGAGGCGGTGGCGAAGATAGAGCGGGCGATCGCCAATGGTGTGGATATCGCGCTGTACCTGCGCAACATCTGTGAAGTTTACCGCACACTGAATCGCCTGGACGACGCAGTTGCGGCAGCGAAACGGGCCGTCTCGCTGGCCCCGAGCGATCCGCTGTGCCTGCACAACCTGGCGGTCATTCACTACGAGCGGGTGGAGATCGACGAGAGCATCGATTGCGCCGAACGCGCCCTGTTGATGAGCCCGGACCTGCCCGGCGCGCATTTCGCCCGAGCGGAGGCGTTGCTGATCAAGGGGGATTGGGCGCAGGGGTGGGAAGAATACGAATGGCGGTTCCGCATCGCCGACGCGGCGAAGTTGATGCCGACCACAGACAAGCCGCAATGGGACGGCAAGCCGTTCGACGACGGCGTGCTGCTGCTGGTCGCCGACCAGGGCTTCGGCGACGTGATCCAGTTCAGCCGCTACATCCCCTGGGTGCTGGAACGCTGCCCGGATGTGGCCATCGCCTGCTCGCCGGAGATGGTGCCGGTGCTGCGGCACTTTCTGCCCGAAAACCGGATATTCTTTCGTTGGGAATCCTGCCCGCCGTACAAGGCATTCGCCGCGCTGTCCGGCCTGCCGCGGCTGCACGGCACGCGGGTCGATACCATGCTGGCCCCGATCCCCTATCTGCGCGCCGATCCGGCCCGTGTCGCGACCTGGACGGAGCGGCTGCGGCGGCTGGCACCGCGGTCCCACCGCAAGGTCGGCATCGTGTGGGCGGGACGGCCGACGCATAACAACGACCGGCGCCGGTCATCGAAACTGGCGGATTTCGCGCCACTGGCGGCGTTGCCCGGTGTGGCACTGGTTTCTCTCCAGAAAGGACCGTCCGCCGATCAGGCTGGCGGCTATTTCGGCCGAGCACCGCTGATCAATATCGGCGCCGAGGTGCGCGACTACAACGATACGATGGCGCTGCTGGAGTGCCTCGACCTGGTGGTGACCGTGGATACGTCCGTCGGGCACCTGGCCGCCGCGATGGGCAAGCCGGTGTGGATCCTGCTGGCGACATCGCCGGACTGGCGGTGGTTGCTGCAACGCGAGGATTCGCCCTGGTACCCCACCGTGCGGCTGTTCCGGCAAACGGTGCCACGACAGTGGAGTGATGTGTTCCAACGGGTGGCTGCTGCGTTGAAGGAAGGCGAGGATTCCGCTCCTCATAAAAAGCCGCTTTGATCCCGGCTTCCCGGAAGGCTTCGTATCCGGCACCGGTTCCTGATGTGTCGGCGGCCTATGGTCGAATCGCTGTCAAGTTGGATAATGGTCTATAGTTGATAGGACACCGCGGCCCTATTGCCAAAGCGAAATTTGCCTTACTATAATAAATCAATGCATCGTCGTAAGACGAGCGATGTGGTCACGGCCGGACGCAGCCACCAATGAATATTGGGGAGTTCATCATATGCGCAACCTGATTGTTCTGATTGCCGGGCTCGTTACCGCATGTGGACCGCCCGCGCGTTACATTCCACCGCCGGAGGCAACAGCCGCGGACTTTTCCCGCGAGGTAAACGGCTCATTTGATGCCGTCTGGTCGCGGGTAACCAATGTCGCCGGTGCGACATTTTTCAATATCAGGAATTTTGACAAGGGATCCGGCCTGATGACGCTGGACTACAGTAATCTGAAAAGCGTAGGGCCTTACGTATCTTGCGGTACGGTATCCGGGGGCGTACGTCTGGTATCCGTCCCGAATACACAATCAAACTCGGTCTTCAACTATACGACTATCAAACGAATAGCACTGCAAGGGACCGGCAATATAACGATTCGTTCGCTTGGACCAAGGCGGACTCTCGTTCAGATGAACAGCTTATACACGTTAACGGCTTACGACCTTGATACAAACGGCGAGTTGCAGCCTTTTGTGGAATGGAAATTTACGACACAGGAACCGGATGCTCAGGTGGTGCCTGTGGACTTTTTGACGACGCAGGTCACCTGCCTTCCCTCATATCGGCTGGAAAAGCAGTTTCTGGATGCCGTGTCGGCACCACTGTAAGTCTCGGTTCGAAGAACACGGGGCAACTCAGGACGCCCCCTTCCAATGGCGGGCTGGTTGACAGCCTGTGCTACGTCGCTGCGATCGCCAGCCGGCTCGCGGCCCGCGGCCGTCCGATCAGCGGCAGCAGGTGGGCAAGGTCGGGGCCACTGTCCTCCCCGGTCAATGCCAATCGCAGCGGCAGCAGCAGGGCTTCGCCGGTGCGATGGGTGGCATTTTCCAGGGTCGCGATCCAGCGGGTCCAGACGGCATTGTCCCACGGTTCCGGCGGCAACAGCGAACCTGCAGTCAGCAGCAGCTCGCGGGCGCCTTCCACCACCGGCGGGATGATCGTGCCGGCGACGACATCCCACCAGCCGCGTGCTTCCTTCAGCAAGTCCAGGCTGCCGCGCACCGCCAGCCAGAACGTCTCGGTCGCACCGCTTGGCAGGCGGTCGGCGACGGAGGCGAAATCCATCGTGCCGAGGACGCGCCGGTTGATCGCCAGCATCTGCGTCACATCGAAGCGGGACGTGGCCACGTCGGTCAGGTCGAATTCCCGAGCCAGTTCGTCGAGCGGCAAGGGGACGCTATCCACCGGGGCGAGACCGGTCATGGAGGCGGCAATGGCGCGCGGCTCGATCCCGTCATTCCGCAGGGCGCGCAGCGCCAAGTTGCCGGTTCGGCGTCCGCCGGGCGCCGTCTTGCCGCTGTCGCTTAGGGCCGGCAGGTGGCCGAAGTGGATCGGGGTGCGGCCGCCACGCAGTGTTTCGAACAGCTCGATCTGGACGGCGGTGTTGCCGGCGTTGTCCTCGCCGCGGATGATGTGGGTGGTGCCGTATTCGACGTCGTCGGCGACGCTGGCGAGGATCGGCGTGGGACTGCCGTCGGCGCGCACCAGGATGGGGTCGGAGACGGTGGACAACGTCGCCTCACGCGGGCCCAGGACCAGGTCGTTCCATGCCAGCGTCCGGCCGGACAGCTTGAACCGCCAGTGCGGGCGCTTGCCGCCGGCTTCCGCGTCCTGCCGTTGTTTGTCGGTCAGCTTCAGCATCGCCCGGTCGTAGATCAGGGACTGGTTGCGTTTGCGGCGGAATTCCTGCTTGGCCTTCAGTTCCTCCTCCGATTCGAAGCAGGGGTAGAGGAACTTGTCGCGCTGCAATTGCGCGATCGTGGCCCGGTACAGATCCTGGCGTTCGGACTGACGGAACGAGGTCTGCCAGTCGATGCCGAACCAGCGTAGATCCTGCATGATCTGGTCGGCGTGGGCAGGACGCGCGCGTTCCGGGTCGAGATCGTCCAGCCGCAGCAGCATCTGGCCATTGGTGTGCCGGGCAAACAGGTGGTTCGCCAGGGCCACGCGCGCGCCGCTGAGGAACAGGTTGCCGGTCGGGGTCGGGGCGAAGCGGACGCGGGTCATGCGTCGTCCTCGTCCAGATCGGGATCGAGGTCGTCGCGCCGCGGGTCCAGCGAGCGCCAATCCCGGTCTTCCCGGCTGGCCATGTTGTCGACGAAGTCCCCCAGTTCGGTGGCGCTTTTCCAGCCGCCCTCGCCCGCATCGACGACGACCGCGTCCTCGCCGAAGGCGAACCAGGATTCCAGAAGGTCTTTCGCGGACATGCCCGGGACCCGGCAGCGCTCGACAGAGTCGCGCACGTAGCGGCGGGCGAAGGCGTTGGCATGCATCAGCGTGTCGAAGCCACCGATTTCCTCGGTGATGTTGTCCTGGGCGCCGCCGGACAGGTCCAGGATACGGACCCGCCAGCCGCCGTCGGGGGCGAAGAGGTCACTCATCGTGTCAACAAGTGGAAATGCGTCTTTTTGTTCATCGGCGCAAACTATGGCGGGAAGTGTTGCAAATCAACCGCACCGCGTGAGACGCCGACCGATCGCGGCGGGTTCAGCGGCCGCCGTCGACCTGCAACACCTGCCCGTTGACGAAACCGGCGAGATCGGAGGCGAAAAACACCACCGCGTTGGCGATGTCCGCGGCCGAACCCAGGCGCTTCATTGCGATCCGTTCCACCAGTGCCGTTTGCCCGTCCGGACCATAGCTGTCCCATTGCGCCTCGGTCGCGGCGTTGGTGCGGATGAAACCAGGCGCCACCGAGTTCACCGTGATCCCGAACGCGCCAAGTTCGTGCGCCAACTGGCGGGTCAGTCCGACCACCGCATGCTTTGCGCTGCAATAGGCCTGGATGCCGGTCAGCGACGGCTGCAGGCCGGCGCCCGAACTGATGTTCACGATCCGCCCGCTGCCCGCCCGTTTCATGCCGGGCGCCGCTGCTCGGCACAGGGTAAACGCGGCATTGACGTTGATATCGAAAATTATGTTCCAGTCATGATCGGAGACATCTTCCAGCGGCAGTGGCCCCTGCCCCGCAACGCCGCCGGCATTGTTCACCAGAATATCGATCGGCCGCCCCGTTTGGGCTTCGATCCGAGCGATCCAGGCGGTCGCCGCCGCCCTGTCCCGCAGATCCACCGCCTGCACCGTGATCCCACCGGTCGAGGCGGTTTCCGCCAGCGCATCGGCGTGCAGGTCGGTGGCAAACACGTGTGCCCCGAGACGGGCGAAGCCACGGGCGATTTCCCGGCCGAAACCATGGCCGGCGCCTGTGACAGCGACAATTTTTCCATCGAACCGGATGATCATGGCGCACGTCCCCTCCGGCGAAGGTTTGCCCGCGACGCAGCGCCCGTCAATGCGGGCCGTTCACCGAAACATCGCAATAATGGCGTCCGGACATCAGGCAGTCCTGCAGCATCGCGGCGGCTCGCAGTTGCTGGACCAGGAAGAGACCGCTCACGAGCAGCAGCAGGACGACCGCGATACCCACAAGACCGGCGGTCTGCCGTTGGGCGATTTTGTCCTCGGCATCCTCATCCAGCCAATGGTGATGTCTATACACAGAAATCCTCCCATTGGGACGTATCCCTTCTAATCCATTAGGGGGCGATATGAAAGGAAGACAAGAGGTCGTCACGCCCGTCATGTTTCGATAAGCATGCGACCGCGATCACGGAAACGGGAAGGAATACGGGGATGGAAGGCGTGCGGCACCTCAGCAAGGATACGCGGTTCGCCGCGCTGATCAGCCGGGTCGGGCCACCGCGCCTGGACATCCAGCGTCAGCGCAGCCCGTACGAGGCGCTGATCCGCGCTATTGCGCATCAGCAACTGCACGGACGGGCGGCGGAGGCAATACTGGCACGCTTCTCTGCATTGTTTCCGGGGGATGGCTTTCCGGTGCCAGACGCGGTGATGGCGACGGCGGAAACCGCCTTGCGCGGCTGCGGCTTTTCCGGCGGCAAAATCGCGGCGATCCGGGATATCTGTGCCAAAACGCTGGATGGGACGGTTCCCACTCGCCGTCAGTCACACCGCCTGACGGATGAGGCGCTGATCGAGCGCCTGACCTCTATTCGTGGTGTCGGCCGCTGGACGGTGGAGATGCTGCTGATCTTCACCCTGGGGCGGCCCGACGTGCTGCCGGTGGACGATTTCGGCGTGCGGGAGGGGTATCGCGTGCTGCACGGGCTGGAGGCGCAGCCCAAGCCGAAAGTGCTGAGTGAGATTGGGGCCGCCTGGGCGCCGCACCGGTCCCTGGCTACCTGGTATCTGTACCGCGCCTCGGAGGAGGCCAGGCGCCAAGGGCCGACGAGCCGAGCGTAAGGGGGCGGGACGGCTTTTCATGGCCGATGCATCGTCTTATGGAGGGCCGGCTCCAAGGTGGCAGGTCGGGATCGGGATGCAGCGCATTTTCAAGGCTATCGAACTATGGGCATCGGAAAGCGATGACAGGTCAAGGCTGCTCATCATTTTCGTGTGGATCGCGTTCGGAATTTTGGTCCTTCTGTCCATTCTGACCACGGCATGGATCATGGTGCCGCACCTTTTCAGGATGTCCTGACGCATCCGGTCAGTGAAACGTCCGGCCGCCATCGACCGGAAGCGCGATCCCGGTGACGAAAGAGGACTCGGCGGAGGTCAGGAACAAGATGGCGGCGGCGAGTTCCTCGGGGGCCGCGGCGCGGCGTAGGGCATAGCGATTGGCGATCGTCGGGTCGACCGAACCGGAGGCGTCGCGCAGGAAGCTTTGCGTCATGGGCGTGTCCACCGCGCCGGGACAGACGACGTTGACCCTGACGGATGGGGCAAGTTCCATTGCCAGCGCCTTGGTCATGGCGATGACGCCGCCTTTCGAGGCGACATAGGCGGTGCTGCCGGGACCGGTCGGGGTGATGCCGACTCCCGATCCGATATTGACGATGGTGGCGGCCGAACCGGATGCCAGCAGGATGGGTGCGGCGGCCTGGATGACCAGGAAGGTTCCCATCAGGTTGACGGCGAGGGTCCGGCTGAACAGCTCGGCGGTGGTGTCCGCCAGGCCCGCGGCCGAGAAGATGCCGGCGGCGTTCACCACGCCGTCCAGGCCGCCCAGCGCGGATTCGGCGGCGCGGACCGCCTGCTGGACCGAGGCTGGGTCCGCGACGTCGACGGGCACGAAGGTGCCCTGCCAGTCGCCGGCGCCGCGGTCCAGGACGGCGACGGCGGCGCCTTCGTGCTGAAACAGCGACGCCGTTGCGCGTCCGATCCCGGATGCCCCGCCGGTGATCAGGATTTTTCGTCCAGCCAAACGTGCCATGACCGTTTCTCCCTTTTTTCCGATGTTATCTGGTTCGTTTGCACCAAGTCTTAATTGCCGGCGCTGTCAGACCGGTTTCCAGGACCGGTCCACCTCCACATCGATCAGCGTCGGGCCGTCCTTGGCCAAGGCCTGTTCCAGCAAGTCGCCCAGATCGGCCAGTGTCGCGGCCTTATACGCGGTCAGCCCCAGGCCGCGCGCGACCGAGACGAAATCGACCCGCGGTTTGTCCAGGTCCATCGCCACGTAATTGTCGGCCTGGGCCGCCAGGCCCTTCATCGCGTTCGTCCGCTGTTTGAGAATGCGGTATGAGTAGTTGTTGATGATGACGAAGACCATTCTCAGGTTTTCGCGTGCCGCCGTCCACAGGCCCTGGATGGTGTACATCGCCGATCCGTCGCCGATCAGTGCCACGACGGGACGATCCGGCAGTGCCAGCTTCACGCCGATCGCCGCCGGCAGGCCCCAGCCGATGCCACCGCCACGCAAGCCATAGAAGCTTTGCGCGTCGTCGCTTTTCAGGAAACGCCGCAAACCGTTGCCGGAGGATACCGTTTCGTCGATCACCACCGCATCGTCCGGCAACAG
Source organism: Acidisphaera sp. S103 (assembly GCF_009765975.1). GTDB lineage: Bacteria > Pseudomonadota > Alphaproteobacteria > Acetobacterales > Acetobacteraceae > Rhodopila. The sequence goes on along the minus strand of NZ_LMUJ01000063.1, from coordinate 129,712 downwards.
CCGCCCGATCGTCTGCATCAGCGCCAGTGGATGGATCGGATGCCGTTCCGCGAGCGCATCCGCCATCGTATGCAGCTTGTGCAGGCTGGCGACGCCTTCCGCCTTCACATGCTGCAGTCGCTTCCCCGCCGCTTCGGATTCGGCGGCGGAACGGGCCTGGCGCACGGCTTCGGTCAGTTCCGGCAGGGTCACCTTGGGCTCGCCGAGGATGGAGACTTTTTCCGGGTAGTTCTTCCCCAGTTCCCAGGGATCGGTGTCCAAGTGGATGACGGGATAGGATTCCGGCATCGAATCGACGTCGTCAGGCAGCGACAAGGTGAACAGATCGGCGCCGATGGACACCAGCAGGTCGTGCTGCGTCAGCAGGCCGCGGATCGCCGCCGGCAGCCGCACCAGTGCCCCGCGATACAGCGGATGCGACGACGGGAACATCGCTCGGCTGGCCATGCCTTCGTCGTAGACAGGCGCGCCGAGGGCTTCCGCCAGTGCCACCAGTTCCTGGAGCGCGTTGCCCTGCGGCACGGCATCGCCGGCGATGATGACCGGGCTGCTCGCCTTGGCGATGATTGCCGCCGCCTGGCGGATGGCGCTGCTGTCACCCCTGATGCCGGTTGCCACACGGCTGGGGGCGCCGAGATCGAGATCGGCGCTGTCGGTCAGGATGTCCCCGGGCAGCGACAGGAACACCGGCCCGGTCGGCGGTGCCAACGCGGTCTTCACCGCGCGATGGATCGCCCGCGGCAGGTCCTGCAGGCGCCGCACTTCCTCCGACCATTTCACGAACGGCCGGGCGATGGTGGGCAGGTCCGCCCACAGCAACGGTTCGGTGAAGTTGAAGCGCTGTTCGTGCTGGCCGGCGGTCACCAGGATCGGGGACCCCGCCTTCTGCGCGTCATACAGCATGCCCATCGCATTCCCGAGGCCCGGCGCGGCGTGCAGGTTGACCACCGCGCACTGGCCGGACGCCTGGGCATACCCGTCCGCCATGCCCATCGCCGGCGCCTCCTGCAACGCCAGGATGTAGCGAAGCTCCTGCTCCGCCGCCAACGCATCCATAAGTGGCAATTCCGTCGTGCCGGGATTGCCGAACATGATTCGCACCCCTTCCTGCTTCAATAATTCCAGCAGAGCGGTCTTTCCTGGCATCATCGGCATCGATATTGTCTCCAACGGGCAGCGTATGCTGTTCCGCTACAAGGCAAGGCGCCGCGAAGCAAGCGGACGCCACTCAACAGGGCTGGGAGTCGGAATTCATGTCGAGGTTATCGCGTCGCGTTGTTATCGGCGGACTGGCTGCCGCTCCATTGGCTCGTCCCGGGATCATTCGGGCGCAATCCAGTTCCAAGCCGGTGAAGATCGGCCTGCTGTCGGACATGAGCGGACCGTACCGCGATGTCGGCGGGCCGGGGAACCGTGTCGCGACCGAACTGGCGATCGAGGATTTCGGCGGCTCCGTGCTCGGACGGCCGATCCAGATCCTGCAAGGGGACGACCAGAACAAGCCCGATATCTCGACGTCCCTGGCGCGCCAGTGGATCGACGACCAGGGTGTCGACGTGTTGGCCGATGGCGCGGCGAGTTCCGCCGGCCTCGCGATCCAGCAGGTCTGCCGGGAAAAGAAGAGAATTTACCTGGTCACCGGACCGGCCAGTTCAGACTTCACCGGCAAACAATGTTCGCCGTACAGCGCCCATTTTTCTTACGATACCTACGCACTCGCGCATGGCACCGGCGTCGCGCTGACCAAGTCCGGCGGCGATAGCTGGTTTTTCGTTACCGCCGACTACGCCTTCGGCTATGCGTTGGAACGTGACACGATGGCTGCCGTAAAGGCCGCTGGCGGCAAGGTCCTGGGTGCAGTCCGAGCGCCGTTGGGAACCGCGGATTTTTCGTCCTTCCTGCTGCAGGCGCAGGCATCGGGTGCCAAGGTGATCGGCTTGGCCAACGCCGGCACCGACCTGCAGAACTGCATCAAGCAAGCCGCCGAATTCGGCATGACCAAGGGCGGCAAGCAGATCGCCACGCTGCTGATGCAGATCAGCGACGTGAATTCGCTGGGCCAGAAGGTCTGCGAAGGCCTGAACTACACCGATTCATTCTACTGGGACATGACCGACAAGACGCGTGCGTGGTCGAAACGCTGGGGCGCCAAGATGGACGGCATGGTGCCCGGCCTGCTGCACGCCGGCAGCTACTGTGCCGCATATCACTGGCTGAAAGCAGTCAAGGCGGCGGGTTCGACCGACGCCGAGGCCGTAATGGCCAAGATGAAGGCAACGCCGGTCAATGATTTCTACAATGACAACGTGCAGATCCGCGAGGACGGGCGCGTCATGCACGTCATGTATCTGTGGCAGGTGAAGCCGGCCGCGCAGGCGAAATACAAATACGATTTCTGCACCAAGGTCGCGACCATTCAGCCGGCCGACGCGTGGCGGCCGATGTCGGAAGGCGGCTGCCCGCTCGTCAAGGCGTAAGCGCCACGTTCGCCATGGTTCGGGTTGCGCCGGACCATGATCGATAAAGGCTTCGACTTTGACACTGGCGCCCGACCCCGTCATAGCGGGCGAAGGCCCGCTAGCCACGGCTTGCAGTGCGAGCCCCGGAAAAGGCGTGGATGGCGCGCCTTCGCCCGCCATGACGATGAGGGGCTGGTGCGCCGCCCAAACGTTTCGATTATTTCGCCGCGAGCCTTTCAGGCGGCCCGCCAAAGCTCCCCATCGCGGACCGCCATGCCCTCGGCTTCCATTTTCAGCAGATGTGCGAGCACATTGCGTTCCGCGGCCTTGCGCAGGCGTGGGTTCAACTGTGAATACAGCGTGTCCATGATCGTGTAGGTATCGAACGCGCCGGTGGTCAGCTTCTTGGCGATCGCCTGCTCCCGGATCATGCGATGGGTCAGCATTTCCCGCACCAGAGTTTGCGGGTCGCGCAACATCGGACCGTGGCCAGACAGATAGATGTCGTCGTCCCGATCGATCAGCAACTTCAGGCTGGCGAAATAGTCGCGCATGTCGCCGCCGGGCGGGCTGACGATGCTGGTGGACCAAGACATCACGTGATCGGCGCTGAACAGCACTTTTTCACCGGTCGAAGCCGGTAGCGCGAAACAGAGATGGTCAGACGCATGCCCCGGCGTGTGCAACGCCACCATCCCGGCGAACGTATCGCCATGGCTCAGCTTGATGTCGGGATCGAAGTCCGGAATGGCACTGTTGCGGAACCCGACCGTCGGCGCGTTGGTGGCCGCCTGCAAGGCCGGAACGGCCCCGACATGGTCGTGATGGGTGTGGCTGACCAGGATGTACGCGATCTGGCCGCCGGTGTGGCGCAGGATCGCCTCCACATGCTCCGGATGATCTTCCGGTCCCGGGTCCAGCACGACCAGGCCATCCGGCGTGTCAATGAGATAGGTGTTGGTGCCGAAATAGGTCATCGGGCTGGGATTGTTGGCGACGATCCGGCTGATCCCCGGCATCACCGGAAGATTAGCGCCGCGCTCTGGTTCCGGCTCAGTCAGAAAGGGCATGGTGTGCGGTCTCCGTTCGGTCTTCCTGCATGCCGCAAACCGGCCGCACTGGCAACGCCGGCGCTTTCCATGCATGCTGGGGGCAACCACCAAACGGAGGAAAATGAACATGGCCAAAGGCCTGCTGTTCATGGCGTTCGACTTTTCGACGGCCCATGAAGATGAGTTTCACGACTGGTATGACCGCGAGCATGTGCCGGAACGTCTGCGCGTCCCCGGCTTCATCAATGCGGAACGCTGGATCGACGACCAGAACCCGAAAATCCATGTCGCCACCTACGATCTGGACAATGTCGACGTGCTGGTCAGCCCGCCTTACCGGGCTGTCGGCGGCAACAACCAGTCGGTCTGGACCAAGCGTGTCACCGGCATGTCCCAACGGATCATGCGCTACGAGGGTGAGCAGCTTGTGCCCGGCGATCTGACCGGGACGCCCGATGCCGGCGCATTGCTGGTGGCATCGATGAACATCGATCCCGCCCAGGAAGCCGAGTTCACCAAATGGTACAACACCGAACACCTGCCCCAGCTCGCCGCCGTCCCCGGTGTCCTGACCGCTCGGCGGTTTCGCGCCACGGATACGGCATCGGAACGGCGGTATCTGGCGCTGTATCATCTGCGTGACGGCAGCGTGTCCCGCTCCGACGCATGGGCGAAGGCCGCGAACACGCCTTGGACCGAACGGATGCGCCCGCATTTCCGCGACATGCTGGTCCTGCGGATGAACCGCTATCAACGGAAGGCCTGAACACCGATGCCTATACTGACACGCCGCCGAGCGCTGGCTCTGGCGGGCACGGCGCTCGCGACCCCGGCGATCGCCCAGACCAAACAGGCCCCCGGCGTCACCGACACCGAACTGCTGATCGGCCAGACCATGCCGTATTCCGGCCCGGCCTCCAGCTATGCCCCGATCGGCAAGGTGGAGGTCGCCTATTTCGACATGATCAACAGCCAGGGCGGGATCAACGGCCGCAAGATCAAGCTGCTGTCGCTGGACGATGGCTACAGCCCGCCGAAGACGGTGGAGCAGACCCGCAAACTGGTCGAGGAAGAAGGCGTCGCCTGCATCTTCCAGCAACTCGGCACGCCGTGTGCGACGGCGACACGCAAATACCTGAACATGAAGAAGGTGCCGCAGATTTTCGTCGCGTCGGGCGCCACCCAGTTCGGTGATCCGAAGGCCTATCCATGGACCATCGGCTGGCAGGTCAGTTACCAGGTCGAGGGGCGGGTCTATGCCCGCTATATCCTGGAGTCCAAGCCCAACGCCAAGATCGCGATGCTGTATCAGAACGATGATTCGGGCCGCGATTTCATGAAGGGCCTGAAAGACGGGCTGGGCGACAAGGTCGGGCAGTTGGTTGCTTCCACGAGCTATGAAACGACCGACCCGACGGTGGATTCTCAGGTCGTGCAGTTGCAGGCGTCGGGTGCGGACGCGCTGTTCGTGGCGGGCATTCCGAAATTCAATGCCATGACACTGCGAAAAGTCCGCGACCTGAAATGGGATCCTCTCTACATGATCGCAACGGTCGGGTCGTCGGTTTCCTCCGGCCTGGCGCCGGCGGGTTTGGACAAGGCGGTTGGGCTGGTGACCGGTGCCTATATGAAGGATCCATCCGATCCCCAGTGGAAAGACGACCCGACATACAAAGACTGGTTGGCGTTCATGCAGAAATACATGCCGGGATCGGACCTTTCCGACATCAACAACGTTTACGGTTACTGTGCCGCCCAGACCGGTGCCCAGGTGTTCAAGCAATGCGGCCAGGATATGTCGCGTGAGAACATCATGCGGCAGGCGGCCAACCTGGATATCCAGTTGCCCATGTTCCAGGCCGGCATCCGCTTCCAAACCACCGCGACCGACTACCTCGGCATCAAGCGCATGCGGCTGCAACGGTTCGACGGAAAGGCGTGGGTGCCGTTCGGGGAGCCGATCGACGCTTAGGCCAGCGGAACGGTCCAGGCGTCGTAGCCATAGACCAACTCATTGGCCGCCTTGAAGCGGTTCATGTCGTTGGCCCGCGACAGCGCCTGGATCTCCGAGGTGCGTGGTTTCCGTGTTGTCTCGTAGCGCCGCAAAGCCGTTGCGACGCCATCCGGATCGACGCCGTCCAGACAGCGGGACAGCACCGCCGCGTCCTCGATCGAGGTGCCGGCGCCTTGCGCCATGTAGGGGGTCATCGGGTGGCAGGCGTCGCCGAGCAGGGCGATGTTGCCCTCGGTCCAGCGGGACAGCGGATCGCGCACGACCAGGGCCCATTTGTGCGCCGACGGCGCCGCGTCCAGTACCGAACGGACGGTGGGGTGGAAATCGCGGTAGGCATCCCGCAGTTCCGTCATGTCGCCGGTCGCGGACCAGGATTCCTGGGTGAAATCAGGCTCCGGCGTGCTGGTGACGAAGTAGACCTCGGATCGTTGCGGGTTCACGTAATACATGACGATATGGCGGTCCGGACCCCACCATTTGGCCTGGTCGTCGATAGGGGCGCCGTTCAGTAGTGCTGCGGGGAAGACGGTTCGGTAGGCGACACGCCCGGTGAATGACGGCCGTTCCGCGCCGAAAAGAGCCTCCCGCACGACGGAATGAACGCCATCGGCGCCGATCACCACATCGGCCTCCGCGCTGCCGCCATCGGCGAAATCCAGCCGCACCGCGGACCCGTGCTGCGCCAATCCCACCAGCTTGCGGCCACGCTGGATCACCGCGTCCGGCACGGCGGAGGCCAGGACGGCATGCAAATCGCCCCGGTGCAACACCAGGTAAGGCGCGCCGTATTTCTCTTCACTGGCCGCGCTCATGGCGCGTTCCCACAGTAACTCCCCTGTGTCGGACTGGCGATTCAGGGCAGCGGCCGGTTGGAACGCGATGTCCCGCAACTGCTGTTCCAGGCCCAGGCGACGCAGCACGCGTACGGCGTTGGGGCTCTGCTGGATACCGGCACCGACACGGGCAAACCGTTGCGCCTGCTCATAGATCGTGACGTCGATGCCGACGCGCCGCAGACACGCCGCGGCGGCAAGGCCGCCAATGCCGGCACCGACGATCGCGACAGATAACCTATCCATGGATAGCTCCCCTCAATGGCCGGCCCACGGCACCAGGCGACGTTCCGCCAACGATCCCAACAGGACCGCGACGCCGCCGATGGCGGTCACCACCGCCAGCCCCACGAACATGCGCGGGATCGCCAGCACCTGCCAGGAATCCCAGATGTAGTGGCCGATGCCGTCGTCTGCCGACACGAATTCCGCCGACACCACCAGGATCAGCGCCTGATCCAGCCCCAGTTTCAAGCCCGTGACGATGGCCGGCATGGCCGACGGCAGGACCACATGCAACCACCCCGTCACCCGTGGAATGCGGAACGCCTTGATGACATCGCGATGAATCGGATTGGCATACATCACGCCGCTTAGCGTGTTGATGCAGGTCATGTAGAACACGCCCATAATGACGAGCGCGGTCTTGCTGCCCTCACCGATGCCGAACAGGGCGATCAGCAGCGGAAAGATCGCGATCTTGGGCATCGGGAACGTGCCGTAGACCACCGGGCTGAACGCATATCGCATCGGGGCATACAGGGCCATCGCCAAGCCCATCACCACGCCGGCGGACGCCCCCAGCACATAGCCGATCCCAAGCCGGCGCAGCGTGATCAAGGTATCGGCCATCAGTTCACCACGTTGTTCCGGGTTGCCCAGAATGCCGATCCCGTCGGCGAAAACCCGTGTCGGCGGCGGGAAAAAACGCGGATCGATCACGCCGGTCACATCCAGCAACTGCCATATCGCCAGCAGCACCAGCGGGCAGGCCACACCCAGCGTGTAGCGGACGACGGTCTGATTACGCCGCCGGCGCAGGCTGCGCTGAGCCATGGCTTCCGCGGAATCATGCATCGGCGGCAAGGCTGTCACCAACCTCCTCCGTCACCATGGTCCACAATTCGGCTTCGAGTTCGCGAAAGACCGGTTCTCGGCGCAACGCGATCACATCGCGATCCCGTCCGAACGGCACCGAACGCACCGCCTTGATCCGGCCGGGCCGGCTGGTCATCACCACAACCGTATCGGCAAGTGTCACCGCCTCGGCGATGTCGTGCGTCACGTAGACGACGGTGGAGTTGGTTCGCTGCCAGATGTTGATCAGTTCCTGCTGCATGACGATCCGGGTTTGCGCATCCAATGCGGCCAACGGTTCGTCCATCAACAGCAACAGCGGATCGGTTGCCAGCGCTCGGGCGATCGAGACCCGTTGCCGCATCCCACCCGACAATTCGTGCGGATAAGCCCGCCGGAACGCCGCCAGGCCAACCAGGGCAAGGTTACGGGCGATACGTTCCTCGGCCACCGAAGCCGTCAGCTTCAACCCCGACAGACCGATACGCAGGTTCTTCTCGACGGTCATCCACGGCATGGTCGAATCCGCCTGGAAGACGGTCGCAGCCAGCAACCGATCAGGCAAACCGCGAGGGTTGGCCAGCGACCAATCGATCTGGCCCTCATAGTCCTCGTCCAGCCCCGCCAGAATGCGCAGCAGGCTGGATTTGCCGCAGCCGCTGGGACCCAGGATCGCAACGACCTCTCCTGCGCCGATGTCCAACGATACGCCGCCGATCGCTTCCACCACCGCGTTCTGGCGGGTGATGAATACTTTTCGCAACCCGGCGACCTGAAGCGCTGTTTGCCGCCCCTGCGTCATCCGAACTTGTATTCCCCCAAGCGAGCGACAGTGCTGTCGGCGAACGATGTATCGACCAGTTTCTTCAGGTCGATCGGGGCCTGCAGGTAATGCTGCTGCACGAAGAAATCCTGGCATTGTTGCAGGAACCGCACGCTGACCTTGCCGTTCGGGTCAAGCCCGGCCGGAAATCCATTGCGGATCACGCCAGCATCCAGCTTGGCTCGTGTTGCCAGGATGCTAATGATCTTGTCCTTGTCGATGCCACGCGCAAAGGCGTCATTGTACAGCCGGACACCGCGCAGATACGCATCCATGAAACCTTGTGCGGCGGCATGATCGCGGGCGAACGTTTCGCTGTACACCAGCGGCACGCTGGTGCTGGCCTCGGTGGCGGTACCGCCCGACGCGGCCACCAGGTCGTTCACCTGCCGGGCAACCCCCATCTGCAACGCCTCGGACAAAAACGGCTCCAGCACCACCGCCGCATCCACCGCCCCGCTGCCCAGAGCGGGAACCATGCTGGGATACGACAATTCCACCATGCGAATATCCGTCGGCTTCAAGCCGAACCCGGCCAGATAATTCCCCAACACCATCGCGACCGACGCCGCCTTGGAGGAGATCGCAACCGCCTTGCCTTTCAGCGCCGCCACCTGCGCCGCTTCCGTGCCCGTTGGGAAGCCACTGCGCACGACAAGCCTGGTGGCTGAAAACCCCGGCCTGACGCTCTGCTTATCCCCGACAATGCGGATCTGCACGCCCTGCGTGATCGCGCTGAACAGCCCCGGCGTCACGGATATCCCCGCGACATCCAACTGGCCCGTCGCCAGGGCGGTCAACAGTGACGGCGCATTCGGCATGCGCAGCATTTGGACGCCAACGCCGGCCGCCGAGAAATAGCCCTGATCGTCCGCCAGGTACACACCCGCGTCGGTCAGTCCACCAACCGATCCGAACCGCACAACGGAAGCCGCCCGCGCCCGACCGGACAAGATGAACGGCGCAGCCACCCCGGCCCCCAGCACATGCCGCCGGTGGATCATCATCGGTTTCCCCCTTTTTACCGGCCCCTGCTATAACACCGGTCAGGCTCGGGCAAGTCGACGCTACAGCGCGATCTGGCGGACGATCTCGAGAAACTTCTCGGGCGGAAGATCGAAACGATCGGGCGACCGGACGGCGTTGCGGTACATCGCGGCGAACAGCACGCGCCGCCATGCGGCCATCCGCGGTCCGCGCTTGCTACGCACAACCTGATCGTGGGCGGCGAAATAGACGGCGTCATCCAGATTGATCATGCAGCCCTTTTCCTTGGCGCAGGCCAGCGCGGCAACGACATTGGGAACCTCGATGAAGCCAAAGCGCACCGTGACGTGCCAAAACCCCTCGGCTACCGGCTCGACCGAGGCGCGTTCGGACAGCGGGACACGCGGATAATCCTCGAAACGCACGGTCAGGCTGATGACGGTTTCCTGCACCGCCTTCATCTGGGCGACGTGACCAACCAGGACCGCCGGAACCGCCGCATCGCCGCGACTGAAGAACACCGCGGTTCCGGGAACCCGAGCGATCGTGCCGCTCTTCAGTGTCGCCAGGAATTCGGCGATCGATTCCGGCCGCTGCACCAGGGACCGGCGGGTCGCCTCGATGCCCCGGCGCCAGGTCGTCATCACGATCAAGATCAGCACACCCAGCAGCAGCGGTATCCATCCCCCTTCCCGTATCTTCAGCAGATTGGCGCCAAAGAATGCCAGGTCGATCAGCAGGAACAGCAAGCTGACCGGTGCGGCGACCACGACCGGCCAGCGCCACACGTCTCGCATGGCGTTGAACAGCAAGGCGGTGGTCAGCAGCATCGTCGTGGACACGGCGGTGCCGTACGCGCCGGCCAGGCTGTCGGAGCTGCCGAAGCTGTAGGTCAGCAGCAGCGTGCAGACCATCATCGTCCAGTTCACCGCCGGCACGTAGATCTGGCCGTATTCTTCGTCCGAGGTCTGCCGGATGTTCAGGCCCGGGAACCAGCCAAGTTGCATCGCCTGCCGCGTCAGGGAGAAGGCGCCGGTGATGATGGCCTGGCTGGCGATAACGGTGGCAAGGGTCGCCAGCACCACCAGCGGGACCACCGCCCAGGTTGGGGCCAGCTTGAAGAAAGGATTGCCATCCAGACCGGGATTTTCCAGCAGCAGGGCGGTCTGCCCGGCGTAGCACAGCAGCAGCGCGGGCAACACGACGGTGTACCAGGACGACCGGATCGGATTGCGGCCGAAATGGCCCATGTCGGCATACAGCGCCTCACCGCCGGTGATCGCCAGGAACACGCCGCCCAGGACCACGAAACTGTGCCAGCCGTGCGTGAGGATAAACCGGATCGCGTGCAGGGGATCGATCGCCACGATCACCTCGGGCCGCCGCACGATGCCGGATACGCCGAGGATCGCGATGGTCACGAACCAAAGCAGCATGATCGGGCCGAATACGCGCCCGATACTGGCGGTACCCTTCATCTGCGCACCAAACAGGGCCAGCAGCACCAGCAGCGCGGCGGGTACCACGTAGGGCTTGAGCACGTCGGTGACGACGTTGACGCCCTCCAGAGCGCTCAGGACGGAGATTGCCGGCGTGATGATGCCGTCACCGTAAATCAGCGCGGCGCCGAACAGGCCGGCGACGATCAGCGCGCCACCCGAACGGCCCCGGGTCACCAGCGCCATCAGGGCCAGGATGCCGCCCTCACCGTGGTTGTCGGCGCGCATCACGAAGACGCAGTATTTGACCGAGACGGTGATGATGAGCGCCCAGACCACCAGCGACAGCAGGCCCAGAGCGTCCTGTGCCGACGGGTGGCCGCCGACGGTGCCGACGATGGCCTGGTAGGTGTAGAGCGGACTGGTGCCAAGGTCGCCGTAGACGATGCCCAACGCCGCCAGCGCCCCCACGGCGGTGACCGGCCGGTCGGCGGGCGAGGTTTCCGCCGCCGCACCGCTTGTCGCGGTTGCACTCATTTGCTGTCTCCAGGCGTGGGTGGTGTGGCAGATGACCACCGTATGATGTCATTGCAAGAAGCCTGGCGATGCCGCGATCCCACGGGCTGGGGGGGTTTGAACGGACACATTGCCGTTCCCGGTGTGCCCCTGACGAGAAAACAGGTCCGTGGACGCGTGGTCAGTGGTCGTGAGCCCAGGTCTCAAAATCGGTTAACGCGAAGCCGGAGAATTCTGTATCGTATGAGGTGGATAGTATCCTTGACATACTACGTGTGGTATATTATGTTTTTTCCGCGGGCGTAAACCATTCCTTAACCTCCGGCGCCCATCGTCGGGGGTGGAAGGGGATACGCATGATCCGCTCGATCAAGGGCTCCGCGACGCGGCAGTTCGTCGAACAAGGAAAGTCCAGGTTTTCCGGCATGGATGTCACGCTCGCGCATCGTCGGCTTCGGCAGATCAATACGGCGTCCAACCTTCAGGCTTTGGCCGGGTTGAACAGTGTGGGACTGCATAAGCTGAAAGGTGACAAGCGGGATTTCTGGTCGGTCGACGTGAACGGGCCCTGGCGTATCCATTTCCGCTTCAAGGACGGGGACGCCTATGACCTTCACATCCTGGACCCGCACTGACCCCCGGGACAAACGCCCGAGGGCAAGCATGGATCAGATGGTCATGGCACGCGCTGTCCCTCCGGCTTCCCGTCCGGATGACGAGGAGGGCTTCCACTACCCCGATGGCGTGGCCCTGCCGCCGTCCCATCCTGGGGAAACCCTTGCCGACGAACTGACGGCACGCAATCTGACCGCCAATGCGCTGGCGTTGAAGCTGCGGGTGCCGGCCAATCGCATCACCGATATCGTCCGCGGGCGACGGGCGGTGACGGCGGAAACGGCGCTGCGGTTGGGGCGATATTTCGGGACGGGTGCGAAGTTCTGGGTCGATTTGCAGGCCAGCCACGACCTGGCCGTTGCGGAACGCGACCTGGGCGCGACGATCGAAAGGGAAATTGATCCGGCATAGGCAACGTCTCACGGGAACGTGCGCCGCACCGCCACAATTCAGAGGCGTTGACATGCCATCTCGGTAACATTCCCTTACGGAGGTTGCCATTGCTTCGCCGCATGTTCCTGGGTGCCAGCGCGTCCCTGCCGCTGCTGGCCGTCGCCGACCATGCGTCCGCCGCCGATCCGGCACCGGCGCCGGCACCCTCGCCGTTCGACAGCGCGACGGTGCGGAACATGGCGCGCCAACTGGCGCTGCAACCGTATAAGGCACCGCAGGACACCCTTCCCGCGCCGTTCAAGAATTTGGATTTCTCCGCCTACCAGGGAATCCGCTTCGTTCCAGCCAAGGCGCAGTGGCACGGCCAGGGGCGGAAGTTCACCGCCGAATTCTTCCACCGCGGCTACATCTATCACGATCGCGTCGATATCTTCGAAGTCGCCGACGGCAAGGCGGAGCCGATCCGGTACAGCCCCGACATGTTCACTTTCGACAAAGTGCCACCCGCCACCGGCGATATGGGATTCGCGGGATTTCGCATTCACTACCCGTTGAATCATGCCGACGAGGCCGACGAAGTGTGCGCCTTCCTGGGAGCAAGCTACTTCCGCGCCGTCGCCAAGGGCCAGGGCTATGGCCTGTCGGCTCGCGGCCTCGCCATCAAGACGGCGGATTCCGCGGGCGAGGAATTTCCGGTGTTCCGGTCGTTCTGGCTGGAGCGCCCTGCGCCGGGCGCCGACATCATCGTCATCCATGCATTGCTGGACAGCCCGAGCACGACGGCGGCGTTCCGGTTCACCATCCGGCCCGGCGAGGATACGATTTTCGATACCGAAACGGCTACCTACCCGCGCGTCGACATCACCGAGGCCGGCCTGGCGCCGTTGACCAGCATGTTCCTGTTCGATGCCAACGATCGGGTGCGGTTCGACGACTGGCGGGCGGCGGTGCATGACTCGGACGGGTTGCAACTGCACACCGGGCATGACGACGCGATCTGGCGCCCGCTGGCCAATCCGCACGACCTGCAGGTCAGTTCCTTCGAAGACGCCGGCCCGCGCGGCTACGGCCTGATGCAGCGCAAGCGGGCGTTCGTCGATTACCAGGACCTGGAAAGCCGTTACGAGCAGCGGCCGTCACTCTGGGTCGAGCCGATCGGCGATTGGGGCAAGGGCGTCGTGGAACTGGTCGAGATTCCGAGCGACCGTGAGGTCAACGACAATATGGTGGCGTTCTGGCGGCCGCATGATCCGTTGCACGCCAAGGGTGAGTATTTGCTGAACTATCGGCTGCACTGGTGTTGGGCGCCGCCTGGCGTGGTGAAGCTGGCGCAAACGATGCAGACGCGGTGCGGCCTGTCGTTCGATCAGAAGCACCGGCAGTTCATCGTCGATTTCGTCGGTGATTCACTGAAGGCGTTGAAAGCGGATGCGCCGCCTACGCTGGATGCCGGTGCGAACAAGGGCAAGATCGTCAGCGCCGTCACGCAGTCGAACCCGGAGGTGCACGGCTGGCGTGTGAGTATCGAACTCGACACGCAGGATAATAAGCTGGTGGAACTGCATGCGCGGCTGATGCAAGGCGACCAGCCGCTGACCGAAACATGGGTCTACCGATGGACCCAGGGGTAATTTTTCGCTCGCTGCCGGCGGAGGCGCCCTTGGCGATGCCGACGCAATCTTTGCGTCAGGCCCCGAAGCGGGTGCGCCGGTTTGCATCGTCACCCGCGGCCATGGGATTGCGGCGTCTGCTGGTGATCGGCGGCGCCATTGTCCTGACCGGGTTTGGCGCGCGGGAGATGTATCGCGTCCTGGCGGTCAATGGGGTGACGCCGCTGGCGGTGTTCATGCTGGCGCTGTTCGTAGCGCTGTTCGCCTGGATTGCGTTGTCGTTCACCAGCGCGATTGCCGGGTTCGTTTCGGTGATGGCGGGCGGCGGACGCCGGCTGCTGGCGCCGGGGACCTTACCTGCCAGCCGTACCGCGCTGCTGATGCCGACTTACAACGAATCGCCCACGCGCATCATGGCCGGGCTGGAGGCGATCGACGAGGAACTGCGCGGCCAGAACGCCAGCGACTGGTTTGACATCTTCATCCTGAGCGACACGACCAACCCGGAAGCGTGGATCGAGGAGGAGAAGGCGTTCCTGGGCCTGCGCGAGCGGACGGGCGGGGCGGGGCGCGTCTTTTACCGGCACCGCGCGAAAAACACGGCGCGCAAGGCCGGCAATATCGCCGATTGGGTCGGGCGGTTCGGCGGGGCTTATCCTCAGTTCCTGATCCTGGACGCCGACAGCGTGATGCGTGGCGACACGCTGGTCGCGCTGGTGCGCGCGATGGAGGCCCATCCGGACGTCGGCCTTGTCCAAACGCTGCCCATCATCACCGGCGGCACCACATTGTTCGCCAGGATGCAGCAATTCGCCGGGCGGGTGTATGGCCCGGTGATCGCACACGGCATCGCCTGGTGGCACGGCGCCGAGGGCAATTACTGGGGCCACAACGCGCTGATCCGCACGGTCGCGTTCGCCGAACAGGCGGGGTTGCCGGAGCTGCGGGGCCGCAAACCGTTCGGCGGCCACATCATGAGCCACGATTTCATCGAGGCCGCCCTGATGCGCCGCGGCGGCTGGGCCATCCACATGATGCCGGGCCTGGAAGGCAGTTACGAGGAGAGTCCGCCGTCGCTGATGGACCTGGCGGTGCGCGACCGGCGCTGGTGCCAGGGCAACTTGCAGCACATGGCGGTCTTGCCGGCGCGCGGCCTGAACTGGGTCAGCCGGATGCATCTGATGACCGGCATCGGTTCTTACATCACGGCTCCGCTGTGGTTGCTGTTCCTGCTAAGCGGGGTCCTGATCGCATTGCAGGCCAGGTTTATCCCGCCGGACTATTTCCCCTCCAACGGCAAGTCATTGTTTCCCCAATGGCCGGTGATCGACCCGATCCGAGCGATGTGGGTGTTCACCGGCACGATGGGATTGCTGCTGGTGCCGAAGCTGCTCGGCATGTTCTCGGTCATGGTCCACCGCAATCTGCGGCGCGGCTGCGGCGGGATTTTTGGTTTGGTGGTCAGCCTGGTGCTGGAGACGCTGATCGCGGGATTGCTGGCGCCGGTGGTGATGATCACTCAGTCGATCGACGTGGTGGCTATCCTGCTGGGGCGGGATTCGGGCTGGAACGCGCAGCGGCGCGACGATGGCGGGGTGCCGTTGGGCGATGTCGTCCGGCTGTACCGGCGGCATACCATCCTGGGCGTGCTGTTGGGCATCGGCGCCTGGGCGGTGTCGCCTTATTTGGCGCTGTGGATGCTGCCGGTCGTGCTGGGCCTTGCGCTGGCGGTGCCGCTGGCGTCCCTGACCGGGCGGCGCACCTGGGGTTTGGCACTGCGGCGTGCCGGATTGCTGCGGATACCGGAGGAGATGCATCCACCGGACGTGCTGCGCCGCGCCGTGGCACTGTACCAGCAAGCATGGGGCGAACCCGTGGCCGACAGCGTGACGGCGCTGTTGAGCGACCCGGTCTTGCTGGCCGCGCATCGGCAAATGCTGCCGCCGGGACGCCGGCCTGGGATCGATCCGCTGAACGTTCCGCTGTTGACGGGGTCGGCGAAACTGGCCGAGGCAACCTGTCTGGAAACCGCGTGGCCGGCGCTGGATGCGGCGGAAAAGGCCGCGATCCTGTCCGATGAGCAGGCATTGAAACGGATGATGGCGCTGTATTCCGGCGACCCGGAAACCGTCTCTATCCCGGCAAGACGTGCCGGGTAAATCCTGCCGATGGGCAGGTTTTGCCGAGCCAATGAGGGGTAATTCATTAACGAATCAAGGCACTTAGGTTGGCACGCGGTTTGCTTTTTCATGAGGCGGTATCGAGGACCCTCAGATGGGATTACGAACATGTCGTCGAGCGCCATATCTGGAATAGGTGGGACCGTTCCGGCGCCACTGACTCCAGCCCTTGCGGCGATTCAGACCTCCGCGCAGACACAGGCCAAGCCTAGTCCGCCCACCGCCAACGGTGAGCAACCGATCCTGCTGATTCCGACCAAGCCACCACTGTCCGCCGCGGTGATGGCGGCGTTGCTTGGTCAGCAGACGTCGCTGTACGGCTCCGCTGTCGGGGACTACACCCAGGATCAGAAGCCAGGGGACAACGGGTCGGCGACGGCTGGTGGCCAGGGGATTCCACCGTCGCGGTCATCTTGAATGGCGTTCCAGACCCCGGTTCGCAGGGTTTGCGGCGCATAGGTCTGGAACGACCATCGCAGGGGCAAAGCGCCGCGGCGGCGCCAGCCGTCGGTGATCGAAATCCGCCACAGACGCTCCGCTCCATCGAGGCCGCCATCCTGGTTCCATAGGATTTCGACCGTGCCACGGAGATGCAGCACGGTACCATCCGTCCAGTCCACGAACAGCAGCGCGACACGCGGGTCCAGCAGCAGGTTGCCGAGGGTGTTGAAGTAGCCGTTGCCGTGGAAGTCGGGGATGGTCAGGGTGTCGCCGGCGATGCCGACGAAGCCGGGCCGGCCGCCGCGGTGGCTGATGTCCATGCCCCCCATGCTGCCTGCGCCGCCGCCGCTGTTGGTGGCCACAAAGAACGTATCGGCGTTGGCGATCAGGCTGCGCGCGGCGGGATCGAGGCCGGTTAGATACTCGACCGGGAGGGCTGGCGTGGCGGCTCCATCTTGCCAGAGGCGGGTCTGGATATACTGCGGGCAATTGCCGAAGCTTTGGGTGACCGAGATCGTCAGCCCATCGGGATCGCTGGAACGCAATATGCCGTTGGCGCGATTGCGGCGCCGTGTCGCCAGGTCGATACCAAGCAGGCCAACCGGTGCACCCGGGAGAAAGAAGGGCGCGGCGGGGTCCGCACGGTCAGGACGGGCGGCGATGTGCAGTGTGGTGGGGTCGGGGCTGGCGATGAAGCCGGGCGGACCGGTCAGGATGGTTGCCGCCGGCGCGCCATCGGCCCCGGCCGTGGCGATCGGCAGGAACGGCAGCAGACCGAAGAACGCGCGGTGCTGGTCGGGCATCCAATCGCGGATCGGGGGGGTGCGCGATACGACACCGGCCAGTGCCTGGGCCGCAAGCTCGCCTGGATGAAAGAGTGTCTGGGTCATGCCGCCAATGTGGCTGTTGCGATGATTGGATGGTAGATGGTGCGATGGAAACTCAGTCTTCCATTTAGTGAAAGAGTAGCATGGACCGGCTGGACGAGATGGCGGTGCTGGTGGCGGTGCTGGATACCGGCGGCCTGGCGGCGGCGGGGCGGCGATTGCGGCGATCGCCCCCCGCCGTCACGCGGACGATCGCGGCGTTGGAGCAGCGGATCGGTGCCCGGCTGGTGGAGCGGACGACACGCCGCCTCGCCCCGACCGAAGCCGGGCGCGCCCTGGCCGACCGTGCTCGTATGCTGCTGGATCTGTATGCGGAGGCGATGCAGGCGCCCATGGAGGCTGCGTTGCGCGGTACGTTGCGGGTCACGGGGCCGGTGGTGTTCGGCCGCCGGCATGTGACGCCGTGCGTTCTGGCGTTCCAGGCCGAACATCCGGATTTGCGCGTTGAACTGGAACTGGCGGACCGCAATCTGGACCTGGTCGAGGAAGGGCTGGACGTCGCGGTTCGGATCGGGGCGATGGCGGATTCGGGCCTGATGGCACGCCGGGTCGGGGCGGTGCGGCGCATGGTGGTGGCCAGTCCCGCCTATCTGGCGGCGCAGAGCACACCGCTGACGCCGGGCGACCTGGCGGGGCATGCGACGATCGTTTCGTTCGCACGCGGCGGGCTGCCGGAGTGGCGGTTTCGCGACGGCGGGCGGGAGCGTGTGGTGCGGTTGACGCCACGGCTGACGGTGAACGATGTCGAGGCGATGCTGGTCGCGGTCCGGTCCGGGTCTGGCGTCGCCCGGGCGCTATCCTATCAGGTGGTGGAAGAACTCAAGGCCGGTTCGCTGGTCCGCCTGCTGGCGGATTTCGAGCCGGCGGCGGAACCCGTCCAACTGGTGTTTTCCGGCGGCATGATGCGTCCCAGCGTGCGGGCGTTCGTGGAATTCGCGGCGTCATACCTGGCTCGGCTTGGGGTCATTCAAGGTTAAAGCCGACGGTTCGTGTCCCCGGTTGGGTAAGGCGCCCACCTTTCGGAAGGTTCACAACCCGTTACCGGGAAACGCGGGTAATATCGGGCCACTTACACCAGTTTACCCGGGCCATGGTTCGGACTGGCGCCGAACCATGACGAAGCAAACGTCGGCTTGAACGCGACGAGGTGTAAACGTGAAAAGGGAGATTTTATGCGCACCGTGATCGTCGGACTTGGGCTTGCCGCCGCCCTGGCGACCGCCGGCCATGCCCAGGAAGCACCCACGGTCGTGGAGTTGTTCACGTCGCAAGGCTGTTCCTCCTGCCCGCCGGCAGATGCGTTCCTGACGGACCTCGCCCATCAGCGGCACGATGTCCTGCCCCTGGCGTTCCACGTCACCTATTGGGATTACCTCGGTTGGAAAGACCCGTATTCGCTTGAGGTCGCCACCGTTCGGCAGCGGGACTACGCTCTTCGCCTGGGTGAGGACGGCGTCTATACGCCGCAGATCGTGGTGGACGGTGCGATCGGTTTTGTCGGGTCCGACCGGTCACAGGGACTGAAAGCGATCGCCTCAGCCGCCCATAAAACCGTCCCGGTCAGTGTCGCGCGCGACGGGCAAACCTTGCTGATCAAGGTCGGGGCTGGAACCGGAAAAGCCCAGGTTCTGCTCGTTGGCTTCGACTTCTCGCACAAAACCCCGATCGGCCGCGGCGAGAACAGCGGGCGCACCTTGCTGGAGTCCAACGTCGTCCGCTCACTGACGCCTGTGGGTGCCTGGTCCGGGGTCCCGGTCGCGTTGCGACAGGCGCCGCCGGTGGGGGAAGGCTTCGCCGTCCTGTTGCAAACCGAAGACGGTCACATCATTGGCGCGGCGCGCCTGGCGTCCTGACGGGTCGCCGGCGTGGAACCGGGTCGCGTTTCTCGTTGCTAATAAGTAGCGAAAATGTTCATCATCGGCCCGTAGGCGATCCCCTGGCCGGGGCGCCAAGGCTTCACGTGCCCCTCGATCTGGCGTAGCGTCGATGAAAATCGGGAGGAGAGTGCGCGCATGTCTCAATCCGGACTGACCGCCGACCACGGTGTTTCCTGGCCCTCGAACGGCATCAGCGAGGTGCCGTTCCGGGTCTATACCGACCAGGCACAGTACGACCGCGAGCAGGAGCGGCTGTTCCAGGGACCGACCTGGAACTACCTCTGCCTGGCGGTGGAACTGACGAAGCCGGGCGATTTCGTGTCCACCACGATCGGCGAGGCCGCCGTGATCGTGGTCCGCGACCAGGCGGGTGCGATCAACGCCTTCGTCAACCGCTGCGTCCACCGCGGCAACCTGCTGTGTCTAGAACGGCAGGGCAACGTCAAGGAATTCGGCTGCATCTATCACGGCTGGATCTACAACCTGACCGGGCAACTGACCGGCGTGGCGTTCGAGCACGGCGTCCAGCGCCAGGGCGGCATGCCATCGGAATTCCGCAAGGAAGACCACACCCTGCGGCGTCTGCGGGTCGCGGAGCTTGGCGGGCTGGTGTTCGGCACGTTCTCCGACTCCACACCGGACCTGGAGAGCTGGCTTGGCGAGGATGTGACGCGCGGGCTGAAGCGGGTGATGAACCGCACGCCGACCCTGCTGGGGCGCAATACCCAGATTCTGCCCAACAACTGGAAACTTTATTTCGAGAACGTGAAGGACACCTACCACGCCTCGATCCTGCATCTGTTTCTGACGACCTTCCGGATCAACCGTTTAAGCATGCCCGGCGGTATCTTCATCAACCGCGATGGCGGCAATCATTACAGTTTCGCCAAGCTCGACTACGCGGCGGAGGATGCTGATTACAAGGACGCCGGCTTGCGCTCCGACAGCGAGTTCCGGTTGCAGGATGGATCGGTAGTCGAATCAGTCGATGAGTATGGCGACGGGGTATCCGTGCAGATCCTGACGATCATGCCAGGCATGGTGTTGCAGCAGGTGCGCAATACGATCGCGGTGCGGGTGATCCGTCCCCGTGGCGTCGACCGGACGGAGCTGGAATGGATCCATCTCGGCTTCGACACCGATGACGAAGCGATGACCGAACGCCGGTTGCGTCAGGGCAACCTGATCGGTCCGGCGGGGTATATCGCGATGGAAGACGGGTGCATCGGCGGATTCGTGCAGCGTGCCCTGCAATACAACGACGACGGCGCCGGCATCGTCATGATGGGCGGACACGAGGCCGAATCGCAATCGTTCAGAGCAAGCGAGGCGGCGATCCGTGGCTTCTGGAAACATTACCGCGCGCTGATGGGCGATTGAGCATGGACGACCTTGCGATCCGCCTTGGTGTGCAGGAACTGATCGGCGCATATGCCGAAACGATCGACGAGGACCGGTTGGAGGAATGGCCGGATCTGTTCGCCGACCCGTGCCGTTACCTGGTGATCAGCCGGTCGAACCACGAAGCGGGGATGCGGCAGGGGGTGATGTACGCGGCCTCTCAGGGGATGATGCTCGACCGGGTGTTTTCAATCCGCCGCGCCAATTTGTTTGAGCCGCACCGCTACCGGCACGTGATCGGCCCGATCCGGTTCAAAGGCATGGACGGGGCTGTTGCCTGCGTCCACTCGCATTTCATCGTGGTTCGGGTCATGGGGGACGGCGCGACGTCTTTGTTCGCGACCGGGCGCTATCTGGATCGGATCGATACGTCTGGTGGCGCCTATCGATTCCAGGAGCGGCTGGTAGTGCTGGACAGCGACAGAATCGATACGCTGCTGGCGATCCCGCTTTAGACGATTGCGACGGCCGGCTCGCGTCCGGCCATCTGATCCAGCACCTTACCGTCGCAGATGGCCCGGACTGCCGCCGAACCATGACGGAGCAAGAGTCGGCCTCAATGGGCTGTTGGCATTACTCTTCGGTGTCTTCTTCCTTCGCCTGGACCGGACCGCTGTCCATGCCCTTGGCGGAGACGTCGCGGTCGATCAGCTCGATCACCGCCATGTCGGCCGCGTCGCCATAGCGCACGCCGGCTTTCAGCACACGGGTGTAACCGCCGGCGCGGGCCTTGTAGCGATCGGCCAGCGTGCTGAACAGCTTGGTGACGATCACGTCGTCCCGCAGTTCGGCATAGGCCAGCCGCTTGTTGGCGAGGCCGCCTTTCTTGCCGAGGGTGATCAGTTTTTCCGCGACGGGGCGGAGTTCCTTCGCCTTCGGCAGGGTCGTGGTGATCTGCTCATGCTTGAGCAGCGCATGCGCCATGTTCCGGAACATGGCCAGGCGATGAGTGGAGGTAACGCCGAGCTTCCGGCCGGACAATCCGTGACGCATTGATCTGTTTCCCTATTCCAGCCCAGGCCGCCTTCAGGCGACCTGAAGCCGGTCTACACCTTGTATTCCCACATGATACACGCGCTCTGGATGCGCGATCATGCCCTCGTTTGATCGCATGATTCACGCGCTCTGGCGTATCCGCCAAGCGCGATCATGCTCAGAACGGCTCTTCGAGCCGCTTAGCCAGGTCTTCGATATTCTCAGGCGGCCAACCGGCCACGCTCATGCCCAGGCCGAGGCCCATGGACGTCAGCACTTCCTTGATCTCATTCAGCGACTTGCGGCCGAAGTTCGGTGTGCGCAGCATCTCCTGTTCGGACTTCTGCACCAGATCGCCGATGTAGACGATGTTGTCGTTCTTCAGGCAGTTGGCGCTACGGACGGACAGTTCTAGCTCATCCACCTTACGGAGCAGGTTACGGTTGAACGGCAGATCGTCTTGCGGCTCCTCCGTGCGGATCTGCTGGGGCTCATCGAAGTTGATGAAGAGCTGTAGCTGGTCCTGCAGAATGCGAGCCGCGAGCGCGACGGAATCTTCCGGCGTCACCGCGCCGTTGGTTTCCACCGTCAGCAGCAGCTTGTCGTAGTCGGTGACCTGACCCACGCGGGTCGGGGCAACGCTGTAAGACACGCGGCGCACCGGCGAGTAGATGCTGTCCACCGGGATCAGCCCGATCGGGGCATCTTCCGGACGGTTGACGCTGGACGGCTGATAGCCCTTGCCCAGGTTGACCGTGAACTCCATGCCCAGCTTCACCCCGTCGTCCAGGGTACAGATGATCAGTTCGGGGTTCATGATGTCGATGTCATGACCGGACTGGATCTGACCGGCGCGGACCTCGCCCGGGCCGGTAGCGGTCAGCGTCATCCGCTTCGGGCCCTCACCGTGCATCCGCAACGCGAGTTGCTTGATGTTCAGCACGATGTCCGTCACGTCCTCACGAACGCCGGGCACGCTGCTGAATTCGTGCAGCACACCATCGATCTGCACCGCGGTGACGGCCGCGCCTTGCAGCGAGGACAGCAGGATGCGGCGGATCGCATTGCCGAGCGTCATGCCGAAGCCACGCTCCAGCGGTTCGGCGACGACGGTGGCGACGCGCGACGGATCGGCGCCTGGCTCGACTTCCAGTTTCTCAGGCTTGATCAGAGATTGCCAATTTCTCTGGATAACTGCGCTCTGCCTCATACTACCAACACCTTTCGAACCGCGTCGGGCGCGGTTGATGTCCCCTGGACAGTGTCAAAAACCTCGGCCTTCTGGTCCGCCCCTGGCCGGACGGCGCCGGCCGGCGCGAACGCGAACTTCAAACCCGCCGGCGCTTCCGCGGCCGGCAGCCATTGTGCGGAATCGGGGTCATGTCGCGGATGGTCGAAACCTGGAAGCCGACCGCCTGCAACGCCCGCAGGGCGCTTTCGCGTCCCGAACCAGGTCCGCTGACCTCAATCTCCAACGTCTCCATACCGTGCTCACGCGCTTTTTTGCCGGCATCCTCGGCCGCGACCTGGGCAGCATACGGGGTGCTTTTGCGGCTGCCCTTGAAGCCCTGGCTGCCCGCGGACGACCATGCGATAGCGTTGCCCTGGGCATCCGTGATGGTGATCACCGTATTGTTGAACGTGGCCGCGACATGCGCCACGCCTGCGATGATGTTCTTACGCTCTTTGCGGCGAGGCCGAGCGGCTGCGGCGGGTTTCGCCATGTGTCTTTGATCCTGCTTCAACTGCCAGCCGCGCCGAAAACCGGCGCGGCATAACGCTTTCGATGAGATAAGCCTTCTGGCTTATCTTATTTGGTGACTTTCTTCTTGCCGGCGATCGCCACCGCCTTGCCCTTGCGGGTGCGGGCGTTCGTGTGGGTCCGTTGACCGCGCACCGGCAGGCCACGGCGATGCCGCAAGCCGCGATAGCAGCCCAGGTCCATCAGCCGCTTAATGTTCATCGCCACTTCACGCCGCAGATCGCCTTCCACGCGATACTCACGGTCAATCAGTTCGCGGATGCGGAGGATTTCGTCATCCGAAAGCTGGTTGACCCGGCGATCGTCCGGAATGCTAAGCTGCTGACAGATCGCAGCGGCCTTGGTCGGGCCGATGCCATAGATATAGCGAAGCCCAATGGTCACTCGCTTATTCGTCGGGATATTCACGCCGGCAATACGCGCCACGCTTACTCTCCTGTCGTCCGGCGACTGACCCGGACCCTTTAACTGCCCCGAAAGGCTGAAATACGCGCAAGCGGCGCCAAACCCCCATATGGGGCTGCGCCGGAGCGCGGGACTATAGTTTCTGCTGTGCAGGAGTCAACGAAGACTTATCAACTCTGCGTGAGGAACTCAACATAAGTATCAAACCCCGGCCAATGCGCGGTCGAGCTGGCGGGTAACCTCATCGATATCGGCCATTCCGTCGACGGTTTTGAGAATCCCCGTCGCCGCGTAGTGCGGGATGATCGGCGCGGTCTGCTGATGATAGGCCTCCAGACGCGCTGCCACCGTCTCCCGGTTATCGTCGGCTCGGCGGACGAACTCGGTCGACCCGCACGAGTCGCAGACCCCAGCCTTCGCCGTAGGTTTGAATACGTCGTGGTAGCCGGTGCCGCATTTCGCGCAGGTGAAGCGGCCGGCGATCCGATCGGTCAGCGCGGCGTCGTCCACCTTCAGTTCCACCACGGCGTCGAGCCGAAGGCCCTTGTCCTGCAGCATCCGATCCAGTGCCCGAGCCTGCGGCACGGTACGCGGGAAGCCGTCGAGGATGAACCCCTTGGCCGCATCCGGCTGCTCCAGCCGGGACGCCAGCATGCGGACCAGGATATCGTCGGAGACGAGTTGCCCCGCCTCCATGACCGCCTTGGCCTCCTTGCCGATGGCACTGCCGGCAGCAACCTCGGCCCGCAGCATATCGCCGGTGGAGATCTGCACGATCCCGTACCGTTCCTCCAGGCGCTTAGCCTGGGTGCCCTTCCCCGCCCCGGGAGGGCCTAGCAGAATGAGTTTCACCGACGCCCCTTGCCCCGTGTCTTACGAATAAGACCTTCGTATTGATGTGCGAGCAGATGCGATTGAATCTGCGTCACGGTGTCCATTGTAACCGATACGACGATCAAGATCGAGGTGCCGCCGAAATAAAACGGCAATCCGTAGTCGGTGATCAGAATTTGCGGCAACAGGCAGACCGCCACCAGGTAGATGCCGCCGACCGTGGTCAACCGGGTCAGGATCCGGTCGAAATACTCGGCTGTCGCGCTGCCCGGCCGGATGCCGGGGATAAAGCCGCCGTATTTTTTCAGGTTGTCCGCTGTCTCCTCCGGATTGAACACCACCGCGGTGTAGAAGTAGGAGAAGAAGATGATCATGAACGCATACAGGCCCAGATACAGCGGCTGACCCTGCCCTAGCTGTGCCCCGATCGCCTGCAGCCAGGCCGGACCGTTGGTGGCAAATCCGGCGACCGCCGCCGGGATCAGCAGGATCGAACTGGCGAAGATCGGCGGAATGACGCCCGAGGTGTTGAGTTTCAGCGGAATATGCGTCGAGTCGCCGCCGAACATCCGATTCCCGACCTGGCGCTTGGGGTACTGCACGGCAATGCGCCGTTGCGCTCGCTCCACGAACACGATGATCGCGATCGTGGCGACGGCGATCACCAGGAATATCAGGATGAAGAAGGGCGACAACGCACCGGTCCGCCCCATTTCCAGCATCGATGCGAAGGCTGTGGGCAGATTGGCCACGATGCCGGCCATGATGATCAGGCTGGTGCCGTTGCCGATGCCTCGGGCGGTGATCTGCTCACCCACCCACATCAGGAACATGGTGCCGCCAACCAGGGTGATCACGCTGGAGAAACGGAAGAACCAGCCGGGGTCGATCACGGCGCCATTCATCGTCTCCAGGCTGACCGCGATGCCGTAGGACTGGAACACGGCGATCAGCACCGTCAGGTAGCGGGTGTACTGGTTGAGCTTTTTGCGGCCGCTTTCGCCCTCTTTCTTCAGGGCTTCCAGGGTCGGAATGGCGCTGGTCATCAACTGGATGATGATGCTGGCGCTGATGTAAGGCATGATGTTCAGCGCGAATACGGTCAGCCGCTTCAGCGCGCCGCCGGTGAACATGTCCAGCATGCCGAACAGGCCGCCGCCATGCTGCGACATCATCTGCGCCATCACCGACGGGTCGACGCCTGGAATGGGGATGTAGGTTCCCAGGCGATAGACGACCAGCGCCCCAAGGGTGAACCAGATGCGCTGCTTCAGTTCGGTCGCCTTGGAGAAGACGCCCAGATTGAGATTAGCCGCAAGCTGTTCGGCAGCGGATGCCATGGGATTTCCCTTTGTGATCGGACTTAATTTGGCGCAAGCCGGATGCCGGTCAAGCAAAAAGCCACGGGGCGGCTAAAACCGCCCACGTGGCTTTCGCTTCATCACGTTGGAGGTCAGGCTGCTTCTGCCGCTGCCGCCTTCGGCGCAACCGTCGTCGTCACCGACCCACCCGCCGCTTCAACCGCTGCCTTCGCCGTCACCGAAGCGCCGGAGACGGTGATGGTGATGGCGCGCGTGATCGTGCCTTCCGCCAACAACCGGATGCCGTCCTTGTTGTTCTGCGTCGCCAGGCCGGCCGCGAACAGGATCGCCTCGGTGATCGGCTGAGAACCGTCGATCTTGCCGGCCTCGATCGCCGCATCCAGTGCGCCCAGATTCACCGGGGCGTACGACTTGCGGAAATGATTAAAGAAGCCACGCTTCGGCAACCGCCGATAGATCGGCAACTGACCGCCTTCGAAGCCATTCAGCGACACGCCTTCGCGCGCCTTCTGGCCCTTGACGCCCTTGCCGGATGTCTTCCCCTTGCCTGAACCAATACCGCGGCCAAGCCGCTTGAATTTCAGGCGCGCGCCGGGATTGTCGCGCAGTTCGTTAAGATTCATGTCAGGACAGCTCCTCCACCTTGATCAGGTGGGCAACCTTGCGGATCATCCCGCGAATCGAAGGCGTATCCTCCAGTTCACGGGTCGCCCGCAGCTTGTTCAGGCCGAGACCGACCAGGGTTTCCTTCTGGCCGGGTAGGCGGCCGAGGGCGGAACGGGTTTGCGTCACGCGAACCTTAGGCATTGGCCGTAGCCTCCTGTGCCGGCGGAGCGTTCGGGACGTCACGGCGGCCGAACAGTTCCGGCACCTTCTTGCCACGACGCGTCGCCACCGAACGCGGGCTGGCGCATTTCTGCAACGCCGCGAACGCCGCCTTCACCATGTTATGCGGGTTCCGGCTGCCGAGGCTTTTCGCCACGACGTCGCCAATCCCGAGCGTTTCGAACACTGCGCGCAACGGACCACCGGCGATGATCCCGGTGCCGGCCGTGGCCGACCGCAGAATCACGTTACCGGCGCCGAAGTGGCCGGTGACATCATGGTGCAGCGTGCGGCCTTCCTTCATCGGCACCCGGATCATGCCGCGCTTGGCACGTTCGGTCGCCTTGCGGATGGCCTCCGGCACTTCGCGTGCCTTGCCGGCGCCGTAGCCGACGCGGCCCTTCTGGTCGCCAACCACCACCAGGGCGGCAAAAGCGAAACGACGTCCGCCCTTCACCACCTTCGCGACGCGGTTGATGGTCACCAGCTTGTCGATGATGCCGTCATCGGGCTCGCGGTCGCCACCGCGCTCGCGATCCCGGCCCCGGCCGCCACCTTCTCTCGGTTCACGTGCCATGTGTGTTTCCCTAGAAATCCAACCCGCCTTCGCGGGCGGCATCGGCCAGGGTCTTGACCCGGCCGTGATACAGATAGGAGCCGCGGTCGAAGACCACCTGCTTGATGCCGGCGGCCAGCGCCCGTTCGGCGACCAGCTTGCCAACCGCCGCGGCGGCGGCCTTGTCGGCCCCCGTCTTCAGTTCGGCCTTCAGGCCGGCGTCCAGCGTCGAGGCAGCGGCAACCGTGGTGCCCTGCGCGTCGTCGATGACCTGGGCATACATGTTCTTGCCCGAGCGGAACACCGACAGGCGGGGACGCCCGTGCGATTTCTGCTTGATCTGGTAGCGCAGCCGGCTTTTGCGGCGAACGGAAAGATCGTGCTTGGCGCTCATTTCTTCTTACCTTCCTTGCGCCGGATGACTTCGTCGGAGTAGCGCGCGCCCTTGCCCTTATAGGGCTCAGGCGGACGGAACCCCCGGATTTCCGCGGCAACCTGGCCGACCTGGCGCTTGTCCATACCCTCGACCTTGATCGAGGTCGGCCGCTCGCAGGTGATCTTGATGCCATCGGGCACCGGGAACACCACCGGATGCGAGAACCCGAGGTTGATCTCCAGGTTCTTGCCCTGCACGGCCGCGCGATAGCCGGTGCCGGTGATTTCCAGCGACTTCGTGTAGCCGGTGGATACCCCCTTCACCATCGTCGCGATCAGCGCACGGGTCGTACCCCACATCATGCGAGAGCGGGTCTCGTTGTTCAGCGGCTTGACGCTGACCTTGTTGCCGTCGACCGTGGCCTGCACCAAATCGGTCAGCGGCAACTTCAGTTCGCCAAGCTTACCCTTCGCGGTCACCATGCCCCCGGCGATGGCAACCTGCACACCGGCGGGAATTTCGACCGGATATTTTCCGACGCGTGACATTGTCGGCCCCTTAGAACACGCGGCAGAGGACTTCGCCGCCAACATTGGCAGCGCGAGCCTCGGCATCGCTCATCACGCCAGCCGGCGTGGAAAGGATGGAAATACCCAGGCCAGCGTAGACCCGTTGCAGTTCCTTGATCTTGGAGTACACCCGGCGGCCCGGCTTGGAGACGCGATGGATCTCCTTGATGACCGGTTCACCTTCGTTGTACTTCAACTCGATGCGCAGTTGCGCGACGCCTGGGCGTAGCTGCTCCGAGGCATAACCCCGGATGAAGCCTTCACGCTTCAGCACACCCAGCACATTCTCCCGCAGCTTCGACGCCGGCGCCACACAGACCGAGTGGCGCGCGCGCTGGGCATTGCGGATGCGGGTCAGCATATCCCCGACGGGATCGGACATTGACATCGTGCCGTTCCCTCTACCAGCTCGCCTTGACCATGCCGGGGATCTGCCCGGCACTGGCCAGATCGCGCAGCGCGATACGGCAGAGCTTGAACTTGCGATAATTGCCGCGTGAGCGGCCGGTCAGTTCGCAGCGCAGGCGAACCCGCACAGACGCGCCGTTGCGCGGCATCTGCGCCAGCTTCAAAGACGCGTTGAAGCGGTCCTCGACCGGAAGCGTCTTGTCCATCAAGACGTCCTTGAGCACCTGGCGCTTGGACTTGTCGCGCTTCGCCATCTTCTCACGCATCTTATTGCGGTTGACCTGGGAAGTTTTGGCCATCCTGTTTAGATCCTCCGGAACCTACCGGGCATGTGCCCAGGGGTTTTCCAAATACTCAGTTGGCGAAAGGTAGATCGAAAGCCTTCAGCAGGGCCTTCGCTTCGGCATCGGTCTTCGCGGTGGTCACGAACTGGATGTCCATGCCGCGAATGTCGTCCACCCGGTCGTAGTTGATCTCCGGGAAGATGATCTGTTCCTTCAGACCCATGGCGAAGTTGCCACGGCCATCGAAACCCTTGCCGGTGATGCCGCGGAAATCGCGCAGCCGCGGCATGGCAATGGTGACCAGACGGTCCAGGAATTCATACATGCGCGCCTTGCGGAGCGTGACCTTGCAGCCGATCGGCAGACCCTTGCGGATCTTGAAGCCGGCGATCGCCTTCTTGGCCACCGTCTTCACCGGGCGCTGCCCAGCAATCGCGTTCAGTTCGGCCACCGCGGCGTCGAGCTTCTTCTGGTCGCCCGTCGCCTCACCAACACCCATGTTGATGACGATCTTGTCGAGCTTCGGAATCTGCATCTCGTTCTTGTAGCCGAACTCCGCCTGCAGCTTCGCCCGCACTTCGCTACGGTAGCGCTGCAGAAAGCGCGGCAGATCGCTGGGAGAGGTGACCGGCGCATCGACGCCGACCATTTCCACCCGCCGAGCGGCGCGTTGGGCTTCCTTGCCGGCCGGCGCACCGCTCCCACCACGTGGGGCAGCGGTCTTGCCGCCCGCCTTGCCTTTCGGCTGGTTCTTCGTTCCGCTCATCGCACTAGCCTTCGATCACTTCGCCGGTCGCCTTGGCGACGCGGACCTTGCGGCCGCCCTCAAGCACGCGGAACCCGACCTTGGTCGGCTTTTCGCTCTTGGGGTCGACCAGCTTCAGATTGGACATGTGGATCGTCGCTTCCTTGTCGATGATCCCGCCCGGCTGGCCCATCCCGGTCGGCTTCGTGTGGTGGCGCGCCATGGCAGCCCCCTGCACGATCGCCCGATCGGCGGCCGGGAACACGCGCAGCACTTCGCCGCGCTGGCCCTTGCTCTTGCCGGTCGTCACCAGGACGATGTCGCCCTTACGGATGCGCGCGGCCATTACAGCACCTCCGGCGCGAGAGAAATGATCTTCATGAACTTGCGTCCACGCAGCTCACGCACGACCGGGCCAAAGATGCGGGTGCCGATCGGCTCCTGCTGCTTGTTGATCAGCACGGCGGCATTGCGGTCGAAGCGGATCGCGCTGCCATCGGCTCGGCGAACCGGGAACGACGTGCGCACGACCACCGCCTGGTGGACATCGCCCTTCTTCACCTTGCCGCGGGGAATGGCTTCCTTGATCGACACGACGATCACATCGCCGACCGAGGCAAACCGGCGCTTCGATCCGCCCAGCACCTTGATGCACTGGACGCGACGCGCGCCCGAGTTGTCGGCGACCTCGAGATTGGTCTCTACAATAATCATCGACCGTCTCCCTTACGCAGCCGGCGCGGGCGCGGAAGGCGCCGAAACCGACTCGAGGATGGCAGCGCTCTCGGCCTCGGCACCATCGATGTTCGCGCCATTGCGCTCGATCAAGGTCCAGGTCTTGCGCTTGCTGATGGGCGCGCATTCGGCGATGCGAACCAGATCGCCGATCTTGCACACATTCGCCTCATCATGCGCCGCGTATTTCTTCGACCGGCGAATGAACTTCTTATACAGCGGATGCATCACGCGCCGATCGACAAGAACCGTAATGGTCTTGTCCATCTTGTCGCTGGTCACCCGCCCTGTCAGGACGCGCCTTGGCATCGCCCTCTCTCCTTACGACTTACCGGCGGAACGAGTCTTTTCCGCCTGGATGGTTTTCACGCGAGCGATCTCGCGGCGACATTCACGCACCCGGCCGGTGCCTTCCAATTGGCCGGTGGCACGCTGGAAGCGCAGGTTGAACTGCTCCTTGCGCAGATCCAGCAGCAGCCCCGACAGCTCATCCGGCGTCTTCGCCCGGACATCGCCAGCCTTGTAGAGCGCATTCTTGGCCATCAGGCGTCTCCGATCCGCGCGATGAATTTCGTCCGGATCGGCAGCTTGGCCGCCCCGAGGGTCAGCGCCTCGCGGGCGAGTTCCGGCGTCACGCCGTCGATCTCAAACATGATGCGGCCCGGGGCGACGCGTGCCACCCAGAACTCCGGCGAGCCCTTGCCGGAGCCCATGCGGACTTCGGCCGGTTTCGTCGACACCGGCACATCCGGGAAAATCCGGATCCACACACGCCCCGCGCGCTTCATCGCACGCGTAATCGCCCGGCGAGCGGACTCGATCTGCCGCGCGGTGATCCGCTCAGGCTCCAGGGCCTTGAGGCCGAAGGAGCCGAAGTTCAGCGCGGTGCCACCCTTGGACAAGCCATGGATGCGGCCCTTGTGCTGCTTGCGATATTTTGTCCGTTTCGGAGAAAGCATCTTCTACAATTCCATCTACCGCTGCGGAGCCTGTTCGGCGGCCTTGCGGTCCTGAGCCATCGGGTCATGGGCAAGGATTTCGCCCTTGAACACCCACACCTTCACGCCGCAGGTGCCATAGGTCGTCTTCGCCGTCGCAATCCCGTAATCGATGTCGGCACGCAGCGTATGCAACGGCACGCGACCCTCGCGATACCACTCCACCCGTGCGATTTCCGCGCCGCCAAGACGGCCGCCGCAATTGATCCGGATGCCCTGGGCACCCAGACGCATCGCCGACTGCACCGCCCGCTTCATCGCCCGGCGGAACGCCACGCGACGCTCCAACTGCTGGGCGATGTTCTCGGCTACCAGGGTCGCGTCGATTTCCGGCTTGCGGATTTCGACGATGTTCAGCGACACCTCGGCCTTGGCCATCTTGGTGAGATCCTTCTTCAAGGTCTCGATGTCCTGGCCCTTCTTGCCGATCACCACACCCGGCCGAGCGGCGTAGATCGTAACACGCGGCTTCTTCGCAGGGCGTTCGATTACCACGCGAGACACGCCGGCCCCGCGCAGCTTGGTGCGCAGGTGGCTGCGAAGCTTGAAGTCCTCATGCAGCAACTTGGAATAGTCGGTGCCGGCGAACCAGCGGCTGTCCCAGGTGCGGTTGATGCCGAGGCGCAGGCCGACCGGATTGACTTTGTGACCCATATTATGCGGTCTCCCCTTCGTCCTGTGCGCGTTCCGCCACGACGATCTTCAGATGGCTGAACCATTTTTCCACACGAGCGGCGCGACCGCGGCCACGCGCATGGAAGCGGCGCATCACGATGGAGCGGCCAACCTCGGCGCGCGCCACGACCAAACGATCGACATCGAGCGAATGGTTGTTCTCGGCGTTGGCGATGGCGCTTTGCAGCGCCTTCTTCACCTGGTCGGCGATACGGCGCTTGCTGAACGTCAGCGTGGCGACGGCTTTACCGGCCGGCAGGTTACGGATCATCGCCGCGACCAGGTTCAGCTTGCGCGGGCTGATCCGCAGGTTGCTGACGATGCACTGGGCCTCGGTGTCCGGAAGGCCCCGATCATGGGATGGCTTGCTCATCTCAGCCGCGCCTCGCCTTCTTGTCGGCCGCGTGACCGCTGAAGGTGCGGGTCGGCGAGAATTCACCGAACTTGTGGCCGACCATGTTCTCATTCACCTGCACGGGCAGGAATTTGTGGCCGTTGTAGACCCCAAAGGTCAGGCCGACGAACTGCGGCAGGATCGTCGAACGACGCGACCAGATCTTGATGATCTCGTTGCGTGCGGACGCTTTCGCCGCTTCGGCCTTGGCCAACAGGTAGCCGTCGACGAACGGACCCTTCCATACGGAACGCGCCATCTTACTTGCCCTTGTTGCGGCGGCGGATGATCAGGCTATCCGTCCGCTTGTTGCCGCGAGTCTTGTAACCCTTCGCCGGCTGCCCCCATGGCGAGACCGGATGACGTCCACCGGAGCTGCGGCCTTCGCCACCACCCAGCGGATGATCGACCGGGTTCATGACGACACCGCGGTTGTGCGGCTTGAAGCCCAGCCACCGCATGCGGCCAGCCTTGCCCAGCTTTTGGTTCATGTTGTCCGGATTGGACACTGCCCCGACCGAGGCGATGCATTCCGACCGGACGATACGAACTTCGCCGGACATCAGCTTGATCTGGGCGTAGCCACTGTCCTTGCCGACCAACTGAGCGAAGGTGCCGGCGGACCGAGCGATCTTGCCGCCGGCGCCGACCTTCATCTCGATGTTGTGGATGATCGTGCCCACCGGGATCGCGGCCAGCGGCATCGCGTTGCCCGGCTTGATATCTACGCGAGCGCCAGCGATGATTGGATCACCCACCTTCAGGCGCTGCGGCGCCAGGATGTAGGCCAGTTCCCCGTCCGCATACTTGATCAGCGCGATGAACGCGGTGCGATTGGGATCATATTCCAGCCGCTCCACCACGCCGGCCACGTCGAACTTGCGACGCTTGAAGTCGACCACGCGATAGGCCTGCTTGTGCCCGCCGCCACGGAACCTTGTGGTGATGCGACCATGATTGTTACGTCCGCCATGGCTGTGCTGACCTTCGGTCAAGCCCTTGACCGGCTTGCCCTTCCACAGTTCCGAACGGTTGATCAGCACGGTGCCGCGAAGGCTGGCCGTGACCGGATTGAATTGCCTGAGTGCCATCTTCCGCGAGCCTTATGCGAGGCTGGTGGTGAAATCGATCGACTGGCCGGGTGCCAGCGTCACGATGGCTTTCTTGACATCCGAACGTACGCCCGGACGGCCCTTAAAGCGCTTGGTCTTGCCTTTCTGGATCAGCGTGTTCACCGAAGTGACCTTCACACTGAACAGTGCCTCGACCGCCGCGGCGATCTCGGGCTTGGTAGCGTCGATCGCGACCTTGAAGCCGACCTGATTCAGCTCCGTCAGAGCGGTCATCTTCTCGGTGATCAGTGGGGCGCGAATGATGTTGTACATCCGCTCTTTCGACAGCGGCTTTTTCGGTGCGACGGTCATGCGGCCTCTCCCGTAACAGCGGCGGCCGGCGCACCATTGATGCGCGCCTTCAAACCCTCGAGCCCGGCGGTCGTGATCGCCAGCATGTCGTGGTTCAGGATGTCATAGACATTGGCGCCGACGGTCGGCAGCACATCCAGCTTATGGATGTTGCGGCAGGCGCGCATGAAGCCGTCATCCACCGCGCCGTCGATGATCAGCGCCGACGTCCAGCCCAGCGCCTTGATCTTCTTCGCCAGCTCAGCGGTCTTCGGCGCGTGGGTCGCGGCATCCAGCACCACCAGCTTGTTCTCGGCCAGCTTCTGCGACAGCGCGGAGATCAGCCCGAGACGGCGAACCTTCTTGTTCAGGCTGTATTCGTGCGAGCGGACAACCGGGCCATGCACGACGCCACCGGTGCGGAACTGCGGCGACCGCAAGCTGCCCTGGCGGGCGTTGCCGGTGCCCTTCTGCTTGTAGGGCTTCTTGGTGGTGCCGGAGACTTCCGCCATCCCCTTGGCCTTGTGGTTGCCACCGCGGCGCTTCGACAACTGCCAGTGGACAACACGCGCCATGATGTCTTTGCGCGGCTCGATCTTGAAAATGTCGTCGGGCAACTCGGCGCTACCGGCGGCGGCATTCTCAAGCGTGATGATATCGATCTGCATCTGCCTGTTCCTCAGCCCGCGACCGGTGTTTCTGCCGTGGGGGCTTCGACCAGCGCCGCCGGATAAGCCGCATCGTCCGGACGCGCGCGCTTGATGGCATCGCGCACCAGCACGTAGCCGTTCTTGCTGCCCGGGACGGCACCCTTGATCATCAGCAGGCCCTTATCCGCGTCCACGGCCGCCACTTCCAAGTTCAGGGTGGTGATCCGATCGACGCCGAGATGGCCTTCCATCTTCTTGTTCTTGAAAGTCCTGCCGGGATCCTGCCGGTTACCCGTCGAACCCAGCGACCGATGACTGGCCGACACACCGTGCGATGCCTCAAGGCCGGCATAGTTCCAGCGCTTCATGCCGCCGGCAAAGCCCTTGCCCTTGGAGGTGCCACAGACATCGACCTTCTGGCCGGCGCTGAAATGCGCGGCGGATAGGGTCGCACCCGGCTCCAACAGCGCATCCGGGGCAACCCGGAATTCCACCAGCTTCTGCTTCGGCTCGACCTTCGCTTTCGCGTAGTGGCCGCGCTGAGGCTGCGTAACGTTCTTCACCTTCGCCTTGCCCCAGCCGATCTGGACGGCGGTGTAACCGTCCTTTTCTTCCGTGCGCGCGGCGACGACCTGGACCTGGTCCAGATGCAGGACGGTGACGGGCACATGGGTGCCGTCATCCTTGAATATCCGGGTCATACCAAGCTTCTTGGCCAGGAGACCGGTGCGTAATGGTTGGGGCATGGTCTTAGATCTTGATCTCAACATCCACGCCGGCGGCGAGGTCGAGCTTCATCAGCGCGTCCACCGTCTGCGGGGTCGGTTCCACGATGTCCAGCAGCCGCCGATGCGTCCGGATCTCGAACTGCTCACGGCTTTTCTTGTCCACGTGCGGGGAGCGGTTCACCGTGAAACGCTCGATATGGGTCGGCAGCGGGATCGGTCCGCGAACCCGGGCACCCGTGCGCTTGGCCGTGTTCACGATCTCCTTCGTGCTGTTGTCCAGCACGCGGTGATCGTAGGCCTTCAGGCGGATGCGGATATTCTGATTGTCCATCGTTCGCTAACACTTTGCTTGAGCGTGTAATTCACGTTTTCGGACGAGACGCCTCAAACGATCAC
The DNA here is from genome assembly GCF_009765975.1 of Acidisphaera sp. S103. Classification (GTDB taxonomy): domain Bacteria; phylum Pseudomonadota; class Alphaproteobacteria; order Acetobacterales; family Acetobacteraceae; genus Rhodopila. The sequence goes on along the minus strand of NZ_LMUJ01000063.1, from coordinate 94,068 downwards.
ACACCTAGTTCCCGCCGAAACGAGCGCCGGTGCCCAACCGACAAGGTCGGGCACCGGCATCGTTTCGTTATCAGGCCTGGATGCTGGCAACCACGCCGGCGCCGACGGTGCGGCCACCTTCGCGGATCGCGAAACGCAGGCCGTCGTCCATCGCGATCGGATGGATGAGTTCGACGTCCATGGACACGTTGTCGCCCGGCATCACCATTTCGGTGCCTTCCGGCAAGTTCACCACACCCGTCACGTCGGTCGTGCGGAAGTAGAACTGCGGCCGGTAGTTGGTGAAGAACGGAGTATGACGGCCGCCTTCTTCCTTCGTCAGAATGTAAGCTTCCGCCTTGAACTTGGTGTGCGGCGTGATGCTGCCGGGCTTGGCCAGAACCTGGCCGCGCTCAACGTCCTCACGCTTGGTGCCGCGCAGCAGGGCGCCGATGTTGTCGCCGGCCTGGCCCTGATCGAGCAGCTTGCGGAACATCTCGACGCCGGTCACGACCGTCTTCACGGTGGTCTTGATACCGACGATCTCGACTTCCTCGCCGACCTTGACGATGCCGCGCTCGACACGGCCGGTCACCACGGTGCCGCGGCCGGAGATCGAGAACACATCCTCGATCGGCATCAGGAACGGACGCTCTGTCGCGCGAACCGGCTGCGGGATATACTCGTCGACCGCCGCCATCAGCTTCAGGATCGCGTCGTTGCCGAGTTCCGGGTTCTTGTCTTCCAGAGCCATCAGCGCGGACCCATGGATGATGGGGATGTCGTCGCCGGGGAACTGATAGGACGACAGAAGTTCGCGCACTTCCATCTCGACCAGTTCCAGCAGTTCCGGATCGTCGACCATGTCGCACTTGTTCAGGAACACCACCAGCGCCGGCACGCCGACCTGGCGGGCGAGCAGGATGTGCTCCCGCGTCTGCGGCATCGGGCCGTCGGCGGCGGACACCACCAGGATGGCGCCGTCCATCTGCGCCGCGCCGGTGATCATGTTCTTCACATAGTCGGCGTGGCCGGGGCAGTCGACGTGCGCGTAGTGGCGGTTCGCCGTCTCATATTCCACGTGCGCGGTGGAGATCGTGATGCCACGCGCCTTCTCTTCCGGCGCCTTGTCGATCTGGTCGTACGCCGTGAACGTGGCGCCACCGGTCTTCGCCAGCACCTTGGTGATGGCGGCCGTTAGCGACGTCTTGCCATGATCGACGTGGCCGATCGTGCCAATGTTGCAGTGCGGCTTGTTCCGCTCGAATTTCGCCTTACCCATCGTCGTATCTCCGTAGATCCACCGGATCTTTTGGGTTGTGACCTAAATTTTACGCAGGCTGACGCTACCAGCGGTAATGGCTGAAAGCCTTGTTGGCTTCGGCCATCCGGTGGGTGTCTTCACGCTTCTTCACCGCCGAACCACGGTTGTTCACCGCATCCAGCAACTCGTTGGACAAACGATCCTGCATCGTATGCTCCCCGCGCTTGCGGGCCGCATCGATGATCCAGCGGATCGCCAGCGCCTGACGCCGTTCCGCCCGGACTTCGACCGGCACCTGATACGTGGCACCGCCAACACGCCGCGACCGGACTTCGACCGCCGGCTTCACGTTGTCCAGCGCCTCATGGAACATCCGGATCGGGTCGGCGGCACTGCCGCCACGCCGCTTCAGGACGTCCAGGGCATTGTAGACGATGCCCTCGGCAGCCGACTTCTTGCCGTCGTACATCAGCGCGTTCATGAAACGGCTGAGGACGACATCGCCGAACTTCGCATCCGGCAGGATTTCGCGCTTATCGGCGCGGTGACGACGAGACATGCGATCGCCCTCTTACTTCGGCCGCTTCGCGCCATACAGCGACCGGCGCTGACGACGCTTGGGCAGGCCCTGGGTATCCAGCACGCCACGCAGGATGTGGTAACGAACGCCCGGCAAATCCTTCACGCGTCCGCCGCGGATCAGAACCACCGAGTGTTCCTGCAAATTGTGGCCTTCGCCGGGAATGTAGCTCACCACCTCATAGCCGTTGGTCAGACGAACCTTCGCGACTTTACGCAGCGCCGAGTTCGGCTTCTTCGGCGTCGTCGTATAGACGCGCGTGCAAACCCCACGCTTCTGCGGGCAGCCTTGCAGCGCCGGAACCGAGTTCCGGGTCTTCGGCCGCTCGCGCCCATGGGCGATAAGCTGGTTGATGGTCGGCATGGACCTCTTTCTCTTTTCGTAGTCGCTATCCGTACTGGGCTTCGCCGCGGATCTTGGGTCGATCGTCGCTTAACAGACAAAGCCCACCGGCATGGGGAAGCTCCCATCCAGCGGGGTGACGATGGGCAGACGGCCTAAGCCCATCCTGAAGGAAGGGCGGCGCCGCGTGCGTCGTTTGCCTGCGAACCGACGACCATCCCATGAGGTAATCCTTGGGTTGGCCGAGGGCGCGATCTCTAGAAGCCCGCCCGAGCCGAGTCAAGCGTTCAAGGCAGGCCGTTTCGCTGATTCGTGCATGCCCGCCATTCGCGGCATCCGGATCGGGTTCGGCGGTACGGCCGCATCAGCGGAACCCGGCGCCAGAACCCTAACGCCAGAACCCCGGCGACAGGCGCGGCCAATTAGGCTATCGCTCTCGCACGGCTCGGCTTTCGGAGAGATTCTATAGTATGTGCGGCATCGCTGGGCTGATCTTGTCTTCCGGCGCCGCACCACCCGATCCCATGGTCCTATCGAAGCTGATCGACGCCCTGCAGCATCGCGGACCCGACGGCACCGGCCATGCGGTGATGGGCCGGGTGGCGCTGCTGCAAAATCGCCTGGCAATCATCGACCTTGCCACCGGCGACCAGCCGTTTTTCGCCGGGCCTGCCACTCTGGTCGCCAACGGCGAGGTCTACAATTACCGCGAATTGCGCGAGTCGCTGCCCGGCGTCAACTTCGCCACCAACAGCGATTGCGAGCCGCCGCTGCACCTGTGGCTGCGCGACGGGCTCGACTATGCCAAGCACCTTCGGGGCATGTACGGCATCGCCATCCATGAACGGGTGCGCCGCACCGTGACCCTGACGCGCGACCCGTTCGGTATCAAGCCGCTCTACATCGCCACGATCGACGGCGGCCTGGCCTTCAGTTCGGAACCTCAGGCACTGCTGGAAGCCGGCCTGGTCAAGCGCGCCGTGCGGCCGGCCGCGGTCGAGGAACTGCTGCAACTGCAGTTCACCACCGGCGCCGATACCATCTTCCAGGGCATCCAGCGCGTCCTGCCCGGCGAGAGCATAACCTGCGCCGACGGCCATATCCTGGAACGGCGTCGGATCAACCCCGTTCCCGCCGAACCGCCCGAGGATATCGACGAAGACACCGCGATGCGCCGACTCGACCAGGCGCTGATGGAAAGTGTCGACCTGCACCAGCGCAGCGACGTGCCCTATGGCATGTTCCTGTCCGGCGGCATCGACAGCGCCACCCTTATCACCCTCATGGCTCGGCTCAACGACCAGCCGGTGCTGGCCTTCACCGCCGGTTTCGACGCCCCCGGCGCCGCCGACGAACGCGAACAGGCCGCCGCGATCGCCCGCGCCGTCGGCGCCAAGCACGAGTCGATCGAGGTCACCGAAAAGATGGTCTGGCGGCATCTGCCGGAAATCGTCGCCGCGATGGACGATCCCACCATGGATTATGCCATCATCCCGTCCTGGTTCCTCGCCCGCCGAGCCCGCCAGGATGTCAAGGTCGTGCTGACCGGGGAGGGTGGCGACGAGATCTTCGGCGGCTACAAACGCTATCGTCAGGCGACGCTACCCTGGTGGCGTGGCGGCCGGGCGATGTGGGCCGGCGGCAATTTCGACAAGGTTCCGGTCCTGCGCAACCGGCCGGTCGCCTGGCACGACGGCATGGCCGCGGCCGAATTACAGGCGGCCGAGGGCGGACGCTCCCCGCTGGCGGCGGCCCAGGCGCTGGACATGACGGACTGGCTGCCGCACGACCTGCTGCTGAAGCTGGACCGCTGCATGATGGCCCATGCGGTGGAGGGACGCACGCCGTTCCTCGATTCCGGCGTGATGGCCGCCGCCTATCGCCTGCCCGACCACATGAAACTGCGGCGCGGCATGGGCAAATGGATCCTGCGGAAATGGCTGGAGAAGAACCAGCCGGCCGCGCAGCCCTTCGCCCCCAAATCCGGATTCACCGTGCCGGTCGGCGAATGGATCAAAGCACAGGGTGCGCGCCTGGGTCCGCTGGTGGCCGCGCAGCCGGGCGTGGCGGAGATCGCCCACCCCGAGATGGTGACCGCCTTGTTCGCAAACATCCGCCGCTGGCGGCACGGCTTCGCGTGTTGGGCACTGCTGTTCTACGCATTGTGGCACCGCCGGCACATCCTGGGCCTGCCACCGGCGGGCGATGTGTGGGAGACACTTTCGACGCGGTAAAAGCCTGTTGACTTCCCCGGACGCTCCGATCATTAGGGGCGCCTCGCGCGACCGGTGTCATGCCGGACGCTGATACCGGCGATGGGGCTGTAGCTCAGTTGGGAGAGCGCCTCGTTCGCAATGAGGAGGTCAGGGGTTCGATTCCCCTCAGCTCCACCACCATCCCCGGTACACGCGTGTTTCCCTTGAGTGTTTTTATCCGACGCCGACCAGGCTATCGCCGGCTGCGATGGCGTTGCTTGCCCCGAACCCGGGCGCACCGATATGTTCAGGCATGAGCCAAATCCACCATACCAAGGTCCTGATCATCGGCGCCGGACCCGCCGGCTATACCGCCGCCATCTATGCCGCGCGCGCCAACCTGTCGCCGATCCTGGTGGCGGGCATGCAGCCCGGCGGCCAGCTTATGATCACCACCGACGTTGAGAATTACCCGGGCTTCGCCGACGTCATCCAAGGGCCGTGGCTGATGGAGCAGATGGAGGCCCAGGCCACCCATGTCGGCACCCACGTCATCCACGACCTGATCACCAGCGTGGATTTTTCGAAGCAACCGTTCCGGTGCCAGGGCGACTCGGGCGACCTGTACACGGCCGACTCCATCGTTATCGCCACCGGCGCCCAAGCCCGCTGGCTCGGTCTCGAGTCGGAGCAGACCTTGCAAGGCCGCGGCGTGTCGGCGTGCGCCACATGCGACGGGTTCTTCTATCGCGGCAAGACGGTCGCGGTGGTCGGCGGCGGCAACACGGCGGTGGAGGAAGCGCTTTATCTGACCCACCACGCCGAGAAAGTGACGCTGATCCATCGCCGGGACAGCCTGCGGGCCGAGAAAATCCTGCAGAACAGGCTGTTCGCCCATCCCAAGATCGAGGTGATCTGGAACAGCACGGTGAAGGAGATCGTCGGCGGCGGCACGCCCGAGGTCGTCACCGGCGTTCACCTGCACAACACCGCCACGGGCGCCGAGTCGGTGCTGCCGGCGGATGGCGTGTTCATCGCCATCGGCCATTCCCCAACCACCGCGATCTTCGCCGGCCATGTCGACATGGACGCCGACGGCTACATCCGCACCGTGCCTGGAAGCACAAGGACCTCGGTTCCCGGCGTGTTCGCGGCCGGCGACGTGCAGGACAAAATCTTCCGCCAGGCGGTCACAGCGGCCGGAACCGGCTGCATGGCGGCACTGGAAGCCGAGAAATACGTCGCCGAACACGAAATCCGTCCCTCATTGGCCGCAGACTGAGCAAAAATTACCGGAAGACTTCAAATTCCGTCACATGACTCGTGAAAGTATGGTTAGCTTTGCCGCGCTGCACACAGGCATGGCGGGCGGTTGACTGAACACGGCCGCGACCCCGCCTCGCCGCTGGGAGAGACTTCGTGATGGACTGGGATAAGCTGCGTGTGTTTCACGCCGTGGCGGAGGCTGGCAGTTTCACGCATGCGGGAGACACGCTCAGCCTGAGCCAATCGGCCGTATCGCGTCAGATTTCCGCGCTGGAGGAGGCACTCCAGGTTCCGTTGTTTCACCGCCATGCGCGCGGCCTGATCCTGACCGAACAGGGCGAGTCGCTGAACCGCACAGTGCGGGAGGTGTTCGCCAAACTGGCGATTACCGAGGCACTGCTGACGGAAAGCAAGGAAAAGCCCGCCGGCCGGATAAAGGTAACCACAACCGTCGGTTTCGGGTCAGCCTGGCTGGCGCCTCGGCTGAACGCCTTCCTGGAAGCCTATCCGGACGTGTCGGTGTCGCTGCTGCTGGATGACGCCGAACTCGATCTGGCGATGCGGGAAGCCGATGTGGCGATTCGCATGCATCCGCCGAAGCAGCCCGATCTGGTGCAGCGGCATCTGATGACGATGCAGTGGCATGTCGTCGCGTCCCCGGAATACCTCAAGAAGCACGGGGTGCCGCAGCGGGCGGAGGATCTCGACGCGCATCGCCTGATCCTGTTCGGCCAGCACCATCCGCCGATCCAGGAAGTCAACTGGCTCGCCGACGCCGGCCGGCGGCCCGGCAATCCGCGCCGGGCGCTGCTGGAGGTGAATTCAATCCACGCCGTGTTGCTGGCGGTTCGCTCCGGCATGGGAATCGGCGCGATGCCGGACTACCTGGTGAATGAGAATCCGGACCTCGTCCACGTGCTGACCGACCTGAAAGGGCCGAAGGTGGACGTTTTCTTCGTCTATCCGGAGGAACTGCGGAATTCGAAGCGGGTGGCCGTGTTCCGCGACTTCCTGCTGGCTCGGCTCGCGGAGATGCACTAAGCGCTTGAATTTTCGCGTAAAATCAGCGTTCCGGCCAGTTTATGACTGTCTGCCGGCCCCGAGTCTCGCCTAGGGCGCACCCCAGGCATTCGTTTTTCACGGCCTCTTCTGAGTAGTCATGCGCCAGCAGCATGCCGGCTGCCGGTTCTCGGCACTGGTTCGCTTCGCAGGTGCGGTATTAAACACCTCTCACCAGTTACGGCGGCACTGCCGCCAGAGTTCCAGCGCCAGTCGCTGGAAGGGGGCCTCTGGCCCCTGCGTCTCCCAGACGTGAAGCCTCCCTGTACACTTGCCCCCGGTGAATAACCGGGGGCACTTTCTTTTCGGCCCCCTGCCCCGCCCGGGCGCGGCCCAGTTCCAGCACAGAGTCGACCAGGATCGCGATATCGGCATGGTTCGTCCGGTGGTTCACGATCGCCGCCCTGATCGCCAGCGTGCCATCGACGGTCGTGGTGGACGGCGCGGCAATCCCTGCCTCTTGCAGATCGGCGACGATGTCGGCGTTCAGCCGGTCCAGATCGCCCTCGGCGGCGACGAAGCGGAAGCAGACGATGTTGAGCGCGACAGGTGCCAGGCGTTGCAGCGCCGGTTCACGGTCGATTCGGGCTGCCAGGGTGGCGGCGAGGTCGCAGGTCTGCTGGGCGACTGCTCCGATCTGATCGGCGCCGTAGACGGACAGGGTCATCCATACCTTCAGCGCCCGGAATCCGCGCGAAAGATCGGGCCCCAGATCGCAGGGCCAGATGCCGCCGCCGGCCAGGCCGCGTTCCTCGCGCCGCAGATAGGCGGCCTCGGCGGCGAACGTGTCGAGTTGGCGGGAGGCGTCGCGGACGATGATGCAGCCGGCGTCGTAGGGGACTTGCGCCCATTTGTGGAAATCGAAGGCGACCGAGTCGGCACGCTGAATCCCGGCCAGCAGCGGCCTCAGTTTCGGGGCCAGCATCGCGATCGCGCCGAACGCGGCATCGACGTGGAACCACAGGTCCTGGGTCGCGGCGAAGTCGGCCAACGCGGTCAGATCGTCGATCGCACCGATATCCACGGTGCCGGCGGTGCCGACCAGCAGAAAGGGCCGCATGCCGCGCGCTCGGTCTTCGGCGACCCGCGCCGCCAAAAGGTCCGGCTTCGTCCGCCCTTGGTCATCGCACGGAATCATCCGCAGGGCATCGCGACCGAGCCCGGCCATCTCCATCGCGCGGGGCAGGCAACCGTGGGCGGCGGCGGAGGTGTAGGCGACCAGTTTGGTGTTTCCCACGCCGTTGCGCCGGACGCACGGACCGAGGCTGGCCGAACGTGCCACCAGAACGCCGATCAGGTTGGCGATCGAGGTGCCGGTCACCAGCACGCCGGAGGCATCATTGGGGAAACCCAGCATCTCGGCGGCCCAGGCGATCACCTGGCGCTCGATCTCGATCGGCGCATGATCGCGCCCGCCCAGGTTGGCATTCAGGCCGCCGGCCAGAAGTTCCGCCAGCATGCCGATCGGCGTGCCGCCGCCATGCACCCAGCCCATGAAGCGCGGATGCAGGTTGCCGGTGGTGTAGGGCTGCACCAGTTGCTGGAAAGTCTCATAGACGGTTTCGGGTGGGGTTGGGCCTCGCGGGAGAACCTGGTGCAACTGCTGGCGCGCGCCGTCGGGCATCGGGCGCCAGACGGGGCCGTCGCGCAGGCCCTGGAGCTGGTCGAACATGTCATCCATCATGCGGTGCCCTAGGGCGCGCAGGTCGGTCCAATCGGTGGGGTCAAGGCTTTGCATTTTGCGCATATCGGCTCACGCCCTCCTGGCGGGTATTCACATCCTTGTCGTCATATGGAGTGCATACAGCACGGCCCGATCCAGCGCCGGGCGGCGGCTGGGCGGGCGGCTGACAGCCAGCCCCATGACGTCGTCGTAGCCCCAGAGGGCCCAGCCGATACCGCGGGCCTCGAACGCGGCGCGGACTGTTTTCAGCCACGCGGTGCGTGCGGGTGCGTTGAGCGCCGTGCTGGCGCCGAACTCACCGGCCAGCAGCCGCACATGGTGCAGCCGGCCCCAGGTGGCGGCTTGGTCGATTGTTGCGGCGATGCGGGGCACGTCCCAGCCTAAGGCGCAGTAGTACCGCATCAGGTCCCGCGTGGCGGAGTCGGCGGTTCCGTCAGCGGTCGCGTCGCATCGCGGCCGGTCGATCACGGGAAACGGCAGGCGTGCCAGGGCGGCGCGGTCCAGGCCGGGTCGGTAGGCGGCGAGCGAGGTCAGTTCCGCCGGATCGTAGAAATGGAAGCTGTAGAGGACGTTCGGGTCGGCCTCTGGCGTCAGGGCCAGCAGGCCGCCGATGCTGCCCCAGTCCTGGCCGGTCAGCACCACGGTCACATTGGGCAAAGCCTGTCTGATGACGGTCAGAATCTGATGCTGCAAAGTCGCCCAGCCGGTGGGGTCCTGCGGGAAGACCGGCTCGTTCAGCACTTCCGGCACCGTGCGCGCGGGGTCCAGAGGCCGCAACGCCGGAGCGAGGGTTTGCCAGAATGTGCGCAGCCGCTCCCGATCGGCGGGATCGGTTTCCAGGTGCCAATCGTGCGGCTGCGGGGAGATCACCACGGTCAGCCCCTGTCGCTGGATGCGCTTGATCGCCGCGATCAGGACCGGACGCTGGGTTTCGGCGACGGCCGGGTCGACGGCCAGCCGCACGAAGTCGAAGCCGGCGGTTCGGATGTCGGCCAGCGCCTGGTCGCTGAGGTAGGCAGCCAACGCGGCGGGATCGCGACTGGCCGGAAAGCGGAACCAGGCGGTGATGTTGATGCCTCGGGTCAGGGCGGCGGCGGCGGCTGGTTGGCACTTTGTGCGTTCACCGGCGTGGCCAGGTGCGTCCGGGTTATCCGCGCAGGAACGACTGGGGGTGGATGGCCATGACGGAGAGGCCGGCGGAGGCGCGGGGGGCGAGGCGAGCGGCACAGGATTGGCCCAGCCGCCGTCGGCCAGCAGCCATGTCAGGATCCCCAGCGCCAACCACCAACGCGTCACACCGAGGCTTTCGCGGCCCTGGGATCGTAGCGTTCCGCCGGCTGCCGCGATCGCCGCACCGACGGCGGAGACACGTTCTGCATCAGTACTCCGTTAACCATTGGCTGGTACACGCGGCGGCAGGGTGGCGCGAAAGTACTGAGATTTGGTTAACGCGGTGAGATTTCGTTCCTGGTGCGCGGTTATGGGCCTGGCGGCCCTGGTGTTGACGTCCGCCGCCTGGTGGCGCGGGGCGGAGTATGATGAGCAATACACCTTATTCCTGACCGCCGGCACGCCGCGGCCGGATTGGCCCGAGACCGTGTTCTCCGCCGGCATGGTCGCGGCGGCACAGACCGGGCATGCCAGCCTGGCGGACATTGCCCGCGACCTGCGTTCCACCGACGTGCATCCGCCGTTGTATTTCTGGGCGGTTGTCGGTTGGCGCGCAGTGTTCGGCCCCGGCCTGTTCGCCGCCCGCATGTTGTCGGTGCTGTTCGGCCTGGTTTCGCTGGGGCTGACCGGGATGATCGCCCGGCGGTGCGGAGTCCGATCCGCCACGGCGATGCTGCTGACGCTGGGGTGCTATGGGTTTGTCTATACAAATGCGATAGCGCGCGGTTTCGCTCCGGCGGAGATGCTGACGCTGGGCGGGGTCGCGCTGCTGTTGCGGCGGCGTCCGTTGCTGGCCGGCCTGTGCCTGGGGGCGGCGTGCTGCTGCAACTATCTGGCCGTTTTCGTTGCCGCGGCGGTGATCGTCGCGGCGGGTGCCTGGCTCGCGGTACCGGCCGCTGTGCCGTTCCTGGCCCTGGACGTCTGGTTTTTCGCGGCCCAGCACGGTGCCCGGCCGGGCCAGTTCCCGCCGTTCGCGATCTGGCCGAGTTTGTTGCGGTTGGCAAAGTACCAGACCGCCTCGGTGTTCGGCGGGCTGCCGTTGTATTTCGACGGCGTTGGCCGGGTGGTCGTGGAGGCGATCGTCGGGCTGGTGGCCGTCGGGATGGTCGTTTGGCTCGTAAGGGCTCGGCCGTGGCGTGGTGGTGTGGCGATCCGGCTGGTGGTGGCCGGGGCTGTCGCGCCGCCGATCGGGCTGCTGCTGTTGGGTTTCGTGTTCGACAACACGCCGATCGAGCTGCGGTACTTTTCGTTCGGGCTGCCGTTCGTTGCGTTGCTGGTCGCGTGGGCATCACGGCCGATCGCCAGGGGTAAAAGGAACGCGCTGATCCTGCCCATCGTCCTCGCCGTCCAATTCGCAGGGATTGCCGGGCTGCTGCTGTCACCCCGAACGATGCAACCGTATCGCGTCGCCGCGGCAGAGGCGGCTGCCTTGGTTGGGGACGGGGTCGTGTTGCTGCCACGCGGCAATGACGGCGTCGGTATTGTCGGGGCGTTCGGGATCGAGGCGCCCCCTGCCCTGCCGATCCTGCTGTTCCGTCCCACCGATTCGATTGCCGGCCGTATCCGCCCATACCAGAGGGTGGTCCTGGCACTGCTGCCACAGGATCGGGACAGCATCGCCACGATCGCGGGTCTCCATACGGTGTTGTCTGCGCCCGACTGGCGCCGCGTCGCGACCGAGCCCGATGTGGAGGTGTACGAACGAACCGGAACGGAAAAAAGGCGATAATTACAGACAGAACAATCCGGTTATGTCATGGCGGTTTCAGGCCTCGGCCAGAATCCGAGCATTTGCCCGCACAGATTGCTCACTGACGCGGATGCCGAGACCGGGGCCGTCCGGCACCACGACGTGCCCGTTTCGATTGGGGATTCGCTCCTCCAACACGTCCTCGGTCAGCACATGGTGCGGCATATAGAATTCGCAGCCGAGTGAGATGCCGGGGGTCGCGGCGATCAGGTGCGTGCCAGCGGCGAGACCGATCCCGCCCTCCCACAGCGTGCCGCCGTAGCCGGGAAGCCCGGCCGTATCGGCCAGCGCCATCACATCCTGCGCCTTGAGCAGACTGCCGGTCTTCATCAGCTTGATGGAGATCGCGTCCGCCGCTTTCAAACGGATGATCTCCAGCAGGTCGCGGCTGTCGAAGCAGCTTTCATCCGCCAGGATCGGCGTGTCGAGCGCCGCGACGAACGACGCCATCGCATCCAGGTTGCCGCGCGGCACCGGTTGTTCGATGAATGTCGGGGCGAATTGCGCCACATCGCGCAAAATGCTGATCGCGCCGAACGGTTTCAGGGCCTGGTTGTAATCGATCCGCAGGTCGATCGTGTCGCCGAACGCGGTGCGCATGGCCTCCAGATGGGCGACGTCCTCCCGGTGTGGCTTCACGCCGGTCTTGACTTTATAGATGACGTTGCCGGCGGGAACCATGTCCCGCATCCGTTCCAGATCGGCGGCGAAATCGGGATCGGCGATCGAAAATGACAGCGGGATGGTGTCCCTCACCCGGCCGCCCAGGAGATCGGCGACCGAAAGCCCTGCGGATCGGCCGACGATGTCGAGCATCGCCGTTTCGACCGCGACTTTCGCCTCGGGGTGTCCGACCAGGACGCGATCGAGCGCCAGCATCAGCGCTCGTATGCGTTTGACCGGTTTGCCGAGGATGTGCGGGCGGAGATAGACGTCGATTGCCGCGAAGGCCGCCTCGGCGGTTCCGGTAAAGACTTCCCAGGGGGCCGCCTCACCCCATCCCACGACGCCGTCGCTCGCGGTCAGTTCGACCAGGACGCGCTTGACCGAACCCTTGACGTTTCCCACGCCCTGCAAACGCGCCATCTTGATCGGACTCTCGACCAGGAACAGGCGGATGCGGTCGATAGTCGCGTCGGCCATGTCCGAACCCTATTCCGTTGCGATCACCGCCGGCGTACCGTCGCGCAGCCCAATAACGAACAGCGGCGTGTGCGCATGGTTGTGGTCGTCCGGCGCGTAGGTGCCGCCCAGGCGCGAGGCCATCCTCGTCGTCTTCAGGGCCTTCTCGATCGCGCCCGGCTTGTCGGCATGGGCACGCCTTACGGCGTCCACCGCCAGGTAGGTCGCTTCGTACACGAAGAACGATCGCTGCGTCGGAACCAGCCCGTAATGCGCCTGGTAGGACGCAACGAACGCCTTCACCCCCGGCTTGTCGATCAGCGGCGCGAATACCGCGATACTGGTCATGCCCGCGAGGCCACCGGCCTGGCGGAATGCGGGTGACACCGCGCCCAGGGCGGCGCCGGGCTCAAAGCGGCCACTGACCGGGACCTTCCAGCCTGAGGCTTCATAGGCTTTGAAGAACGCCGCGGTCGCGCCGCCCGGCATCACCAATAATTCGTCCGGCGAGCCGGCCTTCAGTTTGTCCAGCAACGGGGCCAAATCGGTGGTGCCGGCCGCGATGACTTCCTGCGCCGTGACCGTCATGCCCGCATCCCGTGCCGCCTTTGCGAAGGCCACCGCGTTGGCCTGGGGGAAACCACCGGCCGCAGCCGCGATGGCGACGGATTTGACGTTCTTGGTGCGTAGGAACTTGATCAATCCGCGGGCGATATCGACCTCCGACGGGATGGTCTTGAACAGGTATTCATTACCGCCGACGCCTGACCGGTCGACGAAATCCTGCCCGGCCGAGGTGGCGATCAGCAGTGGCACTTTCGCCGCCTGCACCACCGGCTCGATCGCATGCGTCACCGGCGTGCAGAGCGCGCCGATGATGACCGGGACGTGCTCCTGCTCGATCAGCCGCTTGGTCGCGGGCACGCCGATATCGGGCTTGCAGGCGTTGTCGGCGTAAAATGCCTCCACCGGCCGGCCCAGCACGCCGCCTGCCTCATTGATCTCATTCAGCGCCAGTTGCGCGCCGTATTGCTCAGACTGGCCGCGGTCGGCGGTCGGGCCGCTCAGGATGGTGGTGATGCCGATTCGTACCGGTTCTGCCGCCCGGGCGGCGCCGGGGACGGCGGTGGCGGCGGCGAGCAGGCCGGCAAGCAACAGGGTGGTGCGCGACATGGCGGCTCCTGACGGGGCGTTGAAGTCATGACGTTCCATTCATGACGTGTCGTGCAGGATCAGGCAAGGCGTGGCGTCGAACCGCGCCTAACACAGTCGTAATGCAGTAAATTTCGACTCATGAGTCTTTGTTCAAGGTCAAACGATTTCGGACCATGAATGCTACAGTTGAATGACGTCTCCAGGTTAATCATGTGTCGGACGGAGAGAAAACCGGACTGTGACATATGCCCATACATAACGTACTACATACGCCTGCCGCGAATCATAACGACTTGAATATATCTATCCACAGATTCATGAACCAATCGTTCACAATCAAGATTAAATTCTTTTTTTCCTTTAATATAGTGTGACAAATTGGCAATTATTTGTATTTCATTCATGTGAACTCAAAATTTACACTTCTCCATTTGTTAACGACATTCATATTGCGGTCCGCGACCACACGGCGCGGGAGCCAAACGATCGGCTTCCGTGATCAATAAGATATCAGTTGAAACCAATAGGCTCAGGTCGCGAGCCATCAGGAGATCGAGATGCGAAAAACCCTATTGGCCGGCGTGGCCCTCCTTGGGGGGACCATGGCGCTCGCACATGCCCAGACCGCCAATCCGTCCCAGGGCCAGATGGCCGCGCCCTATGGTTCCGGTCCCGCCACGAACAACAACAATAATTCCTGGGGCATCGCCAACACCCCATCCGGCAGCGTCGCGGCCGGACCGCTCAGCACGATGTATCCCCCGAACACCTATGCGGTTCCGGCACCGGGGACGCTTGTCATCCATCTGAACGGCCGCGTGGAAACCGATGTCAGCGCGAATTTCACCAGTGTCGACAAAGGCCAGGCCGCTGGTGGCGCGGCGAGCGGTTTCAAGCTGAATCCGGTTGGCGTTTCCAGTTATATGCGCCTGTATCCGGGCTTCGATGCGCAGGCCGCGAACGGCCTTCGTTACGGTGCGTCCGTCGAACTGCGGGAGAATTTCGAGAGCGGCACGAACGGTTCCTCCGGCACGGCGGCGTCGAGCCCGAGCGCCAATACGTCTGCCCAAACGGTTTTTGTGCGACGGGCGTTTACCTATATGGCGACGGACCAGGCCGGTATCGTCCGTCTTGGCCAGACAGACGGCGTATTGGGTCTGTTTGACAATTGTATCTTCACATCGCAGTGCTGGGATGCTGGCGAGACCGGTTTGAACGGCGGTGGACCGCAGCAATCCGCGCCCAGCAACGTCATCCCCCCCTTCGTCTGGCTGTCACAGTCCGCCGCGGACTACGGCAACAGCAAGGTCGTCTACCTGTCGCCGCAATTCTATGGATTTGACTTGGGCGTGCAGTACGCGGCGAACGAAGGCAATGCATTCTCAAACGATTCGGGCAGCGGTCCGTTGCAGAGCGCGACGTGCGGTCAGGCTAGCGACAACTGCATCAACCTCTCCTCCGGCAACGACCCCACACGCTGGCTCAATCAGGTCGCCGTCGGCTTGCGGTATCAACACAACTTCGGCGCGGTGGACTTCAAGACCTATGGCTTCTGGGAAACCGCCGGCAAGGAAGATCCGACGGCCATTACCATCGTGAAGACCGCGCCGGGCGCCGGCACGGGCGATATTCGTTACGATAACCTGAATTTCTACAAGGCGGGCGTAGCCGTCACCAGCTACAATATCACCGCGGCGCTCGACTACATCGGGGGTGCGGTCAACGGTGCGCTTGCGGAACGTCCAACCGGTGGCGCGTCGATGAACGCGGAACTGTTTGGGTTAACCTATGCCAATGGCCCGATTACCCTGGGTTCGCAGTTCGGTGTCATCGATTCACAGGGCCAGGGCGACCTGGTAGGGACTTCGCAGCGTCATGAGTTTGAACTCGCCGTTGGCGGCAACTACAAAGTGGCGCCCGGACTTCAATTGGTCCTCGAATATCAGTACGCCCAACGTCACCAGGGTGATTTCGACTTCACCACGGGGACCGATGGCAAGACCGTCGACGCGCGCTATCAGGGCGTGACGTTCTCGACTGTGTTGACCTGGTAAAACGACTGAATCGGCCCGGGCAATTACGCTCGGGCCGATTCCGACGTGCGGCCCTCGCATGAGGTCCGCGACACCGTCTATCCCAACAAGTCGCGCTGACATGCCAGCCTCGTCATGGCCCGGCGCCGGGCCGTGATGGATCACTGGCCGGCCTCAACGCGACTTGGTATTATCTAAGCGCCTCCCCAACCGCCTGACGCAACGCCGGCAGCAGTTCCTCGCCGAACCAGGGATTGCGCCGTTCCCATCCCGTGGTCCGCCAGGACGGATGCGGCAGCGGGACGATCGCCGGCCCCAGATCGCGAAACTGGCGCACCCGGTCGGTCATCGCACCTTTCCCCAGCCGGTGCCGCAGCGCGTACGACCCGACCAGCAGCGTCAGCCGCACCTGAGGCATCAGCCGGATGAACCGGTCCAGCCACAATGGCGCGCATTCGGGGCGAGGCGGTGCGTCTCCGCCCTTCGGCAAGCGCCCCGGATAGCACAGTCCCATCGGCACGATCGCGATACGAGCCTGATCGTAGAACAGATCCCGGTCCATCAGCAGCCAGTCGCGCAGCCGATCGCCGGATGCGTCGTTCCAGGGCACGCCTGTCATATGCACCTTGGTGCCCGGCGCCTGGCCGATGATGAGAACCCGAGCGGTTTCGGAGACACGAAGCACCGGCCGTGGACCAAGCGGCAATACCGATGCACAGACGTTGCAGGCGAGCGCTTCGTCGACCGCGGCGGCAAGGTTGTCCTCGGGCAGATCCGCCATTCGGCCTCCAACAAATGCGGCGCTTATCCCGCGCGCATCGCCTTATACCTGACGGACGATGTAGCTTTGCTCCAGCGCCTCGACAATCGCGTTGGCGTGGGCTTTGTCGCGTGCTTCCACCATCACTTCCAGTTCGGCGGCCTGTACCGAGGAGGATGCGAACAGACGCTGGTGGGACACCTCGATAATGTTGCCGCCGGAATCGCCGATTTTTCCGGCGATGTCCGCCAGCACACCGGGTCGATCGGGAATTTGCAGATGCAGCCGCAAAATGCGTCCATCGCGCAACAGGTCGCGCAGCAGAACGTTGGACAGGATGCGCGCGTCGATGTTGCCGCCGGTGATGGCGACACCGACCTTCTTGCCGCGAAACCGTTCCGGATACGCCAGCAGCGCAGCCACACCGGTGGCGCCGGCGCCCTCGGCCACGGTCTTCGCGCCCTCGGCCAGCAGGCCGATCGCTTCCTCGACCGCCCGTTCCGGCGTGACAAGGACACCGGCGATGCGGCGGCGGACCATCTCGAACGGAATTTCACCGATATCGCGCACGGCGATGCCTTCGGCGATGGTGGCGCCGCCGACGGATACCGACCGTCCAGCCAGACGCTGCGCCATGGCAGCGTAGGCTTCGACCTCAGCGCCGTAGACGGCGATACCGGGCCGCAATGCGGAGGCCGCCACCATGCAGCCGGCCAGCAGCCCGCCGCCGCCTGTCGGGATAATGAGTGCGTCCAGATCGGGCGCATCCTGCAGCATTTCCAGTGCCATGGTGCCCTGGCCGGCGATAATCCCAGGGTCGTCGTACGGGTGGATGAACACCAGCGCCTGCGCCGCGGCCAGTTCATGCGCGTGTGCCGCCGCCTCGGCCAGCGTTTCGCCGACCAGCACCACGTTCGCGCCCCATGACGCGGTCCGGGTCACCTTGGTGGAGGGCGTGAACTTCGGCATCACGATCGTGGCCGCGATGCCCAGCAGACTGGCGTGACGCGCGACTGCCTGGGCATGGTTGCCGGCCGACATGGCGATCACGCCACGCGCTCGTTCAGCTTCGGTCAGCATTGCCAGGCGATTGGCGGCGCCGCGTTCCTTGAACGCGCCGGTCACTTGCAGATTGTCCAGCTTCAGCACAACCTCGGCGCCGGTCAGGCACGAAATCGCGTGACACGGCACCATCGGCGTCCGCAACACGCGTCCGGCGATCCGTCCGGCCGCCTGCTCGATATCCTCAAGCGTGATCATCGCGAGCCTTCGCCCAGAGGCATGCGGACGCGGCGATGACGGCAGGCAATGGCCTGATCAAACAAACCTGACTTCCAGGATTTCGTACGACCGATCGCCGCCGGGGGCCGGCACCGAGATGGTCTCGCCCACTTTCTTGCCGATCAGCGCCTTGGCCAGGGGCGAGGAAATCGACAGCAGCCGGGCCTTGATGTCGGCTTCATAGACACCGACGATCTGGTAGGTGGCTTCCTTGTCGGTTTCTTCGTCCACCAGTTTGACGTGGGCGCCGAACTTCACCTGGGACCCGGACAGGGTTGATGGATCGATGACCTCGACACCGCCGACGATCTCCTCCAGTTCCTGAATCCGCCCTTCGATGAACGACTGGCGTTCGCGCGCGGCGTGATATTCAGCGTTTTCCGACAGATCCCCATGCGATCGCGCTTCGGCTATGGCGCGGATAACCGCCGGACGCTCCTGCGATCGCAGGGTCCGGAGCTCCTCTTCCAACCGCCGTAGTCCGGGGGCAGTCATCGGAAACTTCTGCACGGCGTGGTCCTTCAATCCTCGGTCAAAGCGGACGCATCACGTAACACCGCCGCGGCCGGGTCGTCCCCCACCGCGGCGCTTGATTCAAAACGAACCGCGAAAATAGGACTGTAATGGCGCAACTTCAAGCGTTCCCGCTTTTAATGCCGCGATTGCGTGCACGGCGGCCCTGGCACCCGCCAAGGTTGTATAGTGTGGCACCCCATGCGTCAGGGCACCACGGCGGATGGCGAAGCTGTCGGCGACCGATTGCGGGGTGGAGGCGGTATTGACCACCAACTGCACCTCGCCCGAACGGATGGCATCGACGCAGTGCGGACGGCCTTCCAGGACCTTGTTCACCACGGTGACCGGGAAACCGGCTTCCCGGATGCGGGCAGCGGTGCCGCGGGTGGCCAGGATCGAAAACCCCATCTCATTAAGCCGGCGCGCCAGGGCGGGCAGACCCTTCTTGTCGGCATCCTTGATCGACAGGAACACCTGCCCCGCCATCGGCAGGATGATCCCGGCACCCAGCTGGGATTTCGCGAAGGCACGCTCGAAGCTGGAATCGAGGCCCATCACCTCGCCGGTCGATTTCATCTCCGGCCCCAGGATGGTGTCGACGTTGGGGAAGCGGGCGAACGGGAAGACGGCTTCCTTGACCGCGACGTGCGGGGCGATTGAGTCGTCGTCCAGCTTGAAATCGGTCGCCAGCTTCGCCCCGGCCATGACGCGGGCGCCGATCTTGGCGACAGGCACGCCGGTCGCCTTGGCGACGAACGGCACGGTGCGGGAGGCACGCGGATTGACCTCCAGCACGTAGATCGTGTCGTCCTTGATGGCGTATTGGACGTTCATCAGCCCGACGACACCCAGCGCCTTGGCCAGCGCCTCGGTTTCCGATTTCAGTTCGGTGATCATCGCCGGCGACAGGGAGTACGGCGGCAGCGAGCAGGCTGAGTCACCCGAATGGATGCCGGCTTCCTCGATATGCTCCATCACGCCGGCGACGTAGACGGTTTCGCCATCGCAAATGCAGTCGACATCCACTTCGATGGCGTCGTTCAGGTAGCGGTCGATCAGCACCGGGGTCTCGCCGGAGACGCGTACGGCCTCCCGTAGATAGCGGTTCAGGCCGGCGTGGTCGTAGACGATCTCCATTGCCCGCCCGCCCAGCACGTAGCTGGGGCGGATGACCACGGGAAAGCCGATGCGATCGGCGACCTGCACCGCTTCGTCCACCGACCGGACAATGCCGTTGTCCGGCTGCAGCAGGCCGAGGCGTTGCAGAAGCTGCTGGAACCGCTCGCGGTCTTCCGCCAGGTCGATGGCGTCGGCCGAGGTGCCGAGGATGGGGATGCCTTCACGGGACAGGGCCTGTGACAGCTTCAGCGGCGTCTGGCCGCCATACTGGACGATGCAGCCCAGGACGGTGCCGTTCTGCTGTTCGCGCCGGACCAGGGCGATGACGTCCTCTTCCGTCAGCGGCTCGAAATACAGCCGGTCGGAGGTGTCGTAGTCGGTGCTGACCGTTTCGGGGTTACAGTTGACCATGATGGTCTCGAACCCGGCTTCTTTCAGCGCGTAGGCGGCGTGGACGCAACAGTAGTCGAACTCGATCCCCTGCCCGATGCGGTTCGGGCCGCCGCCGAGGATGATGATCTTGTTCCGATCGGTCGGGTCGGCCTCGCAGACCGGCGTGCCGTATCCGCCCTCGAACGTCGAATACATGTAGGGGGTCTTGGAGGCGAACTCCGCGGCGCAGGTGTCGATACGCTTGTAGACCGGGGTGACGCCCAGGTTGGCGCGCGTGCTGGCAACTTTGGCCGGCGTTGTGCCGGCCAGTTGGGACAGCCGCTTGTCGGAGAAGCCCAAGGCCTTCAGGCGCCGCAGCGCACCCGCCTCGGTCGGCAGACCGGATGCGGCGACGTCACGTTCGGCGAGCACGATCCGTTCCAGTTCCCGCAGGAACCAGGGGTCGAATTTGGTGGCGTCGTGGATGTCCTCGACGCTGATGCCGGCGCGCAGGGCCTGTGCGGCCATCAGCAGGCGATCGGGCGTCGGAGAGGACAGAGCGGCTCTGAAAGCATCTGGTCCGCCGTCGCCGGGCGGTTCGATCTCGTCGAGTCCGGACAGGCCGGTTTCCATACTACGGAAACCTTTTTGCAGGGCTTCGGGGAAGGAACGGCCGATCGCCATCGCTTCACCGACCGATTTCATCGACGTCGTAAGCAGCGCCGGAGTACCGGGGAATTTCTCGAAGGTGAAACGGGGGATTTTGACGACGACGTAGTCAATGGTGGGCTCGAAGCTGGCCGGCGTGACCATGGTGATGTCGTTGGTCAGTTCATCCAAGGTATAGCCGACGGCAAGCTTGGCGGCGATTTTGGCGATCGGGAATCCGGTCGCCTTCGACGCCAGGGCGGAGGACCGCGACACCCGCGGGTTCATTTCGATAACGACCATGCGGCCGTCAACGGGATTCAGGCCAAACTGCACGTTCGATCCGCCGGTGTCGACGCCGATTTTCCGCAGACACGCGATCGAGGCGTCGCGCATAATTTGATATTCTTTGTCGGTGAGGGTCAGCGCCGGGGCGACGGTGACGGAATCGCCGGTGTGGATGCCCATTGGGTCCACATTCTCGATGGAGCAGATGATGATGCAGTTGTCGGCGCTGTCACGCACGACCTCCATCTCATATTCTTTCCAACCAAGAACCGATTCTTCGATCAGCACCTCGGTGGTGGGGGAGGCTTCCAGCCCGCCGGCGACGATCTGTTCGAATTCCTCCCTGTTGTAGGCGATGCCGCCGCCTGTGCCACCCAGGGTGAAGCTGGGGCGAATGACGGACGGCAATCCCGTCATCGCCAGCGCGGCCCGAGCCTCTTCGATGGTGTGGGCGATGGCGGAGCGAGGGGATTCGATGCCAATCTCAGCCATCGCATCACGGAATTTCAACCGGTCTTCCGCTCGGTCGATCACATCCGCCTTGGCGCCGATCAGTTCGACACCAAGCCGTTCGAGCGCGCCGCTGGCGTGAAGTTGCATCGCCGTGTTCAGCGCGGTCTGACCACCCATGGTGGGCAGCAGGGCGTCTGGTTTCTCTCGCGCGATGATCTTCTCGACGACGTCGGGCGTGATGGGTTCGATGTAGGTGGCGTCGGCAAGACCCGGATCGGTCATGATGGTGGCGGGATTGGAGTTGACCAGGATGACGCGATAGCCCTCGGCCTTCAGGGCTTTGCAGGCCTGGGCACCGGAGTAGTCGAATTCACAAGCCTGGCCGATGATGATCGGACCGGCGCCGATGATCATGATGGATTTGAGGTCGGTGCGCTTGGGCATGTCTGCGGCCTATGGCGAGGACGAATTAAAGGGTGCGGGTGGATTTACTGGTCTTGGTACCGACGGGCCGCGGCGACCCCTTTCGGGGTCAGTTCCAGGTGCCAGTGGCACTGTAGCGCGCCCTCCGGCAGGCGGATCGGTTCGCGGATCAGGCCGTCGCGCTGACAGGCCGCGACGACATCGCAGAACGTATCGATGCCGATCTCCTGACCCACCAGTTCCGCGAACCGAGCGTGGCCAGCCTCGATGTTCGGTTCGTTGATCTGGTGGCGGAAGGCGGTGATCAGCAGCAGGGCGGTGATGTCCATGTCACGTCCGCCGTTCCATCATCGCCACGAAGCGTTCGAACAGATAATGGCTGTCGGACGGGCCGGGACTGGCTTCCGGATGGTACTGCACGGAGAACGCCGGCCGATCGGTCGAGGCGATGCCCTCATTGGAGCCGTCGAATAACGACACGTGCGTCACCTTGGCGTTCGCCGGCAGTGATTCCGCATCGACCGCGAAGCCGTGGTTCTGGCTGGTGATCTCAACCTTGCCGGTGGCCAGGTCCTTCACCGGCTGGTTGGCGCCGCGATGGCCGCGGTCCAGCTTGTAGGTCTTCGCGCCCAGCGCAAGCGCCAGCAACTGGTGACCCAGGCAGATGCCGAATACCGGCACGCCGCTGTCCAGCACTTGCCGCAGCACCGGCACCGCGTATTCACCGGTCGCCGCCGGATCGCCCGGTCCGTTCGACAGAAAGACGCCATCCGGTTCGTGCCGTAGAATGTCCTCGGCCGTCGCCGTCGCGGGCACGACCGTCACCCGGCATCCGGCCGAGGCCAGGCAGCGCAGGATATTCCGCTTCGCCCCATAATCGACCGCCACCACGTGGTGCTTCGGCGCTTCTTGCCGGCCCGATCCGTTCGGCCAGGCCCAGGTGGTCTCGTCCCAGGTGTAGGACTGGCGGCAGGTGACGTCCTTCGCCAGATCCATCCCCTCCAGGCCCGGCCACGCGACGGCCTGGGCACGCAGGGCGGGCAGGTCGAACCGTCCGTCGGCGGGAAACGCCAGCACCCCGGTCGGAGCACCGCCGTCGCGGATGCGGATGGTCAGTGCCCGCGTATCGACACCGGCGATGCCGGTAATCCCCTGCGCCAGCAGCCATGCCTGCAGCGTCCGGGTCGAGCGCCAGTTGGACGGGTCGGTGATGTCCTGCTTCACCACCAGGCCCCGGGCGGCGATGGTCGTGGCCTCCATGTCGTCGGTGTTGGTGCCCACGTTGCCGATATGCGGGAAGGTGAAAGTGATGATCTGGCCGGCGAAGGACGGGTCCGTCAGGGTTTCCTGATAGCCGGTCATGCCGGTGCTGAAGCAGACCTCCCCCACCGGGCCGGTTGCCATTGTGTTCGCGCCGAAACCGCGGCCCCAGAACAGGGTTCCATCCGCCAGCACCAGGACGGCGGTGGCGCCAACAGGCACAGTGTCGGTCGTGTCGGGCATGATCGCACTCGCCTTGTTGGTGGCATCGGTTTGCAGGTCGGCCATGACCAGGCCGGTGGCGGCACTGACGGCCGGCCAGTGACGCGACGGTATCGCGCCGTTCTGACGCCATTTGCGCACAGCCTCGGTGCCCACGCCCGCCAAACGGGCAGCGGCATCCGCCCCACCCATCCGTTCTATGATATGGTCGATCGAGATAGCCATGCGTGGTAATGTAAGGGAAGTAATTTCCCACCGCAACCACGCCGTCGCAAGATTGGGAAATATTTTCCACCACCGCCGTTGCCGAGAGAGGAGGAACCGATGTACAAAACCCAACCCACCATGACCGGCGGATGCCAGTGCGGCGCGGTTCGCTATGCGCTGTTCGAGACGCCGGAGTCGACCGTCTGCCACTGCCGCATGTGCCAGAAAGCCGTGGGCGGCCCCTTCGCGGCGTTGTCCAAGGTGAAGACCGCGAACCTCACCTGGACCCGCGGCCAACCCGCCAGCTTTCAAAGCTCCTCCGCCGCCGAACGGCATTTCTGCTCGTCCTGCGGCACGCCGCTAACGTTCCATTACCTGGATGGCGACGCGATCGAGGTCACAACGGGCAGCCTCGATACCCCGGCCTCGGTGCCGATGACGAAAAACTTCGGCACCGAGGCCCGCCTGTCCTGGATCGGGTTGCTGGCACCCGGACAACGGCCCGACAGCCCTACGGCGGAAAATGCCACGCGAGAGGTCGTCAGCCGCCAGCATCCGGATCACGACACGCCGAACGACTGAAACACCGCGGCACAGCGTGCAGGACCGTCGCCTGCCGCCCCGCTACCGCCTATAGTGCAGGGACAATTTTTCGCGCAGGAGCGCTGCCATGACCCTGAGAGAAAGCCTCACCGAACAGGTCAAGCTGTCGATGAAAGCCGGGACCGCCGCTCGGACCTCCACGTTGCGCATGGTCATGGCCAAACTGAAGGACACCGACATCGCCGCCCGTCCCAAGGGCATTGACCAGGTTCCGGACGAGGAGGTCGTCGCCATGCTGCGCGGCATGGTGAAATCCCGCCGTGAATCGGTGGAGCTGTACACGAAGGGCAACCGCCCGGAACTCGCCGCCAAGGAGGAAGCCGAGATTGCCGTGATCGAGAGCTTCCTCCCCAGCCAGATGGACGAAGCCGCCATGCGCCAGGCCGTCACCGACGCCGTCGCGGAAACCGGGGCGGCCAGCATCAAGGACATGGGCAAGGTGATGGCCGTGCTGAGAGCCAAACACGCCGCCAGCCTGGACATGGCCAAGGCCGGCCCGATGGTCAAAGCCAGCCTGTCCGCCTGACCAGCCGCCGCGATGGCCCTTCCCGCCAGCTTCCTGGACGAGCTTCGAACCCGCACACCGCTGTCGGCGGTGATCGGGCGCCGGGTGAAGCTGGCTCGGTCCGGCAAGCAGTGGAAAGGCTGCTGTCCCTTCCATGGCGAGAAAACCCCCAGCTTCTATGTCTATGACGACGGCTATCACTGCTTCGGCTGCGGCGCGCATGGCGACGTGATCACCTTCGTCATGCAAAGCCAGGGCCTGGCATTCATGGAAGCGGTCGGTCAACTCGCGGCCGAAGCCGGTCTGGAGGTCCCCAAACCCACCCCGGAAGCCGCCGAGGCCGAACGGCGGCGCCTCGACGTGGTCGGGGTGCTGGAAGCGGTGCAGGTGCATTATCAGCGCCGCCTGGGTTTGCCCGAGGGCCGAGTGGGGCGCGATTATTTGCTG
The DNA here is from genome assembly GCF_009765975.1 of Acidisphaera sp. S103. Classification (GTDB taxonomy): domain Bacteria; phylum Pseudomonadota; class Alphaproteobacteria; order Acetobacterales; family Acetobacteraceae; genus Rhodopila. The sequence continues at coordinate 69,365 of NZ_LMUJ01000063.1, read as the reverse complement.
GGCCGGGGGCTGACGGAGGAGACGATCATCCGTTTCGGCCTGGGCTGGGCGGGCGAACGCGGCGCGCTGACGGCGGAGTTGTCACGGCAGGGGGTGGATAGCGAGCAACTGATCGATGCGGGGCTGCTTCGCCGGGATGAGGAAACCGGTCGGACGTTCGAACTGTTTTCTCAGCGGGTGATGTTTCCGATCCTGGACCGTCGCGGCACGATCATCAGCTTCGGCGGTCGCATCCTGGGGGCCGGCCAACCGAAATACGTCAACGGGCCGGAGACCGCGGTGTTCTCCAAACGCCGCAACCTGTACGGCTTGAACCTGGCTAGGGATGGGGTGCGCAACGGCGGGACGCTGATCGTGGTCGAAGGCTACATGGACGTCATCGCCACCGCCCAGGCGGGCTTTACCGCGGCCGTCGCGCCGCTCGGCACCGCGCTGACGGGGGAGCAACTGGAAGAACTGTGGCGTGTCTCGCCCACGCCGGTGCTGTGCTTCGACGGCGATGGGGCCGGCGCGCGGGCGGCGTCCCGGGTGATGGAACTGGCGCTGCCGATGCTGACGCCGGCGCGGTCATTGCGGTTCGCCACCCTGCCCGCCGGCGACGACCCCGACAGCCTGGTGCGCAAAGGCGGACCGACGGCGTTCCAGGCGGTGCTGGACGCCGCCCAGTCCCCGTCCGACGCGCTGTATGACATGGTGCGTGGGGAAATCGGCGACGCCACGCCGGAAAAGCGCGCGGCCTTTCGCACCCGCCTGATCGAGACCGCCGGCCGGATCGGCGATAAGGCGCTGGGTGCCGAATACCGCGGCGCCCTGCTGGACCGGTTCTTCGCCAGCCGGCCCCGCCCCGCGAAAAATCGAGGGCAGCAATGGGACAAGCGCCGTCCGCAGTTGGGTGTGACCTCCGGCCCGCGTATTCCCCGGCCGGTGCTGCACCAGGATAACGCGACCGCCGAACGGGCGCGAATCCTCACCGCGATCCTGCTGCGGCACCCATTTTTGCTGAACGACGTCGCCCAGGCCTACAATGCCCTGCCGGTCGATCCCCCCCTGATCCGGCTGCGCGATGCGATCGAACATTGGGCCGAATCCGCTGAAACCCTTGACTCTGCTGGGCTGATGGACCACCTCACGAAATCTGGATTTGAGCATGACGTTCAGCACGTCCTGGCAGCGGCACCCATGCCCTTGCCGGCGTGCGCCTCGTCGGATGCGATGCCAGCCGAGGCGGAATCAGGATGGTGGCATATTTTTGGCTTTCTCAATGTGGAACTTCTGCGCGAGGAAGTCGCTTTGGCTGAAGCCGATGCAGCCCGAAACCTGACGCCGGAGACGTGGCGCCGCCAGAAAGCGCTGGTCGAGGCATTGGCAAAAATTCGCAGCGGCGAGCCCGACGGGGTCGGTGCCGCCGATGTGTGATAAATGTGGGGTCGCGGCACGCGCGCGCCGTGACCCGTCGGATGAAGGAGTGCCCTGAGCGATGGCCACGAAGCCCATGGTCGCCGGCGATACCGCCACGGCGGAGCAGGATGCCGAGACAACCTTGCTGGACGTCACCGCCGCCGGTGTAAAGCGGCTGATCGCCAAGGGGAAGGAGCGCGGCTACATCACCTTCGATGAGCTGAACGCCATCCTGCCGCCGGAGCAGAACAGCTCCGAACAAATCGAAGACGTGATGGCCAATTTCTCCGAAATGGGCATCCAGGTCGTCGAGAGCGAAGAGAACGAGGACGGCGAGACGCCGGTCGCCAAGGTCGAGAAGGCCGAGGAAGAGGAAGCCGAGGAGCAGACCGGCAACGTCGATGAGGCCAGCCTGGGCCGCACCGACGATCCCGTGCGCATGTACCTGCGCGAGATGGGCAGCGTTGAACTGCTGTCGCGCGAAGGCGAGATCGCCATCGCCAAGCGGATCGAAGCCGGCCGCGACATGATGATCAACGGGCTGTGCGAAAGCCCGCTGACCTTCAAGGCGATCATCACCTGGCATGAGCAGCTCAAGGCCGGGCGGATGCTGCTGCGCGACATCGTCGACCTGGAAGCCACCGATGTGGCCGGTGCGCCGGTCGCGGAGGGCGGCGAGACCGTGGAACCCAGCGGTTCGGATAACTTCGCCGCCAACGACGACATGGACGGCGACGATGAGGACAGCGGCCCCAGCATGTCGCTGTCGGCGCTGGAGGAGAAGCTGAAGCCCGAAGTGCTGGCCAATTTCGAGGAAATCGAGAACCAGTACAAAAAACTGCACAAGATGCAGCATCGCCGCCTGGAGACCATCACCAGCGGCGAGGAGATGAGCACGCGCTCCGAAAAAGGCTACGAGAAGATCCGCGAGGAACTGGTCGAGAAAGTCGGTCAGGTGCAGTTGCACAACAACCGTATCGAGGAACTGGTCAGCCAACTAAAGCTGCTGAACCAGCGGCTGACGACGCTGGAAGGCCAACTGATGCGCATGGCCGAAAGCTGCAAGGTGAACCGCGAGGACTTCCTGAAGCACTACCGCGGCGCGGAACTCGATCCGAACTGGCTGGATCGTGTCGGCAAGCTGACCGGCAAGGGCTGGAAGGTGTTCGTCATCAAACATCCCGACGACATCGCCAAGATCCGCGGCCAGATCGGCGCGGTCGCGAACGATGCCAGCCTGCCGATCGCCGAGTTCCGCCGGGTCTACATGACCGTCTCCCGCGGTGAGCGCGACAGTGCCCGTGCGAAGAAGGAGATGATCGAGGCGAACCTGCGCCTGGTGATCTCGATCGCCAAGAAATACACCAATCGCGGCCTGCAATTCCTGGATTTGATCCAGGAAGGCAACATCGGCCTGATGAAGGCCGTCGATAAGTTCGAGTATCGGCGCGGCTACAAGTTCAGCACCTACGCGACATGGTGGATCCGCCAGGCGATCACCCGCTCGATCGCCGACCAGGCGCGCACCATCCGCATCCCGGTGCATATGATCGAAACGATCAACAAGCTGGTGCGCACCTCCCGGCAGATGCTGCACGAGATCGGCCGCGAGCCGGCGCCGGAGGAACTCGCCGACAAGCTGGGCATGCCGCTGGAGAAAGTGCGAAAAGTCCTGAAGATCGCCAAGGAGCCGATCAGCCTGGAGACCCCGATCGGCGACGAGGAAGACTCGCACCTCGGCGACTTCATCGAGGACAAGGCCGCGGTGATCCCGCTGGACGCGGCGATCCAGGCCAATCTGCGCGAAGCCACGACCCGCGTGCTGTCGTCACTGACGCCGCGCGAGGAACGCGTCCTGCGCATGCGCTTCGGCATCGGCATGAACACCGACCACACGCTGGAAGAAGTCGGGCAGCAGTTCAACGTGACCCGCGAACGTATCCGCCAGATCGAGGCAAAGGCGCTGCGGAAGCTGAAGCACCCGAGCCGGAGCCGGAAGCTGCGGAGCTTCCTGGACGACTAGGCTTCACGCGCGCGAGCGGATTTGGCCGTACGCCTCCAATGCTCGGGCGCGGCCGATTGCCAGGTCCACGATTGGGTTCGGATAGGTTTTTCCTAGGGTAACGCCAGCATTGGCCAGGGCCTCGGCCGGTGCCTCCCATGGGGCGTGGATGTGGCGTGGGCCCAGGCGATCCAGTTCGGGGACGAAATGGCGAATATAGTCGCCGTCGGCGTCGAACTTCCGGCTTTGCAGGATCGGGTTGAAAATCCGAAAATATGGGGCGGCATCGGCGCCGCAGCCGGCGACCCACTGCCAATTGCCGGCGTTGCTGGCCAGGTCGGCGTCAACCAGCGTGTCCCAGAACCAAGCCTCGCCGTCCTGCCAGGGGATCATCAGATGTTTGACCAGGAAGCTGGCGACGATCATGCGCACCCGGTTGTGCATCCAGCCGGTTTGCCAGAGCTGGCGCATCCCGGCGTCGACAATCGGCACGCCGGTCCGGCCCTTTTGCCATGCCACCCGGCCGGGCTTGTCGTTGCGCCAGGGCATCCGCTCGAATTCCAGACGCAGGGGAGCATCGGGCAGGCCGGGATTGTTCCATAGCAGGTTGGCGCAGAACTCACGCCACAGCAGTTCCCGGATGAACATCTCGCGGCCTTTGCCGGCCTGGTGGCGATGGGCCATGTGCCAGAGCTGGACGCCGGAAATCTCGCCGAAGTGCAGGTGTGGCGACAGCATGGAGGTTCCGTCGTCGGCGGGATGATCCCGAGCATCGGGGTAATGGGTTAGGCCGTGGGCGAGGAATGCTTCGGTTCGTGCGATCGCGCCGGCCTCACCCGGCGTCCAGGTGTCGCGCAGGCCGGCGGCCCAATCCGGTTTCGTCGGTAGAAGGTTCCAGTCTTCCAGGCGGTCGGATTTCGGGGCGTCCGCGGTGGGGATTTTGTCCGGCGCGGGCAATGGCAATTTCGGGCCGCCCAAGGCCAGGCAGGCGTTGGCGAACGGTGTGTAGACGCTATAGGCGGCGCCGGTTTTGGTGCGCACCGAGTCGGGATGGAACAGCGTCGTGGTGCGCATCTGGCGGAGTTTTCCATCCAGGGCTTTGACCGCTTCCTGGTTTACCTGGCGAGCGCCAGGGTCGGCGGAGCCGCCGGTGAAGATCTCGGCGGCGCCGGTTTTCCGGGCGATTTCGGTGATGGTCGCGACGCTGTCGCCACGACGGAGGGTCAGATGGCTGCCAACACCCGTCAGCGCCTGGGCCAAGGCAGCGAGGCTATGGTGCAGCCACCAACGCGAGGCATCGCCCATGGCCCAGCGGTCCGCCGTGTCGTCCAAGATGTAGACGGGCAGTACCGGACGGCCCGAGTCGACGGCGGCGTGCAGGGCGGCGTGATCGGCCAACCGAAGGTCGTTGCGGAACCAAACGATCACGGGGGCATTCGTCATGGGCGGCTTACAGTTTAAATTGCCACCGTACTACGAATGAACACGATCGTCGGATCACCTGCGCTTCAAGTGAAACCGCGCAGATAATCGGCGATGACCACGGCATCCTTGGCCACGCATGCGACGTAGCCGTCCGGACGCACCAGCCACAGGCCGCCGCTGGCGAATGGCGGCCTGACCGTCGGTTCCAGCAGGTTCTGATACGTCTGCAACAACGCCGACACCGCCTCACCAGGCGCCGCGAACAGCGCGAAGCGTGGTGTGCTGCCCGCCCCGACCGGGGTTTGTCCAGCAACCGGCGCTGCCCGTTCGCCGGGAGCGGGGCCGCCGAGTCCGTGCGCGGACGGACCGTTCAGCGGGCTGTCTGGATAGCCCAGGGTTACCTCCGCCATCGTGTCCGCCATCCGGTGCCGCACCGGCGACAGGCCGAACAGGAAGCCGGCGGCCAGGTTCCTGACCATCTGCGCCGTGTGGTTCTTCATCACGGCGATCGCGGTCAGGCGGCCGGCGTTGGCGAGCACCTGCTCACCGATGGCACTGCGTTCGACGCTGAAGCTGTCGAGCAGTTTCTCCGAACCGCCGGCGCCGTGACAGACAAGGGCGAGTTTCCAGGCCAGGTTGATGGCGTCGTGCATGCCGGTGTTCATGCCCTGGCCGCCAGCGGGACTGTGGACATGGGCGGCGTCGCCGGCGACGAAGACCCGGCCGGATCGGTAGTCCTTCACCTTGCGCTCATTGATCCGAAAGCCTGCCAGCCAGATCGGATCGGACAGGCGCAGACCGCCGGGGCCGCGACGATCGACCACGGCCTGGACCTGATCCAGGGTCGGATCGGACGGATGGTCGCCTTGCGAGCGACCGATATCGGCGATGATCCGATAGCGGCCCGGGGCAATCGGAAACTCCGCCAGCACGCCGTCTTCGTGCCAATAGACCGCGATTTCCGAGTCCGGTATCGGCAGCCCCGACATGTGGATGTCCGCCAGGATCCAGTCGGTCTGCAGGGTATCGCCGAGAAACGACAGGCCGAGCGTGTGGCGGACCGTGCTGTGGGCGCCGTCGCAGCCGATCAGCCAGGCGGTTTGCAGTGTTTCCTCGTGGCCGTCGGCATGCCGCAAGGTTGCGGTGACCGCATCGCCCTTGTCGGCGAACGTCATGAGTTCGACCTGGCGTTCGACCTTGACCCCCAGGGCGGCCAGATGTGTCTCCAGCAGGCGCTCGGTTTCCGATTGCGGCAACATCAGCGCGTAGGGGTAGGGACTGGCCACGTCGGCGAAGGTCACGTGGCCGATGGTCTTGTTGCCGGCGACGATGTTGGCGGCGTCCACCTTATGGCCGGCGGCTATGAAGGCGCTGCCGCATCCCGAGCGATCCAGCAATTCCAGGGTGCGGCTCCATAGCACCAGCGCCTTGGATTTGTCTGTCCGCTGTGCCGCTTTCTCGACGATGCGCACCGACACACCGTAACGCGCCAACTCCGCCGCCATGGTCAGCCCAACCGGGCCGGCACCGGCAATCAGAACCTGCGTGCTCATGGACTTCCTCCGCTCTTTCGAACCCGCCAACTGTAGCCTAACCGGCCAATCCCTGCTTACCTATTCAACATGGACAAAGACCTACCGATCGTCGACGCTCACCACCATCTGTGGGACCTCGAAGCCGCCATCCGCTACCCCTGGCTCGTGTCGGGGGAGCATGGCTGGCTCGGTGATTATTCCCGCATCCAGCGCACCTACCTGCCGGCGGAATACCGGCGCGACACCGCCCTGCACAACGTCATCGCCACGGTCCACGTCGAGGCCGAAGCGGACCGCAGCCAGCAATTGGCGGAAACCGAGTGGCTGACCCGCATCGCCGCCGAGACCGGCATGCCGAACGCCATCGTCGCGCATGCCTGGGTCGACACGCCCAATGCCGAGGACATCATCGCCGCGCAGGCCGCCAATCCGCTGGTGCGCGGCATCCGCACCAAACCGGTAATCGCGAGCGGTCCGAACGACTCGGTGCGCGGTGAAAAACGCAGTCTACAAGACCCTGTTTGGCGCAAGGGCCTCGGCCTGCTGACCAAATACAACCTGTCCTGGGACCTGCGGGTGCCTTGGTATCACCTGGAAGAAGCCGCCGAGGTCTGCCGCGAACATCCCGACCTGCGCATCGTCCTGAACCACACCGGATACCCGCTGGATCGATCCAAGGAACAACTGGCAGCGTGGAAACGCGGGATGGAGGCACTGGCATCGTGCCCGCATGTCTGGTGCAAGATTTCCGGCCTGACGGTGAAGGGCAAGCCGTGGACATTGCAGGTCAATGGTTCGGTGATCCGCGAAACGATCGGCATGTTCGGCGTGGACCGCTGCATGTTCGCCTCGAACCACCCGGTGGACGGCGTGAAGGCGAGTTGGGACTGGATCTATTGCCAGTTCAAATACGTCACGGCGGGTCTGCCGGATGAGGACCGCCGGAAGCTGTTTGCTGGGAACGCGTTGGCGTTCTACCGGATCTCGCTTCCCCGCTCTGATTGATATTCGTCTTACCGCGTCTTAAACCTGCTTCCATGGAAACCACCCGGCTCTCCTCCAAGGGTCAGATCACCCTGCCCAAGGCGGTGCGGGATCTGCATCGGTGGGAACCCGGCACCGATTTCATCGTGGAAGACACGGGGGATGGCGTCCTTCTGCGGCCGATCAAAAAGGGTCGGGTCACACGGCTGGAAGATGTGGCCGGCTGCCTGAAATACGATGGCCCAGCACGAACGGTCGAAGAGATGAATGCCGCGATCGAAGCGGAGGTCTGTGCTCGGCATGCTCACGATCGATACTGACCTCGTCGCCCGCCTTCTGGCGAAGGACGGTCTCGGACAATACAAGCGGGCGCTTCACCCGGACATCTTTGGGGCCGCCCTAGGAGATAATGAGACGGGCTAACTGGCGACCAGTCCAGCCGGGGGCGATGTTGCCGACGAACAACAATTGGCCGAGGGTACAGTTCCAGTTGTTATTGCAGATACAAACTGGTCAGGAGAAAGATAGCGAATACAATGGCGAACAATAGTGCCCCCCGCGCCAACCCGGCCCCAAATTCATTCCCTGCATGGCGTTTGCGGAATGGCACGACGAACGCCACGGATGACGCTATAGAAAACGCGTCGTCATCCTGCGAGCGCTGGGAATGGTGGTGCGCCGTGGTGGTGGTTGTCTCAGTTGCAGCAGAATTCGCGCTTGCGAGCGTCCACCCCTCCTACGACTCGTTGTGGAATAGGTGGGGCTCAGCGGCGGCGGACGCCCTCATTGCCATCGGTATCGTTGGAGAAGTTCTGTTTGGCAGGATGGACGGACGGTATCAAACCGAACTTCGAAGGCGGTCAACTGTTAAATTAGCTGAGGCTGTCCAGGTGGCCGCAGCAGCAGAAGTACGCGCGGCTGAGGCCAACGCGAGGTCTGCCGAGGTCGATCTCAAGCGAACAGAGTTAGAGGCCAGATTACAGCCCCGCATGACCGACCAAAGGCAATTTGACCTGATTCAAGAGTTGCGTGGCAAGCTGCCCGAAATTTCCATCATCCACAATGCAACAGCAGAACCTCGCTGGTTCGCGAACTCATTACGGGATGCATTTTTCATTGCTGGCATACGAGTCGGTGTATATCGGCTTGCCTCCGACAACCCGACAGAGGGCGTCTTTATATACAGCACAGGTTCGCAAGGAGCGCATCTATCGGATGTCGGCAACGCGTTGGTTGATCTGTTTCGAGGAACCCAGACGCCTGTTGCGATATTAACCGGCATGCCCGTTGGGGTTTCTAATGTACCGCTTGAGTATCCCGCCATTATCATCGGCGAAAGATTCTCAGTGCTGCCGCCCCACATTGCTAAGGCAATGCAAATGGCCGATGCGGCACATGCAGAGATGAAACGCCAAGGCCTCCCATAAAGAGGATTCTATTGCGATTTGAAGTATCCGTCAACCTCCGGATAGTCGCCAAGGCGAAACCAAAATCCGCCAGGCGTTGGCATGGCACCAGGCCGGCATGGATTTTCGCCGAAGCGCTGCATCTGGCCTCCAGTTCCCGGGCAACGCGGTTCGCAACCTTCGACCGCCACATGATCAAAGCCGCAAAACCGCTCGGCCTGGCTGTCTCATCGCCCTGATTTGCGCTGACCGCCTCTCCGTTCTATCCCGCTTCCAATAACCGGGAGGAACGACAATGGATCTGAACCTGCGCGGCCGTACCGCGCTGATCACCGGCGCTTCCAAGGGCATCGGCCTTGCCAGCGCCGAGTGTCTTGCCGCCGAGGGCGTCAACGTTATTCTGGTGTCGCGCACGCAGTCTGATCTCGATGCCGCGCGCGAACGTCTTGCCGGCCGGTATAACGTCAACGTTCAGGTGCATGCCTACGATCTGTCCGACAGCCGCAACGTCGATCGTTTGGCGGAACAGCACGCCGATATCGACATCCTGGTGAACAACGCCGGCGCCATCCCCGGCGGCGACCTGCAACAGATCACCGAGGACCGCTGGCGCACCGCCTGGGACCTGAAAGTCTTCGGCTACATCAACATGTGCCGCCGCTTTTACGCCGAAATGAAAACGCGGAAGCGGGGCGTGATCATCAACATCCTCGGCATGGCCGGCGAGAAGATGGACCGCACCTACATCGCCGGGTCCACCGGCAACGCCGCGCTGATGGCGTTCACCCGGGCGCTCGGTGGTTCAGCGGGCGATGACGGTCTTCGCGTCGTCGGCATCAACCCAGGCGCGATTGCCACCGATCGGCTGGTGACCTTGATGAAAACACGGGCGCAAAACCAGTTCGGCGATGAAAACCGGTGGGAGGAGTACACCAAGCCGCTGCCCATGGGCCGCGCCGGCACACCCCCGGAAATCGGCACGATGGTCGCGTTCCTGGCCTCGGACTTGTCGGCTTACACAACCGGGACGATCATCACCATCGACGGCGGCGCGGCCAATCGCGGGCCGATGTTCTGAAAAGGCTCGAAGCATGGACCTGCAAGACAAAGTCGCCGTCATCACCGGCGGCAGCGGCGCGATCGGAGCGGCCTCTGCACACCGCATGGCCCAGTCGGGCGCGAAGATCGTCGTCGGCTACAACAGCAAACCTGACCAGGCCGAGAGCGTTGCCAAGTCCCTGCCCGGCTCCGGCCACCGCGCCATGCGCATCCCGATGCTGGAAACGCCGCTGATCCGCGAAGCTGCCGCTATCGTGGAACGCGAATACGGGCGCTGCGACGTGCTGGTGAATTCCGCCGGCTTCACCCGCATGATCCCGCATGCCGATCTGGAAGCGCTGACCGACGACCTGATCGACTCGATCTTCGCCGCCAACGTGCGGGGTCCGTTCGCGACAATACGAGCATTTGCGCCGTTGATGAAACGGTCGGGCGACGCGGTGATCGTGAATATCTCCAGCGTAGCCGCGATTGTCGGCACCGGCAGCAACATCGCTTACGGGGCCTCCAAAGCGGCGCTGGATACCATGGCGCTGTCGCTTGCCCGTGTGCTGGGGCCGGAAATCCGCGTCCTGACAGTATCCCCCGCGGCGGTAGACACAGCCTTCGTCCCCGGGCGTACCACGGCAATGGTCGAGCGGGTCGCCGCCACCACGCCGCTGAAACGCGTCGTCCAGGCCGACGAAGTCGCCCAAGCGGTGATGGCCGCGGTGGTCCACCTGACCTCCTCCACCGGTTGGATCATCCCAGTCGACGGCGGAAAACTGGTGGGCTGAGGTTGGCCTCGGCGCCATCCCCTGGCATGCTGCCCGTATCAACGTAACGGAGAGACCGATGAGTGAGTGGGTGCGGGTAGCCGCGAAGAGCGACGTGGCGGAGGGCGCATGCCTCGGCGTCCGGGCTGGCGGCAAGGAAGTCGCCATCTACCATCTGCCAGGCGGCGAATTTTGCGCGACCGACAACGTCTGCTCCCACGAATACGCGCTGCTGTCGGACGGCTGGCTGGAAAACGGCTGCATCGAATGCCCGCTGCACGCCGCCCAGTTCGACATCCGCACCGGCAAGGCCATGTCCGCCCCGGCCGATGAGGACATCGCCGTCTACCCCATCAAGGCGGAGGGCGACGACCTGCTGGTGCAAATCCCGGGATGATCTGAGGATGCCTAACTCCCCGACCACGGTGATTTCACCATTGTCCTATCGTCATGGCCGGGCGTGTCCCGGCCATCCGCGCTTCGTCCGCCGGTGCGAAGATGGCCGGGACGCGCCCGGCCATGACGGTAAGGCAACGGCATGGGCGAGGCCAACGGTGGGGACGATACGGCCATGGTGAC
>NZ_LMUJ01000063.1:6988-58108 GCF_009765975.1 Acidisphaera sp. S103 | reverse complement strand
CCATTGTCCTATCGTCATGGCCGGGCGTGTCCCGGCCATCCGCGCTTCGTCCGCCGGTGCGAAGATGGCTGGGACACGCCCGGCCATGACGGTAAGGAAACGGCATGGGCGAGGCCAACGGTGGGGACGATACGGCCATGGTGATCGCCCCCATCGATTGCGACATCCACCCCGTCGTTCCCAGCATCGCCGCCCTGATGCCCTATCTCGACGACCACTGGCGCGAAACCGTCGTGCGGCGCGGCATCGAGGACCTGACCACGATCGCCTACCCCACCCGCAATCCGCTCAGCTTCCGCCAGGACCTCCGCGACGAAACCGGCCGCACCGCCACGGACGTCGCAACGCTGGGCCGCCAGGCGCTGGACCCGTTCGGCACGCGCCTCGCCATCTGCAACTGCCTCTACGGCGTGCAGGCGCAATTCAGCGAGGACCTCGGCGTCGCGATGACCCGAGCATTGAACGACTGGGTGGCGAAGGAGTGGCTGGACCGCGATCCGCGGCTGCGCGCGTCCATCGTCGTTCCCATGCAGAACGCCGAACACGCGGTGGACGAGATCAACCGCTGCGCCCCCGACCGGCGCTTCGTCCAGATCATGCTGCTGGTGGGCAGTGAGAACACGCTGGGCCGGCGGCAATACTGGCCGATCTACGCCGCCGCCGAACGCCACGGCCTGCCCATCGGCATCCACGCCGGCAGCATGTATCGCCATCCGATGACGCCCGTCGGCTGGCCCACCAGCTTCACCGAGGAATACGTCAACCAGGCCACCGCCTTCCAATCTCAGCTCACCAGCCTGATCGCCGAGGGCGTCTTCGCGAAATACCCCGGCCTGACCGTGGTGCTGATGGAATCCGGCGTCACCTGGCTGCCGGCGTACCTGTGGCGATTGACAAAGTTCTGGAAAGGCCTGCGCAGCGAGATCCCCTGGGTCTCCGATCCGCCCGGGTCCATCGTCCGCGACCGCGTGCGGCTGACGTTGCAACCGTTCGATGCGCCGCCCGACCCGTCGTCGGTGATGCGGCTGATCGACCATATCGGGTCGGACGAGATGCTGCTGTTTTCCACCGACTACCCGCACTACCAGTTTGACGGCCAGCAGCCGATCCCCGAGGGCCTCGATCCGGACCTCGCTCGGAAAATCATGGCGGAGAACCCGCTGCGAACCTATGTTCGATTGAACGAAAAGGAGACCGTGCCATGAACGTGGACGTCCTCAACCGCTCCGGCGTCCAGGCTGCTTCGACATCGAAGCTGGCCATCGCCGACTGCGACATTCATCCCCGCCCGGCCGGCGTCGGCATCGGCGGTGTCAGCACGTCGCTGTATCCGTATCTGACCAAGCGCTGGGTGGACCATGTCGAGGAATTCGGCATCCAGTATCGCCAGCCCTGGGAGAAAGGCTCCGCCTACCCGAAAGGCCAGCCCCAGGCGTGCCGGCGGGATGCGTTCCTGCCGGACGGGCGCTCGCCCGGCAGCGACCTGGCGTTCATGGCGCAGCAGCATCTCGACCCGAACAACGTGGCGCTTGGCATCCTGAACCCGCTGACCAGCGGCCAGGGCGCGACCAACCCGCTGCTGTCGGCCGAGATCACCCGCGCGACAAATGAGTGGCAGAAGGCCGAATGGACATCGCAGGACAAGCGCCTGCGCGGGTCCGTCGTGGTGCCTTACGAGGACAGCGCGGCTTCCGTTAAGGAGATCGAGGCACGCGCCGGCGATACCGACTTCGCCCAGGTGCTGCTGTTGAGCCGCACCGCTGAACCGCTGGGGCAGCGCCGTTACTGGCCGATCTACGAAGCCGCCGCGGCGGCCGATCTGGCCGTCGGTATCCACGCCTTCGGCAACGGCGGCTGGCCCAACACCGCCGGCGGCTGGGGCAGCTATTACATCGAGGAAATGGTCGGCCACGCCCAGGCGCAGCAGGCGCTGCTGGTCAGCATGATCCTGGAAGGCGTGTTCGAGCACCTGCCGAACCTGCGCGTCGTGCTGGTCGAAGGCGGCCTGGCCTGGGCCGCGGCGCTCGGTTGGCGCATGGACCGCCAGTGGGCGAAGCTGAAACGGGAATTGCCGCATCTGAAGCGCGCACCGTCGGAGTACATCCGCTCCAACGTCTGGTTCACCACGCAGCCGGTCGAGGAACCCGAACCCCGCAGCCAACTCGCCGAGGCGCTGGAGTGGATCGGCTGGGACCGCATCCTGTTCGCCACCGACTACCCGCACTGGGATTTCGACGACCCCGCACAGGCGCTGCCGATCAAGTTATCCGACATGCAGCGGCAGATGGTGTTCCGGGACAACGCGAGGGCGGTCTACCGGCAGGCCTGATCGGGTTGGGGTGGGTCTGTCAACCCGACCGAATCGACCTGCCGAAACCTCGATCGAGACGCTTGCCGCGTCATGGCTCGGCGCCAGCCCGAGCCATCCGCCGCGGCCAGTAACCCACCACAGGTTTGGACAGGGTGCCGTAGCATTCTTCCCGGCGCCCGGAGCGGCAGTCGGCCGGTCTTGGTCAGAAGAATGGGCCACCGCCGGAAAGACCGCTGTGCGTGGAAAGCAGACGCAGGAAGGACCTAGCCGTGATAGCTGGTTTGCGCACTTCCCGCTCATTCCGCCGAGTTGCAGGGGCTCCCGGAAGCGGACACGAGGAGGTAGGATGATGGTTTAACCTTCCCGCTAATATGGAAAGTTCGTCCCGAGAGCCGATTGTGGCGGCGTGAAGAGCCGCAAGCACTTGGCGCGGGTGGCGGAGGTTGCTTTTTCCATCGACGGGATCGATCTAAGCAGCATGGTAAAAAGAAATCAGGCCCGCGCAAAATAAGGCGTTAGCGGTGCAATTTGCCTCCTTGTTTAGCGATCGAGCCAAAGCTCTGGCTTCGGAGTATGTGGCTTCTTTACCCACTCGAGGTTTCGCTCGCCAGAGATGATAGAAATGGACAAGCTCGAAATTACCGATGAACTGCCTCAAGAGAAGCTCATCTACGGACGCGGCAACCTTGGATATGATGCCGATGTCGTTCAGGAACCTGTTTGCGTGTAACCGAGCCATAGTTCCGGGCGTCATTGCGGATGGTTCCGGTATGATTTCGCTGTCTCGTCCAAAGCCATGTGCGTACATGTTCCGTAGCCGGCGAATCGCTTCAAGCCGCTTCAGATTTGCGGCGATCGCCGCGGGAATGGTTCCGAATAAGGATCGAAAACCCTCAGCCCTACTGCTCCAGTCTCCTACAGTAACTCTTCTGATGTCCTCGTCATAGGGGATCTCTTTGCCGATTTTGAGCAGTTGCGTTCCGTCAACAGCGCTGGCGATACCGTGACGTGCCATCGGAGCGGACATCAGTGCGGACCGTACAACCTGCCGTAGGTACGTTTCCAGATAGGAGGTAGCCGACACAAGAGAGCTGATGCGGAGCCAGTTCTCGAGATCATCTCTGGCATCTAGCCAATCGCCAGCAGTTGTGGGTATTCGAACAGCGTCCGGTCCCGTCGCGTGAAATAGGGTCGCGGTCCGAAAGGTTTTGTCCGAGGAGACCTTTTGCCTTGCCAGGTAGCCCGCATAGTCTGAAATCACTTTGAAGGACCAATAATGCCGATTTATCTCGGTCTCGTGCTGATTGAGCGCCCTAAGGGCGAAGGTCCGCTCCATCCGAGGAACCGTGCGAGAGAACACATTTGTCATGCTGACCGACCGCCCGAGCTCCATTTGATGCAGGCGATATTTTTCCCGGGAATGTCCACGCTGTAAACATGACATAGTTCAGAGGATCGGACGATTGCTCGGGTTTAGTCTGGTGTATCCTCGAGGTAGGATAGCGCGGAAATCGGGATGAGTGCGTTGTTGATGGTTTGCTCGCCCTTATGAGACCCCGTGACAACGACACCGATGACCTGACCATCGGCATTCAGGCCGGGCCCGCCGCTGTTTCCTCCGATAATCGGCGCCGAAACCCTCATTCGCCGAATACCGGAGACCATTGTGAATGAGATGATACGGCTGTCCATGACGGTGATCTCATCACCGAGGCGGAATTCTGGCCATCCCACCACCTGAACAAGATTGTTCCGGCTTGGTGCGGTTGCTGCGATCTGCAGGGGTTCGTATTCTGAAGCTGGAATGTCTGCGGAAATGACAGCAACGTCGACGGTCGGCTGAGATCGGGAAATCTTGAAGGAATAGCGCTTGGATGGGTTGTCAGGCCGGAACAAATACTTGACCTTAGAATTGTCGATGCCATCCCACTCGACGCAGTGCGCGCATGTCACCCAGCCCGTACCTTCGAGGTAGAAGGCCGTTCCCTGCATCAAAGCTCCATCTGATGGTTCGCTATCGGGCGATAGCTTGTCTCCATCGCACTCAATCACCCACACCGCTCGGCGCAGGCGGGCCGTGAATGCTTCGAAGGCGGTCGCCGGAATGATAAGCCATTTCTCTGCGAGCTTGTTGAATCGTGTCGCGAGCCCAGCATAAAGCGTGTCCCTCTGGCCTCGTATATAGGCGATATGTTCGATTCGCCCACGGATGACATCCTCAATCGCCGCGGGTGGCCGGCTGGGATTGGCTGATCGGCGATAGACGTCCTCATACTGCTTCTGCAGATGCAGGGTACCAAGCTTTTCCCATTTGAAAAGTGTCGCTCTGATGTTGCGAATGAAGCGTCTGTCAACGTTCCGCTTGACGTTCACCACAACCCCAGTCACCTCCTGGCGCTGGGTCTTGGTCAGCAGGCGCACCTTGCTTTGGTTGATCGTAAAGCCGTTCGCGGTGACAACGCCGATGATTGCCGCCCCGACGGTGACAGCGGCAACCCCGTCGATCTCTGCGATCGTGGCGAGATCTTTGGGAAACCTAGCCTGATTGGTCGAAAAAGTAATGTCATCTGCATATCGCGTGTAGGAACAGCGATGCGTCATTGCCACTCGGCGTAGCTCGTTGTCGAGATTCCAACAGATAAGATTCGAGAGCACTGGAGAAGTCGGCGCACCTTGCGGCAAGCTTCCCGTGCGGCAGCATATCTGGGCAAGTAGGGTCGCTACATCCTTGTTAAAGTGGAATACTTTCTCAAATAGGCCGATGACACGCCCGATGTGGATGGAGTCAAAGAACTCATTGAGGTCGATCTTCAGGATATAGCGTTTGTCAAGATGTACATTACCGTTGGTGGCGATGCTTCTTTCCAGGGCAAAGCCATGGACAGGGTTACGCGTGCGATAGACCGCACAAAGATATTTGCTGAGCGACCTTTGAATCTTCTTCAATGAAGGATTGGGGGCCGAGATCGTCCGCATTCCGCCACTGCGCTTCTTAATGGCGAAGCTAATGTACGGTTTCGGATGACGGAAGACTTGATAGGCTAGGCTGCGCCTATTAACCCCGAGAAGGGCCGCCACGCCGTCGCGGGTCTTCAAGCCTCTAAACGCCTGTTCGAGCTTGGCCTGTTCGGTAGGATCATTCACAGGAAGTACAGGTCCGCCGGAGTATTCTCATTCCAGAATCATGGCGTTCATCGCGTATATCCATGGACTGCGCAACGTGATCGACGATGGTGCCTCTGTGCGCACCGTTTGAGAAGCCCAGCAGTTACGACCGGGCTAAGGGCAATTCCTCCAAGCGGACCATTTGGGGAAAATGCATGGAACTCCGAGCCAGGGCAACCCCCTGATGGGCTTGTACTGGAAGCCGTTTGAGGTAAGAACGTCTGTGCTCTCAAGGTCCGCTCTCCTGGTCCAGTTGCCCAGATGCGGAACGTTAGTTCTCGGCCAACACAGGTCATGGTGCTGTCAGCGCGAAATGTCCGGTCTCGGTCGCCTGCGGCCATCCGCCCAGGCGCCCGTCCAGACTGCGGCAAAGTCCCAGCAACAAGCGGTTCAACCGATGCACCATTTCTACTTTATGGCTCTGTCCTGACCAATTGGGGTAGACCCATGGCGACGGGGAAACGGCGTCGACCCGAACCGATCATGTCCGCATGCCCTCTTCGGCACGCGATAACCGACGGAAAACCGGGTGCTACCCATGTCCACCCAACAACTCGAACCGGCACAACATCACCAATCCTTGACTTATTTCCTATATGAACTTACAATTCCAGGAATGGAAACCTCCTCTCCGCCACCTCCGGCCATCGATCTTTCCACGCCCCTGTATTACCAACTCGTCCACACCCTAACCGACCTACTACCGCCGCCGCTCGACGACACGCCCGAAGCCCTCCGCGCCAGAAACCACGCCGCCATCGCCAAGGTGGCCGCCCTGCTGCCGGTCAACGCGAACGAAGCCGATCTCGCCGCCCAGTGCATCGCCGCCCGCGCCCAGGCCGAGGACCTATTGCGCCTGCTCCGCCAAAACGCCGGCGACATCCAACTGATGCTACGCCTGAACGCCCAATACAGTTCGATGGTGCGAACCTCGCTGTCCGCCCACGCACGCCTAATGCGGGTGCAAGCCGAGCGCCAGAAACGGGACGCGATCGACGGCGCGGCGAACCAGGACGCGTGGGTTCAGCATATCGCCGAACGGTCGATGCTGGGCGTGATGGATACGGATTCCGGGCCGCGGGACGCGCCGTCGCCCACAGCCACACCCCCGGCACAACCCGAAGCGGCGCCCCCGACCTGGTTCGGAGGGGTGCCGGCGGCGGCGCCCGAAGATATGCACCCAGCGTGGCTCGGAACAACGCCAGCCGAGCCGCCGGCAGCGTCTGAAGACCAAAGAAATGTATCAAAAGCCGAGACAAACTCTCACAACACGGCTTTTGAGACGCAGTTGAGCGCAATACACTGGAACGGGGTGCCCAAAAGATTGGGTAAAACGGGTCCACGCGACGTTATCCACGAATTCTTGGCCAGATCGCGTTTAGCCGCTCGAGAATCGCCCGCAAACGGCCTCGAAATGCTCGGAAGGACGAACGACGGCGCCCATATCGACGGGAAAGTGCCCCAATCCCCCGCTCCGGTGCCCTGAACCCGTCATCCCGAGAGGCTCGGGCGCAGTCCAACACCAAACCGATCAGCCGGCACACCCTTTAGACGACCCCGGCCTGGCCGGCGGCCGTGCCATAAACCTGGGGCACCGGACCCGAAAATGACCTCCACCCCGTAAACCAAGAACCGCCGCCTCCAGCCCACGACTCTTGCGACATTAGATGGTGTACCATATATTGCGTCACCAACTAATGGCCCACCAATGAAAACCCAGCAGCAGCTTCGCGACGGTTTTGGCCGCCTCATCGCCCGCACCGGCCGGCAGTGGCGCCGCGCGGTGGACCGCCGCCTGCAACCCTTCGGCCTCACTGAGGCAACGTGGCTGCCACTCATCTACCTCGCCCGCACCCCCGCCCCGGTGCGTCAGAAAGACCTCGCCGCCTCGCTCGTCCTCGATGGGTCATCCGTCGTGCGCCTGCTGGATGCGCTGGAAGCCGCCGGCCTCATCGAACGCCGCGAGGAAAGCGTCGACCGCCGGGCCAAGATCATCACCGTAACCGATCGAGGATTGTCGATCATCGACCAGGTCGAAGCCGTCTCACGCGACGTCCGCAACGCCACCCTCGTCGGCCTGTCCCCCGACCAAATCGAAATCGCCACAAACGTGCTGGACCTGGTCTGCGAAAACCTCGCGAAACAGCAGGACAGCGAGGTGTGACAGCGTCCAGCGCCGAAACGGCGCCGATGAGCGCCACGAACCGCATCATCATCACGACCTGCACGATCATGGCGACGCTGATGCAGTCGCTCGACAGCACCATCGCCAACGTCGCGCTGCCGTATATGCAAGGGACGATGTCGGCCAGCCAGGAAGAGATCAACTGGGTGCTGACCAGCTATATCGTCGCGGCCGCGATCATGACGACCCCGACCGGTTTCCTCGCCGCCCGCTTCGGCCGCACCCGGCTGTTCGTGACGGCCGTCGTCGGATTCACCGTAGCCTCGGTGCTGTGCGCCCTGGCGGACTCGCTCGATGAAATCGTGGTGTTCCGGGTCCTGCAAGGCATGTGCGGCGCCGCGCTGGTGCCGCTGTCGCAATCGGTGATGTTCGACATCTACCCGGTCGAGCAACGCGGCAAAGCCATGGCGCTATGGACCATGGGGGTCATGGTCGGGCCGATTTTCGGCCCCATCCTGGGTGGCTGGCTGACCGAGAACCACAGTTGGCGCTGGGTCTTCTACATCAACGTCCCGTTCGGGATCGTGACGGCCTTCGGCTTGCTGACATTTCTGAAAGAGTCGCCCTACGGGAAATCGGTCCGGCTGGACTGGATCGGCTTCGGCGCGCTGAGCCTGGCGATCGGCGCATTCCAAACCATGCTCGACCGAGGCGAGACGCTGGATTGGTTCGCCTCACCGGAAATCATCGCGGAGGCATGCCTGGCCGGCGTCGGCCTGTATTTGTTTCTCGTCCAGTTTTCCCTGGCACCCAAACCCTTCCTGTCACCCAGACTGTTCGCCGACCGGAACTTCGTCGTCGGGATCACCCTCTATTTCACCATGGGGCTGATCATGTATGCGACCCTGGCCCTTCTGGCGCCGTATCTGCAGACCTTGATGGGCTATCCCGTGGTAACCGCCGGTATCGTCCTGGCGCCACGGGGAGCCGGCCTGATGCTGGCCGCGCCGCTGGTCGGCCGGTTGGTCAACAAGGTCAGCCCACGCCTGCTGGTCGGCATCGGCTTCGCGACAGGGGCCTTGGCACTCTACGAAATGACCTCCTGGACCCCCGACGTGTCGGAGGGAACCATGATCAGCGTCGGTTTCCTGCAGGGCCTCAGCATCGGCTTCATGACCATTCCGATCAACATCATCACCTACGCGACGCTGCCCGCCACCATGCGGACCGAGGCCGCCGGCATCTACAGCCTGATGCGAAATCTGGGCAGCGCCATCGGCATCTCGGTAACCGGTGCCCTGCTGGAGACGAACACGCAAGTCAATCACGCGCTGATCGCCGGCGGGGTGACTCCGTTCGAGCGCGCCCTGCAAACCGGGGCCGCCCTGCGGTTCTGGAACCCCGGCTCCATCCACGGTGCCGCGATGCTCGACCAGGAGATCACGCGGCAATCCCAGATCATTGCATATATGGACGATTTCAAGCTCATGCTCATCCTCGCCATCGTCGTTGTCCCGCTTCTGCTACTCGCTCGGCCGCCACGGCAGGCCGTGACCCCGGCCGGGTCCCGAGCCGCCGCGGAATGAGGGCGACCGTTGCCCCATCCCCCCACAAGTGGCAGGGTCCGACGCAACAAACCCGAACCTGGAACGCCCTGACGTGACCCTGATCCTGGCCAGCCGCCCCAACGTCTATTCCTCCTCCCCGCTCGACCGCATCGCCACGCGCCGGGAAGATCCGGATTGGATCGCCGCGAAGCTGGCCGACCCCGAGACGTTGTTCGTCCCCGTGTGGCGCACCCGAAACCTCGTCCGCACCACCGACGATGGCACGCCGGAGGCCGTCTACCTGTCCGGCGCCACCGCCCATGCGCTGCGCATGGAACAGGACGGCCCCTGGGCCTTCCTGGGCATCCTGGAAGCCCGTGCCGTGTTTGCCATCGACATTTCCGCGACGGACGATCCCGTGCCGCTACTGCCGGAGACGCTGGGCACCTTTGTCGACCTTCGATCCGTCGGCTGGGGCGTTCCCCGTCCGGAGGCGTCCGTCCTGGCGCATGCCCGCGGGCTGATGCACTGGCGCCAGCGCAGCAAGTTCTGCAGCCTGTGCGGCAACCCGTGCGAGGTCAAAAGCTCCGGCCACATGCTGCTCTGCACGGTCTGCAACACGCAGCATTTCCCCCGTACCGACCCCGCTGTGATCATGCTCGTCCACCGCGGCGACAAGGCCCTGCTCGGGCATTCCACCCGCTTCCCCAGGGCCACCATGTACTCGACGCTGGCCGGGTTCGTGGAACCGGGGGAAACCTTGGAAGAGGCGGTCCGCCGCGAAGTCCTGGAAGAATCCGGCATCCAGGTCGGCGACGTCCACTACCACTCCAGCCAGCCCTGGCCGTTCCCCGGCAACATCATGCTCGGTTTCTACGCCGAGGGGCTGACGGAAGAGATCACCATCGACCCCGAGGAACTGAAAGACGCCCGCTGGTTCAGCCGCGACCAGATGCGCAACTGCGACCAGCATGGCTTCGCCCTGCCACGTGTCGACAGCATCGCCCGCCGCCTGATCGAAGATTGGCTGGCGCACGGCTGATGCCCGACCTCGCCACCATCGGTTATGAGGGCACCACGATCGACGCGGTGGTGGCGACGCTGCGGGATGCCAAGATCGCGCTGCTGGTCGATGTCCGGGCGGTACCGCAGTCGCGGAAGCCTGGTTTCTCCAAACGGCAGCTTGCGGCCGCGCTGGACGAAGTGGGCATCGCCTATGTCCATCTTCAAGCCCTCGGGACCCCCAAGCCCGGGCGGGATGCCGTCCGAGCCGGGCATCCTGAACGGATGGAGGTCATCTTCCGCGAGCACATGACGTCCGACCGGTCGCAGGCCGAGCTGGTCCAGGCCAAGCAGCTCGTGCGGGAACGTCCCGCCTGCCTGCTGTGCTTCGAGCGGGACCACACGACCTGCCATCGGAGCCTGGTCGCCGAGATGATCGTCGCCGAAACCGGCCAGCCTGTCGTGCACTTGGCCACGCCCTGACGATTTGTCGGGCTGGTCGCCATCCGCTAACCTTTCGTCAAACAAAGGGAGGTTCGCATGGATCAAGTGTCGATCGGCGGCGGGCAGACCCTTACCCGGGTGCCGTTCAGCGATTACCAGGACCCTGCCCTGCTGGACCAGGAACAGCGGTTGTTGTTCGAGGGGCCGGTATGGAACTATCTCTGCCTCGAAACCGATATTCCTAACGCCGGGGATTGGCGCACCACGTTCATCGGCCGCATGCCGGTCGTTGTCGTACGCACCGAAGCGGGCGGCATCGCGGCGTTCGAGAACCGCTGCCTGCATCGCGGTTCGCTGATCTGCCTGGATAACGCGGGGCACGCCAAGGATTTCACCTGCGTCTATCACGCCTGGCGCTATGACCTGAGCGGCAACCTGAAATCGATCGCCTTCAGCCGGGGCGTCAACGGCAAGGGCGGCATGCCCGAAAGTTTCAACCCGGACGATCATGCGACGCGGAAGCCTCGGATCGAGACGATCGCCGGGCTCGTGTTCGGCACGTTCTCCGATGCCACGCCTGACATCGAAACGTTCATCGGTCCCGAGGTGTCCGCCGCCCTGCACCGCATCGCCAGCCGCGAGTTGAAGGTAATCGGACGCTTTACCGAAGTGCTGCCGAACAACTGGAAGCTGTACGCCGAGAACGTTCGCGATTCCTACCATGCCAGCCTGTTGCATGTGTTTTTTGCTACGTTCCGGATCAACCGGCTCAGCCAGGGTGGCGGCATCGATGTCAGCGACAACGGCGGTTGCGCGGTGTCCACCACTCACGCACCGACGCAGGAAACCGATACTGCCTATGACGGCATCCGCTCCGTCGATGACGGGCTGCATCTGTCCGACCCAAGCATGCTGGACGCGGAAAATGAGCACGGCGACACCGTCCGCCAGCAGATTCTGTCGGTGTTCCCCGGCTTCGCGATGCAGCGCACCTACAACGTGATGGCGATCCGGCAGTTCGTGCCGACCGGCGTGGGCAGGACCAATCTGAACTGGATCTATCTCGGATATGCCGACGATACGCCACGATTGCGGCGACGGCGGCTGAAACAACTCAACCTGGCCGGGCCGGCCGGTTTCGTTTCGATGGAAGATGGTTGCATCGGAAATTTTGTTGAGCGTGGCGCGGTGGCGGCCCGGAACGGCGTTTCACTGCTGGAAATGGGCGGAAACGGGGTGGAAAGCCAGGAAACTCGGGCGACGGAAACGGCGATCCGGGGGTTTTGGAAAATGTGGCGCCGGATCATGGGCCAATGAACGGCGATCTGTTGTTTCGGATTACGGCTTTAAATGCCGACTATGCGGCTGCGATCGACGATGACCGGCTGGAGGATTGGCCTGGTTTCTTCGTGGACGATTGCCTCTACAAAATCACCTCCGCCGACAATATCCGGGATGGCAACGAAGCCGGTATCGTCTATGCCGACAGCCGGTCCATGTTGACCGATCGGATTCTGGCTTTGCGCCGGGCCAACATCTATGAACGGCAGACCTACCGGCACATCATCGGCACTCCGCGCCTGACCGGCCCGGATTCGGTGGAGACGCCGTTCCTGGTGGTGCGAACAATGCGGGATGGACGGATGGATTTGTTTGTCGCGGGGCGGTACCAGGACCGGTTGCAGGACGATGCGGGCAGGCTTCGTTTCGTGGAGCGCATCGTGATCTGCGATTCGTCGCATTTCGATACGCTGGTGGCTATCCCGCTTTAGCAACGCAGGTGGCCGGCGCGGCATCGCCTCGCCGACAAGGGCATCGACGGCCAATTCTGTTGCTAGAGCGTTTTCACCCTGACTGTGCAGGGTGAAAACGCTCTAGCTCTTTGTTTGATCGCATGATTCACGCGCTCTGGACGTCCCGCCCAGCGCGATCATGCTCTAGAAACGAAGGGTTATCACACGGTCTTCTTCAGTTCCACGTGCAGACCCAGGCCGCAGTGGTCGGTGATCGTGACCGCGCTGGATGACTGAGAGACGTAGGCGGTCCCTTTCTTCAGTTCCACCACGTCAGAGCGATAGACGGCGATATCGTACATCTTGGTGCCGGTGGCGTTGGTGCCCTTCTCCGTCACGTTCCAGTTGTCGATCTTCTCAACGCTGCTGTTATTGCTGGCGTTCACGTAAGCGGTGGTGTTGAAGGCGATGTTGAGGCAAGCGGTGGTGAAGTTGAAGCTGGGCTGGTTCGTGTCACCGAGCACGACGTGGATGACGGCCCCGTGGGAATTCACATAGCTGGCGATATCGAAATAGAACTGCTCGACGGCACTCTTGCTGGTGGCGATCTTGTTCGGGACATGCACGAAGCAGACGATAAGGTCGCCGACCATGTAGAGGACAAAGCCTTCTCCGGATTTGATGAAGAGCAGCTTCGAGGCGACGGTGGACTGGCTGACGGCCGTGAAAGACTGGCACGCCATCTTCGCGGGGTGCGGCGTAAGGGCGACTTTGGGGTCGGTGACAACGCTGGAGAAGTCCGAATTGGACGAGTCCATCTCGCCGCAGACCATGATGTCGGGCATTGCACCGAACACGCGGTAGAAGTTCTGCCACAGCAGCGCGATCTGGGTGCCGAAGACCGAGACCGGCTGCTTGTCGGAGAGGACCTCGATCGGCTTGAGCTGCGCGGGCCCCTCGATAGGCGTTGAGATGTCCATTGTGTCGGAAGGCGGCACAAGGGCCTGGTGGCCGTGGGAGGTGGCGTGTTTGTTCGCCTCCTTAGTGAAACGCTGCAGCGCGAGCGCGCTGAGGCCGTGGTTCTTGCTGGAGTTAGCGTTGAACGACTGGTAGGCAATGACTGGCATCTACATGCCCCCATGCTTGCGTGAAACGAACCTTAGCATGAACGAACCTCAGCGTGCAGGTATCTGCTGATAATTTCAAACGCTCACGCATTGAGCGATCTCGGAAAGCAGTCTCGCTTTCGGCACTGTGCTTCAAATAAAGAAACGGCCCCGAAGTCACCCCCGGGGCCGTTTCCTCAACCAAGATCGAACCGTTTTACCTCAGCCACCCCGCCAGCACCGCCAGCATCAGCAGCGCCACGATGTTGGTGATCTTGATCATCGGGTTCACCGCTGGGCCGGCGGTGTCCTTGTACGGGTCACCCACGGTATCGCCGGTCACTGCCGCCTTGTGCGCGTCGGAGCCTTTGCCGCCGTGATTCCCCTCCTCGATATACTTCTTCGCGTTATCCCACGCGCCACCGCCCGAGGTCATCGAAATCGCCACGAACAGGCCTGTCACGATCGTCCCCAGCAGCATCGCCCCCAGCGAGGCGAACGCCGCAGAACGCCCGGCGATGACATCGATCACGAACCACAGCACGATCGGCGCCCCGATCGGCAGCAGTGACGGCACCAGCATCTCCTTGATCGCCGCCTTGGTCAGCATGTCGACCGCCTTGCCGTATTCCGGCTTGGCGGTGCCCTCCATGATGCCCGGAATCTCCCGGAACTGGCGCCGCACTTCCACCACGACCGATCCGGCCGCACGACCCACCGCCGTCATGCCCATCGCACCGAACAGGTACGGCAGCATGCCGCCGATAAACAACCCGATCACCACGAACGGGTTCTGCAACGCGAAATCCACGTGCAGCGACGGAAAGTAATGCGTCAAATCCTGGGTGTAAGCAGCAAACAGCACCAGCGATGCCAGCCCCGCCGACCCGATCGCGTACCCCTTGGTCACCGCCTTGGTGGTATTGCCGACGGCGTCCAGGGCGTCGGTGGTGACACGGACTTCCGGAGGCAGGTCGGCCATCTCGGCGATGCCGCCGGCGTTGTCGGTGACCGGACCATAAGCGTCCAAGGCCACGATCATGCCGGCCAGCGACAGCATCGTCGTCGCCGCCACCGCGATGCCGAACAGGCCGGCCACCATGTAGGTGAAGATGATGCCGATGCTGATCACGATCACCGGCAGCGCCGTCGCCTCCATGGAGATCGCCAGCCCCTGGATCACGTTGGTGCCGTGACCGGTCGTGGAGCTTTGCGCGATCGACTTGACCGGGCGGTATTCGGTGGAGGTGTAATACTCGGTGATCACCACGATCAGCCCGGTGACGACCAGCCCGGCGATGGCGCAGACGAACAGGTCCCAGCCGGTCACCGATGCGCCGCCAACCATGTCCAGCGGCGTCGAGAAGCCGCAGGTAACCATGATGATGACCGCGATGCCGACAACGGACAGCCCGCCAGTCACCAGCAGCCCCTTGTACAGCGCCCACATGATCCCGTTATCGGCGCCCAGCTTGACGAAATAGGTGCCGACGACGGAGGTCAGGATGCAGATCGCGCAAATACCGAGCGGCAGCATCAGCATCGCGTCGCGAACCGCGCCGGTGAAGAAGATCCCCGCCAGCAGCATGGTGGCCACGATGGTCACCGCATAGGTTTCGAACAAGTCCGCCGCCATGCCGGCGCAGTCGCCGACGTTGTCGCCCACGTTGTCGGCGATCACGGCGGGGTTGCGGGGGTCATCCTCGGGGATGCCGGCTTCGACCTTGCCCACCAGGTCGGCGCCGACGTCGGCACCCTTGGTGAAGATACCGCCGCCCAGGCGGGCGAAGATGGAGATCAGCGAGCCGCCGAAGCCCAGCGCGACCATCGCCTCCAGCACCTTGCGAAGCTGGTCGTCACTCATCGGGCCGGTCACGCTGCCGCGCAGCACGAAATAATAGCCGGCGACGCCCAGCAGACCCAGCCCGACCACCAGCATGCCGGTGATC
Organism: Acidisphaera sp. S103; assembly: GCF_009765975.1. Taxonomy (GTDB): domain Bacteria; phylum Pseudomonadota; class Alphaproteobacteria; order Acetobacterales; family Acetobacteraceae; genus Rhodopila. The sequence continues at coordinate 42,726 of NZ_LMUJ01000063.1, read as the reverse complement.
GCACCCGCCTTGAACGCGACATCCAACCCGGCCGCCAGCCCAGCGCGCGACGCCTGCGCGGTGCGTACGTTGGCCCGCACCGAGACATTCATGCCGATGAATCCGGCGGCGGCCGACAGTATCGCACCGATCGCGAAGCCGATCGCCGTGTGGATCCCCAGGACCAGGCCGAGGAAAATCAGGATGACCACGCCGACCATCCCGATCGTGGTGTATTGCCGGTTCAGGTAGGCTCGGGCGCCCTCCTGAACGGCAGCCGAGATTTCCTGCATGCGGGCCGTTCCGGCATCCGCGGCAAGGACTTGCCGGCTGGTGATGAAACCATAGACCAAGGCCGCCAGGCCGCAGGCTATGATCAGCAGTTGCGCCGCACTCATTGGGGTTGTCCCCTCCTCGATTGTTTCGTTCTGGCGCAACCGCCGAATCCGGACACAGGCGGCGCCGTGGCCGCGGCGTATGCCAGAACCACACGCATCCGGCAAATCCGTGATTAACTTCTGTTTATTATGATGGGCTATGATTGGCTGCGCCCGTTGCCTGGACGCCACGGTCGCCTCGATCCGCGGCAATCGCGCCAAACAGGCGCGCATCGCAGTTACACGCGCCGTTCCGTCCCGGCGGATGACCAGCGCGGGCATCCGCCCACGGCCTGAGCGTCCGGCAAACGCCGGACCTTTCAATCCGCCATGTCAGGCCGCCGTCACGCGGCAGGCACCGCGGCGACCGTGGCGGGAAACCGGTGGTTCAGCCCAGGGCCGAAACCACCTCCTGCTCCGTCGGGAAACGCCCAACCGCCTTCTTGGAGAAGGCAAGCCGCGCATCGATGGTGATTTCGAAAACACCGCCACCGCTTTTGCGCAGCGTCACCTTGGCGGCCGGGTTGGTCTTCAGGATCAGGGTCCGCGCCGCAATCGCCCGCGGCTCATAGCCTCACATGCCGCAGTATTCGATCTCGATTTGCATCTTTTGTACGTTCCTCCACCAGATTGGTGCCTAGACAGCTTGGCAGCGACCGGCAGTGTAGGCAAGAAAGACACGATCGCAGGATTCCAGTCCATGACCGAACACCGTATCGTTCCCGTTATCCTCTCCGGCGGCTCCGGCACACGGCTGTGGCCGGTGTCGCGCGAAAGCTTCCCCAAGCAGCTTTGGCCGCTGGTATCGGACCGGACGATGATGCAGGAAACCGTGCTGCGTGCCGTGGACCCGGGTTTTGCGCCGCCGATCGTGGTCTGCAATCAGGAGCACCGGTTCCTGATCGCTGAACAGTTACGCGAAGCCGGCATCGCCGACGCTCGCATCGTGCTGGAACCGGTCGGCCGCAACAGCGCCCCAGCCATTGCAGCCGCCGCCGTGCTGGTGGCCAAGGACGATCCCGACACCGTGCTGTGGATGATGGCGGCGGACGCCTCCATCGCCGACAACGCCGCCCTGCAAACCGCGCTTCAGGCCGCCGCCAAGGCCGCCCGGGCCGGCCGGATCGTGACCTTCGGCATGAAACCCACCGCACCGGAAACCGGCTATGGGTATATCGAGATCGGCGATCCGCTGCCCGATACCGATGGTGTCCATGCCGTGGCACGCTTCCTGGAAAAGCCCGATGCCGCGACGGCGGAACGCTTCGTCGCCGACGGCCGCCATCTGTGGAACTCCGGCATGTTCGTCTTTACCGCCCGCACCTTGCTGGAGGAACTGGAACGCCACGCCCCCGCCGTGCTGCCCGCGGTGCGCCAAGCAGTCGCCGATCGCAAGGCCGACCTCGACTTCATCCGCCTTGGCGTCGAGGCGTTCACCGCATGCCCGTCGATCAGCATCGACTATGCCGTCGCCGAACGGACGTCACGAGCGGCCGTGGTGCCGGCTGATTTGGGGTGGTCCGATGTCGGAAGCTGGAGCGCTCTGTGGGACCTCGGCATCAAGGACGCCGACGGCAATGTCGCCCTCGGCGACGTGGTGCTGGAAAGCGCCGAGAACTGCTACGTCCGTAGCGACGGCATGCTCGCCGCCGTGGTCGGCCTGAAGGATGCGGTCGTCGTGGTGACCGAGGACGCCGTCCTGGCGATGCATCGCAACCAGGCTCAGGACGTGAAAAAGATCGTGGAGCGCCTGAAGGCGGCCGGGCGTTCGGAAGCGGTGGCGCATAACCGCAGCTATCGCCCCTGGGGCTATTACGAGAGCCTGATCCAGGGCGACCGCTTCCAGGTGAAGCGCATCGTCGTCACCCCGGGCCGGCAATTGTCGCTGCAAAGCCACTTCCACCGCGCCGAACACTGGGTCGTGGTGAACGGCACCGCCAAGGTCACCCGTGACGCTGAAACCCTGATCGTCCGCGAAAATGAGAGCGTCTACCTGCCGCTGGGTTGCGTCCACCGGCTGGAAAATCCCGGCCGCATCCCGCTGACGCTGATCGAGGTCCAATCGGGCGCCTATTTGGGCGAGGACGATATCGTCCGCCTGGAAGACACCTACGGCCGGGCCTGAAAAGGCAACCAGCGGCGCCGGCGTTTTGTGACCGGTATTCAGGCGCGTTCCGAGCCACTTGGCGCGGCACGTGTTGGAAGCGGTGGCACTCGCACGCCGGGCAGGACCAGGGACGGGAGTTAGACGTTCCCGGGCACCACCGAGACGTTTAATACCGAATCCGCAAGGAAATTGTAACCTTATTAGGCACACTATCCGCATCCCGCCGGATGGATATCATGACTCAAAATCATACTATTGTACTGAAATATGATTTAACTCGTTATATCATACAGTTTTGTATATCAGGACCGCTAAAAAACTCTCTCCGATGGACATGGAATTTCTCGAAAACATGATAGCGTCGCGCTCAGGCGCTGACCCGTCACCAGCCCCACGAAACGCCCAGGCATCAGCATGAGTGATAACAGGATGGCAAGAAACGCCCCCAACACGTCCAAGGCGACAAAGCCGACCACATCGACGCCGGCCGGATCTGTCGGCACGGCCGCGCAGGCTGCCTCGCTGCAGGCCAGTGCAACGGTCATCGCCTTCACCGTCAGCGACACCGCGGCCAATATCGGCGCCGCGTTCGACGCGTTGAACGCCGACACCAAATTGACCGGCATCACCGTGACCAACGGCCTGCCGATCCCGCTGAGCTACACGCAATACATCACCGACACGACCGCCCTCGCCCTGCTGCCGGCGGGCACGACCTTTACGCTCAGCGCCGTCCCCGAAGCCGATACCGCCGCGATCCAGGCCGCCACCGCTGTCATGTCGTTCTCGGTCACCGATACGACAGCCAACGTGCTGGCCGGCCTGGCTACCCTGGCCACCGCCGCGAAATTGTCCGGCATCACGCTGTCCGGTGCGACCTCGTTGCCGGTCACGTACGCCCAGTATCAGAGTTACGCATCCACGCTCGACAAACTCACCGCCGGCGACACGATGACAGTGTCGGCCGCCACGGCGGCGGCCGCCGGAAAATTGCAGGCCGATGGACATGTCGCCGCGTTCACCGTCACCGATACGGCGGCGGACATCACCGCCGGCCTGACCGCGCTTGGCACCGCCACCAAGCTGACCGGCATCACCGTCAGCGGCGGCACCACGGTGCAGGTGACCTACCCCCAATACACCTCCTACGCGAAAACCCTGGCCCTGATCGCCGACCCCGCGACCCTTGTGGTATCCGTCGTCCCGGTCGCCAACGCCCCCACGATCCAGGCCGCGGCCAAGGTCAGCGCGTTCTCCATCAGCGATACCTCGACCAATATCGCCGCCGGCCTCGCCACGTTCGGCACCCAGACCAAACTGTCCGCCATCGCGGTGAGCAACGGCACCGCGCTGTCGATCACCTATACGCAATACGCCGATTACAAGGCGGCGTTGGGGCTGCTGGTGGCGGCCACATCGCTGACGATCACCGGCGCGACGATCAGCGACGCCGCAACGCTGCAGAGCACCGCCAAGGTCACTGCCTTCACCGTCACCGACACCACGGCCAACGTGCTCGCCAACCTCGCCACCCTGGCGGCCGACACCAAATTGTCGGCGATCGCGCTGAGCGGGGCCACCACGCTGGCCGTCACCGACACCCAGTATCTCGCCAACACCGCGACATTGGACAAGCTGGCCGCCGGCGACACGCTGACGGTCTCGGCCGCCACCGTGGCCGGTGCCGCTTCGTTGCAGGCCGACACCCATGTCGGATCATTCGCTATCGCCGATACGGCGGCGAATGTCGGCAACGCCATTGCGAGCCTCGGCCACGATACCAAGCTGTCGTCGATCGCCCTGACCGGGGGCACGTCGATTACCGTCACCTATGCCGCGTATACCGCCGATGCCGCCGCATTGGCCACGCTGGCAGCCGGCGACACGATGACCGTCACCGGCGTGACCGCCGCTGCCGCGGCGACCGTCGCCGCCAACAGCCACGTCAAGACCCTGACCGTCAGCGACACGCTGGCCGATATCGGCACCTCGATCGGTTCGCTGGAAACCCTTGCCGCCAGCGGCCAGTTGACCGGGATCGTGGTCACCGATTCCGGCCAGAACCTGTCGCTGACCGCGGCGCAGTACACCGCCGACCAGGCCGCGATCAAACTGATGACCGGCAGCTTCACCGTCACCCATCCGGTGATCAACCTGATCTGGGATGCCAGCGTTGCCAACGCCCCCGCCGGCTTCGTCGCTGCGGTGGAAGACGCCGCAGCCTATTTCGACGCCCTGATCACCAATCCGATCACCGTCAACATCGACGTCGGTTACGGCGAGTACGATGGCAAGGCGTTGCCCGCCGGCGTGCTGGGCGACACGCAGATACTGAACAGCGACTACATCACCACCGCGCAGTTCAAGACCGACCTGTCCAAACTCCCCGGCACATCAACCGTTCAATCAGCCCTGGCCAGCCTGTCTTCGCCGGGCGAACCCACGTCGGTGTGGGTGGAAGGCGGGGACGCCAAGGCGGTCGGCGCGACGGCGGCCTACGGCACCGAGACCGATGCCGCCATCGGGTTCGCGCTGGATCCTACCGGACGGATGTTCAACTACAGCCCGACCGGCCCCGCCGTTCTGGGTGAGGTCGATTTCATCGGCGTCGCCGAAGCCGAAATCGGCCACGCCCTGGGCCGTGTCTCCACGCTGGGTATCTCGACGTCCCTGGATCTGTATCGCTATTCGTCACCCGGCACGATCGGCGTGCCCGGCGCGTCGCCCACCTACTTCTCTGTTAACGGGGGCACCACGAACCTCGACAATTTCGCGACGTCACTGGACTACGGCGACTGGGCCGCCAGCGCCGGCGACGACGCGGTGGCCGCGGTCATACCCACCGGCACGGAGAACCTGTTCACCGCGACCGACGTCACCGAACTGAATGCGCTGGGTTACGGGATCGCCGCCAACGCACCATCGAGCGCCGGGGTCATCCCCGCCAGCGTCGCCAGCGGCTTGAACGCCACCAGCCTGACTTTCATCGGATCGCCGCTGGTCGTGACCATGGGCAGCGGGACCACGACCGCCTCCGCCGCCATCCCGCCGGCCGCCGGCATCGAGGAAATCGCCGGCTTCACCTACGGCACCGACAAACTGACTCTTAGTCTGAGCGACCTGTCGGGCTCGCTGGAGGCTTTCAACACCACCGTCAACGGCGTGCATGCCATCGCCCTGGCCGGCAGCAACGATCTGACCAACGGCATCGTTCTGGTGGGCATGCCAACCGCCGATACGGCCGCCAACCTGCTGTCCGGCCATCTGACCCTCTCGGGTAGCACCGCGACGATCACGTAGGGGGTGGAGGAGGGCCGGGCTCTGCCCGGACCCGCAAAGGGGCACGGCCCCTTTGATCCCGATTATTTAGGGCTCGCCGGGGAATAAGCGAATTGTCCGGCGAACGCCGCCGGCCTCTCATCGATAGGGGTCGGGAAGTTTCCTCCCCGCCCTCCGAACCGTGCGTGCGGTTTTCCCGCACACGGCTCTCCAGTCGCTGGTTTCCTCATCGGGGGTGTCTCGCGTCTTCACAGGCTGTAACCAGGGTGAACAGCCCCTGACCCGCGAAGAAGGCATTGGTCCACTGCATGTGGTCCGCTTTGCTGCGCCCCATCGACGGTCGCCGATCCTGCTTGCGCAGGACAGCGCGTAGCCGCCGCCGAACGAAGCCATCGAGTATTCGGAACACGTATGGTCTGGCGTGTTTGAAGTAGCCAAACCACCCCCGCATCAGCGGGTTGAGATCCGCAACGATCCGCCCCAGGCTATCCCCCCGGCTGCGACCCGTCTTCGCCCTCACCTTGTCCTTGAACGCCATCAGGCTCCTGTCGCGCACGAACCGCTGACCCGCCTCGAACCGGTAGCCAAGGAACTCGAACCCCTGGCCCGGTTGCAGGCAGTCGCCGATCCGTGTCTTGTCGGGATGAAGGGTCAGGCCATTGGCATGCACCCACGCCGTTACCTGACGCAGTGCCGCCGCCGCCTCAGCTTCCGATGCACACAGGATCACAAAGTCATCGGCATAGCGCACCATCCGCCAGCCGCCCTGCTCCATGAGTCGATCGAGCGGGTGCAGATACAGATTGGCCAGCAGTGGCGACAGCACCGCCCCTTGGGGCGTCCCTGTCGTCGGCTGCCAGTGCGCCATCTCCGACATGATCTCCTGCTGCAGGAAGCCATCGATCAGTGCCAGAACCCGGCTATCGCTGATCGAACCCTCCACCAACACCATCAGCCTGTCGTGTGGGATCGTGTCGAAGTAGCTTTTCAGGTCGGCGTCCACCACGTGGGTGTAACCTTCCTTCAGCAGCCGATCGACTTCCCGCAGCGCGTCCTTGCAGCCTCGTCCCGGCCGGAAGCCGAAGCTGCCGGGCCGGAACTGAACTTCAAAGATTGGCTCGATGACCATCTTCAATGCGGTTTGCACAATCCGGTCCTTCACCGTCGGTATCCCCAGAGGCCGGGTCTTGCCATCCCCTTTGGGTATCTCCACCCGTTTGACCGGGTTCGGCCGATAGCCGCCGTCCACCAGGCTGGCCTGGAGTTCGGCTAAGTACCGTTCCGATTGGTGGAAGAACCTCTCGATACTCTGGCCGTCCACGCCCGCCGCCCCTTTGTTCCGCGCGACACGCTGCCACGCGATGTCCAGGGTCGCCGGTCGGATGACCTTATCGATCAGGCTGAACCATTTGCCCCCTCTGACGCCGTTACCCAGCGCCGACACCATGCGGTCCGTCCATATGGATGCTTCCGCCCACCACAAGCCGTGGGACTCCCCACAGGTGGCATCTCTCCCTTGCTTAGCCTTGACGGCACTTCCGGGATTCTCTTGCTCCATACCGAACTTCTCACATCCAGCTTCCTGCCTCCCTTCCCTCGGAACGGTTTTGCTACCCGCCCCTTTCCACCGCTCGCAGCGGCCTCGGTACTATGAAGGCTCTGACTCCCGACGGTCTCACCCAGACCGCCAGGTCTCTCCGCTTACGCCGCTCTGCCGTCCCGACATTCCGTCCTCAACCACGTGATCCGCCCGACGGTCGCTTTGAGTATCAGTCGCTTCAGCGCCATCGGTTGTTCCAGGCTTCGCCATACATGAGCAGGCTCGCCACGAGATCCCGCCGAAACAGGTTCGTCATCCTACGGACTATCAGTTCACCTCCGGTTGCTCTCCACCCCGCCTCGCGGCGACGCAGTTACCTTTGATTTCTGGGATTGCGACCATCCCAGGCACGGACTCGCACCGTGCTGACAAAGCGCCCTCACGGACGCACTCATGCCGACGAAGGTCGGCATCCACGCCTTTCACCTGAAAAAACAAAGGCATGGATGGCGGTCTTTCACCCGCCATGACGGTTGCACAATGGATGCCCCTACTCAGCAGCCTGCCGCACAGGCGTCTGCCCCAACAAAGCCCTGGCCTCTTTCGCGACATGGGTGCCGTCAAAGAAGTTTGGATTCTGCGTGCCCCACAAACGCACCGAATTCCCGAACACGAAGTCACGGAAATTATCGTTCGTAATGAAACCGTCTTCGACCAGTTCATACGCCTCCGGCAGCGGGTCCCGCATGTCGATGACATCGAAATGCCCGACATCGGAACTGTAGATCGCATTCAGTTTGGCACCGAACGGATTCGTCTTGCCGAAAGCAATCGCGTTCATGCGATCATCGGCCTCACAGCCGAAGTAAAACGGGGTGCTGAACAGATCCACCCAGTCTTCCTTGCGCGTGAACTTGCACCGGGAGAAGTCATCCAGGTCGTCCAACCCCCCGGTCCCATGCACCTCAGGATCGGGCGTGCCCCCGCGCGTCTTCAGCGCTGACAGCATGTCCTCATACCCGTATTTCTCCACCAGGCCCATCAGCTTCGCCCGGTCGAGCTTATCCGGCTTCATGTTCTCCAGCGCCCTGATGTTGCGACGCTCCCAATGCTCGATCAGATCACCGAACAGTTGAGACGCCCAGCCCACGCCCCCTTCAAGGAACGCCCAGCGCAATTCCGGGAACCGCCGGGTGATGCCGCCCAGGAAAACGCCTTTGCAAGCGGCGTGACCGGCATCGGCAAAGTGACCGATATGGTTGTAAACGAAATTGGTTGGCGAGTTCCGCAGCGCCTGGTTGCTGCCGGTGCTGTGGAATGTCGGCGCGATCTTCAGTTTCCGGCATGTTGCCCAGACGGGATCGTAATCGTAAGGACTGTCGATGCCGAAGACCTCATACCAGACGGCAAACCGGTCGGCCTCGGGGTCCTGCTTAACCGAGTCCACCTGCCGCGGGAAGGCGCTGCCGAACATCGCGGCCTTTGTGCCAAGCTGGCTGGTCGCGAATTCCAATTCCGCGATCGCTTCCTCCGGATGGTGCATCGGAATGATGGCCGCCGGAGTCATCCGGTCCGAGAGTTTTGCGAAATAATCAGCAGAAACAACGTTGTAAGCATGAATGACCGCCCGACGCGTCGCGTCATCCTTAATTCGCGGCAGCCGCAGACCGGCGGTCGGGTAAATGACCGCAAAATCAGTGCCAAACTCATCCATCCGGTCATAAAACAACCGCGGCATCATCGCCGTTGCTCTGTCCAGCGTGTTACCGGTCTGCCGCGTCCAAAACCCCGGCATCGCGACCCGGCGCCGCTGACGCTCCGCCACCGGCATATCAAGCGCGGTCTTCGTGGCGTTCATTGCTGCAAGAAAACCATCCGCTGCGAGGTCCCCACCGACCTTTCGCATTTGTTCCGCGAAGACGGGATCGTATTCAACCCAGTGGCCATCACCGTCAATCACCGGATGACCTAGGCTCGCACGAATCTGTGCGGGCGTCTGTTGCGCGTGACCAGTCATTGCAGCCTCCCTCCGTTTTACTGTGATCTTGATGTCCAGTAGACTTCACGAAGCGCAGCACCAACCGCCACCCGTGTCAACGCCGCCGTCATTCACGTCCAAGATGGCAAAGGCCAGTTGACGGTTCGGCCCAGCAGCGGGACAGTTCCGACGCCTTAATCAAGACAAGGGAGAAATCGAAATGAAAGTCGTCACGTTAAAGGACATCCCCGTACTTCCCGCACCTGGTGCGGCCGAACCCACGGACGGATATTCCGGCCCCGTGCATCGCACCCGCCAGACCATCATCGAGCCGGGGCAGTCCGAAAACTTCAATTGCAGTATCGTGAATTTTAGCGAGGGCTGCAACACCGGCTGGCACGTTCACGATTGCGACCAGATCCTGATCGTCACCTCTGGCAGCGGCTGGGTCGCAACGGAAACCGAACGACAAGAGATCAAGGTCGGTGACGTCGCCCACGTCAAAGCGGGAGAACGCCACTGGCACGGCGCCAAAGCCAATACCACGATGGGCCACATCACCATCACCCTGGCGAGTGGCAAGGCCGTCTGGGGCTAAACCCAACGAGCGCCTACCGCAACCCCGCGACAAACGCCGGCAGCCCGGTCAGCCGCCGGCTCGCGCTTCTTGCGCCATGCAGCACCGAACGCACCACCTCGGTCGCCACCGCCAGGTCTTCGTTCACCACCACGTGGTCGAATTCCACCCAATGGCGGATTTCCTCAGTCGCCACCCGCATCCGCCGATCGATCTCCGCGCCATGATCCCCCGCTCGGCCTACCAGCCGGGACCGTAGCGCCGCCAAATCCGGAGGCAGAACGAACACGCTCACAACATCCGCCGGCAATTTCGCCCGCAACTGCTGATGCCCCTGCCAGTCGATGTCGAACACCACGTCACGCCCCGCGGCCAACGCTGTCTCCACCGGCGCCCGCGGCGTTCCATAAGCATGCGTGCCCTGTAAAACGCGAGCCCATTCCAGCAGCGAATCGTCACGCAAAGCCTGCTGAAATCCGTCCTCGGTCAGAAAATGATAATGAACACCATCGACTTCCTGCGGCCGCCGCTCCCGCGTGGTCACGCTGATCGACCGTTCCAGCAGCGGTTCGCTCGCCAGCAGCGCATCCGCGATCGCCGTCTTGCCGGCCCCCGACGGTGCCGACAGAACCAGGCAGACCCCGCGGCGTGCGATTTCGATCATTCGATGTTCTGCACCTGCTCGCGCAACTGCTCGATCGCGGCCTTCAGCTTCAGCCCGGTCGAGGTCAGCGCCGGCGTCGCCGACTTGCTGCACAGGGTGTTCGCCTCGCGATTGAATTCCTGGATCAGGAAATCCAGCTTGCGTCCGATATTCACCGCTTCGCCCATTAGGTCGTGCGCCGCGGCGATGTGGCTGGTCAGCCGGTCCAACTCCTCCCGCACATCCGACCGGCTGGCCAGGATGGCGACTTCCTGAGCCACTCGTTCCTCCGGCAGATTCGGAGTCTCCCGCAACAGCGTCTGCAAATTCTCCAACATCCGGGCTCGCTGCGCCGCCGGCTGTCCCGCGGCTTGTTCGGCGGCGGTCGCACACAACGACGCAATCTCCGCCAACTGCCGGTTCAGCACCGCCGCCAGCCGATCACCTTCCGCCTGCCGGGACGTCACCAGGTCGGCCAGCGCGGCCACAAACCCCGCCTGCACATCCACGGCGGCCGCCGCCTTTTCCTCCTGCTGATCCGCCTGCGCCTGCCGCAGCACGCCGGGCAGCGACAACAGCGCCTCGGCTGACGGCGGCGGACTGCCGGGAATCCGTCGATGCAGGTCGGTGGCAATCGTCAGCACCTGCTCCAGTGCCGTCGGGTCCAACTCCAGCCGAGTCTCCGACTGCCGCTTGATCGTCAGGTTGGCGCTGACATTGCCGCGCTTCAGCGCCTTGCCGGCCAGGTCCCGCCACCCGGCTTCCAGGCTGTCCCACCCGTTCGGCAGCCGAAACCGCAGTTCCAGCGTGCGGCCGTTAACGCTGCGCAACTCCCACGCCCAGGCGATGGTATCGACGCTGCCCTCAGTGCGGGCAAATCCGGTCATGGAGGCAATGGCGCTCATGCCGGCGCTTCTAACAGCGGTCGCGCCGGTTGCGAAGCCGCCACACCCTACACCGACCGCTTCCGCGACTCGGGCCGCCCCTGCTACGTCAGGCTAATGCCCGACCTGACCATGGAACTGGCCGCCGGAGGGCGCGTCGCCGGGGTGGACGAAGCTGGCCGAGGTCCCCTCGCCGGCCCCGTTGTTGCGGCCGCCGTCATCCTGCCCGCCGACACCGCGTCCGGCCTGGCGGCGCTGCTGGACGATTCCAAGAAACTGACCGCTGAACAGCGCCTGGCCGCGTTCCTCGCCCTGCGTGCCTCCACCGCCGAAATCGGCATCGGCGCCGCGTCCGTCACCGAGATCCTGAAGCTGAACATCCTGCACGCATCCATGCTGGCGATGCGCCGAGCCGTGTCCCGCCTGCGGATCGCACCCGACCTGGCGCTGGTGGACGGCAACTATCCCCCCAAACTCGGCTGCCCGATCCGCTGCGTGGTGGGCGGCGACGCGCTGTGCCTATCGATCGCCGCCGCGTCGATCGTCGCCAAGGTCGTCCGCGACACCGCGATGACCCGCCTGGCCGCCCGCTTCCCCGGCTACGGCTGGCACGCCAACGCCGGCTACGCCACCGCCCTGCACCGCGACGCCCTGCGCCGCCTGGGCGCGACCCACCACCACCGAGCGGCCTTCGGCACCGTGGCGCAACTGCGGCTGGAACTGACGATTGCGGATTGACCCGGCTTCGGCGCGCCCGTCACGATACGGCAAGGACATTGATAAGGTTGGAATCAGGTCTTGGACCGCATGCTCGAGTTGCCCTTAGACCAGATTTTACGCGGCGACTGCGTGCCGTTGATGCGGATGCTGCCGTCCGCCTCGATCGACTGCGTGTTCGCCGATCCGCCGTACAACCTGCAACTGCGGGGCGAACTGCGGCGCCCCGACGACAGCCTTGTGGACGGCGTGGATGACGACTGGGACAAATTCTCCGACTTCGCGTCCTATGACGCCTTCACCCGCGACTGGTTGGCCGAGTGCCACCGCCTGCTGCGCAAGGACGGCACGCTGTGGGTGATCGGCGCCTACCACAACATCTTCCGGATTGGCGCGATCCTGCAGGATCTGGGGTTTTGGATCCTGAACGACGTGATCTGGCGCAAATCCAACCCCATGCCGAACTTCCGCGGCCGCCGCTTCACCAACGCGCATGAGACGCTGATCTGGGCGGCGCGCGGTCGGGACTCGCGCTATCGCTTCAACTATCAGGCGATGAAGTCGCTGAACGACGACATCCAGATGCGCAGCGACTGGTTCATCCCGCTGTGTACCGGTCAGGAACGCTTGCAGAATGAGCACGGGCTGAAACTGCACCCCACCCAAAAACCCGAGGCGCTGCTGCATCGCGTGCTGCTGGCCAGCACCAACCAGGACGACATCGTTCTGGACCCGTTCACCGGCACCGGCACCACGCCGGTGGTGGCCAAACGCCTGCGCCGGCATTGGATCGGCATCGAACGCCACCCCGCCTATGTCGAAGCCGCGATGGTCCGTTTGTTGCGGACCAAGGCGACCTCGGTCGAGGGCGCCACGTCGCAGCCCACCAAGCGCGACATCCCGCGCATCCCCTTCGGCAGCCTGGTGGAGCAAGGCCTGATCGCGCCCGGCACCACCGTGTTCGACCGCCAACGCCGAGTCAGCGCGATGGTCGGGCCGGACGGATCGCTGAGTGCCGGCGACATCCGCGGGTCCATCCACAAGGTCGGGGCGCTGTTGCAGAACGCCCCGAGCTGCAATGGCTGGACGTTCTGGCACTTCGAACGGAATGGGGATCTGGTGCCGCTGGACGTGCTGCGCACTGCGCAGCCGGTGGGGTGAGGGGTGGGCAGGCAAGACGCGTGATTGCCTATGAACACAATTTGGATTTCTCTTTCATATGACCGATTTCTGGAACGACATACCGACGATAGACGAACTGAAGAGTGAAGACGATGTAAAGCTTCGTGTCGTCATTCCGCTACTACTTGCCCTCGGCTATGAGCGTAGAGATATACGGTCCGAGTATCCGGTTACCTTCCGGGAAGGTCGGCGAGGACGTAGGCCAGCAGCGGACTTCGTTTGTTTCTCTGGGTCATCGCAAGATCGCGATACATCGCTGCTCGTCGTGGAGGCAAAAGCGCCGGGCAAGGTACTCAAAAACGGTAAGGCACAAGGAGAATCCTATGCCAACAACGTGAGTGCGCCTCTTCTTCTGTTGACGAACGGGGAACATCTCGAAGTTTGGCAGTTGCAGGCGACGAGGGAAAGTGAGCGCGTCCTGGCGATTTCAGTGGCATCAATGGCGGCCGAGCGCGGAAAGGTTGAGCGGCTTCTCGGTAAAGCGGCAATCTCTGATTACTGCAAGCAGTTTAATATCAAAACGATACTGGAAACATCGGGGGATTATAGTAGGTATGAAACAGCCGAACTCCAACGTTCAGCGATGTACGAATTCTCAATTAGTCGGACATTGCGACGCAAGGCGGATGCGGAGCAACCACTAAGCATCAAGATGGACCGTCTACTTGTTGAGTATCAAGCTGGTGCTGTCGTCCTTGCGCCCTCAGGATATGGCAAAACTACATTGTCTCGTTGCCTTTTTCGTCAGGCAATCGAGGGGCGCCGGAGAGGGAACCCCCAGCGCCTGCCGATTGATGTTCCGTTGCCTGACCTCGAGCAAACACAGGTATCTATTCTAGAGTTTATACATCAAAGGATATCACCGCACTGTCCGGGAGTGACGCCGGCATTCCTCGCAACGACGTTGAAGGATGTCGGTGCAACAATTTTTTGTGATGGATTCGATCGAACGACAGCGTCGTTCCGGACGAAGATAGTCACGGAATTCACGAACCTGATTCGTGACTATCAACTTGTGCAGCTATTTGTTTTTTCGCGGTCCGCCCCAAAGTGGGAAATTTCCCCACCATTGTTAGATTTGGAACCACTCTCTGACGTACAAATTCGCGAATTTGAACGGCTCGTACTGAACGGTAACCCGTCTTTTTCCATCACCAATATGATGTCAACCTCTTTGCGTACGCTTTGTACAAATCCCCTTCTATTGAGGTTAACGCTAGAATATTGGAAACGAGAGAGGGATTTTCCGAAGAAGATTGAGGTACTATTCCGGTCGTGGCTTGAGAAGCTTCTTGAGACCGAACCGCATGACTACGTTGCGACGGTGCAGCGTGAGAAGGCGTTAACGCTAATTTCCCAGGCAACCAATGATTCCCCTATAGAGGCCTTTAAGGCGATCGCTGCATTGAAGAGGTTCGATATTCCCTCGACAACCCTCGATGAACTGATTGGTTGCGATGCGATTCGTGCTAGCGGTCCATCTCTTGAAATCCAACACGAAGCACTTGCCGACTACCTACGTGCCAAGGCGGTGTCGGCAATGGAAGAAGATGTGTTCCTTTCTTACCTGCCAAACCTATCGATGCCGGACGACTCGTTTTTCCCGGTCTTGCTCATGGCGCAGCTTCGCACTTATCGACTCCAGTCCGCTTTATGGCGGCGTCTATCCAAATCGAACTTGAGCATATATTTCGATGCCTTGCGTTATCGGTTTGACGTCTCGAACGAGTTGGAGCGTTCAAGTGCTGATGAGTTGTCTGAAAAATACCTGCAGGAGTTGATCGGAGGAATTGAAGAGCCGCTCATCGGTTTTTTTCCACAGCTGCGAGAAGCCGTCGTTGACAACATTACTCGCAGCGAGAAAAAGATGCTGGCCATTACCGGCCGGGCCAAGACCCATCCTGGCATTCTCAGTTATAAGATTCACGGACGAGATCCCGGAGAGCCTCGTGTCAACGTTGCTGCACCGACTTTTCCGGGCATCCTACGGGCCGTAGATCTCAATTTGGCGCGTTACCGGATTGACAGTGCGCGGCTTTTAGGAATGACCTTTCTTAAGGAGGCGGTATTCGACAGTGTAAAAAATCTACAACTTAAGGGCGGCTCTCTCTGGGCTGCCGAACGCCTAATTGGACGAGTGCGCTATCTGGCAAGGAAATTTGCCGCGGATGTGGGTGTTCATGAAAATTTCGACAGACTTGAAGCATTTCTTAAACCACAGATCGGGGTATGGGTAGAAGACGGCCCATTTTTCGGGAGTGAGCGGTTTTCAATACAGTCGCTTCTCGATGATATTGCTGCGTTGCGTGCGGCCGATCAAATCGCACTAGACCCGTGGTGGCTGCGTGTCGGCTGGGACGAGGGTGTGATGATACAGGATGAAGAGGTCATCCGACGCGTGTTGGATGAAGAATATCGGCGTGTGCAAATGATATATGCGGAGATAGTCCGGACGACCTTCCCGGGCTTACTCGACCGGATAGGTTTTTTCACCGCACTGCCGATTCGCTGGAAGCTGACCGTTGTAAAAAGTGACCAAACTAAAAACCGTTATGCCGTTGTTTTTCGTTGGCTCCCGGTCGAATCTTGGGATGAAGCTGGCGCGGACGTCATTTTCTCAGATGACTATGAACCTTTTCCAGGTCCGGATGAGACGCGTAATGCGTTGGCAAAGCTAAATCGACCGAATTCGATCATCCGTCGCAACGGAGGCTTCACGCCACTCTCCTCCTATAACGGTTACCAATGGGACGGCGGGTATTTCGACGGCGGGACGCCCGTTACGCACCAGGTTCGTAGCTTGCTTATGGCTGAACTTCGAGACATATTTGATTCCCTGCCGGGTGGCGACGGAGCATTTTAGACTGTCTGATCGTGGGTCGTTGCGAAAAAACTATATCTTGACCAGTACAAATGCTCACCCGACTTTATCTACCCCATACCCAACCCTCAAATAATGCACCAACGGATTATCCTCCTCCGGCCGCATCATCTCCACAAACCCCCGGCTCGGTCGCCCCAGATGCGCCCGTCGATACCTCCCCGCATCGAACCCATCCGACGGATCGATATCCCGAGCCATCCCCGCCAGCAGATAATGCGCGAACGGATCGCCATTCCGCCCCAACCCGCCGCTCGCCACCGAGACATACCGCCGCACATCGAACAGCGGCGTCGGGCTGAACATCTGCGTCCGCCGGTTCACCAGATAATGCCCCAGCGCCGACTGCCCATCCGAAACCCGGTATTCATTCCGGTACCAACCAGGATCGAAATACGCCACCGGTCGCCGCCCCCCCCGGCTCCCCAACCAGAATATAGTGCACCAGCGGATTGACCCCCAACCGGGCAACCTCCGGGTTGGTCAACAAATACCAATCGGGGTCGAAATAGATATTCGGGCGCCGATTCTCCCGCCAGCCATAACGGCAATAATGATCCGAAGGATCGAGGTTGGCCTGAAGCACATCCGTCCCATGGATCAAATAGAAATTCTCATCCACCAGCCCAGACCCCCGAACCACACCCGGATCAGGAAACGCCTCCAACCCATCCGCCGCAACATCATCGAGATAATGCGCCACCGGATCGACGCCAATCGCCGGATCGTCTCGATAAGGCACCATCCACGGCACCGCAAACAACCCCGCATTCGGAACGACTAGCCCGGACCCACGATTGGCCAGATAATGCCCCAACGCAATCCATTCGGCCGGCACATCATAAACCGACCGGTACCACGCCGGATCGAACACCGGGTGCGGCCGGCGCCCCAATTGCTCCCCATGACGAATGCAGTGCAACAACAAATCCGGACCCGCATCCGGATTCTCCGCCTGGTACCACCCCGGATCAAAGTATGGATTGGGCCATCGCCCTTCGGCCCGCCCGTAATCGATAAAATGCCGCCACGGGTTCAACCCGCCGCCGCGACATCACCGTTCCGTTCCAGATACCAAACGCCGTCGAACAGCCCCGAGTCCACCAGCTCTCCCGGCGCCTCGGTCATGACACGCCGTCAGTCCCCAGCCTCGGCGAGCGACCCGGCCAACAACGCCTGCAAAGCCGAACGAAGCCGGCCCATCGGTTCATCCCACGCCCCCGGTTTCTGCTGGCGGAACAAACGGATGGACGGATACCAAGGGCTGTCCTCCCGATCCAGCATCCAGCGCCAGTCAGCGGCTTTCGGAATCAGGATCCACGCCGGCTTGCCCAACGCGCCGGCCAGATGCCCCATGGAGGTATCAACCGTAACCACCAGATCCAGGTTCTCGATCAGCGCCGCGGTTTCCCCGAAATCCTTCATATCTTCCGACAGATCGACCATGCCGGGAAACCGTCTCATCGTCTCCAAATCCCTGGCGGGCATCGGCTTTTGCAACGAAATGAACGCCGCCGGCCCCGCATCGGCGAACGATGCCAACGCCGACAGCGGCAGCGACCGCCGCCGATCGTTCGGATGGGTCGGCCGCCCGGTCCAGGCCAGCCCGATCCGCTTCACCCCGGCTGGCAACATCGCCGCCAACCGGTCGCGCCAGAATGCGATACGCGCGGGATCGGCCTTCAGATAAGGAATACCCGTCGGAATCGAATCCAACTGTGTCCGAAACAAATACGGCAGGCTGGACAGCCGGCAATGCGCCGCGTGGCCAGGAACGTCAGTCCAACGATGACAATATTGCGACACACCCGGAATGTTCGTCAGCAGCGGCCCCATCTCGGCGCTGCACCCCACGATCACTTCCTGGCAACGTTCGGCCGCCATAGGGATATACCGGGCAAACTGGATGGTATCGCCATAACCCTGGTCGCCCACCAGCAGCAGCTTGCCGTTCGGGATACGCATGCCGTTCCAGTGCGCCGAGGTCATCGCCGGCATCGTCGCCTTGCCCGCCTCGGTCTGGTTGCGCCATTCGTATTCCATCCAGCCCGGATCGAAATCGCCCATCGCCAGTAGGTTCTGCGCCATCGCCAGATGCCCGTCGGCATGGTCGTGCTTCAATCCCAGCGCCCGCAACAGACAGGCCATCGCTCGGTCCCGGTCGTCCACGTCGACGAAAATCAGCGACAGATTGACCAGATGTTCCGGATTGTTCGGATCGAGCCGTATCGATTCCTGGCCCGCCGCCAACGCCTCATCCATCCGATAGGTGCTGCGGCACAACGAACTCAGATGCGCATACCACGTCGCATTCCCCGGCCGGATCTGGATCGCTCGGCGCAGCAGCGCGACGCCCCGATCCGGATCGCCCGACATGGCGGAAACGATACCCTGCAACGCCAAAGCCGCCGGATGATCCGGCGCCGCGGCCAGCACGTCGGAGCATATTCCACTCGCCTCATTCAGCCGCTTCGCCTGTGCAGCGGCCTGGGCCCGAGCCAAGGCCTGCTCGACGGTTTCCCCATTGACGGTGGGACGCGGCGCCGCGGCCGGTGCCTGAGTCCCAGCCGTTTGCTGGACAGTATTGTTTCCGCTCATGATCGATAAATGCCCTGGAGACCCCTGTGGCCGCAAGCGCTTTCGCCTGCCCTTCAACAACCCTACGAAATAATCCCGCGATGTAAAATAGTCCTGCCCGGCAATTGCCGATCGGCCCTGGACGGTCCAGTTAGGATGAGAAGATGCGCTCAGGATGCCTTGCTGCCGATGGATAGACCAAAGCTGACCGACCCGATCGACGGACTGCCGCCGGATCGGCGCTTGCTGGCCATGGTGTCGCTGGGGATCGTCGTCTGCATGGCGGTGCTGGATGGCTCGATCGCCAATGTCGCCCTGCCCACCATCGCCAGGCAGCTCCACGCCACCCCCGCCGAGTCGATCTGGGTGGTGAATTCCTACCAACTCGCGGTGACCATCAGCCTGCTGCCATTGGCGTCGCTGGGCGACGTACACGGTCACCGCCGGATCTTCTGCTGGGGCCTGGTGCTCTACACCATCGCCTCGATAGGCTGCGCCGAGGCAACAACGCTGCCCCAGCTTGTCATGGGCCGCGTGCTGCAAGGTTGCGGCGGCGCCGGGATCATGAGCGTCAACGGCGCCCTGGTCCGCTTCATCTTCCCGCGGTCGCAGTTGGGCCGAGGCATCGGCTACAACGTGCTGGTGGTGGCGACGTCGTCCGCCGCCGGTCCGTCGGTGGCGGCGGCGATCATGGCGGTGGCGTCGTGGCCGTGGCTGTTCGCCATCCAGGTGCCGTTCGGGATCGCGTCGCTGCTGATGTCGATGCGGTTCCTGCCGCGCTCGCCCTTGACGTCGCATGCGTTCGATGTGCGCAGCGCGGTGATGAATGCGGTAACGCTGGGCCTGTTCATCACCGGCCTGGACGGGATCGGCCATGGCGAACGCCTGCCGCTGATCGTGGCGGAGCTGGGTGGCAGCCTGGTGATGGGCATCATCTTCGTGCGGCGGCAATTGACCCTGCGGCCGCCGCTGCTGCCGGTGGACCTGCTGATCCAGCGGCCGATCTTCGCACTGTCGGCGGCGACGGCGGTGTGTTCGCACGCGGCGCAGATCATCGCCCTGGTGGTGCTGCCGTTCTACTTCCAGTACGCGGGCGGCCTGTCGCCGTACGACATCGGGGTGCTGATGACTCCGTGGCCATTGGCGGTGGTGGTGATCGCGCCGATCGCCGGGCGGCTGGCGGACAAGTACTCCGCCGGCATCCTGGGCGGGCTGGGGTTGGCTTTGATGACCAGCGGCCTGGTGCTGACGATGCTGATGCCTGCGACCGCCGCGTGGCCGGATATTGCCTGGCGGTTTGCCATGTGCGGCGCCGGGTTCGGGTTCTTCCAGGCACCCAACAACCGGCTGCTGATCGGCAGCGCGCCGCCGGACAGGGCCGGGGCGGGCAGCGGGATGCTGTCGACATCCCGCCTGGTCGGGCAGACCACCGGCAGCGCGCTGGTGGCCGTGGTGCTGGGGCTGACCCATGGCGGGCCGGATTCGATCGTGCACGCCACGCATATCGCCCTGGGGATAGCGGCCGTATTCGCCGCCTCCGCCATGGGGTTGAGTTGGCTGCGCGTCATCCCGCGATAGGCTGTAGGCGCGTGCCAATCCTACACCTGGGTCAGTCCGCCATCGGCGACGAGGTCGATGCCGGTGCTGTAGCTGCTGTCGTCCGACGCGAGGAACAGGATCGCCGACGCCATCTCCTCCGGCCGGCCAATCCGGCCGATCGGCGTGATCTGGCTGAACGCTGTGCGGGCGTTGTCGGCTTCTTCCTTCGTCTTGAACTGGCCGTCGATGATGGGGGTATCGATCGCACCCGGGCTGAGGGTGTTGACGCGGATGCCTCGGTCCTTCAGCTCCATCGCCCAGGTGCGGGCGAAGGACCGCAGCGCGGCCTTGGTGGCCGAATAGGTGCCGTGCGCCGGAAAGCCCTTCAGGTGCAGGCCGGAGGACACCAGGACGATCGACCCACCCCGCGTCATCAGCGGCAACGCCTTCTGGACGGTGAAGAAGACACCACGAGCGTTGATGCCGAAGGTCTTGTCGAAATGCTCGGGTGTGGCGGTTTCGATCGTGTGGTGTTCGACGAAGCCGGCGCTGGCGACGACGATGTCGACCACGCCCTTTTCGGCCCGCACCTGGGCGAACAGGCGGTCCAGGTCGTCCAGGTTGGCGACGTCGCCCTGGACGGTGGTGACGTTGCGGCCGATCGCCGCCTTGGCCTTGTCCAGCTCCGCCTGGCGGCGGCCGGTGATGAAGACATAGGCGCCCTCATCGACCATCCGCTTCGCCGCGGCGAGGCCGATCCCACTGCTGCCACCAGTGATGACAGCGACTTTTCCATTCAACTTCGACATGTTCCGAACCTTTTGCATCTGGCGGTGAGATGCGCTTGGGCCGGACGGTCCGGAAGAATGTGCGGCGGCATAGTTTCCATTCCGTGGGGGAATGGTCATCGGATGCGGAGGTACGGGTCTTGCGCGCACACCTCGGCGAGGAAGTCGATGAAGACGCGGACCCGGCCGGGGATGCGCCGACCCCCCGGGCAGACGGCATGGATCGGCGTGGGGTTGGGGGCGTATTCGGTCAGCAGGGGTATCAGTGTTCCGGCGGTGAGGTCGGCCGCATGGAGCCAACTCGCATTGTGGCCGATCCCGATGCCGGTTCGGACAGCGGCGCGCAGGTGTTCGGCGTCGTTGGTGCGGATTTTCCCCTTGGGCTCGACTGTGATCGGGCCGGCGGGACCGTTGAAGTTCCATGGCTGTGGTTCGCCGTGGAACAGGAAGGCGATGCAGTCGTGATGTGCCAGATCGGCTGGGGTTTTGGGTTCGCCGGCGCGTTGCAGGTAGGAAGGCGTTGCGACGGTGGCGGCGACGCTGCTGCCGACCCGGCGGGCGATCAGGGTGGAATCGGCGAGATGACCGATGCGGAGGGCGACGTCGATGCCGTCCTCGATCAGGCTGACATGGCGTTCGGAGACGTCGAGGTCGACGGTGACGTCGGGGAATTGCTCGAAGAACGCGGGCAAGCGGGGCACGAAATAGAGGCGGCCGATGCCGGCGGAGATGGCGACACGGATCCGGCCGGCGGGGGTGGATTGGCCGCGGCCGACTCGGGCCTCGGCTTCTTCCAGGTCGGCGAGCAGGCGGCGGGTTGAGTCGTAAAAATCCTGGCCGGCGGCGGTGAGGCTGAGGCCGCGGGAGGTGCGGTTGACCAGTTGGGCGCCCAACCGGTCTTCCAACGCGGCGATCTGCTTGCTGACGGCGGGCTGGCCGATGCCTTCAAGCCGAGCGGCTTGGGAGAAACTAGCGGTTTCGACGACGCGGAGGAAGAGGCGCATGGTTTCCAGACGGTCCATGCGGCCTATTCCATGCCGGAATGAGTCAGGCTTCGGAGGCTTTGCGGGCGAGGGCTTCCTCGGCCGAGGCGATGCCGCCGTGGGCGGCGGACCAGGCGACGGGGTTTTCCAGGAAGCGGCGGACTTCCGACAGGGCCTCGTCGGAGAAGTAGGGGCGGTCCTTGCAGGCTTCCAGCACGTCCCACCAGGTGCACAGGCTGTGCAGGGTGATGTCCATGTTGGCCAAGGTTTCGAACGCGCCGGGGAAGACGCCGTAGAAGAACACCACGAAGGTGTGGTTGACGATGGCGCCGGCTTCTCGCAGGGCGTTGACGAAGCGGATTTTCGATCCGCCGTCGGTGGTGAGGTCTTCCACCAGCAAGGTGCGCTTGCCGACGGGGACATCGCCCTCGATCAGGGCGTTCTGGCCGAAGCCCTTGGGCTTCTTGCGAACGTAGGACATCGGCGCGGCCATGCGGTCGGCGATCCAGGCGGCGAAGGGGATGCCCGCGGTTTCGCCGCCGGCCACCGTCTCGATCGTTTCGTAGCCGATGTGACGGTCGATCTTCTGCACCGCCAGGTCGCAGATCTTCGCGCGTGCCCGGGGGAAGTAGATGATGCGCCGGCAGTCGATATAGACCGGGGATTTCCAGCCGGAGGTGAAGGTGTACGGCTCGTCGGGGCGGAAGTTGATGGCTTGGATTTCCAGCAGGATGCGCGCTGTGGTCAGGGCGGCGTCACGATCCCACTCGGTCGCGGTGGTGGAGACGTGGGCGGGTTTGGCCATCGGGGTCGGTCCTGTCATGGGGGGCGGTTTTGCGGGTGATAGCGGATATGTCGGGCTGGTGACAGGGGAGATCGGTGGCCAGGGTGGTCGTTTGCAGCAGGGCGGCCCGCTTTTTCGGCGGGGTGATGTCTCGGGCGACGGTTTTCAGCGTGTCGATCCACAGGGCGTTGACGCTGTGCTGGGTAGTCGCGGCGGGCGGCGGGTTTTGGCCGAGTTTCTCGGCGACGCGGGTCATTGTGCCGGCCCAATCGGGGTTGGCGGGCGGCGGCGGTTCGGGGGTGTGCCAGGCCGGGTGTGGCGGTTTGGCCTCCAGGAGGCGGGTATTGTCCCTGGCGGATCGGTTCAGGCCGTTGGCGTTGGCTCGGAGTTTCAGTTTCATCGATGGGGATACGTCTTCGGGGGCGGATAGGCGCAGGGACTCCAGGGCGGTCAGGGCGAAGGCGAGGATCTGGCCGGTGGCGAGCAATTCGTGGGTGGTTTGGGGCTGGTAGGCGTCGATGGCCTGTTGCGCCGCCTTGCGGGCGAGGGCGGGGTCGTTGAGGGCGGGTGTCATGACGGCGGCGAGGACGGTCAGCAGGTAGTCCAGCAGGGGGTGATCGGCGGGCATTGCGGTGGGGTCCTGGTTGGTCAGGGAATGAGGTCGCCGGGGCGAGTCGGGCGGATGCGGATGGGGGTGGTGATGCCGTTGCGGCGGTTTTCCGCTTGCTCACGCACGTAGAGCAGCAGCAGGCGGCGTTCCATGTACGCCACCTGCGCCGGGGTGGGGTTCCAGGGCACGATCATGCTGCCGTCGGGCAGGATTCCGGGCGTGTTGGCGATGTCGAGGCCCTGGTTGGGGTCTTGCAGCCATTGCTGGCCCTTGGCGGCCCAGGCGGTGATGAGTTCGTCGTCGTCCATCTGGTCCGGGTGGGCTGGGTCTTCGGGTTCAGGGGATTGGACAGCGGGCAGGTCGGGGGGCGGCCAGGTTTGTGGGGGTGGGCGGCCGATGGGGATGGAGAGCGGCTTGGCTTGGCGGCGTTCGAGTGCCCTCAGCATGGAATCGAAGGCTCGGGCCGCGCTGGCGGCGGCGGTGACGTGGCGGCGTGGTAGGCGCTGAGGGCCTGGACACCGAGCATGAGTTCGGGCGGGTTGCGGGGGTGGAGGGCGGCCAGGGCGCGCAGGGCGGCGTACATGCGGCGGGCGGTGGCGGTGGGGGTGTCGGATGGGTCTGGTTCGATGCCGGACATGATAGTGTGGACGGCTTCCTCCATGACGGTTGGGTCTAGGGGGCCGTTGGGGTCGTAGATGGCTTCGGGATCGTAGGCGTCGGGGTTGGGCAATGGGGTGTCGTTCGATGTTTGTTCTATAATCTGGGGGAGGTGGGGGTGTGGGGCGGTGGGACAAGGTGGGGTGTGGGGTATTTTTGGGGATGAGGTTGCTTGCTGGACCGTCGGTGCCGGCCCAAGCTGTAGTTTGCTCCAGCTTTTGCCCACGATCTGGGTGCTATTCTGCGACCAGTCCGCGACTATCAACCTGAGCTGTTGGAGGCATGGCGTGAGTTCTTCGGCACTGGTTGGGGGAACAGATATCCGGGTCCGAGACGTTACGGTCAGCGACGACGAGCTGATCGTGGCGCTGATGGATGGGCGCACGATTGCCGTTCCCTTGGCGTGGTATCCGAGGCTCGTCGACGCCACGCCGGCCCAACGCGCGCACTGGGAAATGGCCGGTGCCGGCTATGGTATCCACTGGCCGGAGTTGGATGAGGATATCAGCACGGAAGGTCTGTTGGCTGGCGCGCGGGCACCGCGCGGATCGGCCACTTGGCGGTCATCGTAACCGGGGGGTGGCGGTTGCTTTCTTGGGACCGAGTGGCCCGATGTCGTGTGTTGATTGAGCGCTTGAATTGGCCGGTGAGCTCAAGCGAGCGTGTTCTTGAGCTCTTCGATGCTGTTGGCGCGTGGCAGATTTCCGGCTTGAGCTTCCCTCATGGCGGCAACGGTGGTGGCGTTGGGGATCAGAGGATCGAATGGGAGTGCATGCTCGATCGCGACTCGGGTCAGCATGAGGCGTATGGCGTCGGACACAGTCAGGCCTATCTCGGCGAGGACGGCGGCGGCCTCAGCTTTGGTGGTGCTGTCTATGTGGGTTTGTAAGAGTTCGTTTCCGGCCATTGATGCGTCCGTCGGTGGGATGAATGACATTGAGCCTGGGAGAACTTGTCTTTGCCACCAGTCAGTTACGCGACTGGCTCCTGAGGCGTTCGATGGCTGACAATATCGCGGCCGGTTGTGGCTGGTTGGTGCCCCACTCCCTCCAGAAGTCCCGTGTCGCACTGTCCGGTGGGATTTTGGGAATGTCGAGTTTAATACGGGTCGGTAGCAGGACGGCATCACCCAGAAGTAGCGCCTCGCCTGTATCGAGCAAAGGTAGGACGCTAGTCAGGCCGGCCAGTGAGTCCGGCATGAGCCGTTTGATGACACCTTGGTCGGTTTCGTTGGTCAAACGCAATGCCAGAAAATTGTTACATTGGCTGAGGATCGTTCGACTGACATCTGAGGGGCGTTGGCTCACTACCAGAAGGGAAAAGCCGTATTTACGACCCTCCTTGGCGATGCGTTCGAAGGACCCGAGAGCTTGGCGCTGTACCGCGTCGGCGTCGTCGCGCACAGGTAGATAAAGATGAGCTTCATCGCAGAGTAGCGTCACAGGTGTCCGCGTGTTGGAGTCCATCCAAAACTGGACATCATAGAGAAGCCGCGCGAGCGTGCCCGTAACGACCGGGAGCACATCCGCCGGAACCTCCGAAAAGTCTACGATCTTGATACCCGAGCCACCGTCCGATCCCAAGAGCTTGAGCACTTGGGTGGCCAGCCACCCATACGCAATTGCTACTGTGGGAGGCTGGAACATGAAGCCATATCGGCGATCTTCAAGCTTTGCTTCTAGGCGCGACAGAAAGCGGGTCAGTTTATCTTCCCACTCGCCCTTAACGGGGCCGGTTTTGCCAACTCCCTTGGTCGTATTGTCTGTCTCCAGCAGCTTAAACAGCTTGTTCACACTATAAGGAATTGGCGAATCCACCGTGAAAGTCTTCTTCACCGTATGCTGCTTTTCGGCGTCGAGTCTCTCACCCTTCAGCGTGCGGACGTGCAACGTGAACCGTGAGGCTTGGTTCGGGGCGTTCTGATCGCTCCGGTCCAAAATCATCGATAACATTTCGTCGCGATTTAGCAGCCAATATGGTAAAAATAACACATCTTCGCCCGGATTTTCCAGATCGCCAGGGCCTGCGATGCGAAACCGCTGGGCGAAGCCTCCGAGTGCCCTGTTGGCGAGCGGTGCATATTCACCGTGCATGTCAAAAACGATGATATTCGGAAATTTCAGCTTGGCGGCTCGCTCCAAAATAAGTGCGACCGCCCAGCTTTTACCCGAGCCGGTACTCCCCAAAACGGCAGCATGGCGCTGAAAAAATTTGTCGCCACTAGCAATTGCATCCGCCGAACGGTCTGCGACGAATTTACCAAGTTTTAATCGCTCGTCTTCGCTAACGCCGGCGCCGAGTATTCCCATAAAACGCTGGAGATTGACGCCTTCAATAACGAAGCATTCTCGGTCGATCTGCGGAAAGCTGTCTGCCCCGCGCTTGAAGGTATTTGCTTTGGCCCCCTCGATCGTTCGGAACGTACCGATGAGAATCGCCTGCATAAGGTCCGTCGGAACCGTGCGCAAGACTGCGCCCCCCTCTCCGACATCGTCGAGGTTCGGTAACTCTTCGCGCATGCTCCGCGTCACACGTTCGGTCATCGCGATGAGATATTCTCGCTCAGTGGCGCCGCGAATGGCGATGAGCTGGCCAATTCCGATGCGGGTCAAAAGAATCGAATTCGTCACATCTATCGTGACGCAGCTCGTGTCGACTGAGGCAACCCGGCCGACCTTATCGTGATCAACAAATTGAAGCGCGGCGTCTGTCATGGTTCGAGGACCTCCGGAACGAAAACACTAAGATCCCAAAGGGCGAGATCGGGGATAAAGGACTCCGTTGCATTAATGAAAACCCACGAACCGTCCTTGCCTCCATCAAATCCGTGCTGAATGGCCATGATGTTGGAATGCTGACGTGTGAGCTTCAGCGCGTTGTGTGAAAGCGTGTGTGTGAGCAGTAGGCTCGGAATGCCGCTCTTGATTCGCGGCGTCAGGTGTGTTTCGAGGTGATCGTCGTTGAACCCATAACCCAACACGAGAAAGCGGCTTGCGGCGTCAATTGCTCTGTTCGCGCGTTCGCGGTGTCGATCAAACGGGCTCTCGTATCCGTTTCGGAATTTGTTGAGGCCGGGCGTGATAATCAACCGTGGCAATGGGAGTTCGCCAGCGTAGCGAACCGGCTTCCCCTCACGAAAGTACCAATCCAAACTGCCATGTGGTTTGAAAACATTCACCCGTTTCTGATAACGATATTGGATACGGCGCCTCTGTGTTAACGAAACGTCTCGGCAGAAACTCAGCTGGCTTTCTCGCTCATTTAGCTGTCCGGCGAATTGACCGACGAAAAGGGTGTCGGCACCAAGACCGGCTTCTTCTGCGGCGATTTCAATCAGGCGATCATAATTTGTAGTGATGACTGGCATGCCTGCTTCAGGTTTCAGGAGGTATTTCACCAGACGGGTAAATCGTAGAATTCGGGTCTTCGCGAACACCTCCGCTACGATTTCGCGCTCACGCTGGGCAATAAGTTCGACCGTCTTTGCGACAATGGCCGCTTCCAAGGTAGGTGTGGGTGGCTTTAGTAGTAACGCAGCCTCTAGGCCGTTTGACATTATCAAGGGTGATATCTCGCTCCAGCGAGCCTTGTCGATCATTGAAAGATCTGGCTCGATCGTCGTTTGAAGATGGTCCGCAAGGGCTCCCATTCCCGGGAGCCCCTCGGCACACGACAAGCCCGAACCAACAACAGTGACCAACCCATCAGTGAGGTGGTCCTGAAGCAGTGATTTTAGGTCGTGAAGTTCCAAAATTCCTCTGGTGGTTACGATCCAAGGTTGCAGTCTTCAATTCCTACACATTTCGTCATTATCATGCAACCATTTGGATGACCACGGAATCGCTAATCGGGGCAATGCGCGTATTTCGCGTGTGAGGCCGACCGAGGGTCAGATTTTTGCCAAGTTGGCACTACTGCGGTATGGCTTTTTCTTTACCGAAACGCCGGAAACTCGTGGCTGGCTGGACCAAACCCGCCGGTAATGATAGGTAGAGAACTGTCGGGCTGGATCAGCGGTGGCTTATCCGTAGTGGCCAGGCATATCTGGCTCTCTTTTCTCTGGCCGACGAAGCGCAGATGGCCGGGACACGCCCGGCCCTGACAGTACAGGTATGCCGGCAGGCTACATCGAGGGGAATTTGCGTTCGGGTTGATGTTGGTGCTGGCGGTGATGCCGATGGAGCCGGTGACGGCGGGGTCCAAGTCGGACGGGATGGCGCCGACCAGGTTGGAGCCGACGACGACCTCCAACCAATCCGGGTACGGCACGAGTTGCACGCGCAGGATGTTGACGTGGTACTGGCGGGTGCGGATCGGGGGGTAGCTGGCTTCTACTCAATCGAAGCGACAAACGCTATACCACGCAATGCGAATCATTGCGATTTGGGTGTAAACAACTGGCACCAACCGTTTGGACTGATATCGCCCTGAACGAATTTGCAGGTGTTCGGTGGTTGGAAGTTGAGGCAGACCTCGCAGTGATCGTTGCCTTTCGGCGTACCCTGGTAGTTTGCGAGTGTCTGCGTGACCTTCTGCTGCGCTGCCGCCTGGCGGGCTACCGTCGCGGCCGTCGCGGCGCCGAGTGCAAGCGCCGTTCGCGTGAGTGCCGCGCGGCGTGATATGCGCTGGCGATCGTTTTCGTGCTCCGTCATGCTCGACCCATCCATCGTGACGATGTTCGATGTTCCGTCCCCGTCGAAGGCAGCGGCGCCCTCAGCGTTTTGGGTAGGCGGTGAAAACGTAGTCCTTTGCGGCTGCGATCGTGTGGCATGCGAATCCGCACTTGGCATCGTGCGCCTGCGGCGGCTTGTCGGTTAAGTCGCCGGGCCTGAACGTGTCGGTCGCGGCATCATACTCGAACACGCCAAATCCCCAGCCGCCACTGTCGGCGAACCGCTTGCTGTCCTTCGCCATGAAGTCGACGTCATCCAGGGCACCCGGCACGGTGGGATCACCGGGCTCCGCGGTGTTCTTGACCGCCTTCCAATGGATTTTCGCCATTTTGGCGCCGTCGGGGAAAGGCTTGCCGTTGCCGGGGATGCCCGCCTTGAAGGCTTCGATCATCGCGGGATTGCCGACGATCGTGTCGATTAATGCCCCGTTTTGGCTGACGGCTATGGTCTGCCATTGGTCGTAACCCCTGAACTCGGAGAAGGCGAGACCGCCCGGCACCTGCAAGGTGTACCTGTCCTGTGCGGCGAGAGCGACGCCGCCAAGCGCGGCCACCAGCGCCACGGCGGCGACGGTTGGGGG
Source organism: Acidisphaera sp. S103 (assembly GCF_009765975.1). Classification (GTDB taxonomy): domain Bacteria; phylum Pseudomonadota; class Alphaproteobacteria; order Acetobacterales; family Acetobacteraceae; genus Rhodopila. Next base: position 13,391 of record NZ_LMUJ01000063.1, on the reverse strand, counting down.
GATGCGGATGCGCTGCATGTTCATCTTTTCCCTTTCGGAACCGGCACCGATGCGATTGATCACTTCCGCGGGGCTTCCTCAGCGTCGAGGCTGAGCGGTTCTGGGTGCGGCGGAATATCACTCAAACGTTTCGGCAGGCTGTTCAACGGCCGGCACGGTAATCTGACGGCTCTGGCCGGATATTTTATGTTTGTGCCGTTTTTTGGCGATTCCGACTACGCTTGGCGAGGCCGCGTTTGACCTGGCGGTTTTGTCGCGGGGTTGGCCGACCGAACCGATTGGCTTGCGCGGGCATTGAGAGCCGCCAGTTCAGATGCTGTTGCGGCGGACAGCGGTGTGGCGACGGAGGGCGTATCCGTGCTTTTTATTCGCAAAACAAAGGCGTGGATGGCGGGCCTACGCCCGCCATGACGGTTGCGCGGCGATGCCGGAGGCTCAGCGACAATGCCGGTCCGCCCGCCGATGCGACGCGTCAGGGTTGCCCCTGAGTTTGTGCCTACCGCGCCGCCACCAGTTCCGCGATCGCGGTGCCCACATCCGCGGTGCCGGCCTGGCCGCCCATGTCCCGGGTTTTGGGGCCGCTTTCGCGCAGCAGGGTTTCGATGGCGTCGACGATGGTCTTGGCGGCTTCCGCCTCGCCCAGGTGCTCCAGCATCAGTGCGGCGGACCAGATCTGGCCGATCGGGTTGCAGATGAATTTTCCCGCAATATCGGGAGCGGAGCCGTGCACGGGCTCGAACATCGAGGGGAATTTGCGTTCGGGGTTGATGTTGCCGCCGGCGGCGATACCGATGGACCCGGCGACGGCGGGGCCCAGGTCGGACAGGATGTCGCCGAACAGGTTGGAGCCGACAACGACATCGAACCAATCCGGGTGCTGCACGAAGTGAGCGCACAGGATGTCGATGTGGTACTGGTCGGTGCGGATCTCGGGGTAGTTCTTGGCCATGGCGGCGAAGCGTTCGTCCCAGTACGGCATGGTGATGGCGATGCCGTTCGACTTGGTGGCCGAGGTGACGTGCTTCTTCGGGCGGGTCATGGCCAGCTCGAACGCGTATTTCAGGATGCGGTCGGTGCCGACGCGCGACAGAACGGTCTGCTGGGAGACGAATTCGCGGTCGGTGCCCTCGAACATGCGGCCGCCGACGGATGAGTATTCGCCTTCGGTGTTTTCGCGGACGACGAAGAAGTCGATATCGGCCTCGGTGCGGCCGGCCAGCGGGGTGCGGACGCCGGGCATCAGCTTGCAGGGGCGGACGTTGGCATACTGGTCGAAGCCGCGGCGGATGGGGATCAGCAGGCCCCACAGGGAAATGTGGTCGGGCACGCCGGGCCAGCCGACGGCGCCCAGCAGGATGGAGTCGGATTTCCCGAGCTGGTCCAGACCGTCCGGCGGCATCATCATGCCGGTGTCTTTGTAGGTCTCGCAGGACCAGTCGTAGTGGGTCAGGTTGAGGTCGAAGCCGAAGCGGCGCGCGGCGGCGTCCAGCACTTTCAGCGACTCGGGCACGGTTTCCTTGCCGATTCCGTCGCCGGGGAGAACCGCGATGTTGTGGGTGCGCGTCATGGGCCTGTTTCCTCGGTGGGCTGCGTTGGGGAAGGGATAACGGAGCGGGGCGTGCGCGCCAAGGGCCATGGCGTTTGGTGGGGGCGGGCGGTATCTTGGGGGCATGCACATCTCGACATCCCCGGCTTTCAAGGAAAACGCGCATCAGGCGCTGGCGAACGCTGGCTTGCAGCGGGCGTTGGCTCGGAGCGGGCCGAGTTTCATCGCTCGGCGGGCGGCGGCGGTGGCGGCGTTGCCGGAGTTTGAGACGCTGCGGGATACCGCGCGCGACATCAAGAACCATGCGCTGGCGAATCTGGATTTTTATCTGGAGGCGTATGAGGCGAAGGTCCAGGCGGCCGGCGGGGTGGTGCACTGGTGTTCGGATGCGGATGAGGCCAGGGCGGCGGTGCTGGCGATTTGCCAGCGGGTGGGAGCGAAGACCGTTACCAAGGGGAAGTCGATGATCGGCGAAGAGATCGCGATCAATGACCATCTGGAGCGGCATGGGATTACGCCGGTTGAGACCGATCTGGGCGAGTATATCATTCAGTTGCGGCATGAATTACCGAGCCACATTATTGCGCCGGCATTTCATTTGAATATGGAGGATTGGGAGGAGGCGTTTCGGAAGGCTCATACCGATTTGCCGGCGGACCGGACGTTTGCTGAGCGGCGGGATGTGCTGGTGGAGGCTCGGACGAAGCTGCGGTCGAAGTTTTTGGCGGCGGATGTAGGGATTACCGGGGCGAATTTCCTGATCGCCGAGACGGGCAGCAGCGTGATCGTTACGAATGAGGGGAATGGGGACCTGACGCAGACGTTGCCTCGGGTGCATATCGTGCTGGCTAGTATTGAGAAGTGTGTGCCTACGCTGGAGGATGCGACTTCGCTGCTGCGGGTGTTGGCTCGGTCGGCTACGGGACAGGACTTTTCGGTTTATACGACATTTTCCACTGGGGTGCGGCGGCCGGGGGATTTGGATGGGCCGGAGGAATATCATGTGGTGCTGATCGACAATGGGCGGTCGGCGATGTTCGGGACGGATTTCCAGGAGATGCTGCGGTGTATTCGTTGCGCGGCGTGCATGAATCATTGTCCGGTTTATGGGGCTGTCGGCGGGCATGCGTATGGGTGGGTTTATCCGGGGCCGATGGGGGCGGTGCTGACGCCTAGTCTGATCGGGGTGGAGAAGGCTGGGCATTTGCCGAATGCGTCCACGTTCTGTGGGAAGTGCGAGAGTGTTTGCCCGGTGCGGATTCCGCTGCCGAAGCTGATGCGGCATTGGCGCGAGCGGGAGTTTGAGCGGCATCTGACTCCGGGGGCGATGCGTCGCGGGTTGGCGTTCTGGGGGTTTTTTGCGCGGCGGCCGGGGTTGTATCGGTTGGCGACTCGGGTGGCGGCTTTTGGGTTGGGGTTGTTGGGGCGCCGGAAGGGACGGTTTGGGCGGTTGCCGTTGGCGGGTGGATGGACCGAGGGGCGGGATATGCCGGCACCGGAAGGCGAAACGTTCTTTGCCCGATACGCGAAGGCTCAACGGGCGGGGTTGGTCTGATGGGGCGGGAGGCGGTGTTGAACGCCATTCGGCGGGGGTTGCGGCGGGGGGCGTTGCCGGCGGATCAGGTGGCGATGCTGTGGGGGCGGATGGCGGCGCATCCTCGGCATTTGGTGCCGGCGCGGTCTCGGTTGCCGCACGCTGAGCAGGTGGATTTGTTTGTGCGGAATGTGGAGAAGGAGTTCGGCACCGTCGTGCGGGTGGCGGATCTGGACGCGGTGCCGGGGGCGGTGGCGGATTACCTGGCGGCGTTGAATTTGCCGGGGTCGCTGGTGATGGCGCCTCACCCGGAGTTGCAGGCGATTCCGTGGTCGGCGCGACCGTTGCTGGATATTCGGGAAGGGCGGGCGCAGGGGACGGACGCGGTCAGCGTGCAGCACGGATTCGCGGGGATCGCGGAGACGGGGACGCTGATGTTTCCTAGTGCTCCGGAGCGGCCGGTGACGCTGAATTTGCTGGCGGATACGGCGGTGGTGGTGCTGCGGGCGTCGGCCGTGGTGGGGGCGTATGAGGAGGCGTGGGACCGGCTGCGGGCGGAGATCGGCGGGATGCCGCGGAATGTGATGCTGGTGACGGGGCCGTCTCGGTCGGCAGATATCGAGCAGGCATTGGAGTTGGGGGCACATGGGCCGCGGCGGCTGCATGTGGTGCTGGTGGAAGATGGGGCGTAAAGACCGGCTCATTGCCACGGACGCTATGTCTGTCCCGCCGACCGCAATCGCCCGGAGCCAGACATGTACGGTCCCGCCGAATGATGCGATGGAAAGATCATTAGGCTTTCTTCAGATAAGGCAGGCCTTGGCCGCGGATGTGTGATTGCCTTCTCGGCTTTATTGGACTGCGTATTTACAACCAATGCGCGGCGCGGTTGCTATGCCGCGGCGCGTCCTGGACGATGATATTGGGTTGCGCCCGTCAGGTACAGGATGACCTCAGCGCCTGAGTCGAATTGGGCGAATGCCTCGATCGGCAGGTGTGCATGGCCATCGGTCCAGCGCAGGCGGTTGGATGGCTCGTAATCGTGGAAGCCGGCGGTCAGCCGGTCATCATCGGCGTCGAGGAACATGAATTTCCAGCTTTGGCATATTTCCACGCGCCGCAGTGCGACACCGAGCGGCCGGGGATCGCGGGCGATGCCGAGTTCGGAGGGGATGCCGGACCGGGAGGCGACGGTTACGCTTGTCGGGGCGGAGGGGAGGCGGAAGATGTAGGCGCCGTTCCGCTTGCCTTGCGCGTTCACGCGCGTGCCGTTGACGATCAGGTGCAGATCGGGGTCGTTCGTTAACGAGAACGTGTCACGCGGGCCGGCGCGATCGAGCAGCCGTCGCCAGGCCGCATCGACGATCGGACCGCCGGTCAGCACCGGTGCGCATGGAGGCTGCGGCGGCAGGTGCCAGCCGCTGTTGGCGTTGTGGAACAGCCAGCGGTTGCCGTCGTCGCGGTAGGTTTCGGCCGGGGCACCGTTGGCGATCAGCACGTCGTGGCTTTCCAGTTCCACGTGGTACAGCTCGACTTCCTGGGCGCGGTCGTCCCAGACGATCGTCCGGTGGTTGACCAGGAATTCGACCGGGATCAGAACTTTGTCGATATAAAGCGCGTGCGCCCTGGTCACGTGCAGGTCCCGGTTCGGCACGTTAGGTGCCAGGGCGTCCTTGCGGACGATCACCGGGGTTGCCGCGGTGCGGCGGCCGCGTGTTGCCAGGACCCGGCCGGTGCCGATCCAGACGACGGGGCGGGCCTGGCCGCCGGCGGTTAGCACGAGGTCGCCCGGCTTGAGGTGTTCGACGGGTTGTTCACCATCAGGCGTGGCGATGGCGGTGCCGGTGCGGAAGCATAGCGGTGTGACCTCGGTGCCGTTGCTGCCGTCGTTGGTCGCCTGCCAGACGACGCCGGTGTAGTTCTGGTTGCCGAGGTGCAACTGGACAGAGCCGTTGTCGCCGGTGACCGTCAGCACGTTGGTCAGGGTGTCGAAGCTGGTGGTGGCGTTGTTGTCGATGTCGCTCAGCGATGTGAGGTCGATGGCGTCGTGAGGGCCGGTGAAGCCGGCGATGGTGCCGGTGATGGCGGTGCCTGATGCTTCCACGACCAGCAGATTGTCGCCGGTTCCGAATGAAATCGGCTTGGTGCCGGCGATCACGCCGGAGTCGAAGATGGTGCCGCCGCCCAACTGGATGCCGTAGTTGGTGGACGAGATCGTGCCGTAGTTTGCAACGGTGCCGGCGACGGTCAGGGCGCCCAGGGCCGTCAGGTCGATGCCGGTGCCCAGCGTGACGTTGCCGTCGAAGGTCCATTGCGCGCCCGATGCGATGGACCCTTGGGTGAAGTTGGTGAAGTCTGCCGCTCGGCCGGTCAGCGTGCCGGCGCCTGACGCGAAGTCCAGCGTGTTGGTGCCGCCCCCGCCATCGACCAAGCCTTGGATCGTGACGCTGGCCGAAGGGTCGAAGCGCAGCAGGTCATTGCCGGACCCAAACAGAACCGCACCGCCGTTCGGGGCGTCGTTGCCGATGATGGTGCCGGTGTCGATCAGAGTGTTGTTGTAGTTGCCGAATTGGACGCCGATATACCCGGACATGGTTCCGGCGTTGGTGACCGAACCGGCGGCGGATGAGACGGCTACCGCCGCGTAAAGGCCATCGACCGAGATCAAGCCGGTGCTGGCGTTGCTGACCGAACCGCCCGTGATGCCCACGGCGGGGTTGTAGCTGGTGATGGTGCCGGAGTTGTCGACCGTTCCGATGCCGCCGCTGATGCCGACGCCCTGGGCTCCGGTGATCAGGTTGGTGTTGGTGACGATCCCGCCGGCTTCCAGGACGATCCCCTGCGAGGCTGCCGAGATCGTGCCGGTGTTCGTAACGGTGGTCAGGCCGCGGCTGGTGATGCCCCAGCGTCCGCCGTAAATGAAGCCGCTGTTGACGACGGTGCCGGTCGTTTGGAGCAATACGGCATTGCCGGTCGACGACGTGATCGTGCCATGGTTGTTGACATAACCGCTGAAGAGATAGACGCCCGCATACCCGTAGCCGGCGCCGGGGGCGCTTCCGGTCGCGATGATCTGGCCGTCGTTCACGACGGTCTCAGTGCCGCCGAAAATAGCCCTGCCGCTGCCGTTGTTGTTGACGACCCCGGTTGAGGTGATCGTCAGCGGCGAGACGTAACCGGACGTGCCGAACGTTATGCCGTGGTTGAGGTGCGTGGTGACTGTCGACATTTGACCTCCGGCAATTCAGGAGATCCGATGTCTCCGGAGGCTATTCATTACCTTCGGCGGGCGGTTTTGTCATCAGGTCGGGCGTGATGCGGCG
>NZ_LMUJ01000063.1:0-6912 GCF_009765975.1 Acidisphaera sp. S103 | reverse complement strand
TTGTTGTTCCGGTTCAATACTTTCGGGTGCTGGTGGATTGAGGTCGCCGGCGAAGCGTGGATGGCCGGGACTTTGCCCGGCCATGACGGATGGGGTGGGGGTGGGTCGCCGCGATCGGCTGGGGCAGCCCACTTTCGCCCCCCCTGCGATCGGTTGGGGCGGCCCGTTTTCGCCGCGCGCGATCGGCTAGGGTGGCCCGCTTCAGCCCCCGCTATCGGTTGGGGTGGTCCGCTTTCGCCCCCCGCGATCGGTTGGGGCGGCCCGCTTTCGTCGCCCGTGATCGAGGCGGGCTACTTCTGGGGGTATTGGAACGTGAAGGTCTCGCTGAAGGGGGACCACCAGGCGGGGACGCCGGTTTCCTTGTCGACGTGGCGGAAGAAGCCGTTCGATTCCGGGGAGGTGAAGTGGTAGGTGACCTTGTAGGTCCCGGGGCCGTCCATCTTCAGGTTGTCGGCGTAGTGGGTTCCGTCCTTGGCGATCATCGGCTTCAGTGTGCCGCTGGATTTCCATGCCGTTCCGGTCTTCTCGATCGCGTAACCGATGGTCAGGTAGGCGATCCACTCGCCATCGGAATAGCCGTAGGCGTTGTCGGCGGTGGCGTGGACGTCGGCCTCCAGATGGATCACATCCGGGCCGCCCATGACCATGCCCGGCGCCATCGGTGCCATTTCGACGCCGACCAGATAGTTGGCGACGATCTCCATATCGTGGGCGTGGACCGGGCCGCCGACGAAATACTCGCGGGCGTTGGCGGCGGCGGGCAGCAGAAGGGCGGCGGCGAACACGGCGGCCAGGGGTTTCATGCGATCAACCTTTCAAGCAATGCCACGGTCGGGAGTGACAGCGCGTGGCTTATCCGAACCGCCGCGGATCAGGCGGGCGCCGACGACCAGCGCAGTGAGGACGACGGCCCAGGCGGCGAGTTGCACGCCCATCGGCCGGTCGGAATAGCCAATCATCGCGTGCAGGGCGCGGCCGAGCAGACCGTCCTCGGGGAGGAGCCAGGATGTGTCCCAAAGCTGGTAGCCCCAGGCGGGGATCAGGTCGATGCCGGCCAGGATGGCGGCGGCCTGGCCGGCCATACCGGCGGCCAGCAGCGCGATCAGCCAGCCGGTGACGGCGAACAGGCGATGCACGGGGATGGCGAGCAGGCCGCGATACAGCAGGAACGAAACCAATGCGCCCAGGGCCACGCCGCCGGCGCCGCCCAGCATCAGCGCGGGCCAGCCGTCGTGGCCGGCGGCGGCTATTCCGTACAGGAACAAAACGACCTCGGCGCCTTCTCGCAGCACCGCGACGGCGACCACGATGGCGAGGGCGAAGAGGGATCGGCGGCCTTGGGCGACATCTCGGCCCATGGTTTTCATCTCGGCGGCCATCTGCTTGCCGTGCGAGGCCATCCAGAGTTGGTGCCAGCTCAGCATCACCACGGCGGCGACAAGGATGGAGGCGTTGAAGACCTCCTGCCCCGACCCGGCGAAGGCCGATTCCAGCGCACCGGCGAACAAAGCCAGGCATCCGGCACCGGCGACGCCTGCGGCGATGCCGCCCGCCAGCCAGATGGTCCGGCCGATGATCCCCTGGGTGGCTGCCATGACGACGCCGACGATCAGGCCGGCTTCCAGGACTTCTCGGAATACGATGATCAGGCTTGCGAGCATTGCGTCTATTTCCCGGCCGGTGTTGCGACGGCGGTCAGTGTGCCCTTGGCCTGATCCGGGTTGTAGTCGTCGAAGAAGGCGTATTTGCCGGGCTTCAGCGGGCCGGCCATCACGGTGATCTTGCCGCCGGGGACGACGATTTTTTCGATGCGCAGGTCGCTGCTCTCGAATTCGGAGGGGGTGGGGTCTTGATTGACGACCTGGATGCGGAAACGCTCGTTTGCCGGGGCAGTGACGTCGGTCGGGGTGAAGTGGTGATCCTTCAGCGTCAGGCTGATCGGGTCCGCGGCCATGGCGGTTCCGCCCAGGCTGACGACACCGGCGAGAACGGCCACCAGATGCAGAGGCACCGCATGGGGCATGATGGTGTGTCCTGTTTTCAGCACCCTGACTTGTTAATGCGGAGCGTTCGCAATAACAAGGCCCCCGCAGGTGGCCTGGACAGGCGCCGATTTTGGATCAAAAACCGTAGAATCATGGCCGATATCAGCCTCTTCGACGCTATTCGCATCCCGTTCCCGGTTCTCGCGGCGGTCGATTGGCGACCTTACCATTTCGCAATCCAGCGGTTCCATTTCGTGGTCCGAATTGCCCATATCATGTCGATGGCGGCGTTCTTCGGCGGGATCGGGATGCTGGATTTCCGGTTGATGGGCTGGCGCGGGACGGTTCCGCTGCGGGCTTTCGCGGAACATGTGCTGCCCTGGGTGTGGGCGACGTTTACGGTTACCGTCATCACCGGACTGGCGCTGTTCCTGTATGATCCGGTGGCGGTGGGGGCGCACGCGTATTGGACGCCGAAGCTGATCTCCATCGGACTGGGGCTGGTGAATGCCGCCATGTTCCATCGCGGTGGATACGTGGTGGCGTTGGCTGCCGAACGGCGAATGCCGGTGTCCGCGCGTGTCGCGGGGGCGTTGTCGCTGCTGTGTTGGTCCGCGGCGCTGGTGTTCGCGTGTATGGATACCGAGGGCGTGCCGAAGGTGTTTCTGCGATAGGCGGGTCAGTGGTGATCGATTCCAGACGGTAGGTGCGTCGTAGAGGTCGCGTTCCTTGGTGACGGTCGCGCATGCGGCGGATATCCCGCCAACGTTTTCGCAACGGCTCGACCGCGGTGCGATCACCGACACGAAAAATGGCCTGATGGATCCGTTCGAGACTTCGCCTGACGGCGTCGTGCCGAAGATGGCCACCCTGCAGCCCATTTTGATCCGGACCTTTGACAGGGCGTTCGATTGAAGAGATCAGGGGCCGTCAGACCCGAGAGGCATGCCTTTTCGTATCCATCCAAGCATTCAATAAGCGTCACAGTCTATGTTTTTATCCCTCCCGGCCGCATCTATCAAAAATGCGGCTTATTACTGGATATTTCCAACTCTCTTCTGGCTCCAGCTTACACTTGCGTTATGTTTGCTTGCATGGCAAGTTGTCAAAAGCGTGATCCCACGATCAGGGAGGAAGCGGTGGCGTGGCGATGCTGTTACTCATTCTTATTGCGCAACAGAAAATTGGGGATATTGTCGATTTTTCTTGCTCCCGCGCTTTATGCAGCATCTGCGATCAACGGACGTTTTCGGCTGCATCGCAATAAGTCGCCGGAGATTGATGATCCATCGCGGCTTATCGGCTTCTGGCCTCTGCGATTTTGCCTAATGTCAGTGTCCTTACCGCCGGACATAAGCGTCCTCAGGAAATTTCCCGGTAATAACACGACGTTTTCCCGCACGTGATCGCTACTCGTACTACGGCGATTGCCGCTGATGTATCAACCAGATTGTGCGGTATTGCGACGGGCACCCGGCTTTTGACGCCTGGAGGTTACCGGGCGGTTGAGACACTGTCTGTCGAAGATCATGTCTGGGTCTTGCTCCGCGGCGAGCCGAGATTTGTATCTATTGCCTGGATTGGTCGGCGGGAGGTCATCCTGTCGCGGCGTCAACGTGCTGAGCTGCCGGTCCACATCAGGAAGAACGCGGTGGCCGATCAAGTGCCTGATCGTGATGTCTATCTGGCTCCGGAGCATGCCATTTATCTCAACGGCAAGCTGTTTCGAATCGGCGATCTGGTGAATGAGGGAAGCATCCGGCGTTTGAGAGATCGTAGGTCGATCACCTATTGGGGCATATTGCTGGACACACACAATATCATTCTTGCGGACAAACTGCCGGTCGAAAGCCTGCTACCTATCAATGCCGAACCATTTGCCGTGGTCTCTGAGAGAGCGCCACCGAGCTCGGTGCCCCCAGACGGAGCGGTTTCGAAAGATCTCGACATCGATGCCGAGGTGCGGGCGCTTCTGAATCGATTGTCGGCCCTGTTGGCCGAACATTCGGTGCGTGTCGAGTTCGGCATCCAGCCGCAACTCAAGACGCGCTTTCCACTGGAGCCTTTCCGGACAATTCTGCTTCGCCTGCTGGAGTACGCAATCGCTTCCTCGCCAGGTCGACGACTATTATTGGTAGGATCCGAACGGCCCAACGGCCCGGAGATCACCGTCAGCTTCCCGCAGGAGACGTCTTATGCCGAGGTGCATAGCGCAAACGTGCGGAGCATTCAGGAGGTCGCCGCGCTGCACGGTGCGCGTGTGGACGTCGAGCCCGTGCCGGACTTTGGGATTATGCTGTCCCTCCGAATGATTGAATAACGTCGTTGGCTTGCGTCGCATTCGACGGCGACATGGCGATTGGCGGGGGTCACGGGTGACGAGGTGACGACGGGGCCAATCCCGTGTCCTCATCCGTTCGGACGTGTCCTGGTGGGCCAGGCCAGCAAGGCGGCGCTGGCCAGGGCGCAGATAGCGGCGATGGCGTAGCTGCCCTGGTAGCCGCCGAAGCTGGCGATCGAGGCGCCGAAGATCGGGGGGACGGCCATGCCGCCGGCGAAGAAGATGGCGGTGCCCAGACCGGTGGCCTCGGTGCGGCGGGTGCCGCCCAGGGTGGCGTATTCGGCGTAGCCGACGCCGGTGTAGCCGCCGGCGGTGCAGCCGGCCAACAGAGCGTTGGCCATGATCGCCCACAGCGGCCAGCCGGGGCCGTAGAGGCCGGTCAGAACCGAACAGATGGCCATGCCGACGCCGTGGATCGCCAGGGTTTGTGCCGGGGTCAGCAGGCGGTCGGCGACCCAGCCCCAGATCGGACGGCTGATCGAACCGGCGATCTGATAGGCGGCGAGCACCTGGCCGGCCTCTATCAGGTCCAGGTGGACGATGGTGGTCAGTTGCACGGTCATGAAGGCGATCAGGCACAGGGACAGGCCGGCGTAGACGAAGGCGGCGACGGACAGGCGGCGGAACCTCGGTTCGCGCAGCAGGGCGAAGGGTTGCCACAGGGTGCGGCCGAAGACGCGGCGGGTGGGGTCTCGGTCGCTGTCCCAGCGTTTGCGGGGGATTTCCATCAGCAGCATCAGCAGCACGACCGGGACGAGTTCGGTGAGCAGCGAGCCGCGCCAGCCGATCGCCAGGACCAAGGGCGGCAGGATCAGGGCGGCCATGACGCCGCCGAAGGGGACTCCGATCTGGCGGAACGACATCACCAGGTTGAAGACGGGCTGCGGGGTTTGCGGCACCAGAAGATGGGTGCTGGCGGGGGCGGCGGCGCCGTAGCCGATGCCCAGGGCGATGACGGACAACGCGAGGCCGGTGACGCCGGACCCGAGCGCGGCCAGCAGCAGCATGCCGGCGGCGGCCAGCAGTACCGCTTGGGTGGTTCGCACGCCGCCGTATTTGCGGACCACGCCGGGGGAGACCAGGGCGGACAGGATGCCGACGCCGTACGCGGTGGCGACGAGGCTGCCGATCAGAGTGCCGGGGACATGCAGGTCTTTCGCGATCTCCGGCGCGACCGTGGGCAAGGAATACAACGCCATGGTGGCCAGGGTCTGCACGGCCAGGGTGGCGAGCAGCGGCCAGACCGGCATAGAGCGCAGCAGGCTGGCGGTTGAGGGACTGCTCAAGGCAGGCGCGCGGGTTTGGGCGAGGCCATGCGGTCTGGTTTCCTCCGGTCGTTGGGGCGGAGAGTCTGGCATCGGCTTGCGGGTGCGTCGATGGCGGTTGGCGTGTTTCCGGTCTATGCAGGGTTGCAACAGGGGAGGACCAAGATATGCGTCGGCGTGACCTCGGGATTGGGTTGTTGGCATTGCCCGCGTTGGCGCGCGGGGTTCGGGCCGAGGCGGCCGGGGTGCGGATCGTCCGGCAGTATGGGTTGCCGTACCTGCCGCTGATGGTGATGGAACATGAGAAGCTGGTGGAGAAGCACGCGGCGAAGCAGGGTCTGCCGGGGTTGACCGTGTCGTGGCCGACGCTGGGTGGGCCGGGGGCGATGATCGACGGGTTGCTGTCGGGGCAGGTGGATTTCGGGGTGACCGGGGCGCCGGGGCTGCTGACGCTATGGGACAAGACCGTGGGCACGCCGCGGGAGGTGCGGGCGCTGAGTGCCGTGCAGTTGCAGCCGTTCATGCTGGTGACCAACAACGCGGCGGTGAAGACGATCGCCGATTTCGGCGACAAGGATCGGATTGCGGTGCCGACGGCGAAGATCTCGGCGCAGGCTTTGTGCCTGGAGATGGCGGCGGCGAAGCTGTGGGGGGATGCGGCGTATGAGAAGCTCGATCCGCTGACGGTGACGTTGCCGCATCCGGAGGCGGCCGCGGGGGTGATGTCGGGCAAGTCGCCGGTGAACAGTCATTACGCGGTGTCTCCGTTCTATTACTATGAGCTGGCGACGCCGGGGGTGCACCTGGTGCTGAAGTCGTATGAGACGCTGGGCGGGGCGCATGTGAACGGGGTGCTGGTGGCGTCGCCGTCGTTCGTGAAGGACAATCCTGGTGTTACCGCGGCGGTGCTGGCGGCGCAGCAGGAGGCGAATGCGTTCATCGCGGCGCATCCGGGGGACGCGGCTGCGATCTATATCGCGCTGTCGGGGGATAAGCATGATGCGGGGGAGATGACGAAGATGATCGTCGATCCGGATAATGTGTGGACCACGGTGCCGCAGAAAACGATGGCGTTCGCGGGGTTCATGCACAAGGTGGGACGGCTGAAGCATATGCCGGGGTCGTGGAAGGATCTGTTCCTGGCGGGTGTGGAAAGTGGGGAGGGGAGTTGAAGGTGGTGCGCACGGCCAGGCGGCGCTGTCTTCGACCGGTTGGTCGTTACTGATCCGATAGGGGTCGGGAAGTTTCCTCCCCGCCCTCCGAACCGTGCGTGCGGTTTTCCCGCACACGGCTCTCCAGTCGCTGGTTTCCTCATCGGGGG
>NZ_LMUJ01000114.1 GCF_009765975.1 Acidisphaera sp. S103 | reverse complement strand
CTCGTATTCAGAACTATCGTCGCCACGTCTGCAATCCTCGTAATTTACCAGACAGGACACAGACATGGCGTGGCTCGACCGTGGCTACAGCCGTATTGTCGCTGCCATCCCCGTGCGGGATGAGGCCGCGCGGATCGCACCATGCCTGATTGCGCTGAGCAACCAGATACGGCCACCCGACGTGGTTGTCCTGATGCTGAACAACTGCGTAGACGAAACCGAAACGATAGCCCGAACCCTG
>NZ_LMUJ01000113.1 GCF_009765975.1 Acidisphaera sp. S103 | reverse complement strand
GTCGATTTTGATGGCTTTGCGCATTCGCCAGACTCGCACGGCCAAGTCGAACACGGAATCCTAAATCGGATGCAAGCGTCAGATTATATCCACTAGGTCCGGAGCTAGGTTGCCTTCCGCGAGTCGTTGCCGACCAATACCCGGAATTCTGGCTAAGTCTCGGCAACCACGAGATCTCCCCGAGCAGGGCACGGCAACTCTCGAATTGACCACCGCGGGCGAGTACCTGCATATCCGGATCCGGTCCGGTGACCGCCTGCAAGCCAAGCTCGAAAACTGCGTCGCCGCATACCGCGCCCTTGGCCGCGCGAAACCCGAGGGTAAACACTGGCGCTAACCCCGTGAGCAGCTGCTCGCCGGCCGACTTGACGACGCCGCACTGCTCGAAACCACATTGCACTGTGGCGAGATGCATTCCGGCGCCGCAGGAGCGGACGGCACCCGCCTTTACCGCGCCGGATCGCTTCACCGACGGCAGATCTGCAGCTTGATGACCCAGACCCAACAGCCGTGTCACCAGCCGCCAAATTGATTTCTGACAGTGTTCTCGAGCGGATCAGGGCATGGAAGGGTCGAACTTATGACGAGAGGTGCAGCCGCGATGATACCCTCGGGACGGTGCACTCTTGCCGATAACTATCCTACCCTGCTATCGACCGACCAGATTCTACCTCTCCCGAAATGGTTTGTGATGCCAAATCTGTTGTTACTTTCTAACAAACGCTACCATACCGACTTCCGCAAATACCTGATGCGTGCGGCAGAGCGCGCTGATGCGCGCGCGCTGCACATCTACTGTTGGGAGCAGATCATCCTTGCACGAAACGGCAGCGAGAACGCGACATTTGCGTCCGGTGTCAACGAGCACGAGATTCTGCAGTTGGTGCGTGAAAATCTTGGCGATGGTCGGCTGATCGTGCTGACCGGACTTGGCGGCAATGAAGTCCCGTTCGTGAGCCGGCTGCAGCGCATATTCGATAATGCCGTGCTGGTCTATGACGTCTATGACGACCTCCAGTTCAACGCGACCGGCTTCGAGCGGGGGATCCGGATGTTGCAGGATGCGATCTGGCGTTGCCGCTGCACACACACGATCCTACTGGATGCGGCGCTCAAGGAGCGCTATCCGCGTGCGCACCATCTTGACAATGCCTCACATATGCAGCCGATTGCGTCGGTAGAGAAGGCCGATCCGCGAAGCATGGTCTATATCGGCTCGATAGATAGCCGGGTCGATTTCACCTGGCTGGACGCACTGGCGTCACAAGGCGTAACGCTGGCGATTTATGGTCGCATTCACGAATCCACACCGCACGCCGCCGTCGAACTCGACGCGCTGCTGAAACGTCGCCGCAACGTCACTTTCCACGGCGGCTATGACAACGACGATCTGTGGTCGATCCTGGGCAATTTCCGTGTCGGCGTGCTGCCCTACCAGATTGATCATCCGATGACGCGGCACGTCAACCCGGACAAGCTGTATCATTACCTCAACGCCGGCCTCGAAGTGCTGGCCGCTCCGATTCCACAGGCGGTGCGCCATGCTGCCCATGTCCACCTGATTGCCAGCAACGGACCATGGCTCGAGGCGCTGGATGCGATCGCCACCGCGCCACGTCGCGGCGACTGGTCGGCGGTCGCGAACAGCTGGGACCGGCGTTGGGCCGAACTGGTACAGACGGTGGCAGCATAGCCGAAGGATAGAAACGTCTTGGCAGAAACTGGATTGCTAATTAACGATCACAAGAATTATCACGATCACCGGGACAACATGCTTTTATCGACCGATTACTTTGTCGCACGCGCTGACATCACCTAGCCCCATAACATCGCTCTGGCCGGCGAAGTGGAGCGGCTCGCGCTGAGCCTTGCTATCGAGACCACCCGCGACCGAGGGGGTGCTAGGCCGCCTTGCCAGGGTGGTCGAAGAGGAATGGCGGCACGGCGGATCGGGCGGGCGGGGGCGGTTGGCATTGCAAGTGCTGCGCCGGCTGTCATACCGATTGTTCCTACTCAGGATCCTGCTCGATCTGGCGCCGCTCTCGCCTCCCGCCGCGCCGGCGTCCTTGATGGTGGTGGCGATGGCGTCGATGGAAACCAGAGCACCTCGCAGGCCGCCGTTCTCGGCCAATCGCGCTAGAAGGACGGGAATGGCCGTCAACTCGTTGGACTTATCGGGCACCGCCTCCTGGCCGAGCACCAGGCGGGAGGTGGTGGCAAACGCCGAGACCACATGGATGGCGGCTTCCCCTGCCGCGCGATCATGGCTCCGGCGCGAGGTCTTGCCGTCGATCGCAACAAACTCCGGGCGATCCGGCCAAGTCTCGCGTACCCAGCCGCCAAAGGCTGCTGAGAACAGCGCCGGGGCGATGCGGTTCATCAGGATCGTCAGCCAGCGCCCACCAGGAACGCCATGCTCGAACGGGAGATGACGGCGGAGGAAATCGAGATGGGCCTCGCCCCATTCGGAGATATGATCGTAATCGTCGCAATCGGCGACCGTACCGCACACCACAAGTAACAGAACTTCCGCCAGAGGGTGAACGATGCGGCGGGTGTCGCGCGGGTCATCTATCCGGGCAAAGTGCTCGAGCAGCACAGCAAGGCGAGACTTCTCGGATGAGCTGGCAGCGATAGGCGACATACTGTGCGGCTCCAAATCGGGGAAACCACATAGAATCGCTGATGTGTCGCCGTGTCACCCATTGTCACATGAGTTCGGGGCCATGGGTTGGCAGAGGAGTGAGTTGCTGCTAGCGCAGGCCCTTCGATAGGATAAAAGGCGCGTGCCCTCGATAACACGATTCTCGGAGCGTACCGTCCCCATTATGTCGATACCGCTGATGAACGTACCCTACACTGCGTCCTTCTTCGACGGCCAGTCAGCGCGCAGCCTCACCTCAGCGCGGGCGGTGCTTGGTGAACTGTTCGACCGATTCCGGCCACAGAGCGTGCTCGACGTCGGCTGCGGCGTCGGGCCGTGGCTACGCGCTGCACAAGAGTTCGGTGCTACGGACATTCTCGGAGTCGATGGTGACTACGTTGATCGGGCCGCGCTGCTGATCGATCCGGCGGCGTTTCTGCCGGTTGACCTGGAGCGGCAACGACTGTGCGACGTCGCCCCCCTCTCGGACGGACGCCGGTTTGATCTCGTTATCAGCGTTGAGGTAGCGGAGCATCTGTCGTTCTCTCGCGCCGCGAGCTTCGTCAACGACCTGACAGGGTTCACCGACGTGGTGCTGTTCTCGGCAGCAGTGCCATTTCAGGGCGGCGAGCACCATGTCAACGAGCAATGGCCGGAGTTCTGGGCATTGCTGTTTCGCACCCATGGCTTCGACTGCCTCGATCTGGTCCGCCCGTTGATCTGGGCATGCTCGGATGTGGAGTGGTGGTACGCGCAAAATCTGCTGTTGTTCGTCCGCCGCGGAAGTGCCACGGCGCAGCGGCTGAAGCCGCGGTCACAGCCCCAGATCCGGGCCCTCTCGCTAGTACATCCAAGCAACTACCTCGCACAGGTCCTGAAATGGTTCCACACGCATCGGATGGCAGCGGCCGAGGAGGAGGAGGCCGATCTTGCGGCCCTCGTCGCCGCCTACCAAGCTGGCTCGGCTTGCATCCCGCCGCTGCGCGCCATCAGCCGTGCCGAGGCGGCGCCGGGGCGGTCAGATGTGTTCCCTAACACGCGGATCGAGCGTTGCTTTCCGGAAATCTTGCTGCGCGACCGACAGTTCCAGTACGAGACCCTCAGCACGGCGCATGCGAGCCTGCGCGACAGCCACCGGACGCAGCAGGCCGAGATGCGGGCATTACGGCGGGAAATGGAAGACCGGCTCGTCGAAAGTCGGGATACGCTTGTCCGTATCGTCGCCGAGACGGAGCGGCATGTGTCCGAAACGGAGCGGCGCCTGGCCGAGACGGAGCAGCGCCTGGCTGAGATGGAGCGTTCGCGAGTAGTCCGGCTGGCGCGAGCCTATCACGCGCTCTATTCGCGGTCGTTACTCGGTCTGCCGCTGCGCCTGCTGCGCCGGACGGTCGGCGGCATAATGCGGCGGCTACGCCCCAGCGTCGACTGACCTACCATGATAGCATTGGTGCACTCGACTGGTCCAGGGGTGGTAGGCTGATCTTCAGGCGAATCCCTTGGGTTCTGTCGCAAAGCTGGCCGACTGATCTGGTTGGCTAACGTTTGCCGGCAGCGATTGGGGTGGACAAACGGTCGATGATCGAGTTCAAGGGCAGTCACTTCGGACGAGCAGTGATCTTATGGGCGGTCCGCTGGTATGTGGCGTATCCTATCAGCTACCGTCAGCTTGAGGAAATGATGGCGGAGCGCGGCGTGAAGGTCGACCACGCCACGCTCAATCGCTGGGTCGTTAAGCACGTTCCGTGGCCATAATCCAGAGAACCGGTACCGGGTCGGGAGAAGACCGTGGGGCAGGGGCGGGGACCTACCGAACATCGTTGAGACCATCGCTCAGGACACGGGACGATATTACCTAGCGATCCTGGGCGCCTGCCTGATGGTGACACCCTGATAGGACGTGACCACCGACTGCGCGTAGGGACTGGTGAAGGCCTCGATTAAAAGCGTTCGAGGTTCAACCCACTTTACGGAAGGCCGTTCGTCTACGTGCCCCCCCGTATCCACTCTGAAAACAGCCTTGCCTTCGGCAACTGACCGATTGACCGGGACAAGCATGACCGTGTCGACCACGGTTGTTGTCAGTGCCCCGTCGCCACATACAGCTTCGACGACTGCTGCACTCCAAAGCCGATCCGGGGAAACGGCCGCCGAGATCGGCGTATTTTCGCAGCCGGCGTTGAGCGCGGGTCCCAAGAACAGAACCACTCCGGCAATTACGATCAACGCCAGTATGACTGCCCCGGAGAACCAAGCCGCTCCTTTGATGATTTTCATGGCAAAATTCCCGGCTCACTTTCCGCCAGTTGGCCGTATCGAGCCACTCGCGTACAGGGCGTAACCTTTTACGGTGTTATTTACGTTTCGTACAGGCAAATGGGTATATTCTTTATCCAATGAAGCCTTGCTGAAATCGGACCACAATATAGCATACTCGTTCTGTCTTGTCAGAACTTCGCGCATTTCCATTTCTGCGGAAGCACAATATAGCCCTATGGCCACAGTGGCGAAATCGATAAAATCCTGGACAACCCTGCCGTCAACTCGTTGCATATCCCACAGGCTTCCCTGAACAAAAAGTGGGAAACGATCATAACGTAGGAGGCCGGCATTTTTCACGGAAACGCCTTGATCGACGAAGAAATTTCCTTCCGGCTTTTTTGGTTTTTTCATTGCAGTATGCCCTGGGGTCTCCGCAAAAACCTGCCTTCCGTTGTCATCCTTGAAGTCGATAGGCGTGTTGTCACGGGGTGGTTCCAGACCTGCGAGGCGCCCCGCCTCGGCGGCGACTTGGGCAATTCCTCGCCCTGAAAATCCAACTATATATCGTCGCAGTGAGATAACATCATTTTCAACCGCGTGAGCGAGTCCATCAATAACCTGATCGAAGGACCTGAGAACGTCGCCGTGCAGATAAAACGTGTACCATGACCGCAGCGTCGTCTCCGCGGCGAGGTCATGGCGCATTCCCCAAAGCAGTTGACGCACTTCAGCCGCGCTTCGTATCTGAAATCTACCGGGGATCGGCGGCGCTGCATCGCGGGAGCGAGCGATCCGCAGAATCTGTCCACCAGACAGTCTGATCTCATCGATTATCATCGCCGCCCGGCTCCCCGACGGTGGAACCCTCGACGGATTCTCCACCCTCGTTCGTCATTATGCGACAACGACGTCATTTGGTAGCGCCAGCGAGAGCCATGAGACCGTCCAAAACCAGGGGGGTCAAAGCTCGGCCGGGCGGATTGGAGCATAGCGGAATCGACATCTCGCTGATATGCCCGTTCTGTTCTCCCCCCAGGTTTTGGACGGTCTCAAGAAAGTCTGGCACGCGCGGCTGTAAGCACGGCGGGTGTTGGGGTTGCGGATGTTCGAGGTGAAGAAGTCGACGTAACGCCAGGCCGCGGATTCGCCGGCTTCGGCGACCATCGACGGAATTAAGGCACCCTCTGGTAAGACCGTGGTAAAAGAAATTGCCGCCGTCGGAGAGACGAGCGCGGGCAATTGGTCGGGCTTGGACGGGTCGGATTCGTCGGTCATGGGGTTCATTCTAACACATCAATATCACGCATGATAAAGGACGTTGCACTAAACCGCTTCGCGGTAACTCTGTGATTTCGGCCTATTTTCTCTAACTCCACTTGGCTGTTTCTGGTCAAGCCGAG
>NZ_LMUJ01000112.1 GCF_009765975.1 Acidisphaera sp. S103 | reverse complement strand
GCTTGAAAAACCGCCGTAAACGCGCGGGCTGGAACCAAGATTACCTGGAGAAAATCATCCAACGCACCGCGTGAGACATTCAAGCGATTCCCCTGGTCCATCGTCGCTGTAGCCAAGAACCCTCTGCAAACGACAAGATATCAAAATGAGAATTGTTGCTTCACGTTTAGCCGTCTTTGAAATCGCTGTTTTTTCAGAATTTTAGTTGTATTACACGTAAGAGGGGCAAAAGCTTGGGCGGAGGAGCTTTTTCTCGCCCCGGCTCGACTTGGTGCGATTTTTTGTGGATGTGGCGTCGTCATTCGCACTTTCCGAGCTAAGCCGCGCAGAGCTTGAATCGCTGCTGGTTAAGCTGTTTGGTGAAGTTGCCGCACTGAAGCAAATTGAGCAAAGTTACACTCCACAAACCCACCCACTAGGCTCGGAACCCAATTATTTTCTTGCCCTGGCTCGGGCGGGTCGGATTCAAGCTCCTTGGCTGATGGGAGCAGGCCGATGGCCAACGAATTCTGGATGAGCGACCGGCAATGGGCGGCGTTGGAACCGCTCATTCCGATGAACCGGCGCGGCGTG
>NZ_LMUJ01000111.1:352901-358852 GCF_009765975.1 Acidisphaera sp. S103 | reverse complement strand
CCATTGCCGTCCGGCGTCCCGCGGACGTATCGCCGCGGCACGTTCAGCGACGACCGCCTGTGGCGGGTCGTGGCTCCGAAATGGTCGGTATCTCCCAACAGCACGATGGGGGCGGCTTATCACGGAGGCCGTTGGAACCGGGCAGGCTGCGCCGCCCTTTACCTTTCGGAAGTCTTCTCCGAGGTCTGCCAGTCGCCACAACGGCGGCGCTCCAGCATTAGATTAATGGCTTGAAGCGAGTCATCAGATGGGAGCCACTTCAAAGCCGATTTTCACTCAAGGAGCTTCATAGGCTGGCCCACGCGGCGTTAATGACATAGACGTATCAATAACATTTACGACGTCGTCTCGGCGACGTACGAGGCGCGACCATCGACTGCACACCGGTGGCCGGGTGCAACTGTCTTGGAGGGGGCCTTTGTCCACCCCGATCGACTTCTTGGCCCCTAGGACGTGCTTCCTGACCCCGATCCCGGAGTTGGATGAGGCTGCTGACTTGCTGAGCCAAGCCGCCGACGGTCTGCTGGCGGGAAACCCGGCGTTCGCGCGGGACCTCATCAAGCGGGCCGATATGCCTGCCGTCCGCGCCTACGCATCCAGCGTAATGGGCCGTATAAGCACCGACATCCACCGTTACCGGACCATCGCGGGCCTTCCTGACATTGTAGCCCGCCCCAACAAGACGAAGATCCGCAGGCTTCAGCCACTCGAGGAGATGGCTGTCTTTGAACGGGACGGGTTCCGGTGCCGTTATTGCGATTGCCGCGTCGTGATTTCGCAAGCGCGCAGGATCATGATGTTGGCCGCCCCCGAAGAACTTCCGTGGGGCGCGAGGGACAAAGACCGGCACGCGGCATTTTACGCGCTCACCGCGGTCGCGGACCACTTCGTGCCGCATGCGCGAGGTGGCACCAGTGAACCTGGCAATCTCATTACCACGTGCCAGCCTTGCAACTATGGAAAGGGCGACTCACTCGTTGAGCAAGTCGGCCTGATAAATCCTTGGGCGCGTCCGCCGATCTGCGACGACTGGGATGGATTGCGCCGCATGCTCTCCCACACGAGCCGGGCGTCGACACGGAAACGCGGTCCCGCCGATGGGGTGAGGAGTGGAAAGTCCGCCGCGAGTGACACAGCCCTGCAAGACGGTGCCTCCATCGAAAACGTGTCTCGCGACGACTGGTTCTCAGCCCTTAACCGCTCGCATCGGCATCTGTCGACGCGCCTGCTGGCGTTCCTTGAGGAGAGCAAGGATCTGAAGGTGACTTGGAGCCTGAGGAAGGCTCTGATCGTCCACATGAGCGTGGGCGACAGGAAACTCGCCATCCTCGGGATCGACCGGGATGGCGGAGTCGAGGTTCCCTGGGACATCACTGGGCACAAAGAGAAATTTCGGCAGTTCGCCCACGCCCTCGAACGCGCGATCCCGGGAGCCTTGGCTTATGAGACGAAGCATTGGTGGAGGGTCAAGAAGAACGGGCGAAACCTCGAGCTATCGGAATTGCTCGATGATCTGTCGGCCCTAAGGGCGGCTTTTGAGGACCTCCACGCTGCGCTGGCGGATTGATCCGGGACGGGAGATCCGCACGACGCTCTCCATGGCATGCTCGCCTCCGTCCGCGAGGGGCGGTTCAGGTGGCAGTGCTGTCTGCCGTGACGGAAGCACTTGGCGACCGTTGATCTTGGGTTTTCCGGCGGGAGGACATAGCCGTTGCAGCCCGGCAGGGTGGGTTCGGCTCCCTGGAACAAAGCATCAGGAGCCGCGATTGATATGCAGGTCCTGAGCAACCGCCGCGTGTCCAGACATAGTCGCGTCGTTGCCCAGCGAGGGTACCAAAACGAGGTCTACGTCGAGCGCCCGGTAAGGGGTCTCCCCCGAGCCGTTGACAGAAATCCAAGCAGATCCCGAACCCGACCAGGATGTGGCCAAGGACGAGGATCCACAGGTCTTCTCCCCTGCGAATGTTTTCTGTTTTGGGACCGGCCCTCCATGGAATTCGCTTCAGCTGGCCGGGGAGTGACCGGCCGTTTCGTTCACGAAGCCCGCCTCATTCGCCTGATGCCAAGAGCCTGCCACGACGACCGATAGGTCGTGACGTTCCGCAACGACGTCGTCCCAGGCTAGCCAGATTGATCGAAAGTTCCGGAAAAACAAGCGCGAAGCACTTGTCGGTGTGCGCTTGAGCGACACTTGAGCTGAGCGGTCCTTTTCCCGGATAAGGGTGAGCGCCGTTCTGCAACGTGATCTCAATCGACCCGGCTTTGCCTGCAGCGCGGCAGAGGTTGATGTGGCGCAGTCTCAGGGCATGGCGGAGACAGCACCGGGCGACTGCCCGGTCTGGGAAGGTCGACGACCCCGATCGGTAGGAACTCAACGTTCTCCGGTGCACCTACCGCCACCGCCGCTGCCTTGCATGCCGGATTACGATCCGGTGTCGGGAGGTTGAACGCCCAGTTCAGTGCCCGCCCGTCGATAGCTATCAGACCCAAGGCGATCGACAACATGCCAACCACCTGATCGGTGGAAAGTGTCTCGCCCAGGACCAAGCCGCCAAGCAGCACAGCGGTGATAGGGATAAGCAGGGTCACGAGAGAGGTATTCGTCGCTCCTGCGGTGGCAAGGAGGCGGAAAAAGACAACGTAACCCAGCGCGGTCGACACCACTACCAACCCAGCCATCGACATCCAGACGGGCGCATCTGGGACGGCCAACTGCCATGGCGATTCCAGCAACATCATCAGTGGAAACGCCATCACCGCCGTACAGGTCATTTGCCCCAATGCGCCCGCGACGGGCGGAATGCTCAGGCGGCGAAAGCGCTTCCCCAAGGCATTCGCACAGCCATACGACACTGCCGCGCCGAGACATGCGGCGATACCGATCGGAGAAACATCCGAGGCAGGCTTCGCGCCGAGACGGAACAGGATGGCGACACCGATCAGCCCGAGCGCCATGCCCAAGAGCTTCGCCAGGCTCAGCTGCTCATCCGAGCTGGTCAGGCGAATGGCGGCGATCGAGAAGATCGGCGTCGTAGCAATGATTGCCGAAGCGAGACCACTCGGGATCATGGTCTGCCCCCAAACGATCAATCCCGCGGGGATAAGGTTGTTGAGCAGACCCATGCCCGCGAAGGACAGCCAGCTCCTCGTGTCACACGGGATCCGAATGGAGCGGGTGCGGGCATACAAATAGACGAGCACGCTCGCTGCCGCGAACCGGACGAAAACAATGGTCATAGGCGGCAGCGCGGCAACCGCAACCTTGGAGAAGAAGAAGGAACCACCCCACAGCACGGAGAGGATCAGCAGGAGAGCCCAGTCTGTGCGGGACATCGAATTGGAATTGGTCACGGGAGCCTCGCCGCGGTTGCATCCCGAGAAACATGCGCGGCGCCGCGGCATCGGTCTCGCTGAAATCGGACCTCATCATCTCGCCAACGCGGGGTGCGTGATATGCCCTGCCCGTGAGCCCTCAGGAGAAGATGCTACCCGAACGGGCGTGGTTCGCGCGTGACCCCACGTTCGACGGTCGGCTTTTATCGGCGTCCGCGCGCCCAGGCGCTATTGCCTGTGCATTTGTCCGATCAGGCTGCCGTTTCGGCGCGATGTCGAATTTCTGCCGAGCGTAACCACCATTGAGGCAGCGGCCTACCGCCCCCGCCGGAGTTGTCGGCCTGAGAGGGCTCCGTTTTCTCCCGCTTGGAAGGGCAGCCTGACGACCGTTGGCGAGGATCGGCGACCATCAACGAGGTCGCGTGACGCGGCACGGCCCGGGCAGGCTGGGTGCTAACTGGCACTCGCCTCGTGAATAAACGCTACGATGGGTTATTTGCATCAGTTAGACGCAGGATCTCGTCGACGACACGCGCGAGCGGTGCGGTGGCGTCGATGATGATGCCGTTTTTGGGAATGTCTTCTTTTGTCTGATGAAGGCGCACGGCCAGTTCCCATTCCTCCGGCTTTCCGCCCCAGTCAGTTGGATCCAGTGCCACGCGCTCAGCAATCCGCCGCTTCATGGTGTTCAGGTCAACCTCCAGGACAAACACGCCATCAAATGACTCGACGAATTTGGCGAAATTCCTTGCGTCACCGCAGAAAAAGGTGACCGCCTCGTCCTGGTTTTTGACGAGCGTCTGGACTTTTTTGATATTCCAAATGTGGTGTTTGGATATCCAGGCAGCCGTCGGTGTTGCCGTTTCCGGCGCCGCGGACAGACCTGTTTCCGGATCGCCTCGATATACCAGTTCCCGGTCACCATGAATGGCGTGGTAGCCGCGCCGCTGCAATTCCGTGCAGACCGTTGTTTTGCCCGCCCCGGAAACGCCGCCAATCAGGTAATTTCTCCTGCCCATGGCTCGACGATACCTCTTTCGCCTGGGATGGTGATAGGTCGTGTTCATGCCGTGGAGTGCAGCTCCAGCTGGCACCTCTGGGGCGCTACAAAGCCCGCTGTGCCGATAGCCGCGGTTTGGTTTTCCACCAACTTTTGCCCTTCTATCTGGGCCATGCCGGGTAACAAGTGTCAGATCTTGACCACTCGCCGCTAGACGAAGCCCTCCGCAACCAACCAGTGTGCTGCCCGCCGAGTAACCGTCGAGAGGGAGGTTTCTCACACCACGTGCCTGATTGGGGTCAAGAGGAACCGAATCGATATCGAGTGTCGTTTATTCGGGTGCCATCTGTACGGAGATGCGCCTTGAGAGGCCATCGGCGACCTCAGTGTCCGTAAGTTCTACGCAATAAAGTTCGGCAGCTCCCTCAGGACTCATGCCACTGACGATGCCCTCGATGGCCACGTCGACGATCAATGGATCCCTCAACCCGCGCTTGGGGTGAAAAAAGGAGGCAGGAAGCTGTTCGATGTCAACTAATTGCTCTGGAGCAAGCCAGGAGCGCCAGCAAATCAGACGTAAGAACCAATCATCCCACCCATCCCTGATACGCAATGTTAGCTCCTGTAAGCTTCGGCTCGTAGCCAACTCACGGAACCGACCCGCAAATCGAACTCGCCCGGCCATCGAGCATAGCGCAAAAGTTGGCTGCCTTGCCGAACTGTCCGATCGGATTCACCACCGGCAGAGAACGGGCACAGCGCTGGAGTGCAGATACGGCCACCCAACGCTCCGAAAGACTTAGCCCACCAAGGGGGTTCGAGAAGCGCCTCAATGCCCCGCTCAGCGGTCTGATGCCGGGGCATCCCAGTCAATGCCGCGCGGGACGCGAAGGGCACTTCAAGGTCGGCGTGAAGGGACCTCCCGTTTCCTGTAAGGCGGCCAGGTCTGTCGGCGCTGAACTTCGCGATGGGAACCTGCGCGGAGCGTAACATATCGAGGAGGCGATCCGTTCGGGGGGGCGGACGGAGTCCACTCGAGACGGCTTCGAGACCTTCTCGCTTCCTATTGAACCAGGGGATCCGGTAGCAGCGAAACCAAAAAATGCACTTCGGAGCATCTTTGGCTCCAAGAGGGTCTAGACCCCAAGGACGCTGCCCTTCCATATACCCAAAGCGCCCCTACTGGGACGGCGAAAGTGTTCCATACGTTGATGCTGCTATACAGTATAGCCGTCGCCTCGCGTTGGCTGGACGACCCACTCGCCCTTGAACGGGTTGTAGAGCCCTGGCAAAGGGAACTCTTCATGGATCTGCTCAAAATGTGACGAGTTGCCGGTGGCAATGATTGCGTCCTCGGCGATCGCGATCGAAGCGATCAGGAGGTCGGCTGGCGTCTTGCGTTTCTTCTGTCGTGGGTCGACGGCAAGGAAATTCCGCCGTCTCGTGCATCTTCGCGAGCAGTAGAGTTGCCGGAACTCCGAGCGAAACAACATGCATGCCGCTGATTGCCAAGAACGCGTCCAGCTAGCGCTGGGTTTCCTGGGCGTATTCTGGTTGGCTGGGCATCTGGCGCTCGATTCCGCATTGAATTTCAGCGATTGTGATCACCGTCGTGGCC
>NZ_LMUJ01000111.1:333131-352782 GCF_009765975.1 Acidisphaera sp. S103 | reverse complement strand
GATCCATACCTGTAAAGCGGGTGATTTCTTGTCCTTTCGCAGGTTGCTTAAGACATCGGTGTCAAGGATGAACACGTCAGTCCTGTACCCGCCGCGAAAGCAGGTCCGGGAAATCGCAACGCACACCCTCAAGGATGCGGTCGAATTCCTCCTCACCCTCGCCCGAATAACCCGCGTTCAGCAGAAATGTCTTGATAGTTGGTTTTGTGGCCTCGAAGTAATCCTTCGATACTAAGACCACCTTTTTTCCATCTCGACGTTCGATAAGCTGAGGTTCTCCACCCACCGCAGCGTCGACAACATCGGCAAACTTATGTCGCGCTTCGGCAGCTTGCCAAGTGCGCATCTCATACCTCCGCTTGCTGAGGTGTCAATGTTTCATCATAAATAGAGTGCCAACTAAAAAGTCAATTCATATGACTCCGGACATGGCGGACGGTTGAGCCGAGCAAATCGCACCATCAGTCAGATAATGGAGGCCCGGTGTGCCGTCGGCGGTTCTGCCCGGGTGGGCCGAGCCCGGCCTCGACGCACAGAGGAGAGCCATGAAGCGATGTAGTGAGGTGTTCATCGGAATCGATACTGCAAAGGCGCGCAATGCGGTTGCCGCGGCTGAGGCCTCGTCCCTTCCAACAGATTGAAATTCCAGGTTCCAACGTGCGCATACTTCCAGGCGCCCACTGTGCCAAGGACTGTGTCGATCGTCGCCTGGAGGTACGGCTGCCGCCCTCATTCCCGTCGTCATTCGGTCACGTCTGTGCTGTCTGGGCCGCCGTCCAGGAGATGCCGTAAGCGTGTCAGGGCGGTCTCCAGCTCCTCGTGTGACGGCAGGCCAAGTGCGAGCCGCACTGCATTGGGGGCATGTCCCGGCGTGATGGTGAACGCGCTTGACGGTGTCACGGCAACGCTGACGCGCGCGGCCGCGGCGACGAATGCTTCTGACCGCCATCGCTCGGGTAGGTGCAGCCAAGCATGGTAGGATCGCCCGTCTGCCTGGAACGCCGATGATCCGAGACGCGCGGCGACGATGCCCTGGCGCAGCTGCGCGTCCGCACGTTTGCGCAACGCGATTTCACGCGCGGTCCCGTCGGACATGAGGCGCATGCCGATCTCCAGTGCCAGGCCTGCTACATTCCACGCGCTCGCCCGCATGGTTATTGCGATACGGTCCCTCAAAGCCGAAGGGGCGCAAATAAAGCCCAGCGCCAGTCCAGGGGCGATACGTTTCGACATGCTATCCACGACGATGCAATGGTCCGGCGCCCGTGCGGCCAGCGGCGGGTCATCAGCCAGGAAGCCGTAAACCCGGTCCTCGATCACGACGATGCCGAGTTTCTCGGCCAGCCGGAGCAGGTCCTCGCGTCGCGCGCCACTCATGGAGCACCCGAGCGGATTATGGAGGACCGGTTGGACGTAGAGGGCCGATAACGCCCCGTCGCGATGAGCCTTGTCGACCGCATCGGGGCGAATACCCTCGGCATCCATCGCAATGGGCACCGGTATCACGCCATGCCTGGCTGAAATTGTCTTGATGAGCGGATAGGTTACCGCCTCCACGCCTAGGCGCCCGCCGACAGGCACGAGCGTGGCGATTGCTGAGGCAAGCGACTGCCTGCCGCTTCCCGTGAACAGGAACGATCCCGGTTGCGGCGTCCACTGGTCGGTTCCCATGAATTTCGCGGTGACCCTTTGAGCGTTCTCGAGACGCGATGTGGTCATCGGCCGCAAGGCGGCGTCCAGCACATCGGCTCGCTGGAACGCCGCCAGGCAACCGCTCATCAGGGCTGCCTGGCCCGCGGCGATCGGGAAGTTGAACTCCAGATCGATGCGGCTTTCTCGTTGCTCGCTGTTCATCGAGATCGCCGCGGGTGGCTGCGCGGCGACGAACGTCCCCCGGCCCACTTCGCCGCACACCAGCCCTCGGCGGAGCAATCCCGCATAGATCCGGCTGGCTGTCGAAGCCGCGATGCCACGCTGATAGGCGAACTGGCGCTGCGGCGGCAAACGGTCGCCCGGCTTGAGCTCTCCGCTGGCAATCGCGGCGGCCAGTTCCTCGATCAGCGTGGCAGAGTCGATTCCCATGTAAATTGCACCAGGAGCAATGTTGCGATTGCACCGTAAAACTTAAGGGGGCAATCGAGATATAGCAACCAACGGACGACACGAGGCAACCGATGGCAATCTCGGAACACCTGCCGACAATGACGGACATCGATGCCGCGGCCTCGCGCATTGCATCCGTCTGCATAGAGACGCCGCTGCTTGAATCACCGGTGCTGAATGCGCGCCTCGGCGGCCGTCTGCTGGTCAAGGCGGAGAACCTGCAAGTGACCGGCTCTTTCAAGCTGCGAGGCGCCTACAATCGCCTCGCCGTGCTCGATGCGGACGAGCGCAGGCGTGGCGTAGTCGCACGATCGTCGGGCAATCATGGGCTGGCAATCGCCTACTGTTGCAGCCTCCTCGGCATGCACGCAGTCGTAGTTGCTCCGGCCAGCGCGCCAAACGCGAAAATTCAGCGCATCAGAGGCTATGGCGCCGAAGTCATTCTGGTTGACGACCCGCGCGAACTTGCACGTGTGAGCGACGAAATCACGCGGGCGCAACGCCGTGTCTTCGTGCCTCCAGCCGATGATCCCTGGGTCGTCGCCGGTGCTGGAACGGTTGGGCGAGAAATCATGCATCAGGCGGCGGCAATGGGTGTCGTTGTTGGTTCACTGATGGTGCCCTGTTCAGGTGGAGGACTGACATCTGGCTGTGCGCTCGCGGCTAACGCGTTGTCGCCTGCCACGACCATCTATGCCGTCGAGCCGATCGGTTTCGAGAAGATGGCGAAATCGGTTGCTTTGGGCCATCGCGTCGACAATCAGCCGGGCGGGCGCACGATTTGCGACGCCCTCAGCGGTCCTTATACCGCCGAGGTCCCCTTCGAAATCGTCAGGTCGCGCCTGGCTGGCGGCATTGGTGTCAGCGACGATGAAACGAAAGATGCCATGCGAACAGCATTCGCCGAGTTTGGACTCGCCGTGGAACCGGGCGGTGCCGTCGGTCTTGCCGCGGTCATGTCGGGGCGCTTTCCAATTATTGGTAAGACCGTTGCTGTCATATTGTCGGGTCGCAACGTCGACCCCGATTTGGTCGCTGGCATTCTGGCGGCTTGATGATACGCAGTCAGATGATCACGAAAGTCAGTTGAGATGATCCTCGGAGTGGCGCTCTTCCGCGACGGCAAGCTCATCTCGCATACCATCGCCGCCATGGCCAGCGCCGCCCTCTACGCTTGGCGGCACAGTCGCAGCGCCGGGAAGACACAGCCGATCTTGATCGAGTTCTCGGGCCGCGATGAAGAGATCGTGGTCGACGGGCGTGACCTGCTCTACACCACCGTCCATTGGGTCCGGGCACGCGATGTGGCGGAGGAGTTGCGTAAGCTCTGCGGCGAGGCCATCCGGGTCGACCTTGATGCCGCGGCCGAGATGGCCTCCTTCACTCGACGGATTGCGAGCGTGGACCTCGTGCCAGGATCCGGCGGTGGTGCTCGGCCACGCCGAAGAACGGTCCCCAAGCCTCGCGAGGATTCGCGGGCACCCTCGCCCGTGAGCTTGGAGCGCTGCGAAAATATCGATAGGTTCTGAGGCTCAACCTCGGGCGGCTCGCATCGCACCGACGTCGCACGATTTTCGGGACATTCAAAGGTCTTGCTTATTGACTTGCGGTCGATCCACATTTGCGAGGCGCGTATTAAGTCGCCGCTGGAGCGAGGTCGATATGAAAACTGAAAATAAGGCGGTATACTCGGGCGAAGGCAATTTGACACCGCGCAAGAAGCGAGTCTTCCGCCCCAGCTTCTTGCCCCTCTACACTGGCTGTCGCATGATTAACCGCATAAGCGGCAAGAGGATTCAGCTGACAGGCCCAACCCGCTTGCAGCAGAAGCTGCTGGAACTTCATCGTTCCGGGGTGGAACTCAACCTGGCAAAGGCTGCATTGTCACCGAATGGCGTCTATCTTCCTGCAAGCTGATCGAGCTCCGCATCCAGGCGGTCACGCAGGTCGCGGACAAGGCTGATGTCAAAGAGCCATGTTTCCTGATCTCCTGCCATGGAACGCACGCCAATTTCCAGCAGGTCTTCTTCCAGAACAAACAGCGGGCCGCCGTCAAGGTGTCTGCTGTGCGGGATAGCTGCGACAGCTTCTGGTGTTATCCGGGGCCTATTGTTGACAAACCGCCAATAGGGATTTCCCTGTTCGATGCTCGCGGCCTCAGGCGCATGGGCGAAATCGCCCGTCAGCCCCTTATCCAGGTAGTCAAACAATCTCACCGCTGCCTCGGGCTGCCAGATCCACAATGAGTCACTGCCAGTCGCTGGCCGGACGGCAAACACGATGATGTCGCCTTTCCGCCCCCGAATCCCAAGGAAATCGAAGGACGTGACGATTTGAGCCGCAGGTATTTGCCGCGGAGCGGGTACATTGGGAGTGTCCGGCATGAAGGGGTCCGTGATCCAACTTAGTACATGAACGCGTTACCTGCAAATCTTCCCCGATACAACACCCTGTGGCCTAACGATCCTCGGCACCGGGCACGTAGCGCGTTCGGCAGCGTCGTATTGCTGGCGGTGCCCCGTCCATATACCGGTTGGTTTCGATGGCTGTCTTTGAACGGGACGGGTTCCGATGCCGTTATGGCGGTTGCCGCGTCGTGATTTCGCAAGCGCGCAGAATCACACACAGATTTCCTTTCCGATTCTCAGCTCGCCGATCAATGCTGAGTGGTACCAGATGGATAGAATAACGGATATCCGGGCCGCCGAGGACCACCCGCCGCAATACGTTGACGACAAGGACCAGGAGGAGACCATGGACGATCTATTCTTGGAGGGCACTTGTCGCCCGTGCGGACAGTCACCCACGGATAGGGATGGAGGCCTCGCTGATCTTCTCAGCATCTGCGACCTTGTGAACACGCTGAACGTCGGGTTGTTGGAGGCTGTTCGGTCTCACGGCGTCGCCATCGTCTATGACGGGAAACTCCCATCCGACCCAGAAATATACGTTGCCGTGCTGAGGGCGGATGTTGAAATCGATCGAACCCCCTTCGTTCTGCTGTCACATTTGGGTTTGATTCGGAACATGCCGAGCGGAGCGCCCTTGCCTGTCGCCAATGGACAGCGGTTGATGGCGGAGCGCGCGAGCGACAGCATAACGTCCGCGATTTGTGCCATCCAGGCGAAAGGCATCGAGATCGCGGTCAGGGTCGATAATAGCAAAATGGCTTGGATAACAGGGATCCGTTCGTCATCCACGGTCTCCCTTCCGGTCAGCCTCCAAATGGACCGGAAGGGAGATGTCGGTCTGCCGCTCTGTGTTCGCCTGTGTTAGTCATCGGCTAGGTCGCCTGACCCCGGTTGCATACTTGGCGATGAAGCGCGGATCATACTCCAATGATAATCCGCATGGCTTCAGCAACGCATCCGCAATGCAAGCGACTAGAGCCCGCTGTAGATCCTCGTGTTTTGCAGCGTCTGTGCCTGCCATGTCGTCGCAAGCCCGACAAATGGCCTTTTGGAGGTCGTCGACTCGGGGGACTGATCCCGCTACGATCTCGTCGAGAATGTTGGGCATACGAATCTCACGGAAAAGGAATTCGCCGCCCAATTTGCTGGGATTGCGATCCGCTGACAACCTGCGGAGGTTGCACCGCGGCGATGCCGCGGCTACCAGCTGCACCTCATACGTATCCCGGACACTGTCAGCGTCTCCACCGCCGCGGTCCGCCCTATCAGTATGGCCCGGGCCCATGATGAGCCAGTTCTCGACGGAATCGTCCGGACCTGGTTTGTCGGGTAGCAAAGTCGCTACTCATTTGGTCGCTGGCGTTCTGGCAGCGAGCGGTCACCGAGTTTTCTGATTGTCAAATAGCTGGATATGCGGTTGGGCTAAAGGGCAGGCAGACGCTCAGATAAACAGTTGTCGCAAGGCTAATTCCCGCTGCTGACGGACACGGACATCTGACTTGACGCAAAGACGATTCAGCATAAGTTGTGAGCGACGCATTCGCTCCCCTCACAATCCAGCGCCTACTGCGGATGCGTCGATTTCCCTTCGATAGGATGGCCCTGAGAAAGGAAATTGCGACCGTTGTGCTCAGCCGAGGTATGACCTACGCTCATCGAATGCGCCCGCTCGCGACGGCTTTTACGGCCCTATCGGTAAGCTCCTTCTCAGTCTCCTCTGTCCCGTCAAGTCCGAGCCCGTTGGCTCGCGCAAGTAGCTGTTGCTCGAGAACCCTGTTGCTGACCTGGCCGATCGCCTTGGCGATTACTGTGGCCAACTGCTTCTGCGCCTCCTCGTCGCCTTCCTCCAATACGAAACGCAAAGCTCTTCGAGCAGCCGCGGGAAGAAGTGCGCCGACTGCGGACGCTTCCGCCGCAGCTTGACTTTGCGTGACCCCATCAGACCGCGCGATTTCCTTTACACGTGCCGCCAGCTTTGGGTCCGCTCTGAACGAGATTGTTTTACCAGCCATTACTCCCTCCATATCCTATGGGGTCTATAGGAAGATGCTCTGGAGGCCGACGACAAGGAGGTTGCGCAAGCTATCGTTCCACAGCTTCCCGGCAATCATCTCAATTTCGGTGAGGGTGATAAAGGACAAAGACGGCGTTCCGGCTCGCCTGCGAACTCCGGCGGGGACGGGACGGCCGGGGAATGCTACGAAGCGCACCCCGAGGATGGGACGCGACACATAGTGTCGATAATGTAATCACAACTTTTCAATAACTTAGGTTGGATTGCGACACATAAATTCTGCAACGTGCGACACAAAATCCCACAATGTTAAGGCATGCGACAGAAAGGACATGCAATCCGCAGCCTGCGCCCGCTATCCCAAAGGGCAGGGCGACATTGATGCGCAAAGCTTGGCGTTCAGGTGTCCTGCACTCGACTTTGGCTGTCTTCTGCCAACCCCAGAAGCATCGTCTCTCGAATAGAGACCGACCTATGGATCAGCAAAACCACCGGGCGAAGAACGCCGCATTGCACGTTGGCAAGACGGTCGTCGAGGGCGATGCCCACAGAGTTATGAGAGGTGTCACGATCATCAACTTCATTGACGACGAAATACCGGAAGAGAGAGACGCCAGGTCGCGGTGGCGTTAGGTGTCGTCTCTGCGGCGGAGTGCGCCCCTTGACGTTTTTGCCATGGCAGCGGAAACGATCGTGCAAGCTTTTTGGAGGCTTCCTTGCACGTGCTGACTTTCAAAATGGATGTGGCCGTGCTGCCTGGAGGGACGGCGCGGTGTGCGCTTCTGACGGTCGAGTTCACCAATCGAACAACCGACTCGGTCATCTTGAACGAAGACCAAGCCCAGCGTGCCGCCATGACCGTGACCCTGACATCGCGCCAAGGAGAGCTCGCTTCCTTGAATAGCCTTGAGCACCAGGAAGTCCCGCCCGCGCAAAGAATTCCTGGCACGGCGAGCCGTGCTGTCAGCTTTAACTGAAGATGCTCTCAGGCGGATAGCTCCCGATGTTCGCCCGTTCATTCATGGCGGCGGGATCCTTCTGCCTGCTGCTAAGGCTTTCGGGCACCTTCTTCCTCGCTTTCTTCGACCCGTTCAGCGCTCATGGGCTGGTGACGGCAGTCGATGATTGCTTCGGGTGAAATTAAATCCGGTTTCCGTGAAAGTGCCGAGCGGACCCGCTCGGCCCATGTTGTCGCTTCCATCCTTTGCTCCTTCATTCACAACGTCTCAGCATCCGAACTGCACGGCATCCCGATCTGATGCCGCACCGAGGGATGGCGGCCAGCGAGGGACTGCCCTAATATGATTGTCGATCGTCACTCGTTTTGGAAGAGTTTCGCCGCAACATCGTAGCGGTCCCCTCCTTCTTTTCCCTGGCGTTTGTCCGGAGGAACGAACTGCGCTTGTTCTTGGTTCTGTCGAAGCGCTGGATTGTCGGGCGCACGACAGCCTAGATTCGCGATCTGTAAGGACTTCTGCGATCGTTCCGTCGCCACGCCATTCGCGGAGATCTCTGTCGACATGGTCCTTGTGCCGTCATTCGGCGCCGAGGCGACACTCGATGGGCGCATCGTGAAGGCCGAGAACCTCCGCCTTCAGACTGTCGCCATCGCCTTCGTAGTCCAGCAGCTACCGTCTCCATCCGACGAAGCCGCCAGCGGCGTCAAATCCGACAGGTTGGACATGTGAAGCTTTCGGGGCGGAGGTCGCGCCCGCACGCTCAGGACAGGATCTGCTCGGTGCACCGCGCTCCAATTCCATCGCGGCCGGGGACAGGCCAATCATCATTATCCGCAACAAAGCTGAAATCGTGAGCGAAGCAGCTCCCACTGGACCCAATTATAAAACGTTGTAAACTGTCCCTTCGTTTAGAGGAGCGTAAAATGGCGTCTCGGATGGCCGATTTAAGCGCCCTCGCCAGCGCGGAGTCGTCGCCAGGGGAGGCCCGCGAACTCCTGCTCTCAATTTTTGGCCAGCCGACGCCTGATCGACTGCAGGATACCTATTATGCGTTGCGCTCGTGGGCGTGGAAGGCTCTCGACCAGCGTCGCCGGGATCCGGAGTTGGCGGCGTGGCGTGACATCTTCAGCTCCGCATCGACTTTGATGGTGAAGAATGGCCAAACCGCGCTGGGTGACAAGATCGGCGCTTTGGGCGAGCTCGTCAGCGAGTCCATCAGCGTCGGCAGGAACTTCGGCGCCGTCGATGTGACACGCCGTCAGCACGTTGCTGAGATCCTGGGTTTCCTGAGCGCGCATGGCGGCCGGGCTCGGCGTGCGGATCTGAAAGAACACCTCGGCCTGGCTCAGTGCAATCTCACCCGTGTGCTCAATATGATGTCCACCGCTGGCCTGGTGGAGCGCATGGCGCATGGCAAGGAGGCAATCTTCGAGTTGTCCCGTGCGGGAGAGGCTGCCCAAAGGCGGGTGGCCGGAAAGGGGCGTAGAAGGCCGCACGCTGCCTAGAACTGATGACGATTTCCAAACGAAGGAACGCGTTGCGTCTTCACGTCGATCCTGCTGAGCACAACAGCCTGTGTTCAGGCGGCTGTGCTCACAGTCGCCAGCGGCTCGCACGGCGGTCTAGTGGCGATGTTGCGTCCACCAAGCGGCGGGATAGTCTCGAGCGTTATCTGCTGGGCGAGCGGGTCGGTGCATCTCAAATTGCAGTCCGATCTATGGAGACCGCCAAATAGCCTGGCGCCACTGCCGATAGGAACACGATGCTAGCCGACGAAATTCTAGCCGCTGCGAACTCTCCCGCCGACCGAATGCTTGTGGGCGCTATATCGGCCCTCGGGATTGCCATACGACAAGCCAAGCGGTTCGACCTGGCGCCCGGCATTGTCGTCACAGCGAACACGATCAGCACCAGCTCTTTCGCGGCGCAACTTCGCGCCCTGCCGCTATGTCGAGTCCCGTTTGAATTCACCTGGATGGAGTGGCCAGGTGCCGATCCCATCTACGACGCCAATCGGGTCGGTAACGCGACCGCTGCTGCGCCAGCGCCCAATCGCATGGGAGTCCTTATCCACGCCGACGAGAGCCGCCAAAAGGGCAGTATGACCTTCGCCTGGTCGCACCGTCAGGAGGGTGTCAATGCGTGCCCGTTGGCCTGTTTCTTCGACTGGCGCGCTGACGCTCCGGAAGTGGATGATCTATCGCGCAGCTTTTTCCGGCAATCCGGGCACAGTGAGGACGAACTGCGCCAGCAAATCGTTGCTCAAAGCCAAGGTATGCCACAGGTGAAAGGTTCCTCGGAGGCTGACCTTGTCGATGACCGTTCAAGGTTTGGTTTCAACATTTCTCCGGCATTCAAATTTTGGGCGGAGGCTCTGCTTCGGAGGCATGGAACGCTCCCGGGACCGGGAACTCAAGAATGGCATCTGTGGACCTCTGACATCCGCGGGGAGCCTGGCATCGCGCGCAGCATTCTGTTGCTGCTCAACAGCAAGAACCTGACCCATAGCGAGGAGTCTCCTGCCCCGGAACGCCTGAACCGGCAGCGCGTCAAAGTGGGAAAGCTGCCTCTCCTCGGCCACACGAAGATCCGGATAAAACTCTCGCGCGCCCTTCAGCAACGGGCTGGCGAGGGGACACAGAGAGAAGCGTCTCGCTTCCATGCCGTCCGCGGTCATTTCAAGATCCGGGCGTCCGGGGTGTATTGGTGGTCGGATTTTATGCGCGGCGATCCAACGCGAGGGTCTGTCCACGGAACATACAAGGTCGACGACTAAGATTCATCAAACGACGGCCGCCGCGGGGCGCCTCTTGCGCGACAGCGAAGAAGGCGGCGTGCTTGGGGTGGCTGTCGGGGCTTCATCCCACCGCCATTACCCTCCACCGTCGGTTCAAGCCCCTGCCCTGAGTGTCACGTCCGCCTGTTCGTCGTTCGCTGAACCACTCAGCCGCGGCGAAGCATGCAATTGAACGACCACCAGCACCGAGCTGATCTCCTGGGTTTGGCGCCAGCATCGTAAGCATCATTTCGATGAGCCATGTTCACCAGGGCGTTGGCTTTGGGGATTTGGCGCTCTGAAATCACGCTGGTTCCTTACGACACCGGACGTCTTCGAAATAGACACCGGAAACTTTGCGTTTTCCGCGAGATCAGTGATGATGAATTAAGACATGCGTTGGCTGGGCATTTCAAAGGAGAGATGCCTCAGCTCTCCGTGCGACTTTCGGCGGCGGGAGAAGGTCATGGAAAAACCCCAATGGACTAGCGCGAGGCGTTACCCGCCTTTCGCCGATATCATCAAGGAGTCAAAGTCGCCTGAAACAGGGACAGAGTTGGTCTGGGTCAGGCAGGACAAAGACCACCCGCACTGGGATTTGTTGCCGGGGATTGGAGTTCAGGTTGGGAAGCGGCAAATTCGGTATTGGCTCCCCAAGGACCACCCCGCCTTCGGTAGGATGTCTCGCTTGATTTCCGAGGCGAGTGACGGGAAGAAAATGATTCAGGTTGTATTGAGCCAGCGGTTCGGGGCAATTCTCGACGTCGGGCCCCTCCAAGCGGCCACAACATAAATGGACGGCAGATACACTATTTCGAAGTGGGGACTTCGCTGTCTGGAAGTCCACGACGCGACGCGATACATGGTGGAGCCAAGGGGGCGAGGCGATCTACTGTGTTGGCCAGCAGATCGGTATCCGAGATCCTCGTAGGTCATCGCCATATGCATACCGCGAGATGCAGCGAATTTAAGCCGCTTCCCGGGCATCTGTTGCAAGGTCGGATGGTTCGCCACTCCACACGGCACCCACATTAAAGAGTTCTCCGGACGGCGACAGGCCCTATGGAATGCACGGAGTCAGCCGATCGCGCAAGGACCACAAGCGGGCGTGTCTATTCGCTAATTCAGCCGCCGCCGACGGCTTCATGTCGTGGTCCCGTAATGTTTTGAGCGCCTCGCAACCACAACCAGGCCGATCGCAAGCAGCGGGCAGATGATGTCCATATAGAATGGAACGCCTGCGTTGCCCGGCGCGAAGTTACCCGCCAGCAACATCTGCCTGACATGCCCGACGGCATCTCCGAGCAGGAAGATCGAGGCAGCACTAACGGCTGCCGCCTTGAAATTTAGGTCGCGCCAAAAAGCGATACAGGCTGTCACGCCGATCGCGAGGTCGGCCATGCCAACCTCGAATTGAAACGGGCTAACCTCCCATCCGATGTGAGCCGCCGCGACCGCGGGAAAGAATACGTGGGAGGTCCCGGCCCACAGCCCGGTAACCCCGATAGGCAGCAGTAGAACCCAGGCCAGGAGCCGCTCAGCCATCGAACCGTCGCGACGTGAAAACGCGATAATCAACGCTAACATGAGCAGCAGGACAGGAAGATTCCGAATCAGGAAGCCCACAAGCTGAGCGATCATCTCCCGTTTCCTATTCCGGGTGGGGCACAATGTTGCAGAACCCTCAGATAGCCGTCCACCCCGTTTGGGTCGGACCGCGTCCCGGAACAGAGACGAGCGAAGCTGATCGTCACGAATTCCCCGGCCGGTTATTGGCAAGTCGGGACGTTTGCGGTCCTCTTGCAAATTGCCTGCCGATCATGCCGGGCTGGAACTACACGGTGCGACTTTATCGACCCCGAACGGAAATTCCCCAACGCGC
This sequence comes from Acidisphaera sp. S103, assembly GCF_009765975.1. GTDB lineage: Bacteria > Pseudomonadota > Alphaproteobacteria > Acetobacterales > Acetobacteraceae > Rhodopila. Next base: position 340,637 of record NZ_LMUJ01000111.1, on the reverse strand, counting down.
ACGAGATCGCCACCCCGTAGCGAAGCAGCACACTTGTCGTTTGATTAAAAATAGCGCCCGACTGAGTAGGGAGGCTGCCAAACGTCCTTGAAGGCTGTTGGTCGCTGATCACCAGCTCCCCGATTTTCACGCCTTCGGTAAGCGGACGATAAACGTGGTGCCTTCCTCGGCGGATGATCGCACCTCTATGGTTCCCCCATGCGCCGCGATGATCTCTTTGGAGATGTAGAGACCGAGGCCCAGGCCGTTGGCATGGCTGCCGACGTCTTCGTCGAGCCGATAAAAGGAATCGAAGAGCTTCGGTATCATATCCGGGGGAATGGGGATGCCCTCGTTATGCACCGAGACTTCGGCTCCGTCGCCGCTGCGTTTGGCCGTCAGGGTGACGGCGGAATTGACGGCACCATGCTGGACCGCATTGCTGACGAGGTTAGATATCACCTGACTTAGCCGGTGTTCGTCCCACTCACCGGGCAACTCATCGTCGCCGTTCGTCTGAACCACACGGTTCGGAAACACGGCCTGCATTTCCGCGACAACAGTGTTGCAGATGCGACGCAGGCTGGTTGGCGTTCGATGGATGATTATCCCCGATCCCAGCCGGACGCGCGCCAGTTCGAGAAGATCGCTAATCATGTGCGACATTCGCCGAGCACTCACCAGTATCTGCGACGAGAACTGCGCATGACGTTCGGGCGTTTTGACCCGCAATTGTAGTTCGGCCAAGCCGGTTATAGCACTGAGGGGATTCCTGAGATCATGCCCTAGAATGCCGAGGAACAATTCGCGGGAACGGTCGATTTCCTGGCTATAATTGACCACACCCTCGCTTAACATCTGATCGATAGCCTCATTGAACCGTATCATGTCATTGAGGGAAGAGCTGTCGATCTCACTGCTGTCACGCTGCCATAACCGGATAACCGTCGCGCGAAGCGCCCTGAACTCGGAGATGAATTGCCGGGCGGACACGCCCATCGCGACGCGCGACACCACATGCAAGGCTATGGCGCCTTCGCTGTAGTGGGAGCGGTTCGGCTCCCCTTCCGATTTTGCTCTTTGCTCGGCGGCACTTTGCTCGTGCTCCATATTTTCGGCGATGTCGGCCAGCAACTCAACGATGCCGTTCCTGAGCACCGATGAACTGAATGCCTCCTCCGGCAGCAAGGTCCCGGCGAACCGTTCCCACTCCGCCGAAATCGACGCGATGTTTGCGCGTATGAATGCCGCCAATCTTGCCGTAGCCGTAACTCCTGAACAAAGAGACCCACGGTGGGCCGTGGTGCAGGGAAGACGACCCTATGCCCTACAGAACGCGGCGCATAGCATCCGGCATTTCGGTGACGCACAAACCGCCTTCCACGGAACATGGAGCTGCAAATGCAAAGGCTCCGTGCACCCGCGGCTCTCAGGGCTTGTCCTAATTGATCCGGCCGATCTTCAAGGACAACTTGGACCTCCATTTCGATCAAGGTGAAGGCTATGCGGTCAAAAGAGTGACGCCGAGTGCCCGGTAGGTTTTCGCAACCTCTTCTGACAAACCGTTGTCGACGATGATCGTGCCCACGGCGGCAACCGGTAGGACAAGGTAGGGAGAGGCGGCGCCGATCTTCTCGGCCGAGGCAAGTACTACGGTCTCGGCGGCCTGCCGCGCGAGGGCCCGCTTCACCGCCGCTTCCTCCGCATCGCCAGTTGTCAGGCCAGCCTCGGGATGCACGCCTGTAACCCCCATGAAAAACACGTCGGCCCGTACGCGGGTGATGGCCTCCACCGCCGCGGCTCCCACAGTGACCACAGAGTGCTTGAACAGACGACCTCCGATGAGCTCGACCTCGACGCTGGGATGAGCGGCCAGCACCACCGCGACACTTGGACTATGGGTGACGACCGTAGCCCGCAAGTCCGGCGCAAGATGTCGGGCGACCTGCACAGCCGTGGTGCCACCATCCAGGAAGATCACCTGCCCTGGCCGAACTAGACCCGCGGCGCGGCGCCCGACTGCCGCCTTACTCTCGGGCGAGACCTTCGTGCGTTCAGCATAATCGACGAGCGCTGGGGAAGATGGCAACGCCCCGCCGTGCACGCGTTGGAGTCTCCCGTCCGCGGCTAATTCGCGCAAATCCCTGCGGATTGTGTCCTCCGACAATCCGAGCGCCTGGCTGACCTGCTTGGCGACCACACGGCCATCCCGCTCGAGGACCGCCAGGATATAGCTCCTGCGTTCGTGGGTCAGCATAGCCGATTACCGAGCCTACACGATTTTTCTTGCATCTGCACGAAATTGCACGAAACTCCACGCGAACCTGACACAGCGGAGTGCCCCTTGTTCATCCTGATTGCTGGCCCGTATCGCTCTGGCACGGGTGACGACCCCGAGAAGATGGCAGCTAACCTGGCTCGGCTGGAAGAGGTTTCCTGGCCCCTGTTCCGTGCGGGACATCTACCGATGATCGGCGAATGGGTTGCCCTGCCAATTTGGCGGGCCGCGGGCGGCGAACGGGTTGGTGACGCTCTCTACGACGCGATTTTTCACCCGGCCGCCGGGCGCCTCCTGCAGCTTGCCGAAGCAGTCCTGCGTCTTCCGGGCGCTTCAACCGGTGCCGACAACGATGTCAAAATCGCAAGGGAACGAGGAATTCCGGTTTACTACCGGATCGAGGATGTTCCTAGTTGCGAGAGCCACAAAGCGCCCTGAGTTCCCGCGGTCCGGAGCCCGCAGCGTCGAATGCCAGGCCCACCGTACGTCCCACGGTCGCGCCGATGTCCATCCGGTGAGAGTGTACAGGGGGCGAGGTCAGGGACTTGCACCACGCTCCGAGGCTCGGGAATCTGCTATGTGTAACGGCGCGCAGATGATCAGCAACGCACGACCGCCGGATACGACCTATGGCTCGCTGCCGATGGCCGCGCCGCGGCTCTTGCCGATGAGTGCTGAGGCCCAGGTCGAGTCTATTCTACGGGCCGACACGTTCCGTTGGCACGTTTTGGGCGTTGCGGGTGGCCTCGCATAAACCTGCGACGGCTTCGCGCCGCCAATGTTCGTGGGCTCGACGAGCTCGCGACCGCCGACTTTCTGGAACAGACCGAGGCGGCACAGACCTTGCTGATCCACCATCTTTTCTGACTTACGCGGACGCCTGACTGGTGGCAGCATTGACCGACCGAAAGAGATGGCAACTTGCATTCAGATAGTGGGAAACGATGGCGAGCTACGCTGCGGACATTGAGTGGACGCTGGGCAAAGGCGAGGACTTTCTGAAAGGCCGCTACAGCCGAGGCCACACGCTGAGCTTTGACGGTGGGACGGTTGTTCCTGCATCAGCATCGCCGCATGTTGTCGGCAAGTGGGCTGTGAAAGCCGCCGTCGACCCGGAGGAAATGCTGGTCGCCGCTCTCGCGGACTGCCACATGCTTTCCTTCCTGCACGTGGCGCGATTAGCTGGCTTCACAGTCGCAGCCTATCGTGACCATGCGGAGGGCGTGATGGAAGAAATTGCGCCGGGCAAGCAAGCCATCACAAAGGTTGTGCTTCATCCCCGGATCGAATGGATAGGCGAGGCTCCGGAAAAGGCGAAGCTGGATCAACTGCATCATGAAGCTCACGAAGTCTGCTTCATTGCAAATTCCGTAAAGACTCAAGTGACGGTGGCGTAGCGTTGCCTCCGGCCATTCTAATCGTGTCATGGAACAATTGGCGGCGACCGCGACTGACCGATCGGCGGTTAGGTGCGAAGCGTATTCTTGGTCTCCTTGATCCCATGAGCCTTTAGCCAAGCCTTATGCTCGGCCTGCGCCTTGGTCAGCGCCGCTGTTTTGGGCAGGCTGACCGGCTTGCCTTTTGGCGTGGACATGTTGATTACACGAGACATTCGCTTGGCTCCCACCGGATGCGCAAGGAAGCTCTATCCGTTTCCGGAGCGACTCTCGTGCTCCACGGAGGGTGAACGAATTGACGGAACCAGCGAAGCCCGTGTCTTGATTGCCCGATTTGCTCAGATGTTACGGGCGCCTGCGGCATTATGTAGAAGATACACCAAAAACGTTGACATGCACCATTACCGTCTGCGAGTGATCACGCGCGGCAGATTGTGCAACGGTCGGAGATGGCCAAACCACGTGGTGGGGTGGTGGTCACAAAATATGGGGTGGTCATTAGATGACCCCCTTGCGAATCTTGGTGGGGTCATTTATTGGGTTCCCCACCACTAGATACGATGCAGCGATGTCCGATTCTCCGGTTCCGGAACGCCTATCCTCCCTTCTCATCGAGATGGATGCCTTGGTGCGTCGTGCCTACGCGGAGGGATATCAGCAAGGTGTTTCAGATACCCGCGAGCGAATGAATAGAGTAGCGTTGGCGGGGATGGAGCAGCGTATGCCTGCGCTCCTTGGTCCCGGAATTTCACAACCCTCCGAACAGACATACATCCCCCCCTACAACGGTCGGCGCACCCCTCCCAAGGTTGGATTGGGGGATGCATCGAGGATGAATTATGGGTCGGTGATTGGCACAATCCGTAGGGGGGTATTGGCGAGTCCTGGTGTGGGTATGAGCATCAATGAGATGGTGGCTTTCTGCCGTGAAAAGGGGATTGATGCCACGCCCAATGCAGTGAGGGATTCCGTGAAGCGTTTGAGGGGGGCCGAGGAGGTCGTCAGGATAGATAAATCGTATTTCCCAGGTCCTCGCCTCCAAGGATATGTCCCAGGCGATACATCGGAGCAGTCCAAGTCCGAATAGTTTCAAAAACACAGAAGGCGGCCCTCCCTGGCAGGAGTAAGCCGCCTTCGTGTCGGATCAGGGAATGCCTGTCCCCTGACCGTGATCACAGCGGACGCTAGAGCGTCTTACCGCAACCCACCAGTTCGGTAGATAGTCTTTGGCGCCCCGCTGTGGCAAGTGCCACCAGCATAGGGAGACCAGATATAATCTGGATCAACCCGTACGTTCGCACGCGCTTCGGCGTCGTGGAATTCGTCACGGGCCACTGGCGTAGCTTGCCGCGCTAAGGCCCTCGTCGCCCGTTGGGTCATCAATGACGGCGATCCCAACGGGTTTCCCCTTCCTTAAAACCAACTGTACTCCTGCGGCGTCGATCGCCCGCCGCAGGGCCTCCAGATTGTTCGCGATAGGAGTCCTGCGGCCCTTTTCGAAGTCACGCACCGTAGACATCGAGACATTGGCGCGCCTCGCCAATTCTTCCTGACTCCAGTCCAGCCATCCTCTGGCTGCTCTGCTCTGTTCGGGCGTTAGCATGGAAGATGTATCTAACTTTTTTCTCTCAACGTCAACGATTTTCGTTGCCATCTTCAAAAACAACGGATATACATCATCTCAACGAAATTCGTTGGGGTTCTTCCATTGGCTCAGCACTTCCTTCTTACCGCGAAAGCCCGCACGCTGAGCCTGAAAAGCATCATGCGGATGACGGACGACGAAGCGCATGATCGATTTGAACAGATCCGGTTCGCGGACAATGGCGGTGCGGCTTTCTGCCCCTATTGCGAATGCACCAAGGTTTACACCTATCGCGCTCGCAAGATTTGGAAGTGCGCCGCTTGCCTTCGCCAGTTCAGCGTCACCAGCGGGACGATCTTCGCCAGCCGCAAACTGCCGATCCGCGATTACCTGGCCGCGATTGCGATCTTTGCGAACGCGGTCAAGGGCATCAGCGCCCTGCAACTCGGCCGCGACCTCGATGTCCAATATAAGACGGCCTTCGTGATGGCCCACAAAATCCGCGAGGCCATTGGGACCGGTCGTGAAAACATCATCCTGGATGGCACGGTCGAAATCGACGGCGCCCACTTCGGTGGCAAGATCAAGCAAGAGAACATGAAGGCCGATCGCAAGGACCGCCGGTTGGCAGCCGAGCAGACCGGCAAGCGGCAATCGGTTGTGGTCGCCCGCGAGCGAAACGGCCAGACGTTCACGATCGTTACGGCCAGCGAGTCAACCGCCGTTCCCACGATCCGCGCACACGTCGCTCCCGGCTCCATCGTTCATGCCGACGAAGCGGCCGGATGGGATCGCCTGCATGCCCATTACGAGATGCGCCGCATCAACCATTCGGTGGCCTACAGCCTGGACGGCGCCTGCACGAACCAAGCCGAGTCTTTCTTCTCCCGGATGCGTCGCGCCGAGGTCGGACAGCATTACCACATTAGCGGGCAGTATCTGGCGGCTTATGCTGGGGAGATGGCATGGAAGGAAGACAACCGGCGGGTGGCGAATGGCACGTTGCACGAGATGGCTACGGGAACGGCGTTGGCGCATCCGGTTAGCCGGGTATGGGCGGGTTATTGGCAACGTCCAACAGTTGGCTAATCGCTCTTTGCGAATCATCTTAATAGATCATATCCTCGCAACAAAGATGGGGAAGCATCGTAGTGACCATAGTTGTTTGCGTACGCGTAAATGACGGAATTGTGCTGGCGTCGGATAGCGCCACCTCATTCATTGATCCAACCACTGGAATGGCATACAAAGTATATAATCATGCAGATAAAATATTCAATTTAATAAAAGGCCAGCCAATAGGAGCTATGACTTACGGAAGCGGTTCAATAGGCACCGCCTCAATTTCTACCCTATCGAAGGATTTGAGAAAACTTCTCGTATCGCCCGATCTAAACTGCCCTTATAAAATCAACATTGCCTCTTACACGATTGAAGAGGTGGCCCAAAAAGCGCTTTCGTTTTTTGGAGACCTGTACAAAAAAGAATACGTTTCTGGGATACCTAATTATTATATGGGCTATCGAATTTGCGGTTATTCGACGGGCTGTCCATTCCCAGAAGCTTGGGAAATCGGAATTTCAGATGCCCCACCGGTAGCGCCTTGGCCGTTATATAATTTTTCCGACCCTTTCAGTTACGGTCCCCGGTGGGCCGGAGAGGTGGAGGCGCTGGACAGATTGATCCTGGGAGTCGGAAGCAGGTTCTCGGAGGCGCTCCAGGCAAATGGCTTATCTAAGCTGCAAGCTGACAACGTGTATATGCGGACAGTCGCACAACTAAGAGTTGACTTGCATATGGCAGCCATGCCTATTCAAGACGCGATTGATCTGGCTAAATTTCTCGCGGAAACCTCAGCGAGGTTCGCTCACTTTAGTATTCGGGCGCCCACTGTGGGTGGCCCTGTGGAACTTGCTACGGTGACGAAGCACGAGGGTTTTAAGTGGGTCAACCGGAAGCACTACTATACAACCGATCTGAACCCAGGAGGGTGACCATGTCGCAGAATGAGATACAGCAACACAACGCCACCATCCCCGTAAAGGGGTGGACACCAGATCGGCGGTTTATCGTTTATGAATATGCCAAACCAGCGATGACCCGAGAAGGTGGTGGGGTAGATCGTCGTATATCCGCTCCGACTTCTGCGGAATCGAAAGATGCTATGGACGCCCTAATTAAGATGGTTGAGGGCGCAGACAAGACGTAGCGGGCGCCACCTCCCACAACACCAACTGCCCTGGCCCCTGAACCGATCGCAGGGACCC
>NZ_LMUJ01000111.1:324081-333121 GCF_009765975.1 Acidisphaera sp. S103 | reverse complement strand
CGGTGCCGGGGTCGGGCATCGATTTGACCGGATCTCCGATGCAGACTCTGCCCTTGCCAAGGCGGCATGATCCCCCAAACGTCTGGACGGTCCCGGCGGTCTGTTGCGTAGTCAATGATAATATTGGATTTTCCGGCCACGTGAGTCTCCAGATCGCCCAGAAGACACGCCACCTTGCGGGCGGCAGCGGCCATCGGCGACATGTAGTCGACCGGGGCATTCACAAAGACGCATCGGCAATGAGATCCAGCGCGCGCCTGACCTGACCATGCCAGAGACGCCATCTGATCCGCTCGATAGTCTCGGCGAGCCGAGCGCCGGCCTGGCGATCTGCCTCGGTCGCGTCGGGCCAGTTGGTGGCCGTGTGTGGGAGGTGTTGAACCCGCATCGCCAGATGGAACCAGTCTATCACACGATGAGTCGGATCAGGGCTGGCGGCTTCGCCGGGTGACCGCGGACCATCCGCACCATCGCTCAGGATGGTGGCTGGTGTCGTTGGCGTCGCGCCCAATGCTTGAAGCACGCCCGTCACCTGTCACATCTGCACCGACCCTTCCAGCGAAAAAACCTGGCGGCCTCTTCCATTGCTTTGGCGAACCATCGCCACAACCTCAAAACACCTTCTCCGAAGTCATGGCCAAATTCACGTTTCCCTTGGCCATACTTTCGATCGCCTGGCCATGGTCGTCTCAGAAATCCCGATCTCACTTTGGATAGTGATGAAAGCCACGATTCCAGAAGCTACCATCTCGCATGGTCAAGGCCATTTCCGTAACGTAACACAATAACTTGTGATTCGTCATGGGACATTCGAACTCAACGGCTGATCTTCGAATGAGCGTGACATCGATTGTCCTGACTCCAGTGCCGGCCGTTGTGGTGTCGGTTGGAAACCGTTCGCGTCGCCCCCTCCGATCGTGGGAGCGGTCCGGGAGGTTCTATTGCAGTTTTTAGCAGTGAGCGAGGCCGGGTAGAAGCCGTGCCATGGCGAAACAGCGACAAGCGGTTCAGATGCGGCAGGATCAACCCTTCAAGGGCCGGCAGTTCACCGCTGAGGTGATCCTCTGGGCGGTCCGATGGTATTTGATGTTCCCCGTCAGTTATCGCGATGTCGAGCTGCATGCTGCAGGATCGCGGCGTCGAGGTGGACCACACCACCATCTTCCGCTGGATCCAGGCTTATGCGGCCGAACTGGAAAAGCGTATCCGGCCGCACCTGCACATGAGCAATGGCTCCTGGCGGGTGGATGAGACCTATGTGAAAGTCAAAGGCCGCTGGATGTATCTGTATCGAGCGGTGGACAACCACGGCCAGACCATCGACTTTCTGCTGTCGGCCAAGCGCGACGCTGAGACGGCAAAACGGTTCTTCCGCAAGGCGTTGGCGCAGTCGCACACAGTGAACCCGCGCACCATCACAGTGGACAAGAATGCGGCCTATCCGAAAGCAGCCGCGGCGATGAAGAAGGACGGCGGGCTTTGGCGCTGGTCGCGGCTGCGCCAGGTAAAATACCTGAACAATATTATCGACCAGGACCATCGGAACGTAAAACGACTGACCTGTCCGGGTCTAGGCTTCGGCAGCTTCTGGACCGCCAGACGAACGCTGGAAGGCTACGAGGCGATGGCAATGATTAGGAAGGGGCAGGTTCGGAACATCTGTGGTCGCGACATCAAGGCTCAAGCGAGATTCGTCGCCAAGCTATTCGAGGTTGCTGCCTGATGGATGCGCGGGCGCTCTGTCTCAGATGCCTCGGAGCCGAGGCAAAAACGTCGCAACAAAACCACAATTCCCGGTCGGCCTGTGAATCCGAGCGCAACCAGTTCGCGCCAGAGCTGAGCCGCATTATGGCAACCTTCGGTCCAGCGGCGGTCGAGATGTGCTCGATAGGGCCCAAGCACACCAATCCGATGTGGCTGGCGCCAGAGCGGTGCCCGGCCGGCACGAAGCCAACGGCGCACCGTCATCCGTTCGACCCCGATCGAGGCAGCGACCCACTTGAGAGACATGCCGGTCGCCTTCAGCCGTGCCGCTTCCTCATAGCGCGCTTGCCGTCGGCCATAGGCAACTTGACCACGCCGCCCGGCAGCGGTGGGTTTGATGGTATCAGGTGTGATCACCGGTCCGTCGGCCACCTCCACGACCGCCTCTTCGGCGATCTGCTTGCTGACGCGGCGAATGCCGACATGGCGGCGGTCGACGACGGCTTGGACTGTGTCACTAAGGTTGCGCGGCAGGTGCCAGCGATCGGCCACCTAAACGGCATCCGGTGCCCCCTGGCGGATGCCGTCGGCGTAGGCTCCGGCACGGTCGCGTGCCACAACCTCGACACCGGGGTGGAAGCCACGTGGCTAGGGTTTCGGCTTGCCGATACGCGAAATCTCCCTGTGACCAATTGAATCTTCAAGCGGACCGGTACCGATGCCAAACACGTCCGCGCCTTCGTCCATGAGATGACACGCAGCCTCGATGGCTGCCTCGGGCGTGGGATGCATGGTGAGGTGTTCCGTTCCGGCGATTCGATGTTGCACGTGCCAATCCATTGCGATCCCAACGAGTGCGAGCCCAGACTGTCCTACACAACGTCCCTAACGCGTCAATATGTCGTGCGATCCGCCGCTCTGCTCCCCACCAAGTGATCCGACAGCCGAGTCAGCCCGTTGCGCACCCTGACCAGTAGGAGGTTGCCAACCCAGGCACATAGGCGCTCAGTGTCCGCGCCAACGGGGGACGCAACGAATGGACTATCGGGTGTTGATTGTGGACGACAGCAAACTCGCCCGCATGGCGCTGTCTAAGTCAGTCATGACGCTCTATCCCAACTGGCGGCTGGTAGAGGCACAAAACGCTGACGCTGCCATGGCATTGGCATTGGCATTGGCCGAACGCATCGATATCGCGTTGATCGACTACAATATGCCCGGCCAGAACGGTCTCAGCTTCATTCCCGGCCAGGACGGTCTCAGCTTCGCGGCCGATCTGCTATTCTTGCATCCAGAGATGCCAATGGCACTGATCAGCGGCAATTTTCAGGAGGATATCGTCGCGCGGACGAAAGCACTGGGATTGACGTTCCTTGAAAAACCGCACTGGCAAGACGGTCTTGCCGTGTTCCTGTCTGACGCGGAACGACGATTGAGCGGCCAATGAAAAAGACCCGCCCCCAAAGGGGCTGAGGGCGGATCAGTTTGATTGCACATCATCTATCTGAGTGTGTCAGACGCCTTACGGTAAGCGTCAGATAATTACCGGACAAGTCAGCCCTTCGATCTATTCAGAGTTCAGCAAATTAGCGCGGATACGCATTCCTTATTCGGAGGTCGTAATGTATTCGCGAAATGTTCAGTTGCATTGCGCCATGGGCCGGCGCGGCATAACTGAAAACCTGTTACGAGTCTGACGATGTCTGAGCCATTGGCCCTGTCCGACAGCCCTGACGTGATGGAACTTTACCGGACGACGGCCGCGCATCTGTTACAGAATGCACCAGACCTAGGTGACCAAACAACGCTAACAGTGGTAAACGCGGCGGTCATGGTACTGGTACTGGCGCTGATTTCAAGTTACCTCCGATGCCCGAAACCCGACATAGTAGAGCAAGTCGGTGCCGCATTGAAAAGCCGATTCGATGCTATATTAGCTGACCCCGCCGCACTAGCGGCGATCGAGGCCATTCATATACACTGAGTTGGTCAAGGCGGGCGGCTGAAACACGGGTGCGTTCCTTTTCGGCCTGGATTGAAAACCTAGCCGCCCGGCGACTTGCTACAAGCTGGCGATGACGGCTGACAAACCAAATCCAGTTCAACGGCATAACAGGCGGATGATGAAAAGGTAATAATTGAGGGGTCTTCCTCCGTTGCCAATCGACCCGCGCGGGATCATTTTTCGCTCAATCGTGGAGGCACCAATGCGCGTGATGATCGTTGACGACAGCACTCTAGCCAGGATGGCACTGGCTAGCACCGTTGCCACGCTCTATCCCAATTTGCGGCAGATCGAGGCTCGAAATGCTGATGCCGCCATGGGCCTGGTACTGGCCGAGCACATCGACATCGCATTGATTGACTACAATATGCCGGGGCGAGACGGTCTGAGCCTCGCGGCCGATCTGCGAGACTTGTATCCGGAGACGCCAATGGCTTTGATCAGCGGCAATTTCCAGGCGGGGATCATCGACCGGGTGAAGGAACTGAATTTGACTTTCCTGCAAAAACCCCGCTGGCACAACGATCTTGCAATATTTTTATCAAACGCCATAAAGCAGTTGGGCGGCTGACAAAAAAATCCCGCCCTCGTAATGGAGGCGGGAGTTTGTAAGGGTGAGGCATAACGAGCCTGCGTCAACCGGATCGTTATCGTGCCGTCTTCGAACGACAGTTACTCGACAATATGCACAATCGTTCGCCGGTCAACCGATCAGTCCGGCGCGTCGCTATGATGTGACCGGCGCTGACCATCCGGGCATTTCAGCCGGCAGCGAATAGGTTGCACTGATTGATGAAATCGGTAGCGCGATGGTCTTCGAAATTTCCATTCCGGTGTCCGCACCGATCACGTCGATCTTGACCTGATACGTCCGCCCGGCGATCCCGCCATTGCCAGGCCATACCGAAACCACACCGCCGGAAAACGATACATTCGATGCGGGCAATTCATTTTGCGGTGAAACACTGACCGATACCGATCCGATGGTGTCAGTGATGCTGGCGAGCGGGGCGGTCAAATCCAGCGAATAATTCAATAGGTCATCGGGCTGCGCGATCGGCCATTCGGGAGGAGTACTATAGATCATCCCATATTTATCGAAGGGTGATCAGCCTTGGATTGCCATCCGCCACGACCTGACGGGCGGTGCTGCCAGCAATGATGCTGCGACTGGGGGAGGATGATGTCAGTGTCCGGAACGGCGACGGCAGCACCCCCGCACTGTCGATGCGTCGCAAAAAAATCGCCGCTGATAGTTGTAGGTCAATGACGCCGACACGCGGTGTTCCAGGTGCGGCAATTACATCCAAGGCAAACGACGGATTACCACTCAACACCTATGCCTGACTCAGCACAGCATTGGTCACTAAGGCGATGGTCGGGATCGCCGATAGAACTTGCTCACGGCTACAGACTGCCGCGACAGACAGCACCATGGTCGCGGTTGCAACCAGCACATCCGTTCGATCTGCGGTCGCGGCAACGGTCAACGCCAGCGTGCCTTGGCCGGTCATGTCCTGGGTCTGTGTAGCGGTCACAGCAGCCGTCACGTCGATCTCTGCCACAAACGGTAAGCGATCCGGCTTGCACGCCGTCAGCAGCCACCGAGAGGGCTATAGCGGGCGTGCCTGATAGCGACTGGCCTGATTCTGTTGCATCCTTGTGCTGCCTGTCCAGTCGGTTAGAAGCCGTGGCATGACGAGACGGCGACAGGCAACACAGATATGGCGGGATCAGGCTTCAGGGGTCGGCAGTTCACCGCTGAGGTGATCTTGTGGGCGGTCCGATGGTATCTGATGTTCCCAGTCAGTTATCGCGATCTCGAGCTGATGCTGATGGACCGTGGCGTGGAGGTGGATCACACCACCATTTTCCGATGGATCCAAGCTTATGCGGCCGAACTTGAGAAGCGGATTCGGCCGCACCTGCGCACGAGCAACGGCCCGTGGCGGGGTTCTTTCAGCGCTCGTGCCAGCAAGTGTAGCTGGGTCGATGTAGAGCGGGATGTTCTCAGGCGGTTTTCAGCACGTTCAACACCGTTGCCGTGCGGCGAAGGAGGTGGAGCCTGCGGTAGTCGGCAGAGACTTGCTGATTGGTTCGGGAACGGGACCGGAGAAAGTTGCGCAACTCGTCGTAGGCTTGGCAAAATCGGCCGGCTGATCGTGGGCTCTTGAACCCGCGCATCGGACCGTAGCGGCCTTTGATACCGCGATGATCTTGCTCCAGTCGATTGTTGAGATACTGGCTGTCGCGGTGCCGCACGCCTGCGCCCAGGGTCGTCCGGATCGCACGCGGATAACTCTCGTGCCCATCTGTGGTGACGCGATCGGGCGTGACGCCGGTGACCATCTTGGCCGACACGAAAAACGCCTTTGCGGCCGCCATGTGCGGATTCCAACGAAGGCGGCCACCTATTCCAATCTGATCGCGGCCACCATTCCAATTTGATGGCGGCCAGTTTGGTATCGTCTCGTGGGCCGGATTTGGTGATGTCATGACGCCGCAGCTCCGGTCAAGTAGTCGCGTCCGGATTGTTGCATCTCCGCCCGCGATTTCTTCCCGACAAAGCTGACTTGCATCCTTCTTTTCATTGGCGTTGTTAATCGCGGCCGTAGCCGCGGGGCAGTTCGATCTCCATCAGATCAGTGAAGTCGAGCTCGACAATGGCTTCGAGCATCTCGGCGATCGAGCTACCACGCAGACCATCGGGCAGAGCCGCGAGCCAATTGGTATATGTTGCCTGTATCGCCAGCAATTCGTTGACGGCGTCGCGCCATCGCTGGGGGCGGCTGCGTCGGTCGGCAGGGCGGCGTGGGCGGGTAGCGACCGGCACTGGTTGCGTCAGGTTGCGTGCTCGATACCGCGCCTGGCGTTCGGCGTTGCTCAAAGCCTGTTCGCCTTCGGGTTTGCGGCCTCTTGGCATGGCCCTGACCTCCGTTACGTTACGCATTGCAGTGGCCTTGACCGGCCCGTTTGGCTCGCGGTGCGGTGCCTCATTCGACCGTCTCCGGCTTGCGCCGGCTCTTGCCGGTCAGTGCGATGCGGTGGGAATTGTGCACCAGACGATCGAGAATCGCGTCAGCCAGCGTGGGATCGCCCACGATCTCGTACCAGCGATCGACCGGCACCTGGCTGGTGATGATCAGCGAGCCGCAATTGTAGCGGTCCTCAACAATCTCCAGCAGGTCGCGACGCTGCTCGGCGGTCAGCGGCTCCGGGCCCCAGTCGTCCAAAATGAGCAGGTTGACGCGCGCGAGCTGGCGCATCAGACGAGCGTAGCGGCCGTCGCCACGCGCCAAAGCCAGCGCGCCGAACAAGCGCGAGCTGCGCTGGTAGAGGACGGACAGGTTGTCCCGGCACGCCTTGTCGCCCAACGCGCAGGCGATGAAGCTCTTGCCGGTGCCACAGGGGCCGGTAATGAGGCAATGGCGATGCTCACGGACCCAGTCACAGCTGGCCAGGTGCAGGAACAGCGTCCGGTCGAGGCCACGCGGCTTGCGGAAGTCGACATCCTCGGCCGTAGCCGCTTGCCGCAGTTTGGCGGTGCGTGTGCGTGCCTCGAACCGCTTTTGCTGGCGCAGCGTGGCCTCCTGGTCGACCAGAAGACCGAGCCATTCGGCGTGTTCGAGGGCGCGGGCTTCGGGATTGGCGGCGAGATCTCGGAACCCCTTTGCCATACCGTCGAGGCCAAGTTCGCGCAGGCGATCCAGGGTTGGGTGGTTCAGCAAGGTCTTTCTCCTCAATGGAAATAGCCGGAGCCGCGGATGTTTTCGTGCAGCAGGGGCGCCCCGTCCGCGGCTTGCGGTGGCGCCGATTGGTCGAGCCGGTGTTTGAGGATCGAGGCGACACTGGCGTAGGTCAGCACGCCGACCTCGACGGCGCGGCAGCTGACCGCCTCGGCTCGCGCCGTATCGAGGCCGCGGAACAGCCGCAGCACGCCGATGCAGGTGCGAAACCCCTGTTCCGGATGCGGTCGGCGCGCCAGCACCGCCAGGATCAGCGCCTCGGTCTCGGGACCGATGTCGCGCGCCTGGCGAGCAAACCGCTCCGCCGACCATTCGGCATAGCGCCGGTGCGCACTGGGCATGTGGTCGGGCAGCGTGCCGTGCCGCGGACCGCCGTAGCGGCGCGCATGGCTCGCGACCCGCTTGCCGCGGTGGAATATCTCGATGGTGCGCGTCGTGATGCGGGTATCGACCTGCTCGCGGAGCAGCGCGTGCGGCACCGAATAAAAGAAACCCTCGGCCTCAACATGGTAGTCGATGCCGACGCGGGCGAAGCGCCATTCGGCATACTCGTAGTCCTGCTCTGGCAGCGACTGCATGGCCGATCGCTCGATCGTGTCGAATAGCTGGCGCCGGCTGACGCCCAGGCGACGTATCTCGCGGCCGTTCATCCGCTCGAGTGCCACGACAATGGCAGCCTGGCACTCAGCCAGGGAAAAGAAGGTCACGTTGCGCAGGCGACCAAGGATATAGGACTGCGCAAAGCGGACGCCTGCCTCCACGGCAGCCTTGTCCTTCGGCTTTCGCGGCCGTGCCGGCACCACGCCGACGTTGTAGTGCGCGGCCATTTTGCCGTAGCTGCGATTTATTTCGGGGTCGTAGAATGAGGGCTTGTTGACCCCACTCTTGAGATTGTCTGGGATCAGCAGACGCGGCGCCGAACCAAAGAACCGGAACATCCGCACATGGGCGCCAATCCAATCCGGCAGGCTCTGCGTCCAACTGGCGTCGGCATAGGTGAGGTTTGACGCACCGAGCACTGCGATGAACAGTTCCGCCATCCGCACCTCGCCGGTCAGCGGGTCGACGATCGGCACCTTCTTGCCGGAATAGTCGACGAACGCCTTATCGCCGGCCACATGGGTCTGGCGCATCGTCGGCGACAGACGCCGCTCAAACGCCCGGTAGAGCTGGCAGAAGCGGCTATACGCGTAACCATCGGGATAAACCGCTCGATATTCCTCGAACAAGACCGACAGATTGACCCCGGGCCGCTTCATCTCGCGCACCAGCACCGCCCAGTCGGGTTCGACATAACGGCGCGCGCCGGGCTTACTCCGGGGGTCGGGGAACAGAAGCTGCTCCAGCGCCTCGTCCGTCTGCTCCGGCGGCAACGGCCAGACCAGTCCGGCCGCAGCCGCGCGCGCCAGATAATCCTGCACCGTGCTCCGCCCGACGCCGACCGTCCCGGCGATCACACGGGCGCTGGCTCGCGCCCCAAAATGCAGCTGTAGAACCTGGCGTATCCGCCGCATGGACAGTCTCTCCGTCGGCATCCGTGTCCCCTCCATCAATTGCGATGGGGCAACACTGGACCCAGGTGAAA
>NZ_LMUJ01000111.1:284397-324054 GCF_009765975.1 Acidisphaera sp. S103 | reverse complement strand
TGGCCGGGATCAGATTGGAATGGTGGCCGCCATCAAATCGGTAGCCTGGCCGCGATCAAATCGTAACAGGTGGCCGCGATGGATTGGAATCTGCAGACCCGTTCATCCGCTGTCTGTATAGCGCCTGCCGTACCCGCTCTATCATGACCCGGACGTGCTGCGCGTCGATCTGGTCCAGCCCGTTCGCGGCCATCACGCCGTAGGTGATGTCGCGCAGCGTCATGGGCGCCGTCGCCTTACGTAGGATGCCCAGCGCGGACCGCGATACGTCCACAATCTCGGCTCGGGTCAGTTGGACCTTGCGCGGCCGGTAGGCGGGGTCACAGATACGGATGTCCTCGTCGAGATGTTCAATGTCGGATAGGGCGCGGCGGAGGTTGGCGTCGGCTGCCTGGGCTTCCGCGACCAGTTCGGCGCGTCGTTTGGTGAGGGCAGACAGGACGGGATCAGTCATCGGGCGCTCCTTGGATAGATCGCCCATATTATCACGCTTCAACGCTAATCGTTGATAAAGGTTATTTTGGTGTATCTGCTACATAATGCCGGGCATCTGCTCGGGCTTGCCAAATGAGCCACGATTAAAGAACAAAGGCGTCCCGCTAATTTGGCCCATCGCCCGCGGCGCCCGGTTGAACAAGAGGTTGGTAAGAAGGGGAGGTCGATTGGCCGTTGATCAAACCCGCGCGATCTTGGCAAACTCCATCTCGGACGGAGCTTCCTTCGCCGTCCACTGCCCCATGGGACCTTCCTCCAAAACCCGGCGGCACTGTCTTGCCGCGACGTCCAGGATCTCCAGCAACCTACTGTTCACCCGGGTCACCATCGGTCGCTCGCCGAGATTCTCGCAGTATGTGGCACGGACGAATGTGTCCGCATTCAGCGGCACGGCGTCATGCCGGGCCTTCTCCCATTTTGCTACGGTCTGGCCGTCATTATACCCAAGGCGCTTTCCGAGATCGGTCTGCGTCCAATCCAGCAGAGTGCGCAGGAACTTGAGTTCCTGACCCACCATCCGGCGGTCCTGTCGCACGATGTTGCGGGCCAAAACCTTCCAAAGACCCTTCTCATCATGGACAGCCACGGCAGTGCCATATTCGCCGAAGGTTTTCTCCTCGAAGCCACCTGTAAGCCAGACGTCGTCCAGGCCGCATTCTGTATAGTGGTAAGCCTTCATATCGCTCTCCGTTCGGCTCATTCCGTGTCCCGTTCATCGCCGCCGATCCCGCCAGGCAGTCGCGGCGCCCGGGCGGGGCGTTTTGAACGGTCCTCGTATCCCGTGATAACAAGAATCTCCGTTTCCGGGACCAAGACCCCAGCTACGCAGTATGTGTGCCCATCGGACGTTCTGGTCATCGTGAATTTCCACCCATCCTTAACAACAAGGTCCGGCGATGGCCCTTCAGAGATGCGCCCTGCTTCCAAAACACTGACGATTTCCGCCTTCGTTAGCGGATATTTGCCTATGTCCGGCTTCCTCCTCTTCGCGTGAACCAACAGAAATACCTGTCCCGAATCAGACGCTGCGATCTTGTGGATCTCTGCCTCAGCCTGCCTTCTATCCATCCATATACCTATAAATTTTATAGGTGCAAGAGACGTATGCGAACTTCTTTTGCATCCCGACCACGGATTGGGGGTAATTGATCAGTTCGAACATCGTATGGTCCGTGTCATGCCCAAACACGTAGCATGCCTGCCGCCGTGTCGATCGTGTCCGGAAATCAAATCCGGCTCGCCCGGCACTATCGCCTCACCGTCGACGCCTCTTCGTGGGCATCAAGGGTCTCAGATTCGAGGGAGTTATAACCAAGTCTCTCGACGATTTCCTCGTCACTGAGCCCGATGCGGCGCATCACCGCCGCCGAACCGCGGTCCGAACGGGTCCACCCCACGCGCTTCCTCCGCGTGTCATGACGCTCGATGTCGTGAAGCAGGTCTTCCGCCCCGTCAATCATGCGATGTGCCTCGGTCATCCTTTCCACTCCACATAGTCCTCGAAGCGTTCGACCGCTTCGTCGTCATCAAACCCGACCTTCCCATTGTAACGGTCGGAATCGAAGCCATCAGGCCCTCCCATCGCTGGGAGTATTATAGGTTCCTGATCTGCAATCCGTGACATCTGCTCCGCGCAGTTCGAGTTGGCTTGGTCTGATTTACGTAAGCTACCGCCTGCAACCACCTGGGGTGCACCCGAACTCAATGTCTCGACGACGGCACGAAAGTTTGCAGGCCAGCCCCAAGCGGGAGCCCGAAACGGCAGAAACTCAAGCTGAGAGGCATCCGTTCGGAACGGTCAAGCGCTAGTTTTGTTGTATCTGCGCCAAAATGCCGGACATTTCGGAGGTCCGCAAATCCTAGGTCAGGCGATCTTCCTGGCCAGTGCAGCCCGTCCACCCGCCCCGCAATGCGGGATTGCCGGACGGTCCTTGCGGAGGGCAGCGTGGGTCGGCAGATCAAGGTCAGCGCGGAAGTCGAGCAGGCCACGAGATATTTCCAAATCTACGCTCACGTTGATCCGCTCATCGACTGGCGTCTGATCCACACCGCCATCGCATCCAGAATCTCGCCCATCACCTGCTGGTCCGTCTTCCCGGATCGTACCGGCACATGAAAGCTATGATCCGCGCCCTCAACGCTGAATAGCGTCGCACCTCGCCTCTCGACCACTGGCACCAGCAAGTTCATTCCGGCCAGCGTATCCCGCGTGCCTTGAAGGAACAGCATCGGCACCGTCACCGCCGCAAGATGCTCCGCCCGATCCACACTCGGCTTACCTGCGGGGTGCAACGGGAAGCCGAAGAACACCAGCCCCGCGACGCCGGGTAGCGGCTCCTCCGCCTGCGCTTGCGACGTCATGCGTCCGCCGAAGGACTTACCGCCTGCGAACAGGGGAACGCCAGGCAGGAGGTCGGTGGCGACATTAGCGGCGGCCCGTACGGTTGCTCGCGCGATCTCCGGACGGTCCGGACGCTTTGACCCCGCTTCCATGTAAGGGAACTGGTATCGGAGCGTTGCCATACCCCGGTCAGCCAGCCCTTGGGCAACCGCATTCATGAACGCGTGATCCATCCCGGCACCCGCGCCATGGGCGAAGAGATAACCGGCAGTCGGGTGAGAAGGCGACGACAAGAGACCGGAGACGATGCCGCCACCGGCCAGTTTGATCGTCACCGTTTTAGCGCGCATGCCGTTCACCGAGTAGGATACGGAAAGATGCAGCAAAACACATTTGCCGCCTGTCGAGTATTCCAAACCGGAACTCGTCAAAATGCCAGGTCATAAGTGGGTCCGGGGCTGCGTATGAGTACTCCGTCTGTCTCGACAAGCTGCCCATCATTCAGCTTGTCGATGAAGTCAGGATCGTCAAGCTGCAGATCCAGTCGCCGGAGTTCATCATCACCATTTGATTGCGATTCCGGTCACGATTGGCGAAACGTCCGATTTCGTCGCTGGATTTCCCAAAAAGGCCTGACCAGCGGAGACGTCTTTAGCCATGTATAAGCGGCAAATCTGATGAAGGTGCACTCCCCACATGCCCATTCTCGTCCGCGTCCGCCCGACGCCTTGGAGCACCGTCATCCTTCTGTGCCGCAAGTGCTCTGGCAAAATGAAAGGCGGCTACGGGCGCAAGGGCAAGGAGACCCTGCGCACGGCGCTCCGGGCCGAACTGACGGCTAAAGGCCACAAGCGAGGCGTCCGGATCCTCGAGACGCGCTGCATTGGGATCTGTCCTAAGAAAGCAGTGACGGCGCTCAATGCCAGCAGGCCCGGTAAGATACTAATCATCCCCAAGGGCACCGGCGCCGACGAGGCGCTCGCGCGACTGGTTGACGAAGGCCAGGCACCCAGCAATGCGACGCCTGACCCATGAAAATCGCCACCCTCAACGTCAACAACGTGAACCGCCGCCTGCCGAACCTCCTGAAGTGGCTCGACGTCGCGAAGCCTGACGTCGTCTGCCTTCAGGAACTCAAGTCCGAGGACAGGGCTTTCCCGGAAGCTGCTTTGAATGATGCGGGTTACAGCGCCGTCTGGCAGGGGCAGCGAACGTGGAACGGGGTCGCTATCCTCGCCCGTGGCAAGGATCCCGTAGTGACCCGCCGAAGCCTGCCCGGTGATCCGGACGATAAGCAGAGCCGTTATATCGAGGCAGCTGTGAATGGCGTGCTCATCGGCTGCATCTACTTGCCGAACGGCAATCCGCAACCCGGACCGAAATTCGCCTATAAGCTCGCGTGGTTCGAACGGCTCATTTCGCACGCAGCCGCGCTGTTCGACACCGATGCGCCGGTGATACTGGCGGGCGACTACAATGTCGTTCCCACAAATTTCGATATCTACCCAACAAAATCATGGGCTCAGGATGCCTTGGTCCAACCCGCGTCTCGGGCTTGCTACCGGCGGCTGCTCGAACAGGGCTGGGCGGACGCAATACGCAAGATGCACCCCAACGAGCCGATGTATACGTTCTGGCACTATCTCCGGAACCGTTGGCCACGGGATGCCGGATTGCGGTTGGACCACCTACTTTTGAATGGGCGGGCGGAAAAGAGGCTGGCCGCGGCCGGTGTCGACCGTGATGTGCGTGGCGAGGAAGGCGCGAGCGATCATGCGCCCGCGTGGGTGAGCCTGAAGCTTACAAAGGGAAAACGGTCAACCTGATCGTTTAGAGGACATCCTCGTGCTGCCGCCATGCGACCGCCAGCAGCACAATCGCCAACATCATTACGATGACATCGGTCCAGAACGGAACGCCAGCATTTCCCGCAGCGAAGTTCCCGGCGATCATCATCTGGTGGACGTGCCCCACGGCGTCACCAAGCAGTGCGGTGGACGCCACGCAGACCGCCGCCGCCTTGAACGGGAGACTGGCTCGGAACGCGACGCAGGCCGTGACCCCGAAGGGACAGGGGCAGTTGCCTGCAATTTCGATGCGATGCTCGACACGTGGATCGTTACCGCTCTGAACAGCCTCGACGCCATGATCCGGATGTGCGCCGCTCATAGTGCCTGGCGCCGCCCGAGAGTCCGAGTCACCGCGGGCTGCCATAACGTCAGTCGAACGGCTGATCGTGCGGATTGAGCGGCGGCCCAAGAAACTCGACGCCCCATTTCCCCCCGAAAGCGTTCAGGGCCGCCCGATCTGGAATTCCGTCGCGCATTGTTGCAGCAAGCTCCGTGAAGAAAGCCACCGCATCCAGAGCCGGAGCAATGAGTATATACTGGCGGGCGGGCGCATCGGTTACATTGACAAAGCCGTGCGCCGCGCCGCCAGGAATGCTGACGACGTCACCGGCCTCCGCGAAGAAGCGGTGTCCGTCGACCTGGTAGAGATAACGTCCCTCAATGATGCGAAAGATCTCCACCTCCCGATGGCGATGCTGCGGCGGTCCCTTTCCGGGTGCATTGACCGTCTCGATGAAGCAGAACTCGCCGTCGCTCATGATGGGGGGCAACCGGACGTAAAGATCGAGCCCGATGGAAGGGATCTTTATGGGCAACTCTGTCGCGCGGGAATGGGCAAAAGTTACGGTCATCTACTGTGTCTCCGTGATGCACGGGAAGCAAAAGGTGCGGCGATGCGCTAACCTAGCGTCTCGATCCCCAGCCCGTCAGCGGTTCATCAGGACATCGCTGCATAAAACCCGCCGGTTTTCCATATGCAAGGCGTCGCCGCCACCGAGAGGCTACGCGGCCAACAAGGGCACCGCTACGGCCGTATCATAACGCTATCGTCTTGGGATGCCTAACGCAGTACCTTCCAATACTGCTTGATGAAACCTTGATCATCGACATCGAGGACTTGGCGGGTGATACGCGGTACACCCTCCTGACACTGCCAAGCGAACATCGTGTCGTGCCCGACTACAGCCGCCGGGAGAGACGGTTCATTGGGATGTCCGTGACACCAATCTACCACACCCGACTTCGGCACGCGACTGGTGTTAGCCGGGCCGCAGGGCAAATTCGCTCCCACTGTGCAGACCAGCATGCGTCCGTCAACGCAGCGAAATACTGTGGTTGCAACTGCGTCTTCGGGAGGCATATTGATTCCGAATAGAGCGTTGATGGCCGGGGTCAGGCTCGCCGGTATCGGTTGTGGTGGGGCGTTGCCCGTGCAAACGGGCGTGGGCGTTTCCGCGCGGGCCTGCGCGATTGACAACCCTGCGAATGCGATGCCGGTCAGGACGACGACGCGCGGCCAGATTTGTCGCCGGTCACGTGGACAATTTGTGCGACGGCACGCCCCTGGAGCGCCGTCGCCCGGAGGCTGATTTGCCTCAATCTGGTTCGTGCGCTCCGGCAGCGGTGGGACGACCCGTTGTCTTTTTGTCATGTTCATTTCCCAGATATCAAATTCTCATTGCTGAATTTTTGACGTCTACACAGCAGCCTGCGCGGTCGTGTTATAGCTGCCATTATGATCAGTCCTATACGCCTTGCCAGAGAGGCTGACGCCGCCATTTTGCCTGCCCTTGAACGCTCAGCGGCCCAGAGCTTCAGGACGATGGCCGGACTCGAATGGATCGCGGACGGGGAAGTGCTGGACGAAGCCGTGCATTCCAGTCGCATCCGCGGCGGCACTTGCTGGGTCGCTGCCGATGAGCACGACACGCCCGTCGGGTTTCTGAGCGCTGAAGTGATAGCAGAGCACGACCTCCACATTTACGAGATGTCGGTGGCTGCATCGTTTCAGGGACATGGCGCTGGCCGTGCCCTGCTCACAGCAGCAATTGAATGGGCTGTGACACATCATTTGTCAGCTGTGACGCTGACGACGTACCGCCAGGTCCCGTGGAATGCGCCCTTCTATAGCCGTGTGGGCTTCAAGGTCTTGAGCGCATCTCATCTTGATACCCGCTTGGCCGTGTTGCTGCGGAAGGAGGTCGAAAGCGGCTTTGCCGAGAACACGCGGTGTGCCATGCGTCTCCCCCTCAACGACCAAGCCAGCCCGCCCACGGTGCGAAAGTCTTAAATTCTGCATCATCCACCATCATAAGGTAGGCGGCTCTCCCGTCTCACTGTATAATCCGGCGCTTGGGATAGTCACTTCAGTCCAGGCGATTGGGGGGTGACACTGTGACGCCGATCCGCACGGTCACCCTGGGGAGAGCATGAGGGATGCTTGGCTGGCCTGCTGAAACGCTCACCTTTCTCTCGGCAGAGCTGCTCTTCCTCATCGTCCGATCGCGCGATCTAACCATATTGTTCAAGCGCGCCGATCAGAGAACCGCGGCTGAGAACGCCTTGGTGAAACGGGGACTTGGAAGATCTTTGTGGTTAGAAGTGGTTTTGTTCGTCCCTGCGAGTGCTTTTCTGATGGTTCTGATAGCCCCCGCCGTGATTGAAGGACGATGGCCAGCGTCAAGCCTGTCCGGCACATCCCTGTATGCGCTACTGGGGGTGGCTAGTTACGGCTTTCCGTTCGCAGCCATCAAAACCGTCATAACGAGGGTGGCAATCCAGATGCTCAAGGAATACGCAGGCACGCTAGAAAAGTGAGGCTCCTCTATGATAGCCCTTCTGAAAACATGGCTGCGAAGGCTGCCGGTTGGCTTCGCTGAGTGGGCGGGTTGGCTAAACTCCGTCGATGAAAGTGTGGTTAAGTCTTATCTCCGAGACACGGAGAGGCAAATAAACAGGGACTTGGCTAACACCGATGTGCCGTTTGCGAATTTTGTGAAGCCACAAGCATGTCTTTATCTCTGGTTTTGCGCCGAAGTGGCTCACAAAGATGGATTTGTAGCCGTCCGAAATTCGTCAGATCGGATGCGGACTACCGTTGTATTTACGATAGATGAGTGGCGGGTGTTTGTTGACGGCATCAAAAATGGAGAGTTCGACTTCTGCGAAACACGCACCGAAGGGCTATCGGCCCTGCAAGAGGAGCGACCCTTCGACGGACAGGTCAAGTCGGTGCGAAATTTTTGAATTATGCGCAGCCATGCTTATGGACGATGACGAACGGCTGGCTTGTGTCTCTCCGACCGCAAATGAAAGGCGTCGCCAGCTAGCTACCGAGCCGATATGCATGCCGCGCCATGACCATTGAAGAACTTGGGCCTCGCATTTGCATTATGGGTCCGTCGAACAGCGGCAAGTCCACCTTGGCCGCGGCCATCGGACGCTTGCGCGACCTGCCTGCAGTCCATCTCGATCAGCTTCATCACCTGCCCAACACGGACTGGCAGCCCCGCCCCGAGGCGGAGTTCATTGCATTGCATGACAAGACGATCCTGGCGCCACGCTGGGTCATGGACGGCAACTACTCGCGGTGTCTGCCGCAGCGGCTGGAAAGGGCAACAGGCTTCATTCTCCTGGACGTCCCGGCGGTGACCAGCCTTCTCCGATACCTGCGGCGCTCATGGTTCGCGGGCGACCGGCGCGGGGCGCTAGAAGGTAACCGGGACAGCGTAAAATGGGAGATGATCCACCACATCGCCATAACTACCCGCGCGAATCGCAAGCGCTATAGCGAAATGTTCGACCGCATCACGTTGCCCAAGATGAAGCTGGCAACGGCACGGGAACTGAATCAATTCTATGATTCGGCGGGGCTCGACCGCTAATGCGACTTCCCGGCAACAACGCTCACCGGCGGCATGGCGCGCTGCGTTTGCCTCAAAATTCTTGAGTGTTGGTGCGCCGAGGGCTCGGTTTACATTTGCTCCCAGCAGCTACACGCTAAAGGTTCCGTCAACCGTGCCAGAGAAGGCTCATGCCAACGTCGGTGGTGTCCGCCATAGCCCGGCCCGACCTCGTCGAGGTGACAGTGCGCTGGAGATGGAACGAGTGGTTACGCGACAAGGAGCCCTTCGAGGACGCTTTGGAACGCGCCGAACGGGCAACAGCCATGGCGCTCAAAATCCCCCAGTCGTTTGTTCTTCTCGTTGACAATGAGCCTGTCGGCACGGCCAGCATAACGGCTCACGATTTGGAAGAACGGCTGGATTTGACGCCTTGGTTGGCGGGCGTGTTTGTCGTGCCCGAGGCTCGCGGCCGTGGGTATGCGGCTAAGTTGGTGGCTGCCGTAGAGGAAGAAGCCCGTAGGCAATCGTTTTCGACACTATGGCTTTACACGAACAGGGCAGAGCGGATTTACGCGCGCGTGGGGTGGCTGACTGTCGAGACCATTCTGCACGACGGCAAACCATTCGCGCTCATGCGCCGCGATCTTTGGTCGTAGTCACGGAATGCCGCAAAAATCTTGGCTTTTGCGGCGCCGTTAATTGCGTTTCGCCAATCTTAACTCCCGAAGCCCGGCCACACGGGTGAAAAATCTGCTCGAGATTGTTTCTGATGACCGTTCCTATAGATCACATTCGATGCATGATGGGGCCATCTGCCATACCAACCGATTGGCCTCCGGTGTGTCGTCCGTCCCTTCAGCCGCCAAGATGGAGCCGATAACAGCACCTCTATCAAGGGACGAAGCCGACCGCCCAAAAGGTATCGCGTCGAACGTGGGTGGCGCCGGTGATCAAACGGTGGGGCGAAGGGCACGATTGGCTTCCGCTACCCGTAACCTCGGCCCAAGGCAACAATCCTTTCAGAGCCATTCTGGCCAGGTCGAGCGGTTCCGCGGCGCGTTTATTCCGCCTCGGTGATGCGGCGCCTGTGGTAGCTGCCTCCGCGGCTGGCGTTCTGCCATAGCAGGAGGGACCAAACGCCATCACCGGCGAAATCTGGAGGGTGCAGGCCGTGTGTTGTTGCGGTCAGATGGACCTCGTCTGGCCCGCTGAAACAATCGGCACATTGGACTTTCGTGGCAACGGTAGCGAGTGTCATTGTCCGAATGCATGGGTCTTCGGCCACTCGTCCAAGGCCGGTCACCCGGCGCGTCCCGCATCCGCAGGCGACTTCCAGGAACTGATCCTTCATCCCAAGGACCTGGGCCGCGAGAGCTAAGCGACGGTCATCGGTAGTCCCCCGGTGTTGGGAACGGAAAACCCACAGCAATAGAACTCGAACCATAGCGAACCGCTTGCGGCGGACCCCGCGCCCGGGACCCGCAATTCAATAACCGCAAGCGGGCGTAGCGATTGTGGCTGAGGCTTTCAACGCCGGTCAGCTCACCGGTCAGGCACAGCCCATTGATGGCGACGACGGCCCCCCGTTCCCGAGGCTTGGCCGATGTTCATTGAGATTGGTACCAAGCCCGCTGAAATCAGATCCGGCAATCATCCCCCCTGCCCTTGCGAAAGCCTCTCTGGTCCAAGGGGCTATCCGATTGTGCTGCCGATGCTCGCCAGATCGACGTCGCCGCGCCCCCCGCGTGCGGTATCGCTGGCGCCGGAGGTCGCGCCACGGTGGCTTTGACGGCGGCGCCAACGACCGCCGGTGTGACACCGTGATACTCGGCCCAGACTCGTCATCCTCGACCGCCCGCAGCCTCGGATTCGGCCCCCTTATATATTCATAGATTCAGGGTCTAGAACTCATTGTAAATAAACACGAAATCGCGCATTTCCCCTACAGATCGCGCTTAAGTTCACTACATTTCGCGCTGCGTAACGACCGAGCCGACGACGAGTACATGTCCAATATGTCATTCAGCGCTCGGGTATCTAAGTCCAGTGCAGTTCGAGGAGCAACACGCCCGCCAGATGGTCAGACTCCGGCCTAATCCGTCCACCCCAGGCGCGCGCTGTCTTGGAGAGGCAAATTTCCCTCTGGACTAATCGTCTCGCGTGCGTGCTAATCGTCAGCGCTCTCCCATAAGACATAACGCTTATTCAGGAAAATGCGGTGACATCCTTTCGCTTCATTCATTGCGCAGACCTGCATATCGACAGCCCGCTCCGCGGTCTGGAATCCGAGCCGGATGCTCCGGTCGACCGCATCCGCCGCGCCAGCCGGGACGCCTTTACCGCACTGGTGGATTATTCGATCGAGCAAAGTGTCGATTTTGTCCTTGCCGCGGGGGATTTGTACGACGGCGAATGGCAAGACTGGCGGACTGGTCAGTTCCTGATCGGCCAAATTGGCCGCCTCAGTCGCTCCGGAATCCCTTTCGTGGCGATCAGCGGCAATCACGATGCACAAAGCGCAATAACCCGCCGACTCGCGTTCCCGGAACCGGCCAAGCTGCTGCGAACCGATAGGCCCGAGACTTGGTATCCCTCTAACCTTCCAGGTGTCGCGGTGCACGGGCAAGGTTTCACAACGCAAGCGGTCCGGGATGACCTCAGCCGGGCCTATCCGGCACCTTCGCCCGGCCATTTCAACATCGGTATGCTGCACTCGAACGCGGACGGTCGGCCAGGGCATGAGAACTACGCTCCATGCAGCGTGCTCAACCTCAGCAACCATGGCTACGACTACTGGGCACTCGGCCACATTCATACCCGTGCCGTGCTCGGCCAGGACCCTTGGATCGTTTATCCCGGCAACCTACAGGGGCGACACATCAGGGAAGAAGGACCACGAGGGGCCATGCTGGTCACGGTCACAGACGATCGAATCATTGCTCCCCCAGAATTCGTTCCCTTCGACACCGTCCGCTGGGCGCGCATCGAGGTGGATCTGAGCGGCGCGAACGACGAAGAGGCAGTATTGAGTGCGGGTCGACAACTGCTGAGGGAAGCGCTCGAGCGGGCCGAGGGACGCTTGCTCGCTGCCCGTGTCGTGCTCCGTGGAGAAACCCCGGCTTACGCCGCAGTAGTTCGGAACGTAACAGACATCGGCGAAAAGCTCAAAGCTGAGGCCCTGGCAATCGCTGGCCGCGATGCGATTTGGCTGGAGAGGGTATCGGTCAATGTGCGGCCACCTGCAACGACAACTGCAGTGCCCAGCGCGGTATTAGGCGGAATTGAAGATCCTGACCTGGCCAAACTGAGCGCGAGTGCCGCGGGGTATGCGAAGGACCTGCTCGATCGACTGGGGTCGCTGCAGGCCGAACTCGGTGACGAGCACCCGGCAGTGCAGATCGTAAAAGGCGGCATGTTGCCCGCAGACATACTGGAGCGAGCCCGCACCCTGCTGCGTGCCGAGCTTGGAGAAGGTTGAATGCGACTGACCTGTCTGCACCTGTTCCGGTACGGCAGCTTCGAGGACGAGCACGTCCGTTTCGATCCGCGCAAGGGCGTCCTGAACCTGGTTCTCGCCCCCAACGGTGGCGGCAAATCCGTGCTCCGGTCGGCCTTCTGCGATCTGCTGTTCGGGATTGCTGGCCAGAGCCCGATGGGCTTCCGCTATGGCTATCCCAACATGCGGATCGCGGCGGAGGCGCTGAGCCACGATGACCAGGCGTTCACGTTCGGTCGCCGCAAGGGTCATGGCAACACTCTTGTCGACGCGGACGGATCGGCGCTCGATCCAGCCACGGTCATGCGCTTTCTCGGACGCACCGACCGCGTGCGGTTAGAGCGCTTGTTCGCTTTGGATACTGACCGGCTGCGCCAAGGGGAAGCCGACCTGCTGGCATCGGACGGCGATCTGGGTCAGGCGTTGGCATCCGGAGCCGGGGAAATCCGCGACCTACCCGCCATTCGGAAGCGCCTGCAGGAGACGCGTGATGGGCTGGCACCAAGGCGGAGGGTCGCAGGCCGCCCCTTTTATGTGGGCCTGGACCAGTATGTAGAAGCCCGTAGGCGCAAGGACCAAAGCCTGCTGAAGCCTGAGCAGTGGGAAAAACTCAGGCGTGACCGTGACGCCCAGGAAGAACGCCAAGTCGAGTACAACCGAAACGCCGGTCTCGCTTCGGCCGAGATTGCAATGCTCGAACGTGTCCGTCGCGTCCGTCCACTGCTTGCGGTCATCGACAGCGCTGCTCAATGGTTGCGGGAAAATTCAGACGCTCCGGTGATCGATCCTGGTTTGGCAGCGCGCCTGTCCGCGGCCCGTGAGCAGGTGGCGATAGCAGAGGATCGCGCGCAGCGGCACCAGGAGGCGGCCGGTCGCCTTACGGAGCAACTCGCCGGAGTCTTGGTCGATGAAGGGGTGCTGGCTGAAGCCGACGAGATCGATCGATTAGCCACGGACAGCGGTGCGGCCCGCAAGTCGCAGGCTGACTTGCCGTCGGTCAAGGCTCAAGCCGATGCGGCAGCGACGGCGATCGAAGGCTTTTTGCGTGAGTTGGGTCGCGACCTGCCGGTGCAGCGCGCGGCTGAGGCAGTGCCGCCGCGGGCGGCAATCAATCGCGTCCGCCGATTGATCAACGACTATCAGACCCGCAAACGGGATGAGCAGCCAGGCCCGGCAACGATACAGGAACGGACGCGCGAGCGGGACAAGGCGCGAGAACAGCTCGAGGCCCTCCTCGCACCCGGCGACCTCTCGGGGCTGGAAGCTCTGGTGAAGGAAGTGCGCGCGGATGGCGATCCTGTCCGTAAGGCGAACGATGCCGCAGGGCAGGCAGCCACCGACAAAGTCGCTCTGACGACTGCGATGGCGAAGGTGCCTGGCTGGAGCGGTGACGCGATTGCCCTGGCCGCTCTGGCACCGCTGCCCATTGAGGCTTACGAGCGGCAGGCGGCACTAACGGAGCAGGCTTGCTCCGCCGCCGCGACGCACCACGCGACGTTGCATACGCTGGAGGCCGAACGGGAAGCCGCCCAGAAAGTGCTAAACCGGCTGGTAGGCCCGGCGCCGCTGCCTGACGAGGCCGCACTCAGTCGTGCCCGTGCGTATCGGGATGAGGGATGGCAACTGATTTACCGGCGGGCATTCACAGCCGATCCACCAACCTCGCAGGAGGAGCGGGCTTTCGCGAAAAGCCTTGCATTGCCGCTTGCCTATGAACGAGCGGTCACTGATGCCGACGACTTCGCCGATCGCCGCGTGCACGAAACCACGCTGGTCGAGCGCGCCCACGCTGCCCAGGCCAAGTTGGCTGAAGCGGAAACTAAGCTTCAGAAGGCTGCTGACCAATACCAGTCCTCCAAGGAGTCGTCAGCGGCCGCAGACGCCGCCTGGATACAGCTCTGCGCCATCTTTCCGCTGGGTCCGGCCCCCGGACTTGGCGATGTGCGACAGTTTCTGAAGGCGCGTGAGGATGCGATTGACGCACGGCATACGGTTCTAAAGGCGGAGGCAGCTTCGGCAGCTCTGAAGGCCAGCCATTCCGTCTGGGCTGCCCATTTGGCGGAACTATTGGAAGTGGCCGGGCAGCCCGGGCTGCCTGATCTGCTGATGGCGGCGGATAGAAAACTGGCTCAGGCCCGCCAGGTTGAGACGACACGAGCAGCGCTTGAATCACAGCAAAAGCGCGCCGAGGCCGACTTGGCCGATGCCGAACGTGCCCATCAGCAGGCAATTCAGGCACTTGCAACGTGGCAGGCCGAATGGGCGCGTGCCACGACCGATCTTGGTCGGCCGGTTGCTGAAGATCCGGCGGTCATGGACGACGTGCTCCAAGTCTTCTCGGAGTTGGATGGGAAACAGAAAGAGCATGCTTCGGCGGCTGTTCGGGTAGAGGGCATGGAGCGCGATATCGAGCGCTTCGCCCGAGACGCAGCCGCAATGGCCGCGCGTGTTCCGGGCGGCTCGGAATCAACGGACCCGTTCCTCATTGTGACGACGCTGCAGCGGCGGGCGCAGGAGGAACGGCAGGTCCAGACTCGTCGGGACTCACTCTCGCAGCAGGCACAGGAGACAGCCAAACAGTGCGAGCTTGCGGAACAACAGTTGGCCGACCGAAAAAGCGCCCTGCGTGCGATCCTGTTGCTGATTGGTGCGGAAACAGTCGAGGCCGCCGAGGTGCGCCTGGCTCTCGCGGCCGAGCGTGCCCGGCAAACCGCAGCCCTTGCCAGCGCCGAAGAGAAGCTGCTCGAAGCGGGCGACTCATACTCGCTTGAGGCGCTTCGTCAGGAGGTTGGCGCCGTCTTGGTCGAGGATTTGCCAGCCCGGCTAGACGACGCGAGGCAGCGGCTCGGTCACGCTCAGCAAGCGGCACAGGAGGCGGCGGCAGCGGTGGCCCGGTTGGCGATGGAAATGCAGCAGGCCGAAATCGCCACCGGAGCGACCGACGCCGCCGCCGATCAGCAGGCAGCTGTCGCTACCATGGGCCGAACGTTGGAGGAGGCCCTGGTCTGCCACGTGGCGGCCGAATTGCTGGAGCAGGCCATTGCCTCCGCGGCGCAGGATGCTGAGCCAGAGATGCTGCGGCGCATCAGCGCGCGGTTTTCCAGCCTGACGAATGGGGAATATACACGGGTCTTGACGGAGGAAACCGACCAGAACCAGACCCGTCTAAGTTTGGTTCAACGGGACTTCCCCGGGGAGCGTCAGCTAATCAGGGAGCTATCCGAGGGTACGCGCGACCAGCTTTACCTGGCTTTGCGCCTCGCTGCGATCGAGGACTACGCGGATGCGCCGCTGCCGTTCATCGGTGACGACATTCTGCAAACCTTTGACGATGCCCGCGCTCTGGCAGCCTTGCGAGTGTTGCAGGATGTCAGCCATTCGGTGCAGGTGATCCTGCTGACGCACCACCGCCATCTATTGGATTTGGCAGCCGCCTTGC
Organism: Acidisphaera sp. S103; assembly: GCF_009765975.1. Taxonomy (GTDB): domain Bacteria; phylum Pseudomonadota; class Alphaproteobacteria; order Acetobacterales; family Acetobacteraceae; genus Rhodopila. Next base: position 308,588 of record NZ_LMUJ01000111.1, on the reverse strand, counting down.
CCGCGGGGTCCGTGCACAAGCATTATCTGGGTGTTGCCGAGGAGGTCGTGTAGCCGAACACCAAGGACTTCACCGAGGGGATTGCCGGGTCGTCGCTGCCCCGGGAAGAAGCCGAACCGAAATGGAATCTCGGGTATCTACCCCTTCCAGCCGACCCCGGAGGCGAGCTGCCACGTGAATGGCGTCGCTTTATCACACTGCTGCGCGCCCTGGCTGGGTCGCTTAGGCCCCATCAAACGAGCGCGCCTTGAAATGTGCATAATGTGTGCATATAGTGTGCGAAGCCCGATGTATGGAGCTACACCATGCTTTCCCCGATCCTCGAGTTCGTTGGCAATCCCAACGAGAGCCGCGTCGAGCCGCGCCGTGTGGCCGATTTGCTCGGACTACCCTTGGAGAACTTAGCCACGCTGGCGCAAACGCACCGAAATACGTTGTCGCGGACCCCTGGGAGCCCGCAAGTCCAGGCTGGCCTTGGAGATATTGTGAAGATCCTCGTAGCAGCCTCGCAGTTGATGGAGGGCGGATCACCGGGGCGTGCAGTTCTGTGGTTCAAGAACCAACCGTTGTCCGGGTTCGGCGGAAAGACCGCGATGGATCTGGTTCGTGAAGGTAAGGCGAATGCGGTCATGGAACATCTGCAGATGTTGGCCGACGGCGTTTACGCCTGATGCCATTGCCGCCCGGCGTCCTGAGGACGTATCGCCGCGGCGCATCCAGCGACGACTGCCTGTGGCGGGTCATGGCTCCGAAATGGTCGTCATCTCCCAACAGCACGACGGGGGCGACTTATCACGGAGGCCGTTGGAACCGGCCGGGCTGCGCCGCCCTTTACCTTTCGGAAGTCTTCTCCGCAGGTCTGCCAGTCGCCACCGCTTGGGCCGAGTACCAGCAGGACATCGGGACCCGTATTGGCACTCTAGTCCCGTAAAAAGGTCGAGCTGGAGCGCGTCGTCGACCTGACCGAAATCGCCACAACTGCGGCCTCCATTTGAACACGATCGATTCCCAATGTGCATGGAAAGCCATCGTGGCGAGTGGCAACATCCCGCCGACGTGGCTGATAGCCGACCTGATGATCAGCGAGGCCGTGCACGCCATCCGGGTGCCATCAGCGGCTCATCCAGACGGGGTGAACATTGTAGTGTATAAGCTGGATGGGATGCCGGGCCAGCAGGTTCAGGCGATCGACCCTAACAGTATGCTTCCTGTCGACCAAGCCTCTTGGCCGTCGATCCGCGGGCCTTGATCAGATGTCAGCGTTCGCGCCGATGCAGGTGACATTCCACTTGTGATTCGGAGCGCACTTTTTTCCACGCCGAATCACACTCCGAACGTCGCGGCAGATGACGCGGAAATCTTCGGTCGGTAGTCGTCTACGAGTCTGCCCGGAAAGTTTCCACACGGGATTGCACATCCGTCCGAAGCAAATAGGTTTTGCGCGGTGACGCATGGCATCAACACTGAGGATCTAGCCGCACTATTTCACGGCAACCATGCAGGCATAATTCTGGGCTGGCGTTGGCTGAGCTAGCTCGGGCTCAAAATGATGCAGCGAGACCTGATCAGCAAAACCTGCCTGCCGCAACAGCTCTAAATGGCGCGAGATCTCGAACCGGCCCGCCTCGTATTCCCACGAGGTTCCGTCCGGCTTGATGAAATCGCCGTTCACCAGAATCCCGCCTTTCGGAAGCGTCTCAAAGCAGCGCACATAGACATCTGCCACCGACTGCGGGCTTCCCAGGTCGTGCAGCGCCCAGGTCGAAATGATAGCCTGTGGTGGGCGGGTCAGGCGCGTTGGCCAGGACTGATCCATCAGGTCCACATTGGTGAAAGTCACGCGTGACTCCAGCTCGCCGAGCGTTCGTTTGGCGACGTCGAAGAACACCGCGGAGAAATCGAGACCTTCGTAATGAAGCGTCTTCTGACGTTCCAGAATGTGCCGTGCCATGTAGCCGGGGCCAAGGCCGAGTTCCAGCACGTTCGGGTCGCGGGTCGGAAGCTGGTCGATCTGGGCAAGGATCATATCGAACAAAGCCAATCGCGGCGGCGAAGGGACGAAGCGATCCGCCCAGCCCTGTACGAACGCGGCATCGTGGAATTCGTGCTGTGCGCCGACAAAACCGCTCATGATGGGAACTCCCTTTGATTGTTCGGGATTGTAAGCAAGAAAGGTACAAGGTTTCAGAAGAAACGCCAGGCCGCCACATTCACCAGCATCCCTGCGGTCAAAGCCCAGAGCGGATTGCGCGCACTCGTCACGACAAACCCGGCGGTCAACAGGCTGATAGCGACGGCTATCATGTCCTGGTTCGCCGCCCGCATCATGCTGACGCCGCTCGCGAGGATAAGACCCAAGGCGACCGGAACCAACCCGGCCTTGAGTAACGCAATCCTAGGATGATCCGACCAACGGCCAAGGACGCGCGAGACGACAAAAGCAAGCATGCAGGACGGAGCCATGATCGCCAGTGTTGCGACCAGCAGCCCAACCAGACCAGAAAGCTGCCAGCCGATCAGGCTGACCATGATGATGTTGGGTCCCGGGGCGGCATGAGAAATCGCGAAAACATCCGCGAAGGAGGCGTTGGTCATCCATCCGTGAACCTCGACCACTTGCCGCCGGGTTTCCGGCAATGTGGCGTTGACTCCGCCGATGGAGACCAATGACAGGACGGAGAAAACCCGCGCAAGCTGGATCAAAAGCGTGGTGTTCATACCCGGCGCTCCATGGCTGCGGCGATGACGCTTAGAGGCACCAGCACCAGGACGACCGGCACCAGCGGCCACTCCATAATCCCTTCTGCGAAGAAGGCTGCCACCGTCACCAGGATCGCGAGCGGCGCCGGTTTGATTTTACGCGCCATCTTCAGGCCCGTGCCCATGACCAGACCCGCGGCACCGGCAGCGGCCCCAACAACAGCGGCACTGACCCAAGGGATGTTGGCATACCGGCCATAGATCGCACCGAGGGCCGTTACGATGAACAGGGGAACCAGCATCTGCCCCAGGAGGCAGAGCAGCACACCGGCAACGCCCTGAAAGCGATCGCCGATCATTACGGCTGCGTTCATGGTATTCGGACCCGGCAGGATCTGGCCAACACCCAGGATCGCGGCGAATTCTTTTTCCGTCAGCCACCGTCGCTCTTCGATGATGACGTGACGCGCCCACGGGGCGATGCCGCCGAAACCCAGCATGCCGATCTTCAGAAACCCGAAGAACAGATCGGACTTGCTCACGACCTGTCCGCCAGCGCCCCGTTGAAGGCCACCTGTATGACCGTCCATTTTCATCCTCTGCCTGCCAACATCGATCGCAGCATAAGACGCAGCGCCGGGGCCTGCTTCCATATGCGGGTCGAAATGCTATGAATCCGGGCCATGGTTCGGCACATGCGCGCAGCGCAAATCGAAACGGTCCCCCGTCCGGTCGTCGCAATCGGGAACGAGTATCCGACTGGACACCAGCATCCGGCCCACAGCCATGAGCGCGCGCAGTTCCTTTTTGCCGAGCGGGGAACGATGCTCGTATGGACCGAACACGGCGCCTGGATGGTGCCGCCCACCCAGGGGATCTGGATACCCGGCGGGACCGTTCACAGCATCCACATGGTGGGCGATGTCGCGACACGCAGCGTTTATCTGGACCCAGGGGTCGGGAGCCGCACACTGGAATGCCAGGTCGTTGGCGTTGGACCGCTTCTGGCTCAATTACTGGTGGCTGCGGTCGATGTTCCGACGGAATACGACCAAGCTGGGCGCGACGGGCGGCTGATGATGTTGCTGATGGACGAGATTGCCCTAGCGCCCGCCTTGCCCCTGCACGTGCCGCTGCCGCGAAGCGACAAGCTCGCCCAGCGATGCAGCCAGTTCCTGAAAAGCCCGACCATGAACAATACGATCGACGATTGGAGTCGTGACCTCGGACTGAGTCGCCGCAGCTTCACGCGCCTGTTCCGTCACGAGGTCGGTCTGAGTTTCACCGATTGGCAACGTCGGGCATGCTTACTTTCAGCCCTGCCTCGCCTTTCGCAAGGAGAGCGGGTTACGACGATTGCGCTCGATCTAGGTTACGCGACCCCGAACGCGTTCACCGCCATGTTTCGCCGCATGATGGGGGCAGCGCCAAGCATCCTCGGGCGGACCCCGCGGACGACATCGCCTGAAGTGATGTCCGCCGCATCATGCCTACCCCCGCATCGTGAGCGTTAAACCTACCCGATCTGCACCGAAATTGAAATCAGAGCCCTTTTCCCACGCCGGGTCACAGATACCGGGGTCCAGCTACGATCAGTCGGGCTACGTATCCGTGTGGTCGTCGGCTGCCCGCCCGAACGCAGGGAGGTATCGGCCGACGTTCAATTCGTAGCCGCTCTGAACTCCATAACCGATATTGCGGATTTCTGCTCGACGCGCCTGTGCGCCGGGGCAAGCCCGGATTCGGAGGAACATGTCGGTGCTCGACTGAACCTCGGTGGCTGTCGGCGTCCCGACACTGTTACTCGGCTCAGACCCGTCATCTGCGACCGCCCGCAGCCTCGGATTCGGCCCCCCTTATATATTCATAGATTCAGGGTCTAGAACTCATTGTAAATAAACATTAAATCGCGCATTTCCCCTACAGATCGCGCTGAAGTTCACTACATTTCGCGCTGCGTAACGACCGCCCTGCATGCGGTCAGTGCCCATGGCCTCAATCTGTCCGGCGTCATGGAGGTGTTGCCGTCGATCGGCGCGGTGGTGGCGAACGGCGAGGGCAAGAAGTGCTGCTCGGTCTCCTGGTCAGCCGGGTCTTTGAAGTCCTCGGTCTGCAGCCATCACGGTTACATCCGCGCCGCATTCTTCAGCGCTGGTGGAGAACGGGCGCTCCAGGGCCGCCGGAGGTCACTCACGGCTATCAGCACGTTCGAGCGGTCCCTTTCTACCGGATATAGGATTCCCGGTCCTGGAGGCGCCCCTGTGGCTCTGTCGGGATACTCACCGACGATCGCGTCCACCGCCTGAAAGTGGATTCCTCACCGACGACGGTTTGAGGCCGGTTATCAGAGAGGAGCCACTTCAAAACCGATTTTCACTCAAGGAGCCTCATAGGCTCGCAGCGACATGAACATTGCGATTTCTGCTTCCTCGGCGTCGACGCCCGTCTGACCAATGAAATCGTCTGAGGTCTCAAGCGCATAGGAGCGCACGCTCATGGGTCCGAAGTCGTTCGCCTCCGTACCTGCTCCGACAGTAAATAGCGCTGGCGATATGGCATTTTTGGATGTCTTTAGATGCAAAATGAGCCCGTCATGATCGCGAGTTGCGGTCAAATGCCCCGCTGGGATACTGCCCGCCTTCGTGGCACCAAAGACGAGTTGGTTGACGACGCGCCGAGCGGTGACCGTAGGCACGCGCACACCCTTGAAGTCGTGGAGCTCAGACGTAATTCCACAGCCGATCGTCTTCATCGACGAAACCATCTGCTCGACATAGGTCACGACGTCGACGTGCAGCGATGGCTCCGTAGCCTCCGGTGGAGCGAGGAATTCCCGCATCAAATGTCGGAACGCTTCGACCTTTTCGCCAGAAGTCTTCGAGACCGTTGCGGCGGCGTGCCTTGTGACGAAATGTTGTCCCGCGTCGTCCCCGGTCACCGAAAGTGCGGAGGAGAGCACGTCCCTGACGCGGACGGCAGATCTAGCGTATGCGAAGGACCGCTCTTTGAGTTCCGCGACCTGCTTCTTTGCGCGCTCAAGACCCTCACGGAGTGCTTGAACCTCGGCCAAAAGCTCGGCCTCGCGGTCCTGACGATGGCTGACATCAACGGCGAAGAAGGTCGTGTCGGATCCCTCCGACCCGGAGAAAGTAACATCGGACCAGCGATCCTCGCCGAGCCGAAGCAGCCAGGTCTCTGAACCTGCTTCTCCTCGCACGCCAGCACTCGCCGCCTCTACCGACGCACGCCAGCGATCAAGCTCCTCAAGCTCCGATTTATCGCCTGCGGCATCTGCCAATTCTCGCGCGGCCGCGTTCGCGGACTTTAGTCGGCCGTTCGCGTCCCAGCACGCGATCGGGAAAGGGAGATGTTCGATCGCTGATGGCGACTCCCCCTCTGGAATTGTCATCGCAGCCACTTGGGAAAGAGGAGACCGCGCGGCAGCTTGGCCTGCCCCTGTCAGTTCAAGGAGCTTCTCTTTGCCCGACCTTTCTCGCTTGACCAGTCCGTGGCTTTCAAGAAGGGCCAGGACACGGGAAAGGTTCGGATCAGAAAGACCTACTTTGTGACGAAGCTCTTCGCGTCTGTAAGCGCCACGTTGCTCGGCAAGGTGGCCGAGAATGGCGCCCACATGCTTGCGTGCCAGGACCTGCTCAAGGGGCTGACGTCGGGCGAAGGCCGCTGATTGGTGCAGAAGATCCGCGAGAACGTCGACACGCTCTGCAACGGCATCTTTTCCCACCGCCCGAAGGCCGGTGCCTGCATATTCGACAACGTGGAACCAACGGTTGAGGTCGGAACCGAACTCCCGCGAGGATACGGTTCGCCAGACCACGTCACGAAGGGCAGCGTAGACGTCCTCGCTCAGTGACGGCGTCGCGCGAAGCGCTTCCCGGACGGCCCGTCCGGCCTCCCCGGGCTCGAGCTCGCCAAGGCTCATCGCTGTAAGCTGCTCACCGAGGCCGTGACATTCGACGTTCATATGAGATCCCATTGCGTCACTTCAACACACTTCACAATCGCAATATAGGATTTGAGGCTACGTAGGGGAAGGGTGAAATGAGGTAAAATGTGCGCGGAATCCAGCCTGCCGGAAGCACTTGGCGGCCGTTGATCTTGGGTTTTCCGGCGGCAGGACATAGCCGTCGAAGCCCTCCAGGGTCGGTTCGGCTCCCTGGACAACAAAGCATCGGGAGCCGCGATTGATATGCAGGTCCTGAGCAACCGCCGCGTGTCCAGACATAGTCGCGTCGTTGCCCAGCGAGGGTACCAAAACGAGGTCTACGTCGAGCGCCCGGTAAGGGGTCTCCCCGAGCCGTTGACAGAAATCCAAGCAGATCCCGAACCCCACCAGGATGTCGCCAAGGACTAGGATCCACAGGTCTTCTCCCCTGCGAATGTTTTCTATTTTGGGACCGGCCCTCCATGGAAGTCGCTTCTGCTGGCCGAGGAGTGACCGGCCACTCCCGCTGAGAACGGCCGCCTCATTCACGAAGCCCGCCTCATTCGCTTGATGCCAGGAGCCTGCTACGACCAGATCGGCTGCGGTGCATCACCGTCGCCGTCTCCGGCCTGTTGCACATCGGGCAGACGAACCCGACCGGCCAACGATGTTGGAGCAGGAGGCGAACGACCTGACATGCGAGCAGAGCGCGACGCTCTTGCATGAAGCCACGCCATTTCTCTAGCAACTCGTCCATCGCGACAGACATTGGCATAATCATTTGAAACACGGGGATTATTTATACCGCGCTGGCTACCGCCAATCTTGTGGCAACTGCTCCATAGTGCTGAATCTGATGCGTCACTTGAATTTTCGTATCTTTACGTAAAATAAGCTGGCCAGCAAACAGGGAGTTCGGGATGGACGAATATCGTTCTATCCACCTGCAAAAGAATCTCGGGGACGTGCTCGCCTCGGCCGAGGTCGCCCCGACGGTGCTCGTGAACCGGGGCCAACCGCGGCTCGTGCTCATGTCTGTGGGTGAGTTCCGGCGGCTGAAGGAGCTAGCCGGGGAGCCGGTGCCAGCCGCTGCGATGCCACGCCTCCCTCTCACTGTGCGAGGGAGAGTCGAGGACCGGCTCGGCTACGACACATCGGACCTATACGCCTGCGCTCGGGAGATGGCCGAAGCCGCGCTCTCGGGACGGAACGCCGCGGCGGTCGAGACGGAACTTGCCAGAGTGCGGGCACGGTTCGCCAAGGCCCCGTCGCCGGAGCCGCGCATTGGCAAGAGTGGCGCGTGAGCGACCGCGTTCCGCGCCTCCTGATCCCCGACAACACGCCGCTTTCACTGCTGTCAATGATCGGGCGCGAAGCCCTGGACTGGCTGTTCGAGCCCGGCATCGAAATCTGGGTCACGGACATGGTTCGCCATGAGGCGCTGCGGGACCCGGACCCTGGAGACGACCATCGGGTGGAGCAAAGGCGGATACTGCATAAGTGGTTCGCCGAGAACGGCAACCGCATATGCATCCAGCCGACGCCGGGAGGTCAGGACTACGAGCGGGAGATGCGGAACCGGGTCCGAGGTGGGCAGGTTCCAGCCGACAAGCCGTCTTGGCGGAACCGAGGCGAGCGGAGCATCCAAGACCTGTTGCCGATCGTCAGCCGGATCGCCGCGGAAGGCGAGAGCGTCGTCCTGCTCGTGGACGACCGGACGGCGCGCAGCCTCGTGATACAGGCGGCACGCATGGAAGAGGTCGAGGCCGACCTAATGGCGACCGAGACGCTTCTGGAGTGGCTGGAGCAGGACTACGGTGTCGCTGACACGCAGAGAGCCTGGGCGACAATCAGCATCGCTGCTGGAGACAAGCAGCCAGACGCTCCGGCGCTGGACCCAGTCTACGTTCGCAAGCCGTTCTCATGACCACGGTCCGCGGGGAGTGCCTTCCGCACTATCAATCGCCGTACGCGTCTAGCTACCCGAATTCAACTCTTGGCCGCCCGGACGGAGCCGCGGAAACCAGCCGCACCATATCTGGTAGGCATCGGAACCAACGGGAGGAGCCTTCTCTTTCGGGTTCGATAGGGACGTCGACGCCGTGGAAATCGCCTTGAAAGCCGCCGAAGAGCATTACAAGGCCAATTCCGAGAAGGACAAGAAGCAATGACCACGTAGCTGAAGATCACCAAATGGTCCCTACAGATACCGGCGGCCCATTGGCACGGAGCATGTGCTTCGGTTCGCATCGGCGCGCTCGAGGGGACTTCGGTCACCCCGAGCCAGCAAATCACTCGGCGGGAGAAATATCTGGGTTCGGATATCGCAGCGAACTAGCCTGTGCAATTGCGTCTGCGATATCACGGGAGTCTTGGCAACGTCGCGAAAGCTTTTGCAAGGCCTCAAGGTCATCGATACCAAGCCTCAATAATGTCGAAGCATACTGCAGGGATGCGTCCGACAACCCAAGATCTTCCAGCTTCTCGAGGACATACCGCCTGAGCATGGCGGCGTGCCTCAACGTGTCCCCCTTGGCCGCCCCCTGGTCGAAGATTTGCTTGGCAACGATCGTCCCCTCGACGTCCACTGCTATAGGCATGCTACCCCACCCCTTTATTCCGGCCACGATCGAGGCGACATCCATCTCGCGCGACTTCGCTGCAAACTCAAACAATGCCCTAATGACCAAACGTCCATCGTCGAGCAGATCTTCTTGCGCCAGCCAGTCCGCCACCGCACGCCAAACGTCCAGCACCTGAGCGCGACGAACTTTATCTTTCACCTCCGGGAAGCAAAGGAGACCAAGGATTCGGTCCGTTGGTGAATTGCTACGAAGCTGCTATCCCTTGCGGTCAGCAAACATTTAAGGGTGACGTCGCTTTTTTGCACAGCCCGAGTTCAAGCCTTTCTCAGGTGTCCCGGTCGGCCCCGGCCCGTTTGTCTTTCTCGGTTTCGGCATAGCTTTCTCCGTCAGCCGTCAGGTGCTAATGCCATTGCCCTGGATTCACAATCGGACTTCTTTGTGGCCGCCGTCCATCAGTCCCAGATCCTCGGAATCTGAAGCACTATCGGATAGGATGGCGCCAATCAGCGTCGGCCTCCTTCCTCGTAGGGGATCGTCCCATGACCTGCTTGCCGTCCTCACCGCATCTGTCGCCAAGGACAGCGGCTGGCCAATGGGTGCGTGTTCGCCCGATTGCACTGGTCTGCCTCTTGCCTCGCGTTCCGCCTCGACCCTGTTCCGCAACGCGTTCAAAAGCGCGCCCGGCGCGCGTCTCATGATGTCGAGGAGGAGGGGCAGCAAGTAATCGTCGCGCTCTCTCATGAAGACCCGCCCCAGGAATTCGTCGACGACTCTTTCGTCGTCGGTCAAATCGTCAGGATCGCTGGACATCTCGTCGCAGCTACGAATGCCTCTTCGCTTTCAGTTTCGATTTCGTGCTTTTCTTCAATCTAGCGTCACTTGTCGCTTCCTCCGGATCCATAATGACGGATGCTATGCTCGACGCGTCTGCTCGCTCGCGCTGCTTCAGACCAGCGGTAATGACTCACCGCAATGGAACCCGCCCTCGACAAGCTGAGTGCTCCGTCCCTATGAATCCGCGTCTGGCGGGAGACAACACGATGACCGAACAGGTTGCGCAGCACTATGGTAAGGGAGGCTTGCTGGACCGGATACTCGGCGCCCTCGTGGCGTCCGGCAAGGACATCCACCGCCTGACCATTGACGACCTTGCCCCGATCGATGAAATCCGCTCGCGCCGTCGCCTTGCCACCGAGGAATTGTCACCCTGCTGGCTCCCTCGGCCGCCGAGCATGCCATCGACATCGGTTCTGGGCTTGGCGGGCCGTCACGCTATTTGGCCGCGACCTACGGCTGCCGGGTCAGTGGGGTCGATTTGACGGCCGAGTTTGTCGAGACCGCTACGGCCCTGACATCACGGGTTGGTCTGACGGACAAAGTGGATTTCCGCGTTGGCTCCGCGCTGGACCTTCCGTTTCCGGATGCCAAATTCGACTGTGCAAGGTCGCAGAACGTGGCGATGAATATCGCTGACCGGCCGCGCTATTACGCCGAGATGCACCGCGTGTTGCGCCCTGACGGACGGTTGGCAATCCAAGACGTGGCTATGGGTAACGCTGACAAGCTGGATTTCCCGGTCATGTGGGCCGATAGGCCCGAGATCAGTTTTCTCCGCACACCGGACGATACGCGAGCCATGCTGGAGGCGGCAGATTTCCGCGTCATACAATGGATCGATAACACCGAAGCGGCCCTTGCCGAGGCTGAACGTCAGCGCGTCGCAAATGTCTCCGCCGGGCCGCCGATCCTTGGTATCCACGTGGTGGTGGGCCCGAGTTTCCGGGAGAAAATGCGGAACGCGCAAAAGGCGATGATTGAGGGTCGTATCGCCGTGTTGGTGAGGGCGTGAATTCGGGGCAGATACCCCTCCCCCGCTCGACCCGCCAACCATGATGCCCATTAAGGAGCGGGCTGCTTCCGATCCTAAGCGGACCTACAAGTGTTACCGAACCAGTGGTAAATCGATTTACGTTCCGAGTGTGGCCAGGTCCGACAGAACCGTGAGGCAGTGTCGTTGGTCTAAAAAATCCCGCACTACCGTTGCTCCCCGGTCTGCAAGCAACTGTGCCTTAGCGCCCATCCCAACGCCAAGGAAGGATACGCCGAGTGCATGCGCCGTGAGCAAGTCCCACAGCCCATCCCCTACTGACACGGGCAAGCTGCCAGTGCTATCGAGCGCGGCTGCGTGAATGGCGGCGGAGACGATCTCTTCACGCGAAAGATGCTCGGAGGCTGTGGCCAGCAGTCGCTCGGTGTATGGGATGCCTGTCGCTTGGAGCTTGATGCAGGATGCTTCCCGCAGACCGCCCGTGGCAAACGACACCCGCCAGCCCTCGCGGCGCAGCAGTTCGACGAAAGCGGCGGCACCGGGGATTTCCCGGATGGGATGTGAGGGCAGCAACGCGGCGAAAGCTTGGTTGAAGCGGTCTTCAAGGCGACGCCTGTCGGCCTCGGCGGGGCTTCCCCAACCCGCCCGCTCCCAAGCCTCGGCGAAGATGCCGCTATCCGTGTGGTGGCGGTATCCGGCCCAATCCGTATCTAGGGCAGGAAAACTGAAGGAGCGCATGGCGTCCTCCAGCGCGGCTTGGTGCAGGGCTACCGTGTCGGTCAGCGTGCCGTCGATGTCGAGGATTGCCAACCTGGCGGCCGTATGATGCTCGTTTTCCATGTCCGGCAGGCTAGCCGGGCTGGACGATTGGCGCTTTCGCTGGCAGGCCATGTGCTTTCCCGGATCGGACAACGCTATGGCCCTCCCCGCCAACAGCAAGAGCACCAATCGCGAAGACTACCAGCACGGCCCGCACTCGGTCGGCGCCATGCCGAAGGAGTATTCGTCGGGCTATGTCAGCGCGCGGCATAGCCACATCCGGGCGCAGTTGCTCCACGCGACGCAAGGCGTGATGGAAGTGCGGACCGAGGGACGGTGCTGGATCGTGCCACCTGGACGTGCCCTTTGGATACCGCCCGGTGCCCTGCACGAAACGCGGATGCGCGGCCAGGTATCGCTTCGAACCCTTTACATCCGGGGAGATAGCAAGCCGATCGGAGCGCCTGACACATCAAGGCTCGTGCGTGTGTCCCCGTTGTTGCGGGAGCTGGTGGAGCACGCCTGCGCCGTGCCGGTCGGGGACGAAGGCGCCGAACGGGCCAGACTGACCACCGCCTTGGCATTGCTCGAACTCGACTGGTCCCGCGAGCCCGGACTGCCTGGGTTGGACGCCCGTGATCGGCGGCTACGGCGCGTGGTCGATGGTCTGGAGGCCGATCCCGCATCGCCTCGCGACCTGGTAGGGTGGGCGGGGATTGCGGGTGTTTCCGCACGCTCGTTGGCCCGGTTGTGTCAGCGCGAATTTGGCATGCCCTTCGCGCGTCTGCGCCAGCTCGTGCGCCTACGTGCTGCCATCCCCTTCCTGCTGTCCGGGCAACCGGTAACGACCGTGGCGCTGGATGTGGGATACGAGACGTCTGCCTCCTTCTCCACGGCCTTCCGCCGCGTCATGGGTGTCGCACCGTCCACCTACCTCCAACAATGAAGAGTAATGTCCGGCTTTCTTGAAGGTCTGGATTCCACCCATCCCGGCCATGACGGGCTCGCGTTGCGTGTTCGCTTATGAGGTGCCGACTAGAGTTGATCATCGGTTCGGCTTGGACGATAGTTTGGGCAGGAGGACACTGATGTTTCGGATCGTGAGTGCCGGATTGATTCTTCTGGCTTCCCCCGCCTTTGCCGATGAGCCATGCACCCCTATCCATTTCGCAAGGGGAGCTACGTTTGCGGTGGTGTCTGGAACGGCAGGAACTGATGGCCCGTCCCCATGCTACACCCTGCAGACAGGTAAGGGACAGATCGCCACGCTGAAGTTCACGAAGACGGACGGGAATATGGCCTTCACCATCGAGGGCCTCGTGGATGACCGCGACGATTACACCTTCAAGACCGAGGCGAAGACCTACACGTTCGGAGTGTTCCCGACACTGCGGAGCAATCCCACGCCGTTTTCGCTGAGGGTAGAGGTAAGATAGAGCCGGTCTCGGGTTATGGGGCTTCCACACTCCGGGCGGCGCGCTTCGCGACCATCCCTGCAAGCTTATCCTGTTGAGCACTGTTGCAAAGATCGATTTCCCGACCGCCTTCGCCGCGTTCACACGCCCCGACCCCCTCCCCCGCTCGACCCGCCAACCGGCCTGGACCAGGCCCTGGAAGCCGCCGAGGCGAGTTTTCTAGCCACCGGGTGAGGTCGTGGGCCTAACACAGGGTCCGGATACCGCAAAGATTGCTACAGTTCCGTGATCTGCTGCTGCCGACGTTTGTCGCTGATGGTTCGCATGTTTAGCAGCTCGCGTTTCACCTCAGCATTCTCTTCGTCCGTGGCTGGGTGGCGCGAACCATCCGGCGCGAGCCAGTAGCAGATTTCCGCCTCGGCATTGATGATTTTCTTCCAGTCTTTCGGTCGGTTCATCATGGGTCTACGTTTTGAAGCAGGGAAATCATGAAGCCTCCGTTTGAGCAGGCCCAAGCAACGGCGTTAAACAACATACGGCAGAAATCCGCTTGATGCGATCAAGGCTGGCCGATCTCGGCTGGGTCACACCGGAGCAAAGCACCAACGTCGGCTACGAACTGGCTGTGGTCGAGGCTGAGCAGGATCCTGGAGGTTCTGCCGACAGCGGATAATCTAAAGTCGTTGCCATTACGCTCAGCCGAAGGTTCCCATCGTGCCAGCCCCGGGATGCCGATCCATATCTTGCTTTTGGCGCAGACCTCCAACCTCACCGCCCAACGGTTGCCCTCGTGGGTGGTAGCACGGGCGGCAGGCTGTAATGCATCCATCCCTCCCGGTATCGCTTGGTGATGGGTGTGCCCGATCTTGGGGGGACGCCCCATGAGCGCGCGAGCCCGACCAGCGACGCGGCGTCCAGCGCACTCGCACAGGACTACAATGCCGATCTGGGTACGGCATTGCGGCAGATCGTCGCATCTGGCGGGGTATCGATCGATTACGTGAACAGCTACCGGGCGAAGAACGGGGAGATGTTATAAAACGACCGTGTCTGTCGTTCCATCACACCAAACTCCAGATTTTCAAGATGCCATGTCAGAACGGGATGTTCCGGACACGATATTGGATGCCGCCGCTTCTCTGGTATCATCTGTTCCATGAACACCACGGATGACTATTCCACTTTGCCGCGATCGCACGTCATCATCCTCAACGGCGTCGGCAGCGTGGGCAAGACTTCGACCGCTCGCGCGCTTCAGGCCATCACCGCCGAACCGTTCCTGCATGTCGCGATGGATGCGTTCATCGACATGGTACCCAAGGACAAGACCGGCCAGCCAGAGGGGTTGGTCTTTGAGACGGTCCAGGACGCGGGCAAACCGTCCGTCATCATCAGAACCGGTCCTGTCATCGAACGGGCCATGCGAGGCATGCGTCACGCCATCGCGGCTATGGCGGGGCAAGGCAACAATCTCATCGTCGATGAGGTCATGATCGGGAAGGAGAAGGAGCAGGACTACCGCGTGCTTCTGTCCCAATTTGATGTCCGCTTGGTCGGTCTGTTTGCCCCGCTCGACGTGTTGGAGGCCAGGGAGCGTATGCGTGGGGATCGCATGATCGGCCTCGCGCGCTGGCAATACGCCCGCGTTCATCCCGGCGTGACCTACGATTTGGAGATTGATACCACAGCAACGACACCGCTTGAGAATGCGCGACGAATTCGCGACGCTTTCGGGCTGGGACGGAATGGACGTCATACACGACAATGAGCGCTCGAGTGGAGGACGCGCCCGCGGCGGAAATCGCAAAGTTGATGTCGCGCAGGCCGCGCCGGAAATGAGCTGATCGGGACGGAAGGCTCGGCTTCCGAGGCATCAACGTATGCGGTCCTCACGGGCCTGCCCTATCGCCAGGCCAAGACGCCCGGCGACCGTTCTCATGAGCTACCCAATCCGGCCGATCGATGGAGATCCTGGACTTGGAGAAGCCGCAGGCAGGCGGACCGGCGCCAATCGAGGCGTTGCTCGAGGCCATGTGGCCAAACTCGAAAGCATCGAGCGACGGATATCCGCACCCGAGCCCGCGAGAGGATCGCCGTCCACGCGCTCAAAAAGGGCGGATCCGGCGAGGCCCGACCGGGTGCTGGTGCGCGTCGCCGCGGTCGGTCAAGTGCCGGAGGTCCGGCTGAGCGTGGCATCGTGTCCACACTCGTGACCGAGACCGATGACGGTCCTCAACGCACGAGCGTCCTGGAAGCCTTCATCACGTGCCTAGCATTCCGTACCATCTCCGGTTTCACTAAATCTCGTGTGGCGAGCGTCAGCATAACGCTCGCCACTTGGGCTGGACTCGGATGGAACGAATCATCGGCAATTTCTCTGGCTACTTGCTCGGCTACCCGCCAGACCGCATCTGTCACCGGGATTTTGCGACGCTCCGCGCCCGGAAACCCCGGGCGCCCTCCCGTAGATTGAAGCTCCTCGAACAAGACCTATCTGATCGCAGAAAATCCAAGAGGAGTGTCTGGATCGTTTAACGCAGCACTACTGGTCGCTTGTGCACCGAGTCCAACGGCTAGGCCAGCATGATCGACCCGTCGTGTGTCCGACGGCTTTAATTGGATTTTTCGGGTTGTTGGCCGCACAACGTTTACTTTGCGCATGTTGCTTGTCTCCTTCATGGATCGTAGTTATCGATACGATACAAAACACCTTCGAATACACAGACAATCTCGCCTTGGTCCGTCTCCCGCCCCAATCGATGGTCCTGGTGTGGGTGGCTGATCAGTACTGTCGCTGGTCGGTTCCGATCAAGCGACGTGGGCAGCAGCCAGTTGCACCATTGGACGCGTCGAGCGGTCGTCCAGCGTCGAGGATAATCCGTTCGCCTTCCTGATGCGTGATCACGATGCAACTCCCACCAATTTGCTGGGTGCCGCGGTGAACGGTGAGAGTCAGGGTCAAAGATGAGCCTCCAGCGTCATCTGACTGATGGAATGGACCATTTGCACGTGCAGGCCACTGTTGCGCAGCTTGTCCAAGTGGCCATTTTTCTTGAATGCGAGGTTGCTCCTGCAAGCATCGATCAGAAGGCGAGGTTCGTCATCGACAACGAGCGGCGGAGCGTCCGGCGCCGCGGCAGCGATGATGCCTAGCCCTAGCCCTAGCCCTTTAATATCGGGATTTCACACGCAGCGCCAGTCTGTGGAACGCCACCAGCAGTCGGCAGGCGTTCTGGTAGGCGGACGCCACCAATTCAAGGTGACCGTCGTGGCGCAGCCAGCTTGTATATTGCGCGAGTTGGGCAACGACCTTCGGCGACACGTTGTCGCCCCGGCAGCGAGCTCGCCCATGGTTCCATCACGATCCAGAAGATTTGGACATCCTCTGGATCCGGGCGAAACCATCCACTTTAATGCGGGCGTCCTATGATTTGCCGCGGGGGAGGCATATTCCCGCCGAGGACGACTTGACCGCAGATCCCCGGCGCTTCGATGTGGGCCCCGACCTGCTCGCCAATGCGGAACCAATCAGGCAAATGCCGCCAACGATCGTTCTGCGGGTCGAGATGGAACTGGGGCGATTTCGCCAGCGACTCCAGCAAGCAGGACAAGCACGCCCTCAGTAATGTTTCCCCCCTCCCGCAACATCGTGAAGTCATCTATGCGCCCTGGGCGGCGGGCTTGGACCACCTCCCAGAAGCGGCGCCACGACCGCGCCGTCCTGCCATCAACCTCAGCCACCCACGCCTTGCAGCCAGGGCTGTTGAGTGGAACGAGATAGCCCTCCGAAACCCATTTTGGGTATACGAGCCGCAGCGAAGAATCCACTGCAAACATCCGGGATACGGCAACCATAACTTTCCTGACGTTGGCAGGCAGCCAGATTGCGTCACAGCGCTCTTCCAACGGCAATGCCTCCGTGGACGACGCCTCGATCAACAGCACCTTCGGCACGTCACAGCCCTTTCTTGTTTCGCCTACCCAAGGATGGGAAGTTGGCGATGCAAGCCACAAGGCAAAATTATGCCTCCCTTGCGTCCCTCTGACACGGCGCTGTTGGGCAGTGCGAGGAGCGCGGTGGACCGTAATCACTCATTCCGGTGATCCTGATCATGCCAAGGATGTCCTTGACGCTGCAGTGGAGAAGAGCCTCATGCGCGTTCCGGATCTGGATTACGCCCAGCGCTCCAGTTGATGGGCGGCACTCAAAAAGCCGAATTTCCGCAGCCTGTTAATCGCGTCCGCCGCTCGCATTTGCGTCTCAAAATTACACTTCGGAATTGCCCGAACCAATGGCGCGGGAAACGCGACTGAAGATGGCTTATCTCAAATTCAGCAGCTGAAACTGAACACGAGAGGGTCAACTCCATGAGCACAGCTTCCGATACACAAAATCTCCTACCTGCGGCGCCATTGTCCGCTGAGGCGAAGGCAACGCTATCCGGCCTGGATCAAGTGCGAGGCATTCGAGACGGCAGTCTTCCGTTGGCCCCGATGCATGAGCTGATGAATATGCGATTGACCGAGGTGGAGGACGGTTTGGTGGTTTTCACCGCCTCTCCCGAGGAGAAGCACTATAATCCCGGAGGGACGGTCCACGGTGCATTCTCAGCCGCCATGCTTGATTCAGCGATGGGCCTATCTGTCCTTACCAAACTTGGTGCCGGGGTCGGGCACACGACATTGGAATTCAAAGTGAATTTGGTGCGCCCGATGTCGGCTCAAATCGGGGAAGTCCGCTGCGAGGGACGAGTTGTTCACTGTGGCCGCAACATCGCGACGGCCGAGGGAAGGTTGTTAACTTCCGAAGGAAAAATTATCGCCCATGGAAATACTACCTGCATGATATTCCCTGCGGCTAAGACTTCAAACAATCGACAAAACAGCTAGCCGCCAGGGAAACGTTCTACACGCTAATATTTTTTTAGTTATCTTGGCGGTATCCCCCAATGAAGCAACGCATCTTTTACGGCTGGTGGATTGTCTTCGCCTGCCTTTGGGCTTCTCTATTGGGTAATGCTTTAGGGCTCTTCGGAGCTGGCGTGTATCTACATGCCATAGCTGCATCGAACGGATGGAAAAATAGCACCGTCTCTGGCGCGATCAGCCTTTTCTATCTCGTGAGTGCGCTCCTTTTGATCCCTGTAGGCAGTGGCATATCTCGGTTTGGGCCGCGATTGTTCGTCGCGGTCGGTGCCTTTGCCATGGCCCTCGGCGTCGTGGGCGTTGGTCGAGCTTTCGAACCTTGGCAGGTATACTTGGCGTTTCCGGTTATGGGGATCGGTTGGGCTTGTCTTTCAACAACTGCTGTTGCCACGACACTTGCTCCCTGGTTCGAGAGACAACAAGGACGGGCGATTTCGATAGCCTCGATAGGCGCAAGTGCCGGGGGCATGCTGGGACCGCCGCTGATTTTGGCTGGAATCGCCAAGCTGGGTTTTGCCTCGACCACCGGCATCGCCGGGGGCATTGTGTTGCTCACGCTATTGCCTCTCGCGGTTCTGATCCTGAGGCACCGGCCTGAAGATATGGGCCTTCAGCCCGATGGTGCATTGGAATCGCGTTCGAGCGGTAGACGGCAAGGCGGTGGTTGGGATCGAAGGACAGCGATGCGAACTCCGGCGCTCACGTCGACGATCACTGCATTCGGTATCGGTATGTCGATGCAGATAGGTTTCCTCACGCATCAAGTAACCCTCTTGTCATATTCGCTCTCGAATCAAGTCGTGGCAGCAACCATCACGACTACGGCCGGAGCTGCATTGGCTGGTCGGCTTGTGCTCATTAAATTCGCTGATAAATTGGATATAAGAGGCGCAAGCTCCGCTGTCTTGACGCTGGCGGCCGTTTCGTACTGTGCCATCGCATTTGCTCACGGGCCGCTGCCGTTGATCTGCGCGTGTGCCCTATTCGGCCTGACGGTTGGCAATGTAACAACATTATCCCCGATCTTAGTCCGAAAAGAGTTTGGATCTTCCTCATTCGGCAACATCTACGGAATAGCGTCGTGCGCAATTCAGTTCTTCGCCGCTTTTGGCCCTAGCTTTTATGGATTTCTGCACGATGCCTCAGGTAGCTACCGTGCGCCGCTCGTAGCGGCCGCCGCTCTGGACGTTTTGGCCGCCTGGATCATTCTTGGCGGACGAAACAGTCTGAGCGCCAAGCGGAGCGGTCACACTCTCGCATCGTAACATAGTAGGCCTCTAACGTAGCATCATCGATTCGCACCGGCCCAAGTTCCACCCCTAAACGGTTCTGGGAGACAGACATTCAGGATGGCGATCTGCCTCGACTTGGCGCCGGATGTCGCTGGTCGAGAGATACATCCTGCTTGCGAGAGTCTTGGGCCAGCTTGACCGGCCAGACCTCAATGTTCCATGGCCGCACGTGATACAATGTCGAGGACCGTATACCCAGCAAGGTACTGCGCGCCGTTGCCATTGTATTTGCTCGCTGTGACGGCAATAACCAGGTCTAGGCTTGGCACGACATAAAGCCGTTGCCCTCCCCAGCCAACGCCAGCGATCCAATCAATGCTGCGGTCAGGCGTCTTCAGGCGTCCCAGCCACCACAAATAGCCATAAGCGGATCCCGTATATCCTGGGTATGGTCCTCCGCTGCGATACTCCGAAGGAAGTGGCACGTGTGGCGCCACCATGTCGCTGATCCATTGGGCCGAGACGATCTGTTGCCCGTTCCAATTACCATGGTTCAGCACGAGTTGCCCGATCTTGGCCATGTCGCGCGGTCGCAGCCACAATCCGCCGGATGCCATTAATTTGCCGCCGGGCGATGACAGCCAAGCCTGATGCGTGATCCCGAGTGGGTCAAAGAGAACTTGTTGCGCGAACTTGTCGAGTGACTCGTGAGACACCTTCATCAAGACGTCGCCGAGCAATTCGACGCCGCCGCTGTTGTAATTCCACATCGTCCCTGGTGTCTCAGCCAGCGGCTGCGCGAGAATGAAGCGGTATGGGTTGAGCGCCATATTCTTTCGCGTCTCGATATTCGACGGATCACGGTAAGGAATAGCTACCTCAGGCCAATTGAGGCCCGAGGTCATCGTCAACAGGTCTCGCAGTGTGATGGTGTCTTTGCCTTGCGTCTGCAAATCGGCATCGTCCGGGACATACGAGGACAACCGATCGTCGATGCTCTTGAGCCAGCCGCGGTCGACTGCGATGCCGACCAGCAGGCCTACAACGCTTTTCGTGACCGACTTCACGCCGTGCAACGTGTCGGGGCCGTATGTCGTGCCGTCGGCAAAGTAGTGCTCGTAGACCAGGGCACCGTGACGTACCACTACAACGCCATCGGGATCAGCCCCTCGCAGTTTCTCCAGGCTGGGTCCGATGGAGCACATCAGCTTGGGGTCGAGGCCTTCCTTTTCAGGGGCGGCGATATGCCAGCCATCCGACATGGCGGCGGGCTGGTCACATGTCTGTGGCGTCGTTACTTTTGCGCACGCCAGCGGCGGCGCCAGGATGACAGCAAGAGCTAGCATGACGATCATGCGCATCTCAAACCCCAGTTCGTCGAACAGCCTTGAAGATATCGTCAACAAATCAGTTTCCAACACTTCCCGCAAGGCCACCTCTGCACTGTGTCCTCCGATCCTTGCGTAACGGTCTTCCTCGTGTTCTCGGTCGGCCGGATGATGACGCTGGAACCTTCGGCGGCCTTCGTTCGTTTTGATCTGAGAGCTGCCTTTCCGGTTCCCGCCCGATTATCTTCCGAAGATCTCGTTTCTGACGTTGTCGAGCCACGACGGCGTTGTGGCCATGGCGCCGCCGCCCCACCCGGTGAGATGGCCAGTCGGCTTGTCCCTCGTAATGAGGCCCGGCTCAGAGATGAGTGCAACGTAGCGGCGCCCATCCACCAGTCTGAAACGGACCGCCATGCAGTCCGCGGGGTGCGTGGCTAGACGGGCTCACCGCAGAAATCCGACAGAAAATGCCTGGTGTCCTGCACGCGCTGCTGATGATCTCCCTGTCGGAAATCACCTGTTTTCCGACAGGGTCTTCCCGCGTCCGTGCGTCGGCTACAGCCGCTGTGGGTGGAAAGCGGGGATGAGCTTAACTCGGCTACGACTGGTTCGAGGATGGAAGGTGCCCGAGCGGCAACAACGTTTGTGGTTTGATAGTCTTTATAGCAAAATTACTGCGCACGTCGGTGACACCTGGCAATTTCAGCAGTGTTCCAAGCAGGAACCGTTCATAACCCGCCAGATCTGGCACCACGACCTGGAGGAGGAAATCGGCATCGCCTGAAACCAGATGGCAGGTGATGACCTCCGGCAAGGCCTGGACGGCGTCCCAGAAGGTCGGCGTCTCCTCCGTGCGGTGATGCGCGACCTTAACACCGACGAAGATTGTCAGACCCAACCCGAGCCGTTCCCGGTCGAGCAAGGCATGATAGCCGTGAATCACCCCAGCGCTCTCGAGCGCCTTGACGCGCCGCAGACAAGGCGATGGCGACAGGCCCACTCTCTCCGCCAGTTCGACGTTGGTGAGCCGCCCATTCTCCTGAAGCTCGCGCAAGATCTTGCGGTCGATTGAATCAAGGATGATTCTTGGCATGTATCCCGCGAAGTTAGGAAGATAATGGAATATCATGCCCAAACTGCGCCTTTTCAAGCCACATTTCGCACGGACCTGTCTGCCGAATGACGCTATAAAACGGTCGACCGAGGCAAAGAACGGGCCTCCCGGAACGCTCCGGGTTCTCCTCCGGGCGACGGCTGCTCACAAATGACATGAGGAAAAATGACTGTGCATGAACTCGACGCTTTCATCGATGGCTTGCCGAAGGCGGAATTGCATATGCATCTGGAGGGCAGTATCGAGCCGGAACTGATGCTCGATCTGGCCCGCCGCAACGGCATGAATTTGCCCTGGCTCACTGCCGACGAGCTGAGGGCGGCGTATCACTTCAGTAATCTTCAGTCCTTCCTGGATCTCTTCTGGACGGGTTGTCGAGTGCTCGTCCAGGAGCAAGACTTTTACGACCTGGCCATGGCGTATCTTCGCCGTGCGCGGGCGGACAACGTCCTGCACGCCGAACTGTTTCTGGCTCCGCAGAACTTCACGCTCCGCGGTATCGCTGCCGGAACGGTAATCCGCGGCGTGAAGCGTGCCTTTGAGGACGCTGCGCGCGAGCCTGGCATCAGCGCATCGCTGATGATCATCGCGCAGCGCCACCACCCCGAGGCAGCCGCCTTCGAGTTGCTCGAGCAGATGATGCCCTGGGCACACGAGATCGCCGCGATCGGTATGGGCGGGCCGGAGGTTGGCCATCCTCCTTCGAAATTCACGAACTTCTTCCGGGAGTGCCGCACGAGGGGTTTCCGTGTCGTCATCCACGCGGGTGAAGAGGGACCTGCGTCCTATGTCCGCGAGGCACTCGATCTCGGCGCGGATCGCATCGACCACGGCAACTCCTGCATCGACGATCCGGCCTTGGTGCGCACGATCGCCGAACAGCAGACGCCGCTGACACTGTGCCCCATCTCCAACCTTCGCCTGAAGGTCATTCCGACCATGGAAGCGCAGCCCTTGAGAAAGCTGATGGAGCAAGGGGTGCGCGTGACGAT
Source organism: Acidisphaera sp. S103 (assembly GCF_009765975.1). GTDB lineage: Bacteria > Pseudomonadota > Alphaproteobacteria > Acetobacterales > Acetobacteraceae > Rhodopila. The sequence goes on along the minus strand of NZ_LMUJ01000111.1, from coordinate 285,766 downwards.
CAACTCGGACGACCCGTCCTATTTCACCGGTTACATCAACGACAACTTCAAGGCCTGCCGTGAGGCCTTCGCGCTCACAAAGGCGGAATTGATCGGTCTTGCGCGAAACAGCTTTACCGCCGCTTTCCTCTCTGAAGACAACAGGCAGCGCTATCTCGGCATGATCGATAGCTACGCGGCAGGCGCTCAGTAGGCGCGCTCGAGAAGCCTGCGTCCCCAACTGTCCGGGGCCGCATCGGCGAATACGCCGAGCAGCGCGTCGGACATATTCCCAGGCTGGTCAGACCTATGGAAAGGGCCGCCTTCCAAAGGGACATCCGGTTGCACGGCAAAGGCGCGCGGATTCTTTATCCAGGCGAGGTCATAAGCGAAGGTCGAGAACAGTCGTGGACCGGTCCGCGTGAAGCGCAACCACCAACCGGAGTGAGGCATTCGCCAAGCGCGACCTGAGCGACAAATTCGGGCATCAGAAGGACGCACCTTCGGGATCGACAACGTCCTCTCCGTCGTGGGCCGCTCCAGACTTGGCCTTCTGTTTTCGCAGCCTGGTCGCGAATGAGCGCCCTCGACGCGGCAGGTGTTCGGTTGCCAGCGCCAACCCCAGATCATCCTTGCGGACATCGATCAAATCGCCCAGACGTTCCACCAGCCCTAGAACAACCAGGACATCGGCAAGCGTGCCAATGGCGACGCCGGGATCACCCTTCTCAAGGCGTGCAATGGAACTGGGTGAACTCCCAGCACGCACTGCAAGATCCGCGACCGCGATACCACGCCGAAGACGTGCGTTTCGAATATCCAGGCCTAGCCTTTCAAGGGTTGGCCTCACTTTGGGTGAGCCCATTTCAACAATCCATATATGATAGCTTTGCTGTCTTAATACATCATATATGACTATTTCCTAAATTTTCAAGTCACATGACGTTCGAGTTCAACCCACATTTGCCGCTGCGTCCGCTGCCTGGAAATCCTACTCTGGCCGACACTGCCGAGGCCAGCGGCCGTCCGAGCGCGTTCCATCAGCCCAGCGCAAGGCTGCCAGGAAGGTCGAGGTGTTCCAGCGGCTAAACGGCACGCGTGCGATAAGACGCTTACCTCGTGGCGGCGTCCGTGTGTTCATGTGACGTTGGTCTTGACCGAGGTCCCGTCGATGAAGACCAAACGAGTTGGATCGAACCTCGGCTGCATTCAATCAATCGGTAGGGCGAGCCTGAACGCCAGATCGCTCGAGTAGTTCTCTGGAAGTCGCATCGAGCCCGGACCGGTCCCCGCCCTTCTCGGCCATTCGCTGTCCGATCCGCTTCCCACCCATGCAGACACGCGGGTCTGAGACGTGTCAATCAGCGTTGAATATTTTCCAGGTAACAGT
>NZ_LMUJ01000111.1:254981-284387 GCF_009765975.1 Acidisphaera sp. S103 | reverse complement strand
GGACATCGGCAAGCGTGCCAATGGCGACGCCGGGATCACCCTTCTCAAGGCGTGCAATGGAACTGGGTGAACTCCCAGCACGCACTGCAAGATCCGAGACCGTGATACCACGCCGAAGACGTGCGTTTCGAATATCCAGGCCTAGCCTTTCAAGGGTTGGCCTCACTTTGGGCGAACCCATATCAACAATCCATATATGATTGATTTACCGTCTTAACACATCATATATGACCATTTCCTGAATTTTCAAGTCACACGACGTTCGAGTTCAACCCACATTTGCCGATGCGTCCGCTGCCTGGAAAACGGCCTCAATCGATAGTGACGCATTTTGAAATTGAATGATGCTTAAGCTATGAAGTTTGCTTTCGCGTCCCACGACGCCCACGGTCATCCCATCGTCGGCTCGTTCTTCGGGCGCTGACGGCTGAGAGACGCTCCAGCGCTCCCGCTCGTACGAGACGGAGGCGACTGACGTGACATTGCAAACACCACAAGAATATCGACTGCAAGCGGACGAGTGTGACCGCCAAGCGTCAGACGCGGTATTATCCAGCGCGCGGGATACGTTGCTTTATATTGCATCGCGTTGGCGCGCTCTCGCCGATGCGATCGATAGCCAGGATTTGTCCATGGATATGAAAAATGCCACAACCAAATAGGGCAACCGAGAGCCGTTGATGGAACACGTCCATTCGTTGCGAGCCGAAATTGCGCGGCTGCGCAAACTATCTATTATGAATACCGATGCCGCACTGTTGGCGGAGATCACACGCCTGATCGAAGCGATTGAGCAGCGGATAAGGGTGATGGAAGCGCCCGATAAGACCTAAGCTATGAGGCGATTTTTGGCTGGCGAGGCTTCTAGGAACCCCGCTTCTTCGGCGGCTCCTCCCGCGCTTCGATCAGGTCCCCGATATCGGATACCGTCATCCGCAGGGTCTTATGATCCCGGCAGAAATTGTGAAAAATCACATACAAAGCAATCATATTATAGTGGGCTTCTGCACTCTTGTTGAATGCATTCGTTAACCGAGTGAAGCGGCGCATCCCCATGCGGAGGTTGAGGTTTTGCCTTTCGACATACGACGTGGAGATGTGCTTCGGATCAGGGTTGCCTTCGATCCGTTCCTTCTTTGCACCCGGGTCCTGTAGTAGTCATCGGAGCAATCGTCTACATTTGGAAGACGAGCGAAAAGGGCGATGTCGCACAATTCGTAGTAACTGGTATCGCTAGGAGAACGGAAAAGACGTGCGGTTTCCGGTGTCAGTGAAAGGCGTGCTGATCGAAGACAACGCCGTGGTGTTGCTCGAGAACGAGCGCGACGAATGGGAGCTGCCGGGCGGCCGTTTGGAGCTTGGCGAAACCCCGCAGAATTGCCTCACTCGCGAGTTTCAGGAGGAACTGAGGGCAGTGGTGCAGATTGGGGCTCTCCTGGATGCCTGGATGTTCGAGGTCTTGCCGGGGCGGTATGTATTTATCGTGGCCTATACCGTTTTCCGCCAGGGAGATGAGCCGCTGGCGATCAGCCACGAACACCAGCGGATGCAGTGGTGGCCGTTGGATGCGTTGCCCGCCGATGCCCTGCCTGAAGGGTATCGGCGGGCTATTGCGCTGTCGCCAGAGTTGTAAGAACCGCGACACTCCGCGGCTGCCCCGGCCAGGATAGCCTGATACTGCCTGTCTACATCCTGTCCGATCCGAAGATGAGTCACCCGAATGTCGCCGCCTCGCGCTGCGGTCCTGGTAGCCTCGATCTCGAAGAAATTGATGGCCTGCAATCCGGCCTGACGAGCCTGTCGTTGAAGTTAAGCTTGGCTGATCAAGGTGCAATCTCCCTTTTCCTGGGCACGTCTCCCAGCAGTTGCTGTTTCGTCAAGCTGACGGAAATGCCCCAGTCTGGGACGAAGCCGATGACCCCCTCGACCTTCTCGCGGGGACCGAAATGCGATCGGTACCCTGCCTTCACTGTCTCACGCAGCTTGTCGCGGATAGGCGGCGGCACGGTCGCCTCTACGAGATCGCAGACGAACCCTAGGCGCTGGATGAGCGAGATGGAGCCGATCCGACTGACGTAATCGACTAGTCTCTCCCAATCGATGTCGAAGGACGCTCCCCAAACGATGCGGCAGACCTCGCTCGGCCCCCCGCAGAGATCCGGCCGATCAACACAGTCCGCGACGGTCTTCTCCTTGTCGGAGACGGTCACCGACCGTCCGAGAACTTGGCGTTTCTCGAAACCGAAGAACTTCTCCGGAGACACCGGGACGTACCTCACCTCGCTCCCCGCCAGGACGCGGGGCCTGTGGCGCCGCAGCGTCGCCATCGTGACGGCGTTCGGTACCTGGGTGGTGAAGCCATGGAGTGAAGCGGCATTCCACCAACCCACATAGCCTTTCGGGACCGAGGCGGATGCCAAGGCCAGCACGTTGTAATCTCCAGTGGGCTCGGCCCCGTAGGCTGGAGGAACGACTAGGTATCGGCCGTCGCCCAGGCGTTCGAGCCAGCCCTTGGCCGTCAGATGGCTCAGCAGATTCCTGATGTTGGAAGGCGTTGAGCCGAGGATTTCGGCGGCCTCCTCGCGCGTCACCTCGTCTTGCCCCCGCTCGGTCAGGGTCAGGATCAGCTTGGCATGCATCGGAGGAAGTGAGCGTAGTGTAAAATCAGGCACGAGAATCTGTTCCAGAGCGACTTTCGCGCACTTTTTTACCTCAACAAGGCGTGATTATCCAAGGTAAAACTATCCACAAAAGTCACCTTAAATGGGACTCTTGCATCAAATCTTACACCAAGACGAACAGACTGGGGAAGGCTCCGTCACCCTCTGAGCGTTGCGAGCGCCAAGCTTGATGCCGTCTGCAAATGCCCCCGCCCCGCGGTTCATCAGGCCAAGGTGGCAACTGATCCATAATGCCGGTCTTGACCGAGGTCCCGTCGATGCAGACCAAACGAGTCGCATCGAGCCCAGACCGATCCCCGCCCTTATCGGACAATCGCTGTCCGATCCGTTTCCTACCCATGCAGCCGCGCGGGTCTGAGACGTCCTCGACGAACTCATCAGGGGGCCAGTGAACGCCACTGCTTCTGAGTTAGCCGGTAAAGCACCTGACGACGCAATGAATGACCCTCAGGTATTCGTGGATGGTCGAAGTCGTCGCTAGCATCTCGGGTCATCTCCAATTTTGCCATAACTCGCCTCGACTTCACGTTCTCCGCGACGGTGTTTGCAACGATCTCCGATAGGTCTAGCTCCTCAAACCCGAAGCGGATTGCAGCACGAGCGGCTTCGGGTGCGTAACCTTTTCCCCAATGTGCTCGCGCGATACGCCAGCCAATCTCAACGGCAGGTGTGAAGTGAGCCGTATAGCTGACAGGTAACAATCCTACGGCGCCTACAAACGATTGGTCGGATTTCCTTTCAACGGCCCAAAAACACATCCCGTGCTCCTGGAGATGTTCCAGCTGACGATCGATCCAGCCACCGGATGCATCGTGGGGTGAAAGCGGCATCAGATATTCCATGACCTCTCGATCGGCCGACATATCGGCAAAGGGCTGCCGATCCGCCGCTATCCAGGGCCGCAGCACTAGCCGCTCCGAACTGATGCGCATGTTGACTTCCGTTCGTTCCATCCGCTCAAGGTCTTCAAATAGCACCGTCTCGAACGCCCGCTAACCACTCAAAGCGGATGCGAGGGGGATGACCCGACCGAGCAACCACTATCAGATCGCGCCTTCCCATCAACGGGCATGAGCGGCGAGCCTGAAGTAGCCGGTTCAAGTTCCTCTGCCAGAGTTAGGGAGGTCGCCGACGGCCTGAACGAAACGTTCAATCTCCGATTCGTGGTTGTAGTAGTGCACACTCGCGCGCACGACTGCGCTAAGTCCGTTGGTCAGCGGATCGAGCCGCGATATATGGGATTGGTGAGTGTTGATCTTCATGGAGCGGAGTCGGCTGCAGGTTTCGGCCGCCGCTTCGCCGTCCTTGTGGAACGTGACGATGCCGCACAGCTCTGCTCCGCGGTCATGCACGCTGATTCCGGGCTGCCTCGCCAGTTCACTTCTGAGCAGTTTTGCCAGCATTTTGACTCGAGCCTCGATCGCATCGATGCCTACGTTCAATGCATACCGGGTGGCAACGGCCAGACCGATCTGTCCAGCCACGGAACGCTCCCAGGCCTCGAAGCGACGAGCATCTTCGCGAAAGATGTATTTATCAGCACTCTCATCGTCAGCCCACGACGCTGCCTGCAGATCGATGAAGGGTGGCTCGAGGCTCTCGATCACGTCGTGACGCACGTACAGGAATCCGGTTCCGCGCGGAGCGCGCAAATACTTACGCCCCGTCGCCGAGAGCATGTGGCAGCCGATCCGCCCGACATCGAGCGCGAGCTGGCCAACAGACTGGCAAGCATCAAGCAGGTAAAGAATGCCGTGCCGCGCGGCGATCTGACCGACTTCCGCCACGGGATTTACCAGTCCGGTGTGCGTCGGTACATGTGTGATGGCAATCAGCCGTGTGCGCGATCCGATCGCGCGCTCTAAAGCCGCGATGTCAAGTTGACCTGACGCATCTTTATCGATCACATCGATCTCGATGCCCGTTCTGGCCTTCACCTGGACAAACGCAAGTAAGTTCGATAGATATTCAGACCGCGCCGTGATGATGCGGTCACCGACCCGAAACGGAATGGCGTAGAAGGCCATGTCCCAGGCGCGGGTGGCGCTCTCAACAAAGGCAATTTCGTTTCGTCGTGCGCCAATCAGAGTAGCGACAGCATCGTAGACATCGTCGACGCGGTCAGCCATTTCGGCTGCCGCCTCATAACCCCCTATGGCGGCCTCTCGCGCGAGGTGACCAGTGACTGCGTCAAGCACCTGTCGGGGCTGCAAGGCAGCGCCCGCATTGTTGAAATGCAGAACATTCGCCACGCCAGGTGTGTCGGCTCTGAGCAAGGCTACGTCGAGTGTCATCTGTCTCTTACACCGCACAATCATTGACAGAGTTCGATGACCAACTCTACAGGCCCTCACCGGCAGGGCAAGCCATTTCCACGCCAGGTGCGCCATTGAGGAGACCCGGTAGTGCGGATGTTGGTCAGCCCCGGGTCGTCTTCCTTCTCCGCGAGATATTCCGGCGGCGTGAGCATACCCGTGCCGGATTACGACCCGGTGTTGGGAGGTTGCACGCCCAGTTCAGTGCCCGCCCGTCGATAGCTATCAGACCCAAGGCGATCAACGACATGCCAACCACCTGATCGACGGAAAGTGTCTCGCCCAGGATCATGCTGCCTAGCAGCACGGCGGTGACAGGGATAAGCAGGGTCACGAGAGAGGTATTCGTCGCTCCCGCGGTGGCAAGGAGGCGGAAAAAGACAACGTAACCCAGCGCGACTACCGGCTATCAGTGCTATGGCAGATCACAAACCCTGTATGGCTAGAAGCAGCAAAAATCCCGCCGGTAATCTGGTGGAATGACCTTGAACGTATTTTTTGACCGTCGACGACCTTGGTTGTCGGGAGTTGCTCGTCGGTTGAGCGGAACTAGTACCGCTGCACAGAGGATTCGACGGGTTGGAGGGCGGTTCGTATCTCCGCACTTCGGTCGCCGAACGGCCGCTAATCCTCCGCAGCGGCGAAGTGCTGGCGAACGAGGGCCCGGGCGCGCGACCATAAGGCCGGGGAGCCACGTTCAATGGTCGGCCCATATCGGTCGTAGACTTGATCTTCAGTCACTCCGTTCGACGCCCACGTGCCGCCATCGGTCAGCGTATTAAGCAGGAGGGGTTGAAGCCGGTCGACCGCTTTTGCAAATCGTGCCTCCGCCGTTTCGGCAGCCTCGAATTCTCGCCAGATGGACAGAAATATCTCCTGCTGTGTCTCAGGCAGAAGCCCGAAGATGCGCTTTGCCGCGGCCTCCTCGGCCTGCAAGAGTGCGGCGGCATCGTAGGCGGCGTGGATCGGCGCATCGCCAGCGTCGATCTCAACAATGTCGTGGATCAAAAGCATCGCGACGATCTTCGCGACGTCGAGTGCCGGATCGGCTTCGCTGAGCACCAATGCGAACATAGCAAGATGCCAGGAATGCTCAGCGGAATTCTCGTGGCGGCTGCGGTTGGCCAACACGGACTGTCGTGTGACCGATTTCAGCGCATCGATCTCAATCAGGAACGTCAACTGGCGGTCAAGACGGTCTTCGGTCATGGGAGTGCGGCTATCACGGGGCGCGGGCGACAGCCACGAATGAATTATTCGGGTTCAGGCGAAGGCGATCGTCGTTACGAGTCGACCGATCCGGCCGCCAGCCAGGGCAATACGCTCCCATCTCAACGTGCTCGGCAGGATACGCATCTCGCGGCTTCCATTCCCGCCGGTCTCGATAAGCAATTGTCCTGGATCCGTATCCTCGAACCAGCCACGATCGGATAGCCGCTCCTCACTCGCCACGATCTCCGTGGTGGCGAAACGCCAGAGGGACGTACCGATAAATGGCGTTGCCCAGGAGCCCCATTCCGATTCTCGGGCAGGCGATGCCGCCAGTAATACGTGGGATGCGTCGCAGATGAGATGGACCGGTTCTGTTGCGTTTTCGATCAATCGGCGCAGCGCCGTATCGGTTGCCGGATCAGCGTCGCTGCCGAGCAGTCTTTCGAGCCGATGGCACAGGGCCGGTGATGGCGTGTGCAACCCCGCCTCCCAGCGAGACACCAGCCCCTGCGAGACACCCAGCAGATCGGCGATGTGATCCTGCTTCATACCACGCAGGCGGCGGAATTGACGAAGCTGTCGTCCCAATGTGAGCTGATTTCGGTTATGGACGGTTATCATCGCGATATCCTATACCGGCTGCACGGTCACCCGCAGCCGTCATCCGATTAAACCCGAACTCCCCGGAATTAGGCTTGGCAGCCCAGGATAACTATTGTGGGCAACCGGTCAAAATCACTGTGCAGAGGTACGTATGTCCGGTTTCCACCCGACCCGGTCGCCGACCTACCACAATGGGGCGCTCCCGAAAGCGGACCGTCGAACGTGTACACGACTTCCACGATCTGCTGATAATCGCGTTGTGCGCGGTTCTGGCGGCCGGTGAGAACGGCACCGGCATGGCGGAGTTCGCCAAAGCCAAGGAACCGGTTCTTCGTGGTGCCTTCAGTGCCGCCGGACCAGGCTCTCGTATACCCAGCCGATTGGCTCTGTGTTCCCAACACCAACTTGCAGCCACCCACCTCGCGCTTCGGAGAAGACATGTAGCTCGGTGCCCACGTGCTCGACACCGATGACGGGCCCCTGCGGCGAGGAGTGGATGTTGCCGTTCTGCGCCATGACAACGTCGCCCTGGACAAGTCCAGGTGTCGGAGGTGCTACCACGGGCTGACCGGCAGGCGGTGGAGGTGATGTCGGTGCCACCGGCACGGTGACCGCACGTTGGGGCGCCCCCATGTTGTCAGGCAGGATCGGAACCGGAGTGATGCTGTTGTGCGGCAGGGGTTTCGGTCCGCCGCCATCGAAGCATCGCGAAAGCGTTTCGATATAGGCCTTGGTCGCCTCCGATGTCGTACTGCCTACCACGGTCTCGACCGAAGAACGGCGCCCCGGATCTTGGGCCAAGCCGTCGCGGGTGACGACTGCAACGAACAGCACGTAGGTCACGCTATTGGCGCCGAACACATTGCTCTGACCGCACACGGCAAAGGTATTCTCGATTGCCTGCGGCCATACCCTGACGCCGCGGAATTGCACGGCGTCAGGCTCCTTCGCGCCGGAACGTATGCTCATTTCAGCAGCCTTGCGTATATCGGCATATTGCTCAGGCACGGCTGTTGTTTGACATTTGTCTCTGTCGCAGCCAGCGATGAACAAGGTTGCGATCAAGAGCCCGCAACTCAAAATGCCTTTGGCTTGCTTACACGCCACGTGACCTGTTCCTCGAGCTTCTGAGAGCGAGCGTCACACATAGCACGGATGGGAGACGGCCTATGCGGCCGAGGGCAGAGCCGTTCAACACCGTCGCGTCATCATCGAGCTCATCGCCGCGCTGCTTCTGGAGCCGAGTTCGCTGACCGGCGACAGGTGGCTGCCTTCGTAGCCGGATCCACGCCTGGAGATACGGACGCAGCGTCCTGGCGGTTTGACGACTTGAGGACATGCATCTCCATGCTGGCCGGGCACGAGGCGAAGCCGCCAGGCTTCTGGAATGCTGCCGTCGGCGGTTTTGGTGGTGGTGCCAGTTTCCGCGCATGTCGACCACGACAAGCACTACGCTGACGAGGACAACAACAACACAAACCAGATCGAAGGCTTCAACCTACGCATCAAACGAGCGGAGAAGGGTACGCACCACCGGATGGCGGGCATTTAGTCGGAATACAGATATGAAGTTTAGTCTGAGGGATTAAACCGAGTTTAGTCTGGAGCACTTCTCCGGGCAGCTTTGTGTCCGATGGTCGTCCTTTTCTCGACGGAGCCCTGTTACCAAACCATTATAATCATTAATATTTCTGATTCTATGGCCGAGAAATCATGCATCAGGCGGCGGCAATGGGTGCCGTTCTTGATTCACTGCTGGTGCCCTGTTCAGGTGGAGGATTGACATCTGGCTGTGCGCTCGTGGCTGACACGTTGTCGCCTGCTACGACCATCTATGCTGTCGAGCCTGTCGGTTTCGAAAAGATGGCAAAATCGCTCGCCTTGAGTCGCCGCGTCGACACTGAAGTCTCACTTCGGAGCCAATTTGCACCGCCCCGCCTAGTGGAGTTCATAGCCTGGCGACCGCCGTCGTGATCGATGGGATTGATTCTGCCTCGGTGTCGCAGACGCGTCGATCACACCCATCCCCCGGCGGTCAATTGGGACATGCAGCCTCATGTCTTACCCCTATAGGCAGACAGCACCTCGCCGACGTCAGGGATCTCTTCGTGCTCCCCGCCCGAAGATGCCTTCCCGGCCTCCTGCAGGATTCCAATTGTCACGCCGAGAACGGCCAAGGCTCGAAAAATGCGTCCGATCTCCGCTGTCGGCTTCCCGGCCTCCGCTTCGGAAACCCACTTTCGGCTCGCACCCACGGCTGCCGCCAAACCTTCCTGGGTCATCCGCCGCTCCACGCGGTAGCTTCTGATGAGTTGCCCCAATTCTCGGGGCGATTTGATCTCCATCCTTCGCTTTCCCACTCTCCCTAGGCGCTATATGTAACCTATAACTCCCAATAGAAAATGCAACCTATAAGTTACAAAGAAAAATGTAACCGTTAGGTCGCATTGCCCAATGGGAGCTGTAGGTTACGTCGCTGGCGAATTTCGGGAAGGGCTTGTGCGCCTGCAAATTCAACTATGGTTGGTCTGCCGTGGTTCGCCGAGGTAGCCGATGGAGCTAGCCCGAAGAGCTCCCAGAACCCAGGGCCTCTCTTGCTCGGGGGCGTGTGCCGTTAAGATAGCCAGCGGCTCCGCCCCCCCCCTTGTTTGCCAGAGTTCAGGCGGCCTTTGTTGCAAACCGCGCAGGCGTGGACGCGCGAAGGGTGCGCGTCTGGTGCAGTCTTTGCGTCGGTGCAAACATTCTGAACAGGGTCGGGATTCATCATAGCGATCCTGGGCGCTAATGTCCGCTTTCCAGCTTTTTTTCCGAGGCCCGCCATTCCGCTTCCGACCCATCCCGGTCATCGACAAAGCAAGACCGGTTCGCGAAAGCGGATATATCGCCAAGCGGCTCGTCTGCGGGGCGAATGGGTTTGGCTCCGACGATCTTGCGGGGTGCCAAAGGTCCAAAGGACGCAACCTCATCGAACGGGCATTCTCGCGTCTCAAGGACTGGCGACGCGTGGCCACCCGATACGACCAACTGGCAAGGAACTTTACCGCCACTGTTATTCTCGCCGTTCTGACGATCTGGTGGATCTGATTGAGGCCGGAGCCTGAGGAAGGGTCTCGGCGATACATGCGCGGTCCGCGGGAACGCGGGATACGGCAATGGACGGTCAGTCAGTGGAGACGGCCCCGGTTCCGCCGGTCGGCTGGTATAGGCCGCGCCTCGAACAATCACGTGCCCTTTGATCAGCCAAAGCAATCTCGGTATTGGACGAGCCAAGCGGTTCCGTATCAAACCTGTGCTCCGTGCGTTGCGCGAGGAACGAACACCTATTGCACGCGCCTACACCTATCCCTAGAATCTAAACTCTCATCTGTTGCCTTACAGACGATCGTCCTGGTGGCAAAAACAATACTTGGGGTGATGCAAAGATGTCGATTGAGGCTGCGATACGTGAAATGGTGGATGAGGATGCGGAGCAGGTCATTGCCATCTGGCATGCGTCCGGCGTTGCTCGCCCGTGGAACGACCCTGTCCGCGATCTTGCCTTTGCCCGCCGCAACCCACATTCAACGGTACTGGTGGCCCACCTGTCCGATCGGATCGTGGCGACCGCTATGGTTGGCGAGGATGGGCATCGTGGCTGGGTGTATTACGTCGCAGCCGATCCAAAGCATCAAGGCGGCGGATATGGTCGGGCTATGATGCATGCGACCGAGAAATGGTTGACGGACCGAGGAGTTTGGAAGGTGCAGCTTCTTGTCCGGGAAGACAATACCTCGGTGAAGCAATTTTATGAGCACTTGGGCTACCGCGATACCAAATCGGTATGCTTCCAAAAGGTTATTGAACCGGTCGACAGCTAGAGGCGCTCTGTTTCCACCTCCACTTTCCGCGGTGCGGCTGCACCCGTTGCGCGATGTATCGGGGCGGTGAGGACATCCATTTTAGCCTCCGGCCCGGCAATTCGGCCATATGCCGAGATGTCGTCTGCTTCGCGGCGATGGAAAGACGGGTCTGGTCGCTCGCCTGCTTCGGCCTGCTCTCATTGGCGGATATCCCGGCGGACTTTGAATTCCATCCCGACCTGCAAGCGCAGAGCGTCGAGGCCATCTTCCTTGGGGGAACCATGATCGTCGATCCGACCGGCATGGTGGTGGCCACCGCGCGGGACGGGAAGGAAGAGCCTCTCTTCGCTGAGCTCAGCCTAGCCGCGGTCCGTAAGGCGCAGCAGAACTTCGATCCTGCCGGACATTACGCCCGGCAGACGTCTTCCACTTCGACATCGAACGGGGCCGGGTGGAGGAGAAGCCGTGACGGAGGTCACGTTCTTCCAAAACTCCCAGAGCGGCGGACCAGGGCTGATCGGCGACATGTCGAGGAGCGAGGTTGGTAGATCCGGCAGAGGGTCGTAGCACTCATGACGTTGCTCCGCCAGAAGCTGCGCCCGCATACGTGCAGGCATGCCACTGGCAGCCGCGCGGGGCACGGATGTTGAGCCGGTTCAGTTCGCGAGCCATCTCGCCCAATCTTTTGCCCTGTGCCTGCCAGGCAGTGATGAGATCGAGGACGCGCTGCACAGGCTTCTCGGTTGCCTTGGCGGCGTTGGCGAGCTTGAGCGCTTCGAGGGGCGGGGATTGCCACGCCGTTTGCCCTGGGCCTTGACCTGAGCAAGCGCGGCTTTCGTGCGGGCAGGGATCATCTCCCGCTTGTGCTCGGCGACAACAGCAAGGATGTGGATGGTGAAGGTTGTTGCCGACGATACCACCCTGCCGGTGCCGACCCGGGCCGGGGCCGCACCAAAACCGCGCGGCTATGGTGCTATGCCACCGACAATCGTCCTTGGACCAGGCCATCCAGCCGCGGCCTACGTCTACAGCGAAGACCGCAAGGGCGAGCATCCGGCAGTCTATCTGAAGGGATTCCATGGGTTGCTTCAGGTGGACGGCTATGCCGGGTTCGGCCAAGTGGCAACCGCCGCGGCGAACCAGCCACCGCAACTGGCTTTTTGCCGAGTAGGTGGGGACGTTGCCGCCCCCACCCCTCACAGACCCGGACGTGCAGATTTCCCGCACCCGGCTCTTCACGGGAGAGCTTCGCTCAGGGCGGTGTATTGGTGGATGATCCGAGCTGGCGGCAGGGGGTGGCGGCTCAGTAGTTCGCGCAGACGGTCCCAGCGGAAATTTCCGTGTCGCCCTCGACGCGATAGCCACTTCTTCCAGATCCGCTCGACCTGATGGAGATACCACCGGAGCCGACGTCCGTTGCCGGTATTGCCATAGTAGCCGTAGTGACCACGCAGCATCGCAGACAGGTGTTCGTGCTGCTGCCGGATTGACTGATGCCGGTTACGCTGGCACCGCTCACTGACCGCCGCCGGGGCACGGGCGAACCGTCCCTTTGCTGTCACCTGGCGCACCACATTCTTTCCGTTCCGGGATTTTCCCCACACGTCGGTAAAGCCCAGGAAGTCGAACGTGGTCCCGCTCGCCGCGGGGTGGCACAGGCCATCCGGACGCCGAAAGCGGAAGTCGATGAACCGCGACTTGTCGGGATGGAGGGTGAGTCCAAACCGGGCCAATCGCTGGTCCAGCACTTGGAAGACACGCTTGGCGTCTAGGTGATCCGTAAGCGCGTCGGCGGCCGCACATTGCGGGATCTGACGGCGGTATGATCGAATTTGTGCATGGACGCGATGCCGCCACCGCCGATGCCGGTCACCGATACTGAGAGTGCTCGTACGATAGGTCGTAGGAGCGCTCGTGGCGCGCCTGTTGAGGTCGTTGTCCGCGGCGAGCCGCGTCGGGTTTGGCCACCGTGACCGGGCCACTCGGATAAGCTATCGGTTGGCGATCGTGCACGGCCTCCTGACGAGAGCGCCGAAACCGGTCATCTCCGAGTTCGTATCGGCTTTGAATACGTGGACAAGGCCAAGAGGGTTACCGCTGACGCTGGCCCTGCGCTCTGGGGCGGCGGCAGCGTTCTGAATCAATCATCACGTCTGAAAAATCACTCGTCATGCGGGGGAGAGTGGTGACCATGTGACATTTCTCCAGGGCGCGATGTCACTCGAACGACAAATATTGAGGTGTATGTATAATTCATATATTTTTTCAGAGCCACCTTTTAGAAAATTGTAATGGAAGAGTTTTTCTTTCCTCGAGAGAGGCTGACCCAGCAGATTGACGCGGATCTTGTTGGAAACGGGCCAGAGGACGTTTCATCCGGACTATTCCTGGCGGGGCCTCGGCGTACGGGAAAATCGACGTTCCTTACGCATGAACTGATGCCGGAACTCCAGCGCAGGGGTGTGGTCACGGTCTACGCAGACCTATGGCAGGAAAGAGCCAAGGATCCGGCCCTGATCAGCAGGAATATAGCCGTTCGCTCGGACAGCCGATCTTGCTGTCGCTTGACGGACCATAGCATGGCCGCGTCGGCAGGAAAGTGATCCCGTTGGAAGTGGGCCGTCACCAGCACGCTCGTTAATGTGAGCCGCGCCCTCGGATGAGAAGTGCTGCCCTAACGCCGACGATGCGTTGAGTCACCGACGTAGCGTGCGGAAAGCGTCGCTCTTTTTTGCTTCAGCGAGCCCTTTTTTGGGGATTGGTTTGGCGTGACAAGTGACGGATCAGGTTCGATACGGGAGGCCGAACAGGCGGCTGAAATTGCTCGCCTGCGCCAGGCGCTCGATGAAATGCAACAATGCCTCGATGAATCAACCTCTCGCGAAGTCGCCACAGAAATTGCCCATCGACAGGACAAAGCGATTGAAGCCGCCAAGCTATTCTCCAGCGAGGCCGCGAATGTCGCGTTGGAAGAGGCGATTGCGCAGCGGGTGGCCGCAATGGAGGAAATGCAAGCCACACTGATTCAGTCTCAGAAAATGGAAGCTATCGGGCAGCTGACTGGAGGCCTCGCCCATGACTTCAACAACCTGCTCACCAGTATTACCGGCAGTTTGGAACTTTTGCAGACCCGGATGTCGCAGGGACGGATCAACGATCTGGACCGCTATATCACCATGGCCCAGGGAGCGGCGAAGCGCGCGACGATACTGACGCACCGGCTCTTGGCGTTTTCGCGCCGCCAGACGCTTGATCCCAAACCATCTGATTTGAACCGGCTTGTGGCGGGCATGGAGGACATGGTTCGCCGCACGGTCGGCATAAACATCCAGATCGAAGTCGCCGCGGCCGGGGGTCTATGGCCCGTCTTTATCGACCCTCCCCAGCTTGAAAACGCTTTGCTGAACTTGTGCATCAATGCCCGCGACGCCATGCCGGACGGCGGCAAGCTGTCCATTGAGACAGCCAATCGCTGGCTGGACATCCGTGGGGCACAGGAACGGGACGTGCCGCCGGGCCAATACGTCTCGCTGTGTGTGAGCGACAACGGCTCGGGCATGCCGCCCGATGTGGTCACCCGCGCGTTCGATCCGTTTTACACGACCAAACCGACCGGCGAGGGCACAGGCCTCGGCCTCTCGATGGTTTACGGTTTCGTTCGGCAGTCTGGCGGCCAAATTCGGATCTACTCGGAGGTCGACAAGGGCACCATGGTTTGCCTGTATCTCCCCCGCCACCATGAAGCGGCCGACGCGGTTGAAGAACTGAACATCTCGGTGGTGGATATGCCCCATGGGGAGGCTGGGCAAACGGTGTTGATCGTCGATGATGAATCTTCCGTTCGGATTATCATCGTCGAGGTGCTAACGGAGCTAGGCTATTCGGTCGTCGAGGCAGCCGATGCTACAAGTGCGCTTAAAATCCTAAACTCAAACGTTCCGGTTGATTTGCTCATCACTGACGTCGGCCTTCCACACGGTCTCAATGGACGCCAGTTGGCTGACGCGGCCCGGCTCAAACGTCCCGCACTCCGCGTGCTGTTCATCACCGGCTACGCTGAAAACGCCGTGGTGAGCCACGGGCACCTTGCTCACGACATGCACGTCGTGATGAAGCCTTTTACCCTCGATGCCCTGTCTAACCGCGTAAAGGAGATCATCTCCAAGCCGGACGGCTGCGGTTGAGACTAATGACATTCCCTGATCAACAGGCGGCTTGCAATCGCTTCGTAAGCGAACGGCCAGCCCCGTGGTCGGTCT
The DNA here is from genome assembly GCF_009765975.1 of Acidisphaera sp. S103. Taxonomy (GTDB): domain Bacteria; phylum Pseudomonadota; class Alphaproteobacteria; order Acetobacterales; family Acetobacteraceae; genus Rhodopila. Next base: position 269,478 of record NZ_LMUJ01000111.1, on the reverse strand, counting down.
GGCCTTGACATGGCTGCCCACTCTGCTCCAGCAGTGTCGTGCAGATTTGCACTTAGGAAGTTCGTTGTGCACCTGCAGACCGGCCGAAGATGAGATCATTGCGAGGTAGGATGGCTGTAAAACTCTTCAACTGTGCATCGGAGAGCGAGCAAGCCGCTTGGGCAGTCGAGCATCTTAAAAAAGGAGGCCGCATCCACGAGATCTCGCTGTGGTTAGGTGGTGTCGACCGTCCCATGCGGATCGTTGCCGAGGTGAAGGCAATCTTGCGGGCGGAAGGATGCAGCGTAGCCAAGGCGATAGAGGCCGTGCGCGATGCGGCTGGTGAAGATCACAAAGTCCTCGCTTGGCGTCTTGAGAGCAAGAAAACCCAGGTGCACAGCATACCTGCGTGAGCATTGTAGCGGCGGAAGGTTGAGCGGCTTCTAGTGTGCGGGGGCCGGATGGACAGATATGCCGCGGCATCGGTGGCATGCAGGGTCAACGATTTCGACGTCGGGCACGCAGACCTCCTTATGGAGCTACAAAAGGAGTCTCCAGCTACGCAAAGCATGGGGCCTTCTCAGCAACCGCGCTACACGTCCGACGCCGGACGCTTACATCGCTTCGACCGTTATGGAGGGGCAAACGGTCATCGGTGACATGAAGCAGCTTCTCGCCGACTGGGCAGAAGAGACTATGACCGACGAGAACTTGATGCGCTGCGCGATGGAACCTGAACCCAAGCTACCGGATACGGCTTACCGCTTCGCGCCCTGTGAGTGACCCTTACGTCCTTCCGAGTGGGGCCCTTCGCAATCGGTTCGGCATCACAGACCTAGCCGAACTTGAGGCACAAGAAAGGCGCACAGCCACGGCACGGCACGGCAGGCCATTCTCGATGCCAATCCGGAAACGGCGCCCTCACCCAGTTGGATCTTGATCGTTTTCGAGCGCATGTCAGCTACCGGGCGAAGAACGGGGAGATGTTATGAAGCGACCGTATCCGTCGCTCCATCAGACCAAACTCCAGATTCTCAAGATGCCGCGGCCAGAACGGGATGTTCCGGCTGCGGCATCGTTCCTCGAGACAGTGACGGCGCAGTTGGCCGCCAAACATGGTATTCACCAGACGATGGTGGGCGAATGAGAACCAAGGTTAGCCAAGACGCCAAATTGTCCGGCTGATAAGGACCACCTCAAGTCTTGCCCAGCGCCTCAGCATAGAAGTCTTGAAACAGATTATTCTGGTGCTCAACGATCTTATGGGCCCATTCGACCCAGGTCATCAAAGCGAGGGTGTAAACAGTGATGAACGATTGCGCTATTTCAGTGTGCTTTCGTAGATTCTCGGCGGCTTCGCGTAGGACCGCTCCCTCCGACATCGCCCTGATGGCAAGATCCAGCGCAAGCTTGAACTTCGTTATGTACTCACCAATGAAAGGTATGCAGCTCGTAATGACCTCCAGGAACACATCGCCAGCTTTGTCGTGAAAATAGGCTGCTTTCTCTGAAGCGGCATGCTGACCACCCTGCCCTTGCAGTATGACCCGGCAAAACATCCCCCGGCAAATCAGTCCGTTGACAACCGAGAACTCTGCCAGGCCCCGCAATGAGCCAAGGTAATTCTTAGTTTGTATCAAACTGGCGGCCGCAAATTTGGCCGAAGTAATCTGGAGTCCTTGGTCAGTTGCAAAGGTCTGTTCGAGCAGAATGGCAAACCGCTTAGGGTCTTGGCCTAACTGAGGATCAGCAGCCAACATGTGAGCAACCTGCTGCTCAACCTCATTGCTTTCTCGTCGCCACTCTAACGGCATTTGAGCGGATTCCTCTGATGAATCCTGCAACCGTCGCAGCTTACCGTGGGCAAAAGCAAACAGGTCCGCGTCCGTATATTTTCGGAGCTCCAGAACTTCGTCGATGCCCTTTACAAAGACCTTTAGTAGTTGCTCGATAGCGCGGCTGATGTCGGCGGCTCCAACAAAGGCACGACCTAAATCCCCATCGAGCGCTCTTCCGAACTCTTCCAACTTGGATGTTCTCTCGGTGACGAGCTTCCCCACCTCTTTCTCGGATAGCAGCAGATAGCTCATCGGTTTCTGTAATGCCTTGTCGATGAAGCTGTTGAGCTTCTCGAGCTGCTCGGCTACCTCAGCCATCACGATCCCTCCTTGAAAAGCGCTTAGCCAGATAGGGGTGATGCCTTATACGATATCTAACTGGGTCGCGCGACCGCGGCGGCCGTGCGGGCGGATACCTCTCGCCGAGGAATCGCGAGGCGGAAAAGAGTCGTTACGCCTCTGGCGGCGGGGTCCGTCCCGCGGAGAACAATCGCCAAAAGAACCCATATTTAGAAACTGGGGTTCGGGATGCCGCGGGCGCGGGGACATCGCGCTGCTTCAGTCTGCCGCCGTGGCGGGCTTGTATTCGCTGCCGAGCGACTTCGCGGAACGCGGCCAGCGCCCGTTCCAAACGGGCGGCTTGATCGCCGGAGTCGGGGCTCATCTAATCTCCCGCACCATGAAGACGGACCAGAGGCGCCCCATCAAAAGCTTGTAGCCAATCTTGTTCGTCCGACCTGTGCCGTCAAACGCCTCCACGGCGTAGCGGCACTTTTTGGCAACGGCGTCCCTGTCGAGTGGGGCGACTTCGGCAGTCATCGCGACCGGTGATTGAAGCGCAAAACGCAGTGGATACTGAAGTTGCACAACTCCTAGCCGATCGAAAGCGCCTACGGATTGACCGCCCAAAATGGCTTGATGTAACTCTCGCAAGGCGATTGGAGAAGCTCCGACAAGTTGCCAAGGCCCTTCAGATCGATCGGATAGAGCTTCACTCACTTTTAGTGGCGCTGTTTGTGAAAGTGGTGATCGACTGGGAACACGAGAAGCTTACGTTCCACTGGAAACATGGCGGCACAAGTTCGGTCAAAGTTCTCATGAAGCCGCTGCGCGAGGTTGCAAACCGTCGTCGCGCCGATCGACCGCGTTACAAGCCAGGAGAGGCTGCACCTCCTTTACCGGCCGCGGCTCGATAGTGGGTCAACGCGAATTCTTTTGCATTGGTGAGAGCACTTGCTGCGAGCAGGAACTACAGAAATCGACCCACAAAGCGTCAAGCTCCTGAGGGCAACTGGATCTATCTGTTCATACAGCGCGGCCCCCCCCCACTCAATACCGTAGCCGGTGCGCAGGCCGCGCCACAAGGCAAAGGTCGAGGTTGCGGTTCAACTCGTGCAACGTTGGGTGCGAGCCCGGCTGCGGGTCTTCGGCGCAACTGCCGAGCAACGCATGACGCAGGCCCCGCTTCCGGTCGACATCGCTCGCAAGGTTCCGACGGCGAGGCGGAGCTGCTGCTCGTCCTGCACGACCCTCCCTCGGCCTGGGATCTCGGCCGATAGTGGGCCGCGCCGATTGCCGAGCCTCTAGTGTGCGATGGGATCCGTGTCACGATCGCGCTCGCCGCACGCGAGCTGGCCAGCATTGATCTGGACACCGCCCTCACGTCACGCAGCCTCGCCGATCCTGCTGGCGACGGACGATCTGGTGATCACGCCGCTAGCGCGGCAACTGGCACCGGAAAGATTCTACGCCGTTCAACTTTCACGATCCCGATGAGGCACAGACGAGGCGCCTCATAGTCGCACCCTTCGATGTTGCGGGTGTGCTGACCCGCGCTGAACATATTCAGCACGACGGTTACCTCCGCCACCAGAAGAGCAACAGGACCCTCAGGGACCTGGCCAGGACAGGTGCATCAATTAAGGAGATCACCAGCCGAACCGGCCCTAGCCGGAAGCCGGTCCGTAGTGTCCTACGGGGTGACGATGGCGATGTGTTCCGTTGCCGTCCCAACGCCTTAGAGCATCACCTCGTCAAGCTCAGTGCCCAGTAGGATACCGGGTGCCACAACGGCACCGAACTCTGGCCTCGCCTGCGGGCCGACGGCTTCAAAGGTGGCCCGCAGGTGGTGACCGATTGGGCAACCCGGCGTCGGCGGTTTGCGAAAGCTGGCTGGGCGCAACCCGGCGCACTCCCCGCACGAAAGCTGAGTCATCTGATGACGACACAGCGTGAGCAACTGACCAACGCCCAATTTCGCTACGAGTGGCGGCGTCAATGACGTCCAGCGGTACAGCCCAACGGAAACGGCCACGCCTCGTCGCCATCATGGCAATATCGCGATTACTCCGCACTTCGGGTGGCAAGGAATTCGAACATCCGCAGTTCGCCATCGCCGGACGGACGGCCAAAAGAACTTCTAAAGAAATCAACTATTCGGCCAGGATTGCGGCCAGATAGGGACCGGCAATCCAGCTTTCGGTAGACAATAGGTGCAATTCGTCACATAACATTCGCGTTATCAGCTAGGCACCAGCCATTCGCTGGTGCGCTGAGATGGGAGGAATTGAATGTCGCGCGTTACCCCAAAAATCGTTCCCCTGGCCGCAGCGCTCGCAGGCCTCACCGGGACTGCGGCCCTAGTCCCACCGGCTTCGGCCAAAGTCCCCGAGCCACAGAATCTCGGAAAGGAAGCCACAGCCCAAGCGACCGGTCTCACCGCCAATAAAATCGTGTCGACAGGCGCAGATTACATGGGCTTCCTCGTGACCAAGTCCGCCACCGGAACCGTTGTCGCACAGCACGCGTCCCACGCGTCGCATGCATCCCACGCTTCCCATTATTCCAGCAGCAGGTAGCATCAGCCCTTGCAGGAAATTTTGGTTGAATTCGACCGTGCCACTCAAAGGTTGGGTGCTCTGCAAGAGGCTGCCTACCGCCTCATAGATGTGGCGTCGTGCATCGTGGAAACGGCGGGCGATCGCTTCGTCTGCCGCCTGCTCCCCAAGGAGGGTGTCGGCACGGGTAATCCCGGGGAGCAGGGGATCCGCTTGCGGTTCATCGATCTCGTCACGGACGAAAACCTTCGGGAGAAGGTGTCGGTGGAGACAGACGGAGTCCGGAACGTTATCGTCGCCCTGGCATTTGGCGCCCTTGCAGAACACGAGCAGCAACATTCCGGCCCCATAAGGGGATGAACATTGGCGAGATTTCTGCCCGAGGTTGCATTCTCCCATAGTTCGGCAGACGACTTACAGCTACTGCCGCTTCGATTCGAGCGCCTGGGTGCTGATCGTTACTTTTTAGCGAACATGGTCGGTGATGGCCTGTTGCTCTCGAGCGATGAACTGAACCGGGTCATCTCCCTCGAACTGGCTGCGGGCGACGGGTTGTACGAACGGGCTTTCTCGAAGCTTCTAGTTTCGCGCAAAGGGCAGCGGTCTCAGCTCCAGCTTCTCGCACTCCGTCTGCGGAGCCGAATGGCATTCCTTCGAGAGGCGACGGCCCTACACCTTTTCGTCGTCACACTCAGATGCGAACATTCCTGCCCCTATTGCCAGGTATCGCGCCGGAGCGCTGACCGGGAACGTTACGATATGAGCGAGGAAACGGCGATGCGGGCGCTGGATGTTGCGCTCTCTGCGCCGCCGCAGGCTATCAAGATCGAGTTCCAAGGCGGCGAACCGCTCCTCAATTTCGAACTGATCCGAGCAATAGTCGAGGAAGCGGAGCGCCGCAGAGGATCGCTGGGCAAGGCGATCCAATTCGTCATCACCACGAACCTGGCTCTTTTGACCGATGATGTGCTGGTGTTCTGCCGTGACCATTCGATTCAAATCTCGACGTCGCTGGATGGACCGGCCGATCTGCACAATCGCAACCGACCGCGCCCCGGCGGCAATAGCCACGCGCTTGCTGTCGCCGGGATACACCGGGTGAGAGAAGCTTTGGGGAAGGATAGTCTCGGCGCGTTGATGACAACGACCGAGGCGAGCCTCGACAGGGTTGAAGACATTGTCGATGAGTATGTCCGGCTCGGCCTCGATGGCGTTTTTCTCCGGCCGCTCTCGCCCTACGGCTTTGCCATAAAGACCAAGCAATTCGCGAAGTACGACGCAAACCGCTGGCTTCGATTTTATGAACGCGGCCTGCGCTACATCATCGATCTCAACAAGCGCGGGATCCATTTTCCGGAATTCTACTCCGCGCTGCTGCTGAAGCGAATGCTGACGGACCGCCCTATGGGCTATGTCGATCTGCGCAGCCCGGCCGGGATCGGCCTTGGCGCGCTCGTGTATAACTACGATGGCAAGGTGTTCGCGTCGGATGAAGGCAGGATGCTGGCGGAGATGGGCGACCGGACGTTCGAACTAGGCGATCTGGCAACCGATACCTACCGGTCACTGATCATGTCCGACAAGCTAGTAGGTCTGGTGAGCGGCTCGATGACCCAGTGTGCGCCGCAATGTTCCACGTGCGCTTATGAGCCTCATTGCGGCGCCGACCCCGTCTATCATCACGCTACCCAGGCTGACTCACTCGGGATTAAACCGCTATCCGGGTTCTGCACCCGGCAGAAGGGGATCATGCGCCTCCTCTTCGAATTGCTCGAAGGTTCACCCGAAGACGCCGCCGTGCTCCGACGGTGGGCGGCATGACCCCGCTCACGCTTTGGGGCCAAGCTCTTGCCGTCGAAGGCATGGGCGGCGGAGAGAGCCGCGCAGTGCTTCGGTTCAGAGCGGCTGGAAGCGGGGGATATCATCTCGATGAGCATGATGCGGTTTTGATCCACAATGCCGACGACGCGGAAATAGCGCGAGCAGCGGGGGTTCAGACGGCAGTCTTTGTGGCTAGAGATATCGCCGCCTCACACGGATACGTATTTCCGCGACGTGTAAGCTTGCCTGCCAACTTCGATTACCTGGGCGACGGCGACATCATCGGACTGAACCCTCGATCCCGAAATCTCCGTGTCCTTTATCGCCGGTCATCAAGCCACAATTCCATCCTCGTGACGGAGCGGTGCAACCACTACTGCCTGATGTGCTCGCAACCTCCGCGTGACATCGATGACGGTTGGATACTGGACGAAATTGCGGAATGCCTGCCTCTCATTGACCCAACGACGCGCTCGATCGGATTTACCGGCGGCGAACCGCTGCTGGAGTGGCGCCGGTTCACGAGACTTCTGAGTATTGCCCGGACCACGCTTCCGGAAACTGAGATCCACGTCCTGACGAATGGTCGGGGTTTTGCTTCCCCTGAAGTCGTGGCAGCCTGGGCCGCGGTCGGGAGCACTAAGCTGTGCGCGGGCATCCCGATCTACTCGGCCGTTGATCATATCCACGACTATGTCGTGCAGGCTCGCGATGCCTTCGATGAAACAGTCCTCGGCATCCTAAGGCTCAAGGACAAGGATCAGCGGGTCGAAATCCGAGTTGTACTACACGGAATCACGGCACCTCGGATCGTCGAGACTTGTAGCTGGATCGCCCGGAACCTGCCGTTCGTGGACCATGTTGCTCTGATGGGGTTGGAAAACACGGGCTTTGCGTTGGCCAACCAAGACCTGCTGTGGGTCGATCCCCTTGATTATCGATCGGACCTGACGGCGGCCGTCGGCATCCTTTCTTCGGCTGGCGTCAAGGTGTCGGTCTACAACCTGCCGCTCTGCCTGCTCGATCGCGAAATTTGGCCTTTCGCTGTCCAATCGATCTCCGATTGGAAGAATGCCTATTTGCCGATCTGCGGGACGTGCGCCGTGCGGGACCGATGCGCTGGCTTTTTCTCAACCGGGCGGATGCGAGAAAGTCGCGGGATCCTGCCGCTACCGCCTGAGAGCCTTCCTGCTCGGCTTTCAGCTATGGAGCGGTGAAAAGTTCCAATTCAGTGAACCGATCCACGCCCTGGGGGTTCTTATCGCCATCGAGCACGCTGCTGAAGTTCGTGGGCGAGATTGCCTATCCCGGTGCCGCCGCGCTGGACCTTGCCTGCGGTTTCGGACGGAATGCCATCCTGATGGCGGCCTATGGATGCGACGTGATTTGTGCCGACAGGGATTTCGTTCGTCTATGCCACTTGGATACGACGAAAGCGGCACTTTTAGAACGGGCACCCAACGACGTCACACCAGGACGAATCACGACTGTCTGCGCAGATCTCACAGCGGATCGATGGCCATTCAAGACGTCATCGTTTGATGCGATCGTTATCGTCCATTTTGTCCGGCTTGAACTATGCCCATTTCTAATTCCGACTTTGCGAGTCGGGGGTCATTTGTATTTCGAGACCTTTGGCGGCCATGGCCAAAACCATCTGGACTTACCGCGGCCCGGCGAGGTGAAAGCGGCGTTGGGCGCCGATTTTGATATCAGACACTACGAGGAAAAGGCCGCCAGCCGACACCATACGCAAGCCGTCACGGTAAAGGCATTAGCCCGAAAATTGAGATAGCGTTGTGTCATCACCCCGAACTGTTGTGTCATCACCCCGAACTGCGGATTCCGATGCAAGGCGGCCAGGTATAAGGCACTGCGATTGCCGCTCTCGGCGCTCAGAAGTCATTGAGGTCCGCCGCCTCTGCCGGTGGCTGCGTCGCCTTGGCCAACATCTGCCAGAATCGGCGACGGTTCGAGGAGGAGCCATGATCGATGCCATGTTCTTCCAGAACTTCCAAGGTGGTCGACCATGGCTGAACCCTACGTGGTTGGGGTCATGCCAAGTTCGAGCAGCAGGGCATCGACGCAACCAGGCAATTCGTCTGGGGCATGGTGGGGGGTGGCCACGGTTTCGCGGAACTCGAACGATCAATGATCCGATCCCGTGTCATGGCTGGATTGGATCGAGTACGTGGCGCGGGCAAGAAGATCCCGGGCGCCCATCCGTTGGTCGGGCGATCGAACATGCGATCCGGCAGCCGCTAGGCGTCGGCCACAGTGTCCTCAAGGGTTGCCAAGGTCGATGGGGACGCTTCAACGGCTGAAAAGGGAGACGGCCTGGGTGAAAGCGACTGTAACAGTGGGGCCTGCCTGCCGCTCTTCAGGCCGCTGGTTCTTTGGACAGACACTACCGATGCAAATGGTTTATCAACTTTGGGGTGCGGCTTGAGGTGGGACGGTGAAAGTTCTCGTCTTGCGTGAGAATAAGCAGAGCCGCCAGCCAGTAAAAAATAGCCGTGCTGTTGTATGGCCTCGGCGATGCGCTCGCTGGGTGGGTCGATGCATATGGTTCGGTTGGTGTTCACCACGAGCCACGGCGCGTAGTCGGCAGGGAGATTGCTACCCCCCTTGTCCGATGTGAACGCCGTGACGCTCGGGTGGCTGTTGGATGCGAAAAGGTAAATTTGCATCTCTTCGCCTCCCTAATGATGAACTGGTGGTGCGAAATCTTGATCTTCGTAGCCACCGACCGCTATGAAGAATCCATCCCGCCGCACGGCCTCAACCACGGGATCGGAGTCACCACCGCCCAGCAAGACGGCTCCGCCAGTTTCGGCCGGTGTCCATGGCGCATAATCGCGCGGCAGGTTTGCGGCTGTCTGGCTCGCCGTAAAGCCCAGCAAATCGGGGTCCTTGGCGGAGATGAATACGAATATCCTCATTTCGGTTGAATACACCCAAAGATATTCAACCACAAGTAGGTGCGTTACATAATTTGTCGCCCAAGTTAGCCGCCCATTCCTGGGACAGAGTCAAATCGTGAACGGCTCTGATCCTGGAGGTAGCGCCAAAGAATTCTCGATCCGGCCCCCGATAGGCGTCGGCGCAGTTGGAAGCTGAACACGGCAAGGTGACGATCGTTGCCCGGCGTCACCGGATTTCGGAGAGTGTGCTACGCAATTGGCGTGCCCCTGGAAGGCCGCGGTGGCGGTAATTCAGGTACCGATCGCTGCGCCATTCCTCCCGCTGGATGTACTTGCGGATCGAGCCGCGAAAATGAAGCCGTGCTGCCACTGCCCGAGCCGGGGCCGGGGCCAACCGAGCCGGAGTCTCGGCGTCCTATGCGGACCGGGGGCACCGGTGTCGGTGCGATCGAGATCGTGCTGCCGGACGGCGCTCGCGTCAGCACGGATGTCTTCGTAAATGAGAAGGTGCTACCGCGAGTCCTTCGGGCGATGAGGACCAAGCGGCGTGCCCAAGCGGTACAGCCTTGATTGTCCGATGGCGCCGAACTTGGTCGGCTGCCCTCGGCAGGCGCTCAGGCCCGATCATCTGGGACGCTGACGCTGCGCAAGAACAGCCGCATCAAGACCGCACTGCACATGGTTCCCCTGGCCACGATCAAGACGCTCGCCGGGTTGGAATTCTCATTCCAGCCGTCGCTGGACCGGGATCGCATTCTAACCCTCGCCAGCTCGGGTTTGTCGACCGCCACGAGGTCGTGCACTTCATGGGGCCACCCGGGACTGGCAAGAGCCACCTCGCTATCGCGCTCGGCGCCGAGGCGGTAAAGGCAGGCGAAGCGTCTACTTCTGCACCCTTGGCCGACCTGCTGAGCCAACTCGCACACGCCGAGCGAGAAAGAAGGCCGGAGCGCATCCGCTTCTTTACTCGTGCCGCACTGCTCATCGTCGATGAGATCGGCTACCTGCCTGTCATCCCGGGTGGCGGCAACCTAGTCTTCCAGCTTGTCAACGCACGCTACGAGCGCGGCGCCATGATCCTTACCTCCAACCGCGGCTTTGCCGAATGGGGCGAGGTTTTCGGCGATCCCATTGTCGCAACCGCGCTGCTTGATCGCCTGCTCCATCGCGCCATCGTGGTCCAGATCGAGGGATCAAGCTACCGCCTCCGCCAGCACGCCGAACTGTGCCCGAGCATGTCCGCTCCAAGGCCATCATCACACCACCGCGCCCGCACGAACGCCACGTCGCCGTGGCCGTCCACCAAAAAATGGTGCCACGTACCCTGGGCACTGACCGGCGGAACTGGGGATTTTTACTTCGGCGCGTTTGAAGAAAATTCCGGCGGCATTGACGGAGGGGCCGTACGGGTTAAATTTCATCGCAGGCGAGTTGTCCGTACCGCTAGCCAACAATGCGCCCCTACCGCGGCCGAGTCCTGGGAAAACGCTATCAAATCGGAGGCCCAGGACTGTCTGGAAAACGCGCGCTTCAACTGTGCCGACCGGCACCAGGCCTCGGTGCAGCAGGCGTTCAACGGCGTCACCGTCACGCATGTCTTCGTCGGCTATGGTGAAGATGAAGTCGAGGACATGATCCAAAAGTCCTGACATGCGCCCTCGCGCGTCTTACGCGGGCTCCTTGAGGGGCACCGACACCAAGCGCGGCTTCGGGCCTTTAAGAACAGCCACGCAGTGACCCGTGGCACTGCTGGCCGGGACGGGAACAGCCACCATTGTTCGTCCGACTGATTGTCAGGTCGCTTCCACTAAGATCGAGATTGAAGCAACCATTCCCACACATCATTTTCTAGCCTGGCGAGATCAACACTCCACGTTGCTCCGTCGGCCGCGGGCTCCATAGTTTGGCCAACATGATACCAAATATCGCAACCACGACCGGCCGAAAACAGCATTTCGGATAGCTGAATAAAGTTCTCCCAAACCAATAAGAAAGCCGACCGCATTCTTCCTTGGAAAGCCAGATTGAACATTCCCGAACCGCCCGGCCCAGCTATCAGCCGAGCATTAGAAACAAGGGCGATCTGCGATTCCACCCGTAGATTTTCGGGGCGAATGATAGTAAATCCCAATCTTTCAAAGATTCGTTCGATAGCACCTTCGTCAGCTAACTTCCTGATCGGCACGCCGACACGGGAAAGATATATCCGATCTGGCAAGGTGACATCACGTGGCGCACTGCGATCCCTCATCGTGGCCCACATCCGAGCTGACGTGGGTGACGCGTAGTGTTCGACACCAAATGATTGCGTCGCGAGCAAGAGGCGCTTGCAGCGCACGAGGCTGTTGATTCTTACGATATCGCGCGAAGGCACGCCAGCAGCGTTAAGTAGATGAGTGTGGAAATCCACCTCTGCCCGACCGGCAATTATTACCTTTACGTTTCCGAAAAGCGCCCGACACACATCCAGGGCATATAACCGCGGAAGACAATCGCCGATAAAATGTCCAAAATGGCCCGAGATAGAATGATCTAGGTAGAATGCTGTGTCTATATCGTGTTGACAATCATCCGTGTTGATAGACACATTGGCCTCATAGTCCGCTTTCCCCAAATGTGAGAACCAGCCAAGGGTCTCCGGCGACCATGGTATCAGGTACTCCGTGATGATCCGTCCGAGTTCCGGTAACACCGGCGGCCCGAATGGCAAGCAGTAGGCATTCTCTAACTTCGTAATGATCATTTTTGGAAAGCTTGTCGCCATCGGGAAATTGCCGTCTGGCACATTCAACATCGACTGACGGACTTTAAATTCGCCCGCGTTCCGATTTGTTACGCGCCAGGACGGCATCACCATCGTACCTTCCGGCTCAAGCTCCAACCGAGCCGTTTTTGCATTTTGAAATGAACCCAGATCTCCAACTTCTCCAAAATCGGAGCATCGAGTGCCAATGAAGCGAGCTTTTTGGGGGATAATCATGGATTGGGCCGACACCGTAACTCATTCTGCATAGCAGGCTATCCCACCCCAATTAGCGACCTTGGGCCTCATATAAAGTTCGAACTCTGCTCAATGGGTTCGCCCGCATAGATCAGATAGAAGCGAGGCTGACGGCCACAGGCGTTGCACGGCGGAAAAACACTCCCACTCCCACAAAATAATTGCTCCCGCAAGGGGTGCCGACTGCCTGTGAACATGGGATGATCATCTCCATGACAAACGACATAGACACCGGAACACATTACGGTGTCGCCCGACTTCCATTCGCTGGGAAGTCCGAGCAGGCTCTCTTGGGTGCTAGGTTCGATCAACGCATGCCCTCCGGTTGGGGCATAATTAGCGGGAAACCGGGACGACCGCCACCATCGAGTTTTGGCAGGGGTGCGTCACCATTCACTCCAGTCGAACTGACCCGGCACGGAGAGGTTCCGGATCTGACCCGATCCAGAAAGCTCCCTCTAACGACCTGTTTCTGCCGCGCCGAGCGCTTGTTCCTCGACGGCTATGAAAAGTCTGTCCCACTGGATCGCTCCCGCCACCGGACAAACATGCCTCCGACAAGCATGTCACCGCCCCCTCTTCGGGCTCCTCGGGGCGCATACGCGACAGGTGGGTTGCCTCTGGATCGTTGTGGGCGACGTCGACTGTCGCCAGGCCACATGAGCGAGTTGAATACGGAAATGTGCATCTCCGACACTGTATACTAAACCACAATGAATATCAAGCCAGACTTCTACTTCTATCCATCGTCGTAGCTTCGGCTGCCTTGCGAGTTCGTCATTCAACTGCCGCTCCCCCCGGGGGGGGGGGGGGTAGGCCGGGAACTCGGTCGCCAGATTGGTCAACATCAAACACAATTCAGAAGGTCTCTAATGTATCCGCAGGACGGGAAGACGCAGGTTCCCTTCGCCCGCCCGGACTAAGCGTTGTCATGCCCAGACCTACTGGCAAGTTCACCGCAGCGTTGCTTGCGTAAGTGATCGACAACGCGCCGATTTCGAGGCCCGCAAATAACGCCATCGTATCCCGCCGTACAATTCGCAATCGCGGTCTCCAAACAGTTCTCCCAAAAATGTGTGTTCCGGAAACCGGTGATCGGAGGACAGATTCCGCCTCGCATTCAGAATATGTGGAGCAATTTTCGCCGGGGGGGAGGAACAACGATGCGAGGAGTTGCATATTCGTACTTGCGTTTCAGCACACATGAACAAGCAGCCGGTGATAGCCGTCGGCGGCAGTCAGCGATGGCCGAGAAATATGCGGCTGACCACAATCTGCGACTCGATTTAGCGCTTTCGTTTCGTGATCTGGGCGTGAGTGCCTACCGCGGCAAGAACTCCAAGGAGGGTGCTCTTCGGGCATTCCTCGAGGCGATCGAGCACAATCTTGTGCCTCCAAACAGCTACCTGCTGGTCGAATCTCTTGATCGTCTTAGCCGGGACCGTATCCTTCCCGCACAAGCCCTATTCATGCAGATCATTCAAGCCGGAATCAATATCGTAACTCTTGCCGACCAAAGATGCTATTCTCTGAAAAGCCTCAACGAGAATCCGCTCGAACTTATTATTTCGCTCGTGAGCATGATGCGTGCGAATGAGGAAAGTGAAATGAAATCGCGACGCATCAGGGCATCTTTCGATGTAAGGCGATCCCAACTGTCGGAAAAACCCTGGTCATCTCGGTGTCCGGGTTGGCTTAGGCTAGATAAAGCAGCAGGGAAATTTGAGGTTGTGGAAGATCGGGCCGATATCGTTCGCGAGATTTATAGGGATGTGTTAGCTGGTGTAGGGCATCAAACGATTGTACGTGGTCTGAATGAACGGCAGATTCCCCTCTTTGGCCACGGCAATCAGCGCGGGCACATATGGCAAAAAAGCCTGATCCGCCATTTCTTGCGAACGCCAACCGTGCTCGGTACCCTCGTCCCCTTCACCAGCGAGTACATCGATGGAGTGAAACGAATGCGCCCGCAGGCGCCCGTGGAAAATTACTACCCGGCGATTGTAGACAAATCTGACTGGGATCAAGTTCAGGCAAAGCGGACGGCTTGGTGTGCACAGCATCATAACGATGGAGCTAAGACGGGTCGTGCAAACT
>NZ_LMUJ01000111.1:240897-254971 GCF_009765975.1 Acidisphaera sp. S103 | reverse complement strand
AGGAAGCTCCGCGACGCATCCGGTCAGGCGGTAACCAACCCGCGTATCAGAGCATGATCAACCGTCGTTTCGATGATCGTGCCTCCTGCCTTGCTCGGTTTCGGACCATGCTGAACCGATTGCTCGACAAGCAAGGAATTGTCACGCCCGCTGCTTGAAATGGCGAACATAAGAGTGGATATAATCCAACACACAGAGTGGAAAAACGTAAGCGGTGCGGCGGTGCGGGGCCGGATCTGAGTTGACGATTGGCGCCGAGGTTGACCCGCCAGCGCAGCCAACACTCGGCGCAGGGCTTGTCCATCCACCCGCAGCGCCACGCTCTCAGGCAGCAGGATCTCGATCAAGCCCGGCGGACGCTGGACGGGCACGTCCGGGGCGGATGACGCGATCGGGGTCGCAGGCTCCGGATCGTGCTTGTCGGCATGCGGCGGCCCGATCTCGACCCGGGCAAAGCCGGGCGGTGACTGCTGCACAAGCGTCATCCGCCCACCGATCAGCTTCTGTCGCCAGCCATACAACAGCCCGCTGCTGATGCCATGCTTACACGCCACTTCCGTCGGCGTCAGTGTCGATCCGAGGCTTTCCGCGACGATCTCTCGCTTCTGCTCGAGCGTCCAGACACGCCGCCGCTCGCCGCGCGTGATGACCTCGACCTGAGGCATACGAGCACCCTTACGACCAATCGTATGTGCGTCCTCAGCGGGGTCCGGCTCCGAAACCAAAATCGGCATCGCGTCCATCGCCAATTTCCATCACAGCGAAATCATCCGCCGCAAGGTGCCATCGCCGAATCGCTTACTTCTCGTCTTGCGCGAGAATAAGCACAACCGCCAGCCAGTAGAAAATAACCGTGCTGTTGTATGGCCTCGGCGATGCGCTCGCTGGGTGGTTCAATGCAAATGGTTCGGCTGGTGTTCACCACGACCCACGGCGCGTAGTCGGCAGGGAGATTACTACCCTCCCTGTCCGATGTGAACGCTGTGACGCTCGGATGGCTATTTGATGCGAAAAGGTAAATTTGCATCTCTTCGCCTCCCTAATGATGGACCGGTGGTGCGGAATCTTCATCCTCATAGCCACCGACCGCTAGGAAAAATCCATCTCGCCGCACGGCCTCAACCACGGGATTGGCGTCACCGCCGCCCAGTAAGACGGCTCCGCCAGACTCGGCTGGTGTCCATGGCGCATAATCGCGCGGTAGGTTTTCTGCTGTCTGGCTCGCCGTGAACCCGAGCAAATCAGGGTCCTTGGCGGAGATGAATACGAATATCCTCATTTCGGTTGAATACACCCGGATTGACTCAACTGCAAGTAGGTGCGTTACATAATTTATCGCCCTGGGATAATCATTCATTTTTGGAACTCACGCAAATCGCACCGCCCTCATCCCGACGGCGGTGCCGATGCATGCTCGATCCGGCCCTCGATATGGTCCGGTTCGTGCCACTCGCCAATCACCCATGGAGCCTTCTGGCCTACATGGGGGCAACGATTATTTTTATGTTTTGCCTGTCTATGCGGACCGGGCATCTCTAATCAAAATCTGAATTGTAGGAGAAGTAAGTTGAACCGCCCCATTGCGCAAGCTGCTGCCGGAAGCCGCTATATTGAACAGGCCCGGCGACATCGTAGCCGGGCCAATCTCAGTTTGAGCGACAAGTTATTGCACGTGTGCGGCTCCTCCTTCCAGCCCATCGGAATGACGGCGACGCTCAAAAGCTACGCGATCGCCAATGCGGTACTGGACGCGGACACAGGTCTGATTTTCCAAGACCAGCTTGTCATCCCGGAAACGTCGTACTTCGCGCCCGAAGGAGCCAGAGACGCCTTCACGGCACACCGTAAGGTTTTGGTTCACCTTGATGACAACGAAGAGCACATCATCGGGTACAACAACGCTCATTGGGGTTACCAACACTGGCTAACCCAATGCGTGCCTGCGATCGATTGGGCTCTGCGGCAAGAGCGGACACGTAACGTACGGTTGGTGTTGCCGCCATTGGCTGCCTGGCAGGAGGATGTCCTCGATATCCTCGGATACGGCCGTCTCCCGCGGCTGACCCTGAAATCAGGTACCTTCTACCACCTGCCGTACGTTGAGTATGCCGAATTCCTAAATGGATCGGCTAGTTTTAGCGTCTGTCAGAGTGTTCGTGACACCGCGCGGCGTATTTTGGATCGCCTCCCCTCACAGCGACTACCCCACGAGATTCTCGTTGTGCCGTGTTCCAACCCCTATTACGGGAAGGTCCGCAATGAGGATGAGGTCTTCGATCTGCTTCGTCGTCGAGGCGCTTACGTCGTGGATGATCGTCTCACGACGGCGGAACGCATCAATCTTTTCCGCCATGCGGACGTGGTAATAGGCCCCCTCGGCCAGGGTTTGACCGATGTAGTCTTTTGCAAACCGGGTGCGCTTCTCTGGGAGTGGATGCCCCGGCATCACCAGAACGCTTCCATCAATCGTCTCGCTCAAGTTGCCGAGCTCGATTACTGGGGTGATTTGTTCGAAAGCGCCCCTGCTCCTAACGAGCCGGGGCAATGGGTCGTTGATCTCGACGTCGTGACCCGGCGGATTTCCGAGCTATCGCAACGCCTCGCTCTCCGGGCGGCGGAGACCTCAACCCCACGCATCGCTGATCATCAAGCCACGGCCAAGCCTCTCAGCGAACTGATGCTGGCATTTGAAAGCCTTGGCGATAACTGCGAATTTGGTCTGGTGCAGCGCCACGCGGGCGTTGAGCCGCTGGGGCTTTTCCGCTTTGCGGGAATGTCGTTGGGCAAGCTGGTCGCAGCCTTGCAGAGAAAGCTCGACGGCCTTGGCACCGCAGACACCGTGAAGGTCTATCTTTCCGGCACGCCGGGTCACCGTGAATTCATGGTACACGAGACTTCCCTGGACACGAGGTATCACACGTTCGTTCATGAAGGTGAACTCGATGCCGAGGAGCTTCGCGGACGCGAAGCCAGACGACTTACCTTTCTGCGCCGAAAGCTGTTGGAGGACTTGGCAGTCGGCGAGAAGATTTGGGTGTGGAGGGAGTTGGGGATGACTGATCCGACCCGCCTTCAGCCGCTAATGGATGTTCTTCGTGCGCTCGGACCCAATATATTACTTTGGGTCGTCGCGGCGGATGAGGAGCATAAGCCCGGCACCGTTGAGCGCCTGGACCGCGATCTCCTCAAAGGCTATGTCGAGCGCTTAGCCCCTTACGAGAACGCCACTGACATCCGACCCATTTCCTGGCTGGAGGTCTGTGAGAATGCCTACAGTCTATGCTATCCTGAGGAATTACCATCCGAACCAGCGGCAGCGATCAATGCGCCGCAGACTTCACCCTTGTCGGCGATCGAATTTCTGACACAAAATCGGCCGCCTCTACAATCGGTGTCCCCGGTATCTTCTGGCAAGCAGAAAAGTTGGTTTTTCCGATTTCGGCGCTCTCTCGGTCTTTAGCAGATTGCAGTCGTACGATAGCGGCGATTAGCGCGGTCATCGACGGCGACGGCGACGATGACGCCCTTAAGGGGGTCACCTGCCGGTTTGTTCAAAATCATACGCTAATGCGTGGCTTAGCCGCACTTCATCATATCGTTGGCGGATTCTCGCATAAAAGTGTGTTCCGCGATGACAATGGGCACGAGCTAAAATAAGCGTCGAATCGGAATCCTGTGAAACTACTTTCTCCAAGCGGAGGGTTCGGCGATGGCAGGGATTGCCTACTCGTACCTACGGTTCAGCACGCATGAGCAGGCAGCCGGTGATAGCCGTCGTAGGCAGTCGGCTATGGCTGAAAAGTATGCGGCCGACCACAATCTCCGGCTCGATTTGGCGCTTTCGTTTCGTGACCTGGGAGTGAGTGCCTACCGCGGCAAGAACTCCAAGGAGGGTGCACTTCGGGCATTCCTCGAAGCGATCGAGCATAACCTTGTACCGCCAAACAGCTATCTGCTGGTTGAATCTCTCGACCGTCTTAGCCGAGACCGTATCATTTCCGCGCAAGCTCTATTCATGCAGATCATTCAAGCCGGGATCAATATCGTAACCCTTACCGACCAAAGATGCTATTCTCTAAAAAGCCTCAACGAAAATCCGCTTGAACTTATCATTTCGCTCGTAAGCATGATGCGTGCGAATGAGGAAAGCGAAATGAAATCGCGACGCATCAGGGCATCTTTCGATGTAAGGCGATCCCAACTGTCGGAAAAACCCTGGTCATCTCGGTGCCCAGGTTGGCTTAGGCTAGATAAAGCAGCAGGGAAATTTGAGGTTGTAGAAGATCGGGCCGATGTCGTTCGCGAGATTTATAGGGATGTGTTGGCTGGTGTAGGCCATCAAACGATTGTACGTGGTCTGAATGAACGGCAGATTCCCCTCTTTGGCCATGGCAATCAGCGCGGACACATATGGCAAAAGAGCCTGATCCGTCATTTCTTGCGAACGCCAACCGTGCTCGGTACCCTCGTCCCCTTCAGCAGCGAGTACATCGATGGAGTGAAACGAATGCGTCCACAGGCGCCCGTGGAAAATTACTATCCGGCGATTGTAGTCAAATCCGACTGGGATCAAGTTCAGGCAAGGCGGACGGCTTGGTGTGAACAGCATCATAACGAGGGGCCAAAGACGGGTCGTGCAAACCTGCTTGCAGGACTCGCCCGCTGCCCATTTTGCGATCGTAGAATGGTCTTTCTTGGGGGTGGAAAACCAAATTGGCGGTATTACATGTGCCGTCTGGCCGACAGTGGCGTTGGCTGTTCCGATCACTGGGTTCGATATCCTGGCATCGAAGACGCGCTGACGATCGACATCGACGATGTGATCTCGAGCTGTCCCAAGCCAGCCCTCGGCTCAGAAGCGCGAACCGAAATGTTAGGGCAAATTCGGAGCAGGCTTCACGTTCTCCGTCGCCGCAGAGCATCTATCGCAAGCGAATATAAGCAAGTTCGGCAGTCGTCGCGACCGGTGATTGAAGCGCAGAACGCAGTGGATGCTGAAGTTAGACAACTGCTAGCCGACCGTAAGCGCCTGCGGATTGATCGCCCAAAATGGCTTGACGTAACGCTCACGAAGCGGTTGGAAAAGCTTCGGCAAGTCGCAAAGGCCCTTCAGGTCGATCGGATGGAGCTTCACTCAATTTTGGTGACGCTGTTTGCGAAAGTGGTAGTCGACTGGGAGCACGAGCAGCTTACGTTCCACTGGAAACATGGCGGCACGAGTTCGGTCAGAGTTCTCATGAGGCCGCTGCGCGAGGTTGCAAACCGTCGGCGCGCCGATCGACCGCGTTATAAGCCCGGAGAGGCCGCGCCTCGCTTGCCGGTCGCGGTTCGATAGCGTGCCAACGCGGATTCATTTGCATGGGTCAGCGCACTTGCTGTGCTTGAGAACCACAGGAATTGGCCCAGAGATCGTCAGGCCTCTGAGGGCATTTGGATCTATTTGCTCAGACTGATGCGCGTTGTGACGTAAGGCAGCCGAGCATTCCGATTGAAGCCAGCCGCCCTTGAAGGGGTTTGCGGCGCGGTCCGAGGGCAGTCGTCCAGCGACGGCATGCCGTCTCCCTGACCCACGCAGGAGCGCCATGGCAGCCACGAGGTTGCCGCGCGTCAGGTTCGAGAAGTTCTTCGCCTCAAGATGTCTGCGGCCAGAGCGGCCAGACGAACCCTTCACCTGCGGCATACCTTTGCTTTGGGAGACGATTTGCTGACGCAGTTCGTTCTCGTTGCGCGCGGATCCCCGGAAGAAGCTACGCGACAGGTCATGCGATTCCGGAGCGTCAGCGCGCCAGTCGAAGAAACGGGCCAACGGGCAGGCATTGACACCTTCCTGACGGTGAGACCAGGCAAACGTCATACTGCCTTTTTGGCGGCTTTCGTCGGCATGGATAAGGACAACCATGCGATGGGGCGCAGGCGCAGCAGCGGTCGCGTCACCGACCCGATAGGCGTCGTAGATGGGATCGGCACCTGGCCATTCCATCCACATGAATTCAAACGGGACTCGACACAGCGGCTGGGCGCGAAGTTGCGCCGCGAACGAGCTGGTGCTGATCGTGTTCGCTGTGACGATAATGCCGGGTGCCAGGTCGAACCGCTTGGCTCGCCGTCCCGAGGGCCGATGCGCCCACATGCATTCTGTCGGCGGTAGAGTTGGCAGCAATCAGAATATCGTCAGCAAGCACCGTGTTCCTGCGGGCAGCGGCAACAACTACAGGCTCGCCGGAAATTCGCGGCAATATATAGCAGCCGCCACCACGCAATAGCGGCACCGAGTCATCCAAAATTCTATACTCGTTCCGTAGTCACAATCATACGCAACAACCGAACGAAATATGAACCATTATAGCGCAATCCACAGTTGCCCACGGGCTTATAACCAAACGCTCTGAGTTGTCCGGCGAGATATCCGAGGCGGAAAAGCCCATCGCCCGACTCCGAGCCGACCTGGACAGCCTAGACGCCACGATCCGGCTGTTCGGCCCGACCATCAAACCCCAGGTGATACGGCCCCGCGTAAAGGCACCACAACGGTTCCGTGGTGGTGAACTGACGCGGGTTACTCTGTCGGTGCTGCTGAAGGCGGAGAGGCCGTCGACCGTGCGGGAGATCGCGGACCTGGTGGCCGCTGAGTGCCGCCCGTCGCGGAGAATTTCCGTGCGGCCCTGGCATGTGAGTCAGCTTTCTTGGCCGCTCTTTCAAGAGGAGCCGTTCTCATGAATTTCATTTCATAATTAATTAATGGTAATGCATTAACTGTCAAAATATAAATATACATGAAACATGTATAAATTTCGATAAAACCTCAAAGTGCTTGTGACGTATTGCCTTCCGATCGTATCGGCGCTAACACATCAGACGATGTGATATGACACCGTTTATAGCGGAGGATAACTCTTTGAGAACAAGGGAGTTTGTCGGAACCATGCACGTATTTCGTGCTGGCCATCCGGTACAGCAAAGTGATGGAGAATGGTTTTTATCAGAAATCAGACGGATACTTCAGGCCGAGAAGGTTGGCAGCGTCCTGCGGAGCGTAGGTGAATTGGTTTTATGGAACATGTCTGCGCCGTATGCGGCGACCGTGGTGATCAAATTAAAAGGAAAAACAGATGCGCAAGCTGATGAGGGTCATGACGGTAATTGGATAGGCCACCGCCGCATACGTTCAAACGACAGTTGACCAGAAAATGGTTGTGGGTTCGGGGGTTTTTCCATCGCTGTCGTTGCTCGACAGCGTTTATAGGTTGGCGCAAGACTTGGCGATTACTCTCGTACCATACCTACTCGCGGCGCCACGAATTCGCTTGTAACCAAAAATTGGATCGGTAGCGCGGAGACGAGGATGAATCTGCTTCCCGGTCGCAGTACCCGCACCGATCCGCCCCGAATCCGGAGGCCGCTGCGGGCTGCCGGGCTGGCTCGACTCCAGTTCATTCCTGCGGTAGATCCTTCCTCTGCGTCGGCGCCAGGGGGAATGTCATGCCGAAAGACAAAATTTGGCGGGGCCGGTTGGGGATACGTCTGGTGCGCTGGAGGATCATAGCCCTGCTCGTGCTGGCGCTGCCTTCTCTCGCAACCGCCCAGACCTCGAGCCATATCCCTCCCGCCAGCATGACGTGCCCCGGTGACAAACTAGTCTGGGTGAACACGCGGTCACACGTCTACCACTTCCAAGGCGAGCGGTACTTCGGCAGCACGAAGGAGGGGAAATTCATATGCGAGCATGCCGCGGATAAAGAGGGCGATCGGCCGACGCATAACGGGCAGTGACGATCAGCGGGGAAGCAATCTGTCCGATAAGACAACAGGCCCGATAGACCGAAACCTAGAGAGATCGATCTTGTCCTTGCCATCTCGTATTTCTTCGGCTGGCATTGACCCAGGTGGGTGCAAGCCCCGCCTTTCTGCGTTCTCGGTCGCCCGCGTTGCCAGCGACAACCAGGCTGGCAGAGCCTGGTGGGTCAAAGTTTGACGCTCACGCAGCCAAATTTACCGCAGTGACATCAGCGGCGTGGCCTTTTGATTGGCTGCAGGAACACTCCGGCGTCCATATCTTCCGCAGCATCGTTGACCCAGGCCACGAACGGCCTGTTTGTGATGCTAATGCCGTTTGCCTAGGTTCTCTCAATGCTAGTGCGTCGTGACTCCACAATGATCCGGTTGAACGTCGGACCGATAGCTCCGGCGGGCGCCGCAATTTGGGATAGCGTTGTCAGCAAATTCGATGTCATTTGACGACATATTACGATTAAGTGTCGTTGTTGCGAAGTCCTCGCGGTGACTGTCGCGGCTGAGAGGGTGTCCAACGCCACGTCATGCTGTCTGCCGTCCCATCCTCAGGCATAGCGAACAGTGTGATCAGGATCACCGGAGTCGGTGATCGCGGTCGGCCGGAATGGCTGATCAGGATCGGCGGAATGCGCATTGAGGCCGGGCAGAGCGGCGACCGTTCGCTTACGTTGGGAACGTAGGCCCCCGCAGGACAAGCTGGAGATCCGGCGCGTTATCGCAATTCGTGTTGGCTCCGCATCCGACCCTTTCGCTACCGAATGTTTCTTGGGAGAGCATCATTATGCACATTTGCAACGGCGAGGAGGAAGGGCTTGAGCCTGACTCTGCGCGACGAACCGGCCGCCGTGGATTTGTACCTTGAGACTCCCGACCGTTGATGCGTAAGAGGTCGAGAACGATCTGACGGTGCGCGCCGGATCCCTTAAAGGCGGTCTTGTGGATAGGCCCGACGACAACCAGGGCACGATGCTCGTGAACCCTGCCCCGTAATCGCGATTTCCGCGAAGATATCGGTTCAACGCCTCCGGTTGCGAGCTGTTTTCCAAATGGACCGACGCCATTGTCGCGAGCTTGCCAGCGAGATGGCGAGCCCAATCGCAGCGGCAAGGAATACTGTCAAAATGATTAGCCTGTCGAAGAAACCAGTCACGGTGGCCTTAAATTCCTCCGATATCATAACGAAATCGGTTACCTCCGAGGCGATCCCAAGTATCGTCACGACAGTCAGAACGATCAGAATCAGCGTAAAGGTGCGCTCTTCATTATGTATGTTCGATTCGCTTAAACGCGAGGCGGCCTTGTCGGCATCATCGATGGTCTCATTCAGAAGACTGATTTGCGATGGTAAGTTCCACATCTCGAACATCGCCTTATAGACGTAGGCCTCTATGTCGTCAGCCTCAATCAGCTCACACCTGGCATCATGCTTCAGGCTGGAAAATGCAGCAGTGACACGGCGCAGATCCTCGTGCAGTTCCGCAGCATTCCGGCCAGAGCTCGTCAGGCTTTTCGTAAGGAATTGCTTAAGAACGTTGGAGGCAGTCGTCATTGCGCCATAGTTCAAGAGCAGGGCACGGCGGAGCGCGGCGATCTTTCTCGATGGAGAAGTGCCGAAATCGAATGCGACGTCATTGGTTCCGCTGCTGCGCCAAGGCTCCGGCTCGTTGACGAGGGCTACCATGCCAAAGCCATTGTACATGCTGATGAACATATTGTCGCCGGTGGCTATGCCGTAAGCTCGTGTGTACACAGAGAGCGTTTCCACGGCTCCTGAGTCCGCCTCTTCATTGACCGCTTTCGCGACCTCGTTGCGCGTGTCCTGCGTATAGTCGGCCGTAAGGCCGATTCTGTGCAGCAGCGTCGAGGTCGCTTTTATGTTGTTGGGCGTTAGGTCAAGCTGTGGGTTCCAGAAGAGAGTCAGATCCATACACTGCGTCCACAGGAAATCGTTGCTACTCATCAATTCCTGACCGACAACGCCGTCCAGTGCCTCCTCGAGCTCTAGGAACGGAGTCAGGCCACTCTCCGGAATGGCCTTTGCGAATGCCGCACGGAGGTCCGGCCAACACTTCTGAATGGCCAATTCTCCGTTGAGAGTGGTGCTGAAGAAGTCCATCTCGCTCCAGAACTCGCGGTCTGTCAGGAACGCGTTCCAAGCCTCTAGGTCTAATGGATCTCCTGACAGTGCCAATACGGCCTCGAAGACTCCAAGACCGTAATCCTCAAAGTAGAGGCGCGTGGAAATCGGCCTGACATCAATGTCTGCGTATCGGCCCGGTATCTTGCCCTTGACGTGCTGCAGAAGATACTCGTCGGGTGCCAGCTCGGCCACGAGGCGGTGATCGCGCTGTCTCTGCAGGCGGTATGGCTCAGCAGTGCTCTGAAGGTTCTCCGTGTTCCAACGGCTGACGCAGTTGAAGCGGTGCTTCCCGACCAAACCGGCCAGTTGCGATAACGCGAGCTCCCTATCGCTCAGACCTTCCTGATTCTTGCGCACTGAAGGTGGGATGAATACCGCTCTCATCCAAAACGGAGCGCACCAGGTATATTCGGCATATGGCCTGAATGGATGCAGAACCTCGGTGTTGCTCAAGATACCCTCCGCGATTGGCTAAACGAACGCTCCGCAGATCTGAATGAGATCTGAGCACCGCGCGCCGCGTAAAGTCAAAACGAATCCCGTGCCAGTTTCACCGCCATCGGCGTGACCTCATACCAAACCCGCTTATCTACGAATGGGCACGGTGTTATTGTCAATCGGCCTTCGAAATTGGCTCTGACTCGATGCTGATGCAGTTTGCCACGACCGTGAGCGGCGCGTCGGTAGGGGGATCGCCATCATGGGTCGTGGAAGCACGCTTGCTCCGCGCGGAGCCCGTCGTAACGGCGGCCGTCCGCAGTCGTCCCAACGCCATGGGTCATTTTGCCATCACGCCACTTTCCTTCGTAGCGGCTGCCGTCCGTATAAGTGACGACGCCGAGCCGTTCTCCTTGTCGTCGTGCCATTCGCCGTCGTAGCGGTTGCCCCTTTGGTCGGTGTAAACGCCGCGGCCCTCTCGCTTACCATCGCGCCACTCGCCTTCGCCAAATCCGGCGGTTTTGCCATCCTTAAACAATCGCAAGACGCCTGGACCTTCCGCCGTGCCGCCTTTGCAGCTACCTGACCAACTGACTGTTTCGTTCGGTTGTGGGTGAGGGTTCCAAACCCGACATCCTGTTTGACTGTCTGCGATCCAACTCGACTTATCTGTCTGCGTAAGAGCCAGTTGTGGCAAACAGAGCAGGAAAGCCACGATTATCAGGAGCAGGCGCACCCGGTTCTCCGTACTGAGGCAAAGATTATTTAGATCACGAGTATGCAGTTCGAATCGTGGTTAGGCTGGACGATTGGCATCGTTTCCGATGCGGATATCGTTGGTCTCATAGATTGCCAGCACGGCGAACATGAGTGACGTATACTCGTGGGCGGACATTCGCCGACTATAATCTGGACCGAGCGCGGAATAAATAGTTTTTCCAGGAGCAGGACAAGCTTCTGCCATCTATATGTGACAATCTCTCACATATAGCGCTGCCGCCGCAGTGGCCTCCGTCCTAGAACGTTTGTTTGGCGGAGGAATGCCACGGCTGATGTCGTCTGGAACTCTCCGACCCGTGGCTGAAGCCGTTGCCGCGACCGCCGCTCGCATGTTACTTCGGCGTTTCCAAGGGGCGCGGCCGCCAAATGGTCGTAGCTGCCGATTGCGAGGGACACGATATGACGGATCGCCCATTTGGCCCGGCTGGGTTTTGCGCGTTTTTTGCGCTCCTTCTGGTTCTGGCCGGACCGGCATTTGCCGACCCTGTCCAGGATGGCGTCGCCGCCTATGAACGGCAGGACTTCGTCTCCGCGATGGGGTTCTGGAAGCCACTGGCAGAAGCGGGCAACGCCGAGGCGCAGGTCAAGATCGGGGCGCTCTACGCCACCGGCGAGGGGGTCGCGCAGGATCTGGCCAAAGCGGCGGATTGGTTTCGCAAGTCGGCAGATCAGGGCAACGCCGAGGCCGAATGGCGTCTTGCGGTGTTTTATCTTCACGGTACAGGACCACTCCCCAGGGACGTGCCGACCGGTCTCGCCTGGCTGAGGAAAGCGACTGACCAGGACCTTGCGGCAGCCGACTTCACACTCGCAACGGTGTATTTCGCCGGTGCGCCGCCCGACGTTCAGCAGGACTTTGGCGAAGCGGTGGTTTGGTGGCGCAGAGCGGCGGAGCAGGGCATGCCTGATGCGATGTATCAGGTCGGTCGGGCCTACAAAGATGGGCGAGGTGTCCCAAAGGACGGATCCCAGGCCGCGTTCTGGTATCGAAAAGCCGCGGAGAAGGGCCATCAAGGGAGCGAAGTGGGGCTGGGCAGGCTGTACGTGGACGGGTTCGGCGTAACGCAGGACAAGGAGCAGGCGTTGCTCTGGCTAGGGAAGGCAGCGGCACAAGGCGGTGGGCCCGGGCATCTCGCTGAGCAGCTCATCGCCAACTTGCAGGGCAGCCCGGCACCGACGCCGTCCAATGTTCCACCCGCCCTAGCGCAAGCCATTGTACCCGCGCTGTCCACCATGGCGCAGAGTATGACCCAAAAAATGGCGCCCTTCATCGCTGGCATCCGCGCGCGAGCAGAGCAAGGCGACGCACCCAGTCAGCGAGCGCTCGGCGATTTCTATTCCCTCCGAGGTTTTGCCGGTTCGGCACCGGATGCCGACCTGGCCATGTCCTGGTGGCGGAAAGCCGCGGAGCAGGGCGACACACAAGCGATGAACAAGCTCGCTAACGCCTATCAACTCGGCAAGTTCGTGCCACGCAACGTTGAGCTATCGATTTCCTGGCTGAGGAAGGCTGCTGAGAAAGACGACCCCCAAGCCGAGTTGGGACTTGGTGAGGATTACGCGAACGGTTTCGGCGTGCCCAAGGACAGTGCCCAGGCGACTGTCTGGTTTCGCAAAGCTGATTCACATGGCGGCATGTTCCACGGCATGGCCGAAACAGCCATCGCGAATCTGGATAAGGTAATAAAGCCGCCGACCGCGGCGCCGCCGGATTTTGACAGCCTCCTCAGCCGCGCCTCCGCGGGTGATGCGGACGCTCAGACGCGTCTGGGAATGATTTACAAAGACGAGAATAGCACCCTGAAAAATTATCAGGAGGCCGCTACCTGGCTATCCAAGGCAGCCAAGCAGGGAAATGCCGAAGCGATGTCGGAACTGGCCGAACTCTATTTCCTTGGTAACGGGGTGCCAAGGGACATGACCCAATTCGCTTACTGGCAGCAACAGGCGGCAAACCATGGGCGTGTCGAGGACGAAATTGCGCTCAGCAGCAGCTACGCAGTGGGGATTTTCGGCTTTCCAAAGGACAACGCTCTGAGCGTTGCATGGCTGCAGAAGGCGGCCGAACAGGGGTCGGCCGCGGCACAACAGCAACTCGCGTTTGTATACCAGCTCGGGCAGAGAGCTCCTCGAGATGATGCGAAAGCCTTGTACTGGCTACAGAAGTCTACCGACCAACGGTATTGTGCAGCAGAGCAGATGATGGCGACCCGGTATGAGTTCGGTGTGGGTGGCCCGCGGGATCTCGATAAAGCCCGGGCCTGGCTCGTGAAGGCGGTGGATCATCCCCTCAGCGATTTATGCCAGAACATGGCGGCCGGAGCGCTGAAGGCTCTCGATGATCGGTCGTCGAAGCCTCATTGAACGGTCGACTAGGATCGGCCGGGCCTGGCCCGTTGGCCTTGACTGTCATGGCGCCAAGCAGATCAATGGGGCCATAGGACAGAATGATGCCGAAAAAGGTGCGATCCAGCCGCCAACGCCGCATAGCGTCGCCCTGAGGGCTGTGACGCTATGTGCTGCCCTGATGCGAGGAGCAACGCACCGACATCGATCGGCTTGGGCTTGGCCTTGCGCAGCCCTGCTTCGGTCAGCAGATACCGCACTGCCGCCACGTCACAAGCCCCCAACGACACCGTGGTGGCGACCGCCGTGCGCAACCGGTCGTGGCCAAACTCCGGGCCCGGCGCCAGCACAGCCACCATCGCGCGGGTGCCGTTCTGCTTACCGTGCCACCCTTGCAGATGGGTCCAGAGCTCATCATAGCAGCCAGGCCAGTGACCCCTCTCGCGCCACTGCGCCAACGGTTTCGATCCCGCGAACGCGCCCGGCTTCCCGCCCCCTTCTTTCTAATAGAGGCCGACGCAACCCGGATCACCTCGAACAATCCCCGGTAAGGCGCATGTGGTCATGGAACACCTACAG
>NZ_LMUJ01000111.1:210693-240887 GCF_009765975.1 Acidisphaera sp. S103 | reverse complement strand
ATTACATGTGCCGTCTGGCCGACAGTGGCGTTGGCTGTTCCGATCACTGGGTTCGATATCCTGGCATCGAAGACGCGCTGACGATCGACATCGACGGTGTGATCTCGAGCTGTCCCAAGCCAGCCCTCGGCTCAGAAGCGCGAACCGAAATGTTGGGGCAAATTCGGAGCAGGCTTCACGTTCTCCGTCGCCGCAGAGCATCTATTGCAAGCGAATATAAGCAAGTTCGACAGTCATCGCGACCGGTGATTGAAGCGCAGAACGCGGTGGATGCTGAAGTTAGACAACTCCTAGCCGACCGTAAGCGCCTGCGGATTGATCGCCCAAAATGGCTTGACGTAACGCTCACGAAGCGGTTGGAAAAGCTCCGGCAAGTCGCAAAGGCCCTTCAGGTCGATCGGATGGAGCTTCACTCACTTTTAGTGACGCTGTTTGTGAAAGTGGTAGTCGACTGGGAGCACGAGCAGCTTACGTTCCACTGGAAACATGGCGGCACGAGTTCAGTCAGAGTTCTCATGAGGCCGCTGCGCGAGGTTGCAAACCGTCGTCGCGCCGATCGACCACGTTATAAGCCCGGAGAGGCCGCACCTCCTTTACCGGCCGCGGCTCGATAGTAGGCCAACGCGAATTCATTTGCATTGGCGAGAGCACTTGCAGCGGGCAGGAACTACAGAAATCGACCCACAAAGCGTCAAGTCCCTGGCAGCCTATGAGCCGTACGCCGTTCAACTTTCACGATCCCGAGGAGGCACAGACGAGGCGCCTCATAGTTGCGCCCTTCGACGTTGCGGGTGTGCGTAACCGCGCAACGAACGTCTTTGTGGACTTTCGGCCCGTCCCACCCGCGTAGGCGGGTTCGAGCAGCCGGGTTCGCCTCCGCCTTTGCTGTGTCGACGGGGTTCGCGCCCGACGGTCCAGAAACGGGGCGTCGCTTCAGTGGGTTACCCAGCGAGGCCGCGCGTCACCCAGCGGAGCGGGCGGCAGCTTTTTGAATGAAGCCTCCCTCTACCGGCGATGCGTGCCGTCGCGGCGTCCGAAGGCCAGACTTGAGTCTGGATGCCCGAAGCGCCTTATAAAGCCTGCCGTGATGGATGCTCGGTGCTCTGTCGGCGCGCGCCACTCCTACCCGCCGATCTCGCCACCGCTCGTGGCGAGGCGCGGCTGGTGAGAAGCCTCGAGTGCACGCGCCCGCTCTTTATCGGCGATTGGGGGCCCAAACCGCTAAGTGCCGAGCAGCGAGGGGACCTGCCGGAGATTGTCTGACGGGCTGTCCCAGCCGCTCGAGCATATCCAGTGCGGCCGTGGTCATCTCGGCAAAGCCGAATGGGCCGGACTGCGGGATTTTTCGAACGTTCGTACGGCCGCGTTCCAGTTGGTAAGCCGGGTCCAGCATGGCCAGGACACGATCAACCGCGGCAATGTCGCGTGCGAGTTTAGTCAAGTCGGCTTTCAGATCGCGTCAGCGAGCGGTAATCCCACGCCGCTCCTCGACAATCGTCCTTGGGCGAGCTTCTCGCGAGTGCAGGCAAATTTTCTCGAATTTCGAGCCTGCCGTACAATGGCAACTGATTTATGACGCCGCGATTATTCAGCGAGATCGCATCGAAACGTGGGTGTCATGTTCTTGACAAGATTTTCTAGAAATGGTCCCCTCGGGCAAGGGAAACTTCTTGGATTCGATTGTGAATGCCAGTCCAATGGTACCACTATCACTCGGCGTTTGAGCTGGCGGTTGCGGTCGATCTCGCAATATTTGCGTTGCCGAACATACGCGAACCTGCAATCACGGCAGAAACTGGACGCTGGGAGCGGCTGTGTTTGATTGTCCCTCCCAATCATGCCAAATACGTCGAATCGCGCACAGCTATGCGCACGTTCCTTCTGGTAAAAAGGGATATAGACGCAAAGTTGGAGCACGTTCGCGGATTTTGTGCGATTTTGGTTGCCATATGTTCGTGCGTTCTGGTGTGGGGCACTGTATTTGCCGATGAGGTGCCAACAGCCGTTGACCTGATATGGTTAATTTGGGGCATATCCGTGACGCCCGTCGTTATCGTGGCTGGACTTGATGGGGCAGCTCGCCGCAGATTACTCGCGTCTTCTTCTGTGAGACAGAGGATAGAAAATGAGGTAATCGAGGCGTGATAACAAACTATCAAGGCGTCATCGCGACACGCAATACATGGGTGGCTCAAAGCGGAGATATTATGCTTTTCGATGCCGCCGCAACCGTCCTCGACCAGGCAACCTGCCGAGCCGATGTGCGTTACGCATTGATCGATCCGCCTTACTCTCTACGCGTCGTGACACGAAGTGATTGGCATATCCTGGTCGGAAGTGCCACTATGATTAAGTTCCGACTAAGGGAAGATCTATCCGCTCAGACCGCTGAAGTGGACATTCTTCCATGAGGAGAGCTTAGGAACATGCAACGCGCCAATCCCGCCTCTGGTAAGGCACTTATCCGGGCGGGTGTAACCCCCGTGTCGCCCGGTGCATATCTAGAGAAAATCATGCTGCCCAGCATGAAGATGGGCGTCGAAGACGCGGCAAGAGATATGCGCATCCCCGTCAGTCAGCTTCGGGACATTATAGGCTCACGCCGCAGGGTCACACACGAAATCGCGGAAGCGTTGTCGCGGCTAACGCGCCTTTCCGTGAAATTTTGGCTCAATATGCAGGCCGCCACTGATCTAAGCCGTGCACCGAAACACACGCCCGCATCTCAGGACACGTCCGCGCGAACAGCGCGGCACTCCTAGTCTCAATGATCCGGCCTTGTGAATCGGGCGCCACAACGAGATCCCGGGGCCGAGACGTGACAACGCCTTGAAAAAGTGCATGAACTCCGCGACGTACCGAGGTGACATTGAGGAAGCGGCTGAACTCTTGATGCCTGTGCCGCTGCGCGCGGCATCCGATTACCTCGCGACGCTCCCGCGATTCCCCCTCCAACCGCTCCAAGTCCGATGACGGCATGCCCAGAAAACCGCTGTTCTCAAACAGAGGCGACGGGCCGTTAACGGGTCGCGGATGGACGCGCGCCCGCAGGCCGCGACCGGTTCAGACTGGCCCAGATGATGACCGCGGCCGTCAACGTCAGGACAACGTCGGCCGCGAGTGCAAGCTGGATCCCAGCCAGCAGGTCGGCCCGCATCGCCATTACGGCGCCGAGGATCGGGATTCCAACCGTGACCGCCATCCGTTGGCTCGTGGTCATGAGGCCGCAAGAGAGCCCCCCTTATGGGTGTCCGGAACGTCCGAGGTGGCAGTGACTGTTGCGGCGACGACAGCGGTGATGTACCCGAAAAAGCCGATGAAGAGCGCTGGGACCAGCCGCATCAACATACTGATGTAAAACGAATAGATTACAAAAATCGGCCACTCAACCTAAATTCCATGCGGCAAAAAAAGAACCCAATGGATGCCGCGGACCAGGCGACCGGAGCCAAAATGGCGATTTCGCCCGCTCCAAACGGGTCGTCAACGCATTGGCACAACCGGAATTCGAGCGGGTTCTGTGCCGCACCAGCATGCCGCGCTCGCAAGAGGACGGCGCGGGCCGGTAAGAAGGAGTTTACGCTTCCGGCGGCGGGGGCCTTCCTATGGAAAACAAGCGCCAAATGAACTCAAAGCTGGAAACCCGGGCCTGGGGGACGGCGGACACGGAGTTGACGCCGGGCACTGAGATATCGGGCGGCCTCGGTCCACCGTGGCGGGCTTGCATTCGCCGCTGAGCGGCTTCCCGGAACGCGGTCAGCGCCCTTTCCAGACGGGCGGCTTGATCGCCGGGGTTGGGGCTCATCTGATCTCCCGCACCATGAAGACGGACCAGAGGCGCCCCATCAAAAACTTGTAGCCAATCTTGTTCGTCCGGCCCGTGCCGTCGAACGCCTCTACAGCGTAGCGGCACTTCTTGGCGGTGCCGTCCCTGTCGAGCGGAGCGACCTCGGAAATGAGCGTCGCGATAGTGATGGTTTGCCCGCGCGGCACAGCGTCGAGTAGCTGCCACGCCGGGTCGCCGGAGCGCGGACGGGGCGAGATGTCGCTCACGACCACGTTGTCGTCGTGAAGGTCAACACGGAGCATGTATTCGGGATGACCGTCGAGGGTCGTCCAACAATAGGGCAAGCCAGACCCGCCGTTACCTTTCACCCGGGCAATCTCTCTACGCATCTGCTCGTTCTGCCCGGTCAGATCGCCGTTGGTCTTCTCCGTCTGGGATGCCTGCGCGAGCACGGCCTGCAGTCTCTCCTGGTCTGTCCCGCCCGGCGCCCCAGTCTGCCACAGCATGGCCGACATAGCGTCCTCTTGGACAGCCTTGTCGGCCATCTGCACCCGGTTCCCCGAGATCCGGTCGAGCCGCGCTTGAAGATCTGCGGCCTGGCGCGCGGCGGCCGCCCGCGCTCCCGCGAGTGCGCTTTGCGTCTCGTCCAGCTCCTGGCGGGCCTTGTCGTAATCCGTAACCCGCTCCAGGCGGCTGGCCAGGTCATCAAGATTGCGCACGGTGATGCCGTGCTTGCGCAACGCGTCGATCACGGGTGACATCTGGCTCTGGACGTTCGCCAGGTGGGCGTGAAGATCGTTGATTTCCCGATTACGCCGGACGAGAAGAGCGCCAAACCGAGAGGCTACGCCAGCCGACGAAGATGCCAATGACAGGCCGGTTCAAGCCGACTGCGGCCTCAGCGTCCGCGGTCTGCTTCAGCACCTTATCTATGGCGAGAAGGTTCGGGTCGCGTGGTCGCGCGTTGTGCTTCCAGCCATGCACGAAGACGATGATGACTGGCTGCCGCCCCGCTAAGGCGCTTAGCTGCTCGTCGATCCATTCCATCTGGTGTGCATGGTAACTGGCTCCCTGGTCGTCGAACTCGACCACAAGCCGCGTGTAGTTCCCGCCGTTGAACGGCTTTCCATGGGGGACGTAGCGGGACGCATCCGGCGCGATGCCAATCCGCCACCATGGGGCGTCCTCGCTCAACGGAGTGAGCGCCCGAGAAACGACCTCCCCTGACGGCCCTGCTTCCTGATCCATAGGAGCTCTCTGACCCTTTGACCGACCCTCGTTGCAGGTTACCGCACATTCCGGGACACCATCAACCCGTTCAACAGGCAAAAGCCAGATTTATTACGGACTGTTATGTTTATTCCGATTACGAAGGTGGACCGTTGAAGGGCACCTCACAGTCATCCCTTTCTGGTCACGGGCAATGTTGTCGTCCTGGCCCAGGAAGCAGGGCGCGCCTGCGCCACAATATGTCGCCCGAGAGGTCGTGGCATAATTGATGGAAGCCCAACGGCCGGGCTGATGGACCGGGCCGATGAAACTGTCGGAGTCGGCACGAACGGCGCAAGGGGAGAGAGAAGCACGCCCATCAACCAAAATCCCCCACGGCCCCGCGGGCGGCCCAGGCCGTCGTCTCATCACCGCCAAACACGACGACATTCAGCTCCCGCCAGTCCGCCTATCCCGGTCCGGACCATGCTGTCAGGGAAAGATCGTTAATTTGCCGCGCAATCAATACCTCATGCCAACCTTTGGAGTTGTAAGGGCAAGCGTTCTCGTGGAAAATGTAAGCAATCGAATCGAAGAGCCTCTAGAGGGTCCAATGGCGATACAAACGGCACTCTCGCTCGGCTATCTAAGTGATGTCGAAACGAAGATCGACCTCCTCAACAACGAGGCTATCGCCAAGACCGTGGTCCGCTTGATCAAAGAAAAATCGGAACATCCGATCTCGATTGGCGTTCATGGCGACTGGGGAGCTGGCAAATCGAGCGTTTTGGAGATGATCCAGGCGGAGTTGTCGAAGGACAAGTCTGTCCTCTGTCTCAAGTTCAGCGGCTGGCAGTTCCAAGGTTTCGAGGATGCCAAAATCGCTCTGATCGAGGGGGTTATCCTTGGGCTGATAGAGAAGCGGTCGCTCTGGTCGAAGGCCTCAGACGATGTCAAAGAGGTCCTAAAAAGCGTCGACAAGCTCAAGCTCGCGAAGAAGGTGGGGACCCTTGCCTTTACGGCCTGGACCGGGATTCCGGCATTCGGCTTCGACGAACTGCTCGGCTCCGCAGTCGAATGGGTCAAGGACACGGTCACGGATAAGGACGAGCGCGAGAAGGCCCTCGGGGAAATTTCAGACCTGAAGAAGGAGGGCGAGAAGACGACGAAAGAGGGCCGGATCGAGAAGGGTTACAGCGTTCCGCATGAGATCACTGAGTTTCGGAAATCGTTCAAGAAGCTGATTGCCAAGGCCGGGATCGAGCGCCTCGTCGTCCTCGTCGACGACCTCGACAGATGCCTCCCAAAGACGGCTATCGAGACGTTGGAGGCGATCAGACTTTTCGTTTTCCTCGACAAGACGGCCTTCATCGTCGGCGCGGATGAGGGGATGATCGAGTACGCGGTCAGGAAGCATTTTCCGGATCTGCCTGAGAGCCAAACCTCCCAAGGCTCTCAGGGATACGCCCGCGCTTACTTAGAAAAGCTGCTCCAGGTGCCCTTCCGCATTCCCGCCCTCGGGGAGACGGAAACCCACATCTACGTAACGCTACTTCTGGTCGGAGCGACGGTCGGGGACAAGACGCCAGAGTTCGCCAATCTAATGCAGCTTGGACGCGATGCGTTCTCGAAGCCTTGGGACACCGAGGTATTCACGACGGAGGCCGTCAAGGCCGCATTGAAGGGGCAGTTTGAGCAGGTGTCCGAGGCCGTTCTAACCGCCGATCGGATCAGCCCGGTTCTTTCCGCAGGAACCAAGGGGAACCCCAGGCAGATTAAGCGCTTCCTCAACGCGCTGACGCTCAGGCTCGCAGTAGCGCGGGAACGCAACTTCGGTGACGCCATCGGACAGGCGCAACTTGCAAAACTTATGCTGGCCGAGCTCTTCCTGCCGGAAGCCGTCTTCACTCATATCGCCACAACGGCTGCTAGCGCCCGAGACGGCATTTGTCCCGAGTTGGTCGAGCTGGAGGCCCTCGTAGATGGGGGAGGGAAATCGGCTTCAGACGGTGAGAAGCAGGATGAGGTTTGGCCGGACGCAGGCGAGGACCGTTCCGGCGTTGTAGCCGACTGGAAGCTGAGGCCCGAGGTGGTCAGGTGGGCCAGCGTAAAGCCAGCACTGGGTGGTATTTCGCTCAAGCCATACCTGTTTGTGATTAAGGATCGAAAGAACTTTGTCGCCGGGGCTGCCCCCCTTTCCGAAAAACTCCGCAAGCTGATGGCCAAGCTCGCAGCGGGCGAGATGGCCGCAAAGTCGGCAACCGCAGACGTCAAGGCACTTTCCCCGCCGGAGGTCAGCGAGATTTTCAGAGAACTTCGAGCGCTCACCTTGGCATCGGGTTCGTTTGATCGGAAACCGGAAACTTTCTACGGCCTAACGGTGCTTGTGACCGAACATCCCGGCCTCCAGAGCCAATATGTTGAGATGCTGAATGATCTTCCGGTCGACAAACTTGGATTCTGGGCTGCCTCAGGACACACGCCGATAATCAAGGATCCCATAGTTCGTGGACGACTTGATGCAGTGCTCGCGAAGTGGATGAGCTCGAAAAACGCGATACTCAGCAGGGCGGCGCGCACCGCCCTCAATCCGCCGAAGCGCAGCGGCAAGGGCGGCTGAGATGGGAACCTCAACTCCCTTCGGCGGAGGCAAGAATAACAACCCCCTGATCCCGAGTTGGATTGGCGGAAGTTCTCCAGCAAATGGCGGTCAGCCACCACCGCCGCAACTCCCACCGTCGCAGCCGCCACCAACCCGATATACCGGGCCCCGGGCGCGCTTCACGCAATTCGTAAAGTCGGGCGGGGATGACCGCCGGGCGCTAGGTAAAGCCGTCTCCTCGTTTGTGAGCCGAACCGGCGGCGGTTCAGCGACGACCTCC
Source organism: Acidisphaera sp. S103 (assembly GCF_009765975.1). Classification (GTDB taxonomy): domain Bacteria; phylum Pseudomonadota; class Alphaproteobacteria; order Acetobacterales; family Acetobacteraceae; genus Rhodopila. The sequence goes on along the minus strand of NZ_LMUJ01000111.1, from coordinate 233,009 downwards.
CAACGCATGGCGGCCGAACGCTCCGCCGCGGGTAATTTTGCGAACGTACTTTCCCGCGCGTCAGAGGCCCCCGGCGGCATCCGCGAGGTCGTCCGCACCCTCAACTTCGGGTCATTGGCCGACCGACCTATTCAGGACATATACGCCGCCCTGGTCGATCACATATGTCCCCCGGACGGCGATCTCGACGACGCTCATGCCCGCGACGCATACCTCGAAGCGGTGAACGAGGTGATGCAGGACCAGCCTCCGGATCTTGAGAAGCCCTCTCCCGAAACTATTCGGGACATCATCGGTAAGTTCATAGCGAATGCGGTGAACCAGCGCATCGTGACCGCCATAGGCATCGGCATTATCTCCTTGCCCTCCGACCCCGAGGAGATCCAGGCGATCCAAAGCGGGCTTCACGATTTCGTCCGCGGCTGCGTCGCCGAGACCATCGAGGAGTTTAAGGGCGATTTCCGAGAGGCGGATTTGCGCCCCGAAATCGATTGGATTTTCGAGCGCGCGGCCGAGGTGCTTCACGACCGCGGTGACGAGGCAGTCAAGGAGGAAGGCGGATGACCCGTTATGCGCTCGCTGGCCACTTCAGTCCGGACGACCATTTTCAGCCGCCCGATGAGGATGGCGTCGCCGTCACCCGGCTTGACCTGGTTGGAGGCGACCGGCGCCTTCGCTATGGCATCGGGCAGGCAATGGACCATCTGTGGTCCCGTCGCGTTCGCCCGAGCGAGATCGGAGTGGACCTGATGGTCGTCGCAGTCCTCGTTCACGCGCTCGATACTCGCGTGAAGAGGGTGACGGCCTCACAAGATGGCTGGACCCGCGAACTTAGAATAGTTGCTCCGGTATCGGATCCCGCTCAATGGCAGGCGGCCGCGCCAACGTTGACGACCATGTTGCGTTTCCTAACCGGCGACCATTGGGATGTCGCTTTCCGCGCTCGACCGCGGTCATTCGGTGCCGTCTCGCTTCCGGCCTTACCGAATGTTGACATCCCGAATTTCGACGGGGTCTCCCTATTCTCCGGCGGTCTCGATAGTCTTATCGGGGCATTAAATGCGCTAGCCGGACCCGGGCGCCTTCGCCCCCTATTTGTTAGCCACAAGGGCGAAGGGGCCGTGAGCGGCCCGCAGGGCGCTCTGTTCCAGAGGATGTCAGAGGGGTTCGCCCGGCAGCAGCCCACGAACCGCACCTTGGAGGGCTTGCGATATTCCCTGTCCTTCAAACGGAACCTGATCGCAGGCAGCGAGGACTCGACGCGAGGGCGTTCGTTCCTCTTCCTCGCATTGGGTGCCTTCGCTGGCTCCGGGCTGCCGGGGCATTTCGATCTACGCATCCCTGAAAACGGCCTCATCGCGCTCAACGTGCCACTCGACCCGACGCGTATCGGATCGAACAGCACGCGGACGACGCACCCGTTCTACCTTCGCCGCTGGAACGACCTGCTGACCTCAATCGGCATCCCTGGCACGGTCGTGAACCCGTACTGGAATTTCACTAAGGGCGAGATGGTCGCGAGCTGCCTGATGCCCGATTTGCTAAAGGAACTTATCCCACTTTCCGTGTCGTGCGCGCACCCTTCGCTGAAGCGTTGGAGCAAGGACGACAATAATCATTGCGGAACCTGTGTACCCTGTATAATCCGCCGAGCTGCAATCGAGGCGGCATTGGGAGTTGGTAACGATCCGACCGGGTATCGGTGCGGAGACCTGACCGCGCAGCCGTTGTCCGCCAAGAGCAAGGACGGGAAACAGGTCAGAGGTTACCAGTATGCGCTGGGTAGGCTTGCACAGAACCCGGACTTGGCGCGCATTCTCATCCATAAACCGGGCCCCTTGCGAGAGGACGTAGACAATCTGGACAAACTAATCGGCGTCTATGACCGAGGTATGAAGGAGGTCGGACGCCTGCTAACAGGCGTTACGACCATCTAACCCTCAATAGGGAACGTCCGTGTCAGGCAAATTGATCGATTTCCATTGTCATCTTGATCTCTATCCCGATTTCGAACGCCAGGTCAGTGATTGCGATCGTCATGAGATTTATACCCTCGCGGTCACAACCCTGCCCGCTGCCTGGCCGCGCAATCGAGACTTTGCGGCAGCGACCAAACACGTGCGAGCCGGACTTGGTCTCCACCCCCAGATCGTCGAGGAGAGATGGCGTGAAATCGATGCCTGGGAGCGATACTTGCCGGAGGCTCGATACATTGGCGAGGTCGGCCTTGATGCAGGCCCCCGACATTACCGCAGCCTGCAACGCCAGAAGGACGTGTTCAGACGCATCCTCGAGGCCTGCGCTTCCGAAGGAGGAAGGATCCTCTCGGTCCACAGCGTCAGGGCCGCGTCGAAGGTACTCGACATGATCGAGGAAAACCTGCCGTCCGGTCGAGGCAAGGTCTGCCTTCATTGGTTCACTGGCAGCGAGCGGGAGGCCCAGCGCGCAGTCAAACTCGGTTGCTATTTTTCCGTTAACATCGAAATGCTCCGCAAGGAGCATGGCCTGAAGCTTGTCAGTAGGCTGCCGATGGGTCGGTTGCTGACGGAGACGGACGGACCTTTCACCACGATGGACGGCAGGCCTTTGAGACCGGCGGACTCTGAGATGGTCCTCCGTGAACTTGCGACGGTTAGGAAACTATCCGTCGAGGAAATGAGGAGCGTATTGCTGGCGAATCTGAAGGGTGTCACCTCACGGAGCATTACGTCGGAGGTTGCGGGTCTGTAGCCTCCAAGGTTGCTCCCCAATCGACCACCGCATCGACTGTCGTTATGGACCGCGTAACGCTCGCCGATTGCAAGGCTGAGACGGCGTGCCTCGTCAATGTATGCTCCCGAATCGACCTTGATGGAGAACGTCTGGGACCACCTTCCCGGCAATAAACTCCCCGCTGGAATTTGGAACACCTATGATGAAATCGACTATCCGGATCTGGTCAGAACGGTTGCAATCACAACGCGGAACCTCGTCGCTGGGGGAAGGTTGGACCGAGCGCACTTACGTACCGCCTTCCCTGTGCAGGAGCTGAACCACTCGATCCAGGAGCGGCCGCCGAACGAACCCGTATCGCGACCACAAGGCAGGATGCGCCGCATGTCGAATTTCGCAATGCTAGACGAGCGCCGCAAAGTCCTCGAGTATGTCGGTGGCGCCGGGACGGCCCGGAAACCCCATCCCGGGAAACCGCTGGCGCGCGCCCACACAATCATAAACGGGTTCGACGTGGGGTGTGCCAACGCCTACTCGTGATGGTCGGCTGATGGAATACAGCGACCGCTCCCGACAGGCCGAACGGAAAATTCTGGCGAGCGAATATCAGGCGGCTGCGGTCACGTCGGCCACACAAAGCGAACCGTCGGCGTGCTGCGACCTGCTATAGGACTGTTCCAGGGACGAAAGGCGACCTAATGACCGTGAGGCTGTATGGTGGGGATTACAGGCATGATCAGGAAAACAGGGCATTCCGCCTCCTCTGCTCGAGGGGATTAGCCCTCCTGACTGGCGACGCGGCGATCATCGGCAACATCGAAGGCGACGGGTGCCAGATCGACGCGCTGGTTCTCGGCTGCCGCTCCATCACCATTGTGGACTTCAAGGACTGCGGTGGTGCCGTCCGCATCTCGGAGAACGGGGAATGGCGGACCGACGATGGTTTTATCGTTCGTGGCGGCCGACGCGATGCGAACCCATATGAGCAGGTTCGCCGATACAAGCAGTTGCTGATTTCCTATCTGAAGGCCGAAAGACTACTGCCACCACCGAATGATCTTAGCCACATCAGCGGTCTTGTGATGTTTACGCGGCCGATGGTTGTCGACGATTCAGGAATGGGCGAGCGCGCAGGAAAGTGGTTCCGTGCAGCGGCCCAGCAAGACGCTATGGACTTCCTCCGCGACAGAGCGTCGCCACATTTGGATCTGTCAGCGGACCGCATGGACAGTATCGTCGGTGCCCTGGGCGTAAAGCCGTATAAGCTGCAGCCGAGCGAGACCTGGGTTCCCGCCATCGCCGTCGAGCGCGCGAAGCGGACCAGTTACTTCGAGGCCATGCAGGAGGCGGACTACGTCAGGCAGGCCGAGCGGGAGGCAGAGAACGGGGACCGGGCCCAGTCGGACTACACAGCGGCGTGCCAAGGGTGGGCGATCCACGACGCGCTCAAGTCAATCCGCAGCGCACTCGAATCGCGGCACCCGGGAACGGCTTTCCCGGAGGAAGTCGTGAGCGCCATGGAGCTTGCTGTGTTGGGTGGCCAGCCGCCGCTCAGCGCGGTCATTAGAAAATACCAACCGCGCACTGACGTTGACCTCGAGAACGGCCTGCAGAGCTGGGGCGTGGATCCCAATGTATTCGCCTAACCGTTCTCGTCCTCCGACGTGCTAGACCGTCTGCGTAATGTGGCCGTAATCGCGGCGTTGCTTTGGGCAAAGGGCGACGCAATGATCAACATCACGTCGGGGCCGATTGTCGAGCGCATTGTGACTAGGCTGGAGAGTATGGGAGTATTGTCGGAGTATGCTCTGGGGGATGCCGGTCTCCCATTTGATTTCCCGGACAAACTCTGGGTGGGCAGTGTGCCTATTCCGCGCGTGTCAACGTCGGTCGAAGACTGATCAACTGTTGGCGTGGAGCACCGGCCGAAAACTGAGCCAGTTTGTTTCGAATTACGCTGAAGCGGCTGCACTGGCTTTCGGCATGACGCCGCCCTTTCTATCGTCTCGCAGTCGGTAACTGTCGCCGTCGATCTGCACGATGCTAGCATGGTGCATCAACCGCCCGAAGATGTCGAATTTGTTTTTTCATGCGCGCTGAAAGCTTGTCGTAAATACCGTCTAGGACCCGGCTTCTCCAGGCCTCAGCATCGACGCCAATGGTGACTTGTTCGGGGGGGATGGATGAGAAAAATGGTGGGGGAGCCGTCTTCGAGATGGCCAACACCGGAATCGGATACGCGAGCGCATTGACGCCCCTGGTTAGCTTCAGAATCATTCCCTGGCGGTTGGCATTAACCCGGAAGGGCATCTTCTCCTGGACGCTGCAGGCGGCATTTTTGGTACGACGAACGAAGGAGGTTCCGAAGGCAGCACGGGCACGGTGTTTGAGATACCCAAGAACGCCAGCGGCTACGCGACCACGCCCACGACCCTCGCCGCTTTCACCAATTTTATGACGGGCGTCACCCCCGAATCCGGCGTGATTGCTGATAGCTCCGGCAACTCGTTTGGGACGCTGTCCACCGGCACCACAGGTGGGGCTGTGTTCGAATTGAGCGGAACAGATTTCCAGCCTCTTTGCTTCCTTGTCGAAACGCTGATTGCTACGCCTGCGGGTGAAGTGCCGGTTGAGCGGCTCGCGGCAGGTGACCTCGTACAAACCTTTGGCGGCAAGGCCCGGGAAATTGTCTGGGTCGGCAGAGGAGAAGTTCTGGTCACCCGCGGGCGGCGCGGTGCGGCGACCCCGGTGATCATCCGGAAGGGCGCGTTGGCCACCAACGTGCCTCACCGTGACCTGAAAGTGACCAAGGCCCATTCGCTCTACATCGATGGCGCGCTTATCCCCGTAGAGTTTCTGGTCAATCACCGATCGATTCTTTGGGACGACCATGCCCAGCAAGTCACCCTCTTCCATGTCGAGCTTGAGACCCACGACATCTTGCTGGCCAACGGCGCACCTGCCGAGACCTACCGAGATGACGGCAATCGGTGGCTGTTCCAGAATGCGAACACGGGGTGGGGACTCCCGCCGCAACGCCCATTCGCTCCAGTTTCGACCGGCGGACCATTGGTCGATCGCGTGTGGCGGCACTTGCTTGATCGCAGTGGCCCTCGCCCGAGTCTTCCTCTGACGGACGACCCCGGGCTGCACTTGCTGGTTGATGGCGCCCGCCTGAAGGCAGCGTGGCAGGATGGCACGGTCCACGTCTTCCCCCTCGCACACCGCCCTGCGGTCGTGCGGATTGTGTCTCGCGTCGCCATCCCGGCGGAACTGGGTGTGGCACGCGATCCGCGCATGCTGGGTGTCGGACTGCGGCGCGTCATAGTTCGCAAGGGAACTCAGTTTCAGGAAATGAAGGCAGCCGACGCCACCCTGGCTGACGAATTCCATCCCTTTGAGGCGGATTGCGACCTCAGGTGGGCCGATGGCGATGCACTTCTTCCTCAGGCCTTGTTCGAAGGTTTTGACGGTGTCATGGAGCTGGTGCTGCATCTTGGCGGCACGACACAATATCCGCTTGTAGATGAACCGGGCCTGACGGCCGCCGCATAGCCACAGCGTGCAGTCGCCAGCCGGTTTCCTTAAGCGCCATTCCTGGTGCAATATCAATTAGCCAATGGGAGACTGTTGCTCGGGTTGCATACGTAAAAATCTTTTGCAAATTGCCACTCCGGAGTACCGCCGCTTTGATATTGTATTTCTATCTTCCCGTTCCGTGTATTTACACCTTGAACTTGGCCAACAAAACTGCCTGATAGGTCACATACATTATCTCCTATATCTTTTTTCAGTAGGGATGCGATTTGGCGATCTTCTTGTTCTTTATTCTTTTGATATTCCTGTTGTGCTTTTTTCTTTATTTCCTCAGCGTATTGTTGTCCTTTTTGATCTCCTTGTGCTGCAGCCTTTTGATACCACTTGATCGCCGCGGAATAGTCCTGCGGAACCCCCTCGCCCTTCTCATACATTTCCCCGAGGCCAAGATCGGCCTTCGAAAATCCCTGGTCGGCGGCCTGGCGATAAAGCTTCATGGCCGCGGCATAGTCTGTCTCTGCACGCGCGGGGTCTCTAGAAGCAAAAAAAACCAACATGTTTGCGGCATTGACAGCTCCTTCCGGATCTCCCCTTTCGGCGGCCATATTGAACCATTGCCAAGCGGAAGGGCCATTGTACCGGACGCCAGGAACAAGTCCCGCATTGTCCATGATGATATTACCCATCTGGGTCTGCGCTCGCGCATTTCCCTGCTCCGCCAGGGGCAGCAGGATCGAAACGGCTGTTCTCCAGTCTGATCTGTTCATCGCTGCAACACCTCCCTCGAGGGGTCCTTGCATAGTTCCATCTCCGGTGGCGGCAGGAAGCTCCGCTACAGATGGGAGCAAACCTTGTGCCGCGGAGCCTGCTTCATTGGGGGTTGGGGGAGGGTTGGCAGCGACGGCGCTTTTTGCGCTGTTGTAAATATCAGTCTGCATTTTCTGAAACAATTCGGTCGCTATGGCCTCGCGCTTTTGGAGTTCAGCTTCGCTCAAGGGTATGTCGTAGGGATTGCGGCTGGTATGAGGCGGTATTTGCCCATCTACGGCAGCCGCAGCGGCACTGTTGTCGTTGCTCTTTCCCGGGCTAGATGTGCAGGCGACGAGAATGGATAGCGCAGCAAAAGGAAGCATAGCGCGTACCATTCGGACTTTTAACCATCCTCGCATTTGCGGCCCGGCTTTCTCAATGTGCGCTGCTCATGTCAGTGGTCACAGCGTCATGATGCAGTCAGTTCAACTCCTTGACAAGGTGAGGTAGCTACTCGCGATGCTTGCGGCTCATAAAGTCACGGGGGTTTACGGAATACCAAATGCTTAGACCACTTAATAGATAGTTTGAACTGCATCTGCGCCGCGATTGCCTTGGTCACCGCGACAAGGTCCGACGTGGCCTTCTGAGTGCTCTCGGCCAGACGCTCAGCGGCTGTGGGGTGTGCTGCCTCCGGACTGCGCGATGTGCTCAGCCAGCGCCTTCGACGACGCCGTGAACTGCTACGCGGGGCCCGAGAGCTGCTCGTTCATGCATGGTGCGCGTGCGGAATGCCTCGAGGTTTTGTGCCGCGTCGCTGAGTTGATCCTTGAGGTGCCGAGCGGCATCCTGCAGATCGTTCCGAATGACTTACTCGACGTACTCCACCTCGCAGCGGATTTGCGTGAAGACGCGCGCAGGGTGATGCCGACGATGGTCGAGAACAGAGCCACGCCGAAGCTGCTGATAAGTCCACCGTCGCCTCGCGTGCTATGTCAACAACAGGAGAGCCAGGGCGCTGAGGCAACATACCATGCCCAGGCTTCGACAGAGCGCATAGGTCTCGGCATTTTTTACCGCGAGTGGATTCCGACGTCGTCGCTAACTAGGATTTGGTTCCCGGAAACGGAATTGTAGTTCTCTTCTGTCGAGGCTTGGCTCACTGATCATCCGCGCTACGCCGTCGTCCCGGCGCCCTGTCCCGCCATTCCGGTGGCCTGCCCCGTCGTCTCGGTGCCCTGCCCCGGCGTTCCAGCGCCCTGCCCCGGCGTCCCGGCGCGCGATTGCATCTTGTCGGCTGCGGCCTGGACGAGATTGGGAACTAGCCTCTCTGCGAAACCGGCGATGAAGCCGACGATGCAGATCATCTGCACTAAACCGACAGTGAGCGTGCCACCGGTTTTGTTCAGGTCTGCCGTACCCGGAGCTGCATTCGAGAAAACAGTCATGGCCAGGAGGAGCAATATCGGCCCCGCGATGCCACCCATTCCAATGCGGATGCAACTCATAAGGTAATTCAGGGCAGAGTCGTCGCAGGGCTTCAGATCAAGGGACTGGGCGCGGACGATGACGGAGAAGATCGCGCCGAGGATACCTGCAGCGCTCGCAATCGCGTAGGGCGTGCCCGGACCGCCGCCGGTGATTAAGCGCCCGACGAGCAGCGCTATCGCCAACCAGGCCAGCCCGAACAGGACGCATGTCCTCACGTAGCGGATCGTGTTGTCGGTCGTGTTCCGTTGGACGGCCATGGCGAGGGCGCGCTGCGCTATACCTGTCGCCTGCAATTCCGCAGCCTTCGCCTCGCTATCCCGACCCGACTTCCGTTCTGCCGCGGTCTCCATCAGCAGCATTAACGCTTGGCACATGTTGTGGTCATATAGGGTGGCACCGCGGGAATGGCGCGGCAGGAACTTCGACACAAGCTGACGCCGCATCTGGTTCGTAAGATAGCGAAGTTCGCAAAGCTGGACGGCCAGCTTCACATATTCCGCCAACTGGTTGCGTCGGGTTTCTAGGTCGTCCGAGAAATGAACGTAAACCCCTCGACTGGACCGGTAGATGGCATAGTCCTCGCCGCGGAATTCAATTTCCTGGACCGTCGCTCCAATTGCGTCCTTCCCATTTTCCTTGAGGTCGCCTAAGCTCAATCCATTCGTATGCGGATGCAAATTGGCGGTGCTTCCGTCCGGCATGGCCGTATCTCCCCTCTTTCCGGCCATTCTGCAAACAATTCTACAGCAGGTAAACAAACTTCGTCTCTGTGCCCGCATGTTTCCGGGAGCAAACCGGCCTGAATGCGCACAAAAAGCTCCCGGACAAGGGACGCCGCGAAGATGCGATGTCGATCGACCTGGAAAACCAACTTCAATTGGATCAAATTTGATTGCCGATTGACTGGCTAACTCTGTAGACCAATTCAATCATGTCAACGCGGCCCGTCAGTTGACCTCGCCCAGTTTGTCAAACAACAATTGCTTGCGCCAAGCGTAGAGCTAATTGGTGGCAATCCGATGTTCGCCCGCTGTCGCCGCGTTCACCGCACCCGGTGAAAGGCTTTTAGCGGCTATTTCGTGCTTCTATTCAACCGAGCTGGCTTGACGCTGCTCGCGCTGCGTAGTCAGTTCCATCCTTTCACCACGAACGCTCGAGCGATTTACATAAGCGTCTGGCCTGGACCGTTTGGCGTTGAGATTATCGAGCGGAGGGCCCACAGGTTACGGGAGGACAGCGTGAATTTTGGCTTTCAGATCGTCGCGATAGAGCACTTCGACATACATGATCGTTGAATTCAGCACATCGAGATGCAGCGCGCCTGGCCGGAGGGCCAGAGTGCGGAAGCCCTTGGGATATGGGGTCGTCCACTTTGGGACCGTGTAGAAGCTTGCACAGAAACTGTCACCGCAGCGACAGCGGTCGAATATAGCGAGTGCCTTCATCCGCTCGGCCAAGGTCGGCTCCCCAGCTTCGACCAGGAGTTCCGTCAACTCTGCTTCGAGTTCAGGCGCAACGTCGCGCAGGAGCGGCGCTGTCATGATCGCGCGTGCCACGGCATCAGTTCGCTTATCCGATTGATCGGGTGACCCGCAGCAATCTTCGCGAGCGTGTCGCGCAAATAGGCCTCGGGGTTAAGGTTGTCAACTTTGCCGTCTGGACAAGGGTGTAAATGGCGGCAGCTCTCTCCCCGCCCGAATCCGAACCGGCGAAGAGATAATTTTTCCTGCCAAGTGGGCCCAGCATCCGACTTCGATAATGGGACCTGGCTTGGTCCTGGCCGGATTATACAGTCCTTCAAACCCAGCGCAGCCGTCAGCCTGAAGGAAGCCGGTGAAGTCCGACATGTGCGCCGTCGGGTGGCCACATCAACGACCATCAGGCTTCAGGGCTCGTCGACCTTCTACCGTGGAACTGGCATCCGTCGCTCCGCGAGATAGCGAATGCTGCGTGATCTTAGGCCCAACTCCGACCCATATCGGGAAACTCGCGGATGATCGGCTGAACAAATCCCTCGTACTGAAGGCGAAGGAGATCACCTAGCTTCTGGATCCAGACCTGCTTCTCCTCCAGATCCGTCATCTTGGTGATCACCGTATCAAACTCACCAAGTGCCGCATTAAGCGAAAGCACCGCCTCCATGAGAGCTCGAGCAGTTGCTTCGTCCACGGCGCCCCTCGCGAAAATTGGCTGATGCCCAATAAACTGCTGTCTCGGTACATCACAAGGGATGTCCCATAACCCAACAGATGGCAGAGGCCGAACACGTGATCCGTCGCACCGGCGGTGTCGGTGTAGTGCTCGACGATGCGCAAATCGGTTTGGCGGGCGTGATGGTGCAAACCGTCGAGCACGTAGGACGCTTCGCTCATCGTCACCTAAATGACCTGCGTGTAGAACGGTCCATAATGGCCGGACACGTGCGTGTAGAGCACCGCGCCGGGGTCGATCCGGTATTGGGCATTGACGGAACCACCCGCGCCCGCGCGGCCTCCGGCCCGGAAATACTGCCCGTCCGACGACGAGGTTGTCCCGTCGTCCCAGATCGCCGCCATCAGATGCCTGTGGTGTGCGTTGACGATGGCGGCGCGGGCGGCAACGTAATTGTCGTCACCGATGTGCCACTGGGTCAGGCGCGCTGTCGCCTTACTGTGCGACGCACCGGCGCTCTGCATCTGCGCCGCGATTGCCTTGGTCGCCGCGACCAAATCCGACGTAGCCTTTTGCGCCCCCTCGGCCAAACGTTCAGCGGCTGTCGCATGCGCTGCCCCCGACTGGGCAACGTGCTCCGCCAGCGCCTTCGACGAATCCGTGAACTGCTCCGCGCCGCCCGAGAGCTGCTCGTGTATGACCTGCATGGTGCGCGTGCGGAACGCCTCGAGGTTCTGCACGGCGTCGCCGAGTTGATCCTTGAGGTGCCGGGCGGCGTCCTGCAGCTCGTTCCGGATGATGGTAGGCCCTTCGGCGATCTTAGCTTCTGAACCGCCCGGGTTTGCCGGAGGCAGTTCAGTTTGAGGCACGCCGCCAAAGTTCTGAGGGTGCTGCGAGCCGCCTGAAAAATCCCGACCTCCATTCGGTTAGCTTTACTTGCTCGCGCGAGAGCTTACAGGACCCGGTCAGCGAGGTCTCGGCAAGGTGGCGCCAGCCCGGTTGCGGCACGGACGGATTGAAGGTTAGCCTGTTTCGCTTACAGGCGAATCGACCGCCCGCAGGTGCTTCTTGGTGCGGAGGAGGACTATCTTGCCATTCCTGTATATCTGCATGCCGTGTTTCACGCTCGATAAAACCAATATCTTCTACACGACGAGCGACAAGGGCGCGATCACGACCTGCCCGACCTGTCGGAACAAGACCGCGAAATTTCAACGCTCGTACAAGAACAAGACCAAAAACACCAAATTTGCGCGTAGTTACGAGGAGGCGTTCAAGCGCACCGATCGCAACGCGCGCGCAAGCCGCAACAAGCCCAATCCGTGGTACAGCAACGAGCGCTTCGACACGCCGAAGACTGCCGATGTCGCGAGGCAGTACGACCCGTCGCTGGACGAGGGGGCGGAGGAAGACCCCGAATATGTGCCGCAGGTCGATTTTCGGCCCGATATGCGGTTTACCGATCCGTCTTGGGGTACCCTAACGTGCCGAAATCCCAACGTCTTTCTGGTTAATCATGTGTTCACGATGACAACGGCGGACCACCAGATCACCGCCAAGGCCAACCGCGCGGACACCGGGACGGCAATGGCGCTGGTGCTGCAGGTGGGCAAACTGAAAAAGATTTCGGCCTACTCCTGGGCGAACTGGCTGCTGAAGCCGCCTCAGTTCGGCCAACCCTACACGACCGACAAAAAGCGCAGCTTGGAGTGGTGTCATCTTGTCGCGGATTCGCTGGGCGGTCCCACGCAGGCGGACAATCTGGTCGCCGCGAGCTATGGCGCCAACACCTACATGATGACGATCGAGGAAAAGCTGAACGCCAAGACCAATCTGGTGATTCAGATCACCGTGCATTGCTGTAAGGACCACGTGGCGGAGTTCATTTACTACAAGGTCAGGAAGGGCACTGCCACCAAGACCTGGATCATCGACGCGCGAAACGATAATTTCGGCCGCGCGGACTACGTGACGGTCGGGAAAGAGGTGACGGACTTCATCAAATAGCGACTATGTTGATTTTCGCGCGGAACTGACCCCAGTTGAGTTATGGTTTGCGGGTCATGCTGAGGAATTTGTTCCTTTCCACAGCAGTAATTCATGGACCCGTATGACCGGATGATCGGCGATCCTTTCCAACACCTGAGGTAGATGACTTTCGGGGTCGAGGCCGTTGAACTTTGACGTCTCGGTCATGCAACCTCCTTCTGGAGCTACAGAAGGAGTCTCCAGCTACGGAAACAGGTGCAGATCCGGCGCCGCCATGCCACACGTCCGACGCCGGTCGCTTACGTTTGTTTTCCCGGTAACGGGGTTGTAATTCCCTTCTGTCCGGGCCCGGATCCGTTATCATCCGCCCTGCCCCAGCGTCCCGGCAGACGATTTCATCTTGTCGGCTGCGGACTGGACCAGATTGAAGCAAATCGGCAGGGTGCTCAGCCCCTAGATGATGCCGTCCCGGCGCGGGCCGCGATCGCATCTCCTCGTCGTGCCGCTCAGCAGTTTCACAAACTGAGCTGCATGGGCCGTGGCGGATGTCATCACGCCACGCGCCGAGTAGCATCATCCGCGGGATAGGAGGCCGTTGCTCCGACGTGCACAATCAGCTCAAGAGGGGCAGTGAAACCAACGTACAGCTCGGCGGGTATCGTTGCGTTTCCGTCCGTCCACCGGAACCCATTGCCCGGTTCAAACTCGTGGAAGCCTTCCCTTAAGCGATTGTCGTTGGCTTCCGTTACCCAGAACAGTGATCCCTTGCGTATCACAAGACGCCGCAGCCCCACGCCGAGTAATCGCGGGTCGCGGGCCAGGCCTAGCTCGGCCGGTACCGCTGCGCGTGACACGATGTTCAGGCACGACGGCAATGTACAGAGACGGAAGACATGCACGTCACCGACACGCTCCACCGCGTCCAACCGCCGTCCGTCCGCCAGCAGGTGCAGATCCTCATCCTCCGTCAACGGGAGGCCCTTGCGCGGCCCGGCGCATTCCAGCAAACGGCGCCAGATGGCATCCACCACCGGACCGCCGGTCAGTACCGGCACGCAGGGTTCTTGCGGAGGCAGACCCCAGCCACTGTTGGCGTTATGGAACAGCCACCGATTGCCGTCATCACGGTAGCTTTCGGTCGGCGCGCCGTTGGCCAGAAGCACATCATGCGTCTCCAGTTCGATGTGATAGAGCGATACTTCCTGCGCATGATCGTCCCACATGATAGAGCGATGGTTGACCAGGAACTCGACCGGGATGAACACATCATCGATGTAAAGTGAATGCGCCTTGGTGATGTGAAGGTCACGGTGCGGGACGTTTTCGGCGAGCGCTCCTTTTTGAATGATCACCGGCGTTGCGGCGCTTCGCCGCCCGCGAGCCGCCAGCACACGACCGGTGCCAATCCAGACGATTGGCTTGACCTTGCCACCGCGCGTCAGCACGGTGTCGCCGATCGACAGACGCTCGACCGATACCTCACCGGCGGGTGTAGCGATCTGCGTCCCCTTCACAAAACAGAGGACACTGATATCTGTACTGGTGCCACTGCTCGTGTCCAGTTGAAAGTCATTGGTGTTGAAGCTTCCTTGGATATGCAGCGTGGCTTGATCGTCACCTGCATCGGTCAACACCAGAGTGTCGTCCACAAACGCCTTACTGGTTGCGACGAAGCCGGTCAAATCGATCGTGTCGTTGACAGTGAAACCGGCGATCTCGATTGTCCCGAGACCGCTGGTCCCACTGTTGCCGGATATTGTCCACTTCGCACCGTCGTCGAATTGCAATGAAGTAAAATTCGTGATGCTTGATCCGAGGCCGGTCAGTGTCCCCGCGGACCCGTTACCGGCCGCCAATTCGATCTTGCTCCCTGAGCGACCGATGGTGTCGTACTGCTGGACTAACGGCGACCTTGATCCAATAAAAACGGCACCAGGATCTACGATCAATAAGCCCCCCGATAGGTCAAAATATCCCGCAATCGTGCCAGCATTGGTGACTGTAATCGCGCCTAACGATCGTATAGCATCATTGTATCCATAAATAGTGGCGCCGCTATTATTGGTAACCAAGCCGCCTTCTGGTAAAAAACACCACCATCTCCGCTGAAGGTGCTCGACGCGGAGATTACACCCGAGTTTACGACAGTAGCTTCGTTGGCGCTGGTTTGAGTCTCAAGGATGACGCCCGCGTAGTACCCGGTGATCGTCCCGCCGACCTGATTTATGACCGTTTCGGGCTGGTTTGCGTAGCCGACGATATGAATGCCGACGGGTCCGGATATCGTGCCGCCGGTCGCGTTTGTTACGATCGACGAGTTGACTCTGAGATAGCTTGGCGGTCCCGATGGTCCATATCCGCCCCCAAGCGCAATGCCAGTGCCATCGTTGCTGCCACCAACGATCACCCCATAATTAGTGATCGTCCAGGCATTGGATTCACCTCCAATGCCGTACAATCCATTGTTGGCGACGGCCGTGATGTTGCCAGTGACACTGACTGGATTGTCGGAGACACTGGTGAGAGTGACAGTGCTCGCATAAGTGCCTGAGATCGTGCGGGTCATCCGGTTCTCCTAGCAGATGCTCGTATGGCTTAGTAACCACGTCCACGCTGTAGTTCAGACAGTAAGCACGCTCGATATGGCTGATTGAAAGCCCTTGCATTGCAAATACAATGGGAGCCGCTTTAAGTCCAGCGGGGGCCGTTATAATAGATGATTGTGCGGTTGGCGCCCCGGTTCGGATGCCATCCTGCATGCTCGGTCCGCTGCAACTTTCCCGAGATTTTCTCCATGGACATGTTTGTTTCTTCAACTGCCGTCCTGGGTGCGCATCGCCAGACGTGTCGGAACGCCGCCTGCCGCTGCCGTCGGATTTAGTTCTGGTCTCGCGACCTGGGACGCAGGGGACGGGATACTACCCCTATCGACCACCATTGTAGTCTCCTCGATGGGCGACACGCACCGCTGGTCAGCCCAAAACGAGACTGGAAATTATAGCCCTCGCGTGCGCCGCGTGGCCAATTCTGCCATCATCGATGTAATGCGTGGCGGCAGCCACATGCAGGACAAGTTCGAAGCTTCCGCAGATACCATCGAAGAGGTAAAATTTACCTCTAAGGACTGAGCGAATGTAATCCAAAAGATTGAAAGATTGTCAGTCCACCTGTCTTCGTGGTGGTGGGGCGACGACTATGAACAACCCCATACGTGTGGTCTTTATTCAGACGCTGCGGTAGGCCGCCTCGGTCACAGGTTCCCGCGGTCACGGCCATAGCGCCATCACATGGATAGCGCCCTCCGGCTCGACCCAGCCAGGCGATACCCTAGGCACGCGAATGTTTTGACCTTGCTTCGAGTGTGCCGCAAGACGATAACTTTGCCCAACAATATTACGGCTTGATGGGACTGGAGTGGAATTCTCGAGATAAGGACGTTACAACCGCCCGGCGTTATAGAGAGAGAGAGCGTTGATGTCCAATGCAACAGAGGTGCACGCATTTCCGCCGGGTTTTCAGACCCAGAACATCCGCACGAACGGCACGACGCTACACGTACGGGTAGGCGGCCAAGGACCGGCGGCCATCTTGCTCCACGGCTATGGCGAGACCGGTGACATGTGGGCGCCACTCGCTACCGAGCTCGCGCACGATCACACCGTCATCGCCCCAGATTTACGAGGTATGGGGCTCTCGTCTCGACCCGAATATGGTTACGACAAAAAGACGCAGGGCGGCGACGTGGCCGGTCTTCTTGACGAACTCGGGATTGAACGAGTGGACCTCGTCACGCACGACATTGGCAACATGGTGGGATATGCCTTCGCTGCGCAGTATCCGCACCGGGTCACTCGCTTCGTCGTCATGGACGCGCCGCTGCCCGGGATCGGGCCATGGGAGGAAATCCTCAAGCACCCGCTTCTATGGCACTTCCGCTTTGGCGGCCCGGACATGGAGCGGCTGGTCGCCGGGCGCGAACGCATTTACCTTGATCGCTTCTGGAACGAGTTCTCGGCTGATCCAAAGTCTTTTGGTGAAGCATCACGTGACCACTACGCCAGGCTGTACGCGCAGCCAGGTGCGATGCATGCTGGCTTCTGTCAATTCGCCGCCTTCGATCAGGACGTGATCGACAACAGGGCTTTTCTCGCTCGAGGCAAGTTGGCCATGCCGGTGCTGGCGGTCGGAGGTGAGAAGTCGTTTGGGTCCACGATGGCGGTCGTTATGCGCGCTGCCGCAACGGACGTGGATGAGTTGGTCATCGCAGCTTCTGGCCATTGGCTGATGGAGGAGCAGCCGATGGCCACGGTCGCTGCCGTCCGTGCATTCCTCGACCGACAAAGATGACGTCCTGGCACCAGCCGCCGTCCTACCGCGATCAGGCGGTATCCATTCCGCGCATCAGAGATGGCCAGCCGACGTCCAGCGATCCCGTCTCCTGCCCTGCACTGTTTGTGTGAAAGCCGAGGAAGACGCGCGTGTCAGGACAACACCTACCCGACCTGGTCATTTTCGATTGCGACGGTGTCCTGATCGAAATCCGTTCAAGAGCCGCGATCCTGGCTTCGTATTCCTGAACCAGGTCGGCCGCCTGGAAATCGTCGTCCAATGCTCCGGCTTGAGATTTCTCGACCCAGATCCGGATCAATTGGTGCGAGATATCATGTTTGAGAAACCTCGGCGCTGCCGGGGACTGTCCGGCCTGTCTTCGTCACAAGCCCGCGGAAGATCTTGAGTGGCACAATGAGGGCAAAACCGGTTGTTCCCGCCAGTAGGGCGAATACGATACTCCATTGATAGTTGCCGGTCATATCGACAACGAATCCCGCCAGAGGGGGGCCTAGTATCGCAGAAACTCCCGACGCGGTGAAAAAGATGCCGAGGACAGCACCAAGATGCTGCACACCGAAAAGCTCGATCAGCACGCTCGGCATTAGCGACATGCGCAAGCCGTAGCCGAGCCCGAGTGCGGCCGCAAAAACAACCAGCCAGGGATATGAAGGTGCAGTCAGCCACAGGAGATAGCTCATGGCCATCAGGAGGACCGAGGCCTTGAATAGTGTCCTCGTTCCCACCTTCGCGCCGAGCGCGCCAATGCCGAGGCGGCCCAGGATGCTCACTCCACCCAGTATCGCCAGCAGCGCCGACCCGGCAAATCGGCTGGAGCCCAGGGTAGAGGCATAGGTTGGCAAGAATACGAACGGCACGAACAAAGCTGTCGTCGCGAGAACCCAGGAAGCGTACAGCATGAGGAACTCGAACGATCGCACAATAGGCCCAACCGCGCGATGTGGCTCCTCGACGGCCATGGGTGGTGGCCGCACCAAGACGGCAGCGAACGTGAGCAATGTGGCGCAGACCGCACCTATGATCACGCTGGTATTGCGCCAGCCACACCACTCGATCAGCACTGCGGACAATAGCGGCACAATCAACATTCCGCAGCCAGAGCCCGCCGCGGCGGTTCCGAATGCCGCATTTCGCTGCTGGACGAACCACCCACCGAGAACCGCCAGGGTCGGGATGTATGCACAAGCTGCTCCTATCCCGGCCGCCACACCATAGGTGAGGTAGCCCTCCCACATCTGTCCGATGAAACCGGTTAGTATCAGACCGCCTCCCATCACCGCCGCCCCCAAAGTCACCATGATGGCGGGTCCGAATCTGTCGCCTAGATAGCCCACGACTGATCCCGATAAGTAAAATGTCAACCCTGTTATAGAAAAGAAGGCAGAAACGGCAGCTTGACTGGCCTTGAATTCGGCAGACATTGGCTCAAAGAAAGCGCCAAAGCTGTACAGGGTGCCAAAAACTACGAAGCCTACTATGAACGAAACCAGGACCATAACCCAGGCCCGCCTCGAGTCCGGTTGTCCAGCCTCGGATAGTGGATGCATAACCGGTACGTCCATTAGGAATTCCCTTGTTCGGGTCGTGGTCACCGAGGTGTTGCCAACGGTGGCCGTGGTCGGAGAGCTCAGAACGCTCAGGGTATGAAGTCCCCACGGCGTTAACACTCCGGTTTGTGCCGCCAGTCACTCGCGCTGAAAGCACGAACCGGATGGGCGCAGTCTGTCGAAGGGAAGATGCTGTCATCTGGATATCCATAGGGAGGTTGCGGCAGTGTCAGGTGTTCTTCTTGTGACAGGCGGTAGCCGCGGGATCGGCGCCGCGTGCGCACGTTTGGCCGGACAACGCGGCTACACGGTTTGCGTCAATTACCACCGCAGCTTAGCCGATGCGGAGAACGTGGTCTCGGACATACGTTCCAACGGAGCCAGGGCGATGGCAGTCCGCGCGGACGCGGCAACCGAGGACGGCGTCCGACACTTGTTCGAAGTGATAGATCGTGAATTGGGCTCGCTTTCTGCCCTTATCAACAATGCCGCCGTGCTCCCCCATCATGGCCGTGTGGAGGCAATCGAAGACACTGTGTTAGCCGAACTATGGCGAGTGAATCTGACTGGACCCGTGCTGTGCTCGCGCGAGGCGATCAAACGGATGTCAACCCGTCACGGCGGGAAGGGCGGCGGCATCGTCAACGTGTCCTCGATCGGGGCGCGGGTAGGTGCACCCGGTATGTTTGTTGCCTATGCCGCTTCAAAGGGGGCGATTGACACGTTCACATGGGGTCTTGCACGCGAGATTGCAGACGAGGGCATAAGGGTAAACGCAGTGCGCCCGGGGCTGATCGACACGGCCATGCACGCGTCTGCCGGTCTCCCCAATCAGGCGGCCGAATTCGGTTCAACGGTCCCGCTCGGCCGCGCAGGCCGCCCTTCGGAGGTGGCGGAAGCTATCCTGTGGTTGCTTTCCGAACAGGCAAGCTATGTCACGGGTGCAACTATCGATGTGACGGGGGGGCGCGGCTAAATCGTAACGCATGGCACCGGAACCCGTCAGATCGCCCAGGCGGCGGGCGGCTCCCAGCTGCTGCTCAATCGCCACTACGGGGCAAGGGAGCGTCGTGGCGTGTGGTTGGGGAACAGATCATCGCCGATTTCATGGCCTTTACGGCCGACGCCGTGGACTTTGTTCTACCGCCGGGTGACGGCGTCACGACGATGCTTCGAGCCTACCTGACGTTCTGGAAGGCCCGGCCCTTATCGTTCCGATTCAACCTCTGGCGACGGTTGGACGGCCTGCAGAATGAACGCTGTCCCGCGCCGAGCAAATGACGCGGCCGGTCGTCGTCTTTATGCAACGCGCCCAAGACACTGGCTTTATCCGCAATGACTTGCCGCCTGGCCTCGCCACGCTCATCGGCGGTGCCCGGGTACAATTCTGGCTCTGCAGCCAGCTCGAGATTCGCATGGCCCTGGCGGTCACTGGCGATGAAGGGCTCGCAGACAAGGACGCCATCAGCCACATTGTTGGCCTGCTCCGCGCCCCAAGTTGACGAGCGGGGTGCACAAGACGAGCTGCCTGCGAGTGGAGCTTCCCAACGTCCGACATGGGTCTGGAGCGGGCCTAGAGGGGTATGCGTCCGCATTGAACTATTTCCTATGAACGTCCGCTAGACCCCTGTTCTACCGCGTAACGCATTGTCGCAATCGAACTAAACTCCAAGGGGGCCAGCGCAAGCGGCGTTCCCGGTACGTGCCACGAACCGCGCTATCCTGCTCGCTTTATGGCGTGCCCGCGGATGTGCCGGAACGAGCAAGGGCGCTGCGCTGAGAATCCGAACTAACCCTTCAGGTACCCGGTCACCAGGCGCGCACCCTCGTCGATAAGCGCTTCCATGGCCTCGCCCGAAAGCATCTTGGCGTGATGCAGGACTGCGTTGTGCGTCAACGCTTCAATCGTGGTCACGCATACAAACGACGCAAGCTCCAGGTCATGAACACGAAGTTCGTCCCGATGACTCTCGAGATACCTGCTGAATAGGATGAAGTTCTCTGGATTGAGTGTTTCCAATTTCTCGAGCTTGCCCACGCGCGGAATTTGCTCGGCGAGTACGCGATGCAGCTTGGGGTCGACGCGGTGTGCCTTGACCGCGACGGCGATGAGCTTGCGTACTGCCTTCTCCACCGGCTCGGCCAGAACTTCCGCCAACTCGCCGCGGACCGTTTGCATGATCTCCTGCTGGTGGCGCTCCGCTACAGCGACGACCAACGCTTCCTTGCTCGGGAAATATTGGTAAAGCGAACCGACACTGACGCCCGCTACCTCGGCGATACGGTTCGTGCTGGCCTTGTCGAAGCCTTCCCTGACGAGAATGCGAGCGGTCGCTTCAATCAACGCATCCACCGTCGCGCGTGACCGCTGCTGAGAGGCGGCTTTCCTGGGCTTTGTAAGCGATCTGCGCACCATTTTTCCGTGCCGCCAATGCGAGTATCGAAAGCGAATAATCGCTCATATTTTATCCAACATGGAGATGAGGGCAACACCCCGCGCGACACCCACCCACACCGCGCAATTCTCTCAGGAGAAAAACGAACATGCACGACACATTGCAGCGATTATTCCGATACAAGGCCTGGGCGAACGATGCACTGCTGACCGCGTTGGCCGGGCTGGACGGCAAATCTCCGATCACCGGGTTGGCCATCAAGGCCCTGAGCCACAGCTATGTCGTCGACCGGATCTTCGCCGCGCATATGAAGCGAGAGGCGCACGCATACGCGTCGGCCAACCTAAGCCAAATGCCGACGCTGCTAGATCTGTCCGCGGACATTCGAAAAAGCGACCAGGCGTATATCGATTACGTATCGGCGCTCGAACGCGACCAATTGGCGGAACGGATCGACTTCGCATTCACGGACGGCGCCCCCGGCTGCATGTCGCGCGAAGAAATGCTCATGCATGTGATTACCCACGGCATCGGTCATCGTGGGCAGGTCAGCGCCGTCATGCTGCTCAACTCCGTTCCACCGGCGAAAGATGGTTTCACGACGTATCTGCATGAGTCCGAGGCGTCGACGAGGGGGCGGACCGCGGCGTGAAACACACAAGCTCGATTGGTTTCACCGGAGAGCCCGCGTATCCGCTCGGACTCTCCCCTGGCCAGCGCGGAACTGCCAAAGCTCGTCCCCCTCAAGCACACATCGGGGCCAGCCGATCATGCCTACACTGTCCGAACCATCTCCAAGGCGCCGCCGCTGGACGGAGCTGCCCTGGCCAATGTCCGGTGGTCAAAACTCATTTTGGACGTCGCGATGGCGCAAAGTGCGCCGACACAACAGCGATCGGGGCCGAACAGCTGCTGTTTATGACCGGTTCGCTGAGGGCGCGTTTCTCAGATTTCCCGGCGAATACTTTGGAGCGTCTGATCGACGAGGCGGTTGCGCCCTAGGCAGGAGGAGGCCCGGAAGGGCTTTCGGTAATACCTTTATGCCCTGTTCGCGCTTCCACTTGATCGCCCGATCAATGAAGCTTCAGCTGCCGAGCGCACGTTCTTCCAAGCGTTCGTCGCCTGGCTCAACAATCATGTTGGGGCAACCGATCTCGGCAGCTCAATAATACCTGGGGACCGCCCCTTGATAGTGATAGGCCTCAATCCAGCCAGCCATCACGATGAACCAGCCCCAACTGTCTGCGTTGGTCACTGCTCTCTTGAAGTCGTTGAAAACCCCGAGAGGCGTCACCCCGTCGTCTGCAAAGTAAACGTAGTCATTCGTGCCAAGGTATTTGTGAGACGCTTCGTGCAATAAGGTTTTCACGCCGAAATAGGTCATAAGCCTGGT
>NZ_LMUJ01000111.1:160382-210520 GCF_009765975.1 Acidisphaera sp. S103 | reverse complement strand
GGCGGTAGATCATCGTAGACTCGCCTCCTACGCACCTCCCCGGCTGTCTCGTTCAAGCGGTCAATGGGACCCGCCTTAATAGTCGTGTCGCCTTTCAAGCCGGTCCAGATCTGTGCGACGCCGGTTTGCAAAGTCGATATGTAGTGGTCTCTGGAGTTCACCAGAAAATATCGTTTTGCGAATTCCAATACCCACGGATGAAGGGGATACTGGTTCAAACGACCGCTGACCATCGCCAAGTGTCCCAGAGCCGCTTCAAGGCAATATAATGTCTGACTCTGAAGCAAATTGAAGTCGTGG
Source organism: Acidisphaera sp. S103 (assembly GCF_009765975.1). Taxonomy (GTDB): domain Bacteria; phylum Pseudomonadota; class Alphaproteobacteria; order Acetobacterales; family Acetobacteraceae; genus Rhodopila. The sequence goes on along the minus strand of NZ_LMUJ01000111.1, from coordinate 210,220 downwards.
TGATCTCTTACCTTAACAGTGAGGTAGCCGCCGCCGCGCACCGGTACTGATCGGCCAGAGTAGTTGAATCTCGTCATGGCTTATCGGCTCGTCCCGTGGGCGCACATCAGGTAACCGGTCACCGCGCGTTGTCAACAGTCGCAACGAGATGTGATGATAGCGACCCCAACACTGTTCTACGCCTCGGAAACTCCTCCGTAGTCGTCGCCATCCTGAGCCACTTCTTCCTGCGCCCGCCCCCTAGTTGGTAGGTTTGCACCAGTTCGGCATGAGCCTGGTCAAATGCGCCCAATACGGTGGTGAAACCCGCGCACAATAGAGGACGGTCCGCGGCTTGAATGCGCACATGCTCAGTAGTCTTCACCGGAAAGCCCGCGTATCCCTTCGGGCTCTCCCCGCGGCCAGCATGGAGCTGTGAAAGCTTGTCCGCCTCAATCACACATCGGGCCGATCGATCAGCGAACGTGACCGAATAACGACGGAAGGTAACGGCGGCGGGTCGCCTCTTGGTGACCGCCCCTTCACCGGTTCAAACCTCGATGCGTGGCGTGTTCGCTCCGAGGATGAGGTGACCAGCCGAATGCTGCATAACAGGCGGTAGTGTCATCTTACGTTTGACACTGCCCGTCGGCGGCCCTTCCAAAGCTATCGACGTGTGATACAAGCGCATCGCCTGGGCATAGGTCAATGTGTCCATCGAATTCCATGAATTGTTCCCGCGGGCGCCGTTGGGCTTGTGAACTTCGATGCCGTCGCTGCGTTGAATTTCAAGTTGATCTGGTGGTGAAGGCGCCCGAACAGACCTGCGGATGGGTATTCCCTTTCAGCTGACGGCCGTGGTCTGCGGCGCACATTTGACTTCAGGACCTCAACCACCCACGCACCGCTGCCGGGCGAGACTTCAAGCCATACTCGTCACTCGTGGGGAAGATCGCGCCTAAGTAGCATCACCCCCATCTCCACCTCGTCGGTTTCTTCGAGGAAGCGAATACCGTGCCGTTTGAGAACGGCCACGATGGCTCCGAGGTTGTCGGCCCGAAGCATGGAAATGCCCGCCTCATAACGTGCTACCGAACCAGTAGACAGCCCGGCCTCGGCTGCCAGCTTACGCTGCGTTATGCCGACAAGCGCCCGCGCTGCCGCAAGAGCACGCGGTAACGGTAGCCCGACCGATATTCTGGTTGAATCCTTACCCACCGGACAAGGTGACAGAAAACTCGGCGGGCTGTGTCCAGGACGAAATCCTTGTCAACATTAAAACAACATACAATCGGTGTTTGGGTAACGCAAAGTCGGTACTCCTGATTCAGAGTATGATATCAGAAGAACAGTTTCCGCTTGACCGATGCCCCCCTCTGACATATGGTCTTCCAGTCAGCAGCCGATTCGGAGTGCCGACACAACTCTGGGTTGGCGCCTTCACGCTCGGGGCACCAGATGTCGAAACAACACATATCCGAGGACGCGGCACGTACGCGCCCATCAGACCCCAGGGAAGGGTCCTCCGACTACTCGGAGAGTGGCGTCGCTTCTCTGAGCATCTACCGGCGTCCACGGTCGGACAGATGGCGGAAGCGCGCGGTTATCCATGTGGATAGCATCGAGCACATCTATGACCGGCCCTATGCGCGTGAAGTAGCCATCGCATACCTTGATGGGCGTCCGACGGCCTCATGGCTTGTCATGCCCGAGGCCGAGTGGGAGGACTGGTCTCTGAATCGGCATCGCAGTAGTAGCGGCTGGCACGGATTGCAGCCCGATCCGTTAGGGTTGGATCCGACGACGTTCACTGCTGCGCTTCGGGTTGCCCTCGAGGGCGTGAAGGTTTTTGCGGAACTCCACTTGGCGGTAATCAAATGGTTGAAGATCGTCCATGAAGCGGCTGGGGAGGACTTCTCTTTATCAGTTGGAGATGCCCACACGCTGATCCGAGCCTATGCAAGTGATGAAGGCATCTGGCGCCGGGTCGCCGCCGATGCCTCGGCCCTTCATTCCCATGTCCTGCGCGCCGCATCCGAAGCGACCAGATTGGCCGGGTACATTCGATTGTTGAACGCTCATCCCCTCCCCAACCGGAAGCATTCCGAGCGGAAAGTCAGGCAATAAAAGCCCAAAGAACTTCCGGCATCTCGGCATTTAAGGCCAAACGTACAGCCGGACGGCGACGTGACGGAAATGGTGGATGAGGCATGGCGAACCCGAAGCACTGCCAGGTGGATCAATGATCGACGCCGACATTTTGTTCAAAGCGATCTATCGCGGTAAGCCGGTGTCCGTGACGCACGCGAGCGATGTCGAGATCGAAAGTGTTGTCGGGACCGTCGGGCCGCCACAGGACATGTTGGAGCTCTGGAGCTTCATTGCGATTCGTATTGGATCCGCCGTCGACATCCATGCGCTCGCCTGTCGTGTTCGGCTTCGGAACACGTGGATCACATCCTCCATCGTGGCCGTCGATCTGACGGCGCGTGCGATACGGACTTGGTCCGGGCAGAACTATTTGCTTGGAACTCGTGACGAGCCTGAGCTCGATCCGGAGCTTCGAGCCCATCTTGCGTATGCCCTGCGTACCTGGGGATTTACAGATGTTGTTCCGTAATAAGTTAGGTCGACGCGGTCCAGTAAATGGTGGTTGTGATGACGCCTCCTCTTGCTGACGCTCTGATCACCGCGACGATGACGCAATGGATGGTGGTCGATGCGATTGGTGACGAATGCCTGTTCGGATACGCCACCTGGCACCCCAACACTGGGGGTCTCTCCTGGGTCCTCTCGACGCCCATTGTGGAATTCACGGAGTCAGCCGACCGTGCTCGAACCTCAAGCGGGCGTGTCTATTCGCTCGGCCAGGTAATCACCGCACGGGACTTGGATGAAGAAGGGCGCATCGCCCTTCGATTGCTGTTGGCAGTTGACCCCAACTATCCCGGCGTCAACGACGACCGAAACTGGGTCATCGCACAGAAGATGGCCAGACATTTGCGACTAGCCGCGCCGCGCCGTTCCGACCACGTTGGTGTCGAGCGGTTCTTGGAAGAATATCATAATTCATATACGCAACGACTGAGAAAAATGCGCGGCTTTGACGGTCTCTGATCACTTTACCCCATGCGTCGAAGATCGGTTTTCGCATGAGGGGCGAGCACGGCATCTGGCAAATCAACATTTCTACACGACGTGAGCGGCCCTGACGGCTTGATTGACGGCGACCGGCTGGCCCGCGTGCTTTCGGTCTCTAGGAGCGAATTGTCGGCCGCCATCGGACCGCCCCTATCTGATACCTTTGCGATCGCGGATTGGGTATCTCCTGTAGTTCAGGCTGGGCTGAGCGAGGTCGCGCACATCATTGACCGCGTCTTGGCCTGGTGCGGGTCGCCGCCGCAAGCCTTCGAATGGTTTCGGTCGCAGCCCATCCCTGGATTCGGCTGCAAAACCGCCGGGGATCTTGTGCGCGGAGGCCGGGCCGAAGACGTGCTCAGCTATCTGGACGGCATTGCCGTAGGCGGTTTCGCTTGATTAACGGAAGCCCCTTAATGGTCTCGTCCCTCGACATCATTTCTGACCTGGTCAGCCGTTCGAACTCGGGTTCGCCTCCCCCTATAACGACCCGGTCGTTGCGGAGCTGTTTCACCGGGCCGACCACGACCCCTCCCTCGCGGCTCGTGACGTGAGGGGACTGGTCTGATGGCGCACTTCTCCGAAACGCTTAAAGTCAGACTAAGGGACGGGTCAACAAATGACATTGGGGCTGCGACTCCCCTGAACCCTGCCCATGTCGCCGCATGGCTGCTGCTGGCGCGAGCTCTGGAAGTAGCGGGCGTCACAGTCGAGCAGGCTGGACGTGACGGTTCCGTCTGTGTCATCCGCGTCCCGGCACAGGATTGGGTTGAACACGCACGGGACGCCTGGGGGGCGAGGATGCGTCACGGGAAGCGTTTTAGCGATGGGCAAGAAAACGATTACTGGGGCGCAGGGGACTGGCTCGCATTGGCTCCCAGCGAAGAGCCGAGAAAATACTAGCGAGATCGCGAAATGGAGATGATTGCCGACGCCCTCGCGGAGGGCCGCCATTGCATCGGCTTCGCAGCAGACGTTGCTTGGCTCCCGGAAGATCTGGTGCAGGTGACCGTGCAACGTCATCGCGATGTCGTCGAGCGTGTGGCCGCGATGCTTCTCGAACGCGGTTCCCTGAGCGGCGACGAGGTGGCTGTCCTCGTCGGCGGAGGAACGTCTTCGGATGCGGACGGCGTAGCGACTGGCCGCTTCGGGACTGGACCGGCTACCGGAGGGGTGACGGAAACCTCTCGGAAGCCTGCCAGGGGACCGCGGCGACCCGGAGGACGGGCCCGGCGGAAGGAGGAGTAGTATAACACCAAGCGAGAGAGATTTGCCGAGCAAACGCCGCCATGTCATCGGGCGAAACAACGATTCAAAACAGGATTAGCCGTCCAGACGCCTTAATTGAACCCGACCGGCCGCCCGGCATATTTATGGCCCCGATGAGCGAATTGGCCGCCGAGATCCACAGGCGGCCCTCCGGTGGCTTGGTGTGCATGCTGAACGGTCGTTGCCCGCAGTCCAGACCTGTCTGCACGCGATCGCCTGCATTATTGATCACGTGTTACCGTGTTCCGGTCCGGCGCCGTAGGCATTATCATGGTCTCGGTTCCAGCCAACGCCGAACTTCGGTGAACAGGCCGCGGCAGATCCGGTGCGCACCGGTAGAGCCGAACACGTACTCAGCCATATTGAAATGATCGCTCAGGCGAGGAGACAACGGCCAACTATGAGGCAATGTAGTTTATCAGGAATGAGACGACGGCGAATCATGGGGATGGATATTGCGGTCATCAGTTCGCCTCAGCGACGTTGGTCTCCGTCAGATGGCTGGGACCGGGGCTGCCCGGCGACCTCGTCCCGGGACACCGGCCGGGTGTCGATATAGTATAGTAAGGGCAGCCCGAACCGAGGCTGCCGCAAGCTCTGCAGCGGTCCGATCACCGCACGTTACCGCATCTGCCAATGGCTCGACCGCTTTGCGCAGACGCCGAAGCGCGCCATGCCTGATCGCGGCACGTCTCCACCGCTCGGTCGCCGCGGCCGCGTCATCGTCGTGTATCCCGGACAAGCACCTCTGATACGCTTGGTCGTACGCGCGCGCAGTCGCCGAGCCTGGCTGCGGGCGGCCAGCCGAGTAAATGTTGACATAAGCACGGGCTTCTCCAAGTAGTGTCAACAAATTATCCATTTATGGCCTCTCAAAATAATCCGCACGAAAGTGTTGCACATCGACCGTCTTCCGATCAATCCTAAATTGTAGAGGATGTCTCGGGTTCAATTGTTGACAAAATGGACATCAACGGGAGGGCGGCACCTTGAATACTTCGTTGACAACGACTCTTTTGCATTGGCTCGGCAAGACCGCGCGCGAAGTTTTTCGCGATGTGGCCTATGGTGTTCTCGTCCTTGGCCTGATGATATGCTTGGTGCTCGCCGATTTCGGCGACCGATCCGCGCACATGCTGTTGGCCGATGCCCACCTGGGCAACAGCCCCGAGACCGTGAGAGTGGCGTGGTTAGCAACGGTCGGTGGTCACGCCATCATGTTGTTGGACATGGCGCTCTCTATCGCCATGCTGTCAGCCGGGCTGCGGCTGACCTGGTCAGTGGTTCGTTGGATGACACATACGGCGTGGCGGCCCCTGATCCGCCGGTTTCCGAACACACCGTCATCTCTGGAGCGGCTCAGCGCGGGTGCCAGCCATGTCGGCAATAAAGTGCAGCTGCTCCTGGGCGCGGCAACCCTGATCTGCCTTGTCGTGGCGACCGCGCCGGTAGCTGGAAGGATGCTCTGGCACGTCCTGCTCACTCCAGCGGCGTGGCCGTTCCTTGCTGTGATCGCCGCCATCGTGGGAGGAGGCGTCGTAATGAAGGCGAAGCGCCGCTCCATGCATAAGGAGGCGAACAATGTCCTCTGAAATTCTGAACCCTATTCGACGCGCCGTCCGGCTGGCTCTCAGGCCAGCTAATCCGATGTCCGCTTTGGACGCGCACGTGGCTGTGCTTGAGCGCGATACGCAGGGCGTCGCTACCATGGCGACGACTGCGATGGCGGCGGAGCCGAGGGGACCGCAGGCCGACCGACTGGCCCAGATCGCCGACCCGCGTCAGCGCTTCGCCGAGGCGATGCAGGCGAATGGGGTGACCGAAGCAGACTTGCCGCAGCTCGAGCATTCGGCGGAACGCCGGTTCGTAATCCGGTTCCTCATCGCTGTGACCTGCGTTGCGTACGCGATCCTCGCGCCCAGCTTTGGGCTGATCGGACACACGGCGCTGCCCGCGCTCGACCATTCTTTGCCCTGGATTTTTGCAGTACCCATGCTCCTTCGGGCCGCCCGGTCGAGCTTCGACCTTCACGTGATCCGGTCGCGCTCGCTGTCGATCAACGAATGGCTGAGAAGCCCGGCGGCCTGGCTTGGCGCGAGAGCGATCGCCATCCCGCTCGCGTTGATCGTCGCCGCAGCGCTGGCGCCGCACGCCGTGGCGCAGACGACGATTGCTAGCAGTACGCCCGGTTCAGCCGTGGCGCAGACTATCCAGCAGTGGACTTCGTGGACGACACAAGCAACGCACGCTAATGACCTGTCCCTTCAATGGCTTCAGCGGATGTTCTCCGGCGCGGCGTTTGCATGGGGTGGCACATCGAGCGACACCGATGCCTTGGAACCTCTTTTTATGCTAGTCAACAGTATTCTATTGGCTTTTGGTTCTTTCTCACTCGCGTGGTTTACTGTGATTGGTTTAGTACATACGGCGCATAGCGGCAAGGTACTCGGTGACCGCTGGCACACATTCTTCGCACCGCTTCGAGTGTGCCTGGGCGCCACCATGCTGGCGCCGGTAAAAGGGTACTGCGGCGCGCAACTGATCGCGCTGATCATGATCATTGGGTCGTACGGAGTGACAAATGATCTTTGGGCTCTTTATGTGCAAACGATGCTCAGTCCGACGAGCGCGGCGACTCTTGTGCCGCCCCAGCTTGACCTCGCGAACAACTTAGCTTCAGAAGTTTTGCAGGCGGAGACTTGTGCCCAAGTAGCAACCCTATACGACAGCCAGATGTCGAAAGTCTCAAATGGTACGAGCTCGTGGATCATCGGCCTATTTAAGAGTGGCGCGAGTCCAACGAACCCTGGCGGGAAAGCGTACGCCCTGCCGCCGACATCAGGCACGCCGAGCGGCTCTGGCACGGTATGGGACTACGGGCCGCTGTGCGGCAGCCTGACGCTGGACTCTTTCGTGACCAGTGCCAGCGCAATCGCGAACACGGCGGAAACGGCTGCAAATGTGAACGATCCGGCCTCATCGCAGGAGGAAATAGCCGCCTACGCCGCATTTGACCAAGCACGCACGTCGGCCATGACCAGTTTCGTGACTTCGGTTCGCGCCTCTGGTCTTCCGCAGGCACTTGCTGACGCGGTCTCGCCTGGTGCACCTGCTGCTCCCCCGTCAAATGCCGGATCCTTGCTCTCCGGGGTCCTGACGGCCGCTGCCGCATACCAGAGCACGATGACGACCGACGTCAAAATGATGGCCGCGGCACTTGATACTTCAGGTCGCGCCAATTTTGCCGCCACGGCCCAAAAACTCGGCTGGGCCTCCGCCGGTGCTCTCAATTTTACGTTGACGAGGCTGTCCGCTGCGGCCGTAGATCAGGCAGCGGGCGCTATGCCAGCTGTGCAGTCGGTACAGATGGATCTCCTGACCAGAGATAGTCGCGCTCGAATGAACAGCGCTCTGCAGGGTCTCGCACTGCTGATCCGCGACAGCAACGAGACTGCCTACACGACGCGCGGCGACGTGCAGGTGCGCGAGGATTTTCAGTCATGGAACCCACTCGCGCTGCTGCTGAAAGTACCAGGCGACATGATTGCGCGAGGCGTGACGAATTTGGCCAGTTTGGACCCCGTAAATCCGATGGGCGACATCGTCGGCCTAGGAAATACGACGCTGGTTGCGGGCGAAACCCTCTTCGTCACTTACGTTGGACTTCGGGTTGCTGCTGCCACCGGCGAGGAAGGGGCAAAAGCGATTCCGATTGCTGGGCCTTTGGTGTCAGCCGTCCCGGCGGGCGCCCTTGAAGGGCTGAAAGCGGTCTCGACATTTGTTGACGCTGTTGTCGGCAGCCTGCTGGTTTTCGGTGCCATCAACGCTTACGTTCTGCCACTGATTCCATACATCATGTGGTTTTTCGCAGTGCTGGCCTCTGCGACGCTGGCGGCAGAACTGGTGGTCGTGGCGCCGATCGCAGCGTTTTTTCACCTACGCTATGATGGCCAGGAACTGATAGACGGACCACAGAAAGCCATCTACACTATCATTTTCCACGCCGTGACACGGCCTCCCCTGCTGTTGTTCGGCCTTATACTGTCGAACATCCTATTCGCAGTAATGGCGGGGTACTTGAACCAAACATTTGCGCTAGCAATGCTGTCCAGCCAGGGGAATGACATTATTGGTATTGTCGGCATTATGACAATGCTCGCTATTTTACTTTACATGCACTATCAGTTGGCGGTCAGGTGCATGTCGCTGGTGCATCAAATCCCGAGCATGGCCGCCCACATCATGGGTGCGCCGGATCTTGAGCGAGGCGAGCATGGGGAAACACATAATGTGTTCGCCGCAGTTGGAAGTTTTGTCCGAAATACGGGCACATCATTCGCCGCACGCTCGATGACGCGCGGCCCGAGCAACGAGAAGGGCGGCCAGCAGGCGCCGACCGGCGGAGACGAGGGCGGAACCAAACGACCAACCGAACAGCCAGAACCCTGAGGGCGGGGCCGAAAGGCCCCGCCACATCCGATCAGTCGGCTCGATATTCTAAGGGACTGGCTATGCCAGCCTCGACGGCCATTCGGTCGAACGTCCGCTCGTAGAGCAGGCTCCCAACTGTTTTCAGGTTGCCCGACTTCTTGTACCGCTTGCCGCTGTCGGCGAGCACAGGGCTTCTCGGGTGCGCCGATTTGAACTCATCGAGGTACGCCTGCAGGCCCCCGGCGTGCGCCGTCTTCACGCAAAGCGCGAGCTCCAAGTCAGAAACTCGGGTCTCCAGTCGGTGTGCATAGGCTTCCCACTGCTCGCCGACCTGGCGCGCCCTCTTGGCGCGCTGCGCGTACGTGTCCGCGGCAGCGCTGGTACGTACTAGGCTGCGCGTTAGGATGCTGCGGCTGTTATCAGATTCGAACATTACGGTCGCATTTGCTCCAGAGGCCGGGGGCGGCCCGGCACCATCAGAAAAGAAGTCTCCTTCGGATCTCCGATACCCGTGAACGTGACACATCTGCTGGATCTGATCCAGTTGCCATCAACAGTCTGCTTGGGCGAGAGCAAGGCGCTGGTTGAGCGCTGGGAGACGCGCCGCAAGAGCCGGTGACCCCTGGCGTTCAGCACGCACCTGATGGCACAACCCGCTGAATGCGATGAAGGCGTCCAGCAGGCAAGTCAATTCCCCAGTCCAGCCTAACCGCAAGATATAAAGGGGTTCCGACTACAAATTTTTAACCCCATTCATGCACCACCCTCAAAGGCCGTTTCTGGTCAAGTTTTTATCTGAGGACAGTCCCATCAGATCCTCACCCTCTTGCCATGCTTGGACATCGAACTCAGCATCAGCGGTCAGGTCGACACAAAAAATCAACAGCACATTGCCGTCGACCTTGAGGTCGTGACCGCCGATCTCCTCCGCGCGATCCAATACCGCGTCCTCGAAAGCCTGCCAGTCCTCACAGATCGAAATGAGGCCGTTCGCCAGCCGTTTCAGCTGCCTGCCGATCCGTGTGCGAGTGATGTCGCACGGCTGGCCGCCGTCAACCTTAGCGAACACGACGGATACAGATGTTGCCACCATGGTTGCTTGCATCCTATACGGTAGTCGATGACTACTTTATGGGGAAAATCTCGTAGGTAGTCAATGACTACGTTTTGGAAGGAGGCCAAATTATGCAACCGCCGTCCACCCCTTCGTCCAATCCTCAAGGGTGGACGAAGGAGGAGATCACCGCATGGCGACACAGGATCGGCATGACACAGGCTGCGGCCGCGGAAGTGCTGGGCGTACATCTTCACGCGTACAAAAAATGGGAATACGGCACCCGCCGGGTGTCGGTCCCCATGCGCCGACTGGCTGAGTCAATCGAACGCGACCGCTTGAACAAGTAGCGGAGAGTGGCAGATCCAAGTGAGAAACAGCCGATGAACGCTTCCCTGACCAGCCGTCGCAAACTTGGCCGTGCTGGTAAGCAGCAAGCCATCAACGTTTAGCGCTCATCACGTGGTCTTGGAAACCGAGCGCGGTGGCAGCATCTCGATATTCCCGAACACCGAATCCTGCGACTGGATCGCACAGAACCTGATTCATCCCATAAATAACCTCGTCGTCCAATATCACGTAGTCTGGATTGCCGTGTTTTCGGAGCCAGGTCAGGATGTCTCGGCGCTTGTTAGCTGGCGACGCTAGCGGGCAGGCAAAGTCGACGTGGAATAATTCCTCACGAATGCCTTCCGCGATGAGCTTGGTTCTCGTATCAACCGAGCCAACGCTGTACCTCCAAATACTCGAGATCACGAGTTCGGCGGCTGCCCGCTCAGCGAGCCTGTTGAGCATCGCAATTGCGATGGGGTCAAACCCAGCTTGCGCGGATACCTCATGTTGAGCGTAACCGGACACGGAAGCTCGCCGCTGTAATTCACTATTGCGCGGCAAAGTGGCCCATGCCGCGCCAGAAAGCAGCACGCCATCGATATCTACGAAAATTATCTGTCTCATCGGCGACATCCTTCATCATACGCGCCGCAACTCGCCCCTATGCACCTCCGCCACCGCTCCACGTCGATCGGCGGGCCGCCACGGCAGCAGAGTGCTGAAGTGTTGCTCGATTTCCTCGAAGCAGACCGGGTGCATTCGATAGTGCGAAAGCACGATGCTCCGTCTCTGAGCTTTGATCTACCACGCGTGGCACCGATGAGTAGCCGGTCGAGAGCGTCGAGACCGTCGACCGGTTTCTGGCGATGCTGTGGGGTTTCGTCTGGGACACGCTCCCCTGAAGCGAAGAGGAACAGTGAGCTTAGCCCCGGCAGCTACCGAGTGATCCGGGTTGCGTCGGCCTCTATAGAAAGAAAAGAAGAAGAAGGGGAGCCGAAGATCTATCGGTTACCGGAGATATGTACAGGAGGAAGGCTGGGAGAGCCACAGGGAGGCCCTGCCGGGCCAGGAAAGCCTGCCCCGGCAGGAAAGCCAGCGCCGGTATACGGAAAGCCGCCCATGAGCTCCGGTGGCCCTCCATGAGCCCGTTCTCCACCAACACTCGGTAGCTGCCGGGGCTACCGGAAGCTACCGAGTGATCCGGGTTGCGTCGGCCTCTATAGAAAGAAAGAAGAAGAAGGGATGCCAAAGATCTATCGGTTACTGGAGATATGTACAGGAGGGAGGCTGGGAGAGCCACAGGGAGGCCCTGCCGGGCCAGGAAAGCCTGACCCGGCAGGAAACCAGCGCCGGTATACAGAAAGCCGCCCATGAGCCCCGGTTGCCCTCCACGAGCCCGTTCTCCACCAACACTAGGCAGCGGCCGGTAGCCCCGGCATAAGTCCCATCCCAGTCATAGTCGCCGTGATCAGCGCCACCGGTTCTCCGAGGGCGTCTGCAAACTCCTCTGGCATCTCGAAGCCCCGGGAAGCAACCAGATATGCGATAGCGCCCAGCAGCGGATCAGACATCTGAACCTCAGGCGATCCCTTCTCGGCCAGCACGGTAACCGTCTCAGCGTCCAGGGCGAGCAGACGGAGGATCTTGGATATCGGCATTCCGAGCTCACGGCCGATGCCGCGAGCTGACATCCCCTCGGCTTTCAGCTGATGCACCCGAGGCGCCAGCCTACGGGCCGCGGCGAGCCACTGGTCTTTTGTCTTGTTGCCTACGGCCTGGCGAGCGGCGTTACGTTGGGCCGCCAGCCGGTCAGCGTCCGTCGCCAGCGAACGAAGTCCCAGAGCCACAACCTCGTCATATGTCGGCTCCCACTCCTCGATGAGACGCTGTTTGCCGTACGTGTAGCGAAGCCCCTTGCCGCTCGCCGCCTTCTCGCCGTGGCTTGCAGCCAGGTAACGGCCGATGATGGACGCATCGGCCGTTACCTCCCACTCGCCATCAATCCAGTCGTCGCCGACTACCGGCACAAGCAGCCCCCGGAGCTCTCTGCGAACCCGCTCGGCGGTCATCCCCAGCGGCAGGCTCGCGACGTAGGCCGCGGCGATCATCGTGCAGTGCAAATCTCGTGTTCCGACCGGCAGTCCACCTCGATGGATGGCTAGCGCCGCCATTTCCAGGGCGGCGCGCCGATAGTAAAGATTCACGCATGCCGACCGGTATTCAGACGAGCCGGTGCCTCTTATAGCAGCATCGAGCGCCTCTCGCTCGGCCGCGATCAACCGAGCGCTGGCGGCGAGCGGGATGACGTCGTGTAGCGCCTTCAAGGTCTTGCGGACGCGCGGCGCTTTCGCAGCCTTTTCCGTTGCTGGCACGTCTCGCTCGGCCGATGGCCCGGCGATTTCGAGTTCCGGAAGGCCGCTCCGGCAGGCCATTAGCGACACGGCGTCCCGGCTGCCCTCGATGAGTGTGTGCCGCTTGCCCGGCAACGGGTCGGTCATGCCGTCGAGGAACCGCGGGGGTGCCAGATAAATGGGCTGCTGGCAGTCAGCGACTTTTGGATCCACCAGCCGGTGGCCCTTGGCGATCGAGGCGCCCATTTCGGCGAGGCGCGCCCGCACGTGGGCATCCAACCGCTTCAGCAAACTCCGGACGCCCTGTTCGCCCAGCGGTTCGTCGAGCCAGAACCAGAACCTTGCGTCCAAGGTGGCAGGTGCCTCCCCGACGGGCGTCAGAGCACAACACGATGAAGACCAGTGGGCCGAACACGTCACCCCTGAGAACTCGTCTCCTAGGATTGCGATCATCCATCTCCATGCAGCCTGTGGGTCCGTGCGCGGATCCAGGCCAGCTAAGTTTGCCCATTTGTCGCAATCAATGGGCAAACAATGGAGCCTCGCCGACTTCAGGCCAGGTGGGCACGTGCCTTTCCCAGTTTTCGTGCGCCGAAGATAATCGCCCCGGTGCGCCCGCTGGCCGCGGACAACAAAAGCCCGCCCCTCCTCGGCAAGGCCCACGAGCATCTGGTGCATCTCGCGTGGCCCGGAGAATTCAATCGGCTCGGCCTGGAAGAACAGGTGGTTCCCGAATGGAACGGTCTTATTCGGCGTGAAGGTTTTCCCAGGATGGCCGCCGGTCCGCATGCCAGTCCGGACGTCGTACGGATAAAGGGCTGCCAACGTTTCCTTTCCGACGCAACCGGCTGGATCAGCGTTGATCTTTGCATTATATGGCTGCATGCTTGGCACCGTGTGAAGTAGATCGGCCGGGGATCGTGGGCGTTGGCGCGCCTCCCCCCGGCCGTTTTACTGTGAGCGGGCCTCATGCATACCGCAAGAACCCCGCGCACGACCGCTTCAGAATTCTTCGATCAGACTACCAGCGCGCCTAAATACACGCGCCCGCGAAAGGTAGTTAGTAATATTTTCAATGAGTTATGGTACAAATGCCGTATTTTGACGACAGCCTGCGGTCCTTGGACCGATTTATGTCGGTAGAATACCGTATGTTTACGGTGCAGATACGGTGCAACTGATTTCCGAAAAAGTGTTGCACAATTCCGAAAAAGTATTGCACGGTTGCTATAATGTGTTGCGCGGCATGATGGGTAACGTGGTCAGTGATCCCGAATTCTGACCTGGCATCCTACGGGAGTTCCTCAGGCGGCCTTCGCGGAGAAGGGGCACATCCGCGCGTTCCGGCGGACCTGCGCAATTGCAGACGGCAGCGGGCGCGGCAGGGGCGGCAGATCCTTGGGCGACCATGCTGATTGGCGGCGGCCGTAGTGTCGGTTAGCCGTCTTCGTGGCAATGTGGCCGAGCAGCGCAGAGACCTCTTCGATTGGCAGGGCGGCCTTAGCGTTCGAGGTGAACTGATGGCGGCAGCTGTAAAGCGCATAGCCTCTTTCGCGGCCGGGCCACAGGCGACGGCAGACCTGGTGCAGCAATGCGCCGCATTGTGCCTGTTGGTCTGCAAAGATCCCATCGACGGACCACCTGGCCCCAACGGCCGCCATCCGAATCACGCACTCCAGGTCTCTGCGGGAGAACGCCGAGATGTCGAGTGTGCGCGTTGGCCCGAGCCCCCTGCCGTTCGTTGCTTTTTCGTTTTCTGTAATCAGCAGCACCCGGCCGTCCTCGACAACGACTGCCGCCGCCCGCCATTCGCCAGGGCGCAACCCGGTCAAGACGCCTGCCCACAGCCAGTCGATGAGAACTGGCGCGAGCCGCGATCGCGAAGCGACCCTCAGGTCAGCGAGGACCCGGTCGAGGTCGGCCTTCCGAACCAATTTCTCCTTGCGGGCAGAACCCCGTTTCACAGTCGGCTGCGGGCAAGGAGCAGGCGCCTTAAGCAGCGCCACGGCCGCCTCGACTTCATCCCCCGGCATGCCCCTGATCATGTGCAAGGCGGCCGCTCGATAGAGTCGCCAGCTTGATGAACGCAGCGTCGGCCGAAGACGCAGGAGCCAGGTGGCGAAATCCATGGCAGTGATGTCGTCCGCATCGCAGCCGAGTTCGTTCCGGAAACGAGCAAAGAGACGGACGCCTCGGCAACGATAGGCGTCCAATGTTGACAATGTTGGCACGCTGATTTTGCGGTCGGCGGTGTGATATTCGCTGTCCATGATGCGGTCTCCCCTGTGACAATGATACGCCTCAGGGGGCTAGAAACGACAATCTGCGAGGGCAGAAGCCCCTGAATCAGCCGCCCTCCCGCTCGAGCAGTTCAACGATGGCGCGCTCCACTAGGTCTTGGTCGCGAGCACCTGATTTGATGCCGTGGATTTTCAATCGCTGATAAACGGCCTTGGAAATCCGGACACCAAGCTGTTGGCGCTCGACAATAGGCGGCGCCGCCTGCGGCTGAACATGAGCGGCAACTGGATGCCGGAGTTCGGCTTCCGGAGCAGCTTCACCCATATCAAAAGAGAGGGGTTTCCGGGGAGGCTTCATGGGTGGGCTACCGTGCTGTCCAGGTGGCCAGTTACCACGGTAGCAGGATTACTTTCTACCGCGCTGGCTTGGTCCACTGGTAGCCCGATAACAGCAAGCAACCAGGCCAGCAGGGACTCGATTTCGGCGGCCGCCTTCCCGCGGGGTTCGTGTTCACCGGCGGTTCGGCCCTCGTGAAGACGCGAAGAGAAGGCCTTCCGTTGATGGATCACCACCGGTGCAAAATAGACGCCCGAATCTGCGAGGGCCGCCTTCGTTTCTGCGACTTCTACTCCCTGCGCCGGTGCCGCATTGATGACGACCCACGTCGGCGTCCCGGCCGTCCTCGCCACCCGAATTGTGGCCCCCACGGCACCCAGATCCAGGGATGAAGGACGGCAGGGAATCAGGACCAGGTCGGCCACCGCTCCTGCCTCGGCCGACACGCCGTCGGCATGGGGCGGCGTATCGAGGATGACGATGTCGACACCCTTATCTTGGGCCTGCCTGAGGAGTCCGCGTAGTCGGGGAGCTTGAGCGGGCACGACGGCAGGGAATGCCTCGCCTCGATGGTCGGACCACACCGCTGCTGATGCCTGGGGGTCCAAGTCGAACAGGGCGACGACCAAGCCCACGGCCTCGGCGGCCACGGCTAGGTGGATCGAAAGCGTACTTTTTCCGGTGCCCCCCTTTGACGATTCGACCGCAACCACCTTCATGTCGTTATCTCGCTACCAAGGTAGCCTGGGATCGGGCTACCTGGTGGCTTGGTAGCAGGGGATCAGGGTAGCAGTCAACACGATGCAAGGGCGATCCAATCGACTCGTCGCGGGCTCATGAAAGCCTTTGTCAACATTACTCTACGAGTTCACATTATTTTCTGTGGGCACACTACAAATTCCGTTGGACAATTTTCCACGCGGGGTCATCCTCGTTCACATACCCGTGAACGAGACTAGGCCATGTCGATCCTATCCGCTATCAATCTTCCTCCCCCCTCCGCTATTTGCACTGCCGCCACTCTTGGGATGGCGGCTTCCCGTATGGGCCTTGTCAGGCCGCCGTTGCCCGAGCGTCCCCGGCTCAAGGCGCTCCCACGGCCACGTCCGGCGACCGCCCTGCCTTTGCCAGTGCGCCGGTTCCTGGCGATTTCCGAAGCGGCAGAGTACGTAGGCGTATCGGTGGCTACGTTCCGTGAGGAGGTCGCCGATGGTCGCTGGCCTGCGCCATTGCGCCGGGGAAGAACAGGGCGCGCCATGACCTGGGATGTACGAGCTCTTGACAAGGCGGCGGATCATATGGCGGGGATCGCGCCTGCGGTTGCGCCGGTGCAGGCCGATGTGGCTGCGCAGAAAGCAGGCGAGGCTACACTGCTGGCCAGGTTCAATCGATGAGGTAATGGATGGCGCGCCCTAGATTACATGGACTGAAGCAGGTTCCGCGCAAGAACGCGAACGGTATTGTCGTGCGTGTTGACTGGTATCATCGCGCCACCGGAAAGCATGTCGGAACCGATGAGGCGGAAGCTAAGCGGCGGGCGGATGAACTCGACGGCGATGTGAAGGCCGCGCCACTGCCGACATCCACATTTGAGGGGCTGGCTGCCGCCTACCTGACGTCAGACGCGTTCCGCAGGTTGGCGGCCAAAGCGCAAGGCCTGAACCGACTTTACGTCGGCAAGCTCGTCAAGCGGTTCGCAAACAGCAACGTGGCGGACATTACGCGACCGGTCGTGGTTGCGTTCCGCGAGTCCCTTAGCAAGGAGATTGCCGCCGCTCCTAGGCGCGAGCCGGGCGAGAAGAAGCCGTGGCTCAAGAAGGGCGAGGAAGGCCCGATGACGCCCACCGTCGCCAAGGGCTTGGTCAACAAGCTCTGTATCACCCTCCAACATGGCGTGGACCTCGGGGTTCTGCCAGCTAACCCAGCGCTGAAGGCAAAAGCCAACTTCGGAGTCCGACCGCGGAAAGAGGTCTGGGAGCCGGAGCAAATCGAGCGATTCATCGAACACGCGCCGCCGCGGCTGAAGGTGGCGGCGGGCCTGCTGTTTTACACGGCTCAGCGGCCGTCAGACGTCATGGTGATGGACTGGGGCACGTTCGTCCGCAAGGACGACGGCAAGCTCTGGGTGGACCTCATCGACCAAAGCAAAACGGGCGAGCTCGTTCGGGTGCCGGTGCACAAGCGCCTGTCCGTCATTCTGCGCGACGCTCCGACTAGGTCGGGCCTCCTGGTGCCGTCCCCGAAGGCGGGAGACGAATGGGAATACCGCAATTTTGCTCGCGCCTGGGACGGCGCCATGAAGAAAGCTGGACTCGCCGACCTTGGCCTTCAACGCCGAGATCTGCGCCGCACCGCGATGGTGAGGATGGCAGAGTCGGGTGCCACCGATGCGCAGATCGCCGCTGTCTCTGGCCATTCCATTGAGCAAACACGACGGATCCTCGACACGTATATTCCGAGGCGCGGTGAAGTCGCGGCAGGCGCAATCGCCGCGTGGGAAGACATGCTCGATGCGCGCGATATCCGGCAGGCCGAGCAAGCGCACGCGAGCGCGCTGCACCAGAACATCGCCGCCGAGGTCGGCCTCACACCCGACCAGGTCGCGCGCGTCCTCGAAATCGCCGGAGCCCATTCGGCTCGCTGAGGGGCCGCTATTTGGCTGCCCGCGCCCCTATGGGCATAACCCGCTTTCAGCCCGTGCCGAAACCTGTGTCAAAACACCCTGAATTCTGACACATCATTTCACATCATGGTCCGTAAGAAATTGAAAAGATGGCGCGCCCTGGTGGATTCGAACCACCGGCCCACAGCTTAGAAGGCTGTTGCTCTATCCAACTGAGCTAAGGGCGCATCCTTTATTTTCAGCTATTTAAACGATAACCGGCATACCTGGGGCCATCATGGCTCCGCGCTGCCCCAAATTCCTACCATGACCTTGCCCCAAGGGGTATGTGCCAAAAGCACCATCCGTCAATCATGGAAGGATTTCGTCCAACACCGTTCATCCTCCGCTCTATCGCGAGGAAACCATTCAGTCAGCCTGCCTGCCGCCGGGATCGCGGGCCGTCAGCACCACGGGCCGTGTGGCCTGCCGCACCGCCATCAGCGCAAGGTTGGTGCGCCGGTTCATGCGATCGATATAAGCACGATACGATCTGTCGAACGCCATGAAGGACGGGATGTCGCGGGTCGGCAGACCCTCATGGACCAGCCACCATTCCGGCGGCCTCGGGTCCGCGTCGACCCGGGCATAAATCGCGGCGAAGTGGCGCAGATTGTCCGTAAGATCGGTATACCGCCGATCGGCGACGATATGATCGAAGTACCGTCGAAACGACCCCGGGATCGGGCTGTCATAGAAGATCAGGTTCACATCGGTATCGTAAATCTCATTGTTTTCCTGCATCGGTGTCGCCGTGGCGATCGCTCCTGGTCCGTCCGGCAACCAGTCGCCACGCTGCAAAGCCTGGCGGGTGGCCGCGTCGCGGAACAGCGCGACCGGGTCGTCGAGCGGCAGGTCGTTGGACCGCCTGATCTGGTTGACGAACTCGTTTTTCGGAACCGGGAATGAGAACGCCGAGATCAGGACGAACCGATCGATCGGCCATTCATTCCACAGGCCGGCCGCGGCGAGCACATTGTGGGTGAAATGGGAGCAGTTGTCGCCCAGGACCGTCATTTCAAATTCCCGTTTACCATCACGGTACTGCGCATTTTGCGCATTGAGGTAGGTGACCACACGCTGCATCTGCCCCTGGTCCACCGGCAGGCGGGCGCAAAACCGGCCACGGCCGAGGGAGATGCCGTAGTCGCTGGCAACCGACGCCTCATACATGAAGTCGTGTCGTGTCATGCCGGCGGGCATGTCGTCGAACACCTCTTTGTGAAACTTTACGCCGTCCAGGATGCCGAGTTGCTGCGCCCGCACCTGGGTACGGCGATAGGAGTCGAGCGTGACGCCCTCGCCCGGCCGCAACACACCGTTGAAGAAGAAATCCCGGCCAGGCGTGGCCACCCAGACCGCATTGCTGAAATGGCCGTTGGAACTAAGACCCACGCCGGAGTCCGCCGATGGTTCGCTATCGTCGCACAGTTGGACCGTCGGATAGGATTGTTTCGGATCCCGGCACACGCCGTTCAGGTACGCCACCGCATGGCCACCCGGTCCACCTCGATATTCGAAACCAAATCCGGGCTTCTTCTTCATGCCCGACACCGCACAAACCTCGATATAATACGGAAAAATCGAGGCATACAATGCCGGGTCACCCGGCGCGCCAGGCAGGTTGAAACGCGCGTTTTCGCACCCGGCAAGCAGGGACAGCACAGCCGCCAGGATACAACGCACGGTCGGCTTTCGGTTCTTCCCCCGCGGCCCAAGGATACGCGAAAAACCGGCCAGACGGCCAAGATGCTGAAAGATCGGTCTCAAAACGCCCAATTCCACAGCGGCGGTTGCCGTCCGGTTCATGTTTTCTCCATCGCCATGCCGGCAATTCTTCGGTAATCGTTCCAATATCCCGGCACGGGATCACTATAGGGTCATTGCGCGTGTCAGGGTATCACAACCGCTTTTGCTCCCCGGCCAGGGGACAGGAACGCGGTGACACGTGCCGCCAACCGAACAAACGGGGCTGGATTTCAATCGGCGGTTCCGGCATCATCCGATACAGAAACAATAAAGATTTTAGGGAGACGGAATGATGTTGCGTTCGTTCACGGCGATCCTGTTAACGATAATGCTGGGCGGCTGTGTCACAAGACAAGTCGCGGTGTCCTATTCCGCCCCGCCCGCCGAGGCTTTGCCAGCCGCCGAACATCATCCGGTGATTGCCATCAAGGCCGTTGTCGACGATCGTACCAACGGATCGCACTGGCTTGGTGCCATTCGTGGCGGTTACGGCAATCCGCTGAAAACCCTTGAAACCGACCAGCCGGTCAAGGATGTCGTCGCCCAGGCTTTTTCCGATGCCCTGGCCGCCCGTGGCATGCTCGCGAAAGCCAGTACCGAATCTATCGAAATGACGATTACGATCCATCGGTTCGACTGCAACCAGTACGTTCGCCGGGAAGCCCATGCGGATTTTGAAATCACGCTCACGAACGCACATACCGGCACGCCGGTCTATTCGGATCGCGTCACCGCCGACGATGTGAATGGCTCCGTTTTCGCCATGGACGTCGCCATATTCGGATCCGTGGACAAACTTCGCATGGTCGCCGTGGGGACGATGCGCGAAGCGATTGACAAAGCGCTCGATAAACCCGCCTTCCTGGCCGCTATAGCGAGCGCCGGGGCGGCCTGATACCCCCGACTACAACGTCGCCGCGACACGAAATCCCACCTTCGGGTTTCGCACGTGAGGCGAATCGGCATTGCGAAATGACGCGTGTTGTGTCGCGGCATTATTGTACCAGGACCCGCTGCGCATCACGCGCCGCAGCGGATCACCTGTTTCCCACGCGCTGCCATCCCGCGGTGCGCCATCATAGGTGCTGTTCCAGCGATCCTCTACCCATTGCGTCACGTTGCCGGCGGTGTCGTAAACACCGAACGCGTTGGGCTTGAAACTGCCGACAGGTGAGGTCTGCTCGTCGTCCCACTTGCTGCCGCAGCCGTTACAGTTGGCATTACCTTGACCCACCACATCGCCCCACCAGAATATCGTTGCCGTTCCCGCTCGGGCGACGTATTCCCACTCGGCTTCGCTGATCAGGCGATAACGCTTGCCGGTCTTCTTACCAAGCCACGCCACATAATCTTGCGCGTTGTCCCATGACACGTTGATCACCGGCCGGCGTCCGCGGCCCCAACCATGGTCGTCCGGACGATAGCCGGCACAGCCACCATCCGCCACACAGGCGTCCCACTCATCGAACGTCACATCATACCGGCCGGCCGCGAAGGTGTATCCGATGGTGACCGCGTGCAGCGGTGTTCGCCGGGTGTGGCCGAGTTCTCCCATGGTGAAAGAGCCGGGACCAATAACCACCATCTCAGGACACTGGGGGCAGTCCTTGAAAACCGAGCCCGGTTGGCGTGCCGGCTGGGCGTTGGCAGGTGCAAAGCCGATGCCCGCCAGCAAGATGACAACAAGCGCAAGACCATACCGCATCATAGTCCTCCCCGAATCGTGACGCTCCCACTGCCGGCGCGATGCTTTGAACACTTCATCGTATTGTTAACGAAAATATAATAAAATCGCTTCGTCTACAAGACCGCGAGCCATTGAAGCCGAACTACACCGCGTCCGCCTTGACCGCGACCAGGTTAAGCAACGTCTCTTCACGCTTCCCCGGCCGCGGCGGCGGAATACGCAACAACCGTTCGGCGCCGCCAAGATCGATCCGGCTCCACCACAGATAGGGATAGGACACCGCGTCCGGCGCCACCACGAAGCCGCCCGCGCGCAACAGCGCCAGATACTCATCGGCGCTGCGCTGGACATGCATCGGATGGCGGAACAGCAGCCGGATCATCCACGACTCGATATAAAACCGAGTCGATTCAGCGAACAACAGCAACCCGGATGGCCGCAAGATGCGATGAAACTCCCGCAGGCACTGTTCCTGTTCCACCAGGTGGTGAAACGTCTGGTGACAGAAAATAAGGTCCACACTGCCGTCCCGCAGCGGCAACCTGGCACAATCGCCCTGGATCAACGTCACCGCTCGGCCGATTTTCGCCGCGAATGGCCGGGCATTGGCGAGAACCTTATCCTCGCGGTCGACGCCAATCAGTTGTTCGGGCCGAAAAGCATCCATCAGCAGTGGAAGCGATCGTCCATGACCGCATCCGGCGTCCAACACGACCGGATAGTGCGAATCCGGATGCGCCATCAGCCGCCGCAGGTCGTCGAGAGCGACCTTCAGCACATGATCGGCCCAGGTCCGGGTGTTCAGGAACCACACCCCAAAGCGGGATTCCGGCACGAAGCCGCTGTGCGACGGCGACCCGCCCCGACGATGCAAAGCAGACCCATCGCCGGCCCGGAATGGAAAAACCCCCCGCACGCCGTCAGCGCGCATCACATCCTCCGAAACACCAGCGAGGTGTTGATCCCGCCGAATGCGAAATTGTTGTTCATGAAATACTCGAATTGAAGCCGGCGCGGCTGTCCCATCAAGTAGTCCAGTTCCGCGCACCGCGCATCGACGGTTTCCAGGTTGGCCGTGGGGGCAAGCCAGCCGTCCCGCATCATTTCGATCCCCAACCATGCCTCGATCGCACCGCAGGCGCCCAGCGTATGGCCGAAATAGCTCTTCAGCGAGTGGATCGGGATACGCGAGCCGAACACCGATGCGGTGGCGACGGTTTCCGCGATGTCGCCCCATTCGGTGGCAGTGCCGTGCCCGTTGACGTAGCCGATCGCCTCGGGCGGCAATCCCGCATCCTGCAACGCCAGGCACAACGCGGTCGCCATGGTTTCCGCCCGCGGCTGTGTCGGATGGCTGCCGTCGGTGTTGGTGCCAAAGCCGACAAGTTCCGCATGAATGGTGGCACCGCGAGCCAGCGCGTGCTCGCGTTCCTCCAGGACCAGGGTCGCCGCCCCCTCGCCGATCACTAGGCCGTCCCGGTCCTTGTCGTAAGGGCGCGGTGTCAACCGCGGCGAGTCGTTACGCACCGACGTGGCATATAACGTGTCGAACACCGCCGTCTGAGTAATGTCCAACTCATCCGCTCCACCCGCCAGCATGATGTCGGCTCGGCCCAGGCGGATGCTTTCGAACGCATAACCGATGGCCTGGCTGCCTGACGTGCACGCGCTCGATGTCGGAATCGTTCGCCCGGTCAGGCCGAAGAACAGCCCGATATTCACTGCGGCGGTGTGGCTCATCATCTGTATGTAGCTGGTGGCGTTCAACTTCCGCGACGCCCCCAGGGTCATCAGTTCGGCAAAGGCGACGTAAGGCTGCGGGCTGCCGAACGAAGAACCGTAAGCAATACCGGTACGTCCCGAAGTCAGGACGGGGTCCTCGATCAGCCCGGCCTCGGTCAGCGCCCGCTCCGTCGCATAGGTCGCCATCCGCGAGACGGCGCCCATGGTGCGGGTCTTCTTGCGCGGATAGCTGTCCGCTCCGGTAAAGCTCGGGATCGGACAGGCCAGCCGGGTGTTGATGCCCGGAAAACGCGACCACGCATCCATAAAGCGCACGGCGGTCCGCCCCTCCTGCAGGGCTGCGCGGATCGTCGGCCAATCCTCGCCAAGCGCGGTAACCCCGCCGATCCCCGTTACCACCACGCGGCGCATCAGGTGATGCCCCCGTTCACCGAGATGACCTGGCGCGTGATATAGCCAGCCTCATCCGACAGCAGGAACGCCACCGCCCCGGCGACCTCCGCGGGACGGCCTGCGCGCTGCATGGGGATCAGGTTTCGCACCAAATCGGCCGGCAGATGCTCCGTCATCCGGGTCTCGATGATCCCCGGCGCGACGCAGTTCACGGTGATCTGGCGTTTGGCCAGTTCGACCGCCAACGCCTTGGTAGCGCCGATGATCCCGGCTTTGGACGCGCTGTAGTTCACCTGGCCACGATTGCCGATGATGCCGGAAACCGAGGACAGCGTGACGATGCGGCCACCCTTGCGGGCCGACACCATCGGCATCACCACCGGCCGCAGCACATTGTAGAAACCGCCGAGGTTGGTATCGATGACAACGTCCCAATCCGCGTCTTCCATGGCCGGAAACGCGGTGTCGCGCGCGATCCCCGCATTCAGCACGACGCCCCAGTAAGGACCATGCGCCGCCATGTCCGACTCAAGCATCTCCAGGCACGCCGACCGGCTGGCGATGTCGAAACTCAACAGCCTGCCGTCGCCGCCGGCCTCCCGCACGGCTTGCAAGGTTGCCTCGGCCCCGGCCCGGTCGCCCCGGTAATGCACGACGATATGATAGCCCTCACATGCCAACCGCTGCGCGATCGCCTGTCCGATCCCCTTGCTGGCGCCGGTGACCAGCACCGTTTTACTCATCATTCCTCCCCACTCTGACTGCCGGGCAGCACAGTAACATTCTTCGGTTCGGCCACGGTCAATCGGGCCGTGGCAAGGACCTCGCCGCCGCTGCCTATCCGGCAATCGAATACACCAACCTCGTCGTCGCGGTAGACCAGATCGACGGTCACCACCAGCCGAGCGCCATCCGGAAACCAGGCGCGAGTCGCCAGATACCGCCGCGTGCCGAGAAGAAATCCAATACGGGGAGATTCCCCAGCGCGGAGAGCCCTGGCACCACTGAATGCGCCGCACGCCTGGGCCATGTACTCGATGCCGACATGGGCGGGAACGCCGCCATCCTGGTAGAATGCCGCGTCCGGACTGATCGTCACGCAGGCCGAAAGACCGGTATCGGTGCAGTCGATGACCTCATCAAGCAGCACGGCCGCCCCCGCGTGCGGCAGCAGGTCGGCCACCGGCCACTGACGCCGGGTCACGCCACCTCACCCTGGCCAAGCACCAGTGTGGCGTTGCTGCCAGCGAAGGCGAACGAATTGCTGAGCACGGCCATCCGCCCCCCCGGCGGCAGGCGATCGCCGATCGCGACAAGGTTCAGCGTCGGCAGGTCCGGCATCGACATGCCATCCCACAGATGCGGCGGCAGCCGCCTCTCGGGATTATAGACAGGCGAAAGGGTCAGCCAGAGAAACGCCGCCTCACAGGCACCGGCCGAACCCAGCATGTGCCCCGTCATCGCCTTGGTGGAACTGGCAGGCACCAGCCGGCCGAAGACCGACGCCATGGCGTGGCTTTCCATCGCGTCGTTCAGCACCGTCCCGGTGCCGTGCAGGTTGACGTAGCCGATATCGTCAGGCGACAGGCCGGCATCCGCCAGCGCCTGGCGCATCGCCGCCGCGGCACCGGCCCCATCCGGCGCGGGCGCACTGGCGTGATAGGCGTCCGACGTCTCCCCGATGCCAAGCAGCCGCACCGGGCCGTCGCCGGGCTCCAGCAGGAAGGCCGCCGCCCCCTCGCCGATGGTGATGCCATCGCGGTTGCGGCTGAACGGGTTGCAGCGGGTCGGCGACAACGCCTCGATCGCGTTAAACCCGTTCAGGGTCAGCCGGCACAGCGTATCGGCGCCGCCAACCACCGCGGCATCCGCCACCCCGGCGCGGATCAGCCGCCGTGCCGACGCAAAGGCCTTGGCGCTGGAGGAGCACGCCGTCGCCACGGTATAGGCCGGCCCGGTCACCCCGAGATAGGCTGCCGCATGCCGGGCCAGGCCACCAAGTTCCTGCTGACGATAAGAAAATCCTTCGGGCCAAACCCCGGTATGGCGATGTCGTTCAACCGCCGCGCCGCCCTCGGCGATGCCCGATGTGCTGGTCCCCAGCACCACCGCGATACGATCCGAACCGTACCGCTGCACCGCCTGGGCGATCGGTTCGGCGATCTCATCCAGCACGAGCTGCATCAGGCGGTTGTTGCGACAATCACTCTCGACGGGACGCGCGGACGGCAAGACGGCATCGACCACGCCCACAGTCACCGCTCGGTCGAACAGCAGATCGCGGCGTTCCGTCAGCCCCGCCACCGACCCGGAGAACAGGTTGACCGCCGTTGCCGCTTTGCCGCATCCCAGCGGCGTGGCCAGGCCCAACGCGGTCAGGGCCAAGGGGCGCATCAGGGGACCCTTCATGGGGCGGCCACACTGGACTGGATGTCCAGGTCGTAGCCCCAACCCGTGTTGCGGTAAGTCCAGCGGCCAGACCAGCTTCCCGGCGTCCCGGCGGTGCGGTCGATGCGGATCATGTCGTGCCCGTCGACAGCGATCACCCGATGCGCCGGGTCCGTTTCGCGTATCGTGGCCCCTTGTGCCAAACCGGCACGAACGGCACTCTCCGGCCAGTGCAGCAGCATGATATCGGCGATGACATTACGCGCACGCAACTCGGGGGGCACCCAGGGCGCCGCCTCGGTCTTCAGATCGGTCCCGGTCCATTCGATGGTCATCGCTCGCCGCCCCAACATGTCGGTGCCAACGACCAACAGCCGCGCCGGGGTCACGCTGATGCTGGTTTCGAACACATAAGTATCCAGCCGGTAGTGAGCCGTAACCAGTTGCGACGCCTCGACCGAACGCCCCAGCGTCGCCGGAAGCGGCAGTGAGAAAGCGATCCCTGGAGCCACGACCACCTGTCCTTTAGGCAAATCGGGCGAGGCCGGTCCGACAACGGCGCAGCCCGCCAGTCCGAGTCCCGCTGCTATCACGACACGGCGCATGGACGTCATTGTCCAAACGGCGGTGTCTCGGGTCGGCATTGTTTCAACCATCTTCACGCTGTTTCCGCCTTCCCGCCATGGGCGCCAGCAGGAACGCCAGCACGACGCCAAGCAGCATGGTGCTGCCGACCGCATGCACCGCCGCAACCTGGCTCCGTTCCAGCAGCCCGAACGACAGCACCGTCGAGGCCATCGCCATCCACACACCCAACAGGGCAACCGGCTTGTACGCGGCATCGGCCTCGGCGCAAAACACCGCGTAATCCACAGCGACCGACAGCACCAGCACCAGTGCCATCGCATCGAAGAAGGTAAACGGATCGCCCAACAGCGCCTTGGCCATCGGCACCAACACGATCGTCAGCACAGCCGGCAGCATCACCCGGATCGCGCCCGCCAGACGGTAGCGCAGGGCCAGCAAGGGCAGCATCAGCACCGCCGACACCATCAGCAGCGCGACCACCCGGCGCCGGTAACGCCCCAGCAGCCGGCTGAAATCCGCCGCCGGATCGACAAAATTCACCCCGTCGATGCCTGTGGCGGCACTCCGTACCGCGTCCGCCCGGCTGACGTTGTCCAGCATCACGATATGCGCGACCTGGTCGCCGTCGGCGACGGTCAGTTCGCCCAAAATCTCGTCCAGCGGCTCGATCTTTTCCGCCGCCGCCAGAGTCAGGACTCCATCCGGCGCGGTGTCCAGTTCAACCGCCGGCAGGCCGATTTGCGCCAAATACCCTGCCAGCAGCGGCGTCTCCAGCCGAACCTGCCGCAATGTGCGATTCTGCCGCTGACGCTGCGCGGAAGGAACGAAAGACGCCGGCGCGCGATAGCCGCCCAACGCCCCCGCCAGCCGCAACGGACGCAGGCGGTCGAGCAACGTTTCCTCGCGGCGCAAAGCGGTTTCCGTGTCCGCCGCCCGCACGACGAAGAATTGCGTGCCGATGGTGAAGCCGGCGATCTGCTGCAGGCGCGCCTGTTCGGCCACCAGGTCCGGCGACAGCGACTGCATCCGCCGCACATCGTCCAGCGCCGAGATGCGCCCGGCACCAGCCAGTCCGATGCCGGCCAGGACAACCAGCACGGCGATCCGCACCGGACGCAGCGCCGGGGCCTCCCAGAAGCGCCACAGCAACGCCGTCGCCGCCAACAGCACCCGGCCATGGCGAACCGGCCCACGCCGGTCCAGCAGCGGCAGCCAGAAAACCACGGTGGCGAAAGAGGCAATCAGGCCGACCACCGAGAATGCCGCGACCTGCCGCAACCCCGGAAACGGTGCCAGCAGAAAGGTGGCGTAGCCGACCGTCGTGGTGATCAATCCAAGCGTGATGCCAGGCATCACCCGCACCAGCCGCTGGTTCGGAGTTCGCTGGCCGGGCGCGAACATCTCAACGCAATAGTACAGGCTGTAATCGACCGCGATACCGATCAGGCTGAGCCCCAGCAGCATCGCCATGATGTGCAGTTCGCCGAACAGCAGCAGGCTGACCGACAAACCGGCGCCCATGCCGACCCCGATGGCCAACACGGTCAGCACCAGCGGGGTCAGCGCACGGAATACCAGCAGGATCAGGGCGACGGTACCCAGGCTGGACGCGACGCCAAGTGTCGACATGTCCGCCATGGCGGATTTGGCGCCGGCAGCAGCGAAGAAAACCGCGCCGGCATGCAGAACCTGGACGTCCGGATCGCCGGCCCGAATCGCCCGCGTGGCCGCTTCGAACACCGTGTTCAATCGCGCCTGGACGTCCAGGGCGTACGGGTCCCCGCGCAAACGCCCGGAGATCAATATCCAGGTCATGCCGGCATCAGTCACCGACAGCATGCCGTCATCGATGCCCAACCGGCTGGACGGCAACGTCAGGGCGGCAAAGAACGCAGGCAGCAGCATGAACGGATCGCGGCGCAATAGCCGAACATCGGCCATCCCGATGAGGCCGAACACTTGCGACAAGGCGCGGGTCTCCAAGGTCTCGGCGTGCCCGTCCAGCAGGCGCTGCCGATCGTCCTCCGACAGCAGCCCCGACCGATAGGGGAAATACAGCGCACCCAGCGCGGCGAATCGCTTCGGCCCGGAGGGCAGCGCGGTGATCTCGACCAGCGAAGACCCGGCAAGATCCCGCGTCATGATCGTCGCGGCCTGGCGCGCACGATCACGGTCACGATCGCCCACCAGGATGGCCACCCGGCGCGACAACGACTGCGCGACCTGGTCGTTCACGCGCTGCAAAGCGGGATCCGCTTCGTCGCGCGGCAGCAGCGCCATCAGGTCGGTGCCAAACGTCAGGCCCCGTTCGACACGCCACGCGAGATGCACACCCAGCAGCACGACCACGACGAGCCAGGCCGCCGCCATCGTTCGGCTCATTTTCCGGCCTCACGCAGCAACGCGGCCTCGGCGGCAGACGGTTCGCCGGTCCCCAGGGTCTGGCCAGAGAACACCAGGTGGTCCGAATCATCGTCGAGCCTGACGATCCGCACCTCGTCAAGGAACGTCCCGCCGCGCAACGTGATGGACCGGAACGGCATGGCGACCGGATCGGCACCGGCATGCGGCACCAGCGTCAGCTCCCATTGGGTCGCATCGCCCTGCTGGGTCACCTGGAACTGGCTGCCCAGCTTATGCCAATCGCCGGACAGCGCGGCGCCGAGCAGATCGTAAAGGCGGCCAAGAAATGGCAGCCGGGCCGTGGCCAGCCGGGTTGTTTCGGTGCCCCCAACCTCCTGCACCAGGCCTTTCGCGGTGATCACCGTGACGATGGCGAACGGCTTTTCGGTACGCCAGATCAGCCCCTGGCCCGGCGCCAGCACGAAATCGCCGGTGGATATCAGCGGCCGGTCGAATCCCTTGATCCGGCGCTCCTGCATGAAATTGCCGCGCAACACCTGGCCTGGCGCCACGCCGCGATACTGCGCCCGGGCGGCCGTCGCGAACGTGCCGGCCGCCAGGACCAGCAGAAGCCGTCGCCGTCTCATACCAGAGCCCGCACTTTCTCGATCAGCACCGGCGGACTTTCCAGGCACAATTCGCCGGTATCGATGCGCACGGCCACCTGGGTGGTTCGCGCCCGCGTCAGGACGGCGCGAGATGCCAGGTCGCGGATGATATAATCGCACCGCAGGCGATTCTCGTATTCCACCAACGTCGTGACCACCACGAAGTCCTGCCGGAACCGTATCGGAGCGACATACTTCAACCGCATATCGACGATCGGAAAGACAAAACCCGAAGCCTGCATCTGCGTATAATTGTAGTCCAGGCGATCCAGCAGATCGCAGCGGCCCATTTCCAGGAACCGCGCATAATTGCCATGCCAGACAATGTTCATCGGATCGAGTTCGAAGAACTGAGCCCGAAGGACGGTTTCAACGGTCAGCATGCGGCCCCTACCCTGCCCAAAAATCGTAGAAATTGAACCACTGCAGCGGATCGGCGACCGCGTGTTCCTGCAGCCTGGCCGCATAACGCGCGGCATACCCCGCCAGTGCCGTGTCGCGCCCCCCGCGCGGCAGCACGATCCGTTCGGCAAAGCGCTCCACCACCAGACGATAGCGTCCGCCCGCCTTCCGGCAGAACAGCAGCCAGACCGGGCACTCCATCAGCGCGGCGAGCACGTACGGGCCCTGCGAGAATGGCGCCGGTGCGCCCAGAAACGGCACATGGGCGATTCTGCCCTGGCTGCGAACCGGGGTGCGGTCGCCGGCAATAACGATCCAGCAGCCGCGATCGACGTGATCGCGCAGGGCGATCGCCGTATCCGGGCCGATATCGGTCACCTGAAAGACATTCACCACCGCATCCGGTGAGACTTCGCGCAGCACCCGATTGTAGTTTTCTGCATGGCCTGTGTGCATCAACACCAGCAGCCGTTCCCGGGTCGCCGGATCCAGCAGGGCACGCGAAACGTCGGTATTGCCGAGATGGCCGACAATCACCACGCCGCCACGCGGATCGGCGGTGAACGCGGCCAGTGCCGCCGGGTCCGCCGGCTCGACCGCATCCGCCCGCATGCCGCCGGTCCAGGCGGCGAAGGTGTCGAGGATACGTTCGGCAAACCGCATGAAGTGCCGCAATCCATCCAACCCGTTGGGACGCCCCGCCTCCCCGGCGGCAGCGAACGCCCGTTCCAGGAACCGCCGCGAAGCGCGCCGCCGATCCCCCGCCGTCAGATAGTAGTAGGCCACGATCGGAGCCATGACCGTCAGGCAGCCGCGCCGTCCGATCAGGCGATAGACGACGACGCCGAAGCGCAGGCCGAACGCGACGCCCAGTTCGGCCAGCGATGCCCAGTGCGTGGTTTGGTCCGGACGGCGCGGGCGCCGGAGGCGACCTGTCACCAGTCGCGCCAGCATGCCGAACACCAGCCGCGTGTGCATCCAGGTGATGCGCAAATTGTCGCGCCACAGGTGGAAATTCGACGTGTTGCCAGGTGGATAGCTGACGTGAACCGGCACCATCGCCATCGGCAAACCGCGCCAGCACAGGCGGACCATGATCGCGGTGTCGAAATCCATCCGGTCGCCGACCGGTTCGGCGTTGACGACCCCGACGGCCGCCTCCAGCGGATAGATGCGCAGGCCGCACATGCTGTCGGTGACCACGAAGGACAATGTCTCGATGAAAACCCAGACATGGGTGATCCAGCGGCCGATCCGTCGGCCGATCGGCACCGAACGGTCGAACACGGCCTGGCCGCCGACCACGGCACCGGGGTGGCGCGCCGCAATGGCCAGCATCCGCGGCACCACGGCCAAGTCGTGCTGGCCGTCCGCGTCGACCTGCAGGGCATGCGTGAAGCCGGCATCGCGCGCCAGCCGGAAGCCCTCTCGGACAGCCAGCCCCTTGCCACCATTGACCGGTAACCGAGTCACCCGGACTCCCCGCGCCGGATCGTGCAGAGCGGCCAAGGTGGTGGCCACCGCCGCCCCGCTGCCGTCATCGATCACGAAGACTGGCAGCCCGAGCGCGCTCAGCCTGGCAACCACGTCGCCCACGACACTGGCATGGTTGTAGCTCGGGACGATCGCACAGATGCGAACGGTCATGGCGGGGCCAGCATGACCCGGCCCTGCGAAGCAACGAAATCACCAATGCGATAGACGAAATCCAGCCGACCGCGGCCCGCGTCGTGCTGAAGCACCAGCGTCAACGGGTCGCCGGGCACGATCACCCGCTTGAACTTGACCCGGAAATCGGTCGCGCTGGGCTGGCCGCACGCCAGATGCGCCACCCCCAGCCGCATCGCCCAATCAAGCTGCACCACGCCGGCGAGAACCGGAAAGCCGGGAAAGTGCCCCCGGAAACACGGCAGATCGGCGGGAAGGTCGAGCTCCAGCGTCACCTGCCCGTTCTCGGCGGCGGCTGCCCGCACGATCGGGGCACACATCACGCCGCACCGCCCGCGGCCGGCGCGAACAATGCCCAGATATCCGCGTCGCGCCGCTTGCCCATCGCGCCCTGCGGCAGCGCCTCGACAAACCGCCAGGATTTCGGCAGCCACGCCGGTTCCAGCCGCCGCGACAACTGCCGGCGCAGATCCCGGCCAAGCCGGAACGCACCCAGGCTGTCCAGCCGGATGAGGCCTTCCGCGGTCAGAACGACAGCCGCCGCAAGCCGCTCCGGCGAGCCACCCAGGACCACCGCCGCCACGTCGTCCACCCACGGCAGCGCCGCGAGTTCCGCCTCCAACCTCACCAGGCTCACCCGCTTGCCCTCGATCTTGGCGATGCGGTCGGTTCGGCCGAGGAAATGAAATGTGCCGTCCGGCATTGTCTCGATCCGATCGGCGGACAGGAACGGTGCGCCGTCCGGCCCGAACGGCGATTGCACGACCATGCACCCGGAATCGTCAGTTCGCACCTGGATGGCGGGCAGCGGGGTCCACGGCTCCTCCCCGGAATGCTGGGTGCGGGTGGCGATCGCCCCGGTTTCCGTGCTGCCGAAAATCTCCGTGGGCAGGACGCCCAGCACGGTGGCGGCTTCACGGGCCTGTGCCGCCCGCAGCGGCGCCCCCGCCGTGAAGATGCGCACCGGGCCATGGCCTGGCGGCAGGCTGGGTAAGCCGCTCAGACGCGTCAGATGCGCCGGGCTGGTGACAAGGACGGTGTCCGCCACGCCGCGCGCCAGCAGCGTCTCCCACATCTCATCGATATGGCTGGTGAAAGGGCGGCCGCTGGCCAGGGGCCACAGCAGATGGAAGGTCAGGCCGAAGATGTGCCGATGCGGCACCGTCGCCACCACCGGACGGCGGCCCGTCGTCGTGCCCCACAGCGCATCCAGGGTGGCGATCTCCCGATCGAGCATGGCCAGCGGCTTGACGATCCGTTTGGCGGCGCCGGTCGAGCCGGAGGTAAAGAATTCCAGTGTCGTCCTTTCCGGGTCGAGTGGACCGGGCGGCACGGCATCGTCCTGCCCTTCCTCGATCGGCAGGTTTGCAATCGGCAGCGGCGGCGGTTCGTCGCAAAGCAGGACATCGAACCCGTCGCGCAGACTGGACAGCGTGCCGGGCATGCCGTCCGGCGGCAGAATTACGGTTGCACCGCCATGCATCAGGCCGAACAGACCGACCAGGAAATGGTATGGGTCGGCGGACAGCACCGCACCGCGCGCCACGCCGGCCGAACGGACCGCGGCGGCCGCATGCGCGACGTCGGCGGCGAAACCCCCGAACCGCAAGGGGATGCCGTCGCGCACAGCCATCAGGGTGCCGGGTTCGCGTCCGGACACGAACAAACGATCGAGCGGAACGGCGGTCACGGCGTGGCCTGCCGCGCTCTCCAGCGACGAACCGCCAGTTCGCCGGCGATCAGAACGCCGATCAGCAGGTAGGAGACGAAGCCGGTCCACAGGGTCCAGACAGCCACCGGGAACCACAGGGCACAGGCGATGGCGATGGCCGCGTTGGCCACGAAAAACGCTGTCCACACCTTGGTGACCGAGCGGGTATAGGCGATGGCGTCGGATGACAGGTCGGGGGATGTCAGCCGCGCGATACGCTCGATCGCGGTCGGCGGATGCGCCAGCGACCAGGCGAACGTCGCCGCCAGGCACAGACTGACGAGCGGCGGATATGCCTGCGCCGCCAGGACCGGCCGCAAAGCCAGCAAAACCAGCAGCACGCACGGGATCAACAAAAAACCCCAGCGCGGCATCAGGCCACGGCCGCGCTGCCGCAGCAGGTGCAGGCCGCCTAGTCCGACGGCCACGGCAACCAGCGGACCGGGCGGCAGGTAGGGCAGGCCGAAATACACCAGGAATGGATACATGACGCTGCCGGCAACCGCCACGACCGGAAGCAGGTCAGGCAACCGCGTAGGGTACGGCATCCCCGCCATCCGCCAGTGTCGCTTCCACGCAAACAACGACGTCGCCGACTGTGCGCACCGACTTGAACGCTTCGGGCTTGATCTTCCGGCCGGTCAATTCGCCAAGCTTCACGATCAGGTCCACCGCATCGATACTGTCCAGGTCGAGATCCTCGTAAAGCCGAGCTTCGAGGGTGATGCGTTCGGCCGGGATCTCAAACATCTCCTGCAGGTCCGCACTGAGGCGAGCGAGGATTTCATCTCGCGACAATATCGATGTCATTGGTATGCTCCCTGCCGGCTACGGATGAACAGCGCCAAACTCCGTACGTTGGCAAAATGAGCCTTGACTTCGTCAGTCACCGATTCGATTCGGATACCGTAGCGTTTCCGTAATGCGACACCCAGTTCCAGGGCGTCGATCGAGTCCAGGCCCAGCCCCTCGCCGAACAACGGCTCGTCACTGGCGATCGCGCCTGGCTCCAGGTCCTCCAGCTTCAGGGCTTCAACGATCAGGGTCTTGATTTCGGCTTCGAGTTCATCCATGCGTCAATCTCCCGACGTAAAATTCCTGCAGCTCCTTTATCAAACGGCGGGCGCCGAGGCCTCGGTGCGGATATGCCAGGAACCGCTGGATGTCCATAGGATCGGCGATCTCCAGCCGAAAATTCGGCCGCCGCAACGGGACGCGATACCAAGGCTCGCCCTTGGTCAGGGTCAGCGGATTGCAGGAGATCACGACAAGCTGAATCGGCGCCCCGGTCAGCAGGGCGATGTTGGCGACCCCGCGTTGGAAGTGCAGCGGCTCGCCGATCACGGAACGCGTTCCCTCCGGGAAGACGATCAGGTTGTTGCCCTGGTCCAGGGCTTCCCGGCAGGCGGCGATGGTCGCGTCCGGCGCCAGGTCGTTGCGGATGTACCCGGCCGCGCGCATCACACCCTTCAGATACCGGTTGTCCCACAACTCGTGCTTGACGATGCAGCGCACGCGCGGCGTCAGCGCCATCAGGAACACCACGTCAAGCAATGTCGGATGGTTGGCGACGATGATTTTCCCCTGCCCCGCGACCAACCGCTGGCCATCGATGACCTCGAGTCCGATCAGGCCCAGGCCGCGCAGCATCAGCAGGTAGAAACGGAATACGTGGTGGATAAGGCGCTGCGTGCGGTCCTGCTTGCCTTCGTTCCGGATCGCGAGCAAAGGAAACACCACCCCCGCCAGCACAGCGCCGCCCAGGAAGAAGCACGCGAACGCGAATCCGGTGACCAGGACGCGCCAGATGTGCCGGATCGGGTCAAGCACGGCGCCAATCCCAGCGCATCCGTTCCCCGACGGTACCCGCCGCCGGGGCGGCCGTCCGCAGGAAACGCAGAAACACCGCGGCGGCGGCCTCACCAGGTTCGGCGGCGCCCGCCGGAGTCGCCGCCATCGCCACCTGATCGGGTGCTTCAGACGGAGGCATCAGCAAAATCCCCAATGCCAGCGCCGCTTCCGTTCGGGCCGGCGTCGCATCCGGGTAGCCCGGCGGCAGGGCCGCATCGTAGTAGACCAGAATGACCGGCTGTTCCGGCCTCTCGGCCAGGCAGACGGCGGCCTCCATCAGGCCGAAACCGAAACTGTCGATGCCGGCCGCCAAGGCGGTGTGGCCGCCATGATTTCGCATGCAGACCGACAGCAGGCCGGGCAGCGCGTTATGCACGCCCAGGCTGAAATCGGCCGGTGACGGCCCATCCTTGTCGGCGACCTGCTCAAGCATGGTCAACGTGCGGTCGAATTCGCCATGGCGCGAGGCGAAGACAAGCCGAGCGTCTTCCGCCCGCGGCAACGTCCATGCGACACGCAGGGCGGCCTGGCCGATCGGGCCGATTCGCCGCCGCAGCAGCGCCGGCACCGGCGGCCGCCGAGTGGCATCCCCTGGCGAAGGCCAGGAAACATCGGATTCGTCGCCGGCTCCCCCGCCGGAAGCCGCATATGCGGCGATGCCGAAGGTCAGTTCCGCCATGCCTCGTACCTTTCCCCCGCGGCCAGCTCAATGGCCGATGACCCACACGATATCGCCGCGCGGAGGCACGCGCGCCGCGGTAAAATCCGCATGGCATTCGTATTCAGTCCGGTTCGAGACGTCATGTTTCCTGTAAGACTTGTTGTACTGCTCGTGGCGCTGGCATGGCCGACTCAGTGCGAATTCATGATAAAATAGTCCTGGCGGCCGCGGGCGTCAGCCCCAACACGACGCACGTGTACTGAACATGCGGCATGAGCAAATCCCCCCATTGTGCCAACGCGCGGCTTCCGGCTGCTTCGCCGGCTGATTTTTGACGATTTTGCCATGTTCTGGTCACAGTACCAAACAGAATGGTTCCAGGTCAGCAAATTTGCCGATATCCCCTGGAGTCCCGATCACCCATCCGTATGCCGAAGAAGACGAACCATCTCAACCGCGAACGGCGCTCCTTCGGACGTGCTGACCGGAAGGTGACATCGATCGGCCGGATGACGCCGGCATCGGCCGCCGCGAGGCGAACCCGGCAAGCCCCCGCTTGCTCCCAGCCACCGCCGCCGCTATCCACACGCGCATGAGCTGGCTCACCGAATACGTCCGACCGAAGATCCGCACCCTGTTCGCCCGGTCCTCCGTGCCGGACAATCTGTGGCACCAGTGCCCCGCCTGCCAGCAGATGATCTTCCACCGCGACCTGGCGACCAATCGCAAGGTGTGCCCGCATTGCGGCCACCATATGCGCGCCACGACGACGGAACGGCTGGACTGGACCTTCGATGAGAACGCCTACACCCGGATCGAACTACCGAAAACCGTCGCCGACCCCCTGCGCTTCCGTGACACCAAGCGCTATGCCGACCGGCTGAAGGAGGCTCGGGAAAAGACCCATACCGACGATGCCATCACCGTCGCCCACGGCATGATCGGCGGCCTGAAATCCGTCGTCGCGGTCATGGATTTCAACTTCATCGGCGGCACCATGGGTGCCGCGGTGGGGGACGCTATCATCGCCGCCGCCCGATTGGCGGTATTGCAGCAGGTGCCGTTGATCGTTTTCACCGCCTCCGGCGGCGCCCGCATGCAGGAAGGCGCGATCAGCCTGATGCAGATGCCGCGCACCGTCATCGCCACCCGCCTGGTGAAGGATGCCGGCCTGCCGTTCATCGTCGTCCTGACCGACCCGACCACCGGCGGCGTCACCGCCAGCTTCGCCATGCTGGGCGATATCCAGATCGCCGAACCCGGTGCCCTGATCTGCTTCGCCGGCCCCCGAGTTATAGAACAAACCGTCCGTGAAAAACTCCCCGAGGGCTTCCAGCGCGCCGAATACCTGCTGGAGCACGGCATCATCGACATGGTGGTCAAGCGCACCGAGATGCAGGCGACACTCGCCCGGATCATCGGGCTTCTGACGCAGAAGGACCATCAGGCAGCCGCGTGAACGACGCCGTCGAAAAAATCGCCGCTCGCCTCGAGCGGCTGCATCCCCGACTGATCGACCTCAGCCTTGACCGGCTGCGTGTCCTGCTCGGCCGCCTGAACCACCCGGAACGGCGCCTGCCCAGAATCATCCATGTGGCGGGCACCAACGGCAAAGGCAGCACCTGCGCGTTCATACGCGCCATGGCGGAAGCAGCGGGACAGCGCGTGCATGTCTATACATCCCCGCATCTCGTGCGCTTCAACGAACGCATCCGCGTCGCCGGCGAGCTGGTGACGGACGACCGCCTGATCGCCGCGATGGAGTACATCGAGCGGGTCAACGACAACGCCCCCATCACCGTGTTCGAGGTCATCACCGCCACCGCCTTCCACCTGTTCGCCGAAACGCCGGCCGATCTGTGCGTCCTCGAGGTCGGTCTCGGCGGCAGGGGCGACGCCACCAACGTGATCGACCCGCCGTCCGCCTGCGCCATCACCTCGATTTCCCTCGACCATCGCGAATTGCTGGGGCCGACGGTGGAGATCATCGCCAAGGAAAAGGCCGGTATCATCAAGACCGGTGTCCCCGTCGCCATCGGCGCACAGCCTGACGACGTCCGCCGCATCCTGCTCGATCACGCCGCCACGCTCGGCGCCCCCGCCAAACTGCGCGGCCGGGACTGGGACATCGTCCCGACCACCACCGGCTTCCGCTATACCGATGCATCCGGAACCATCGAGGCACCGACGCCCTCCCTGCCCGGCCTGTTCCAGCAGGACAACGCCGGCATCGCCATCACCGCCCTGCGTGCCACCCCCGTGCCGCACGATCCCGCCGGCCTGACCCGAACCGAATGGCCTGCCCGGCTGCAACGCCTGCACGGCCATCTCGCCGGGCTGCTTCCGCCGGATTGGGAACTTTGGCTGGACGGCGGCCATAACCCCGGCGCCGGAGTCGTCCTGGCCGAACACCTGCAAGGTTGGACCGACCGGCCGGCCCATCTGATCGTCGGAATGAAGGTGGCGAAAGACTCCGCCGAATTCCTCCGCCCGCTGCTGCCGATGGCAAGCACCGCCTGGGCGGTGCGCGAGCCGGATCAGCATTCTGCATTGCCCGTGGAGGCAATCGTCGCCGCATCCGGCGGCGTCGCTCGGCCCGGCCCCCGAGTCGTCGACGCCTTGCGTGCCATTCCGCGTACCGGCGTACCGGCCCGTGTGCTGATCTGTGGCAGTCTCTACCTGGCCGGGGAAGTCCTGAAAGCGGATCAGGGCTGACGCCTGGGCGGCCGTTGCAACGCACCGCCTTCACGCCGGGGCGCGATATCGCCATCTTGGCCGAGTGCTTCACCTCAACCGCCTCACCCTGACCGATTTCCGCAACTACCCGGCGCTGACCTGGCGTCCGGCCGCGCGGATCAGCGTGCTGTACGGGCCGAACGGCAGCGGCAAGACCAACCTGCTGGAGGCATTGTCGTTGCTCGTCCCCGGCCGCGGCCTGCGCGGCGCCCGCAACGCCGACCTGCCGCGGCAAGGCGGCTCCGGCGGTTGGGCGGTCAACGCCCGCCTGCACACCAGCGACGGCGAAACCAGCATCGGCACCGGCGCCGAACCCGACTCCGACCGTCGCGTCTTCCGCCTGGACGGCGCCGCCCCGCGCAGCCAGGCCGACATCGCCCGCCTGATCGCCGCGGTCTGGCTGACGCCACAGATGGATCGACTGTTCCAGGAGGGACTGTCCGGCCGCCGCCGCTTTCTCGACCGGCTGGTCTGGGCGCTGGAACCTGGCCATGCCCGCGAAATGGCATCGCACGACACGGCGGTGGGCAGCCGCAACCGCCTGCTGGCGGAAGGCCGCCACGACCGTTCCTGGCTGGCCGGCCTGGAGGACTCCATCGCTCGCCACGCCGTCGCCGCCTCCGCCGCCCGCCTGGCCCTGGTGACCCGGTTGAACGCCCAGATCGAGGCGGAAGCAGGCGCCTTCCCGCCCGCCCGCATCGATCTGGTCTGCCCGATCGCCGAACGCCTGGAAACCGGTCCGGCCCTGGCTGTGGAGGACTGGCTGCGCGCCGGCCTGGAAGCCAACCGCCCTCGCGACGCCGCCGCCGGCACCAGCGCCCTGGGCGCACACCGCACCGACATGCGGCTGACCGACGTCACCAGCGGGACGCCGGCTGCCCTGGCCAGCACCGGCCAGCAGAAGGCCCTGCTGATTGGAGTCATCCTGGCACATGCCGGCCTGATCGCCCGCGCGCGCGGTTTCGCCCCCCTGCTGCTGCTCGACGAACCCGCCGTACATCTGGACGCTGACAGGCGTCGCGCGCTATGGAACGTCCTTGCATCGCTACAGGCACAGACCATCGTCACCGGCACGGATGCCGATACGTTCCTGCCCCTGGCCGCGCAGGCGGAGGCCTTTGCCACGGGCGGCGGCGGCCTTCACCCTGACGATCGTTTTCTTCGTCCGGAAACCGACGCAGCCTCTGTCCCAACGGTCCTGTAGCTGCTATATATCTAGAGTATCAATCCCATCGTATGGAGTCGTTCCCCGGCATGTCCGACAACGCCGCGCCGCCCCCCGATTCTGACCCCGAAGCGTACGACGCCGCCTCGATTTCGGTCCTCAAAGGCCTCGACGCCGTGCGCCGCCGTCCCGGCATGTATATCGGGGACACCGACGACGGCTCCGGCCTGCATCACATGGCGTTCGAGATCATCGACAACGCGGTGGATGAGGTCCAGGCGGGATTCGCGTCCCGTGTCGAACTCACCCTCAACGGTGACGGCAGCGTCACCGTGCGGGACGACGGGCGGGGCATTCCAACCGACATTCATGTGGAAGAAGGCATCTCGGCGGCTGAAGTCGTGCTGACGCGGCTGCATGCCGGCGGGAAGTTCAATCAGAACTCCTACAAAGTGTCTGGTGGGTTGCACGGCGTCGGCGCGGCGGTAGTGAACGCGCTGTCCGAATGGATGGAGGTGAAAATCTGGCGCCTCGGCCAGGAACACCGCATCCGGTTCCAGCATGGTGAGGCCGACGGGCCGTTGGAGATTGTCGGCCCGTCCGACCGTCCCACCGGCACGGAAGTGACCTTCAAGGCCAGCCCCGGCACGTTTACCAAGACCGAATTTGATTACACGCTGCTGGAGCGGCGGCTGCGGGAGCTTGCGTTCCTGAACTCCGGCATGACGATCGTGCTGCGCGATGAGCGGCACACACCGGCGGTCGAAAGCGTCATGCGCTATGATGGCGGCCTGGTCGCTTTCGTCGACTGGCTGGACCGCTCGAAGAATGCGGTCTTCACCCCGCCGATCAGCCTGCGGACCACCGATGACGCGCAGGGCATTCGCGCGGAGTTCGCCTTGTCGTGGAACGACAGTTTCCATGAGACGATGCTGTGCTTCACCAACAACATCCCGCAGCGTGACGGTGGGTCCCATTTGGCCGGCTTCCGCCAGGCGCTGACCCGGGTGGTGACGAAATACGCCCAGAGCATGGGCAAGAAGGATTCGCTCGAACTTGTGGGCGAAGACATGCGCGAGGGCATGACAGCAGTGCTGTCGGTAAAGGTACCGGACCCGAAATTCTCCTCCCAGACCAAGGACAAGCTGGTGTCGTCCGAGGTGCAGCCGGTGGTGCAGGCCGCGGTCGCCGATGCCGTGTCGCATTGGTTCGAGACGCATCCCAAAGAGGCGAAAGGCATCATCCAGAAGGTGATGGACGCCGCTGCCGCCCGCGAAGCCGCCCGCAAGGCGCGCGAACTAACCCGCCGCAAGGGCGTGCTGGACGTGTCGACACTGCCCGGGAAGCTGGCCGACTGCCAGGAACGCGACCCCGCCAAGTGCGAAATCTTCATCGTCGAGGGTGACAGCGCCGGCGGGTCCGCCAAACAGGGCCGCGACCGCAAGTTCCAGGCGATCCTGCCGCTGAAGGGCAAGATCCTGAACGTGGAGCGGGCGCGTTTCGACCGCATGCTGGGCAGCCAGGAAATCGGCACGCTGATCACCGCGCTGGGCACCGGCATCGGGCCGGGCGCGGTCGAGCAGGGCGGCTTCGACGCCGGCAAGCTACGCTATCACCGGATCGTCATCATGACGGACGCCGACGTCGACGGATCGCACATCCGCACCTTGCTGCTGACCTTCTTCTTCCGCCAGATGCGCGAGTTGGTCGAACGTGGGCATCTGTATATCGCCCAACCGCCGCTTTACAGAGCCAAACGAGGCAGCGATGAGCGGTATTTGAAGGACGACAACGCACTGGAGTCGTTCCTGCTGGACAAGGCCCTGGCGGATGCACGCCTGACCTACGCCGACGGCGAGGTGCATGAGCACGAGGATCTGCGGCGCGAGGTGAACCTGCTGCGGGAGGCGTCGCACAATCTGAAGCGGCTGTCCTCGGTCATTCCGGTGGCGTTGCTGGAGCAAGCAGCGATCGCCGGTGTGCTGACCCCCGATGCGGTACGGGCAACGGCCGCCGCGCCGGAATTCGTCACACGGCTGAACGCGGTATCGCTGCCAACCGAACGCGGTTGGGTCGTCAGCGCCGACAACGGCTTGACGCTGTCCCGTACCGTCCGCGGCGTGGCGGAGCGGTATGCGCTGGAATCGTCCGCCCTGCGCAGTGCCGAGGCTCGGTGGCTGGCGGAACGGGCAACCGCGCTCGCTCAGCGCTTCAGCGTGCCCGCCAAGCTGAAGCTGGATTCGCAGGAGCCCACCGTGGCAGGGCCGGCCACGGCCTACGACCGCATAATCGCGCACGGGCGGCGT
This sequence comes from Acidisphaera sp. S103, assembly GCF_009765975.1. GTDB lineage: Bacteria > Pseudomonadota > Alphaproteobacteria > Acetobacterales > Acetobacteraceae > Rhodopila. Next base: position 168,367 of record NZ_LMUJ01000111.1, on the reverse strand, counting down.
GGGCTGTCGGTGCAGCGGTTCAAAGGGTTGGGTGAGATGAACCCCGACCAGCTTTGGCAGACGACGCTCGATCCGTCGATCCGGACGCTGCTGCAGGTGAAGGTTGGCGATTCGGAAGATGCCGCCCAGGTGTTCAGCACGCTGATGGGCGATGTCGTGGAGCCTCGACGGGACTTTATCGTGGGGAATGCGCTGAAAGTAGCGAACCTGGACGTATAGGTTCGCCACTGATTGCTCTCGATTCCCTCGGGATCGTCTGTCCGTCCCCCAATGAAGACGCACTTGTACGCCCGCCGCCGTAGCGAGCGCTGGGAATAGATTTGCGATCTGGCGACCGACGAAAGTTGATGGACCACGGCCAAGCGTCGAACTTTTCCAATCGCGGCCTTGGCAGCAGTAAGATAGCGCTGGCCCCCAATAATGAGAGAGTCTGCGTCAAAGCTGATGGGGAACCACTGGGGTTGCTGCCGCAGTGAACTTCCGAGCACGGCTGCGTCGCATAGGAGGGGCAGATTCGGATCCCCGCTGGCGTGCCCAGATTGCAAAGCATCGAGAACGGCCAGACCAACGGCCGCCGACGTCGGGGGCGGGCGGCCGATGATGCCCTTATTACCGACCTCCGCGCTCTTGCAGTGCGGGGCCTCTGGCACGGTCTGAGCCGCTGGGCCTAATCTTTCCCCGAACCCGATACGGAGCGTGCCATGGACCCCGCCCTGGTCCCCTACTCCCCTATCATGCACCGCCCGGCCTTGCGCTGGCCCAATGGCGCTCGCGTGGCGCTGTGGGTGGTGCCGAATATCGAGCACTACGAGTACCTGCCGAAATATGTGCGGGTGCGCGATCCGTGGCCACGCAGCCCGCATCCGGACGTGCTTGGCTACGCGGTGCGCGACTATGGCAACCGCGTGGGGCTGTGGCGGCTGTTTCAGTTGACGGACGACCTGAACATCCCCTGCACGGTCAGCCTGTCGATGACCGTGATTCAGCACTTCCCGGCGATCCTGGAAGCGATGGAAAAGCGCAACTGGGAACTGATGTCGCATGGCATCTACAACACCCGCTACCACTGGAATTTCTCGCCGGAGGAAGAGCGCGCGGCGATGCAGGAATCGCGCGAGATCCATCGCAGGCTGACCGGGCGCGAACAGAAGGGCTGGTTCAGCCCGGCGATCACCAACACGTTGAACACATTCGATCTCGCCGCGGAATGTGGTTACACATATACGGCCGATCTGTATCACGACGATCAGCCATTTCCATTGCGAGTCAAAACCGGACGCTTGGTTTCGCTTCCCTATACGGTCGAACTGAACGACGTCCTGCTGCACCGGCGCGGCGAAGAGGCTGAGGAATTCGCTCGGCAGATACGGGATTATTTTGACACGGTTTATGCGGAAGGTGCCGAGCAGGGCCGTGTGATGTGTATCGCCCTGCATCCGTACTGGGTCGGGCAGCCGCATCGGATTCGGGCGGTCCGTTCGGCCCTGGAATATATCCTGTCGCATTCCGGGGTCTGGCTTGCGCGCGGGTCGGAGATTGTCGACTGGTTCAACACGCAGCACCTGCCCAGCGTTGAAGCGCATCTCGCTGCCAGGGAGGCTGCCCATGGCTGAGTTCGTTCCGTCCAAGGTCCCGCCGGTCAATGAACCGCGTGAGGCCGGCATGGACCATGCCCATTATCCGTTTCGGGCACTGCCTGATGCGCCTCGTTTCGTCTGGCCTGATGGCGCGCGCATCGCGCTGACGGTGACGGTCATGGTCGACCACTGGGAGCTGGCGCCACCGGACAATGCGCTCCCGGATCCTCGGATCGTTTCGCCATTGGGCAAGTTCCATCCGGACTGGCTGACCTGGAGCCAGCGAGCCTATGGCAACAGGGTCGGCATCTTTCGGGTGCTCGAGGTGCTGGATCAGTTCGGATTGGCGCCCTCGGTGGCACTGGGGTCGGCGGCGGCGAAGCAATTCCCCGAACTGGTCGGCGAACTGGTACGCCGCAACGCCTGCTTCATGGCGCACGGTGATTTCGCGACACGGCGCATCACCAGCCGCATGTCGGAGCAGGAGGAACGGGCGTTCATCGTCGAAGCGCGTGATGCCATCGCCGCCGCGACCAACACGGTCCCACGGGGCTGGTGCGGCCAGGATTTCAACGAGTCGGCCGATACGCCTGCGTATCTCATTGACGCGGGATTCGATTACACCACCGACTGGCCGAACGACGATCGGCCGTATCTGCTGGATGGCAGGTTGCTGGCACTGCCGTCGCAGCCGGAATGGAACGATCTGGAGAGCATGCGCCTGCGGGGTGTGACCGCGCCGGTATGGTCGGACAACGTCGCTGAAGCGTTTGCGGTGCTGCACGAAGAGGGCTGCCAGGGGAATGGCGGGACGGTGTTCAACCTGACCCTGCATCCGTGGATCATCGGTCAGCCGCAGCGGATCCGCTGGCTGCGGGAGGCGTTGACTCGCATGCTGGGCAAGAGCGGCATATGGCGCACGACGACGGACGACCTTGCAGTAGCAGCGCGCCGCGTTTTGACGGCGGAGTGAGCTGAAATCGCGGGCTGGCGGTTTCGTCGGAGCGGCGACCTCTTAGTGTTGAGCGTAAACAGCTATGTGTAACGCTGACACCGGTTTCCATCACTTCATCTGAACGAAGCTCCACCGCGACACGGCGTTGGTGCACAGATCGGAGGTTGAAGATCGCTTGGCCCTCGCCAAGTCCGAGCCAATTTTGGACGCCGATTGACGAGCCTATCATTGGCGCCACACACCGTGGGCAGGTTGATGCGGCTGCGGCGTCGCTCGTAATGGGCGTGGGTGCGGAGAAGAGTCCCGGCTGCCGTTCTTACCGCCGCGTGTACTTGACGATCCGGCGTACGCGTCCCCATTCGCCAGGCTGGACAACGTAGATGTTCCTCCGCGAATCACCCCAAACACCGTGGATCGATTTGTGGATTGGTGCGCCCCATCGCGCCAGACGTTCACCATCCAGAGTGACGATACTGAACATGCCAGCGTTGTGTTCTGGAATATACACCGTGTCCTCATCGTCGACGTAAAAGAACGCCGGTCCGATCAACTCGGTGGGCCAAATTGTCAGCAGATTGCCGTCAAGATCGAAGACCTGCACACGGTTGTTCTCACGGTCCGCCACAAGCAGGCGACCCCGCCGATCATACCAGATCCCGTGTGGCAGATTGAATTGGCCGGGACCGGTGCCGGGCTCACCCCAAGAGAATTGGTGCCGACCGTCGGCGGAAAACTTGTGAACCCGCGCATTGCCGTAGCCGTCGGTCATGTACATGTCGCCGTTCGGCACGACGACAATGTCGGTGGGAAGGTTAAATGGGCCACCGCCATGCGTCACCTGGCGCCAAGCCTGGGATGAAAAATCGTCCTCGGGCACGCCGGTCTCCGATCGGTGGCCCTTCTCGCCAATGGTCCGGAGCAGCTTTCCGTCGCTGGTGAACTGCATGAACTGCTGGTGATGCTCGTCAGTAAGCCAGACACGGTCCTGCGCATCAAAGCGTATGGCGTGCGGGTATCGGAACATTCCGGCACCCCATGACATGAGGAAATCGCCATTGCTGTCGAAGATCAATACGGGATGTTCGTTGGAACGATTGAAGCAGAACACACGGTCCCGCGAGTCAACGGCCACGGCCGCAGGCTTCATCTCGATGCCCGGCGGCACATGGGCCCAATTCTCGTTCACATCGTAGGTAAATTTGCCGCTGCCGACGATCTGTTCCATCAAGACCCCCCATAGCGCGTGAGCACGCTAACCACGTCTTGTCTCGTTATCTGGGCACGAACCCAGCGAGTAGGACATGGACAGCAACCCACTGACTTCGGTTTGTCAATCGCGCTGCTGGCGAGGGGATGATTGCCACAGCGCCGTTCCAGCGCAACATTGCGCTAGCCAACCTGGATGAAGCGAACAACGATTGTGGTAGTGCAGTAAGGTTCAAGGCCGCTGAGTTGGTAATTGCTCACCGCCTTGCAACTGCCGAACCCCGATTGCCAGGTTGGCGGTGTCTGAGGGCGGATACCACGGTTCCGCGTCATCCAACTCATGGGCCGCCGGATCACCGAACGCGCGAAGCACGGGCCAGCAAAGATATGGTCGCAACGGTCGCCGTCGCCAAGAAGATGAGTGCGGCGGACATCACCTGCGTGACGGCGAGCGAGGTCAGGGCGAGATTGGCGCTCGTCAGGATGATGCCGATCGAATTCGCAGTTCTGGACAACGCAAACACCTCGGCTTTCCGGTGCGGTGCTGACAGCGCGTCGAGCATCAGCGAGTAGTATGTGCCCAGGGGCGCGAGAACGCATCCAACGATGACTGCTCCCACCAGCGTGGCCATGACCGACAGGTTGAGCGCAATGAGGGCAGCCCCCGCGCTCATCGCGCTGAGATAGAGAACCACGGCGAAGCGGCGTGGCATCCGATTTCGAGCACTGACCCAAACGCCCCCGGTCACCGACGCGAGGCACAGAGCAAGGGTGAAAATGAAGCCGTCCGATGGCGCAAACCCATAACGCATCGCAAGCGACACAGACCCTATCTCGATCGAGGAGACGACGGCGCTGTTGGCGGCCGTGCAGGCGAGCCACAGAATGATGGAAGGCGCGAGCAAGGTGCCCCTTCCTTCCACCGGCTCGGAAGCCCGCGCATTCGATATGCTCGGCACGAGAACAAAGGGTGCTGTGCCCAGGATCGTCAACATCAGGAGCGCGAAGACGGGACTGATCGTCCCCAATCCCGACGCGAGAACCGGTGCCGCGACGAACGTGAATTCGTTGAGTGTCGAAGCAAGACCAAGCGCTCTGGGCAGGCGGGATGGCTCAACAAGGTGATTGAGGACGGATCGCAAAAAACCGAACGCTGCGCCATTCACGAGACCGCTCAACGCTGCCGCAGCAATCAGCACCACGAAGGGCGCCTGAATCATCGCAAGGACGGCCACCGCGATGAGTGACAATGCCCTGATGGCGACCAGCGCCTTCAGGAAGGACACTGCATTGCTCTTGCGTCCGAGCCGTGCCACCGGCACCGCGCCAATGACCTGCGCGACCGTTATCGCCAGCACAAAGGCAGCGCCGTCGCCCGGGTTGCCGGTAAGCGGAATCGCCAGCAGAGCGAATGCGATCGGACCCGCGGCTTGTGGCACGCTGAATGTGCCGTATGCGAGCAGCCAGCGAACCAGTGGCCCCTGCGCAACTTTGCTCCTTGTGCCTGGCGCGCTCGCTCGAAAGGGCAGTTCCATCAATCCCCGCGCATGCTCTCACCGGTCCAGAGCGATCGAGCAGCCACCCTTCGATGATGCCACAGTGTGGGTGCTCGATCGAGGCCGCGGCCACACCAAAACCGGGCGTCTGTGGTGCTACCCCTGCAAGAAGCGTCGCAGAGCCTCGCGCGTGTCATGCTCGGCCTGTTTGGTCACTCGGGCATTCGGGGTGCGGTAAAAGCCATGATACGCCCGCGGATACAGGTGAAACTCGACCGGCACCCCGGCACGGCTCAACCGATCCGCGTAGACCATGTTTTCCTCGAGGAAGAGATCGAGACCGCCGACTGAAATGTAGGTTGGCGGCAAACCCGACACATCCGCCGCCCGCGCGGCGGCTGCATAAGGCGAGACGCCAGCCTCGCCTGGCTCCCTACCGAGCAGCGAACGCCAGCCGAAATAATTGTCTGCCTGCGTCCAGACAAATTCGCCGACGTACGGATGCAAATCCTGGCGCACTGCCGTACGGTCGTCGATCATCGGGTAGATCAGGTGCTGAAACGCGAATTGAGGTCCCTGTTGGTCACGGGCATAGAGTGCGACGCCGGCCGCGAAACCGCCGCCTCCACTTTCGCCTTTGATGCCGATGCGGGCAGGATCGAGCCCAAGCTGGCTGGCGTTGGCGTGCAGCCAGACGAATACCGAGTAGATGTCCTCCAGCGGCGCCGGGTGTGGTGCTTCCGGCGCCAGGCGATGATCAACTGAGTAGATGGCGCAGCCAAGCTCCGACGCAAGCAGCCTGTTCTCCGCATCCTTCATTTCGGGCGCACCCATCACGAAGCCGCCGCCATGGATATGCAGGATCGCGGAAAGTGGGTGGTCGGACTTGACCGGGCGATAGGTCAGGACACGGACCGGCTTTGCGCCAAACGCGCTCTCGACGCGGATTTCGCCAGCAGTGATATCGGGGAGATCGGGTCGTACCAAGGCGCCTCCGACCTTGAGCAAATCGGCGCGGCGCCGCGCCAGTGAATTCGCAGCGAGCGGTGGCTGTGGCGGCAGCACGAGCGCGTCGCGCAGTTCGGGATCAACAAGTTCAAGTGTGTTCATGGTGACGGGTATGTCCGCTTCAGACCGGAAGAAACTGTAAAGCGGCAACTGCCGAGGCCACAAGCCGTGGGGCTGCGCGGCGATCCATCCGACCCCGGGTCGTTGCACCACGCGACGGTCTGTCGCATCTCGCGCTGCTTGATGTTTGCTCCCGCCCTCGCCGTCGTGCCGGGGCAGCCATCGACCGGCACCAATGCACCGTTGGTGACTTCCTCGACGCCTTGGAGTTCAAATACGACGGGTAATCAGGCAGCGGGGTGGTCGTTAATTTGCTTGAGGCGATGCGGGGGGGGGGGACTCCCAACCCGCGGTTTCTGGGAGGGGACAAATGAAGGCGCATATTGTCGGCGGCGGATTCGCGGGCTTGGCGGCGGCGGCGTTACTCATCCGGAACGCTGACATGTCCGGTCCGGACATTACGATTTACGAGGCAGACGAGAAGCTTGGCGGCGGGTTCTTTTTGGCTGGCAATGCGAAAAGCGGCTACAACCTGCCCGGTTCGATCTTCGATAGGCACTTCCACTGCGCTCTCGATCTGCTCGGAAAGATCCCCACGCAAGCTTACGCCAATATCAATGTTGCAGAGCAGTTCCTCACTTTCAATAAAGAACACCCGTTTGTCGACCAAACCCATGTCGTCGATCGGAACCTCCACCGCATACATGACCAGCGGTATGGGCTGAACCTTGGCGACGGCCTCCGTCTCGCGAAACTTTCGCTCACCCGCGAAGCGTCGTTGGACGGTCAGCTCATTAAAGACTGGTTTTCCCCCAGGTTCTTCACAACGGAATTTTGGTTGCTCTGGTCGACGATGATGGGTTCGCTGCCACAGCACACCATCATCGAGTTCCGGCGATACCTGAACCGCTTCGTCTATTTGTTTCCCGACCTGTCGAGCATGGCAAACGTACTGCGGTCGCAATTCAACCAGCATCAAGCCTTCGTCGAACCGCTGGTCGCCTGGCTTGAAAGGAACCAGGTGAACTTCTTGAAGGGCGCCTTCGTCAGCGACATCGCGTTCGCCGGATCACCTGGCCGCATGACTGTCAATCGACTTGAATACGAACGCGGAGGTGCTTCGATGTCGGTCGACATCGCCGCGAACGACATCGTGCTGGTGACCACCGGCTCGCAAGCCGCCGATCTCTCAGCCGGAACGATGGACACGCCACCGGGGCCGCCGCCCAATCCCGGCCGGTCATGGGCGCTGTGGAGGAAGTTGGCCGCCAGGCACAAAGGCTTCGGCAATCCGGATGCATTCTTCGGCGACGACCGGATCGCCGATTCGCGCTGGGTGACGTTCACCGTGACCACGACCGGTTCGGAGTTCCTCGATGAGATCACCAACTTGACCCACAGCGACCCGGGAAGCGGCGGGCTCCTGACTTTGAAAGATTCGAACTGGGTGATCTCGCTGTCGATTTTCGAGCAGCCTGAAGTTCTCAGTCAACCGCCAGGTACATTCGTCTGGTGGGGCTATGGGCTGCTGCCAGAGAAAGCAGGCAACGTCTTGCCGCGCGACAATCAAGGTGAGAATCCCCGTCAATCAGGATGAGAAAGTTTCCGGGGCGTGGGGTGAAGGGAGGGCGTAGCCCGACCGAAGGCCTACGCCCCGGAAAAAGTCGGCCTGCGGCCCCCCGC
>NZ_LMUJ01000111.1:108095-160372 GCF_009765975.1 Acidisphaera sp. S103 | reverse complement strand
AGCTTGAAAAACCGCCGTAAACGCGCGGGCTGGAACCAAGATTACCTGGAGAAAATCATCCGACGCACCGCGTGAGACATTCAAGCGATTCCCCTGCTGGCTGCCATTTGGCAAACCCGGCGATATCGGCTTTGCTCCGCCCGAGTCCGGAACAACGGACAACAGGGAGAAACGCGATGCCAACAGGCAAGCACGCAATCGGCCGCCGTAGCGCACTGGCCTTGACCGCGGCAGCCGCACTGCCCGTCAGGCGCTCCGCCGCGCAGGCCGCCGCCCGGACGCTGCGCTATGTGCCCTACTCCAACCTCATCGTCATGGACCCTGTCTGGGCGATCTCCATCATCGGGTTGGAGCACGCCTATATGACCTGCGACCAACTCTACGGTCTGGACCAGGCCTACACAGCACAGCCGCAAATGGCGGCCGGCCACGAACTGTCCGACGACAAGCTGCGGTGGCGTTTCACCCTGCGCGATGGCCTGCGCTTCCACGACAATGAGAAAGTACGAGCCACGGACTGCGTCGCATCCATCGCCCGCTGGGCAAAGCGAGACCCGTTCGGCCAGCGGATGGCGGCGCGCCTGGACGAAATGAAAGCCCTGGACGACACCAGTTTCGAGATCCGCCTGAAACGTCCGTACGCCCACATGCTGTACGGCCTTGGCGCCACCACCTGCTTCATCCGGCCGGAGCACCTGGCCAACACCGACATTTCGAAACCGATCGAAGACCAGACCGGAAGCGGACCATTCCATTTCCTGAAGGACGAATTCGTGACCGGCGCGCACGCTGCCTATGCGCGCAACGAAACCTACGTTCCTCGTCAGGAGGCGCCGTCGAGTTGGGCCGGCGGCAAAGTCGCGCACTTCGATCGTGTCGAGTGGCACTTCATCCCCGATCCCGCCACCGCCGCTGCCGCGCTGCAAACCGGGGAGATCGATTGGATCGAACGTCCCTTGCTCGACCTGGTGCCGACCCTCAAAACCGCCCCCGGCGTGGCCGTCACGCAGGTCGATCCGATGGGCTTCTTCGCCATCCTGTGGGTCAACAACGCCGCCCCGCCCTTCGACAACACAAAGCTGCTGCACGCCCTGCTGCCGGCGATCAACCAGCAGGAATTCATGGAGGCAATCGTCGGCGATGTGCCCGGCGCCGCCCGCACCGGCATGGGAATATTTACCCCCGGATCGCCATTCGCCTCCAACGCCGGCATGGAGATCCTGACCGGCAAGCGCGATCTGGCCGCGTCGAAACGATTGATCGCCGAATCCGGCTACAAGGGCGAGAAGATCGTTCTGATGTCACCCGAAATCCCCGAATACCATGCCATGAGCGAAGTCGCGCGCGCCTTGTTCCAGCAGCTCGGGCTCAACGTCGATTATCAGGCAATGGACTGGGGAACTTTGTCGTCGCGCGCCCGCAGCACCGATCCCGCGGTCCGAGCCGGCTGGGGCTGCTATGGGGTCGGCTGGGCCGGCCTGTGGCCATCGAACCCCGGCAGCAACGTTCCGCTATCGGCGGTCAAGCCGAACCCAAAAATCGAGGCACTGCGCGATGCCTGGTTCGACGCCCCGGACCTTCCGGCACAACAATCGATCGCCGCGCAAATCCAAATCCTCGCCCTGCAAGAGCCGCCATTCATTCCGCTCGGGCAGTATTTTATTCCATATGCCCATCGCAAGGACATCACCGGTTTCGTTGCGGCACCAATCACCGCGATGTGGAACGTCAGGAAAGGCTGACCATCACGCCCGCCACTTCAGGAAAATCCGCTCCAGCCGCCCGATCGTCCAGGACACAACCAGTCCCAGCACCGACAGCACCACAATCCCCGCCAGCAGATTGTCGGTGTCGTAAAGGTTCCCCGCGGACAGCACGAACGCGCCGATCCCCCGCTCCGCGCCGATCATTTCCGCCGCCACCAGCAGCACGATGGCGATCGAGACAGTGACGCGGAATCCACTCAGGATCGCCGGCAGCGCCGCCGGCAGCACGATCTTGCGGATGATCGCCGCATGCGACAGCCCGAAGCTCTGTCCCATCCGGATTAACCCACGAGGCACATTGTCCACCCCGCCCGCCGTCGCGATCACCGTCGGAAAGAACACGCCAAATGCCAGCGTCGCCAGCTTGGACCCCTCGCCGATCCCAAACCAGATGATGAACAGCGGCACCAGCGCAATCTTCGGGATCGGAAACAGCGCCGACACGATCGCCATGCCGGGCGAGCGCATCGCCGACCACAGCCCCACCGCCAATCCCAGGCCAATGCCGAACACCGTGCCGACAATCCACCCCACCGCCAGCCGCATCAGCGACACCGAAAGGTTCTTCCACAGCTCGCCACTGACGGTCAGAGACCATAACGCCCGAGCAATGGAGATCGGCGCGGGCAGGAACAGCGTCGGGATTACCCCGGCCGAAGCGCCCGCCTGCCACAGCACCACGACCCCGACCAGCGTCGCCACCGCCGCCCACGCTCTATCGCGAGGGGCAAACCCGCCCCCACGGAACGCCACAGGGCCATCAAGACGCGACATCGATCCGCTCCCGCTCCGCCACCGCCGCATCGTCACGGATCATGCGCCACAGCCGCTGCTCCAGCGCCACAAGATCCGGATCGGCGGCACTTCGCTCCGCCAACGGCCGGTCCACGCGCAGCACGTCGCGGACCTCGCCAGGCCGGCGGGACAGCACGACGATCTGATGCCCCAGCCGCACCGCCTCGGCCAGGTTATGGGTGACGTAGATCGTCGTCGTCCCCGCCTGGGTGATCAGCGTGGAGAATTCGTCCAACAACAGGTCGCGGGTCTGCGCATCCAACGCCGACAGCGGCTCATCCAGCAGCAGACACGCGGGATGCACCGCCAGGGCACGGGCAATCCCCACACGCTGCCGCATGCCACCTGACAACTGCCTGGGCCACGCCCCGGCGAAGTCTGTCAGACCGGTCAGTGCCAGTACCTCGGCCACCCGCGCCGAACAGTCGGTGCGGTTCAGGCGATCCTCCAGCACCAGCGCCACGTTCCCGGCAACCGTCCGCCACGGCAGCAGGGAAAAATCCTGGAACACGTAGGTCAGCGGGTTCAGGCAATCCGCCGGCACGTCCCCGGCGCAGCGCACCACGCCCTCGGATGGCGCCAGCATCCCGCCCATGATCCCCAGCAGCGTCGACTTGCCGCAACCCGAAGGGCCGACCAGCACCATCACCTGACCCGGTTCGGCGGTCAGCGAGATGCCGCGCAGCACTTGCAGCCCGCCGTAGTGGTGACCGACGCCATCCACCGTCAGGCGCAGGCCCTCCGTCATCGCGTGGGCAGGAAATGGGTGTCGAGCATCACGGCGGGGTCCATATCGCCCTTGACCAGCCCCTGCGCCTTGAACCAGCGCACCTGATTCTCCACGTCCTTCACATCCAGCGCACCACCGGCGTCGTAAAATCCGACGCCACTCAGGATCTTCCGCCTGGCGTCCGGATCGCCGGTGAAGACGTATTTTGTCAGCAGCGCGACAGCGGCGTCGGTCTTCGCGTCCACTACGGGATGCCCGGCCGCATCCAGCCGCAGGAACGCGTCCCGGTAATCCGCCACACCACGCTGGTACGCCGCCGCGAAGTGCTTCAACAGATCGGGCTTGTTCGCGATCATCGCCGGCGTCGTGAACACCGCGGTCAGCTGGTAGGGCACGACATCGCCCACCCAGCCCAGGATATGCACCTGCCCTGACGCCGCCAGCGGTTTGGCGACCGAGGCGATAGCGATCGTCGCATCCACCTGGTCCGACGTCACCGCCGCCACCATGTTGGCGATCTGCTGCACCGGCCGCAGGGTGATCGATTTCAGGTCGAAGCCGTGCTCCTCGGCGATCCGCCCCATGATGTAGTGAAACGACGAACCATATTGCGTGATCGCAAGACTGTGGCCCGGCAGCTTGTCGATACTGGTCAGGCCGGCATCGAATGCCTTGTTCGAGACCAGGATGGCCGACCCCTCGTAGCCCTTTTCCTCGTGCATCGCGCCGCCGATGACCTTCAACGTGCCCTTTTCCGCCAGGTTGAAGAATCCGCCGGTCAGCGCGGTCACACCCACATCGATATCACCGGCCACCGCCGCCGCCGCGATCGGCTGGGCTGCCTGGAAGAAGCGGAACGTCAGGTCGATCCCCTCGTCCTTGAAGTAGCCACGTTCCTGCGCGATGTAGAATGGCGCCGGCGACAATGTATGCAGCAGCCCAAGCCGCAGCGGTTCATTTGCCTGCGCTGCGGACGCCAAAAGCAATCCGGCCAGCAGGACGCTTCCCAATATTCTTTTCAACATGGAGCGGACCTGTCACACGCCCGCAAACCGGATGCAAGCCATCACGACAACGACCGAACCAACGGACCGGCCCCGCCTTGATCCCCTTGCATCATCCAACCCGGCGGACCATCTTCGGCCCATTCATCTGGAGGGCCCAATGGCCGCTCAAAAGCCCTCCTGCGTCGTGTTTGGCGGCGGCGGGTTCATTGGCACGAATCTCTGCCGTCGTCTGGCCGCGTCCGGGTATCGCGTCCGAGCATTCGGCCGCCGCCGGCTGTTTCCGGCCGAACTCGACGGCGTGGAATGGTGCCAGGGAAACTTTACCGACACGGCGTCGGTCGAGGCGGCGATCGAGTCCTGCGACGTGGTGTTCCACCTGGTGCATGCGACGATGCCGCAGGCGGCCGACCTGGATATGGCCGCAGACGTCCAGAACAACGTCATTCCCACCCTCGCCTTGCTGGACCATTGCCGCCGATCCGGCGTGAAGCGGGTCGTCTTCGCATCCTCGGGCGGCACGGTCTACGGCCGGGCCCAGCAAATCCCCACCCCGGAAACCGCGCCGACGGACCCGATCTGCGCGTACGGCATCAGCAAACTGGCGATCGAGAAATACCTGGCGCTGTTCCAGCACCTGCACGGTCTCGATTTTCGCGTGCTGCGCATCACCAATCCGTTTGGACCCTTCCAGATCGCACTCAAAAACCAAGGCGTCATCGCAGCCCTGATCGCTCGGGCGCTGCGGGATCAGCCAGTGGAAATCTGGGGCGACGGAACGGTGGTGCGAGATTTCGTCTTCGTCGAGGATGTCGTGGATGCCCTGGTGGCCGCGGCCACCGATCAAGGCAGCGAACGGGTGTTCAATATCGGCGGCGGCCGAGGCCGCAGCCTGCGTGACATCATCACCGCGATCGAACGGCAGATGGGTAAGACGCTGAGACTGGAATGGAAGCCGGGCCGCCCGCTCGACGTTCCGGTTTCCGTGGTCGCCATCGATCGGGCCGCGCAAACCCTGGGATGGGTACCGAACACACCGTTCGAGACCGGCCTGGAACGGACGATCGAGTGGGCTAAAAAGACCCTGCCGACGGTTAAAATCCCGCCCCAATAACCAAAACGCCAGATTAGAGCGTGGTCGCCCTGGGCGGAACGCCAACAGGGCGTGAATCACGCGATCAAACAAGAGTTAGAGCGCGCTGACTGTTCACAGTCAGCGCGCTCTAACCCCGGCCCGCCGCCGCCATGACGCCGAGCAATCTTTCTTCCAACCGCCGCGACTGCGCCACCATGTCGAAATGCGTGACGGCCGCCTGCCGGGCATTTTCACCCAGTTGGTGGCGCAATCCCGGCTCATCGATCAGCCGCCGCAGCGCAGCCGCCAGTGCCTCGGGATCCTGTTCGGGGATCAGGAAGCCGGTGTGCCCATCCTCGACCGCCTCGCCGATACCGGCATGGCGGGACCCGATGACCGGGGTGCCCGCGGCCATCGCCTCAATCACCACGGTCGGCAGTCCCTCGGCGTCGCCATCCGACGCCCGCTGGCTGGGAACGCACAGCGCCAGCGCGCCACGCATCCAGCGGCGCAATTCGTCGTTGGGCATCCATCCCCGGAATTCGACATGCCGCAACGCAGCCGCCGCGCCACGCAGTTCCGCCTCCATCGGACCGTCGCCGACCAGCACAAGCCGCAGGGTCGGACCCTCGGCTTCCAGGCGCCGCACCGCCTCGATCAGCGATGGAATCCCCTTCTTTTCGACGAACCGGCCGGCGAACATAACGTAACCGCCCGAGGCGGGGTCATCCATGCCGTATTCCTTGTCGATATTGACCCCGGAGTGCTGCACCAACAGCTTTTCAGGCGGAAACCCGCGAGTGATCAATTGTGCCTTGATGAAGCCCGAAACGCACAGGAACAGCGCCGCTTCGTCCTTCAAAGCCTGCAACCGGCGCTGGAAAACACTCGGCGGAAACCGCTTCCGGTACTGCTTGTCCTTCGTCGCGTCGGCGCCATAGAAACTCACCACCAGCGGCAGCTTCAGCGCGCGCGCGATCGGCAATGCCAGCGCCCCGCCGCGCCCGAAATGGGCATGGACCAGCTTCGGACTGCGGCTGCGCAAGTCGGGAACGGGCGGCAGCACGCCAAGATGCTTGAACAGTTCGCGGTCGACCCCGCCCAAGACCCCTTCGCGCCCCAGAAACACCGCTTCGCCGCCAAGATCGGCCAGCCCGGAGTCGCGTGAACGCCCGACCCAAAGCGGGTTGAGACGCTCGAAGCCGACGTAAAGCCGCCGCAGAAAATGCAGTTCCGACGGGGGGACGATGCGATCCCGATAGACCAGGATGGTCTCACGGCCGCCATCCTGATTGTCAGTGGGGTTCATGCGGCATCAAACGAAGTCATTGGATTTTCCGGTAAAATAGTGACCCGGACATAGACTGCGAGACCAGCCCGAACAAGGTTTTCAACCGCCGCACGGCGTCCGCGCCTTCGCGCGGTGTGAAAAGCCGATATACAGCCGGACACGCATGACTTGGGGATGACGATCTGAATGCTCGCGACGAACCAGCCGGTCCCGGCTTGCACAGCACCCGGACAGACCGGTTCAATACCCCAACGGCCGCGCCCCCAGCTTTTCCCCTGGGTTCAGGCCCTGCGTGCGGTTGCCGCCGCGGCCGTCGCCTTCGTCCATATCGGGAACGACGCCATGACCGCCGGACGTGATCCGGCCGGCCTCATCGCAAAGATTTCCGCATTTCTGCCATGGGCGGCCGGCGTCGATGTGTTCTTCGTCATCTCCGGCTTTGTCATCGTCCACGCCTCCACCAACCTGTTCGCCCAGCCCGGGGGCAGCGTGCGGTTCCTCTATCGGCGGCTCACCCGGATCGTGCCGCTCTATTGGGTGCTGACGACCCTGTTCCTGGCGACGACGCTGCTGCAGCGGTCGGCGATCCACGGCGAGACCGGCGGAAGCGCCTACGTGCTCGCCAGTTACCTCTTCATCCCCTGGGCCCGACCCGACGGCCTCGTCGAACCCGCGCTCGGTCTTGGCTGGACGCTGAACTACGAGATGTTCTTTTACCTCGTGATGACACCGTTCCTGCTGCTGCCCCGGACACGCGCGGTGACGGCCTGCGCGGCCCTGCTGTGCCTGCTGGTAACGATCGGCCGGATCGTCGGTCCGACGTCGGTTCCGTTGCGTTACTGGTCCGACCCGATCGTCCTGGAATTCATCCTGGGCATGGGTCTCGCGCTGGCCGTCGCCAGGGGATTGACCCTTCCGGGATGGGTTCGGATCGTACTGGTCGGGGTGGCCATCGCCTGGCTGCACCAGCAGGTCGACGCATGGCGCATCGGGTCGTTTGGTCTGCCGGGCGCCCTATTGGTCGCCGCGGCGGTATCCGGTCGGCGCCCCGGACGCATCGGCCCCGTGGAGCACGGACTGATCCGCCTGGGGGACGCATCCTATGCGATGTATCTGTTCCACCCGTTCGTGATGCGCGGCTTCACGCTGCTGGGCGCTCGTATCGGCACGCGCACGGAAACCAGCGGCCTCGTTTATGTCGTGACCGCGCTGGTCGCGGCGCAACTGTGCGCGCTGGCGATCAACGCCGGATTCGAGCGCAGACTGACCAACCGATTGAGGCGCAACGCCTGAACGCGGGTAACGCCAATCAGCCCTGGCGGCACTTCATCCGCGGGTTCTTCTTGTTGATCACATAAACCCGCCCGCGGCGACGCACCACGCGGCAGTTCTTGTCGCGGACCTTGGCGGAACGCAGGCTGTTACGGACTCTCATGATACGCGCTACTTACCCTGGTCAAACTCGAAGGCGCGCTAGGTAGGGGGCTGCATCCCCCCTGTCAAGCGCAACAGACCAGCCCCGCACGAAGGTCTCTTGCTTTTCCACCGTCATACCGCGAATTTCCGCCCCGGAAAGGAGATCGCGACGCATGACAACGGTCTTTATCGACGGCGAGTCCGGCACCACAGGCCTGGGCATCCGTGAGCGTCTGGGCGCCATGCCCCAGGTCACGCTGAAAAGCCTGCCGTCCGACCGCCGTCGCGATCCCGCTGCCCGGCGTGACATCATGGCGGAGGTGGACCTGATCGTCCTGTGCCTGCCCGATGACGCCGCCCGCGAATCCGCCGCCATGGCCGCGTCCCTGGGCAACGCTGCGCCGAAAGTACTGGATGCCAGCACCGCCCACCGCGTCGCCCCCGGCTGGGTCTATGGTTTCGCCGAAATGCTGCCCGGCCAGTCCGAACGCATCGCCGCCGCCCAGCATGTGGCCAACCCCGGCTGCTACCCGACCGGTGGAATCGGCCTGATCCGCCCGCTGGTCGATGCCGGGCTGATCCCCACCGACTACCCCATCACCATCAACGCCGTGTCCGGCTACTCCGGCGGCGGCAAGGCAATGATCCAGGCGCACGAGACGACCCACGGCCCGGCCTTCGAACTCTACGGCCTGGGCCTGGAGCACAAACACGTCCCGGAAACCGAACTGTACAGCGGCCTGACCCGTCGGCCGATCTTCGTGCCGTCCGTCGGGCACTACCTGAAGGGCATGCTGGTCTCGGTCCCGCTGCACCTGGACACGCTACCCGGAAAACCCGCTGGCGCGGACCTGCTTGACGTTCTGAAGGCCCGCTACGCCGGCTGCGACCTGGTCCGTGTGGTGGATGTCCCCGCCGACGGGAAACTGGAACCTGAGGCGCTGAACGACACCGACCGCCTGGAACTGACCGTCCACGCCAACGAGAAATATCGCCAGGCGGTCCTGGTCGCTCGGTTGGACAACCTGGGCAAAGGTGCCTCGGGCGCCGCCGTGCAAAACATCGCCTTGATGCTGGGACTACATACCGGCGTGGGCGACCGCGAGTTGGCGGATGCCTGAACGTTACGGAAGCGTCTTCTCGCTGGACGGTGTCACGCCGACGATCGCGGATGATGCCTTCATCGCCCCCACCGCGGCGGTCATCGGCGACGTGGTGATCGGATCGGAGACCGGGATCTGGTTCCACTGCCTGGTCCGCGGCGACATGAACGCCATCCGCATCGGCGCCCGGACCAACATCCAGGACGGAACGGTGATCCACGTCGATTCGGGGGCATTCTCGACGTTCATCGGGGATGACGTAACCGTCGGCCACAACGCCGTGATCCACGCCTGCACGCTGAAAAACCGAGCATTCGTGGGCATCAGCGCGACGGTGCTGGACGGCGCGGTGATCGAGGAAGGCGGCATGCTCGCCGCCGGGGGCCTGCTGACGCCAGGCAAGGTGATCGGTCCGAACGAGATGTGGACCGGTTCGCCTGCCAAACTGCGACGGGTGATGGATGCCGAGGAACGCAGCCGGTTCGACCGGAACGCCACGGTGTATCGCGAACTGGCCCGGCAGTTTCTGGCTGGGCTGAAGGTGGTGCGCTAGCGCATGATCGCGCTGGGCGGAACGTCCAGAGCGCGTGAATCATGCGATCAAACAAAACGCTCTATGCCTCGGCGTTTCTTCGCAACCCCCACGCCACAGGCATGGCCAGCGCACACAGCGCCGACATGACCCAGAACCCGCCAGCGCCCCACCGGGCATAAAGCGGTCCTGATCCCAGGGTCAGGACCGCGGACGCTACCCCGACCGCGACCGTGCCGTAGAATGCCTGGGCCGTGGCTGTTAGGCCGGGCGGGACCACCGCGCCGATCAGCCGCATGCACGCCAGATGCTGCAGCGCGAACGTCAGCCCGTGCAGCGGTTCAGCCAAGGCGGAGGCGGCGACAGAGGTTGTCTCCGCCAGCAAAATCCAGCGCACCACGCCGCCCGCCGCGGCCAGCATGCAGGCACCGGCCGGCCCCAGTTTGGCCAGCAGCCAACGTCCGAGGAACAGGAAGACGATGACCTCCGACGCGACCGATTCCGACCACAGGATACCAATCGTGCCGTCGGCAATTCCCAAACTGCGCCAGTGGAGGACCACGAAACCGTCGTGCAGGGCGTGACTGCCCTGAATCAGCGCCGCCACCGCCATCAACCGGCGAAAGGATGGAATTTTGAAGAGCGCGCCCAATGGTTCGGTTCGCTCCCGCGTTGTGATCGCGGCCCGCCGCAAGCCGTCCGGCAACGCTCGGGCACAGCACGCGGCAAGGCCAAGCAGCGTTCCATTGAGCCAAATGATCGCGGACAGGCCGGAACGGGCGACGATCTGCCCGGACAGCAATGTGCCCAGGATGAAAGCGGCTGAACCGGCGCCTCTGACCCAGCCATATTCGAAGCGCCGCCCCAGGCCCGCGGCGTCCAGCGTCAGAGCATCGGCGATGGGGGTGAGAGGCGCCAATGTTATCGCGTGTGCGATGCTGACCAACAACAGCAGCGGCAGACCCTCGGTCGGCAGGTAACCGAAGGCGATGCATGCGGCGGCGGCCAGATAGGCGACCAGCACCGATCGCGGGGCCTGCAGTCGATCGGCCAACCGGCCGCCGGCGGGACCAGCCAATAGCCGCACCGCGGTGCCGGCGGCCAATACCAACCCGATCGCTTCGGGGTGCAACCCACGCTCCGCGAGGAAAGCGGCGAAGAATGGGGAGGCCACGCCGAAGGCCGCGAACAAGAGTCCGTAGAGTGCCAGGAAGCGCGGAAGGGCGGTGGTCGTCATTTCCAGGTCGGGTCGAGGGGGCGTAACGACCCCTGGCTACGTGCCGCGGCCCGCTTTCGGCTGGTTCTCACCCCACTTCATGCCCTCCAGCTTCATGCCGTCGGGATCCAGGAAGAACACGGCGTAATAGTCGTCGTAATATTCCCCCGCCGGATCGACGATCGTGGCCTTCAGGTCGTCCCGTAGGAACGCATCCAATTCATCCACATCCTTCCGACTGCGCAGCCGGAAAGCGTAATGATGGAACCCGACATCCCCAATATGGTGCCGCTGCTTCCGGGGCGGTGGATCTGCCTGAGCGATCCAGAACAGCGTCTTACCGTTGGTCCATCCCATGGTCCCCGGATAGTCCGCCTCGACCTTGAACCCAAGAAACGCGAACAGCCGCTCGTAGAACGCCTTCGATTTCTCGTAATTGCTCACCCGGATCGACAGGTGATCGATGCCAACGACGCGCGCCATATCAGCCCTCCCGATCGACACAGAAACACGCCAAGCCCGTCCGGGTTCCTACCCCAGCGCCAGCAGCCGCCGCATCTGCTCGACCGTCGCCCGCGCCATATCGGCCAACCCGTCATCCGTCGCGCTGCTGACCGGGTGCGCGATCACCGCGAACCCATACCCGGGCATCCCCAGCACACGGCTCATCAACTCAGCCGCACTGACAAACCGAGTCGTCATGACCGCGACAGCAGGCACACCCAAGCGTTCGCCAACAATGGAGTCATGCAGACTGCACGACGAGCAACTGCCTCAGTCGCCGATCCCGGTCACGATCGCGTCCCAATTGACGACCTCACCCACGATATACCCGTCCGCCGGCGCGCTGTAGTTCGACTTCACCCGGCTGACGACGTTGGCCACACCGAATTCGTCCCGCAACATCCGATCGAGGTGAGCGAAGAAGCCCTTCGTCCCCTCTTTGCCGTTGGAGATGAAACCGACCGTCTTCCCCCGCAGCGACAACGGCCGCGGCGCAAGCTGCCCCAGCGGCGGCGCGGACTCATTCGTCGGATCCAGAACCTGGAAAGCCATGATGGCGCCCTTCCCTCCAGTGACAGATTTCAGCCCTTGGGAGGTTCACAGTCAACACAGGCCCCGATCGCCATCGTCACGGCCTGGCTTTTGTGCCCGAGCCACGGCGGGATCACTGCGCCGAACCCGCCCGCCGGCCCACCCGCCGCCACGACGAGCAGATGTTCGGGGGATTCCAGGGCCGGATAGATGCTGTCGCCCCGATCCCGCACCACCGCGCCCTTGCCGACATCGGCCCATTCGCGGCGTGGAATTCTTGCCCGCTCGTAGATGAATGCCGCGATGTCCGTCTTGCTCCAGCCCGCCGCCTGGATGTGTTCGCGCAACTGCTTCGGAATGATCAGCGCGTAGTTGCCGGCGTGCAGCGAATAATGCCGCAGGTTCGCCCGCATCTCGGCGGCGAACGTCTCCAGGATTTCCTCCGGCCGGGTCGTCCATTCGTTCATGATCTGCCGCGGCGCGCCGGCGGCCATGACCGTCACGGCGGACACTTCCTTCGGCATGCCACGCTGTTCGGCGAGGGACAGCCAGGTCGAGTCTTCCTCATCCTCGGCGACGCAAAAGGTGAATTTGCCGGGATGGCCCAGTGTGGACCGATCGATCCCGCCCGGCCGCACATCCAGGATATTGATCAGCGCCAGCCGCAGCGCACGCCCGATCACCGCCGTCGCGCGATCGGAATTGCCCAGCGCATTGAAGCTGCCCGCGGCGCCGAGCTCAAGCCGGATCGGACCGTTCAGGAGAACGAAAACAGCGCAGCCGCCCGTGCTGGCGGTAGCACCATGCAGCAGGAATTTTTCATCCAGCATCGCCATGAAAGCGGTGGCGACCACAGGAAAATGCATCGGCAAACAGCCCGCCATCACCGCGTTGACGGCCAGCTTCTCCGCCGTCACCGCCTGTGCCCGAACCGGTTCGATCCCCAGAAGCTGGTCCGGCGGCATCATCGCCCATTCCAGGCACGCTTCCACGGCGTCCCGCGTCGGCGGCACGATCGGCAGCCCATCGGTCCAGCCGTTGGAATGATAGAGTTCCTGAACGGCCGCGATATCGTCAGCCTGGTAGGTTTTGGACGCGAGTTGCACGAGAGGGTGTCCGTTTGCGGGGGCGTCGTCGTAAGCGAAGCATGGGCCAGCGGTGTTGTCACCAATGGATGCGCGTCGCGCCGGTTCATCGGCACCGCCCGCCAACCCGTCCGTCCCGAATGTGATCCGACCCAGCCACAACGTTCCCAGCCGCCAAGCGTTACGCACCGGCACATCAGCGGGAGCGGCCATGGCAGACGCTGGGGAATCCTCCCCCCATCTGGATCAGCGGGAACAGCGCCAGGCCGCCGCGGGGGCGCCGATCGGCGCGCTGGTGATCCACGAGATCATCCGCGACCAGGGCGAGGAGGAACTCGAACGGTCGTTCAACGGACTGGTCTGGTCGGGAATCGCAGCCGGACTGTCGATCGGGTTTTCGTTCCTGACGCAGGCGACGTTACAGGCGCACCTGCCGGATGCACCGTGGCGGCCGCTGGTGTCCGGTTTCGGCTATTCCGTCGGGTTCCTGATCGTCATCCTCGGGCGCCAGCAATTGTTCACCGAGACGACGCTGACCGCCCTTATTCCGGCGCTGACGCGGCGAAACCTGCATACCGTTCTGCAAACCCTGCGAGTCTGGACCATTGTGCTGACCGCGAATATCGGCGCCACCTGGGTGTTCGCCGGGATCGCCGCTCAGCCGAACATTTTTCCGGACCCGACGGTGCAGGCAATGCAGGACGTCGCGGCGCACACGCTGGAAGGGTCGTTCTGGCACACGATGTTGACCGCCGGGGCGGCCGGGTGGCTCATCGGGTTGATGGTCTGGTTGCTGCCCTCGGCGGATGCGAGCCGGGCGCTGATCATCATTTTGCTGACCTATGTCATCGCGATCTGCCAGTTCCCGCATATCATCGCCGGATCGGTGGAGGCGGCGTTCCGCGTTTTCACCGGCCATGCGACGGTTGCAGACTATGTGGTCCGTTTTCTGATACCGACCTTTCTGGGCAACGCGGTGGGCGGAGCCATCCTGGCCGCACTGCTGAACCATGCGCCGCTGGCCACCGAGTTGACCGAAACGAAGTAGCCGTCAGTTTTTATTAGAGCATGATCGCGCTGGGCGGGACGTCCAGAGCGCGTGAATCATGCGATCAAACAAAGAGCTAGAGCGTTTTCACCCTGCACAGTCAGGGTGAAAACGCTCTAGTCGCGCCGCCAGCCATGTCCCCAGGCGCGGCCGGTGGGTTGGACGGCTTCGCAACCGTCGCGGACCCACCCGCGGTCCCCGTCGCCGCAACGGGCGTCTCCTGCGTTGTGCCACGATGCTTCGTGCTGCCGGTCTTCGTACGGTGACGGGCCGATTTGTGCTGTTCCCGCCAGGCCCGGATATCATCCTCGGTGACGTAGCCTCTATGCGTTGCATCGATCTCGTCGAAATGCTTCGCCACCAGGGTGTCCCCGCCCTTGGCCTCCGCCATGGTCAGGTGCCCGTCATGTGCCAGATTGGCTTGGGCGAAATGCGCCTCCCACGTCATACGCGGATGGTGCTGATGCGGCGCCTTCACTGTTGGCGGGTCGGCGGCAAGTGCCGGCACACTCAAAGCGGACAAAAGCAAAAGGCCAAGAAATCGGCTCATGAAACACTCTCCCAGTGACGTGACCGGGTAAGCCTACAGGCAGATTCTTAACGAAAAATGAACCGGATGATCTAACGCAACGCCTCGGCCACCGTTCGCACGGCGGACTCCACGCCTGCCGCATCGACATCCAAATGCGTGCAAGCCCGCATCCGATATGGGTCCACGACCGAAATCGACACCCCCTCGCGCCGCACCTTCCCCGCCAGCGCATCCGCTGTCAGACCCGTGCCGCGCGTATCGAAGAACACCAGGTTCGTCTCCGGCTCCTCCACCACCAGTCCGGCCACCTGCGCCAACCCGCGCGCCAATGCCCGAGCGTTGGCATGGTCCTCCGCCAGCCGGTCGACGTTCTCATCCAACGCGTACACGCAGGCCGCCGCACACATCCCGGCCTGCCGCAGCGATCCGCCCAGCCGCTGCTTCCAGCGCCAAGCCTCGTCGATGAACGCCTCGGACCCGCACAGAACCGCCCCCAGCGGCGCACCCAGCCCTTTGGTGAAATCCAGCCACACCGAATCGCAATGCTCGGCCGTCTCCCGCGCCGTCACCCCGGCGGCAACCACGGCATTCATCAGCCGGGCACCATCCATGTGGGTCCGCAGCCCCAGTTCATGTGCCGTGGAGAGCACATCGGTCAGTTGCGCCAGCGGCCACACCGCACCACCGCCAGCGTTCGCCGTCTGCTCCACCGCGACCAGGGTCTGCGGCGGCGCATTCCGCCGCTTCTCCCGCAGCGCCGCCTTCATGGTCGTGCTGTCGAACATCCCGCGCGCCCCGCGCAACCCCAGGATCACCGCACCGGCCAACGCACCGGGGCCGCCGCCTTCATTGGCAATGATGTGCGAACTCTCATGCGCCAGGATTTCGTCGCCTGGCCGGCAATGCACCAGGATGGAAATCTGATTGCACATGGTGCCCGTGGGCAGAAATACGGCCGCCTGCTTCCCCGTCAGCGCCGCCATCCGATCGCACAACGCGTTCACCGTCGGATCGTCGCCATTCTGCTCATCGCCGACTTCGGCCCGCAACATGGCGTCCTTCATGCCGGCGGACGGCCGGGTCTGGGTATCGGAGAATAGATTGACCCGAATCGGCGGCAGGGACCGATCCGGGCGGACAGGCGCATAGACCATGACAGATCCTTCCAGAGCGCGATCGTTTGAGGTTGATTTCAACCTGAAACGTGAATCGCCATCTCAGACATACAGGTTAGGGCATGGTAGCTTCAACCTGAAGCTGCCATGCCCTAAGTAACCGGAGGCGGACCATAAACGTCGCGGGCACGCTTAAGGAAGGCGTTCACCATCCGCCGCACCGCCTCGTTGAACACCACACCGATCGCCGCCTGCAAGAGGCGGCTGCGGAACTCGAACTCGACGAAGAACGCCACCTCGGCACCCGTTCCGTGCGGCGAGAAATCCCACTGATTGTTTAAATAGCGGAACGGCCCATTTTCGTATTTCACCCCCACGCGGTTCGGCCGGTCCAACGTGACCCGGCTGGTGAAACTTTCCCGAAACGGCCCGAACCCGATGGTGAGATCGGCAAGCAACTGCGTCTCGCTACGGCTGCGAACCCGCGCGCCGACACACCACGGCAGGAACTTCGGATAGGATCCGACGTCCGCCACCAGATCGAACAGTTGCTCGGGGGCGTACGGTACGATCTGCCGTTCCGCATAAGTAGGCATCAGTACGGAAGCATCAGGCTGCCGATTGCGCCAGTTTCCCGGCACGCGCCGTACGCAACGCCGCGAAATCCGAGTCGGCGTGATAGGAACTGCGGGTCAGCGGTGTCGCCGACACCAGCAGGAACCCCTTGGCCCGAGCGATCGAGGCATACTCGGAAAACTCATCCGGCGTGACGAACCGGTCGACCGCCGCGTGCTTGACGGTCGGCTGCAAGTACTGGCCGATGGTCAGAAAATCGACGTCGGCGATGCGCAGATCGTCCATCACCTGCATGATCTCCGCCTTCGTCTCGCCCAACCCGACCATAAGACCGGATTTGGTGAAGATCGACGGATCGATCTGCTTCACCCGGTCCAGCAGCCGCAGCGACTGGTAATAGCGCGCACCGGGCCGGATCGTCGGATACAGCCGCGGCACAGTCTCCAGATTATGGTTGAACACGTCCGGCCGGGCGCCGGCAACAATCTCCGCCCCGCCCGGCTTGCGCAGGAAGTCGGGGGTCAGCACCTCGATGGTGGTTTCCGGCGCCGCCCCCCGGATCGCCCGGATCACGGCGGCGAAATGCGCCGCGCCGCCATCTGCCAGATCGTCCCGATCCACCGAGGTGATCACCACGTGCCGCAACCCGAGCTTCGCCACCGCGTTGGCGACACGGTCGGGTTCATCCGCCTGAAGATCGAGTGGCTGGCCGGTGCGGACGTTGCAGAAGCTGCAAGCCCGCGTGCAGGTGTCGCCCATGATCATCATCGTGGCATGTCGCTGCGACCAGCACTCGCCGATATTGGGACAAGCCGCCTCCTCGCACACCGTCACCAGGCGATTGTCCCGAATCAACGCCTTGGTCTCATGATAGACGGGATGATTCGGCGCCTTCACCCTGATCCAGTCCGGCTTGCGCTGGATCGGGTTATCCGGCCGATGCGCTTTTTCCGGATGCCTCAGCGGGCCTTCCGAACGATGGTCGATAGTCAGGCGGGTTGTGGACATGATAGCGTCGATGTGGACGGCAGTCTGCAAGCCGTCAAGCAGTCAGGCGGCGGATAAGCGAGATCGTAAGCAAGATGGCCGGAAAACCGGCCTCGATGGGGGTGGGACGACCAGAATCGGGCCAGGCAAGACCGTAGCGGCATAAAAACCGCTGCCGCGAATGCGGTGAACCGGCCTGGATGCGACACGGTCGCCAGTTCCTTGAATGTTACACAACGTCGACATATTATATTGAAACACTTGGCTATTTTTTTAAGATCGTAACAGGCTTGTCAAACTCACCTCCCATAAAATACTACGTCGGGGTGAGGACCGTAGCACCGGGATGGACTTAGACCACCACAGGTTGCAGGGATTGGGCATAAAGGCGAAACATGACAGTTCAGTGTGATCTAACGATCAGCTTCGCCTCCGCTGGCAACAGTCTCGCCTTCCTGGGCGGCGGCTGGGCTCAATCGGAAGACGACTTCACCTGGGGCATCGGCGCCGAAAGCCATCTTGTGTTTCCCCGCCTTGGGGCAGCGGACGAATTCGTGCTGACGCTGGACGTCGTCCCGTTCGTCCACGCCCCGGAACTGCCCGGCCAGCGGCTGATCGTGTCCGTCAACGATACGGTCGTGGGTTCCACCGACATTTCTCGGCCAACTTTATTGGGCTACCGTATCCCCGCCAGTCTGGCCCGCCGCTCCGACAAGATGGTGGTGACCCTCCAACACCCCGACGCTGCCCGGCCGAGGGACTTCTCCGACATCGCCGACGACCGTCCCCTGGCCTTCGCCTTGTTCGAGGCCAAGCTTTACCGGGTCACCGACTCGATCCTGCCGCGGCAAACCCGGCTGCCGACCGGGCTGATGCTGGGTTCCACGCAGGAACGTGGCTTCGGCGCCCGCGGCCATGTGGACCTGACGGAATGGGCGACAACCCGCACCGGCCTGGCCATCCCGCAGATCGCCCTCAAATTCGAATCGCTCGGTGAAAACTGCGAATTCGGCCTCTTCCAACGCCGCTGCGACGCCGAACCACTCGGTTTGCTCCGTTTCTCCAGCACGTTCATGCGCAACCTGATCCGCGGCATCGATAACGGCTTCGCGGGCCTGGGAGAGATCGACGACATCGAGCCGCGGCTCGAAGGCGCGCCCCGCAAGGAATACATGATTCACGAGAAGAAATTCGGCCTCGTGTACCACACCTTCGTTTATGAGGGGCAACGCAGCATCTGGCTGATGCGCGAACAGGAATCCGCCCGGCTAAAGTTCCTCCGCCGCAAATTCCTCGAAGATCTCGAATTGACCGACAAGATCTTCATCTACAAATTCGGCTCCGGCGTCTCGGAGGAGGAGATCCTGCCCCTGCACATGGCGCTGAACCGCCATGGCGAGGCGACGCTGTTATGGGTGGTGCCAGCGGAACGCGACCGGCCGGCCGGCACGGTAGAGGTGGTGATGCCCGGCCTGCTGAAGGGCTACATCGATCGTTTCGCCCCCGACGACAACGCGCATGATTTCTCGTTCGAGGGCTGGCTGCGTGTCTGCGCCAACGCCTGTGTGATGGCCCGCCTGCAGCGCCTGCCGGCCGAACCTGTCGACCCGAACCCCGGCGCCGGGCAGGAGGACGATCCATCGCGGGAGACCGAAGCCCAAGGCGCGAAATGACGGACGGCCGCCCTTCGGTCCTGCTGTATGACTGGGACAACACCCTCGTCGACGGTTGGGCCGGCATCACCGCCGCGCTGAACGCCGTCTTCACCGAGTTCGGCCGCGCGCTGTGGACCGTGGATGATACCCGCAAACGCGTGCGCGTCTCCCTGCGGGAGAGTTTCCCCGTCATGTTCGGCGATCGATGGGAGCACGCCCGCGACATTTTCTACGAAACCCTGACCCACCAGCACCTGCAGCACGTCACCCCCATGCCGGGCGTACCGGCGGTGCTGGAGGCCGGCATCCCTTGGCCCCAGGGCGTGGTGTCCAACAAGGCTGGTGCCTTCCTGCGGCGCGAAACGACTCATCTGGGCTGGGACCGGTTTTTCGGTGCGGTGATCGGCGCGGGCGACGCGTCCGCCGACAAACCCGATCCCGCCCCCATCCATCTCGCGTTGTCGCAACTCGGCCGTCCGGCCGACCCGTCGGTCTGGTACATGGGCGACACCGCGCTGGACATGCAGGCGGCACGCGCCGCCGGGGTGACCGCGGTCCTTATCGGCAACGCCGATCATGATGGGGGAGTTGAACGCGCGGCCCCGCATCTCCACTTCTTGTCGGCCCACGATCTTCACGCACGATTACGTGACCTTGCGTGAGAGGGGGGGACTGTTAGACTGCCGGCACCCGACGGCCGAGCCACGAACCGCCGGGTGAGTGATTCAAGCGAAACTCCCACGCAAAAGAAGGAATTTGGCCGTGGCCAACGAGAAATCGCAAAATGTTCAGGATGTCTTCCTGAATCATGTGCGGAAAAGTAAAACGCCGGTGACGGTGTTCCTTGTGAACGGTGTCAAGCTACAGGGGATCATCACCTGGTTTGATAATTTTTCCGTTCTGCTTCGCCGGGATGGTCATACCCAGCTCGTGTACAAGCACGCCATCAGCACAGTCATGCCTGGTGCGCCGATCCAACTCTTCGACGCGACCAAGGTAGAAGGTGCCGCCGCACCCGCCCGGGAACTCAGCGGCGTGACCGGGGACGACTGATCGCTCAGCCTCCTAAATCAGGTTTTCCCAGAGTGGTTGACCCGCCGAACGGCGATACGTGCATGCCGTCCGGCGTGTTCGCGCCAGCGAATACGGCACCCGTCAAAGGCGGGATGCCGGATGCGCCGACGCGTGCGGCGGTCATCTTACCCTGGGAACGCCAGGGCCGGGACGTGTCCGGCGCCGATCAGCCGCGGGCGGCCGAAGCCAGGTTGGCCGAGGCCGTGGGGCTCACCGCGTCGATCGGCCTGGTCGTCGTCCACACGGCGATATTGCCATTGCGCGCCCGCCGCCCCTCCATGCTGTTCGGCGAAGGCCAGGTCGCGACCCAGGGCCAATTGCTCGGCCACAATCAGGTCGAGGTCGTGATCGTCGATGCCGCCCTGTCCCCCGTGCAGCAGCGGAACCTGGAACGCGCCTGGAGCTGCAAGGTCATCGACCGAACCGGGCTGATCCTGGATATATTCGGCGAACGGGCCGTGACCAAGGAAGGCACGCTTCAGGTCGAGCTCGCGCATCTCGCCTACCAGAGATCCCGGCTGGTCCGGTCCTGGACCCACCTTGAACGCCAGCGCGGCGGCTTCGGCTTCCTGGGCGGCCCGGGCGAAACCCAGATCGAGGCCGATCGGCGCCTGATCGACGATCGTCTGGTCCGGCTGCGGAAAGAACTGGAGCAGGTCCGCCGGACGCGCGGCCTGCACCGGTCCGCGCGCCGCCGCGTGCCATTTCCCGTGGTCGCGCTGGTTGGCTACACCAACGCCGGAAAATCAACCCTGTTCAATGCGCTGACCGGCGCCGAGGTCACCGCGAAAGATCAGTTGTTCGCCACGCTTGACCCGACGATGCGCGGGCTGCGGCTACCGTCCGGCCGGCGTGTCATCTTGTCCGACACCGTGGGCTTCATCAGCCAGTTGCCGCACGAACTGGTCGAGGCATTCCGGGCGACGCTGGAAGAAGTATCCGAGGCCGACATCATCCTGCATGTGCGCGACACCGCGCACCCGGAGACGACCGCGCAACGCGGCGACGTCGTCAAGGTGCTGGACGACATGGTCGCCGACGGCACGCTGGACCCGTCATGGCCGGACCGCACGATCGAGGTGCTGAACAAAGCCGACCTGCTGGGCGGCGTGGCCGAAGTGCCGTTGCGTGATGGCACCATCGCCGTCTCGGCCATCACCGGTGAGGGCCTGGACACCCTGAAAGCCGCGATCGACCAGCGTATCGCCCAGGGGATGGAACTGGCCGACTACGCCATCCCGCCGCAGGACGGCGCGAGGATGGCCTGGCTGTATCAACATGGCGAAGTGATCGAACGGCACGACGACGATGCCGCCGTCCGCCTGAAGGTGCGGTTGCTGCCGGCAGACCGGGCACGCTTCGAACGGCGGGAATAGCCGAACGGTCGGAATAATCGAACGGCCAGAATAGTCGAACGGAGGACGAAATGACCGTCAAAGCCGTCGTATTCGACGCTTATGGCACACTCTACGATGTGCAATCCGTTGCGGGCGTCATCGACACCGCATTCCCCGGCCACGGCGAATACATCACCCAGCTCTGGCGCCTGAAACAGCTTGAATACACCTGGCTGCGCTCGCTCATGGGCCGCTACCAGGATTTCCTGGCCGTCACCCGGGATTCGCTCAGCTACACCCTGGGCACGATCGGCCTGAACGCGGACGCCGCGCTATTCGATCGCATCGTCGAAGCCTACAACACGCTCTCCCCATACCCCGAGGCAGCCGAGGCGCTCGGCCGGCTGTCCCAATACCGCCGCGCCATTTTGTCGAATGGCAGCCCCGGCATGCTTGACGCACTGGTCCGGAACAGTGGTCTGGATCGCTATCTTGAAGCCGTGATCAGCATCGATGCGAAGAAGACCTACAAGCCCGACCCACAGACCTACGAACTGGTCCAGGAACAACTTGGCGTCACCCCGGATGAGGTTGTTTTCGTCTCCTCCAACGGCTTCGACATCGCCGGCGCCAAGAGCTTCGGCTTCAAAGTCGCGCGGATCGAGCGTGTTACCCCGGCGGCATTGAATGCGGAGCTGGCAGGCGGCAACCCGATCGGACCGGGGACGATGTATCGCGCGCAGCGCAGCCTGGCCGAGACGTTGGGCTACTCACCGGATGCCGTTGTCCGTTCGCTGTTGGCGTTGCCGGAATTGGTCCCAACATTGGCCGCGTGAACGCCGGAAATCGAGCGGCCAACGGCCATCGCGACGTCCGCGATAACGGCTGGATCAGTCCCCCGCCTTCAGAACATCCCGTACCTGGGTGTGCCGCAGTCCCAGCGCCCGAGCCACCGCGGCATGGGTCACGTGCCCCGCATGGATGTTCAGGCCCTCGGCCAGATGCGGATCGTCCAGCATCGCCTGTCGCCATCCCTTCCCGGCCAACGCCAGCACGAACGGCAGGGTCGCGTTGGTCAGCGCCTGGGTGGACGTGCGCGCTACCGCGCCCGGCATGTTGGTGACGCAATAATGCACCACCCCATCCTCCACGTATGTCGGGTCGGAGTGCGTGGTCGGACGACTGGTCTCGAAACAGCCGCCCTGGTCGATGGCGATATCGACCAGCACCGAACCCGGACGCATCCGGCGGACCATCGCACGCGAGACCAGTTTCGGCGCCGCGGCACCCGGCACCAGCACGGCGCCGATCACCAGGTCCGCGGCGAGCACGGCATGCTCGATCGCCTCGACCGTGGCGAACATCGTCGTCGCCCGTGGGCCGAATTGAAGGTCCAGCTCCTTCAGCCGTGGGAGCGATCGATCGATGATGGTGACGCTGGCCTCCAGGCCGACTGCCATGCGGGCAGCATTGGTGCCGGAGACGCCGCCGCCCAGCACCACCACCTTCGCGGGCGGCACCCCGGGCACGCCGCCCAGAAGGATGCCGGCTCCGCCTTGCTCCCGCTCCAGGCAGTGGGCGCCGACCTGGACCGCCATACGGCCGGCGACCTCGCTCATGGGCGCCAGCAGTGGCAGGGTGCCAGCACGGTCGGTGACGGTTTCGTAGGCGATGCAGGTCGTGCCCGACCGCATCAAACCCTGGGTCTGACGGTCGTCCGCCGCGAGGTGCAGATAGGTGAACAGCATCTGGCCCTGGCGCAGCAGGGCAATTTCCGCCGGCTGCGGTTCCTTCACCTTGACGACCAACGCAGCCGCGGCGAAGACCTCGGCCGCTGTGGGGACGATCATCGCACCGGCCGCGCTATAGGCCTGATCGTCACAGCCGATCCCGGCGCCCGCATCGTGCTCCATCACCACCTGATGCCCGTGCTGTATCAGTTCCCGAACGCCAGCCGGGGTCAGCCCGACCCGGTATTCGTGGGTCTTGATCTCTTTCGGCACACCGATCTTCACGGGCTTGCTCCTGGCGATGGTCCCCTTGAGATCGGCGGGCGAGCACCCGAGTGCAAGACACGCCGGCCATTCGACTTCCACCGGATTGTTCGCCAACATCGCCCCGTGAGCAAGAGGCGATCATGACCGGCATCGAAACCCTGAAATCATCCATCAAGGTCTGCATGTTCGATCAGTACGGCACGGTCGTGGACATGCAGGGCGGGCTTCGCGACGTCGCCGCCGACTTCCTGGCCGCCAGGGGGTGGACCGGCAACCCGAACGCCTTCGTCACCTGGTGGCGGCGCACCCATTTCGAAAACTCCATGATCGACGCCCTGCTGCAACGTCAGCACACCGCCTACCGCGAGGTCGGGCATCTATCCGTCCGTCAGGTCATGGACCGGGCCGGGATCGCCCACACCGAGGACGACGTCCGTTTCCTCGTCGCCGCCATTGAACGTCTTCAGTGCTTCCCTGAAGTGCCCGCGGCGCTCGACCGGCTGCACACGCGCTTCAAGCTCGTCGTGCTGTCCAACGGCGATCCCGACATGCTGGAGGAGGCGAAAAAGCATCACCGCATTCCGTTCGACGCGGTGATCTCGGTCGCCGAGGCGAACGCGTTCAAGCCCCACCGCGCGACGTATGAGATGGCGGCGCGCAAGATGGGCGTCACGATGGACCAGGTGCTGTTCGTGGCGAACCACGAATTCGACTGTGTCGGCGCCAAGGCGGCCGGCATGCGCACAGTGTTCGTGGACCGCCGCCGCCGGCCGTTCGCACGCTGGCCGCATCAGCCTGACCTGATCGTGGCCAGCATGACCGAACTCGCCGACCTGATGGCGTGAAGTACCCCATTGACGTGCGGCGGCCAGCGCGATGCACTGCCGAGACTTGCGGAAGGAAAACGAAATGCCGATCACGACCCGCCGAACCTTGACGCGCCTGGGCCTCGCCGCGCCCGCGCTGGCCTTGCTGCCGCGCGGGGTGCGTGCCGCCGAACAGACGGTGAAGATCGGCGCCCCCTACCCGCTGACCGGTGGTGCCGCGTCCGCCGGGACCGCGGTGAAACAGGCGATCGAGGTCGCCGTCGACATCATCAACAACCCGCACCCCGAATTGCCGAACTTGCCGCTCGCACCCGGTTCGGGACTGCCCGGCCTGGGCGGCCGCACGGTGCAGGTCGTCTTCGCCGACCATCAGGGCAACCCGGCGATCGCCCAAAGCGAGGCGCTGCGCCTGATCACCCAGGACAAGGCCGTCGCCCTGGCCGGCTGCTACCAATCCAGTTGCACGCTGACAGCCAGCGCGATCGCGGAACGGTACGGTATCCCATTCATGGCCAGCGAGTCGTCGGCACCGAGCCTGACGGAACGTGGTTTCAAGACGTTCTTTCGTCCAACGCCGATCGGCACGGATTTCGGTGCCGCGTACGCCTCGTTCCTGGCAGAGCGCAAGGCCGCCGGGTTCAAGATCGAAAAAGTCGCGCTGGTCAACGAAAACACCGAATATGGCACCTCCACCGGTGACGCGATCATCGCGGCGGTCACCGGCAAAGGCCTGAAAATCGACCCGCGGATCGCCTACAACGCCAATTCGAGCGACGTCAGCGCCCAGGTGCTGCAATTGAAAAGCGCCAGTCCCGACGCGGTTATTTTCGTCAGCTACACGTCGGATGCGATCCTGTTCATGAAGACGATGCATACGCTGAACTGGAAGCCGCCCATCCTGATCGGCGACGATTCCGGCTTTTCCGACAACGCGTTCATCAGCGCGGTGGGGGATCTGGCGCAGGGCGTGTTCAATCGCAGTTCCTACGACGCCGGCAAGCCGGGATCGGCGTCTTTCATCGTCAACGAACTCTACCTGAAGCACGCGGGGCACGCGCTGGACGATACCTCGGCGCGCGGCATGCAGGGATTCCTGGCGTTGATGGAAGCGATCAACCGGGCGGGTTCGACCGAACCGGCGAAGATCGTGGCGGCGTTGGCCAGCCAGGACCTGAAGCCGGAACAACTGATGATCGGCTACAACGGCATCAAATACGACGCCAAGGGGCAGAACACGCTGGCGGGGACATTGCTGGTGCAGTTGGAGGGCAAGAAATACGTCGCCATCTGGCCGGACAAGTCCGCCACCCAGCCCCCTGCCCTGCCGTTCAAGGGCTGGGGCTAGGCGCATGAACACCGACCTGTTCGAGATCATCCGTACCACCCGCTCGATGCGGCGGCTGAAGCCGGACCCGGTGCCGCCCGCACTCATCCGGCAGGTCCTGGAGGCGGGCACGGCGGCGGCCAATGGCGGCAACATGCAGACATGGCGCTTCCTGGTGATCCGCGATCCGGCGATCAAGGCGAACGTTGCGCAGTGGTACCGTCGCGGCTGGCATGAGGTCGTCGGGCCGCGATACCGATCAGGCGCGCCGGCTCCTGGATCGTCTCGGGATCGGTTTGACCGGATGCTGCTGGCAGCGGAACATCTGGCGGACCATCTGCACGAGGCACCGGTGTGGATCGTTCCATGCCTGGTCGGCGGCACCCATACGCGGACCTCGGGATCGTCGATCTATCCCGCGGTGCAGAACATGCTGCTCGCCGCGCGGGCATTGGGGTTGGGCGCAACGCTGACCACGCTGTATCTGCTGTTCGAAAAAGAAGCCGAGGCGGCATTGGGCCTGCCGGACGGCGTGCATTCGTATGCAATCCTGCCAATCGGATACCCATTGGGCAATTTCGGACCGGTCGGACGGGCGGCGTTGGAGGATGTGGTGTTCACTGATCGGTGGGGCGAGGCTTGGTCGGAAGGCTGACCGGGTCGGAGGTGACCACGGGCCGGCGGTGGCCGGCCAGCCCCGGGGTGGTGACATGCGCAAGACAGTCGTCGTCTCAATCCAGTACATTATTCTTACGAATTCGTGCTGTTCACAATAAATAACTCATGTTCATCAATCCCAGACAATTCAGCCACCGCAGTCTGGATCCAACCCGACACTGCAAGACCTTAATATCCCGATATTCCAACACACAGACATTCTTGGGTTGACACGATTTGTAACCGCGACCAATGTCCGGCCAAGAGTAACGGTGCGCTGTTGCCTTTATCACCGACGCTTTGGGGAGCGTCCGTCGGCGTCCCGTCGAACATGGAGGGTGCGATGGGATCGAAACGCCTGGTGGGTGCGATCATCGCTGCGCTGTGGGCAGCGACAAGTTTACCGGCAGCGGCACAACCGGCACCCACACCCTGCACCGCACCATCCACCTGGTTCCCGCACAGCCAGACGCCGGAG
This sequence comes from Acidisphaera sp. S103, assembly GCF_009765975.1. Classification (GTDB taxonomy): domain Bacteria; phylum Pseudomonadota; class Alphaproteobacteria; order Acetobacterales; family Acetobacteraceae; genus Rhodopila. The sequence continues at coordinate 133,717 of NZ_LMUJ01000111.1, read as the reverse complement.
CAGAATTCCGCCGGCTTCCCGTCGGACCCCAACAATTGCGACTTCCATCAATGGGCCTGGAACGCATTCCTGTGGCTGACACAGGATGTAAAGGGTGAACCCCGTTTCGAGGCAATGCCGGCGAACGGCATCGAGACGAAGGCCGGGACGCTGGACGCGCTGATCGGGCGTTCGGCCCAGGCGCGGACGCTGGACATCATCGACCAGGCCGGGCCGAACGGCATCATGGTCGATCTGCAAGGTCATCCGATCTATTATTCCATCCATTCCGACTCCACGTTCGGCGACTTCCTCAAGACGAACGGTTTGTTCGATCCCGCAAAGCTGCGAGCGTTCGATCCCAACACGTCGTTTCCGGTCGGCACCCTGACGCTGAAGGCGGCATGGAAAGTCGTCAACCCCGGTGAGAATGTTTCTACTTTCTATACCAGGCACGCACAGATCGCTTTACTGACCACGAAGAACGGTAAAATCGTCCTGTCCGGCAAGACAAAGACGGCAGCGGTGGCGCTGGTCGGCTTTCATATCGCCGGAACCGTCGCCAACCATCCGGAGATGATCTGGGCCACATTCGAGCATCTGCAGAACGCCCCGGATCTGCCCAAGAAAATGAGCGAGATGGGACCGTACGAAAAGGTCTCCGACAAAAACTGGACATTTTACAAGGCCGGGACACCGTTCAAGGATTGCAACATCAATTCCGCCGGTTCCGGGGCACTGAAACTGGATGAGGCCGCGCAGACGCTGACCCCGGTCACCCAGGTCTGCCGCATGGTTCCGTACGGCGGCGGTTCGGACAACAATGTCGCCAACATCAAATCGTTGAACGATTCGGTGCATGCCCAATTGAAAGGCGTCTGGAACAACTACTTCGATGTCGGCGCGATCTGGTTCGCCGCGAACAATGCCCTGAAGCCGAACTGCACGTTCCAGCCCGGCAGCCTGGAGTGCCCGGCCACGTCCGGCAAGCCACTCCTGACCGGTTCCACCCAGTTGTCGAACACCACGGTGGAGACCTTCACGCAGTCGCAAAGTGCGCAGGACAATTGCTTCGCCTGCCACAACACCGTGCAGGTCACATCCCCCAACGCCGTGGCGCCGTCACTGCCAGGGCTGAACGTCGGTATCAGCCACGTGCTGATCAATGAATATTTCGCCGCCGCGTCCCACCCGCCGGCGAAGACGAAACATTAGGTGCTGACCGCCGACCCAATCGGGCCAGAGGAGCCAAGATCATGTCCGGAACTGTTTTTCGCGTGCATCCCGCCATCGGCATCGGGCGAGTGGGCGACAGTGAGGCGTTCTACATCGCACCGGTGACCGCCGCCGGCACCATCGAGCCCGGCGGTTTGATGGGCGGCCTGCCGATCAAGCCCGGCACCGAGGACACGCCGATCACCGCCGACGATTTCCGCGACGCCCACGGCAACGTCAAACGCCAGGCCGCTCGGTTTCGCATCTATGCCTATCCCGCCGGCGGTTCGGGCACCTATCCCACCGGCGCCGGCACCCTGGTGGCCGTGGGTGGTTCTGTCGGTGGCAAGAAGGTCGTCGACATCGTCTGGACCGTGCATCTGGCGAACAAGAAGCTCAACAATTACTCGACCGTCAGCCAGGGCGGCCAGTTCCGCGGCATCGGCGCCTATGAAGACCCCTCGCTGCTCGAACTCCGCAATCCAGACTACAAGGGCAAGACCGATAAGAACGACCCGGTGCGGCTGCGGGAATTGTTCATCGATCCCGGCCCCCGAGCGATCAAGGTGTCCGGCGGAACCTCCGCCGTCGTTGCCTTCGATGCCGCCACCCCGGCAGCCTACGCCAATGCCTCGGCCACCATCGTGTCGGTGCGGGACTACCCGAAAAGCTTCCCATCCGACTTCAACACCCTCTACGAACCCCTGGGTCCGCTCACCTCGCTCGGCGATCTGCGCGTCGATGACAAAGGCGGCCTGGTGGTCGCCGGCGGCTATGCCCGCACTGTCGCGGTCAGCAAGGACGGCCAGCCGGTGGATCCGATGACCCAGGCCACAGAAAACGGCCTGTGGTACGACGATGCCGCCGACGGCCCGGTCAACGCCGTGCTGGTGTTCGACGACAACTCCACCGCCGCGGTGCAGGCGGGCTGGTATGTCACCGGCGACCCCGGCTATGCCCCGCAAACCCGCAACATCATCTCGGTCTGGGACGACGTCTACGACGTCTGGGTGCGCCAGCTAGGTCTGGTGCCCAGCCTGTTCGTCAACGGCCAGTTCCAGGCGAGCTATCAGCCATCCTTCCCCGACGATATCCAACCCACCTTCCACGCCTGCATGCTGCAACGTTGGAACACCAATCTTCCATCGGTCGCCATCAACAACCACGACATGATCGGCGCGATCAAGCCGACCGACGACCCCACATCCAAGATCCCCAACTTCAAGACGCTGCTGCGCGATCCCAACTCAACCGCCGACACCACGACCGGGGCGCCGCTGATGCCGCTATCGCTGGGCGACGCGCAGAAAAGCTTTCTGTCGGTCAGCCAGACCCAGTACTTCCTGCTGTCGCAATGGCACGCCAAAGCCTACCTGCCCGGCCCAGGCTCGGCGCTCGGTCCCGGCGAAATCCTCGACAAAATCACGCTGGAGAATTGCCTCGGCGGCCGCTACAGCCCCGGCATCGAGGTCTCGTTCCCCATCCGCGACACCAACCTGTACATCCAGGACTGGCAGAAACAGGATTGCGGCCCGTTCCGCATCAATCAGGCCCAACTCGACTACAGCAAGGCGACAGCGGACAAACCGTTCCTGACCTTCGGCTACATCCCGTTGCAAGCCATCCCAGTGGAACCAGGCGACATCTCCAAAGCCATGTCGGTTCCGTGGCACACCGACTACAATTCCTGCGCCACGCACTTGCCGGACCCCAATCCACAAGGCAACAACACGCTGTTCTGGTCCTGGCCGGCGGAACGCCCGGTCGCGGTGTATCCGGTGTCGCTGTGCGTTTACGATGCGGCCGCGAAAACCTGGACGGTCGGCCAGCAGGTCTACTCGGTGCGCGGTGCCGGCACGGACACGCCCTATCCCGCGCAGGTCGGACGGTTCCAGAAATATCCCGACTTCGTCAAAAACTGGTTCGACGTCGGCTTTATCATAGAGGGGCCGCAGATCCCCACGGAAACCGGCAAGTCACCGTACCCGGCGAACATCTTCCTGGAGGTGCAAAGCCAGTTCGCCGTGGGCAGCGACTTCGTGCCGCCCTGGCCAACCGCCGACGTGCCGCACTACTCGACGGCACCGGCGGTACGGGGACGCTAGCGCCTGACGGGACCCTGTCTTCCCGACGGCGGACGCCACGCCGTCGTCATCGTGGGCAGTGGCGCCGCCGGTTGTGCCACCGCCCTGACGCTGATCGACCGCGGCGTGGGCGACATTGTCGTCATCGACATGCAGCAGCATCCCCGCGCCCGCATCGGCGAATCCGTTCCACCCGCCAGCCGAGCGGTCCTGCAGCGGCTTGGGGTGTGGCAGGCGTTCCACGCGCAGGGTCATCTGCTGTCCGCCGGCAGTTGCGCGAGCTGGGGCCATCCTGAACTTCGCTACAACGACTTTCTGCTGGGTATGCAGGGGCAAGGCTGGCACCTGGACCGAACCGCGTTCGATGAGATGCTGTGCGAAGCAGTGGGCGCCCGCGGCGGCACAATCGTTCGCGGCTTGCGTCTGCGATCGGCCGAACGCAGCGATGCGGGCGACTACGCGCTGTCGTTGGAAGCCGAGAACGGCGCCAGCACGCGGGTAACGGCGGGATTCCTGGTCGATGCGACCGGCATCGCCGCCAGCGTGGCCCGGCGGTTAGGTGTCGCGCGCAACCAGGTCGATTGCCTGGCGGTGATCGGCGCGGTGTTCGACCTGAAAGCGCCCGACGCGGTCCCCTCGCAGGCACTGCTGGAAGCCTGTGCGGATGGCTGGTGGTATGCCGCGAAAATCCCCGGCCACAGGCTGATCGCCGCGCTGGCGGTGGAACCGTCCCAGCACCGGCGCTTCGCGGACCCCGATACCTGGCGGCCGGCGCTGCACGCGACGCAACACGTCGCCCGATGGCTCGATCACGGCAAAGCGGTGCCTGCCGGCACGCTCGAACTGGAAACGGCGCTGGCGCCTTCCGCGATCCTGAGCCGAGTCGTGGGCGAGCGCTGGCTGGCGGTCGGCGACGCGGCCAGCGCGTACGATCCGATCTCGGCGCAGGGCATCCTCAAGGCGCTGTGCGACGGCGAGGCAGCGGCGGATGCGATCGCCGGTTGCCTGGCGGGCGCGGGCCAGACACCATTGCTGGCCTACCAGGACGGCGTGTTTGCCCGGTTCAGGGATTATCTGCGACTGCGCCGGCACCTGTACCAACGCGAACGGCGCTGGCCGCTATCGCCCTTCTGGCACAACCGGCTGCTTCATCCGTGATTTTGCGGGCGCCGCCTGCGTTCAAGGACACAACCAGACCCTGTGTCGTTCACGGCTAAATATCTGAAATCATTGGTCGGAGCGAGAGGATTCGAACCTCCGGCCCCTGCGTCCCGAACACAGTGCTCTACCAGGCTGAGCTACGCTCCGACCGAGGGGCGGCGTATAGCCTTGGTCCGCACCCGAGGCAAGGCACTTAAACGCATCACTTGCCGGAATGTGGACCCTGCCCGCTCTCAATTCCCCTTCGCCTTGCGGTTGTGCCACGCCTCCATCAGTTGCAGCACCGTCGCCGCCGTCTCCTCGATCGACCGCCGTGTCACATCGATCGTCGGCCATCCATGGCTGTTGCAGAATCGCCGAGCCCACAGCAGCTCGGCTTTCACCGCGTCCTCATCGACGTAGTCGGAACTGTCGGCACGAATCGGCCCGGTCTGGGCACCGCCACCGATCAGCCGCAACCGGTGGCGGCGGATGTCGATCAGCGCCTCGGCTGCCAGCGTCAGGCCGATGACCGGGCACTTGATCTCCTCCAGCCCCGGCGGGATCGGCAGGTTCGGCACCAACGGCACATTCGCCGCCTTGATGCCGCGATTGGCCAGATAGAAGCAGGTCGGGGTCTTCGAACTGCGCGAGACACCCACCAGCACGACGTCCGCCCCGGCCAGCCCCGGCTGTGCCTGTCCGTCGTCGTGCGCCAGCACGTAGTGCATCGCATCGATGCGCGAAAAATAATCTGCGTTCAACACGTATTGGCGGCCCGGCCTGGCCTCGGCCTGCTGCCCGATGACGTCCTGCAGGGCGGTCATGACGGGATCCAGGACGTTGACGACCTTGACGTTCAGCCGCTGGCAGGTCGTGTCCAATTCCAGGCGCAAGGTGCGATCGATCAGCGTGGACAGGACCGGCCCGGGTTCCGCCTCGATGCCCTCCAGCACGCGGTGAAGTTGGAAGCGTGTGCGGATCAGGCTCCACCGATGGTGGATGATCTGCACCGGTCCGAACTGGACGGTGGTCGCCCGGGCGATCGCGTTCAGCGTCTCCCCGGTGGCGTCCGACACCAGATGCAAATTGATTTTCTGCGTTTCGGGGGGCGTGTCCATGCCTGGACCATACAAGGCCGGCAGTTCAACCGCGAGCGCTATCCAGAACCGCCAACAGGCGAGCCTGGGTGACCGGCTTCGACAGGAAGCGCCGCGCGGGCCCCAGCTTCTCGACCTGGCGCGGGTCGCCACTGATCAGCACGACGGGGATGGATCTCCGATCCGCCTCTGCCAGCACCTCGGCCGTGTCACCGCCCGGCAGCAGGCAATCAAGCAGCACCACGTCGATCGGGACAGGATTCGGATCACGCAGATGCGCCAGGGCGGTACTGACCGAAACCGCGGGGTGGATCTCGTAATCATCCTCAAGCATCAGCGTTATGGTTTCCCGCACCATTCCGTCGTCCTCGACAAGCAGGATGTGGCGGCGGAGAGGCAGCGATAAACCCATGGGAATCCGGTTCTTTGGGACTCCCTTAGCCGTCCGGGGTGGGTTCGTCTGTTACCAAGGTGACAGTCGGATTTTGGCCTTAATCGTTATGAAGTCCTTCCGTCATCTCACGAACCAGCCGATAGCATTCGCAGGCATCCCGTTCCAACGCCGTGCGTGTCAGCAATTCGATGCGGCCACGACGGCGCCGCAAGCTGCCGTCCCGCTCCAATCCGGCCAGCAGCAGGTTCACCCGCGGCCGGCCACTGCCGAGCAGGGTGGCGAGGTCTTCCTGGGTCAACGGAATCGTGTCGCTCTCCAATGTGTCCTGCATCGTCAGCAGCCAACGGCAGCAACGCGCATGCAGGCTATGCAAACGATTGCAGGCGATGGTCTGCAACGATTGCGCCGCCAGGCCATGCAGGAATTTGGATAGCGCGCGTTGAACCTGGGGCCTTGCGTCGATGGCGGTCCGAAACTGAGTCGCCGGAATGACTGATATCTCGCCCTCGACCTGCATCGTCGCGTCAGACAGCGCCGGGCTCGGGCCGAACAGGGCGTCCACCCCGACGCAGCCCTCGCGGCCGACCACGCCGGTTTGGACACTTCGCCCCGTCTCGTCCGTGGCGGTCAACGCAATAGCCCCCGTGTGCGGAAACCACACCTCGGCCCCCGGTTCGGAGCGGCTACTGAGAACAAGGCCCTGAGGCGCGTGTTCGATACGGCTCACCGAGGCGAGGTAGTTGCGATCCTCGCGCGCCAGGCTGCCCAGCAGCCGGTTGCCTCTCGGTTTTCGTAATGCCTGCGACATGGCAAAGGAACGCACCATCGCGGTGCCGGTTCGCTTTGATAGCGTCTCAAGATCGGGAGATCAGGGATAAACAAGCGATCATGTGCGCACAACTATTTGTTTTCGAAACATAAACCCCCGCCGTCCGAACGGCGGGGGGGGTCCGATCAGAAAACCGTCAATTCTTCGGACCGACGTACGGCGTAACCACGTCGCCGTCCTTCAACTCGGGCGGATACAGCACGACCTCGACCTTGGGGTCCTTGAACTGGTCCACATCGCTGCCTTTCACGTTCTGGAACTGCACTTCCAGCACGCGGGACTCCGTCCACTCGCCGTTCGCACCGAACGTGATGTCGCCGGCGACTGTCTTGAAGGTATGGGCCCGCAGGTAATCCGCAAGCTTCTGCTGGTCCAGGCTCTTGGTGCCCTCGACCGCAGCCTGCAGCACCTGCATATCGGCATAGGCGAACGGCGGCAGGTAGTAGCCCAGCAGATCGACCCCGGCGGCGGCTGACTTGGCCTGGTATTCCTTAAGGAAGGCCAGCGCATCGGGCGTTGCGTAACGACCAATCGGCAGCCAGAAGTCAAAATCGACGACATTGTTCAGCAGCGGGCCCATCTGGGTCTTGATCGCCGTCGCCTGCAGCCCAACCATGCCACCGCCGAACAACCTGGCCTTCAGCCCAATTTCATTGGCCGAACGCAAGATGCCCACAGTATCGGCCGGATAGGACGCCACGAACACCAGGTCCGGGTTACTGGCCTGGATCGCCCGCACGATCGGACTGAAATCGGTGGTCGAGGGCGGATAGGTGCGATCGTAGACGATTTTCAGCCCTTGTTCCTTGGCCAGTTCATGCGCGCCTTCCAGCGCATTGCGAGGGAATTCCGCGTCCGCGCCGACAAACGCAATGGTCTTGGGCGCCGGATTCAGGCCCTTGGCGACGTCAAAGTAGCCCTTGGAGAAGCTTTGTTTTGGGTGCGGGCCGCCGGTCGGACTGATAGAAAAATAGTTCGGATAGTGGAACTCGGCATTGCCGTCGAGCGCCAGCAGACCGAGAAAAGTGCGTTTCTGCTGCATCATGATCGGTATGGCCGGAACCGTCATGTTGGTCGCGTAGCCACTGATGGCGATGTCGACTTTGTCCACGTCCAGCAGCTTCGTGTACAGCGCCGGAATGTTGGCCGGGTTGGACTGATCGTCATAATAGATCAGCTTGACCGGCCGCCCCAGCAGACCGCCCTTGGCGTTGATGTCCGATTCCCAGATCTGCATCGCCAGCAGCGCGGCCTTGCCGTTCGGTGCCAAGCTGCCGGTCAGCGCCATGCCGAAGCCGATGGTGATGGGATCGGCGGCGCGTGCGGCCGGCGGTCCGGCGAACAGGACGCTGGCGGCGAGCAGCGCACCGCTCCATAGAGTGGCCTTGGCGCGTTTCAGCATGATTTTGGTTTCCTCCGGCTTGTTTTATTATCGGTATCTTACGGCATGGGCGACCACTGGCAAAGCACCCATGTTTCGCCATATGCTCCAATCGAGACGACCTTTGGGAGGCCTAATATGCAGGACCTGGACGAATTCACCGTCACCGACGAAGCGCTGCGGCAGATGGCCAACACCGAGAATCCCCGGTTGAAGGAAATCATGGACTCGGCCGTGCGCCACCTCCATGCCTTTGCCCGTGACGTCAACCTGACGCCGGAGGAATGGCTACAAGGCCTCCAGTTCCTGACCGCCGTCGGCCAGGCCTGCACCCCCATCCGGCAGGAGTTCATTCTGCTGGCCGACGTCCTTGGCCTCAGCGCCGTGGTCAATGCGCTGCATGACAAGAAGGCCCGCGAACTCGGCAGCCAGAGCAGCCTGCTGGGTCCGTTCTTCCGCGAGGGCGCCCCCGAACTGCCGCTCGGCGCACAAATCGTGGAGAAGCCGACCGAACCCGAAATTGTCGTCTATGGCCGGGTCACCGACAATGACGGTTCACCGCTGCCCAACGCGCTGATCCAGATTTGGCAGACCAGTGAGCGTGGCCTGTACGACATGCAGGAGCGTAACGGCGAGAGCATGGATATGCGCGGCAATTTCCGCACCGATGCGGATGGCCGGTACCATTTCCGCACCGTCCGGCCGCTGGGCTACTCGATCCCGATGGACGGGCCGGTCGGCGCGATGGTGCACCTGCAAAACCGCCACGGATTCCGCCCGTCGCACATTCACTGCCTGATCGGGGCCGACGGCCACCGCGAACTGGTGACCGCGCTGTATTTCGGCGACGATCCGAATATCGACTCCGACACCGTGTTCGGCGTGTCACAAACGCTGGTGGTCGAGGCGAAAGACGATCCCGCCTCGCCGATCCCCGGCCTGCGCGCGGTGCATTACGATTTCCGCCTGGCCAAGGCCGCACCGGGTGAAAGCGGCCGTGTCGGCGCCGATCCGACCAAGCTGATGAAGGCGGCAGAGTAATGCCGCGGCGGCTCGTCGATATCTCCTCGCCGTTGAAGGCGGGGATCGCCAGTGATCCGCCGCACATGCTGCCGAAGATCGACTACAAGGACCACCATGACACCGCCCCGGCGATGGCGGAATACATGGGGGTGCGCGTCGATCAGCTTCCAGACGGCGAGTATGCGGCGGTCGAGGTGGCCACGATCAGCACCCATAACGGCACGCATATGGATGCGCCTTACCACTTCTTCTCCAGCATGAACCACGCGCTGAAACCGGGCGGGGAGCCGTCCTGGCGGATCGACGACGTCCCGCTGGACTGGTGTTTCCAGCCCGGCGTGAAGCTGGACTTCCGCCATCTGCCGAACGGCTACGTAGCGACTCCCGGTGATGTCGAGGCGGAACTGAAGCGCATCGGACATGAATTGCGCCCGCTGGAGATCGTCATCGTCAACACCGCCGCCGGTGCCCGCTATGGTCAGGACGATTTCGTCGATACCGGCAGCGGCATGGGCAAGGCCGCGACGATGTGGCTGACCGAACGTGGCGTGCGCGTCGTCGGCACTGATGCCTGGAGCTGGGATGCACCGTTCTCCTTCACCCGCGAGAAGGTGAAGGCAACCGGTGATGCCAGCCTGATCTGGGAAGGCCACCGGGCCGGACGGGAAATCGGCTATTTCCAGATGGAAAAGCTAGGGAACCTCGCCCAACTGCCGGCCGACGGATTCGACATCGTGTGCTTCCCGGTGAAAGTCCACCGGGCCTCGGCGGGCTGGACCCGCGCCGTGGCAATTTTCAACGATTGAGGGCGCGGTACCGGCGTTTCTTCACTGTGTCATAACCGGGTGCGGCTCGGTCTCCCCATCCAGGGTGGCCCGACCATGACACACGAAGAGCGGCCGGCCTCGTTCCGAACAAGGACCCCACCCATGTCCCAGTTCCGCATCCCCGATATCCACTGCGACGCCTGCATCCGATCCCTCACCGGCGCGGTGCGGGATCTCGACGCGAAGGCGACCCTGCAAGCCGACCTGACGACCAAGCTGGTCCGTGTCGAAACCACCGCCGGTGACGCCGCGGTGGCCGACGCCCTCCGCGACGCCGGTTTCACCGTGGAGCCAGCCTAAAACCACGTCGCCTTATCCACGACGTTGCGCAACGGCCGTCCCTCGGCGAACGCCCGGCAGTTGTCCTCGATGATCTGATACCGCCGCTCGTTCAGATGCGGACCGTATCCCGCCATATGCGGGGTCAGCAGCACATTCGGCAGGCCCCACAACGGGTGTTCGGCCGGCAACGGCTCCTGCTCATACACATCCAGCGCAGCGCCAGCGATCTCTCCTGCTTTCAGCGCGGCGACCAGGTCGTCCAGCTTCGTCGTCATCCCCCGCCCGATGTTGATGAAGAACGCACTCGGCTTCATCAGCCGGAATTTCGAGCGGTTGAAGAATCCCTCCGTCGCAGGTGTATGCGGCACTGTCAGGATGACGAAATCAGCTCGCGGCAACAGCGAGTCCAGTGCGTCGGGTTTGTGCAGCTCCGCGACACACGCCGGCTGGTCGGTTCGGCGGGCATCCACCGCCAGGACCTGGACGCCAAACGCCGCCAGCAGCCGCGCCGTCTCCGCCCCGATCCCGCCGAGACCGACAATCAGCGCCGTGGAGCCGGGAAGCGGAACCACACCCTGGTCGTCGGGCGGCTTGGCCCAGACCCGGCGGATCTGCTGCGGGATGAAGACGTGCAGGCCACGCGCGAAGGCCAGCACGAAGGCCAGGATGTGGGCACTGATGTGGTCGTTGTAGATCTCCCGGAAATTGGTGACCGTCAGCGAATGCGCGATCAACTCCGGATAGTAGTAGCCGGCCGGCGGCGCGGCCTGTGGCGCCTGTAGCCAGCGCAGGCGTTGCGCCTTCGCCAAAAGTGCCGCCGGCAGCGTGCCAAAGGCGGCGTCCGCGGTTGTGATGGCCGCGGCGGCGGTGTCCGCGTCCTCGGCGAGCACCAGGTTCATGCCCGGGACGGCATGTGCCAGGCGCGCCGCCCATTGCCGGGTCAGCCCGGTTTGCGGCGGAAGCATCAGGAAGGTGAAGGCGTTGTTCATCAGGAAATCCCCGCGGCTTGTGTGTCGCCTCTGTTGTCGCGCAAAGCCCGCCAACGGCGCAATGTTCAGCCTCTCGGCGGACGGCTGCATTGGCCTTCACTAACTGGTTCGGACATGTGTTATCCTGCCGCCCAACGCGCTGGCAGGGGAAACGCCGCTTGTGTCTGTCACCAAGGAGCATGGGCGAAAGCCCGACGCGCAACGCACCCGCGCAGACATCTTGACCGTCGCCCGAGCCGAGTTCGTCGAACACGGCCTCAACGGCGCTCGGGTCGATGCGATATCGGAACGAACTCGCACGACCAAACGCATGATATATTATTATTTCGGCAGCAAGGAGGGACTGTATTCGGCTGTCCTGCAACAAGCCTACAGCGACATCCGCGCCGCCGAGGCGACACTGGAACTCGATGACCTGCCGCCGGTGGCCGCGCTGCGGCGGCTGATCGAATTCACCTTCGACTATGAGGACTCGCATCCCGATTTCGTCCGGCTGATCGCCATCGAGAACATCCACCAAGCCGGGCATCTGCGGCAATTGCCGTCCATCCAGCACGTCAACGCCGATGCGATCGCGATCCTGGATGCGATCCTGACCCGGGGACGCGCGCAGGGCGCGTTCACGCGGCCCTGTTCGGCCGTGGACGTGCATCTGATGATCAGCGGACTATGTTTCTACCGCGTATCCAACCGGCACACATTCGGGATGATTTTCAACTGCGACTTGTCAGCCCCGGAGGTCCGAAAGCGGCATAAGGCGATGATTGTAGAAACGATCGTGGGATGGTTGGGGTAGATGGGGATTGATTGCAACCCGGCCCTGCAGGAGCCACGGCTATGGCGTCTCTTTTCTAAGGCGGATTAGCGGGATAAGGGGGGGATGAAGGAGATGGCGCTCGCGATCAGGGTCGCGCAATGGTGCGGCGGATTGGCAACCCGAAAACCCACCCAATGATCCGTTCGGTGACCGGCTCCAACAACCGCGATCCCCTTCATCCATCTTCATCCCGCTAATCTGCCTTAAAAAATGACGTGGCGTCCGCGCCGACATCCGACGGGGCGCCAATGTCCTACGCTGCGGGTTCTAACGGCCCACGAATCCCACCGAACGGCGGACAACCCATGGGACGGTTTAGTCCTCGGATTCCAGGCCGGTTTCGTCCTCTAGCTCCGACGTTAGTTCCAACACCTCGGCGGCGGCCGGACCTTCCAGTGCGGCGACGCCGCTTAGCTTGCGGCTGATGACGCTGGCTCGGGTGCGGCTCTTTCGAATGTTGTTGCCCAGGCTCTGGACGTTCTTTTCCATCAGGCGGAACTGGTTGCCGAAATCTACCATCTCATGCTTCACCGCACCCAGGATCTGGCCGATCACCTCGGCTTTCTGGCTGATCGCCAGCGTGTAGTGGCCGAGTTGTATCGTCCGCAACATGACCGCCAGCATCGACGGTCCCATGATGACGACACGATGTTCGCGATGAACCGCCTCCATCAAATCGCCATTGCGGGTAACCTCGGCATAAATCCCCTCGCTCGGCAGATACAGGATCGCCCATTCGACAGTGTAAGGCGGCGCGATATATTTGGTCTGGATCTTTCGCGCCTCCAGCCGAATGCGAGTCTCCAACGCAGCCCGAGCGGCTTTCTCCGCGGCGGGATCGGCGGCGTCGACCGCCTCCAGCAGGCGCGTGTAGTCTTCGACCGGAAACTTCGCATCGACAGCGAGATAAACCGGCAAGCCCCCCTGGACCGGCAGCTTCAGGGCAAATTCCACGGTATCGGACGTGGCCGGATTGACGCATTTATTCATTTCGTACGCGTTCGGCGGCAGGATATCGTCCAGTGTCGCCTTGACCTGCGCCTCGCCCCATCCGCCACGGCTTTTGACGTTGGAGAACAGCTTTTTCAAGTCCCCGACCTGGCCGGCGACGGTCTTCACCTCTCCCACCGCCTGCTGGACTTCCGCGAATTGCGCGGTGATTTTCGCGAAATTCTCGGTCATCCGCTTTTCGATGCCCTCTTGCAGCTTCTGGTCCACCACACCCTGGATCTCCAGCAGCTTGGCTTCGTTGCCCGCGCGCATCTCCCCGATCTTGGTATCGACATGCGCGGTCAGCTTGATGAAATCGTCAGTCAGGGCCTTGGAAACCTTGCCCTGGTTGTCCGCGAGGGTCGTCGTCATCTCGCCGCCGATACGGGTCACCGTCTCGCGCACGTGGCCCAGGCCTTCCGTCAACGCCGCCTGGAAATCGGTCATCGCCTTCATGACGCCGGTGCCCGACGCGTCCATCCTGACTCCGAAGGCCTCGATTTTCGTTGCCTGTTCAATACCAAGCTGATGCAGGCCGGCGGTCAGCCCGGTCAGCAGCAGGCGGTTGGCGTCGGCCGCTTCGGCCTTGGCCTTCGCACCGGCGGTTTCCAGTGCGGCGGGCACCTCGGTGCCCAGCCGGGTCATCGCGGCGGAGACAGCCACGACATCGCCACGAAAGGTCTCGATGCCAGCCAGGAACCGGTCGAATCCTGTCCGCAACCCGTCCTCGACCTTCGCGCCAAGCACCCGTTCCACGTCCGCCAACGCCCCGCGCAGAGCCTCGATCCCTTCCCGCGTCGCCCGGCCGGATTGATCGACCAACGTGGACAGGTTTTGCAGTGCGTGGGCGTCCCCAGGTCCACGACGACCGCCGATCCAGCCGCTGACGAGCCCGCCCAGCAGCGCGGCGAGCGCGACAAGGGCCGCCAGTACAGTTAGAGCTTCCACGCTCACCCGATTCTCCCGCTGTCAGCGCAACGCCTGACCGCTTAGGCCGCTTTCGGCCGGCCCCACAATGCCCGGCTTGCCAGTTCGGCCCCTTGCGCCAGTGCGGCCAACTTGGCCCAGGCGATATCGGGATGCACCCGCCCGCCCAGCCCGCAATCGGTCGCGGCGATCACTCGTTCCCGCCCCACCAGGTTGGCGAACCGCGTGATCCGTTCCGCCACCAGGTCAGGATGCTCGACGACATTGGTGGCGTGGCTGACGACGCCGGGCAGGATCAGCTTGCCGTCCGGCAGCTTGACGTCGCGCCACACGCTCCATTCATGTTCGTGGCGCACATTGCCGGCTTCGAACGAATAGGCGCCGGCGTTGATCGCCAGCATCACGCCGACGATGTCGCGCATCGGGATGTCGGTGGTGTGCGGCCCGTGCCAGCTTCCCCAGCACAGATGGAACCGGATCCGATCCGCCGGCAACCCCCTGATGGCGTGGTTCAGCGCCTCCACCCGCCGCATGGAGAAGGCGCGATAGGCCTCCACCGTCGGTTCGGGGTTGATCATGTCCCAGTTCTCGGCGATCGAGGGATCGTCCAGTTGCAGGATCAGCCCGGCGTCGATGATCGCCTTGTATTCCTCGCGCATCGCGTCGGCGCAGGCGAACAGGAAGTCGTCATCGGTCTTGTAATGAACGTTGCCGATGCGCGACGCGCTGCCGGGCGCCACCGAGGTCATGAAGCCTTCCTCGATCCCCGCCGCCGCCAACGCCGCCTTGAAGTTGTCGATGTCAGCCTTGATCGCCGCGTGGCCGGTATAGGACAGCGGCCCCACGCACACCGGGGTATGCGGCGCCCGCGGCCCGGTGGTGATCCCGGACTCAGGATCATTATAGGCGCCGGCAAACCGGATGCGGTCGCGCCGGTCGCCGAAGCTGGTGAGCACGACCTCGTTCGGGTTCGACCGCCGAGAGGGCACGTCGTACAGGCCCGGACCGGACAGTTCGAGACCGCCCAGCCGTTGGAACGAATAACTCCACCACGCGCCGTAGTTGACCCGGCTGCCCATTGCCTTGCCGTATTCGCCGTCGCCGGGCAGGTCGATGCCCAGCGCCTTCTGCCGAGCCACCACGTCGGCGACGGCCGACCGCAGTTGCGCCTGGAATTGGGCTTCGTCGGCGGTGGTTCGGGTGCGGTTGGCCTCGATCAACGCGTCCGGGCGCGGCAAGCTGCCGGCATGGCTGGTCAGGATGCGGTCGCTGCTGGCTCTCATGGTCGCTCCCCCGGTTTTTGTGTCGTTGAGCCTGCGATGGTGCCACCGAGCCCGCGCCCGAGCAATCACATGGCGGGGGCGGTTGTGGGGTTAATACAATGGCAATCATTTGCCGGCAGTATCGCAAAAGTAAGGATTCCAACGCAGATAAAGGTGGATTCACGCAGATGGACGCGAATGCCACTTGGCTGAATGAACCGTCTGGCCGTGTCATCGGCTGCGCGTTTACCGTGCTCAATACCCTCGGGCCAGGATTCCTGGAGAAGGTCTACGAGAACGCCTTGGCTCATGAGCTACGCAAGGCGGCATTGGAGGTCATGCAGCAACACGCCCTCACGGTCACATACGATGACGTCGTGGTCGGTCAGTATCGCGTGGACTTGCTGGTCGAGCAGACACTTTTGGTCGAATTGAAAACTGTCAGGGCGTTGGATGATGGGCATCGTGCGCAATGCCTCAACTACCTCAAGGCGACGGGCCTGCCGCTCTGCCTACTGCTCAACTTCGGCAAACCGCGGCTGGAAATCGGGCGCGTGGCGAATGGCCTGTAATCCCTTCCATCTGCGTCCATCCGCGTTCATCCAATTTCTTCATCTGCGTTAGGCGCTTCCTTTTGCTGAAACCCGCACGACCCCGCCGCGATTGCCGCGAACGGCATCCTCACCCCGCGGTCATCTCCGCGAAATGCGCCAGCATGCGGTCGGCCTGGGGCGCCGAACCGGTGAACAGGCGGAACGCCTCCACGGCCTGGAACACCGCCATCCCGCCGCCGCTCAGCACCCGGCATCCAGCCGCCCGAGCGGGGCCAGCAACGCGGTTTCCAGCGGGAAGTAGACAATGTCGGCGACCCAAAGCGCCGGCCGCAGCAGCGATGCCGGGACGGCTTGGCCGGGATAGTTCGCCATGCCCAGCGGGGTGGCGTTGATCACCCCGTCCGCCGCCGCGACCGCCGGTTCCGGATCGCCGCCCATCACCGCCCGCCCAGCCCCAAACCGGCCACACAAACTTTCCACCAACGCCCCCGCTCGGTTGGCATCGGTGTCGATCAGCGTCAGTTGCCCGACACCCAGCCCCAGCGCGGCGTTGGCCACTGCGCACCCTGCCCCGCCGGCACCGAACTGCACGACCCGGTCCAGCCGGACATCCGGCAGCCCCCGCCGGAACGCCGCGGCGAAGCCCGAGGCATCGGTGTTGTGCCCGATGCGCCTGCCGTCCCGCAGTACCACGGTGTTCACCGCGCCGATCGCCCTGGCGTCGTCCGACAGATCGTGCAGCAGCGGCAGCACCAGTTGCTTGCATGGATGGGTGATGTTCAGGCCGTCGAAACCCATCCGCTCCGCCGCCGTCAGCAGGTCGGGCAGCGCCTCCACGCCCAGGCCAAGAACGATAAGATCAACCAGCCTATACAGATAGCGGAAGCCCAGCGCCTCCCCTTCCCGCATATGCATGGCGGGCGTCAGCGAGGCCTGGATACCGGTTCCGATCAGGCCGATCAGATAGGATGATTGCATGGGATAATCCCGATTGCCTCTGGCCGCGAAACCGTCCGATAGTGCCTGGAGTCCGACGGGACTGAAACGCATATTCCGCTTGCGCCGCGTTCCGTGGTCCCGGTAGTAACTAACTGGTTAATCCACGTCAACGGTGCGGCGGCGACACCGACGGGAGCAGGAGGGAGCATGACGACCGAAACCGCGCCATTCCTGGCGACCACGGCGGGCAGCCAGCCGGCGAACGACACGCCGTCCTATGGCAGCACCCATCTGCGCCACCCGACACAGCCGCTGCTGCGCATCCCGCAGACCGTGACGGAAACCACCGGCCCGCGGTTCTCGCCGACGCAGTTCGCGCCGATGGCCGACCTGTCGGTGACCGGCGGCAAGCAGGCCCAGGGCGAGCGGATCATCGTCCGCGGCCGGGTGCTGGACGAAAACGACCGCCCCATCCCACACACCATGATCGAGATCTGGCAGGCCAACGCCGGCGGCCGCTACGACCATCCGGGCGACCAGCACGACGCACCGCTGGACCCGCATTTCCACGGCGGCGGGCGGGTGTTCTCCGATGCCGACGGTTGGTACCAGTTCGTCACCATCAAGCCCGGTGCCTATCCCTGGCGCAATCATCACAATGCGTGGCGGCCGAACCATATCCATTATTCGCTGTTCGGCACCGGCTTCGGACAACGCGTCATCACCCAGATGTATTTCCCCGGCGACCCGCTGCTGGCATTGGACCCGGTGTATCTGTCAGTGCCGGACAGGGCCGCGCGCGAGCGCCTGGTGGCGGCGTTCGACATCGACATCACCGCCCCCGAATGGGCGCTGGGCTACCGGTTCGACTTCGTCCTGCGCGGCCGCAACGCCACGCCAACGGAACAGGGCTGAACGATGCCGGTCGCGACCGCAAACCAGACGATCGGTCCGTTCTGGCACCTGATCGAGGACCCCACCTGGGCGGACCTGACCCGTTTCGGCGCCGAGGGTGAAAAGATCGTGCTGACCGGCACCGTGACCGACGGCGGCGGCAACACCGTCGCCGACGCGGCGGTGGAGATCTGGCAGACTAGCCCCGAAGCATCCGAGACATTCCCCGGCTTCGGCCGCTGTCGGACCGACAGCACCGGTTCGTTCCGCTTCATGACGCTGAAACCGGGTCCGGTCGCAGGCCTGGGCAACGCTCAGCAGGCGCCGCACGTCGCGATATCGATCTTCGCCCGCGGCTTGCTGAAGGCGCTGACCACCCGGCTGTATTTCCAGGACGAGGCGCTGAACGAAACCGACCCCGTCCTCTCGCTGATCGACAACGCCGCACGCCGAGGCACCCTGATCGCGAAGAAAGTTTCAGCCGATACCTGGCGGCTGGACATCAGGTTGCAGGGCGGCAACGAAACGGTGTTCATGGACATCTGATGTCATCCCCCATTGTCTCATGGTTTGGCGCGATCCCATCCTCGCTCGCCGTCGCAGCCGGGACAGCCTCTACAGGCGTCAGGATAAGCGATGGATGGCGAAGCCTCTGGCAAAACCGGCTCCGGCCCATCCGTCATGGCCGGGCGTGTTCCGGCCATCTTCGCACCGGCCGACGAAGCGCGGATGGCCCGGACACGCCGGGCCATGACGGCGAGAGTGTGTCGGGACACGCCCATCCATGACTGTCCCCCCTCTGCCGAAATCCATCGCCACCGTCTCCATCAGTGGCACCTTGGCCGAGAAGATGGAAGCCGCCGCGGCGATCGGCTTCGACGGCGTCGAGATCTTCGAAAACGACCTTCTTACCTTCGAAGGCTCGCCGCAGGACGTCCGCTATCTGGCCGACAGCCTCGGCCTGGCGATCACCTGCTTCCAGCCGTTCCGCGATTTCGAGGCGATGCCGGACGCACAACGCGCCCGCAACCTGGATCGCGCCGAACGCAAGTTCGACGTGATGCAGCAACTGGGCGCCGAATTGCTGCTGGTATGCAGCAACGTCTCGCCGGCGTCGATCGACGACGACGCACGTGCCGCCGCCGATCTGGCGGAAATGGCCGAACGTGCCCACAAACGAGGCCTGCGTGTGGGCTTCGAGGCCTTGGCCTGGGGCCGCAACGTCAACAAATGGCGCCATGCCTGGAAGATCGTCGAAGCCGCCGGCCATCCCGCGCTGGGCCTGATCGTCGACAGTTTCCATACGCTGGCATTGGGCGACGACCTCGCCGGCCTGTCTGACGTGCCGGCGGACAAAATCTTCCTGGCGCAACTGGCCGATGCGCCGAAGTTGTCGATGGACGTGCTGTCGTGGAGCCGCCACTTTCGCAATTTCCCCGGCCAGGGCCAATTGCCGGTGGCCGATTTCGTCCGCGACCTGATCGGCGCCGGCTATCGCGGCCCGTTGTCGCTGGAAATCTTCAACGACGAATTCCGCTCCGCGCCCGCCCGCCTGATGGCGCGCGACGGCCTGCGCTCGCTGCTGCTGGTCGAAGCCGAAGCCGGCGCAACAGCCCTGCCCGCGATCCCCCATTTCGACGGCGTCGAGTTCCTGGAATTCGCCGTAGACGAACAATCCGGCCGCCGGCTGGCGGAAACCCTGCGCGGCCTGGGCTTTCATTACGCCGGACGACACCGCTCGAAATCCGTCGATCTGTTCCGCCAGGGCCGGATCAACATGATCCTGAACAGCGAGCAGGACAGCGCGGCGGCGGAACATTTCCAGTTCCACGGCCCATCGGTGTGTGCGATGGCATTCCGTGTGGACGACGCTAGGCACGCGGTGCAACGCGCCGAGGCGCTGCTGTGCCCACCATGGCAGGAACCGATCGGCCCCGGAGAACGGCAGATCCCCGCGGTGCGCGCCCCCGACGGCACGCTGTTGTATCTGGTGGAACCATCGTCCGACGGGTCGACGATCTACGATGTCGATTTCAAACTGTTCGACGAAGCAGCGCCAGAAACCCTGCTGACCTCGGTCGATCACATCGCCCAGGCGCTGCCGATGGGCCGGATGGATCATTTCGTGCTGTTCTATCGCGCGCTGTTCGGTTTCGTTCCCGAACCGCTCTGGGAAATCCCCGACTCGATGGGGCTTATTCAAAGCCGGACGATGACCAGCGTGGGGCGGGAAATCAGGCTGCCGCTGAACATCTCGGAAAGCCGGGAAACCACGACCGGGCGGTTCCTGACGACATTCTCCGGTGCCGGCGTGCAGCATATCGCGATGGCGAGCACCGATATCCGCCACACGATGGAGCAATTGGCGGCCCGCGGCGCCCGCTTCCTGCCGATCCCCGGCAATTACTACGAGGATATCGAGGCCCGCTGGGGCCTGGACGAGTCTCGGCTGGAGATGTTGCGGGCGCACAATATCCTGTACGACCGCGACGACACCGGCGAATTCCTGCACGCCTACACCGATCCGTTCGACGACCGGTTCTTTTTCGAGATCGTGCAGCGCATCGATGGTTACCAGCAATACGGCGCGGCGAATGCGTCAGTGCGCATGGCGGCACAAGCTAAACGCCGAAATATACCACCGCAATCCGAATTGCTTACGTAAAGGAGACGCGTTAAACGAGCGCGTCCTGGAGAACTCTAAATAACACGAGGGGAAGTTGAAGATGACGTCTGGTACCTCTGGCCTGCTGATCCCGCGCCGCAAGGCCCTGCTGGGTGCCACGGCCCTGGCCGCCGCACCGCTGGCCGCACCGCACATCGCGCGCGCCGCCGATCCGATCAAGATCGGCCTGCTGCTGGCCAAGACCGGGCAGATCGCGGCGCAGACCGAATACCTGGCCAACGGCTCGTTCCTGGCGCTGGAAGAGCGCAACAACATGATCATGGGCCAGCCGGCCGAACTGGTGTGGCTGGACGAACCGACGCCGCAGGCGGCGACGCAGAACATGCAGAAGCTGGTGCAGGAAAATAAGGTGTCGGCGATCCTCGGCGGATCGCTGTCGTCCAACGCGCTGGCCGAGGAAGCCACGGCAGCGCAACTGAAAATCCCGTTCGTCTGCAACAATGCCGCGGCGACGGATATCAGTGGCAAGAACTGCAACCGCTACACGTTCCGGCTGAATACGCCTGTGGCGGTGCAATGCCGGATGCTGGCGCCGTTCGCGCTGACCTATGGCAAGAAATGGTATTTCATCACCGCGTCCTATGCGTTCGGCCAGGACATCGTCAAATCAGGGCGCCAACTGTTGGAGGAAGCCGGCGGTACCGTGGTCGGGTCCGACGAAGCGCCGCTGAACACACCGGATTTCAGCTCCTTCATCCTGAAGATCCGCCAGGCGAAGCCGGACGTGGTGTGGGGCGGCCTGTCCGCCGGCGATCTGTCCACCTTCCTGAAGCAGTGGGATGCGATGGGCATGCGCGGCAAGATCCCGTTCCTGGAAATCGCCATCGGCGACACCGACATCTGGTCCGTCGGGCCGGAGGCGGCGACCGGCACGTTCACCGCGCTGTGGTGGTACAAGAACCCCAACAATACGCCGGAAGAAAAGAAATTCGCCGAATCGTACGACAAGAAATACGGCAAGCCGGCGGCCGACAAGGCCTGGATGGGCTGGATCACCGCGCGTTCGCTGTTCGAATCGATCGATGCGGCGAAATCGCTGGAACCGATGAAGATCGTCGAGGCGCTGGAAGCCTGGAAGGCCCCGGCCGACGGGTATTCCTACAGTTACCGCAAGTTCGATCATCAGATGATGATGAAGAACCTCGCCGTCAGCGTGAAACCCCAGATCACCGACAAATGGGACTATTTCAACGTCGAGGCCGCGCTGCCGAAGGATACCGCCGATCTGGACAAGGTGTTCGGCACCGAAGCGGAAGTCGGCTGCAAGATGGGCTGACGCGGTCCGGCCGGCCGGGACGCATCCCGGCCGGCCTACCGCTTGTCCACATATTCATCCGGCCAGCCCAGCCCTGGCCACCAACGATAAAGGGGGGAGGACCCGCTCCATCATGCTGGAAATCCTGATACCCCAGATCGTGAGTGGCCTGGTTGTCGGCAGTCTTTACGTGCTGATCGCCATCGGCCTGTCGATCATCTTCGGACTACTGGGCATCGTCAATTTCGCCCACGGTTCGTTCTTCACCCTGGGCGCCTACTTCGCCCTGACATTGTACCAATTGTTCGGCTGGCCTGCCGTCATCCTGTCGCCGATCTTCGTCGGCATCGTTGGCATGGTGGTGGAACGAACGCTGATCCAGAAGCTGTACGACAAGGAACCGCTGATCAGCCTGATCGTCACCTTCGCCCTGGCGCTGCTGATCGAGGCGTCGGTGCGCCTGATCTACGGCGGCATCGGCCAGCCGTTCAGCCCGCCGCCGTTCCTTAGCGGCTTCCTGATCTGGGGTCCGATCCTGATCGCCCAATACCGCCTGGCCATGCTGGCGGCGACGACGGTCCTGCTGCTGCTGCTGTGGCTGTTCCTGGAGAAAACCCCGTTCGGCCGCATCCTGCGCGCCGGATCGCGCGACCCCGAAATGGTCGGCCTGCTCGGCATCAACCTGCCGCGGGTGCTGACCTGGGTGTTCGGCCTGGGTTGCGCGATTTCCGGCATCGCCGGGGTGATGGCCGCGCCGCTGTGGGTCGTCACGCCATCGATGGCCACCAACGCCATCATGCCGGCCTTCGTGGTCGTCGCCATCGGCGGCCTGGGGTCGTTCGCCGGCGCCGTCATCGCCGGGCTGATGGTGGGCGTGGTGATCGCGCTGACCATCCAGTTCTACCCCTCGGCCTCCGGCGCGGTGATGTATGTCTTCATGGCCGTGATGCTGATCCTGCGCCCACGCGGCCTGCTGGGTGAGCGTTGGGAGCGCTTCGAATGAGCAACGCCATCCGCCATCCCGTCCTGGTCGTCTTCGTCGTGCTGGCCGCCTTGACCGGCGTGTGGCATCTGATCGGCGCGCCGATCACCCTGATCACCCAGATCGCCATCTACACGCTATACGGCGCCGGCGTCTGCATGATGGTCAGCTACACCGGGTTGGTGCCATTCGGCGCATCGGTGTTCTTCGGCTGCGCCACCTACGCCGTCGCCTTCGTCATGCTGCGCGGCGCCCCGAATGAGATCGTGGCGCTGATCTTTTGCGTCGCCTTCTCGATCGTGCTCGCGGCCGTCATCGCGCTGATCATCCTGCGCCGCCGCGGCCTGTATTTCTCCTTGCTGACGCTGGCGTTTTCCCAGATCGCGTTCGAGATCGCGTTCAAATGGACCGACGTGACCGGCGGCGAGAACGGCCTGCAAGGCGTGCCGCGGCCGCTGTTCACCAGCGCCTGGTCGTTCCACGTGTTCACCGTCATCACCGTCTGCCTGGGCATGGGATTGTTGTGGCGCATCGCGCATTCGCCGTTCGGCCGGTCCTTGCAGGCGCTGCGCGACAACGAACAGCGTACGCAAAGCCTGGGTTACGACACGTTCCGGCTGAAATTCGTTTCATTCGTCATCATGGGCGCGGTGGTCGGCTACTCGGGCGGTCTGCTGTCGTTCATGATCAACGGTGCCTACGCCGATAACCTGAGCTGGCAGCATGCTGGTGACTCGCTGCTGATGGCGGTGATGGGCGGCGTGCATCACTTCCTGGGGCCGCTCTGGGGTGCGATCGCGTTCATCCTGCTGGAGGACCGGCTGTCGGCGATCAGTTGGCACAATATCGGCGAAGGCTGGTGGCTGATCTTCGCCCCGATCGTGATCATTTTCGCACTCGCCTCGCCCGAGGGCATGCAGGGCCTGGTGTTCCGCCTGAAACGCCGCACCGACTGGACGCTGACCCGCAAGGCGATCCCCCCTCGCCCCGCGGCGATCGAGCCGTACCGGCCCGGCGGCGCCCAGCTGGATCCGTCCAAGCCAATCCTGACCGTCAGCGGGCTGAGCAAGCGGTTCGGGTCACTTGTGGTCGCGACCGATCTGAACCTGCACGTCTATCCGTACAAGCTGCACAGCTTCATCGGCCCGAACGGCGCGGGGAAAACGACGTTCTTCAACATGCTGACGGGCATCCTGCAGCCCAACGCCGGCAGCATCATGTTCGACGGCCACGACATCACTACCCTGCCGGTGCACAAGCGCATCCGCCTGGGGCTGTCGCGGTCGTTCCAGATCCTCAGCGTGTTCCCCAACCTGACGGCGTTCGAGAATGTGCGCGTCGCGGTGCAGGCGCAGGACAAACGCGCTTGGGGCCTGTGGCGCGACGCCTACACCTACGATGACCTCAACGCACGTACCTGGTCGCTGCTGGCCGCCGTCGGGCTGGAAGACCGAGCGGCGGATTCGTGTGCCAATCTGGGGCATGGGCAGCGGCGGCTGCTGGAGATCGCCATCTCGCTGGCCACCGACGCCAAGCTGCTGCTGCTGGATGAGCCGCTGGCCGGGCTCGCCGAGGCCGACCGCGTGGTTGTCGGGTCGCTGATCCGCAAGCTGGCGGATTCCCATGCCGTGCTGCTGATCGAGCACGATATCGACCGCGTGCTGGCGCTATCCGACCGCATCACCGTGCTGCACCAGGGCCGGCTGATCGCCGACGGCAAGCCGGCGGAGGTCGGCAGCAACCCCGACGTCGTCACCGCCTACCTGGGTGCCGAACGAATTGTCCCGCCGCCGGCACCGACCGACGCCGATCGTGCCGCGCATGCCGCCAGCAGCCCGCTGCTGGTGGTGGACAAGCTGCGCGCCGGATATGCCGGCAGTGTGGTGCTGGAAGACCTGTCGCTGATCGTCCACGAAGGTGAGGCCGTCGCCCTGCTGGGCCGCAACGGCGTCGGCAAGACCACGACGCTGAAGGCGATCACCGGCACGGTGCGCTCCGCCGCCGGAACCATCACGCTGAGCGGCGGTGAGATCACCAATCGCAAGCCGTATGAGATCAACCAGCAGGGTATCTCGCTGGTGCCGGAAGGGCGGCGGCTGTTCCCCAACCTGACGGTGCTGGACAATCTGCGGCTGGCAATGCGTCCAGGCGGTGCGTCACTGGACGACGTCTACGCGCTGTTCCCCAAGCTGAAAGTGCTGCAACGGTCGAAGGCCGAAAGCCTGTCCGGCGGCGAGCGCCAGATGCTGGCCATCGCGCGTGCGCTGATGGTGCCGGCGAAACTGATCCTGCTGGACGAACCGTTCGAGGGTCTGGCGCCGACCATCGTGAAGGAAGTGATGGACGCGCTGGCGCAATTGCGCGGCCGGGTCGCGATGGTGATCGTCGAGCACCACGCCGAAAGCGTGCTGCCGCTGGTGGACCGAGCGTACGTGCTGGTGAACGGACGCGTGGCGTTCGAAGGAACCGCCAAGACCCTCGAAGACGACCACGACCTGCAGGCTCGGTTGTTGGGCGTGGTGCAGAAAGAGGTGGCCTAATACCAGTTCGCGTTAAGGCCTCCTCCCCCCGCCGGCCTATCGCACGACCGTGCCGGGGGGCGGCGGCGGCGGCGCGCCCGGCGGCGGCTGTGCGGGCACCATCGTCACCGGTCCGGCCGGTGCACGCAGCTCAAGCGGCCCCTTGTAGTTCTCGTTCATCTGTTGAGCGTTGAGTCCCTCAACCCGGCTGTCGCCCGTGTCGTTGCCGGCGTCATTGCTGTGGTCGATGTTACCGTACGGGTTGGCGGCGTCGGCCGCTAGGGCACGCGACGGGGTCAACACCATCGTCGTCCCTAGTCCAAGCGTGACCAAACTCGCGGCAAGCAAAACCTTGTTCATGTGGATCTCCCGATAACGAACTCAGGTGTGAAACGCCCAACCGCGACAACGGATGCAGGATTTTGCCGAATGAAAAGATTTCGCGGTCAACACCAGGCGAGCGGCGCCGGAGACGCGACACGCATCACAGGTGGACGGCCTTCCCCGGCGACCTGTAAGACACTCTCCGCATCGCAACCTCGGTCCGGAGCGAC
>NZ_LMUJ01000111.1:75144-107931 GCF_009765975.1 Acidisphaera sp. S103 | reverse complement strand
TATTTCGAATACACCGCCGATGTCGACGGCGACCAAACCCTTGATCTGGATGTCCCTGTCGGCCAGGTCGACGACATCCTGATGTCCCTCGTCGTTTTCGATTCCGCGGGCAGTGTCGCGAACGTCGAACTGCCCGGACACGACAACACGGTCCCAGCCTTCAGCGACGCCCCCTTCGGCCCGGAGGCCTTGGACTCCCCAACCGCCTATCTGAACGCCCTGCGTGGGACCGAGGTCACCGTCCAAGGTCCAAGGCCGATGACCGGGCTGATCGTGCGCGCCGAACCGGTGACCGAGACAATCGGCAAGGCCGCAACGCAGCGGACCCGCGTTACCCTGCTGGGCACCGACGGCCTGGAACAGTTCGTGCTGGAAGATACCGACACCGTTCAGGTCACCGACCCCGCATTGCGATCCAGGATCGAGCGTGCATTGGCCTCCCTGCGCAACCAGTCCAGCCAGGCATCGCGCCACCTGACGATCCGCCTCAAGGGCCAGGGCAAACGCACGGTCGCCGTCGGTTACGTCGCCGGCGCGCCGTTGTGGAAGCCCACCTACCGCCTGCTGCTGCCCGAGGGCACCGCGACGACCGCACGCCTGCAAGGCTGGGCCACGCTGGAAAATCAGTCCGGCAGCGATTGGAAGCACGTGGCGCTGACCTTGCAGTATGGCAACCCGGTCACCTTCCGCCAGGCATTGTACCGCAGCTATTTCGTGCAACGGCCAGAGGTCCCGGTCGAAATCCTGGGTCACGTCCTGCCCGATATCGATACACGGGCGCGGTCCATGCAATTCTCCATGGCCGCCCCCGCCCCGGCCGCCGCACCACCCCAGGCCGGAATGGCCGGGATGGAGCCCATGGCCAAGGCCGAACCCATGGCGCCCCCGGCCGAAGCCGCGCTGGCCGCGGAAACACCGGAAGAAACGACGTTCACCCTGGCCCAGCCCATCGATCTGGCCGCCGGCCACTCCGCCAACGTGCCGATCCTCGACCGCGAGATCCCGGCCGCCCGCATCGCCCTGGTGCCCTTCCTGCAACCCCACCCGCTGGCCGCGGTGCGGATCACCAACAACGGCGATCAAAGCCTGCCCGCCGGTGTGCTGACCTTGTACGACAACGGCGCCGGTTCGGTCGGTTTCGCCGGAGACGCCCGTCTGGGCGGCCTGCCGCCGGGCGAAACGCGGCTGCTGTCGTTCGCCCGCGATCTGCGCACGACAGTCGAAACAACAGCATCGCCCCAGCCCGACATCATAACCGCCTTCAGCGTCGCCGGCGGCATCCTGACCTATACCGTCCACGACCGCCGGATCATCCACATCGCCACGACCGCACCGGCGCACGAATCACGCGACGTGATGCTGGAAATTCCCAAATCCGCCACCGACCAGACGCTCACTGTGGATGACGGAAAAACCCCGATCGCCGAACAGACCGCGACCGCCTTCCGCATCGCATTGTCCCTGGCGCCCGGCGAAACCCACACGATCGTTGCCCGGCTTGATCACCCGGTTCGCCAGACCGTCACCCTGCTGACCGACGACGACGACGACAGCATCCTGCAATCGATTGTGGGTACGCAGAACCTCAACCCGTCCGGCCGAACCGAACTGCGCCACATCCTGGACCTTCGCCAGCAGGCAGCCCGGAAGTCGGCCGACCTGGACCGACAGCGCAAGCGCCTGGACGACGTGCTGGCGGACGAAGACCGGATCCGCAAGAACCTCGGCGTCGTCACCGCGACCGACGCGCTGCGATCCCGGCTGATCCGAGCCCTGGATGATAACGAAACGACCATCGAGGCCCTGCGCAAATCCATCGCCCTCGCCGAAACCGCGCTGGCCAAGGCGCATCAGGACCTGGCCGACGCCGTGTCGGCGCTTCGCATCTGAGCAGTTCGGGGGAACACGGTCCGGATGCCAGTTTCATTTCTTGGCCGCAGTGGCTCCGTCCAGCCCCGCCGTTGTGCGACGGCCGGGCCGGTGGCAAAATCCACCGTTCGGAAGACGATCCATGACGGCACTGCCAGCGGCCCGACGTTCGGGACGCGAACGTCCCTACCGGCTCACTTCGGAGGATCAATCGATGCTTGCCCTGGTGAACACACCCAACCAACCGGCCCCGGTCGCGCTGCGTGACATCGCCGAACCGGTCCCCGCCTCGGACCACGCCCTGGTCGAAGTCCACGCCTTCTCGTTCAACCGCGGCGAACTGGCCTCGTTCGCCAGGAACAAGGAGGGCTGGGTGCCGGGCCAGGACATCGCCGGCATCGTGCTGCGCCAGGCCGCCAACGGCAAAGGGCCGCCCGCCGGCGCCCGTGTCGTGGCCCTGGTGGATGATTTCGGCTGGGCCCGCCGTGCCGCGGTGCCAAGCCACCGCATGGCAGTGCTGCCGGACACCGTAAGCTTCGCGCAGGCCGCGACCTTGCCGGTCGCCGGGCTGACCGCCCTGCGCACCCTGCGCCATGGCGGCCCCCTGGTCGGCCGCCGCGTGCTGATCACCGGCGCCGCCGGCGGCGTCGGTACCCTCGCGATCCAGATAGCCACGCGATCCGGCGCCCAGGTCACCGCCGTCATCGGCCGGCCCGAACGCGCGACCGGCCTGCTGGCGCTCGGTGCGGCCGAGGTGGTACAGGGCATCGACAACGCCCAAGGCCGGTTCGCCCTGATCCTGGAATCCGCCGGCGGCGCGTCCCTGGCGAAAGCGATCCAGCTTGTCGAGCCGCGGGGAACCATCGTGGTGTACGGCAACTCCTCCACCGAACCAACGGCCATCACCTTCGCCAATTTCCGCGGTGCGCCGAACGCCCGCATCCAGAGCTTCAGCTATTTCACCTCGGAAGCCGAGGACCGTTTCGCCCCGGACCTGGCATTGCTGGTATCGCTGATCGCTGACGGCGCCCTGAAACCGCAAATCGGTGTGGAGCAGAACTGGCGGGATATCCTGCAAGTCGCCGAACTGTTGCGCGATCGGCGCGTCGCCGGCAAAGCGGTGCTGCTGACAGACGGTGACTAGCCCATCCTATCACGGCATCGCCACCCCAAAACCCTTGACAAAACACATACACAAGCGCAATAAAATTTACATTCTGGAACAGATGTCAGGTTTAGGTAGGAATTGGGATGGACGTCGCTGAATTTGATACGGTCGCCGAAGAGTATCAGGAGCAGCATCGTTCGAATATCGCGATTACGGGTGAGGCGCCGGAATATTTTGCCGAATACAAAATCAATTTGGTGAGGCAATTTACCGGACAAAAAAATATCGACGCGGCCCATATCCTCGACTTCGGTTCCGGCATCGGAAATTCGATACCGCATTTCAACCGCTTCTTTCCCGCGGCGAAGCTGACCTGTGCGGACGTGTCGCAGAGAAGTCTCGACATTGCCAACAGCCGCTTCCCCGGTCTTGGGCAGAATGTCCGCATCGAGGGCGCACAGCTTCCCTTCCACGACGAATCGTTTGACGTGGCATTCTCAGCCTGCGTGTTTCATCACATTCCGCATGCGGAACACGTTCACTGGCTGAAGGAACTCCGCCGCGTCACGCGACCGGGCGGTATCGTTGCAATATTCGAACATAATCCCCTCAATCCCCTGACGGTCCATGCGGTAAACACCTGCCCGTTCGACGTGAACGCAAAACTGATCCGCGCCTCGAACTTCGTCAAAACCTACCAGCAGGCCGGATGGCAACGGCCCAGCGTACGCTACCACCTGTTCTTTCCGCGCGCCCTGGCGGCACTGCGCGGACTCGAACGCCACCTTTCGCGCGTGGCAATCGGAGCGCAATACTCCATAGTCGCAACGAAGTCTCATTAGGTGCGATGCATGCGCGATTGGCGATCGGTCCTGACGGAGAAGTCGGAATGGCAAATTCCTGCCCGACACTGACGATCGTTGTTCCTTGCTACAACGAGGAAGAGGTATTGCCGGAGACGGCGAGGCGGCTCGATGGGCTCCTCGCCGAACTGATCGATGACAATCATATAGCGGCCGATAGCCATGTCTGTTTCGTGGATGACGGCTCCAAGGATCGGACCTGGGCCATTATACGGGCATTACGGGAATCCTCCGGCAAATTCGGCGGCATCAGGCTGTCACGCAACCGCGGACACCAGATCGCGCTCATGACCGGACTGCTCGCCGCGCGAGGCGATATCATGATCTCCGTCGATGCGGATCTGCAGGATGATTTGAACGCCATCAAGGAGATGTTGCGCACCGCTGCCGCCGGCGCCGACATTGTGTATGGCGTGCGCAGCGCGCGCACCACCGATACGATGGCAAAGCGACTGACGGCGCATTTCTATTATCACCTGCTGCGGTTGCTAAGCGTCGAAATCATTTTCGATCATGCCGACTTTCGGTTGATGACGCGGCGCGCAGTCGAAGCGCTGCGGCAGTACGAGGAATCGAACCTGTTTCTTCGGGCGCTGATCCCGCTCCTTGGCTTCAAAACCAGCACCGTCACATACGAACGGGCGGAGCGTTGGGCCGGGACCTCCAAATATCCAATCGGCAAAATGCTGGCACTGGCGCTGGAAGGGATAACATCCTTTTCCACCAAACCCTTGCGTTTGGTAACGATCTTGGGCTTTGCCATATCATTACTCGCTTTTATCTGCACCGTCTGGGCGCTTTTCGCGGCATTGGTGATGAAAGCGACCATTCCCGGCTGGGCTTCGACCGTTATTCCCATTTACCTGGTCTGCGGCGTGCAACTGCTATGCGTCGGCGTCATTGGCGAATATGTCGGGAAAATATATTTGGAAACGAAACGAAGACCCCGATCTCACGTCATGGACACGCTACAGCCTCTTTTGCCGGATTTGGACGTCGAACCGGCGGCGCGGACATCGCACAGTGAGAATCCATCAATTTTCGTCCCCACCGAATGAAGATCGAAAGCAACGCCTCGCCGCGTGACAACCCCGGCCTTCTGCCCGATCGCCGCCAACAGCGGCGATGCCCGGCGGCTGACCGGCAACCGAATCGCCCACATCGGCGTTGACCGCCCCACCCGGTTCGGCCCCACGGCCATCGGATCGCCGCCCCGCAAACTGGCCTCTCGCCATGGGGGTCGAATCAGCCTATCAAACGCCTTCGAATGCGCGTCCGACCCGAGCCTGTTTGAATCCATCCGAGGCCGAGCGGGCGCGAGCAACCGATTGAGCGAGATTTGAGCGACACACCTGACCAGCCTCTAGGGCCGACCGGCCCATACGGTGACATGCAGCCGGTAACCTTGGAAGAGGAGATGCGCCGCTCCTACCTCGATTACGCCATGAGCGTGATCGTGTCGCGCGCGCTGCCGGACGCCCGGGATGGGCTGAAGCCGGTGCATCGCCGCATCCTGTACGGCATGCATGAAGCCGGCTACACGCCGGACAAGGCCTACCGCAAATCGGCCCGCGTGGTCGGCGACGTCATGGGTAAATACCACCCGCACGGCGACGCCTCTATCTACGACGCCATGGTCCGCATGGCGCAGAGCTTCTCCATGCGGCTGCCACTGATCGACGGCCAAGGCAATTTCGGATCGGTCGACGGCGATAACCCCGCCGCGATGCGATACACCGAGGTGCGGCTGGCCAAGGCAGCGGCGCTGCTGCTGGAAGACATCGACAAGGACACCGTCAACTTCCAGCCGAACTACGACGAGTCGGAACGTGAACCCCTCGTTCTGCCCGCCAAGTTCCCCAACCTGCTGATCAACGGCGCCAACGGCATCGCCGTCGGCATGGCGACCAACATCCCGCCGCACAACCCCGGCGAGATCATCGACGCCACCCTGGCACTGATCGCCGATCCCGATATCTCGCTGGACGACCTGATGAAGATCGTCCCCGGTCCGGATTTCCCCACCGGCGGCATCATCATCGGCCGCTCCGGCATCCGCCAGGCGTTCGAGACCGGCCGCGAAAGCATCACCATCCGCGCGAAGACCGAATTTGAGGAGATCCGCAAGGACCGCCAGGCGATCATCGTCACCGAAATCCCCTATCAGGTGAACAAGAAGACCCTGATCGAGAAAATCGCCGAACTGGTCCGCGGCAAGGTGATCGAGGGCATCGGTGAGATGCGCGACGAAAGCGACCGCTCCGGCATGCGCATCGTCATGGAACTGAAGCGCGACGCCACGCCGGAAGTGGTGCTGAACCAACTATTCCGCTTCACCCAGTTGCAGACGAGTTTCGGCATCAACTGCCTGGCCCTGGATGACGGGCAGCCGAAGCAGATGGGCCTCCGCGAAGCCCTGATGTGCTTCATCCGGTTCCGTGAGGAGGTCATCCTCCGCCGTGCCCGTTTCGAACTCGGCAAGGCCCGCGACCGCGCCCACAACCTGGTCGGCCTGGCTATCGCCGTGGCCAACATCGACGAAGTCATCCGCCTGATCCGCGCCAGCCCCGACGCCGCCGCCGCACGTGTCGCCCTGATGGGCCGCGACTGGCCGGCCGAGGACATCGGCGCGCTTCTCGCCCTGATCGACGAACCCGGCAACGTCATCGCCCCCGACGGCACCGTCCGGCTGACCGAGGAACAGGCCCGCGGCATCCTGGACCTGCGGCTGCAGCGCCTGACCGGCCTGGAACGCGAGAAAATCCAGGCCGAGATGACCGAGGTCGCCGAGAAAATCCGCGAACTGCTGGAAATCCTCGACTCCCGCATCCGCCGCATGGAGGTGATGACCGAGGAACTGACCGCCGCCCGCAAGGAAGTCGCCTCCCCGCGGATGACCGAGATCGCCGACGCCCTGGCCGACCAGGACGACGAAAGCCTGATCGAGCCCGGCCAGATGGTCGTCACCATCACTCGCGACGGCTTCATCAAGCGCACTACGCTGGAGACCTTCCGCGCCCAGAATCGCGGCGGCCGCGGCCGGTCGGGCGCCGGAACGCGCGGCGACGACATCGTCACCCGCAGCTTCAACGGCCACACGCATCAATGGGTGCTGTTCTTCTCCTCCGGCGGCAAGGCGTTCCGGGTAAAGGTCTGGAAACTGCCCGAAGCCGGCCCCACTGCAAAAGGCCGAGCACTGGTGAACCTGCTGCCCGAACTGGGGTCGGACACCATCACCACGGTGCTGCCGCTGCCGCAGGACGAAACCCTGTGGGACAGCCTGCATTTGGTGTTTGCCACCGCCTCGGGCAACGTCCGCCGCAACCGGCTGTCGGATTTCCGCAACGTCCGCGCCGCCGGCCTGATCGCCATGAAGCTGGACGAGGGCGATCACCTGATCGGTGTCGCCACCTGCCGCGAGGGCGATGATGTGCTGCTGGCGACCCGCAAGGGCCGCTGCATCCGCTTCGTGCTGTCGGATGAGCAGGTGCGGGTGTTCGCGGGACGTGATAGTTCCGGCGTGCGCGGCATCAAGCTGCTGAACAGCGATGAGGTCATCAGCCTGTCGGTGCTGCGCCACGTCCCGGCCAGCCCCGAGGAGCGCATCGCCTACCTGAAACTGGCCAACGCCAAACGGCGCGGCAACGGCGACGCCGAACCCGAGGCGCCGCCCGAAACCGATGCCGACGAATACGTCCCCGAGGTCACCCTGTCGCCCGACCGCTTCGCCGAACTGGAAGAAGCCGAGGAAATGCTGCTGACGGTCACCGACATGGGCTTCGGCAAGCGTACCTCCGCCTACGAATACCGGGTGACCGGACGCGGCGGCCAGGGCATCGGCAACATCACCCTGGCGCCACGCAACGGCAAGACCGTGGTGGCCACCTTCCCGGTCCGCCAGGGCGACGACATGATGATGGTGACCGATGCCGGCCGCCTGATCCGCGTGCCGGTCGACCAGGTTCGCACCACCGGCCGCCAGGCGATGGGCGTCACTCTGTTCCGCGTCGACAAGGGCGAACATGTGACCAGCGTCTTCACCGTGCTGGAAGACGAAGCCGACGATAACGGCACCACCGGTCCAGACGGGGATGCGCCGGATGACCAGGCGCCCCAGAACGACACGCCGCCCCCCCAGGAAGGAAGCGATGGCTGACAAGGATATTCCACGCCGGATAGGCCTCTACCCCGGGACGTTCGACCCAATCACCAACGGCCACCTCGACGTAATCGCCCGAGCGGCTCGGCTGCTGGACAAGCTGGTGGTCGGCGTGGCGATCAACACGGGCAAGGGCCCGCTGTTCTCGATCGAGGAACGCGTCGAACTGGTGCGGGCGGAAATCGCGGCCATCGCCACACGCAACGGCATGGTCATCGAGGTGGTCCCGTTCGATACCTTGCTGATCGATTTCGCCCGCAAGGTCGGTGCCTCGATGATCGTGCGCGGGCTGCGCGCGGTCTCGGATTTCGACTACGAATTCCAGATGGCCGGGATGAACTACCGCATGGCGCCGGACGTTGAGACGGTGTTCCTGATGGCCAGCGAGACGCACCAGTTCATCGCCTCCCGCCTGGTCAAGGAAGTCGCCATGCTGGGCGGCGACATCACGTCGTTCGTGCCAGCCTTGACCCTGGAACGCGTGATGAAACGCATCCGGGGCTGAATCGCCGGACCCTGTTCCCCATTATTGTCGCAAAGGAGGGCGCCTTGTATCGCCGCACCCTGATCGCATCCACGGCCGCGTTGGCCGTTATCCCGTTGGCCGTCGCATCCGCGCAGACCACCGACCCGCAGAACACGCTCTATTTGGACCTGAAACAGGGCCGGGTCGTGATCAAGCTGCTGCCCGACGTCGCCCCGAAGACCGTGGCGCAGATCAAGACCCTGGTCCGCCAGGGGTTCTACGACGGCACCCCGTTCCACCGCGTCATCGAGGGCTTCATGGCCCAGGGCGGCGACCCCACCGGCACCGGCACCGGCGGCAGCAAGCTGCCGGACGTGCCGCTGGAAGCCAGCCAGCGCCATTTCGTTCGCGGCGTGCTGGGCATGGCACGCGCCCAGGACCCGAACAGCGGCAACAGCCAGTTCTTCATCATGTTCGCGCCGGCACCGGCGCTGGACGGCCAGTACACCGTCTGGGGCCAGGTCGTCAGCGGCATGGACTACGTGGACCAGATCAAGCGCGGCACCGGCCCCAACGGACAGGTGGTTGGCGAACCCGATCGCATCATCCATATGCGCCTCGCCGCCGACGTGAAGTAGCCATAAGGAGACAGCAGACATGACCGACCAGACACCGGCTCTCGACCCCGAGAACACGCTGAACCTGGACCTGAAGACCGGCCGGGTGGTGATCCAGCTTCTGCCGAACATTGCGCCGATGCACGTGGCCCAGATCAAGACCCTGGTCCGCAAGGGATTCTACGACGGCACGGTGTTCCACCGCGTCATCGAGGGCTTCATGGCGCAGGGCGGCGACCCGACCGGCACCGGCACCGGCGGCAGCGACCTGGACAACATCCGCGCCGAATTCACCGACAAGGCGAAGTTCCTGCGCGGTACCTGCGGCATGGCCCGCTCGCAAAGCCCGCACAGCGCCAACAGCCAGTTCTTCATCATGTTCGAGCCGGCGTCCCACCTGAACGGCCAGTACACGATCTGGGGCCAGGTGGTGGAGGGCATGGAACATGTCGATCAACTGAAGCGCGGTAGCGGTGGCGGCGGCACCGTGTCGAACCCGGACAAGATCGAGAAATTCTCGGTCGCCGCCGACGCGGCCTGATGTTCCCGGCATGCGGTCGACCATGACCGCATGCCCCGTTCGCGGCCGATGAACAAGCCGCCGGACCCCGACAACGACGACCCCGGCGACCGCCGAACGGCGGCGCTGATCGGCATCGTCGTCATCCTTGCGCTGGCTGTCCTCGCCGTGGTGCTGATCCGGGACCTGGGCCGGCAATCCACGGTGCAGGACTGTGTGATGGCGGGCCGGACCAACTGCGCCCCGATCGAGCCCCCGCCCCGCTGATCCTGTCGAGCCAACCCGTCGCGCTCGGTCTGCGTTCCAACAAAACAATCAAGCGCACACAGAGTCGCACCGAGTTCGCACAGAGTCACACTGAGAAGATTATGCCACGGTGTGCGTGTGATATCAGTCGCCGTTGACGTTGACACATCAGCTCGTCTTGGGCCGGACTGACACCGGGCCATGACGAATTAAGGGTCATCCTCAACGGCGACTGGTTGACATCCCGTCATGAACGCCAGGCAGATCGCGCGAAGCGCCAAATTCTCTTCTCAGTGCAACTCTGTGCGAACTCGGTGTGACTCTGTGTGCGCTTGATTGTTTTGTCTCAACAACGCCAATGCAGCCAGCCGACCTCGCAAACCCGATATCACTCGATTGCCATAAGCGGTCCGACTCGATGATGCCTGGGATATCGCCTTAACCTCCGGCGCCAATCGCCCGTTCGGACCAAAACAATCATCCCGTATATTTATTGGCAGCCGCCGCGGACCGGCGTAACATCCCCGTCAAAGCTGCCATTGCAGAAAAAATGTATCGGGCCAGCCGCGGCAAGGCGTCCGGCCCCAGGGAGTGTCTCGTATGTGGAAACGCGCATTGGGCGGCGCGAGCGTGCTCGTGGCGCTCGCGGCAGCCGCCGTGTGGTGGCTGGCCCCAGACGCGCGCCTGCAACGAGCTACGGCACAAAACGCCCCACAGCCCATACCGGTCACGCCCGGGGTCGTCACCGCCCGCGACGTCCCCGTGATCCTGCAAGGCATCGGCACGGTCCAGGCGTTCAACGCCGTGACGGTGAAGACCCGGGTCGACGGACCGATCGTCAAAGTGGCCTTCACCGAGGGGCAGGAGGTCAAGCAGGGCGACCTACTGTTCCAGATCGACCCCCGCCCCTATCAGGCCGCGCTGGAGCAGGCGCAGGCCGCCCGGGAAAAGGACCAGGCACAACTCGAAACCGCACAGGCCGACCTCGTGCGCTATGGGCGGCTGGTCGGTCCCGGCTTCCAGACCCGGCAGAGCTTCGAGGACCAGAGAGGCCTGGTGGCACAGCTTCAAGCCGCGGTCAAAGGCGACCAGGCGCAGATCGATACGGCCAAACTGAACCTCGGCTACACCGACATCACCTCCCCCATCAGCGGACGGCTCGGTGCCCGACTGACCGATATCGGCAATCTGGTGCATGCCAGCGACAACACTGCGCTGGTAACGATCACACAGATCCAACCGATCTTCGTCAGCTTCACCTTGCCGCAGAACACGCTCGACGAGATCCGCCAATACCAGGCACAGGCGCCGCTGGACGTGGAGGCATTCTCAGGCGACGCCAAGACACAGCTTGCCGTCGGCAAGCTCACCCTGATCGACAACACCATCGACCAGGGCACCGGCACGATCCACCTCAAGGCGACCTTCACCAACCAAGACGAACGGCTGTGGCCGGGCGAATTCGTCAATGTCCGGCTCGTGCTGCGCATGCGTCGCGGCGTCCCCACGGTACCGGCGCCGACCGTGCAAGCGGGACCAACCGGCGACTTCGCCTATGTCATCGGCAAGGACGACACAGTCCAGCGACGGGTCGTCACTGTCGCCGCCACCCAGGACGGGATTGCCGTGATCAGCAAGGGTCTCACGCCCGGCGAGCGGGTCGTCGTCCTGGGGCAATATCGGCTCACCGAAGGCGCACGCATAAAACCGGCGCCCCAGCCGGCACCGGCGAGCTGAGGCGGGGCAATGAGCATCTCGGAACCCTTCATCCGCCGTCCGATCGCCACTTCGCTGATGATGCTGGGCGTGCTGGTGTTCGGCATCGTCGCCTATTCGCAGTTGCCGGTCGCCTCGCTGCCAAACGTCGATTTCCCCACAATCACGGTGACCGCCAACTACCCCGGGGCCAGCCCCGCGACCATGGCCTCGGCGATCGCCACACCGCTGGAGCAGCAGTTCACCGCGATTCCGTCGCTCGACCAGATGACATCGCTCAGCGGCACCGGAACGACCACGATAACCCTGCAATTCAACCTGGCCCGCAACATCGACGGTGCCGCGCAGGACGTGCAGACCGCGATCAACGCCGCCGGCGGGCTGCTGCCCAAGGACCTGCCGACCCCGCCCACCTACAGAAAGGTCAATCCGGCCGACTTCCCCGTGTTGATCTATGCGGTCTATTCGGATGCCGTTCCGGTCTACCAGCTCGACGACTATGCCTACCTGACCCTGGCGCAGCAGCTTTCGACGGTTCCCGGTGTCTCCCAGGTCTCGGTGTTCGGCCAGAAGCAATATGCCGCTCGGGTCGAGGTCAATCCCGGTGCCCTGGCCGCGCATGGTCTCGGCCTGGAAGACGTCCGCAACGCGCTGGTGGCGGCAACGGTGAACGGCCCGAAGGGGGCGATCGAAGGCGCGCACAAGACCACGGCGCTGGACACCAACGACCAGCTTTTCAACGCCGCCCAATACGGCAACGTCATTATCGCCTACCGCAACGGCGCCCCGGTGCGGGTCAAGGATGTGGGCGACACCGTCGACTCGATTCAGAACATCTATGTCGGCGCGTGGTACAACAACCGGCCCGCCGAGGGCATCGCGATCAAGCGTGAATCCGGTGCCAACACCATCGCCCTGGTCGACCGCATCAAAGCCCTGATGCCGCATCTGGAGGAATCGATCCCGCCATCGGTGCATGTCGCCCTGATGTCCGACCGTTCCCTGGTGACACAGGCGGCGGTGGATGACGTGCAGATCACCATGCTCATCACCGTCTCGCTGGTGGTCCTCGTCATCTTCATCTTCCTGCGGACGGTTTGGGCCACCATCATTCCCAGCATGGCCGTGCCGCTGTCGCTGCTGGCCACCACCGGCATCATGTACGGCGCGGGCTTCAGCCTAGACAACATCTCGCTGATGGCGCTGACGATCTCGGTCGGCTTCGTGGTGGACGACGCCATCGTCATGATCGAGAACATCGTCCGCTACATCGAACAGGGCGAGCGGCCATTCAGGGCGGCGTTGCGCGGTGCCGGGCAGATCGGTTTCACCATCATATCGATCACCTTCTCCTTGATCGCGGTGTTCATCCCGCTGTTCTTCATGGGCGGCATCATCGGCCGGCTGTTCCGCGAATTCGCCGTCACCGTTTCGGTCGCCGTGGTGGCATCGGCTGTGGTGTCGCTGACGTTGACGCCGGTCCTGTGCACGCTGTTCCTGAAGAAGGAGGAAAAGCATGCGGCCGGCCGGTTGAACCGCATGGCGGAGCGGGTCTTCAACGGAATGTTGGCGACTTACGACCGGGGATTGCGTTTCGTCTTCCGTCACCAATTCCCGACACTGCTCGCCACGCTGTCGCTGATCGCCGTCACCGGCTTCCTGTATGTCAGCATCCCCAAAGGCTTCTTTCCCCAGCAGGACACCGGTTTCATCTTCGGTGAGGTCGACACGCGGGAGGACGCCTCGTTCGCGGCGACCTCGGCGATCGCCGAAAAGATGGTCGATGTCGTCAAGCAGGATCCGGCCGTGCAAAGCGTGCTGTCGCTAGGCGGCGCCTATGCCTACAACCCGACCGAGAACACCGCCCGTATTTACATCCAGTTGAAGCCCTTCGATCAGCGCGACGTCACCGCCGACCAGGTCATCGAGCGCCTGCGGCCGAAGGTCGCCCAGGTCGAAGGCGCGAAATTCTTCATGCAGGCCGGACAGGACATCTCCATCGGCGGGCGCCTGAGCCGCACGCAGTATCAATACACGCTGACCGACTCGAACCTGGATGAGCTCAATCATTGGGCGCCGATCCTGGAACAGGGGATGCGGACCCTGCCGGAACTGCAGGACGTGGCGTCCGACCAGCAGATCGCCGCACCGCATGTCGCCATTACTGTCGATCGCGACGCCGCCTCACGCCTCGGGCTGTCGGCATCGATGATCGACCAGACGCTGTATGACGCGTTCGGACAACGCCAGGTCGCCACGATCTACACCGCGACCAATCAATACAAGGTCATCCTGGAGGTACAGCCACAGTTCCGCGAAGATGCCGCCGCGTTGTCGAAGATCTACGTCCCGTCCCCCACCGGCGCCCAGGTGCCGCTGAGTTCGTTCGCACATTACACCTCGACCGTCGAACCGCTTTCGGTCAGCCACCAGGGCGAGTTTCCGGCCATCACCCTGTCCTACAACCTCGCCCCCGGCGCGGCGCTCGGGCAGGCGGTCGACGCCATCCAGGCGCTGACCGGCCGGCTGAACGCGCCGCCGACGTTGAACGGGTCGTTCCAGGGCACGGCGCAGGCCTTCCAGGCCTCGCTGTCCTCGATGCCGCTGCTGGTCGCCGCGGCGATCCTGGTGGTCTACATCGTGCTGGGGATCTTGTACGAGAGCTACATCCACCCGATCACCATCCTGTCGGCGCTGCCCTCGGCGGGTGTCGGCGCGCTGGTGATGCTGATGCTGCTGCACTACGACCTGTCGGTGATCGCCATTATCGGCGTCATCCTGCTGATCGGCATCGTCAAGAAGAACGCGATCATGATGATCGACTTCGCGCTGCAGGCGGAGCGGTTGGAGGGCAAAACCCCGCATGAGGCGATCCACGAAGCCTGCCTGCTGCGATTCCGCCCGATCATGATGACGACCTTCGCCGCCCTGTTCGGCAGCCTGCCGATCGCCCTGGGCCATGGCGCCGGATCGGAGCTGCGCCGCCCGCTGGGGATCGCCATCATCGGCGGGCTTCTGGTGTCGCAGTGGCTGACGCTCTACACGACACCGGTCATCTACCTGTATCTTGAGCGGCTCAGCCGCTGGATCGGCCGTTCCCACCGCCTGTCTCACGCGGCGGAGGCGCTGTCGGACCTGCGGCCGGGGCCATTGCTGGAAGATCGCCAAGGCGCCGAGTGAACCGGGAGCGCTTTTGACCACCCGGACGACGAATTGCTCACGCCGCCGCGGGTGACGCTTGACCCGCGGCCCCGTATGGCGTTCAAAGCGCGCCGGCGAGCCTGTAGCTCAGTTGGTAGAGCACGAGACTTTTAATCTTGGGGTCGTGGGTTCGATTCCCACCGGGCTCACCAAATATATCAATTGGTTATGGACATTATCCACTTCTCTTCACGTCATGCGCTCCTGACTGGGGCTTCAGTAGGGCTTCACAACCGCCCGGACGGTATCGGACGTGACCGCCGGAATGCACACGGAACATAGCACGGACCGCTGTCCTGATGTGCCACGCTAGTCCCCGCATCGTCCTGTGTGGCCCTCTCAATCGCCCGGCTGTAGGTCCGGTTCCTGCTAGGGCCACCAATCAAATCAGGTGTTTATAGTTCGGCCAGCGACACGATTTGATCCGAGAGACGAACTCAGGGAAACAATTGGCTCTGTTCGAAGCCCGGTTCTTGGGGACAGATCAGTCCGAGCCGCC
The DNA here is from genome assembly GCF_009765975.1 of Acidisphaera sp. S103. GTDB lineage: Bacteria > Pseudomonadota > Alphaproteobacteria > Acetobacterales > Acetobacteraceae > Rhodopila. The sequence goes on along the minus strand of NZ_LMUJ01000111.1, from coordinate 92,667 downwards.
AGCTCGGAGCGAGGTACGTTTATGCGCACTTTTCGTCCTCCGCGTCCCAGCCCCTCCTTAGGGTCGCACTGGCGGCTTGCGGCGGATGGGATGGCGGCCTGAGGCAAGCCTCACCGGGGGCAGCCTGGACCCACCTCGGCGGCAATGCCGGCGCTGGATTGTAGTAGGCTGCGCGGCGCCCTGTCCCTCGGCCAAGTCATCCTTTTCTCCCTGGGCTGAACGTCGCGCAGACACTTCAAGAGCAACGGGCGACCCGTACTACCAGGAGACGTTGCGCCACCGTGGCAGACCGCCTATTAGCTGGTCGAAAGATCGAAAAACATCACCAAAAAATAACAGTCACCATGAAAAAATTGACGTCAAGGCGCAAGCGCTGGTTGTCTAAGCGGCAGCGGGCCATGGCGCGCCACCATTTCCGACGCAAACCGATATCTGCGAGCCGGAAGTGGCATGGTGCCCAATGGAAACCGGTGTCTATCCATCGGCCCTCTCAAAAGGCGCGAATCGGTCTGGGTGTCGCGATACCGATGCCTGCCGTCATGTGCTTTGACAAGAATCCGGAAGCCACTCTTGAGTCTTTGGACCGCATACGCTCGATCTTGCACCAAGAAACAATGCAACATCGCAAGGCCGGAGCGCGGCAGAAGAACACATCGAAGGTGAACTACAGTGCCTTTGAGAATATAAGGCAAATATCTCCCTCAGCAGCATTGGTTATGGCGGCGGAATACGAGCGTACTTATTATCTAAACAAATCCGAAGCGACGATCATCAATTTGGATAAGTGGGATCCCGCTGTTCGCGGGACGCTGGGTGCCCTAGGGTTCTTCGAGAAATTTGGCTTTCCAGGCACTTTCGAGCAGCCGTTTGCGACCGATCGGTTTAGGATCCTGCCCATGCGCAGCGGAAGCTCGGCAGATCCTCTCGAGATCAAAGCGCTAATTCGAGACCTTAAGGACCTATATCCGCTCCAGGATGAAGACCGGACCGCAGGGTTGGTGCACCTGTTTGGGGCGATGGTCGAGGCAATGGTGAACGTTGTTCGGCACGCCTATCCGGCCGATGGAAAATTCCCGTACGAGCCTATAAATAGATGGTGGATGACGGGGGCGGTCGATCAGGATGCACGATGGACTACGGCGATGGTGTTCGATCAGGGCGTTACAATCCCGGTGAGTTTACCGAACTGGCAGCACTACGCGGGGGTTTTAAGACGGATCGCATCATGGACAGGCCTTGCGCCAGCCGCCGGCGACCCAAGATCTGATGGCTTAGCGATTTCGGCGGCGGTAGAAGAATCCGTGACATCGACCGGCGAAAGCCACCGTGGCCGCGGGCTTGCGCAAATGAGAGATTTTGTGGATCAATGTCGCGGCGGCTATCTGAGGATTATGAGCCGCTTCGGCGAGGTGAAGCTACGACCCGGGCAAAAGCCGGACGTCCGCTCCTACGAGACATCCGCTGGAGGGACGCTAATTGAATGGAACGTGGTGCTCTGATGACCGAGCAAGGAGAAGAAACCATACGTGTCGCCGTATACGCGCCTGCTCCAGGCGGGCGGTTTGCGAGCGACGGTCCGTTTAGTGGTGAATGGTTCCGCGAAACGGTGCTTCGTCCGGCACTCTCGCGTGCGATCAGTCACGGCACCAAGGTTAGGGTCGAATTGGATGGCACCGCGGGGTACGGGTCCTCGTTCCTTGAGGAGGCGTTTGGAGGCCTCATTCGGACCAAGGAGTTCCTTCCGCGAGACGTCGAGCAGCATCTTCTCGTGATTGCTAAAACCGGCATCTTTCGACCATACCAGGGATTGGTCGAGCGATACCTTCGGGAAGCCTCCCGTACTCTCTCGGCCGCGTAGCTGGCGTCGATCCGAATATGGCCGTTCCAGGCTGGGTAGTTCCGGTCGTTACGTTGTGCGGATCCGTCATAGTTTCGTTAGGCAATTATTTCGTTCAGAGATGGCGATTTAAAGTGGATCGCCTGATGGTTGCGACTGACCAACTTTGCAATGAAATCAATCTCGCTGCCCGCCAATCTGCTGATTATTGGTTCTTGGAGGGGCGATTGGATGACGACCGCAGCAAGTGTCGGAGGGCCGAACCAGAACTGGTTGGGCTGCAAAATCGATTGCAGCAGTTGATCGGGGCGATCCAGGAGCAGGACCGGAAACTGATACTCGATGATGCCGCGGAAACGGTTATGGACCTATTTGATTCGATGACTGGTGGTCAGTTTATGGTAGCGTCACGGGATGCTGATAGGCCGCGAGCCCAACGTGTGTTTAATGCCGCGGCGGAGCTGAACGGTCGCTTACGAATCGCAGTGGCCAGACGAAGCCGCTTGCTCTGGTAAGCCCGAACGCGGCTTGGTGCTGATCGCGCGGCACCCGACGCCGTCTCCCTTGGCCGGATCGCCCGATGTCCGATCTCCCCATCCCGCGCGACTACGCCACTGTCCACCGCGTCGATGCCGGGTGCGTCGCGTGCGACCATTGAGGCGCCGACCTGCCCGCACCGATCCTGGCGGGTTACGGTGACGTGCCGCTGATCCGCCTGCCGCAGCGGTGCGAGGCATGCGGCGCGACCTTGTGCGGGGTATACAGGTTCTGGCCGATCATAGGCGCTGGGGGAGATGGTCGCGACATGGATAGTTGGGCACGCTTGGCCTTCCGACGTCGTCACCCTCGGTCGGATAACCGGGCGGCCGCGGAGTCCGTCTTAGGCGTCGACGCGATTTTTGTCGGAACCTGCTGAAATGGTACATGGGATGCGTGTCATTGCGACGAGAAGCGCCGCGCGTCCCGCCGACGTTTGCTCTTCCCGCCGCAGCCGCGTCCGAGCCGCCACACAGCCGGCCCCGATCGCAACCAACCACAGAGCCATGAAAGAGAGAAAAAGATAAGCGCCCATCGTGTGAGCCCTCCACAATCGGTGTCCAGAAAGTGGGGGTGACTGTCCACTTCGTCAATGCGGCCTCGATATCAATAACCGTTCTGCGAATATGCAGAACGGTGGGCTAGATCGAATATCAGGGCTTCCAGTGTGGTGACCCATCTGGGAACACGGCGGAGGGTCGTTGACATCGCGCCGGGAGCGCTACTCGTTACGATAAGGCCGCGCGCGCGGCAAGGTCGATGCGGGCGCCCCTGCATCGGGCGTGCTATGGTCCGCCGAAGCCATCCGCACCACACTGGTCAACGGCCGGCGACCAGTTACTCCGAAAAATGTTGGCAGCGCTGGCGTCCGCCTACGAAAGACGTTGGAGGGGAAGCATGAATGAGCAACGTCCGGAGGGACCGGCTTCCCGTCCCGAGCTCCATCTTGCGTCCGAGCCACGCTACGCCAGGCGCCTGTCCGACAAAATCCTGATCGCCTGCCACCATGCTTGCGACCAACGCGAAATAGAAATTGCCGCGGATTTGCTCGATGTGCTGGAATTCATGATCAGCCGGCGCCCCACCCTCCCGACCGGGAAGCAGCGCCGTGCCAAGGAGAGTCTGGTCGCAGCGCACGAGCGGCTTTGGCAGATGCGGCATCCGACGGCAGAGCATTACTGAGGCCATTCCGCGTCTCCGGATGCAGCACCTCATATGCTTCTTTGCGCGGCCGGGCATCGTGGCGGGCCGGCCCTTGTCATGAGAACGTAAATAGAACATCATGAGGCATGACCTCCCGTCGCGACACCAACCGAACCGGGTTAGCCACAGCCCTGTCGGCGCGCAAGCTCGATAACGTCGTCAGCGCGTTCTGCCGAAACTGCGACCACAATGCCGAGGTTGACCTGGCCCGCATCGTCGCCCGCGGCTTCGCGCTGTCCCACTGATCGAACTGCAGTTCCGCTGCTCGGCGTGCGGATCGCGCGTTGCAGCACCAAAAGTGAACTCGGCCGCGGCGGGAGGATGTTCGTTGCCTTGCGCGCGACCTGACACCGTGCCGAAGATGCTACCGTTTTGAATCCCAAAATATTGACTATTCGGGGGAGTTAGCCGACTGAATCGCTCTGCGATCCGATTGGGGGGAAACGATGGCCGGTACTATCATTTCAGGGGTCCATACCACGGGTATCACGCTGAGCAGCACCGCCAGCAATCCGGTAGCGGTGACCGGCACGATTACCGTGGCCAATGGCGTCGCGTTGTACGGCGAAGGCGGCGGGACCAAAAGCTGGACGATCGCGAATTCGGGCACCATCATCTCCAGCGGCACACCGTTTCAAAACGCGATTTATCTTGGCAGCCAAAGCAGCTACGTAACCAACGCCATTGTCACGAATCAGAGCGGCGGGAAGATCTCCGCGACGGGCTATGGGGTCTTCATCTGGGGCCCGGGTTCGGTCACCAACCAGTCTGGCGGGACCATTTCAGGCGGCCTGCAAGGCATTTATGTTATAGATACCGGTACTGTCGTCAATGCCGGCGTCATATTGGGTCCCGACAACGGCGCCGTCTACGTGCATGGTGGAATGATCACCAACCTGGCAACCGGCACGATCGCCGGTTCCGAAGGTGTGCGCATAAACGGGGTTGGTACGGTCGTTAATGCCGGAACGATTACCGGTACCGCGAGCAACGGTTCGGTGCTTTTCGATTCGACCACTGGGTCCAGCCGGCTGATCGTCGACCCCGGTGCTGTGTTCAACGGTATCATCCAAAGCCTCCCGGGCAGCACGAACACCCTCGAACTGGCATCGGCTGCCAGTGCCGGCACGCTATCCGGCTTCAACGGCAGCGGCATCACGAATTTCGCCACGTTGCAATTCGATACCGGTGCGAAGTGGACGGTCGACGGCAACACCGCGGCGAGCGGCCTTGGCACCATCGCCATCACCGGGTTCGGCGCCAACGACACGATCGACCTGGCCGGTTTCGCCGCGGTCAGCGAAACCTTTGCCAGCAATGCGCTTGTGCTGACCAACGCCGCCACAGCGCACGCAACGCTGCACGTGCAGGGGACCTTCACGAGCGCGTCGTTTCACCTTGCCAGCGACGGCAGCGGTGGCACGGATATTACGGTCATCTGTTTCATAACGGGAACGATGATCGGCACGCCGGCCGGCGAAGTGCCGGTGCAGAAGCTGAAGGCCGGCGACATGGTGTCGACGGCGCATAACGGGCCTCGCAGGGTCGTCTGGGTTGGCAAGGGCAACGTGCTGTCCACCCGCGGCAGGCGCACGGCGGCGACGCCGGTAATCGTGCGCAAGGGCGCGCTGGCCGACAACGTACCGAACCAGGACCTGCACGTGACCAAGGCGCATTCTCTTTATCTCGATGGCGTGCTGATCCCGGTGGAATTCCTGGTTAACCACAGGACCATCATTTGGGACGACCGGGCGCAGGAAGTGGAAATCTATCATGTCGAGCTGGAAAGCCACGACGTGCTGCTGGCCAATGGTGCGCCGGCCGAGAGCTACCGCGACGACGGCAACCGCTGGCTGTTCCAGAACGCGAATGAAAGCTGGGCCCAGCCGCCGCAGGACCCTTACGCCCCCGTGCTGACCGGCGGTCCGGTGGTGGACGCCGCGTGGCGCCGGTTGCTGGACCGGGCCGGCCCGCGCGCGCTCCCGCCGCTGACCGATGATCCCGATCTGCACCTGGTGGTCGATGGCACGCGTGTGGACCCGGAGTACCGGCGCGGGTCGCTTTATGGCTTCCGACTGCCGTCCAGCCCCAAGGGCGTGGTAATCGCGTCCCGCGTGGGGGCGCCGTCGGAGCTTGGAATCGCCCGCGACCCGCGGCCGCTGGGTGTGGCGCTGCGGCAGCTGACGGTCCGGCAGGGGGCGAAGTTCATGCTGCTGAACGCCGACGACGACCGGTTGACGGTTGGCTTCCATGCCTATGAGGCCGATGGCCACCTACGCTGGACCGACGGCCGGGCGCAACTGCCAGCCGCGGCGTTCGCTCGGTTCGACCAGGGCGCCGAGGTGACGCTGCATCTGGGTGGCGCAACGCAGTATCTGGATGCCGGCGATGAAGCCGAGATACGCGCAGCCTATGGTGGCCTTCTACGTCTCGTGTGACCCTACCATTCACCAGGTATGACCGCGGTGGATGCCAGTGGCCCGGGTCCTTCGCCCTCGAAACAGGGAATTGCCGATAATCATGCATGAACCACCCCGTATGGCGGATCAGCAGCAATTCACGGAGGATGCTACACTTTCGACGCGCACGACCGCCGGTTGTGAAGGGAGTCTTTTTGGGTGCCCTTAGGGGCGTCCTGAGGGGAGTGTTTTGCGCTTACCGCTCCCAGGCCATGAGGGGTAAGCAGCAGAAGGGCCACCCTCTTGGAGTGGTCCTGGTATCCTTAACTGTTATGCGAATGTGCATGGCGGCGGATCAGTCTGGGGGCGCCAGGGATGATACCAAAACGGCGGCGGGGAGTGGGCTGATTGCAGCACTCACTCCCCGCGACTGCGGAGCTAATCCACCAGCTTCACCGTCGGGTCGATCAGCCTCTCGGAGCGGCCTTGCCTTGTGCTGATGGCGCACCAGGCTTTAGCCAGCGGCCACCAGCCAATCGGCCACACCATGTGCCCTCCCGCGGCCAGATTCCGTCAGTTCTCCAGCGTCTCCATTTCTGCCAGGGCCTTGCGTGCGAGAGCTTCAGCGTACGGCGAAACATCTTCGTTGAGCAGAACGGCCAGCAGGTGGCGGAGCTGCGCGACCTGATCGCGGATGCTGTGAGACGGCGTCTGGAGGATCAGCGAGTCGAGCTTCATCCATCGGTCATTCAGGAGGTCGAACTCGGGATGATCGAGCGGCACGGTGACGATGGTGCCAAGCAGGCCATCGGCCTGTGCGACAAGGGCTGCAACAGGCAGGGACGCGGTCTCGTGACGGGTGGTGAGCATGGAAATTCCTCAACGTGGTTTGTTGTTGTGTCAGTAGAAAAGTCGGAGGCCGTCGGCGTGGCCTCCTTCGCTGATCAGAGAGCGATGTTCTCGGTCGTATCGGCGTCCAGCCGGCAGGAGACGGCCAGCTCCCGGCAGCTCTTGTCGTCCGGGTCGGCGAGGAACGCAGGATCCTTGGACACTGGGTGCTTCGCCCGAGGCTCGCGGGCGGTGTTGGGGGTCGAGGTTTTCATCGAAAATCCTTGTAGATAATTTGGATCGTATGATCCTTTTGGGATCATAGTGAACAACCTACAGGTGGCTTTCCGCTTGTGTCAAGGATCATTAGATCCTAAAGGGATCATATGATCACTCCTAAGCAGTGCCGGATGGCACGCGCTGCAGTCGGCTGGACAACACGTCAGCTCGCCTCGGCATCTGAAGTTGGCGAGGCCACTGTGAAACGTTTCGAGCGCGGCCTTGTCGATGCGAATAGATCCACGAATGCGGCTATACAGCGCGCTTTCGAAGGGGCCGGTATCGAGTTCATCCCCGAGAATGGCGGCGGCGCCGGCGTGCGGCTGCGGGACCGTGAAACCCCTGCCACTGGTCAAGATGGCCGCCCTGTTGGGTGAAGCGCTGCACATCGGCGTTCACCCCTGGTGTGCCATCCCCTGATTGACGCATCGCTCGCCGCCACGGCGTGGGTTAGGTCAAGGCGCGAACCGGCGAGATGTTCACAATTACGCGATCACTAATCCAGGGATTCCAGCCGCGCCCACCTATTGCGGAGGCGAACTTGCTGGCGATGGCATCGGCCAAGCACCCATTCGGGCCGTGTTTCCTCGCTTTCACGCACAATACTGCTACGGTACAGATGTATAACAATAGGATTGTTCCCATACGTACTGGGACGGATCCTATCTATACTTCAAACCTAGCTTCATTAATTTAGGTTGTAAGGATAGATAACTGTCGTATTGCTTTAACGCCTCCGCACCGCTGCGGCGCAGGTCATCAGGATAGGGACCAAAGAGTCATGGTAAGGATGACTTAAATGCGGATACCAATGGATCAGCGTCGTCGTATAGATAATTGGCGCAGGAAGCAGCCAATCGTTCCGTCACGCGACGAGGCTGTGCAGCGCTTGCTAGAGATCGCCTTGGCGGCCGCTTCGGTGCCGGGTGTCGGTTCCCCACCGATCGGAGACCCCTCTCATGATGCTGCGCAGCCAGTATCGACCATCAAGGCATCGGCGAAAACTTACGCACCGCAATCCGTTTACACCCGCGTGCTAGTACCCGCTGGGGGTTTCGCGTGGGAACAATTTAGGGACGATGAGGTGGCCCAGTTCAATAGGGTGCTCTCGAAGCGGACACTGAAAAAGTTGGAGTGGCTATCGAACCAACTCAAGGCCGCTGGCCTTTCTGAGGTGTCACAGCGTAGGCTGGTCGAAGATGCCCTGCTGGATTTCACGTCTCGTGAGCTGGAAGCTTGGGGTGTTCCTCCTGACCGTATCCGCTGGCACCCGCAAGACAGTGCCAAACGCGGTGCGCCTTCTCCGAAGCGCCCGCGACCGCTCGTTCGATCGGGCAAACATCGTCAATGAGATCGAAACGTAAAGCACCAGTCATTGGATGTGATTGAGTCTCTTGTTCGCCTTTGCGGACGTGCACAAGCCTCGGTGCCGTGGCGAGTGTCTCACTGGCGGCCCACAGCGGCGGCTATTCCGGCGCCGAGCGCGCTCCGGCTCACTACCTCTACGCGGTAGAGAACCAACCGAGGCAGGCTCTATGTCGAAGTACCAGCCGGCCCTACCGGAGGTGATCGGCGGCCAGGTGCGCTCCCGCTGCCGGATACTTGCCCGTGACGCTGGACGATCTACTGGCTGATACCGACTGATAGGCAGGCCCTATCGGTATTTTGAGGGGATCGGTTGGGTCTTCGGAAGGTCGCCTTCGCACGCCTCGATCGACCGCCAATAGGTTGCGAATATCTGGTCACCGTCATCCTCTTTCAGGAAGACATCGACTTTGGACGGGTTCGACGGATCGCCATAATCCTGCGTTCGCGCTTGCTCCCCTGCGCGCACGATGACGCCGATACTATCGGCCGGCGAGAGGTCTGATTCAAAGCATTTGGTGGGGTAAATAGTCTGTTGGTACCATGTCTTCGGCGTATCCGGTGCAGACTTCGGAGCGTCCGCTCCTGGTTCCGGAGCCGCCGTGGCCTCTTGTTGAGCAGGCTTCTCCAGACGCCAGTAATCCGGCGTATATCGCCCCTTCATATCTGGATCCTTCGCAAGGGCAATCATCGTAACACAAGCAGCTATCATAACAGTCAGAAGAACTGCGAGACGCATCGCAATTGCCTTATGTTGTTTATTTCGTTGCCTCTATATCACGAATGACTGATCGCTTGGAAGGCCGTCTACCGCCTGGCACCGGATGCGGCCAATGAAGGGAGGGGTCACAGGCCCGGGATGCATTGAGGCCTCACACCTTCCCTACGTCTCAGGGCCGGCCAGGTCTGGCCGCCATTGCGCTACCTGCATCCGCTTGCGCTCCCGATGTCGGATCATATCGAGCATGAATTTCTCAACCCACTCGGAGGCATCCCCTTTGTCTATGCCGTAATGGTCGTGTGCATGCTCCATCAACCGGGCCGCGCCGGCACCGACGAAGCCGCCGCGCATGTCGCCGGCGAGGCGGTCGCGGAACTCGAAGTAGGCAAAGCCTCCATCGGGATTGAAGGTAATCGGCCGAGGTGGCGGCTTGGTAGGGCGACGAAAGGCGCCGGGGGGCGCGGGCATGACGTCATGCCGGCCGGCGATGCGCGACGGCTGCGGTTTCAGTGACCTCCGCGGCGTCGGGGCCGGCGTCCGGCGGCCCTGGCTTTCCAGCGTGTCCAGATCGGCCAGCGCCTTCGCCATTTCCTCTTCCGCCCGGGTTGGTAAGCCCGCGCATTGCCGGATCCGATCCGTGCCGTCCGCCGCGGCCCTGCGCTGCCCTTCCGCCGCAGCCTCCATGATTTTCCGGATGCCGGACTGATCGTTGAGGGGTGGCACCCCTGCCTCGCCGGCGGCCGCCATAATCTTCGCGATTCCGGTCATCTCATCGGGCCGTGCGCAGTCGGCTGCCGCAGCCATGATTCGCTCCACGCCATTCACGCTGGCGGACTCCCCGTCTCCGGCGTCGGACTTCCCGCGAACAAGATGGCGATAGCGCCAGGGGTTTCGGCTGACCGGCGGGGATTCGGGCCACACCGGAACCCACTGGCCCGGGTGATTCCTTCGATACGAAGGCCGCACCCGCAGATCGCGTCCGGCTTGTCCTTCGCCTCTGCCTCGCAGTCTGCGCACATGAACACGCCGTCGCATTCCAACACGCGGCCAAGGCACCCGAGGCACACATGACCGGTCAGCGACCAAAGATTATCCTGCATGAACGGCAGCCGGTCGGCTAAAGGCGAGAGCACCGGTGGCCGCGCGGGCATGCAGGACGATGATTTCCGCAAGATCAACGACGCTTTCTTCGCGAACAACTCGGGTCGCGGCGCCGTCAGAAACTGCGACGATTTCCGAGTGCAGCCGGGCGAGCAAAACCTGTGGTGGATTGCCCTTCGAATTCTTCATGACCGTCGCTTCCCGATTTCGGTTCCAGCACGATACGCAAAATCGATTGCCGATCATTCGCTGTGCCGGGCGGCGGCACCGCGGGCAAACGTTGCGCCAGGCCTCAACAGCCTCGGTTGTCACCGGCATCGGCTTTCCTGCGCCCATCGCACCGACCCGACAGCCGATGCAGGCAAACCGCCCTTCCCACTCCTTCGGCCTGTCCTCTTGGGCCGAGAGCCACAGCCTGGCGCAGCCCGCCTTGGACAGCGTCATCGACCGCTTGTCGCACCGCATCATCTCGAGCGCCGGTGCGGTCATGTCGTATGTCCTCCGATCTGAGTGAGGATCGCCGCAACCTGAGCGCCGAAGGTCGCATCGCCCTGCCGCAAACCGGCGATGACCCCCCTAACAAGCCGATCCGCCTGGTCAGACTGGCCGGCCGGCACGTGAAGCATGGTAAGGGCGGCACGGATCGCGACCATCGCCGCCGGGATCGTCGTGGCGTCGTGCCTTACCTGAGACAATGCCTGGTCGATGTCGGCGATGGCTGCCCGCAGCCGACTGGCGTCGGACCTCACATCACCGGACATCTCTGTAACGGATACACCCACGCCGGGCGTCGGAGTCGGCGTTGAGACGTCCTTCCTCGGCCGGCCGGCATTGCGCTCGGCCACCAAGCGCAATCCGTCGTCGATCGCCCGGTACACCGTCGCCCGACTGGCGCCGCGGTCCTGAAAGAGACGGTATAGCGCGGCCTTGGAAACATCGGCCGTGCCGAGCCGCTCAACCTCACGGCGGACAGCTTCAGCGATCTCGCCGCGGAGGTCTGCCACGCTACCCATCCGCCCTGCCAGCAACCGGCTCGTCCTGCCCCACAGTCAGTGACAACCGAATCAGAGATTCGGCTGCACCGTTGTCGCCTGCTTCCGCGCGCTCCTGCAGCGCGGCCAACAAGCGATGGCAGTTTAAACGGGATAGCGGCAGCCGGCCGTGCTGGCCCCGCTTCCGCTTTGGAAGCGCGAGGTCCACCTTACAGCAACCCGTACTGCGCGGCCCGGCGATGCAGTGCCTGATAGAGATCACGGGGCGGTGCCCACGGCAACCGGCCCCCACCGACTCGAGAATGCAGATCATCGAGCTGTTTGATCGTTGCGTAGAGTCGGTCGCCCAGCTGGGCAGCGTGCTCCAGCAGCGCGGCCATTGCTAGGCGGTCCTCGACGAGCTGCAGGTTTTGTTTCGACAGATCGACGGCACGTTTGGCCGCCTGGACCGGACCTCGCGCCGCGGCCATCTCCTCTTGGGATTCGGCCAAGATAGGAGCGAGAGCCTCGCGGTCGGCGTCGATCAAGGCCAGCTCGGCCGCGTCGCTCGGGCGTTGGTCGCCACCCACACGCCGGCTGACAATGTTGTCTCGTTTGACGTTCAGCGCGACGACACGCCGCTCGACCAGCTCGTATTGCTCACCGGCACTCGCGAGTTTTGCGGAAGCGCTCTCAAGCTGTTGCTGCGCCGTTGCGACCGAGTGTGCGGCGCCAGCAATTTCTGAATCTACGTGGCTCATTGGATCATCCTACGCAACAAAATGAAAATGGGTTGGAAACGGCTTGCTCAGACGGCGCCGCGGGCAGTTTCAAGGCGTCCTGAAATGCGGCGAGCCGGGAGGTAACGTCCGCCGCCAACTTGGCCGCCGCTGTGTCAATCCGCTCCGCCATATTCGCTTCGGTTGACGCCGTTTCCGCCGCCTGTTCCGCGGCCAGCTCTGCTACCTGCCGATCAAGGTCGGCCAACTCGGCGCGGATGGGGGTGGTGTCGGCGCCGGCGAGAAGTGCGGCCCGCAACCGCGAGCTGGCGGCGGCCTGCCGCGAGGCCAGCTCCAGCGCCACCATCACCGGACTGTCGCGCAGCTCCATCAGATCAGCCCCCGCTCGAGACGGTGAATTTCGGCCTGGTATTTGCAGGCACCAAGCGACGTCAGCTCGCCTCGATCAACCAGCGCCTTGAGCAAGGTATTCGCCTTTGCAATGTTTTCGCGCCGCTCGACCTGCTTGCGAGCCTCCTCCGGCCGCAGAAGCACCGTTTCACCGCTCATGGATTTATGCATGACGCGGTTACCATCCTGCAGCTTGGCCAGGTCGGCGAGTAAATGGTTAAATTTATCGAAACGAGGCATTCTTCATCTCCAAAGAATCGAGGCAGTCACGCTCTGCGTCAGAGACATCCTGTTCGTCACGACCCCCATTTCGTCAGCGTTGGTTCGGTTTGATTGCCGCCCTATGACCTTTCCTGTGCTGCCACGGCCCGAAAATCAGCAGCGCGGGGCCAGGAGGCGACCGAGCTGCCTAATCATCACTGATCCCAGACGAAGCGGACATTCAGTACCGCTGAGTTCCAGGCCGTACCGGCGGAGATGTAGAGGGGCGTCGGCGCGGTCGCCGAGTTATATGGTGATAGCAGTGCGGAGCCGTTGATGACGACCAAGCCATTGGCGCCCACGGCTGCCGCGCTCACGATCTGGGCTCCCCCCGACGACGTGCCGATATTGATCCCGCCCGTCACCGCGTTGGCCGTGGTGTTGTATACGTAGATCGCGCGCAGCACGCCGTTCGGTGGGACGGCTACGACAAAGCCACTCGCCGAAATCCCAGCGACGGACGCTTCATAGCCAGATACGGAAGTACCGGGCGGCACGATACCAAGTGATGCCTGGTTGCCATTTGGGTTATTGCCTCCTGCTTGGCTTTCCTGGGCAATAGCGGCGATCGGCGCGAACAAAAATGCCGCAAGGATCAGTAAACGGATCATTGATATACTCCTGGCTCACCAAGTACCCGCTGTAGAAGGCTGATAAGCGGCTGGACCGAAACGGGGACGGAGACATTTCCGGCTGCCGATGGAAGCGTCGCGTTTGTCGCCAGTGGCCAGGAAGACGGGGCGCCCTGCCCCGCAGCCGGCAATCCGAGGCCGAGCGCGATCTGCCCGGGCTGCCCCGGATGAATAAAGTCCGGCGTCGCTGTCCACGCTTGATATTTTTGGGGACTGCTGGCGTCACCAACGATGTTGGGCCAATCCCAATAAAGCACCATACCCTGCGCCGCCATCCGCTGCGCCAAGGCCCGCGCAGCTAATCGAAATCCATCCTGTGCGATGCTATACTTTGTCGGCTGGCATGTCGGGCCTTGAATAATGACGGGGACATCATTGTCGATGCCCCATTGGATAATAGTCCAGCAGTTCCTGATCGAATCATCGACGGTGGCCGTCGTGTAGCTGCCATCGTTGATATCGTTGGGGGACATGATCTCCGCAACGATGCAGTTCGGTTTATAGGCAGCGATAGATTGAAAGAACCGCTCTACGAACGTCTCGGATTGCGATGACAATTTGGAATTGTTGATATAGCTGACTGGCCGTTGCGGCGTGGAAAGTGCCCGGCAGGCCAGCGCACAGGCTCCGTTGACATAAGCATCCGAGCCGACGCCTTGCGTCAACGAGTCACCGAATTCCATGACGGTAAAGCCTCGCGTCTGGCCGAGTGCAATTACCCCTGCGACGATGCCCGCAAAGCCGCCAGCCTGCACCGTTCCGCCGGTGATGCTTGTCATGCCGGCCTGCGTTCCAGCGGCCGCATACTGCCCGTTGAAGGTCCGGCAACCAAACCAACGCCGCGCTGTGGTGGGGGATTGCCCAGGCGCGTAGGACTTCTGGATGTCCGACATGTTGAGGGCGCCGCTGATCGTCAGGCCCGTGCCAGCCGGGTCTGTCGAGAGGGTCAGAGGACCACTCAGGGCGTTCGGTGACGCAGTGAGATTGTAAGTCCCCACCCCTCCGTTGCCTGTATCACCAGGCAATATCTGCGTTGGAACGGATGCGCCCTGCACCCAAAGGTCCGGCTGGACAAACCCCTGGGTGACTTCGGTCACAGCTAGGACGGACCCGGAAGATGTCGCGGTCACAATGGCCGAAGTGGTAGCGGCTGCCGTAAATGTCGCATTGCCGGAATACCCGCTATACGCGCCACCATATACAATGTGGTCGACCGACTGAGGAACGCCGTTCGTGACGTTGACCACCACCGCACCGGGCTGGGCCGCATTATTGATGATGACAGGGACCTCCAGCTGCCCGCTGCCACCTCCGAGATAGCCGCCTCCAGCAACATCGATGGTCGCCGATGTGAGCGTGACAAGGCCCGTGCCGCACGCGGCGTAGGACGTGATATTCGCCGGGACGTCACCGCGGATCAGCAGGTAGGCGCCGGGCTGCCCATCCAGGGCATAAAATCCCTGCTGCGCCGATCCAACCGGGATCCAATCGCTATACACCACCGTTCCGAGGTGGGCATCGTAGCTGTTTGCCGCGCTCCATGAGCTTCCAGAGATTGTAACGGATGATGCTGAACCGGCGATCAGGTCAACCGAGGCATTGGACCCGACAAAACCAGCGCCGACGAGTGTGACAGGGTTCGGCGGCAGGTAACTTACGTTGTTGCCTGCTCCCGGGTCCACGCCCGTTATCGCGGTGATGACACCGCTCGATATCGTCGCAAACAGAACGATCGGCGTCCCGCCTACGCAACCATCGACAAGCACCGGCACGTTCGTGCCACTCCCGCCATTGAGGTAGCCGGTGCCACCGCTGACAATCGTGGCGCCCGTGGGCACCGGTGCGCGCTGCGATGTGAACTCGACGTAGCCATTTCCACCATTTTCCAGATTGTTGAAAGTAACCTGTTTCCAGAGCGTCTGATTGACAGCCCCGGTCATATCAACCGGAGTGAACCCATCGTTGAACGCGCTGGTCGGAGAAACCGACATGGCCGGAATGGTGTAGGACGGGTTGCTACCCGCCGCAGTGTGCATGATCAGTTCGAGGCAAACCCAGGTGAAGCCGGCCTCCATATGGATTAGTTGCGAGATCGTGGCACCGTTCGTGCCGCCCGCAATGGAGCTCGAATAAGACTGCCCAGGACGCCAGCCAATCCGGTTGGAGAGGCGTCCGGACGGAACAGGAAGCGCCGGGATCGGAGAGGGGGAAGGAGGCATCGTTGGTTACCTCACCGTCCAGAATGTGCCGACCGTCCCAGATCCGAGCGTCAAAAGCGTCGGGTTGAAGGGAAGGGTCTGGAGACTAGCTGAAGCAATGATGGGGAACGTCATGCTCGATGAATCCGGGAGCGTGATCGTAATTGAACCGGATGTCGTGCAGACAAAAGCGATCGATCGCCCGGGTGTCGAAATCGCTGTCCCAGGGGTGATAACGGTGGAACCCGCGAACGCCGCGCTGTTGATGTCGGAAACAGGCGGCGTCCCAGTAACGGTCACCGATCCGATCGCGTTCGTCCCGGCCGCCAGCGTCGCAGTCAGCGTGCCGGTCAACGCCTTGAAGATCCCAGACAGCCAGCCCTGGATACCCGTTCCGCCGGCGGGCTGGCTGATGCCCGCGCCGCCTACCCCTGACGAAGAGTTGGAGGCGATCGTGGCCAAGGAAGCGATGGCCGTTTCTTGGTTCGCCGCGGTGGCGCCATTCGCTGCGATCGTTGCCAGAGAAGCCTCGGCCGCCGCATCTTGGACGGGGACGGCCCCCGCGACGGGCGAGCCGTTGATCTCCAGCACGAAGTGAGGCGTTAACGGCCCCCCTGGGTTAGGCTGCTCGGCATTGAAGTTTATCGGGTTGCCGTTGGCGTCTTTGGCTGCCCAACTTGTCGTGCTCATCGTTACCCACCTCTCGATGTGGGCAGCCTGTCGTCACGACGTGACACAGCGTAGCGATAACCCGATTTTATTGCCTTTCTTTACGCCTCATCGGCCGATCGCCGCCCAACGTCTTATCCGCTGGACCCCGAGGGCACAGGGATGCCCACACGCGACTGCGTGGTGATTGGCGCGGCCGCCGGCGAGCCATTCGGCCATTGCAGTTGGAAGTTACCGTCGAAAGTAACGTGATGCTGGGTGCTACCGGATCCGCCAGCGGTATTCGTTCTGGGGGGCAACGGCGTCGTGCCGCCAGGGACGCCAGCAGTGTCTCTGACCAGTGCCAGGGACGCGCGAGAGGGCATAGAAGTCCACGGGAATCCGAGTTCCTTCAGGATTGGTGGGAATAAACCCCAATCAAGCGAATCTTGATATTTTGTGCTCTTTGGTATTCCCATGATATCGTACGTCGCGCTAGTTGGGTGTGGGTCGCCCGCGGCGCGTAGTCGGTCAGTGACGGCAGGAGCACCCGTTGGCATGCGTCCACCAACGGTATCGGACATCCCCAAGGCTCGGTTGACGCCCCAGTGAACAGACGCGGGATCCGGCGCCCGACCGCTCTCCTGTCGGGAGACTGCGTTAATAAACGCTTCAGCCATTTGGGGGTTTGTCAGATCGATCGGGTCTCCCGCGCCGACGTGCAGCTGCCTCGCAACTTCGGCAATATACCTGTCGACATCTGGGTTATCACTGCGAGGAGTCGCCTTAAGGACCATATCTCGCACACTCAGCAGATGGTCGCGCTTTTGGTAGAGTAGATACTGACGCATGTCGGCCCTTACGCCCTCTCCCATCGTCGCATAGATGCCGAAGCGCCCATCGGACCCACGGACGCCCGGCTGTCCTGGCGCATACATTAGGTTGGTAGGATTGTTGTTGCGCATCCCGCGTGTATCCGACGCACGCGGCCAAGGGCCTGGGGGCGGTGGTGTCCCCGATAGGTCATTCCCATCGTCGTCAGACCCGGGATCGTCCACCGAGTTGTCATCGTTCCCAGGAGACGGCCCGAAGTCGATACCACCTTTGTTCGCCTTTTCCAGATCAGCAAGCTGCTTGTCACGATCGGCGTTGATCTTCGCCACCTGTGCTTCGAATTCCGCCTTAAGCTTCTGCTGCGCCGGCGTGTTTAGGTACGGCTGCTGCTCCGGCATCAGGCCTGGATGCGCGGGGTTCGCCGCCCGGTCCTTCGCCATCTGTTCCCTCCGTTTCTGGTCATAGGCTTGTTGAGCCGCCTTGACCTGGTCACTGGCCTGATCATTGGCATCCTGGCGCTCGCCGGCCAGATAGCTTTCCCGCAGAGACCGGGTAGTGCCTCCAGCCAGATGGATCAGG
>NZ_LMUJ01000111.1:71380-75134 GCF_009765975.1 Acidisphaera sp. S103 | reverse complement strand
GCCAAACGTCGGAAGCTGAGTAGAATCAATACCGTGCGGCTTGTACAGCGAAATATTGCGTTCAGGACTCAAAAATCGTGCCAGACAGCCGTGGGCATGTCCCGGCCACCCACGACTTCACCGCCGCTTCCACCGGAGACCGCCTGCCACCAACCCCGACAGACGCGGCCCACCCTCAATCGTTAACGGACAGCACCATGATCGGATCGGCGATCTAACCATCCTTTAGACCTTGCTCGGCCTGATCTTCCCCGGTCTTGCGAGGCGTCGTAACATAAATCAAAAGAGCGCGCGTTCGCCCAAGTGTGTTTGAATCGGTGACCGGTGTTATGGTGCAGCTTTGCCGTCAAGAGTCGGTTGCTCTCGGCGTTATGGTTTTTGGATGGGATTTGAACCGTACTGATCAATGCACTCGCGGACTCAGTCACCTGGTTTCCGTACGGAATGGTAATACTGGCCGTTGCACTGCCACCCGTTTGGATCGAACCCGACGAAATATCGGCGAATGAGGGAATGGAACCAGGATCGTTGATAAACTGCGTTCTGTTTGCAAGTGCCTCATCCCTGTAGAAAGAGGCAATGCCATTTGCTGCAAGTGTCGTATTACGACTTAACTGAGTGTCTGTACAACCGACAAATACAAGAGCGACCAAACTAAATAAAGCCAGTTTCCATCGATATCGTAGCCAATTCTGATTCTTGTATTCTGGGTTCAGCTTAACAACGGGCATGTCCAGCGTGGAACTCCGCCCAATGATAACCCGAGGCCTATCCATAAGTCTTGCGACTAATCTATGTCTCATCCTGCTTACGCCTCCCTTGCCACGAAGATGCTTCCTCGGCATCGACAGTAGTCTACAAAGGCGTAATATTACCATTCCGGACCGATATCTTTCACAGATCGACCCGTCGGCGCAAGATGGAGATTCGATTTGTTACACGATACTGCTTAATGCGAAGTGACGGCGCCGCGTTGAGATGTGATTAAGGACATCTAGCGATCACCGGGGGGTGATCAGCAGACAGAGGGACGAACTTGTTCCTGGAAACCAGTCGATTGCCCGTCGGTAGCGAAGGGCGGACCGATCCTCAACAACAACCCGTCACGTCCATGCCGATATCAAGCAGCCGTAATCTCCTCCCACAGCCGATCCGCCCCAGCCCGCGCCATATGCCGCCCCAGCAACCGGTGCCACACCGCATCCTTGCCGAACTCATCCCGCCAAGACCACAACCGGCGCGTCAGGAAATGCAGATCGTGCTCGAACGTGAAGCCGATCGCCCCATGCACCTGATGCGCGATCGCCGCCGCGATCCCAGCCGCCTCCCCTGCCCTGGCCTTCCCCGCCGCGATCGGCAGGATCTTCACCCCATCTGCCACTGCTTCCGCCGCCATCCCGGCCGCCGCCACCGCCGCGGCCGTCTGCCCCGCCATCACCGCCAAATTCTGTTGCACCGCCTGGAACTTGCCGATCGGCCGGCCGAACTGCACCCGGTCCTGCGCGTATTGCGTCGTCATCTCAGTCAACCGCGTCAGCGCCCCGGCGATCTGCTGAGTCCGCATCGCCGCCCCCATCGCCAGCAGATCCACATCCGCCGTCGCAACGGCGATCGCCACCCCATCCAGCCGCACCGTATCCCGAGGCTCCCGAGCCACGTTCTCGCCAGCCTCGATCGTCCAAGCCTCCCGCCCGACCAGCGCCGCACGCCCCTCCGCCAACACCACCAGCCGATCGACATCCCGCGCCCACGGCACCCGGGTCAGCGTCCCCGACACACCCCACCCACCATCCATCTGGGTCAGCATCACCACTTCGCCGTTCCGCACCGGCCCAACCGTCAGCGGCCCGTCCGGAATCTCCAGCCCGGCCCCGGCCAGCAGCCAACTCGCCAGCATCGTCTCCGCCAGCGGGATCGGCGCAGCATGGGCGCCTGCCACCGTCAGCAGCGACAGCGCATCGGCCACCGCGACACCGAATCCACCCGCCGCCTCCGGCACCAGCGCGCGATGCAGCCCGGCCTCCTCCACCGCCGCCCATAACGAGGCCGGCCAGGCGCCCTGATCGGCCGACCGCCGGACAGCGGTATCGCAGTGTGCCGTGAACAGCCGGTCCGCGGTCTCCCGCAGCATGCTTCCTTCGGAATCGCTCATGATTTCCCCATCGCGTGCTGTTTCCACATCGCCCACGGCCGCTCCACCAGCGTATCGACGGTCTTCGACGCGGCGGCGGCTTCCTCCGGACTCAGGAACGTCACCGGCCCCAGCCGCAGCGCCTCCGCCTCCATACGCGCATTCACTTCCGTATACACTGCTCGATAGACAACATGATGCAACGACTGCGCCGCCGCCACCGACCCGTGCCCGCGCATCAGCATCACCGGATGATCGCCCATCGCCTCCGCCAGTGCATGCCCCAGCGACGGATTGCGGATCAGCATATCCGTGGCCGGCCCGCCGGCATCACGGATGTCGAACACCGGCGCGCCCGTCCCCAGAAAACTTGACATATGGTTCATCGGCCGCAGCGCCACCTTGGTATCGGCGAACGGAATCACCGCCGGCGAGTGGCTATGCACGATCGCGATCACGTCGGGCCGGACCTTGTACAGTTCGCCATGAATGAACCGCTCCAGGTACGATGTCCGCCCGCGCGGATCCACCGGCACGCTGTCCAGGTCGTATTCCATGATGTCGTCCCGAGTCACCAGCACCGGCGCCATGCTGCGCGCCAGCAGATAGCGGTTCGGGTCCTTGTCGTGCCGCACGCTGACATGGCCGAACCCATCGACGACACCCTGGTCGTACAAGATGCGGTTGGCCGCCACCAGATCGTCCAGCAGCGTCCCCTCGGCCGGCCCCGCGGACACCGGCGCCGCCCGAACCCCTGACGGCAACGCGGCCGCCGCCACAGCCGCGGCCAGCAAGCCGCGACGGCCGAGCAACGCTGGCCCGCAGCAAAGGCAGATGGACATTTTTAGCTCCTCCCATTTGTTGTCTAGCCATTACCCGCGTTTAAACCAGATAATACCGTCGATTCCGATCCCGATAGGACTATGCCCATGCCCAGACCGACTCCCCAGACCATCAAGGCGGCGGTCCACGCCCAGCGCGCCACCATGCAGGCGCTGTTCGACCAGTTGCGCCAAGATGGCCTGGACGAACCCGGCGTCTCCCGCGACCCGTACGGCGCCGGCGAACAGCGGGCACACGCCACGGTTACCAAAGCCGCCGAAGCCATGGAGCTGGAGATCAGCCACGACGCCGCCGCCAACCTCTACATGACCCTGCCCGGCCGCGACCGCTCCGCGCCGGCCCTGGTGATCGGCTCGCATCTCGATTCGGTGCCGCATGGCGGCAACTTCGACGGCGCCGCCGGCGTCCTCGCCGGCCTGGCAACCGTCGGCGCCCTGCGGGCCCTGGACCTGACGCCCGAATGCGACATCGTCGTCATGGGCATCCGCGCCGAGGAAAGCGTCTGGTTTCAGGTCTCCTACATCGGCAGCCGCGGCAGCCTCGGCACCTTGCCCGACGGCGCGCTGGACGTCCGCCGTGTCGACACCGGCCGCACCCTGGCCGACCACATCGCCGAATGCGGCGGCAACCCCGACTCGCTGCGCGCCCGCGCCCGCCATTTCGATCCGTCCCGCATCCGCGCCTACCTGGAACTGCACATCGAGCAGGCCCCCAGCCTGGTGGAAGCCCGTCGCTCCGTCGCAGTCTGCACCGGTATCCCGGGCAATTTCCGCTACACCG
>NZ_LMUJ01000111.1:17520-71259 GCF_009765975.1 Acidisphaera sp. S103 | reverse complement strand
CGCCCCCCCCCGCCGTTTCCGTCACGACGCGGCAACGGCGGGGGCGGAGTTCGCCGTCGCCCTCGACACGCTCTGGGCCGATTATGAGGAACGCGGCATCCCAATGGCCTGCACCCTCGGCCGCTTCCACACCGACTCGGCGGTGCACGGATTGACCATCGTCCCAGGTTCGTTCCATTTCAGCCTCGACGTGCGCGCCTACGATGAAGCCATCCTCGCCGAACTGGAGGACAAGGTCGGCCGCATCGTCGACGGCATCGAGCAACGCCGGGCGGTCCGATTCCATCTGGGACAGAAGGCCCGTGCCGCCGTGGGGTTGGTCGATCCGGCCATCAAATCCGGACTGGAATCTGCGGCCGCGGCGCAGGAGCTTCCCATATTGCACATCGGCAGCCCGGCGTCGCACGACGCGGCCGCCTTCGCCGCCGCGGGCGTGCCCATGGGAATGCTTTTCATTCGCAATGAAAACGGCAGCCACAATCCGTTCGAGGCAATGACGATCGAGGATTTTCTTGACGGCTCCACGGTTTTGATACAGTGGGTTACGTTAGCTGTGCCTCTCTCTGCTGCAACACGCGTGGATTAACGAATGCCAGAATTGGGGCCTCCGGAACCAGACGGCAAGCTCAGTTCCAAGATCGCTGCCTGGCGTTTTCCGCGGTGGCTGGTGCCCGCAATCTACGCGATCAGCGGCGTGGCCTTCGTCGAAGATATCTGCCGCGACAACACCCTGGCCTACGGCATCATCTATGCCCCGCTGGTCGCCACCGCGGTGTTCCACAAGGACCGCACTGGCTTGTGGGTCATTACGGGCATCGCCTGCCTCATGGTGGTCATCGGCACCTTCCTGCCGGTGTTCAGCCCCGACATGCCGGATATGATCGGCAACCGGATCCTGTCGATTCTCGCGATCCTCGCCACCGCGATATTCGTCCGCCACGCCCGCGACATCCAGGATCGTCTCGCCGCCGAAACCCGTCGCGCCGAAGCGGCGGAGCGGATCAAGACCGACGTTCTCACCAATCTCAGCCAGGAAATCCGGACGCCGCTGCACACCCTTCTGGGCGTCCTGAGCCTGACGATGGCCACCAGCCAGCCGGAGCAGCGCGAAGCCCTCGGCCGGGTCCGCCGCGACGGCAAGCAACTGCTGGCAACCATCGACAACCTGCTCGACCTGACCCAGATCGAGGAACACCAACTGAAACGGCAAACCATCGATATCGCCACCATCGCCCGGGATGCCGCCGAAGGCGCCCGTGCCGCGGCCAATGAGCGGCAGATCAACATCGCGCTGAGCCCCGATCGGCAGCCCGGCGACGCAGCGGCGATCGGCGATTCCTGGGCGATGCGGCGCATTCTCGACAACCTGCTGGCCAACGCCGTCCGGCTGACCCCGCCGGGTGGCACCGTGTCGGTATCGGTGGCGCGCCGAGCCGGCACCGTGACCGCATCCGTCAGCGATACCGGAAAGGGACTGTCGCCGCGATTGACGCAGGATCTCCGGGCGGACTCGCTGGAAACCGGCGAAGACGCCTTGCCGGCGACAGGCGGCACCGGCCTGGCACTCAGCAATCGCCTGGCCCGAGCGATGAACGGCCGCCTGACAGCCTACAACCAACCCAATTCCGGAGCCACGGTCAGCCTGTCCCTTCCGGCGGCCTAAGCATCATCGCGCCGGACGGAACGCCCAAGGCACCCTGCTGAACGAGGTCGCTCGGTTGGTCGACAACGGAACCCTTGGCACCACGCTGGGCGAGAATATCGGTCCGATCGACGTGGCAAACTTGAAACGAGCCCACGTCCTGATCGAAAGCGGCCGCGTCCGCGGCAAGGTGGTGCTGGAGGGGTTTTCGAACCGACCGCCGTCGGTCTGTCCGGCCACACGACGCCAAGGTCCCGGTCAATGGACCGCGGCCAACACGACGATGACGCACATGCGCCACGAATACCCGGCGTCTTGCGAATCCCGCCCAACCGGCATCGACTGGGCGGGATTGCAATCATGATGGGTGGCGGAATCGGCCGATCAGGCCGGCGGCACCTTTGGTGTGGCCGGCGAGGGCGGCGAACAGTTCATCCCGGGTCATTCCCGGCTTCATCCCCTTGGGATCGAGATCGGTCGCGATCAGGGTGAACGTGTAATGATGCCAGTCCCCCGGCGGCGTGCAGGGGCCGAAATAGACCGGCAATCCCATCGTGCTTTTACCACCGATGAACTTGTCCGACGGCTTGCTGAGTTCGCCCTCGGCGAACTCGGTCACCGAGGCAGGGATGCCGTAAACCACCATGTGAACAACGCCCAGACCGCCGCGCCCCTCGGGATCGATCAACACCAGGGCGTAACTGTTGGTGCCGGCAGGCGGGTTCGCCCAATTCAACGGTGGCGAGATGCTCTGGCCGACACAATTCGGATTGCCTTTCGTATCGCCCGCGTTCTTCATCGCCAACGGCGCGTTGTCGGCGAAAGCCGGCGAGTTCAGTGTGAACGCTTCCGCCGCTCGGGCGCCCGGCGCAACGCAGAACGCCGCAAAAGCCAGTCCACCCGCGAAAAGCACGCTTTTCATATTGATTTTCATGTGTCGTTCCTCCCTGTTCGTGCCCGAGACGTTACTGCGCCGCACGCGCCGCCGCCAGGGTGGCCGCCAATCACCGCGGTTTTCCGGCGTCAACCCAACGAAGCCGTCCGGGCCGCCTGAAACGCAAGCAGCCCATCCTCCACAACAGCCCGCGGCAAGTCGCGCGTAATGAACACAATCCGGCTGGTGCGCGGATCGCCCTCCGGCCACGCCGACAGTTGCACCGGTGGATGCATCAGATGCCGCACGGCATGGATAGCGACCGGCCGGTCCCGCCCCCTCAGGTTCAGAATCCCCTTAACCCGCAGCAGGTTTCCCCCCCGCGAGGCGACCAGCATCTCCAACCACATCGCCACACCCTGCCAGTCCAGCGGTTGGTCGAGCGTGATGCAAAACGCGCCAATACGCGCATCATGACGATTGGGATCATGGTGATGATGGTGATCGGACGCGGCCTCGAACGCGGCGGCATTCAGCCAGCCGGCGACATCCGGGATTTTGGCCGCCGGATCGAACAAACCCGCATGCAGGACAAAACCCGGATCGACCTTGCCATGCGCGACCTCGGCGATCGGCGCACCGGGATTCAGCGCCAACAGCCTCTCCCGCAGCGGGGTCGGATCGGCCAGGTCAGCCTTGCTGATGACGATCCGATCGGCCACCGCGACCTGGCGAACCGCTTCCTCCTGCGTATCCAGATGCGCCATCCCGTTCACCGCATCGACCACGGTCACGAAGCCGTCCAACCGATAAGCCGAGGCAGCCACAGGATCGGTCATCAGCGTCGCCAGGATCGGCACCGGATCGGCCAAACCAGTCGTCTCGATCACGATCCGGCCGATTTCGTCGCGGCGCGCACGCGGCAGCATCTCCCGCAGCACACGCGCCAGGTCGCCGCGAACCGTGCAGCACAGGCAGCCGGCGTTCAGCAGCACGGTGGAGTCGTCCAGCTTCTCCACCAGCAGATGATCCAACCCGATCTCTCCGAATTCATTGACCAGGACGGCCGTCCGAACCAGTTCCGGCTGGCGCAGCAGGTGGTTCAGCACAGTCGTCTTGCCGGCGCCCAGGAAACCGGTCAGCACCGTGACCGGCGTGGTCTCAGCCATGGGAGTGGCCGTACAGCGCGTCAGCCGACACCTCCGGCGCCGCGATCTCCACCAGCCCGCCATCCCGAGCCGCTCGGTAGAAGCAATTCCGCCGGCCGGTGTGGCAGGCGACACCCAGTTGATCGACCAGCAGCAGCAGCGTGTCGCCGTCACAGTCGACGCGCAGTTCCGTCAGGTGCTGGGTCTGGCCGGAGGTCTCGCCCTTGCGCCACAACCTGCCCCGGCTGCGGCTGAAGTAGCAGACCCGTCCGGTCGCCAGGGTTTCCCGGACGGCGTCAGCGTTCATCCAGGCCATCATCAGCACCTCGCCGGTGTCGTGCTGCTGGGCGATCGCGGGGACAAGACCGTTGGCGTCAAAGCAGATCGCGTCCAGGATTGGGTCGGCGGGTGTGGCAATTTCGTTCATGGATGATATCTAGGCATTAGGCGGGTTCGCCGCCAAGGAGTGCCTCATGGGGTTTTCCCCTCGCACCGAGACATTGCTGACCCGCGCCACCGTGATCTGCGACGGCCGCGGGGTGCGGCTGACCGATCTGCGCCGCCAGGTGCTGGGCTTGATCCTGGACCGCGAGGCGCCAACCGGCGCGTACGACCTGTTGGACCAGCTTCGCAGCACACGCCCCGGCGCAGCCCCGCCAACGGTGTATCGCGCGCTGGAGTTCCTGCAGGAACAAGGCCTGGTCCACAAGCTGGAGCGACTGTCCGCGTTCGTCGGCTGCATCGCCGAGGAAGACCACGACCACGCCGCGCAGTTCCTGATCTGCCGGTCCTGCGGCAAGGTCACCGAACTGGAAGACCACGAATTGGCCCACGCGCTGGAGGACGCCGCCAAGCGGCTGGGCTTCACCGTCGGCAAGGCGACGATCGAGGCGGAAGGGCAGTGCGCGGCCTGCGCCAGCGCATAGAACAGCGGTTCTGTTCGACATTACGATCCCAGCCATGCGGTGCTGGCGGGCACCTATCCCGATATTCCAAACGTTGCGGGCCCATTTAAGCCGACTTGGTTGGCGTGTGGAAACCGAGCAAGATCGCGAGCGCCTCCACCAGCAATCACCAACCTGGCATGCTGCCGCGTGCTGATGCGCTTCGCCGATAACCTGACCTGGCAAACGACAATGCATCGGGGCGCATTCGGCGCGCAGTGGCTTGACGATCCCACATATCGTAATGCTCTCCTTAGAGACACTTTTTCCTGGAGCGCCCCGTGCTGACGTATGACTTCCGCCTGCCGCCCGGTCCGCGAACCGCCGAATACGCCCTTCTCGCAGAGGAGCTCGGTTTTCGAGCCGTCTGGTGCCCCGAGGTCCCCGCCTTCGGCCACGACATATGGGTCACGCTCGCCCGCATCGCCGAGAAGACGACGCGCATCAAATTCGGTCCCGCCGTGCTGATCCCGAGCTATCGCCACCCGATGGCGCAGGCTTCGGCTATCGCATCGGTCGAGCAGATCGCGCCGGGACGCCTGATGGTCGGGTTCGGCACCGGCTTCACCGGCCGGGCAGGGATGGGCAAGAAGGCCTTGAGCATCGCCAGCATGCGCACGCATATCACGCAGGTTCAGGCATTGCTGCGCGGCGACGTTGTCGACATCGACGGCGGCCTTGCCCAGATCCTCGCATCCGACGGCTGGCTGCCCGACCGTCCGATCAACGTGCCGATCTACATGGCCGGCCAAGGCCCGAAGGCCCGAGCGCTCGCCAAGGAGATCACCGACGGCCTGATTTCCCTCGGCGGTCCGGCCGAGGGATTCGAGACGTGTCTTGTATCGACCAACGGCACGGTCCTCGATGATGGCGAGGATGTCACCTCGACGCGCGCCGCGACCGCCCTCAAGCCGCTCATCGCCATTGGTTATCATCGCCGGTACATGTTCGATCCGGACAGTTTGAAGGAGCTGCCGAACGGCGAAGCGTGGCGGGTGAGTGTCGAACGTGTGGAGGAAAGCGTCCGCCACCTGTCCGTTCACCGCGGCCATAACCTCGACGTTTCAAACGGCCACGACGCGCTGGTCGACGTGTCCAACGCCAAACAGACGACCTTCACGGGCACGCGTGCGGAGCTGCGCGAACGTCTCGCCAAGCTGGAGGCGGCGGGCGCCACCGGCGTTATCTTCGGGACGACCGGTTACGATGTCGAGCGGGAACTGAGGGCCTACGCCGAGGTTGCGGGATTGCGGTGACAGGGCGTGTGTTGGTGAGCGGCGATCTTGCTTTGAGGGTTATAACGCGGGGGATTGTGTCTTTTGCAAAAGCGGCCGCTTGCGACCCAAGTTGGTTGCCATGCTTGAATGTCATCCGTCCCGTAAGCTGACATTAGACGGCCGACGCTGACGGCAGACGAAATAACGTTCTAGCGAACCTGTGCCGCTTGCTGTTCTTTATTTTGTCGGAGTGGGCAATATTCCGACCGCTATAAGCCGGATCACTTCGCCCCCTGGATCGCGAACAAAATAGGTTTGCAAGAAAACCAGATCCTTCTGCATGTTTTGAATCAATGTAGCCTTGATACTTGGAAGAATATCTGATGGTATGCTGAAGTTCATGATCTTCGAACCATTTTCGATTTTAAGCTTTCCCCAACCATTGTCCTTATTGAACTGCGTTATGTCGCCAAGGATTGGCGTGATTTCCGAATCCACTATTGCCGTCTCTATCTCAGCAGCCATCTCCCTATTAAGATAAAAGATCGAATTCGATCTGCCGCCAGTCGTTTCTGTAATTTCTAGGCTTTCGGCACTTTGACGCAGTGCAGTTGCCATCTCGCTTATCAGCGGAGCGGACATCGAAATCAATTTTTGACTTCTCGCAAAATCAATGAGCGAGATCGCCTTGCTGCTTTCGGCCAACCGACGTTCACGATACGCTTCTGCGACACGGCGTTTTACCGAATCTTGGACTTGAACTGGCAGTCTTGCGGTCATGTCCCTACCTGCCATAGCATCCTCAACCAATTGGTTCAGAGCGGCATCGGCAGCACCGGCTCCGGTCCTCGTCCGCCGGTCAGGAAGATCAATTTCTCGAAGCGCCTGCTCATCGATCTTCTCGACGATACGTTCGCTGACGTATGCGATGAGGTCGCTTACGGATATTTTTACAAACACCTCATCTGTTGGCCTTTGATCAGGTACTTCAACGTTGATGTTAAACGATCCGTCAATTTGAGTAACAAGCTGAATTCCCAAGTTAGTATTGCTGGTGATCTTCTTTACAAACCGCCCCTTCTCTCTAAATTGAGCAAGCTTAACCATCAATCGAGCCGCAGCGTATTGAAAACGAGCGGATTCATAGAAATTCATTCTGTGTCCGTCAGCGAGAGCACCTTCAAAATGGAAGCTTAGAGACTCAGGCACGCGTCGACATACTCCCGTTGATGGTTGCCCGCTTGTTTGTTAGGGCATACCCTATTGCAATTTTTCGTCTGGTACTGCAACCAATGTCAATAGGCAAGATGGACGAGCGAAAAAGGGGCCGACATGCGGTACAAACAACACAAATGATAGACGTTAGCATCGGAGCGGTCGGGGCGGCGGTGATCGCGGGCCTCGTGTCTGTCTTGGGTTTGATAATCGCCAAAGAACAAAAGATATCGGAGTTCCGACAAGCCTGGATTGACGAGCTCCGGAAATGCCTGGTTTCGTACCTAGTGAATATCAACGCGATTTCCGACGGCGTGCGGATGAAGAAGGCGGGGGCCGTAACGGACCAATCAGTGATGATTTCGTCCTACAAGGCACTAAATGAAGCGAGCCATGGCATCAAATTGCGCATCAACGCGGATGAAAAGCCTGCAAAAAATCTCATCAAAACAATGCTGGAATTTGAGATGATAGCAGAGGAAAACTCCGATCTTATGCCCGACAAAATACGCGAGATAGAGGTGAGATTTTTAAAGTGTGCAAAAAAGCTTTTAAAATTCGAATGGGAACGCGTAAAGAGGGGCGAGAAAACTTTCATTTGGACAAAGTGGATTGTTATCGGCGTCACTATTGTGATGGTTGCATACTTTGTTTATCTCGCATTTCACTACGTGGGTTCGGTAGAGGTTGAAGCGAAGAGAAGCTACATCAGCCTCTCACATCCAATCTGAGAGGCTTGACCGCGTTTGGCGTCTGGATGTCAATCCCTGCCGAGCTTAATTTCCCTCAAGCGTACAGGTACCTCTGAAATTCGACAGAGACAGCCCGAATAGCCGGTGGATTGCCTAACTCCGCAAACGCATCATGGACCGAGTGGTATTTGATCTTCAGAAGGCGAGGCCGCAAAACTCCGATTTTACGACCGCATCCGCAACACTGTCCACGATGGGTCGAGGCCACACAAATCCCGCCAATTCGCATCGTATACTTTGTCATGCTTCCAACCCGAACCAGGAGTGTCCAAACAGGTTAGTCTCTGGGTTGAACCGTATGTTGGCTTACGAGTTCCCTTTTCTGAAGGCTGACAAGCAGGGATCCACCCATACCGACCATGTTTGCGAAAGACACTGTCCCCATAACGAGCCCAGTGGCGTGCGTAAACACTCTCAACCGGGCTGGCCGAAAGCAAGCGCTAAATCATTGACCTTAACGGGAAGGCGACAATCTAGAGCTAGGAACGTTTGCGCGCACCTAGCCTCACCCCCCAGACGGCGGCAACGCACAAACCTGCTCATACGCATACCGCTCCTTAAGCGTCCCAAAATGCGCGAACACATCCAGCGCCACCTCAAACGCCGGCCGCGTAATCTCCACATGCGGCGTCCAACATCCCAACTGCTGATAGCTCGCAATACACCGCGCCAGCACCTCCAGATCGATCTCCGGAAAGAACGACTTCTCCGCCCGTGCAATCTCAATCGCCGGCGTAGCCACCATATAAGCCCGCGTCTTCGCGTAAGCGCGCATGAACGCCTTGGCGACATCGGACCCCAGCCACTCCCGCCGAGCCGCCAGGCTCGAAAAAGCCACAGGCCCAATCTTCGGGCCGCAAGTCGCAACGATATGCCCAACGCCATCGGCTTCGAGCTGCTGCGGGAACGGCCCCTGCTGCTGCACGTACTGCCCTTTGCCCTCCCGAAACGCCTTATCCATCGCCTCGGCACTGCCAGGACTGATGACCTTCAGCTTGGCAAAATCAATCCCCGCCTTGTGGCAGGCATATTGGAACATAGCCAAAGGCTGCCCGCCGCCGAACAGGACGACCTCCGCCCCCTCCAGCTTCTTCCAGTCAAAGTCCGGATCCGGCGTCCGGCCAGTGATAAAAAACCCATCCATTTCATTGATCTGTGCAAAATGAACCGCCGTCGGCGCTTTTCCCTGGGCCAGACTCGTAAACCCCTGGCTCGGTGCCGACTGAATAACGTCCGCCCGCCCTTCCTCCAGAGCCTTCACCGCCGAAACCCCAGGCGGTGACACCGTCCAATCCGCCTCCAACCCCTCATCCTTCAAAAACCCACCGGACATCACCGAAATCAACGGCGAGTAGAAGGCCGAAAACAAAGTAAACTCAATATTGATGTGCGCCATGTCAAATCCTCACAAATACAAGATCAAGCAACCCCGACCAGCGGATGCGGGGCATAAGGTTCCTCCAACGCCGCGATCTCCTCGGCCGACAACGTCACCTCCAGCGACCCAAGTGCATCGTCCAGATGCGTCAACTTGGTCGCGCCGATGATAGGGGCCGTAATGACCGGCTTATGCAGCAGCCAGGCCAGCGCGATCTGCGCCCGAGACACCCCGCGCGCCTTCGCCACCGCGGCAACGCGCTCGACGACCCGCTTGTCGGCCTCTTCGGTCGCGTCCCTGAACATGCGGCCATAGGCTTCGTCAGTTTCCGTGCGCGCGCTCTTATAATCCCAATCCCGAGTCAGCCGGCCACGCGCCTGCGGGCTCCACGGGATGACGCCAATGCCCTGATCGGCACACAGCGGCAGCATCTCCCGCTCCTCCTCCCGGTACATCAGGTTGACCAGGTTCTGCATGCTCACGAACCGAGTCCACCCATTCCGCTCGGCCACCGTCAACGCCTTGTGGAACTCCCAGGCATACATTGACGACGCGCCGATATACCGCGCCTTGCCGGCCTTCACGACATCGTGCAACGCCTCCATCGTCTCTTCAACAGGCGTTTCATGATCGAACCGATGAATCTGATACAGATCGACATAATCGGTCCCAAGCCGGCGCAAACTCTCATCGATTTCGAACAGAATATTTTTACGTGACAAACCGGCCCCATTCGGCCCAGGGCGCATGCGATTAAACACCTTGGTGGCAATCACCACCTCCTCCCGCCGCGCGAAATCCTTCAGCGCTCGGCCCAGCACTTCCTCGCTCTTACCCACAGAGTAGCGATTGGCCGTATCGAAGAAATTGATCCCGGCCTCGAGCGCCTTTTTGATGAACGGGCGGCTGTCCTCCTCACCCAACGACCATTGGTGGAAGCCGCTATTGCCGCCGCCATAGCTCATGCAGCCCAGGCAAAGCCGGGAGACATCCAGCCCGGTGCGGCCCAGTTTGGTGTATTTCATCACGGACTCCTCTGATGGGGCCGCCACGATATTTCGAGGCAGCCATTTGGCAAAATGACAGGCGACTGCCGCAGCGAGGTCTTCATCGCGCCGGCGGCCTCCAGACGTCGCTATATTCAGTTGAACATATCGGAGATAACAGCACGGCAGCCTCGCGGTCGCAACCAAGCCACGTTTCTGTTCCTGGGAGAATCCGCGTTGATACCAAATTCACCCCACGTTGCCAGATTGGCTTTCAGATGCTCCCCGACCCGATCAACAGCGTCGAGATGCCCACCAACGTGTAAGCGCACCACAGCCTTTCGTAAAATCTGGGAGTGCCACCGTCGGTAGACCTCCGGTGCTGAAAAGCAGCACCCCAAGCAAGGCCGCCGGAAAAAAACCTGCCTGAATGTCGGCTCGGGATGCCATTCAACTGAGTTGAAGCGCGTCAGGAAGGTCGCTGGTGAATGTCCGCTTTCCGAACTATCCGCGAATCTCCAAATGACTAGCCTGGGTCGAATGCAGCCCGCTCTTCAACCCGTCAATTCCCCTGTGCGGAGTGACGATCAGCACGCTCGGTCGGGAACCAATCCGGGCGCCGTAGAGCGCTCAGCCATCTTGAGCGCCTTGGCGTTACCACGGGAACAGCGCATCAGCACGACCCTCAACGGACAACGGAATAATCCGGAAACACCGAACGACTGACAACGAAAACACCACCCAAGGGAAGCCAGCCGCAAGAACCAACCGTCATCCCCCCGCGCGATGCGCCTCCGCCAACGCACCCAGGCTGGTGAACCGGAAATCATACCGCACATCCGCCGACACCGGCGCCGTCGCGCCCCAGCCCCCCGCGTCATGCCGCCGATCGATCCATGCGGACGCCAGCCCGGCACCATTAGCCGGCACGTGATCATGGAACAGGCTTTGCGCCACATGCAGCAGCTTGTCCTTCGCCACCCCCCGCTCCCTCATCCGCTCCAGCAGATAAGCAAAGTTCCGAGGGTCCGGCTTGTAGGACCCAACATCCTGCGCGGTATAAATCGCGTCGAACACCACGCCCAACCGCTGGTTCGTCGCCCGAAAGCTGGCCCGATCGACGTTGGACAAGATCACCAACTGGAAATGCTGCTTCAGGGTGCGCAACGCCTCCACCGTATCGGGAAACGCGGGCCAGTCGCCGATCGATCCGCCAAACCGAATATCTTCGGCCGGATCCGGCGCCACCCCCCATTCAAGTGCCAGTTTGGAATGCACGACCGCCAGCAGATCCGAATAAGTCTCCGCCGGAGTCAACGCCTGCTGGCGGGACTCAAGCCGAGCGAACGCCTCCAGGACGGCGTCCCGGGACAGGCCGCTCTTCGCCCGCGACAGCAGCGGGGCCAACGCGGTGTAGATTCCGCTCTCCCAGTCGATCAAGGTGCCGTAACAGTCAAACGACAGAACATCGAAGTCGGACAGCTTCATGGCAGGGGCCCCCAACACCCAAGTTCCGCGGAACGACCCACCCATGATCGCACGCCGGCCGGGTCGAGAAACACTTCATCGACCCGATAGCCAGCGCCGCCCAGTTTTCGACACGCCCGCATGCCGTCCTCATCGGTCACGTCGTCGCCAATGAACACCGGCAGACGCCCGGCAAACGGGGCTTCACGCATCAAAGCCATCACCGCGCTGCCCTTGTCGGCGCCGATCGGGCGCACCTCCCACAGCATATGGGCGGGATGCAGTTGGAACCCGCTCGAGGCGCCAATCAGCTCGGTCAGGGCGGTTCGAAACACATCCCGAGCCTCCTGGGCCTGCCGGTAATGCAGCGCGAAGCCACGCGCCTTGCGTTCCAGCAACGCGCCCGGAAATGCACGCACAAGGGTTTCGGCCTCCTCCAGCCAAACAGCCGGCGGCACGGGCAGGTCCGGGCGCTCGATGGACCCGCCGCGATGGTGGCGAATGGCACCGCCATGCTCGCCGGCGACGGCACCGGGGGCATCGCCGAACAGGCGGTCCACGGTCTCGATCGGGCGGCCGGTGACGATCGCCAGCGCCCCGCCCAACGCATCCCGCAGGGTGCCCAGCGCAACCGGCAGACCGACCGGCACAACCACCGCATCGGGCGTGGCCGCGAGGTCGATCAGCGTGCCATCCATATCAAGCAGCAGCGCGGCGCGATGGAAAGGCGGCAGCACGTCCATGATAACCCTTTATTTTATCACGCGATCTCCACCGTCACCCTCAGGCGATCACGTACAGCCGGCCACGCGAAGGTCGTAGATCGGGTGTTGCATCATCGATACGGAGGGCTCGTTTTCCAGCATCCAGCCATCGAAGCCGGGCGAGTCCGGATGGCTATCGGTCACATGCAGATAGGCCGCGGCGTCAGCGGGCTGATCCGGCGGACGGACGACACAGGTCTTCACCGTGATGGTCAATGACTCGAAGGTCGCAGACTCTCCCACCTTGATCGTCAGCTCCGTCGCCTGAGCGTTCACCTTATCCAATGCCACCAGCTTCGCCACGCCGGCCGGGTTCCAGACGTTGGGCTGGTCAAACGTCGTCGGCGGTGCAACGGGCGGCGTCTGGCCCTGCCCTTGCGCATCCGGGCCCAAGGGGCTGGGCGCAACTGGCGCCTGCTGATGTGGTGTCTGCGGAACCGGCACCTGCTGATACTGCGTCTGCGGAGCCGGAGCCTGCTGATACTGCGTCTGCGGAGCCGGGGCCTGCTGATACGGCGTCGGCTGATACTGCGTCTGCGGCACCGGTGCCTGCTGATACGGCGTCGGCTGATACTGCGTCTGCGGAACCGGTGCCTGCTGATACGGCGTCGGCTGATACTGCGTCTGCGGCACGGGTGCCTGCTGATACGGCGTCGGCTGATACTGCGTCTGCGGACCCGGGGCCTGCTGATACGGCGTCGGCTGATACTGCGTCTGCGGAACCGGTGCCTGCCGGTATGGCGTATACGGAACCGAGGGCGATCCTTGCTGCGGCACCTGCTCCTGCAACGGGGGCAACTGCGCCGTCTGAATCGCCGCATCCTGCGCCCGGGCCACCCCGCCCCAAACGGACACGGCCAGCACCGTCCCCAACGCGACCCGTCCCCCCGCCCTCATCCGACGGGACGCTTCGGCGAGTCCAGCCCGGCCACGATATCCGCCAACACCTGACGCATCCCCTGCTCGTCCACCCCCATCAGGATCGCGTCCTCGAACGCATCGCGCAGCACCTGCGACACTTCGGCATAGTTCTCCGCCAGCATCTTCAGCTTCTCCCGGCAACCCACCGCGTTGCCGTCCAAGCCGGGCCAGTTAGCCGGAGCCGGCGGGATCATTTGCCAAGCGGCGCCAGCGCGGCACCGCCCTGTTGAGAACCATTCGGCTGGCCGCCGCTGTTCGACTTGCTGCCGCTGACCTCGCCGCTCTTCGACCCATTCAGGCTTGTGACGCTGAAGATGAATTTTCCCAGCAACTCCTCCAGGCTCACCGACGACTGCGTGATGCTGATCGTTTGGCCCGGCTTCAGGTCCGCGTCATCCCCGCCCGGCGACAGCGAGATATATTTGCCGCCCAGCAGGCTTTCGCTGACGATCGAGGCCCCCGTATCCTTCGGCAATTGAATATCGTCCCGCACCGTCAGCGACACGACCGCGGAAAACGTCTTCGGATCGATCTGCTCATCGGTCACGGTGCCGATTTTCACCCCGGCGATCCGGACATCGCCGCCAACCGCCAGCCCATCGATATGATCGAACCTGGCGTGCAGCGTATACCCCGTCCCCGCAGTCCGGCCGGAATGCGCCACGGCATAGGCAAGGAAAACCACTGCAACCACCAGCACGAGCGCGCCGGTCAGCGTCTCCGCAACACCATGACGGCCCATTGCGATGCTAGCTCGGGGTCCAGGCTTCGTAATCGCCCGTGGCGCGAGCGCGGTGTCCACCCTCGTAGTCATGCCCGGGCGGCCGATAGCTGGCTGGCGTGCCGGTGGCATTCGCCAGATGCGGCTTCTGCCAGGCCTTGCGGCCGGTGTCTGGCAACGGGGCGTCGGTGGTATAGTGCAACCATGCGTGCCACTCCGGCGGAACGACACTGGCCTCCACGACGCCCGCATAGGCAACCCAACGCCGGTTGCGCAGGCTGCCGGGCCGCTGGCGCTTTTCCTCGTAGTAGATATTGCCCGCCGCATCGGTGCCGATCTGGCGACCTTTGAGCTTGGTGAACAACCATGTGCCGATATTCATGGCGCAACATATACGCACCCCTCATCGATTGGTCCACCCATGCCGATCCCGATCCGGATACCACCGCGGAACACGCTTTCGTTGCCCCGAGGCTTTGCCGCCCTAAACGAGTTATCCCCAACATTTTGCGGGTTATCCCCATTTCCAACACAAAATAGGCTACCCGACCGCTCCAGCGTCCCATAACATCCTGGCCATGAAGACCTCCCGGATATCGCCCCATCGGACCTGGCATGGCGTGCGGATGCGCCGCACCGAGGCTTCGCCCGATCCCGACACCGCACCGCGTCCGGTCACCCTGCCAACCACCTGGGACGACTCGGCCGCCGCCGCGCTGGCCGCCCTGGCGCCGGGCAAAGGTCCGGTCACCCTGGCCGGCGCCGCCCACGCCTGGATCGCCCCAATCGCCACCGCCGCGACCGCGGCCGGGTTGGACATCCCGCTGACCGATCGCCTGCACCGGCTGCTGCTGTTGCGGCGAGGCGCCCCGACCGACGCCGTTTGGCGCCTGGAAGCCGAAGACGGCCCCGGCTTCGTCCTCAATCTGCCGGCCTTCCTCGACAGCGACGGCCAACTCGACCTATCCGACATCGCCGAGGCGGTGGAAACGGCAGTGATCGCCCTAAGCTTCGCCGCGCCCCAGGTGAGGGACATCGATGTCGGCATGGCGGACCTGTCCGGTCTGCTGGCGGCACTGGGCATAGACTATGCGTCGGAGGCAGCACGCGATATCGCCCGCTGCCTCGCCGCCATCGTCCGCGGACGAGCGGACGCCGCATCCGGACGGCTCGGACGCGTAACCGGCCCGATGCGGCCGGCGGCGTTCGACTGGCCCGTGCCACCGCCGCACGCGACCGTGCGCGGCTTGCCGGAGGCCGCCCGAGCCGCCCGCCTGGCAGCCGCCGGCGTCGAGGGCCTACGTCATCGCGCCACCACCGCAATCGCTCGGCCCGGTCTGGCAGAGGCCCTGCTGGGCTGCGAAACCGGCGGAATCGCGCCGGCTTTTTCCGCCATCGGCCACACCGGCGGCCTGACCCGAGCCGCCAGGGCCTGGCTGGCGGTCAGCGGCATCACGGCGGAGGAAGCCCTGGCCACCGCGCTTGCCGGCGGCAGCCCGATCCCACTGCACGGCGCGGCAGCACATGCGGCGATGCATGACGCGGTCGCGCCGTTCATGCACGCCATGCCACCTCGGCCAGTGCCACTCGCGGTGCAGTCGGCCTCCGCCCGGCGGCGGGATCTGCCAGGACGGCGCAGCGGCTACACCCAGAAAGCGGCGGTGGGAGGGCACAAACTGTTCCTGCGCACCGGCGAATACGACGACGGAACCCTGGGCGAGATTTTCGTCGCCCTGCACAAGGAAGGCGCGGCATTCCGCGGCCTGATGGACAACTTCGCCCACGCGGTCAGCCTGGGATTGCAGCACGGCGTGCCGCTGGAACGGTTTGTCGAGGCGTTCACCTTCACCCGGTTCGGACCGGCGGGCGTGGTGGACGGTGACCCGGCGGTCGGCGCGGCCACCTCATTACTTGACTACGCATTCCGGAACCTGGCCGCGAACTACCTGGGCCGGCGGGATATCCCGGAGGCCGAGATCGAGGAAGCCGATACCGTCGGCCACGGCGCACGCGACCAATCGCCCCTTCTGCCCCTCGACCTGCCGGACGAGGCTTCACCGCGGGTCCGGCGGCGGGGTTTGCGGGTGGTCGGGCGATAGGAGGGAGATATCGCGCCTTATGTCGCCGCGCCGCCGTTCGCGCCGAACACCTCCGCCATGCGGCGACCAAGATCACGGCGGCTGAACGGCTTTTGCAGCCGTTGCGCCGTCTTGATCACCGGCGGGTCGCTGTTACTCGATCCGTAGCCGGTCACCAGCAAAAATGGCACTGACCGGCTGACCAGTTCTTCCGCGACCGCGGTCGTCAGTTGGCCATGAATGTTCATGTCCAGCAGCACGCCATCCAAGGAATGGTCGCAAATCGCCGACAGGGCGCTCTTGATATTCGCGGCAAGCTTCACGCGGCAGCCAAAGTCCAGCAGCATATCCTCCACCATCATGGCGACGATCGCTTCGTCCTCGACCACAAGGATATGCAAGCCGTTTAGCGCCTCGGCATGGTTTTCCATGATATCATCCAATCTCGCTGCCCTGGATCGGAAGCCCCGCCCACGGAAAAATCAACTCACAGCGCAGCCCTTCCTCCAGGTACGCAAGGCGCGCTTCACCGCCAAGTTCATGCATCGTGCTGCGCTCGATAAGCTTCGTGCCAAACCCCTGGCGGGTCGGTGGCGTCACCTTGGGGCCGTCTGTCTCGGTCCATTGCAACTGAATGCGTTCCGACGCTCCGTCGCTAATCCGGCGCCAGGTGACCGACAGTTTCCCGGCCGGTGCGGACAACGCCCCGTATTTCGCGGCGTTCGTTGCCAGTTCGTGCAAGACCATCAGCAGGGCGACGCCACTCTGCGATCGCACCGTCAGAAGTGGACCTTCCACGGCAATGCGAGCCGAATCCTGCAAGCGATATGGCGCCAGGGTCTGCGTGACGATCTGACCGATTTCCGTTCCCACCCACCCCTTCTCAGTCAGAAGATCGTGCGCCTGCGCCAACGCATGCAGCCGTCCCTCGAACGCCACCCGGAAATCATCCAGCGAAATGCTTTGCCGGGAGGTTTGGGACATGATGGCCTGCACCGTCGCCAGCACGTTCTTGACGCGATGATTCAATTCGCCAATCAACATCTCCTGATGTCCGGCGTCTCGCTTGCGCTGGGTGATTTCCTCGATCGCCAACAGGATCAGTTGCTCGCGGCCGCCATTGCGCGCCAGCGTCCGGGCGTTGACCAGCATGGTGCGCTGGTCGCGTCCGGCGGGTCCGAATGTGACTTCGACATCGTCGAAGCGCTCGTCTTTGGGCAGCACCTCATCCAGCAGGCGGCGGAATTCAGGAACGTTCCACTCCCCATTGCCCAGCTCGTAGAGCCGGCGGTGCTCAGCCTTATCCGGTGTCGTGTCGAGCAGCGTGTAGAAAGCGCGATTGGCCGATCTCATCCGCAACGCGGCATCCAGTACCACCAAAGGCTGGCGCGCCGTCGCCACGATCGCCTCGGCATAGATACGCGCCTCATCGATGCCGTCGGTCGCCCGTCGCCGATCGGTGATATCGACAAAGGTGATCACCAGGCCGGCGATCCGGTTGTCCCGCGTTCGGTAAGGCAGCAGGCGCCGGATAAACCATTTGCCGTCATCACCGCGGATTTCGGCTTCGATCGGCGTCAGCTTCGCCAGCACGGTCTCCGCATCGCCAAGCAGCTTGTCGTCGATAAACTGTCGGGCAAAATGGGCGATCGGCCGGCCGACATCCGATAACACCAGGTTCAGCAGCGGCTTGGTGGCCGGCGAAAACCACTTGACCCGCAATTCCGTGTCCTGGAAAACGGTCGCGATCTCTGTTCCGGACAGAAGATTCGCCAGATCGTTGCCGGTTTGATCAAGCTCGTTGATCTTATGCTGAAGCTGGCTGTTGACCGAATGCAGTTCTTCATTGAACGATTGCAGTTCTTCCTTAGAGGTTTCCAATTCCTCGTTCGTGGACTGAAGCTCCTCGTTCATGGACGTGGCCTCCTCGTTGGAGGCCTTCAGTTCCTCATTGACGCTTTCCAACTGTTCGATCGAGCCTTGCAGTTCCGCTCGGGCCGATCTCAGTTCATTTTCCAGGGCGGAAGCAACCTCGTCTTCCGCGTTGCTCTTTGCCGTCGGCAGGACGGCAGGCGATTCGGATGCGACCGGTTCAAACGTTACCAATGTCATCCCGGATGCCGGAGGCACCGTGGGCAGCGGGGACAGTGTGACCGCGACCGAACGAAGCAGGTCGCCCTGCCGGATCTGCGCGATAAATCGGCTCTCCTGTTCATCGGCGATCACCCTGTTGATCGCGACCCGCAGCTTTGAAAGCAGGCCTTCCCGGGCCATCGCCAGCAGGTCGCGCGTCGGCTCTCCGTTGGGTTGCTTGAGGTAATCGCCCGTGTCGCCGTGGAAATAGAGGACACGGCCTCTCCGATCGATCAGCACCGAGGCAGGGGCATACCGGTCAAGCAAGGCCCGGCGGGCTGCGTCCGACACGCGCATCGACGGCTCCGGCATCGGCCCGGCCCCCGATTGAGGCGACCTTGTCGCGCGGCCGCCGAGCACGGGAAAATCCACGATGTCGTGCCGTGTCGGCCCAAAACGGCGATAAATGCGCCACTTCTTGGACAGCGTCTCGAACAGGTCGTCCGCCCGGCCAATGGTTTCGGCGCTGCCAAGGAACAACCGGCCACCCTCGCGCAGTGAGAAATGGAACAGTGTCAGCGCCCGCTTCTGCCCCTCCGGCTCGACATAGATCAGCATGTTGCGGCAGGTGATCAGGTCCATGCGTGAGAACGGCGGATCGTGGAACAAATTCTGCCGGGCGAACACGACCAGGTCGCGCAGCGACTTCCGGACCTGATAAGACCCGTCGAGCCGTTCGAAAAATCGCATGATGCGTTCGGTCGGCAATGACTCGACGCTGGAGCCCGGATACACGCCGGCGCGGGCGGCGTTCAAATTGTCGTCCTGGATGTCCGACGCAAAGATTTTCAGGTCGAACTGCTTGTGCGCGGCTTCGGCGCGTTCCTGCAACAACATGGCGACGGAATAGGCTTCCTCGCCCGTGGAACAGCCGGGTACCCATACCCGGATTGACGCCCCTGTCTCCCGGTCGGCGACCATTTGGGAAATCACGATGTCATCAAGGGTGCGCCATGCGTCGGCATCGCGGAAGAAGCTGGTGACGCTGATCAGAAGATCGCGGACCAATGCCTTGACTTCGCCCAGATCGGGACGAAGCCGGTCAATATAGTCCTCAAGATTCCCCACGCCCATCAGGCTCATGCGCCGATTGATCCGGCGCAGCAGCGTCGCCGATTTATAGATGTGGAAGTCGAAGCCCGAATGCGCTCGCAGCAGCCCGAAAAGCCGCTCGAGACGCGGTTGCTTGTCACCGCGCACGACGGCAAGACCATCCGGAGCGGCGACATAGCCGTGCTGGAAGTATTGCAGCAGCGTCGCGGGCATATCCGCCGGTGCCAGGACGTGATCGGCCAAACCGGCGCCGATCGCGCTGCGTGGCATCCCGTCGAAGCGCGCCGTGGCAGGGTCCTGGACCAGGATCAGGCCGCCACCCGCCTTGATTTCCTTCAGGCCCTGCGTGCCGTTGGTCCCTGTCCCGGACAGGATGACAGCGGCGGTGCGTTCAGCGCGCTGTTCGGCAAGCGACTTGAACAAGACGTCCACCGGATGGCGATGGCCGCGCGGCTGTTCCGGTTCGGTCAGGCGCAACACATTGCCGTCCAACGTCAGGTCATGGTTGGGCGCAATCACATAAACATGATTAGGCGTGACCTCCAAACCGTCCTCGATCTCAACGACCGGCATCGAGGTGTGGTGCGACAGGATCGCGGACAACTGGCTTTCCCGGGTCGGGTCCAGATGCAGGACCACAACGAACGCCAGGCCGCTGTCTCCGGCCATGCCATCGAAGAACTGGCTGAGAGCCTCGATGCCACCGGCCGACGCCCCTATACCAACGACCGGAACGCCGCAGTTATCCCCGGCGGCGTCGGATTTCCCATCTGCAAGCGGTTCGGTGGTCTCCGCAGCTGCCTCTTCCGCTTCGTCAGACATATCCAGATGCCTCTGCTGCACAGCTTATTTCGACGTCCGCTTCGGCGTTCTTGTTCCATCACGGCAGTCGTTCCGAACCCGACTATTGCAGGTAATGCATCCCGTCAGAAATCAAAAGACACCTAGGGGAGAGCGCGCTCCGAGTGTCAAGAGATCGCTGGAGCTCGATTGCGCGACCCCACCCCTTGAACCACCCCCGACCCAACCCATCTCTCCAACATTTAGAACATAACACGAACATGAAATGCCCGAAACCACCACCGAAACCACCCAACCCTACGACCGCGCCGCCATCTTCCACGACAACGGCCCCTTCAACCCAAGCTTCATGCGCGAGGCCATCCGCACCCTCTTCCGCACCCTGCCGCTCGACCCCGACGAGCCCCAGGGCTGGTCCGACCGCCGCATGCACGCCGCCCTCCTCGGTCTCTCCGCACTCCACCCAAGAGACGAAATCGAGGTCATGCTCAGTGTCCAGGCCCTCTCCGCCTACCACGCCGCCGCAGCCTGCTGGCGTATCGGCATGAACCTCGGCCCCCTCAGCGGCAACAACACCCGCCACATCACCACCGCCTGCTCCGCCGCCCGCACCTTCGACACCATGCTGCGTGCCCTCGAACGCCGCCAGGCCAAACCGCTCGCCATCCCCATCGGCCGCCCCGCCACTCGCACCTGGGAAGACGCCCCCAACCCCACCGAAATCATCACCGCGCTGGAGGAAACCTGCCGCGAGGGCCACGGCCAACCGGACCCGAACCTGACCCCGGAGCAGCGCGCCGCCGCCGAAGCCCTCCGCGAACAACAGCGCATCGAGAAAGAAAACGAAGGCCTCGACATCGCCAACACCGAGGGCATCCTGCCCGGCGGCGGCATGATCCTGACGGAGAATCCCACCCCCCAGCAGGCCGCCTACATGGGCCGCCGCCTCGGCCTGATGTACAAGCGCGAAATCGAGGAAAACCGCCGCAAAGGCATCACCAAGATGCCGAAAATCCGTGGCATCCGCCCCGGCGACCTGATCCCATGACGCAGCCCCCGAACAACCCCTTACTGGGGTTCGTCCTCAACCTCCTGACCCCGTTCCTGATCGCCGGCGGCCTGACCGACCCCGCCCTCGCCCGCCAGGCCGCGGAGCAGGCCGTCGCCGCCTACCAGGAAGCCGGAAACCGCCAACTCCTTACCATCGCCCAGATCACCGCCTTCGCCCTGGCCGCGCTGGACAACCTCCGCCTGTCGCTGCCTCAGGACCTGTCCCTGTCGATGAAACTGAAACTCCGAAGCAACGCCAACGCCCTGAACCGGGCATCGCAGACAGCCACCGCCACGCTGGAAACCCAACGCCGAGACGCACCCGAACCCGCCGAAATCCCGGCGTCCCTGGAAACCGCGAAAACCCCGCCCGAACCAAAACCAGGCGCCAACGTCACGCAGACCGACCTAGCCTGGGCCGCCGCGATGACCGACGTCGCCGCCGAATACACCACCGAGCTGCCCAACCTGCCACCCGCCCAACACCGGACTCACCTCGCCCGCGTCAGCGCCCTCTCCAACATCGCCCACATGCTCGGCACCGGCCAGGCCCCCCCGCTCAAAGCCCGCCTCCTCGGCAGTACCGCCATACAAGGCTCAGCCCCCATACCCGCACCCTGAACCGAACAAGGTGCCGACCGTGCCGGCCCGTCATGTTTGGTCTGTGTTTTAAGAAAGGAATCAAGCGCACATAAAGTTACACCAAGAAAAGAATAAAGCACTTCGCGCGTCTGACTTCGCATTCACACCAAGCACAACGCACAGCATAACATAATCTTCTCAGTGCAACTCTGTGCAAACTCAGTGTAACTCTGTGTCAGCTTGATTACTTTGTCTCAACCAGAACAACACAGCAAGCATGACTCCCGAACCCGACACCACCCCCGATCGCCACGAGAGGCCCAACTCGGACACCGCCACACCCAAACGGTCCGGTCCGGGAAAACCGCGTCTCGAAGCCGGCACGCCATCACCCCTTTGGCCCGACCCAATGATGCGATACGCTGCACCGCACGCACCCGAAGGAACACCACAATGGCAGGACGCATCGAGGCAACACTGGCGGAACTTGGCATTACCCTGCCCCGCCCGATGCCGCCCATCGCGAATTACGTCCCCTACGTCGTCACCGGCAACCTCGTCGTCGTCTCCGGCCAAGTGCCCGCTGTCGACGGCAAGGTCGCGGTCACCGGCAAGGTCAGTTGGGGCGTCTCCCTCGACCAGGCGAAGGAAGCCGCCCGCCTCTGCTTCATCAACGTCCTCGTTCATCTGAAAGCCGCGTGCGACGGCGACCTCGACAGGGTCAGGCGTGTCGTCCGCCTAGGCGGCTTTGTCGCCGCCCCGTCCGAGTTCACCCAGCATGCCCTGGTCATGAACGGCGCCTCGGACCTCGCCGTCGCGGTGTTCGGAGAAGCCGGCCGCCACGCCCGCAGCACCATCGGTGTTCCCTCCCTGCCCGCCGATGCCGCCGTGGAGGTGG
The DNA here is from genome assembly GCF_009765975.1 of Acidisphaera sp. S103. Taxonomy (GTDB): domain Bacteria; phylum Pseudomonadota; class Alphaproteobacteria; order Acetobacterales; family Acetobacteraceae; genus Rhodopila. Next base: position 48,635 of record NZ_LMUJ01000111.1, on the reverse strand, counting down.
AGGGCCTGTTTGAAATCGAGTAGGCTGCCCCGCATGCCCGATGGTTCGGCCACGCTGACGCTGACGCTGCATGCCCGGATCGCGGAGATCACCGCCGCCGACTGGGATGCCTGCGCCGGGAACGGCAACCCCTTCGTCAGCCATGAATTCCTGAGTGCGATGGAAGACAGCGGATCGGCCGATTCCCGCACTGGCTGGCTGCCCCAGCATGCCGTCCTGCGCCGGGAATCCGGCGATATCGTCGGCGTCGTGCCGATGTATGCGAAATCGCACAGCTACGGCGAATACGTGTTCGACCATGGCTGGGCCAATGCGCTGGAACGCGTGGGTGAGAACTACTATCCGAAGCTCCAGGCAGCGGTGCCGTTCAGCCCGGTCCCTGGCCCAAGGCTGTTGCGCCGCCCCGGCGCCGGCGTGCCGGTCGCGGCCATGGCGAACGCACTGGAACAAGCGTGCGAGTCGCACGGCCTGTCCTCGGTCCACGTCACCTTCTGCACGCAGGACGAATGGAACGGCCTGGGAGACGCCGGCTGGCTGCAACGCATCGGCATGCAGTTCCATTGGGAGAACGAGGGCTACACCTCCTTCGACGACTTCCTCGGCGCGCTGTCATCGCGCAAACGCAAGGTGCTGCGGCGGGAACGGCGGGACGCCAACGCCGCCGGCCTGACATTTCACGCCCTGTCGGGCGCCGATATCACCGAACGGCATTGGGATGCATTCTACGCTTTTTACCAGTCCACCGTGGACCGCAAATGGGGATCGGCCTACCTGACCCGCCGGTTTTTCTCTCTGCTAGGGCAGCGGCTGGGCGACAAGGTCGTGCTGATGTACGCCGAAAATGCTGGCAAACCCGTTGCCGGCGCCCTGAATCTCGCCGGAGATCAGGCGCTGTATGGCCGCAACTGGGGCTGCCGCGGCGACTGGCCGTTCCTGCACTTTGAACTCTGCTACTACCGGGCCATCGACTGGGCGATCGAGCATGGGCTGCAACGCGTCGAGGCGGGCGCCCAGGGCCGCCACAAGATCCAGCGCGGCTACAGGCCGAAACCAACCTACTCCGCCCACTGGATCACCCATTCCGGACTGCGGCGGGCAGTGGCGAATTTCCTGGTGGAGGAGCGTGCCGGGATCGAAGCCGAAATGGCGGCGCTGGCCGAAGAATCTCCGTTCCGCAAGGGCGAAGATTGATCGTCAGGTCCCGGACCCTTGCTACGCCCCCAAAACCCGCGGCCTCCACGCGCGCGCCGAGCGATCAGGGACGTCGAGGAAAGCGAGCTGCCAGGTCATCTCGTCCTCAGACAGGGGGAACAGGCCGTCGCGGCCGGGCCGAAGCACCAGATCCGGCGTCAGGTGGGCCAGCGCCACCTGCAGAACGACCGCCGTTTGAACGGTCAACCCGGCCTTCCATGTCAGGCTGACGATGCCCTTCGCACTCCGCAGCGCGCAGGCTCGCTCGACCACCGCAACCCGCACGTCCGCCTTGACCGCAAGCATGGCCGTCGCCGTCTGGTTCTCGTTACGTCGCATCGCCTCCAGGATCGCGTCATCGTCGAGCTTGCCGGCCTGGTTCAAAGCCAGCGCATGCGCGCGCACCAACCGCGCTTCCGCGTCGGGCGGCGGATCGGACGGCGGCGTGGGCTGCACCTGTTCCACCGCCGCACGCACCGTCTGTGCGACCTTCGGATCGAGATCGTCCCGAGCCGCCAGTCTCTCAAGAAGATGGCCGGTGACGATCTCCGCGAGCATGCGCTGCGCACGCAGCGGCAAATGCGGGCGATTGACCAACGGGTCCTGCCAGTCGGTCTGCACCTCGGACTGTGCCGCCAGCGCGTCCAGCGTGGCTTCGCGGATCTGCGCGGTCGGGTTCGCCAGCAGCGCTCGGATCGCCGCCGTATCGTCGGTGCCGACGATGGCATCCGATACCGCGGCATCGATTTTCGGCCGGTTCGCGACCGCCATGATGGTCGACGGCGGCGGCCCGGCTGCGATCAGCGTGACCAGGTCTTCCTGCGTCAGCAATGGCGAGAACCGAATCACCGGCTCGCACACCATCACTGCCGGATCGTGCGCCAAACGCAGCACGATGTCGCGCGGCCCGTCGTCGAGATCCTTGACGGCTTCAGCGATATTGATCCGGACCCGCAGCGCCGCCTCCGCCACCATCGCCGTCAGGTTGGCGACCGCATCCCGCTGCACCCGCTGCCTGTCGTCATCGGTCAGACCCGGTGTTAACGTCGACAGCCTGCGGCTCAGGATCGTGCGCACCCGCAGGTCGGTATCCTCGGCGAGCATGGCGCTGACCTGTTCCGGCAGCGCCGGGTTCAGCGCGAGGCTGACGCGCACGGTTACCGAGGGATCGCTGGCCAGAGCCCGCAGCACCTCCGGGCTGGTGCTAACGGACGCACTCTGGCGAACGCGCGTTGCCTCGTCCACGTCCATCAATCGCCGTCCAGCAGCGACACGCGCCAGTGGCGCCGGCCGCTGCGCTTCACTTCGTACATCGCCATGTCGGCCCGCTGCGTCAGGTCCTCGATCGACTCGCGGCTGCCGGGCCTGCGCGTGGCGATCCCGACCGAAACACCAAGCTTGGGAAACGCCTCGGGCAGCATCGACTGCAATTCCAGCGGCGCGGTCTTGCACAGATGATCGGCGCGCTCGGCGGCGGTCATGTGATCCGCGCCGCTGAGCCAGACCGCGAACTCATCGCCACCCAGCCGCGTGATCAGATCGCTCGGCCGTACCAGTTTGCGCAGCAGGTCGGCGAGACTGACCAGCACCTGGTCGCCTGTCCCATGACCGAGGCGGTCGTTAACTGCCTTGAACGAATCCACGTCGACGAACATCAGCGTCCCAGCCTCGGCCCCGCGGTCCAGCCGGGCGATATCGCGGTGCATCTCACCGATGAAGGCGCGGCGATTGAGCAGACCGGTCAGAGGGTCGGTGCGGGCCTGCTGCACCATGTCCTGTTGCAGTGCCTCATACTCCAGGATCATGCGGACGATGTAGACGGCCGATCCAGCCAACACCGTGTCCTCCCGATCCCAGGGACGCGCGTCCGCGGCGCGCCAGATCGCCAGGCCGGCACGGGCGCTGAACCGGGTCTGGCACCCCACGGCAAGCACAAGCCGCCCGTCGGGGTTCGTGGCATGGCTTGGTTCGGCGGTTGGCCGAGCTACCAGGCGGGCGGCTGCCTCCAGCACGGCCGAGGCCCCTGGCCCGCATTCGTGCAGCACCTCGATCGGGGCATCGCGGGATATCGCGCCGATCACCGCCGAACCCTCGGCGCCCAGGGCATGGATCAGCGCCCAAAGCGTCGTATCGATCATGCTATCGGGATCGGTCTCCCGCCCGACCCGCGATATGATGTGGTGCAGCACCTGCCCCCGCCGCAGCCGGCCGGCGATCTGCGAGGTTTGGGCATCGCTGTCGGTCATGTCGACACCGATGCCACGCGCGCCGACAATTTGGCCGGCGGCGTTGTGCAGCGGTGTGGCGGAGACGGTGATCAGCGCCAGCCGGCCATCGGCGCAGCGCAGCCAGGCGCGGTGCCGGCGCATTTCCACGACGGGACGAAACGGATTGAATGTGGGACCGGTGCCGTCGTCGCCAACCAGGACGTCCGCCGGCTGGCCGATCAGCGCGCTCGCCGGCCAGCCCAGCACGGTGTCGGGCATCATGAACACGAACCGGCCCTCGGCGTCGGTTTCGAACGCCAGATCGGCCGCCAGGGCAACAAGGTTCTGCCAGCGCTGCCGGCTTTCCATAAGCGCGCCGCGAATACTGTCGTGCGGCGGAGCCGGCGGCGAGGCCGCGGCAATAGGATCGAGAAGCAGTTCAGTCATGCGCGGCGCATCCCGACAAAGCAGAACCCATGAAACCACAGAATGGTTAACGAAAGGTTGCCGGCGGGCGGATTTGTTGGGGATTGGAAGCGACATCGATACAGCTTTGGCACCGCTAGAGCGTTTTCACCCTGACTGTGCAGGGAGAAAACGTTCTAACTCTTTGTTTGATCGCATGATTCACGCGCTCTGGACGTCCCGCCCAGCGCGATCATGCTCTAACCAGGATCGGCCACCACCCGCGACGCCGCGCCGTTAAACACCTTAGCCCAATTGATGACTGACGTTATTCGGCATCCTCGCGGCAATATTGATCTAACGCCAGAGCGTTGCCTCGCAATACGGCCCAGCGTTATTGAAATGGGAGGGTCCGCCTGTGTCCATTCGGCAAATTGTCGCAATCTGCATGACCTATGCAGCCGCGATTACTGTCGTACATGCCCAGTCTGCTGATTTTGCCTGCCCAAAAGCCGGAACCGTCGAGCAACGGGCGGTCTCGTCCACCACCTATAACGGTCCCTCACCCAGCGATCCCACGATTTGCATGATAACGAACCGCCTCGGCAAACCCGAGCAGCGTCTCTACAATCTGTTTCCGCTGTCCGACATTAACAACAACGCATCCGCTCTGGCGCCAATGAAGGCCGGATTGTCGGACATTCTGTCCGGCCGAAAAACCAGCGTGACATTTCCGAGCACGCTGTCCAACGGCTACATTGAAAAAGACACGTGGACCTTTGTTCGGAAGGAGCCGCTGCAGGTCGGCAACAAGACATTCAATACCTTGGTTCTCGATCGTGAAATCACCGCCGATCCACGTGGCAGAAGCGGCTTTCATGGGCATTATATAATGTGGATCGATCCGGCGGCAGGCCTTTGGCTGAAGTCCGAACTGACCGACGCCAGCGGTAACACCAACATGTATCCACAATCGTCTCGGGTGCGGACAGTTACGCCCTGACCCGGCCGGCGGGACCCGAAAGTGCCGGCGGCAAGCCACCGCCGGCGTTTGAAAAGCCGGCCGACATCGAAGCGATCAGGCCCGGGCCTTTCATTCACCTTGGCGATTCATGGCCCCAAGGTCGGTTCTATACACAATCATTCCTTTCCAGAGAGCGGAATGGGTAACCAGAGAGGCTCATTATTCCGTTCCAACAAAACCGCCACGTAGTCGTGTGTCCCTGGTATTGCGGCCTGCAACGCACGCAAGGCCTGGTCGGGACTGGAGACGCTTTGCGCCTGCACGCGCAGGATGATATCGCCTTTCTTGATGCCGCTGCTCGCCGCCGAACCAGCCGGATCGACAGCGGCAACCATCACGCCGCCATGGGGTCCGGAGACGAGATCCAGGCCAAGCATCCGAGGTGCGGTACCACGGAGAACGGGTGGTACACCCTCCGGCCAGGCAAGGATCGGGACATGGACGACCGAACGCTTACCGTCATGGAAGATTTCCAGGGCAGCATCAGTACCGCTGGGCTCCTGCGCCACTTTCCGAGCCAGATCCCGGGGATCCGACACCGTCTGTCCGTTGAAGGACAAGATCACATCGCCAGGCTTGATCTGTCCTTTCATCATGTCGTTGCGGTCGGCATCCACTGAGTCGACCAACGCACCGTTCACACCCGGCGCACCAATCGCCTGGGCGAGCATCCACGTCACTTGCTGGGCGCGGATCGGCAGCATGCCCGCGTTGACTTTCCCGTTCGCGATCAGGCGCGAGTAAACGAAGTTCAGTTCATCGGACGGGATGGCGAAGCCGATACCGATCGAGCCCGAGTAATCGCCCGGCCCGAACAGGACGCTATTCATGCCGATCACCTTACCCGACACGTTGAATAGCGGACCACCGGAGTTGCCATGATTGATGGTCGCGTCGGTCTGGATGTAATCGTCGAATGGGCTTTCCATAATGTTGCGATTGACGCCGCTGACGATGCCGGCGGTGACGCTCTGGTCGAAACCGAACGGGCTGCCGATCGCGATGACGGTATCGCCGACCTGCATCTTGTCGCTGTCGCCAAATGCGACGGCGGGCAGCGGCTTGCCCGCGTCGATTTTCAGAAGCGCGATATCCGCCTTGGACGTCACGCCGACAATCGCCGCCTTGTAGCGAATGCCATCGGCGGTCACCACGGAGACCGAGATCGAATCTTCAATGACGTGCTTGTTGGTGGCGATGTAGCCGGATGGATCGATGATGAACCCGGATCCATTGATGACGGTCGAATTCTCGGATGAAGCGGCTACGGGGGCGTCACCTATCAGCTTCTGCCGTTCTTTCGGGAGCAGCCTGACGGAGAATACCGTGACGACGGCCGGTTTGACCTTGGCGACGACCATGGCGATCTGATCGGAGGGCGGTTCCGCCCACGCGGAACGCTGGCCGGGTATCGCCAGGGCAAACAACAGAAACACGCCCAGAGCAGAACACAGCCCGATCACGCCGCGCATCGGTGCGCTCCTCCAATCTCCGTATCGCATGAAACAACGACCCCGAACCGGCAATCAGCTCGGGGTCGCCATTCCGTTCAAGCGACGTCCAGGCGGCAGATATTACTGCTGCTTGGCCACTGTGCCGTCCGTGACAGCTCCGGGGGTCGGAGCGGCCGCGTCGATGTGCTGCTTGTGCCAAGCCGCTGCCGAGGCATCGGTCGCACCCGGGTTCGAAGGCGAATCACCGCCATCGATGTGCTGCTTGTGCCAAGCCGCCGCCGAGGCATCGGTCGCACGCGAGTTCGAAGGCGAATCACCGCCATCAATATGCTGCTTGTGCCAGGCCGCCGCCGAGGCATCGGTCGCACGCGGGTTCGTAGGCGAATCACCGCCATCGATGTGCTGCTTGTGCCAAGCCGCCGCCGAAGCATCGGTCGCGCGCGGGTTCGAAGGCGAATCACCGCCATCGATATGCTGCTTGTGCCAGGCTTTCGCCGAGGCATCGGTCGCGCGCGGGTTCGAAGGCGAATCACCGCCATCGATATGCTGCTTGTGCCAGGCTTTCGCCGTGGCGTCAGTCGCGCGCGGGTTCGAAGGCGAGTCACCGCCATCGATGTGCTGCTTGTGCCAGGCTTTCGCCGAAGCGTCGGTCGCGCGCGGGTTCGAAGGCGAATCACCGCCATCGATATGCTGCTTGTGCCAGGCTTTCGCCGTGGCGTCGGTCGCGCGCGGGTTCGAAGGCGAATCACCGCCATCGATATGCTGCTTGTGCCAGGCTTTCGCCGTGGCGTCAGTCGCGCGCGGGTTCGAAGGCGAGTCACCGCCATCGATGTGCTGCTTTTGCGTGTCCGTGGCGGTTGACGTGGTCGCCGGAGCGGCTGTGGTTGCCGGGGCGGGCGTGGTTTGCGCAAACGCCGGCACGGCCGCGAACAACCCGGTCATGACCAAGGCGGTCGTAACGTTAAGAACTTTCATGACGAACTCCTTCATAGTGATACAAGGGATACGCGCTTATTTGACCCTTGCCTACCGTCGGGGCAAGCCCCGGAATACGGACCGGAAACTGTTTATTATCCGGCCCCACGCATTGACCGTCGCGACACTCAACAGACGGATTGTTTCTTCTCGGCGCCACGACCGGATCTGGGCCGTCCGCGAGGACTCCCATATTCGACTGCCGCCGTAAACTTCATTGTTTGCTCCCCTCGCTCTGTTTCGCTCGACACTACAGGATCGGACAGTAGCACTCCTTGCATCGATATGCTCAGTTTTGGACAAAACCGTTGACCACGGGGGGGTTCGCGACAATCGGGCGCTGTAAACACCCGTTCGCGGATGAGCCCAGTGGTCCGAAACCGCAACAGGGGTGCCGCGATGGCGTGGTGTCGTTGCACCCTATGGTGTCCCGAGTGACACTCTGTAAGGCGATGCGCCCCCGTCCATGTCCGATGTTGTCGCGAGAACAGGACATGGCGTTGCGTTTCCGCTAACTCAAGTAGGATCACGCGACACAGGAACTGTCAATGACTTTGATACATTGGCGCTTGTCGTTCAGAGCATGATCGCGTCGGGTTGAAACATCATCGTTCGGCGCGTTGCCTGAAGGCGCCATTCAAGCTCAGGGTGAGGGCGTCGACGTTGAGATATCAGCCTCGTCTCCGTGCCATGACGAATTAACATGGCGAATTGAGAGTAGGCCTCAATGGCGGTTGGTATCAGTCGATCGCGTGTGGATTTGGCGATCCGGACGCGCCGCCGATGGCCCCGCCGGGGTCTCGGTAAGGCCGTCAAGAAGTTATTATACTTCTTTGATTTTGAACCAAAACTGTTCCACAAATTGCTGTTTCGTGCGGTTCAAATCCACATAGACCGCTTTCACTTCGATCTTCAGCCTGTATACGAATGCAATCGTATGAAGGCGATATCAAAGCCATCCTACGGCCTGACGGGCGCCAGCCCGCGTCGCGGCAGCCAGGCGGCGAAGCGGTTGGCGTTGTCGATAGCCTCCCGCTCCACGGCGCCGCTGTCGTGGACGTAGCGTTCGGCGAAGCCCTGGATACCCCAGCGCTGATACTGCATGACGTGGGTCAGCTCGTGGGCCCAGACCTTCAGGTCGGTTTCGGCCACAAGCTCATTCTTGAACAGCACGACGTCGCCCAGCGTAATCGCCGTCGCGTCACCGTAGGAAAACGCGAGCGCCGGCAAGGTCAGCGCGGACGCGGTTCCCGTGGCATGGTGGCACTTCCGCAGCAAAGCCGCCGGGAAGTAGCCCAACAACGACCGATACACGCCGGGTGGAACCGGCCGCACGCCATCGGCGATCGCTTGCCGGCGCGCGTCGTCGATCAGCGCGGCAAGCGCGCTGGCCGCCTCATCCAACAGATCGGCGGCGATGGCGGGCCGGGCCCTGACCGGCAGGACCCAGGCAAGGCTGGCTAGCAAGAGAAACCGGCGCATGTGTGTGAGGGGGGAGTGGACATGGAGACATATTTAACTTCTCATCACGTCCAAAGCCCGCCCGAAATGTGGCGATATCAGGAAGATCGCGGGCGCCCGCCGAGGTGCTCGAGCAGCGCGACCGCGCCCGGCAGATCGGCTTGCCGCGCCCGCAGCAGTTTCTCGCCGCCGACAGCGAAAACGGCCACAGCCGACAGCAGGTCGCGCAGCCGGCCAGGGGCGCTGGCGTCGAACGGCAGCACACAGCCGCCGGTGCGTTTCGCCAAATCCCAGAACACCTCGGCATCCCGGCGCGCCGCAGGGTCGGCCGTGTCATGCAGCACGATCAGCTTTGTCGCGTTGGCGCCCATCGCGTCCGCAATCTGGCAGCCCTGCGATATGCTCTCCTCGAACACATCGCCGATGTAGACGACCACGCGCACGCCCGGTTGGCGGAGACTTGCCGAGAGGATCGGCAGCAGGCGGGTCGATCCGGCCTGGCACGCCACCCCGGCGGCGCGGTCACGCAACCTGTTGGCATCGTTGGTGAATGCGGTGAAGGTATGCACGCGGGCGCCGCCATGCACGGCGAGGGCCACGTCCAACGCGCCCGGCAACGCACTGACCAGCGCGTCCGTCACCTGCTGGGCGGCCGCCCAGGCCGGCTCACGGGAGGCGGTGGCGTCGACTGCGAACACCAGGCGGGGCCGAAGCGGCGTGCCGGTTTCCAGCGGCGGTTCGGCGTGGGTCAGCGCGGAACGCAGCGCCGCGGGGGCGGACGCGGCGGCGGTTACGGCGGTGGTCGCCATGGTCCTCAGCCGAACCAGCATGCCGCCGGAACGGATTGGGGCGGGTGGCGGCGCCTCATCCGGGATCAGGACGAAGTTCGGCTTGTCGGTCATGATTGGCCCCGATGCCTGTGCCGACGATCCTACAGTATCATCGAACCGGCTGGAATTGGCGCTTTAACTCTTTGTTTGATCGCGTGATTCGCGCCCTGTTGGCATTCCGCCCAGGGTGACCACGCTCTTGGGTTCGGCGCGAAATAGGCGAATCATCAAGCACAGGGCGTCGGCCTGCCGTCATCCCGTCAGGGGTGGGCCCATCAGCGTCCGGATAAGCGATGGGCGACGAATTGTTGGGCCGAATCGGGGGGACGCGGCCCGAGGGGATCGAGTGTGCCCCTGGCTATCCGCGCTTCATCGGCCGGTGCGAAGATGGCCGGGACATGCCCGGCCATACGTTGACGATTTGCCTGTTGCCAAATTCTTCTCCCCTTTTATCGTTCTTCCGACGATACTGGGGAGTAGAATGTCCGCTAAAAAGATTTATTTTTCTCGAACGGTTAGCCCCGCATCCCCAAGCGTTCCGAGGCGATCCGCGCGCCGTCGGCCATTGCGCGCAATTTCGCCCATACGACGTCTTCCGCGACGCGCCCGCGTCCGGCCGAGGTGTCGAAACCACAGTCGGTTCCGGCCAACACCCGCGTCGGATCGCCCACCACCTGGGCCACGCGCTCCAGGCGATCGGCCACGACCTCGGGGTGCTCGACGAAGTTGGTCAGCGGGTCGATCACCCCCGCCACGACGACCTGACCGTCATCCAGCGGCAGGTCTTTCAGGCACCGGTACTCGTGCGCATGCCGGGGATTGGCGAATGGCAGCACCCAGCCACCGACCTTGGCCTGGCTGATCGCCGGCAGGATGTCGTGCAGATCGACGTCGCAGTCGTGTGGTGCCTCGTAGTTGCCCCAGCAGGCGTGGATGCGGACCCGGTCGCGCGGGATGTTCACCAGTGCCTCATTGATCGTGGCGACCACGCGTTCGGCGAAGTCGATGAAGTCGCCCAGCGGCCGATCCTGGTAGGACACGTGGCGTTCGAGCGCCAAATCGGGCGCGTCGATCTGCAGCAGAAAGCCGGCCTTGACGATCGCCTCGTATTCCACCCGCAGCGCCTGGCCCAGAGCATGCAAATACGCGTCCTCGGTATCGTAATGCGCGTTTTGCAATGCTGCGGCGATAATGCCCGGCGACGGCGCGGTCATGAATGCTTCAGCAAACCCGCCCTCGACTTCCGACAGAGTCGCCAGGAATTCGTCGCACTCCGCCTGCACCAGTGCCGGATCCATGTAGGTGACCGCGCCGATCGCCTTGGGCAGAGTGCCGCGGTTGCTGACGGACCGCCGCAGACCTTCCTGTTCCGCCGACCAGGCCCGGAATCCTGGATATTTGTTGATGTCGGCTACGGTCGGACGGACCCAACTGCCGCCGAAACCGGTCATACGCCGGCGGACATACAGGAAGAAGGCCTCGCGCTGCTGTTCGCCGTTGTTACCGACGTCGATTCCCGAACCGATCTGCTGGCGCACGACGTGGCGGGTGGCGCGCTTGCCGGCTTCGTCCAGGGCGGCTTCGTCGATCGCCACGCCCTCGATCCGTTGCGCATACAGTTCGGTCAGGGCGGCGGGGCGCGGCAGGCTGCCGGTATGGGTGGTCAGGATGCGATCCTGGCTGGTCAGCATCAGACGGCCCCTTCCAGGAATGTGTTGTAGCCAAAGAGTCCGACCGCACCGCCGGTATGCAGGAAGACGATGGTCTCGCCTTTGGCCAGGACGCCTTTGCGGATCAGGTCGATCATCCCGGCCATCGCCTTGCCGGAATAGACCGGGTCGAGGAGAATGCCTTCCTCCTGCGCCAGCATGCGGACGGCCTCTCCCATGCCTTCGGTCGGGATGCCGTAGCCGGCGCCGACGTAATCGCAGTTGGCGACCACGGACTCGCGCGGAATGCCGCCCTTCATGCCGACGTATTCGGCGGTCGCCAGGGCCAGCCGATAGACGTTTTCCTCCTGCCGGTCGCGCGGCAGCCGGACGCCGATGCCGAGGACGGGGACCTGGGCGTTCATCCCCTCCAGTCCGACGATCAGGCCGGCATGGGTTCCGGCACTGCCGGTGGCGGTGACGATACGGTCGATCCGCAGCCCCATCTCATCCGCTTGCTGCATCAGTTCCTGGGCGCAGGAGACATAGCCCAGCGCACCAACCTTGTTGGAGCCGCCGCCGGGAATGACGTAGACGGATTCGCCCGCGGCACGCAGTTCGGCGCCGCGTTTCTCGGCTTCGGCGTTCATATCCAGGCCGCCAGGCCGGTATTCGATGCGGCAGCCGAAAAGCTTGTCCAGCAGGACGTTGCCGCTGCCCAGGTAGTCGCGGTCGTTGGTCTCGACACGGTGTTCCAGCAGCGCGGTGCAAGTCATGCCACATTTCCGAGCGACCGCGGCGGTCTGGCGGACGTGGTTGGACTGGACGGCACCCTGGGTGACGATGTGGGTGGCGCCCTGCGCTTTTGCCTCGCCGATCAGCCACTCCAGCTTGCGCACCTTGTTTCCGCCGGTCGCCACCACGGTGCAGTCGTCCCGCTTGATCCAGATCTCCGGTCCGCCGAGGGCGCTCGAAAAGTTAGTCAACCGCTCCAGCGGCGTTGGGGCTGGAAACAGGCGGACCCGCGGAAACCGGGCAAGATGCATAGACGTTCTCCTGGAGGGATTATTTCGACGGATTGACCAATGTTTAATTTCCTCCATCCCGTGGCATCCGGCAATGTGCGTCCCTTACATATGACATCTGATTGTGATCGCCGTGCGTATGAGAACGGCAACAGGAAAAGGCTTGGGTCATGCACATCATCCGGCGGCGAGGGTGGGAAGTCACGGAGCGGCCGGTGACCCCCGAACACGTGGTATTGAAGCGCCGGTCGCTGCTGAAGGGCGCCACGGCGATGACGATCCTGCCGGGTGCGGCATTGTTTTCGCGAGCGGCGCGGGCCGATGTCCCGGTCAACCCGGCCTTCAAGCCCGGCCGCGCGGTGACCGAGGAAAAATACGCCACCACCTACAACAACTATTATGAATTCAGCGAAAGCAAGGACCTGTGGCGGGACGCCCAGGCGTTGAAGCAGCGGCCGTGGACCATCAAGCTGGACGGGATGCTGAAGCAGCCTCGGACCATCGGCATCGACGACCTGCTGAAACAGGTCTCGCTGGAGGAGCGGATCTATCGCCACCGCTGCGTCGAGGCCTGGGCGATGACCGTCCCGTGGACGGGTTTTCCGCTTTCCCAGTTGCTGAAAATCGCCGAACCGCTGGGGTCGACGAAATACGTGGTGTTCGAGACCGCACAGGACAAAGTGATGTCCGGCCTGGATGCGCCGTTTTATCCGTGGCCGTATGTTGAAGGGGTGACGATCGACGAAGCCAGCAACGAGCTCGCATTCATCTCCACCGGCATGTACGGCAAGCCCTTGCCGCCGCAGAACGGCGGGCCGATCCGCCTGACGCTGCCGTGGAAATATGGCTTCAAATCCGGCAAGGCGATCGTGAAGATCACGTTCACCGACAAGCGTCCGATGACGTTTTGGGAGGCAATCGGGCCGACCGAATACGGTTTCTGGGCGAATGTGAACCCGGCGGTTCCGCATCCGCGCTGGAGCCAGGCGACCGAACGGCTGCTTGGCAGCGACGAAAGGGTGCCAACACAGATTTTTAATGGTTATGCTGACCAGGTTGGTGCGTTATACGCTGACTTGAAGAACGAGAAGCTGTTCATGTGATTGCCCAACGCGCCCTGGCCGTGATCTCCGCCATCCTGCTGGTCGCCGCCGTCGCCATCGCGACGTTCGGGCCGGAGAGCGTAACCCTCGGCCAGGGGCTTTACCTTCTCGATCATGACGTGCTGGACAAGCTGCCCGATTGGTCGACCCGCAACCTGGGCATCTGGGTTTGGACCTCAGTGATCCAGCCGCTTCTGCTGCGGCCGGCATGGTTGGTCCCGGCCTCGGCGGGGATCGTTTGCATTGGCCTGTCGATGTCGTTGTCGTACCGCAAGACCACGCACCGGTCGCATCGCCGGAGCTGAACGGGGCGAATAACGTTTGTCCCCAAGGTGTTTGGTGATCTAATCCCAGGGCATGTCCGGTACCACGCTCCAACCCGAGGATCCGGCCACCGCGGGGGAATCCGGTGGCGCGGGGTGGGCGCTGACCGGGGCGTTCACCTGCCTTATTCTGCTGGTGCTGGCCGCGACGGCGTTCGCCCTGTGGGATGGGCGCCGAACAACGATCCACGAGTACCAGGATCGGCAGACCCGCCTTGGCAATGTCCTGGCGGCGCAAGCCGAACGATCCCTGCAGGCGATCGATCTGGTGGTTGTGGCGACGGTCGATCAGATTCAGGCGGCCGGGATCGAGACGGACGACGATCTTCGCCGTCAGATGGGAAGCGAGCAAGTCCACACGGAGTTGGGGTGGAAACTGCGAAACCTGCCGCAGCTTGAAGCGCTGACCGTGCTGGATTCACACGGCCGGGTGGTGAATACGACCCGATTTTGGCCCTCCGCCGGGAAAGACCTCTCGGCGGGGGATGCGTTCCGTCATTATCAGGGGCCGCCGGCCAGGGAACCCTATATCAGCAGTCTGGTGAATGGCGGCCTGTCCGGGACACAGACGTTCTTCCTGACGCGCCGGATCGTCGGCCGTGATGGCCAGTTCGTCGGCCTCGTCACCGGTGCGATCTCATTGCCATATTTCGCGGAGTTATTCGAAGCAGTCGATGGCGACTATGGCGCCGTGATTATTTTACTGCGCATCGACGGCACGATCATGGTCCTGTATCCGGCGGCGCCCACCTATGTGGGCCGTCGCCTGCCGGTCAGTTCCCCCTGGTACAAGGTCGTGGCTCATGGCGGCGGTCTATACGAAGGAGCCGGGTTTATCGGCGGAGAATCGCGTTCGACCTCGGCCCACCCGTTGCGGAATTACCCCCTGGTCATCAATGTCGGCATCGATGCCGGCATCGCGCTGTTGGATTGGCGACGCCAGGCGCTGTGCATCGGCGTGGGATCAGCGGTTGTCATTTTCACGCTGCTCGGGCTTTTCCAACTGTTGCGCAGCCAGTTTCGCCACCTCGCCGACAGCGCCGCCGACCTTCGCCGGACCGCGGCCGCCCTGCGGTACAGCGAGGCCAACCTGGCGGCGAAATCCCAGGTGCTTGAAACGACCCTGCGCTACATGGACCAGGGGATCATGATGATCACCGCGGACCGCAGAATCGTGGCCTGGAACGCCCGGACCGCCGCGTTGCTGGACCTGCCGGAATCGCTTCTGGCGAAACAGCCTCATTTCGAGGAAATACACGCGTATCAATGGCAAATCGGCGAGTTCACACAAACCGGCGTGGAACTGACAACCGCGTTCCGGGGAGGCGACGTGCTGAAGGTGCCGCATACCTATCAGCGCCGGCGCCCCAACGGCCGGGTCCTGGAAGTTCACAGCGTCCCGATGCCGGACGGCGGCCTTGTCCGCACCTATACCGACATCACCGACCGGAAACTGGCCGAGGACTTTGCCTTGGCGGCCAGGGACCAGGCCGAGGAAGCACGGGTCGCCGCGGAGAAAGCCAACCAGGCCAAGACCGAATTCCTGGCCAACATGTCGCATGAGATCCGCACGCCGATGAACGGCATCATCGGCATGAACAATCTTTTGCTGCGGTCGGACCTGCCGCAGACCCAGCGCGAATGGGCGGTCGGAATCCAGGAATCCGCCCAGGCGCTGCTGAGCGTCATCGACGACATCCTGGACATCTCCAAGCTGGAAGCCGGGAAGGTGGAACTGGAACGCACCGACTTCCACCTGGGCGACACGATACGCGCCGCCACCGCCCTGCTGCATCCCGCTGCCCGGGAGAAGGGCCTGAACCTGGTATGCAGCATCGATCCGGCGGCGGAGCGGCGGGTCAACGGCGATCCGTTCCGGCTGCGGCAGGTCCTGGTCAACCTGATCGGCAATGCCGTCAAGTTCACCGAACGCGGCCGGGTGGACGTGCGCGCCGCAACCGATAGGGGGGATCCGATACAAATCCGGATCGAGGTCGAAGACACCGGCATCGGGATGGCATCGGCGTCGCTAGACCGGCTGTTCCAGAAATTCGCCCAGGCCGACAGCTCCATTTCGCGCCGGTTCGGCGGTACCGGCCTGGGGCTGGCGATCAGCCGCGAATTGACCGAGTTGATGAGCGGTACGCTGACGGCGGAGAGCACCGAGGGCAAGGGCAGCCTGTTCCGCATCCTGCTTCCGCTGATGGACGCCGTGGGCGAACCGTCTGGCGATGAACCTGGCAGCGACCCGCCAGTGCCGGTCACGCGTTCCCTGCATGTCCTGGTCGCGGACGACAACCCGACCAACCGGCGCCTACTGACGGCTCTGCTGGAAGGGGCTGGATATAGCGTGACGGTGGCGGCGAACGGCCGGAAGGCCGTGGAGGCGGTCGCGCGCGAACAGTTCGATATCGTGCTGATGGATGTGCAGATGCCGGTGATGGACGGCATCCAGGCGGTCAACCACATCCGCGCCCTGCCGCCGCCCAAATGCGACATTCCGATCATCGCGGTGACCGCCGACGCGTTGCATGGGGCGGCGGAGCGCTATCGCGCCGTCGGGATGGACGGCTATCTGAGCAAGCCACTGTCCTCCTCGGGGTTGTTCCGAGCACTCAACGCGTTCACGGTTGGGGAGCGGCCGAAGCGCTCGCCCGCCGATGGCCTGCCAATGATTGACCGTTCGGCCATCGAGAGCCTGCGCGGCTTTTTGTCCTCGCACCAGATCGAGGCGTTGCTGACGGAGTCGATGACCGATATCGGAGAGCGCTTGCGCCTGCTGAAGATCCGGCTGGACGCGGCGGACGCGGCGGGCGCAGCGCGGGAGGTGCACGACCTGGTGTCGATCGCCGGGAATTGCGGCGCGCGTGCCCTGTATGTCATGGCGCGTGACATCGAGCGTGCGTGCAAGCAAGGTGTCATGACCGACGCGGTCGAGGGTTTCGCGCGGCTGTGCGACGTGGCGACGGGGTCGATCGATGCCCTGACAGGCCTGCGGGATGAGTTGGCGAGAGACGTTCGGGTCGAGCATTGAGGGGTATTGGGGATGCGGGGGTTGAAGACCGATCCGGCTCGTTTCGAGGTGGTCAAGAACGCACTGTATTCCGCCGCCGAGGAAATGAAGATCGTGCTGGCGAAGACCGCCTATTCGCCGCTGCTGAAAGTGGCGGGCGATTATTCCTGCGGCATATTCGATATCGATGGGAACATGGTCGCGCAGGGGCCCGATTTGCCGATCCATCTGGGGTCGATGCCGGATGCCGTGCGCGCGGTGGTACGGGCGTTTCCCGACGTGGTGCCGGGCGACGTGTTCATCCACAACGATCCTTACGATGGCGGATCGCATCTGCCCGATGTGAACGTGGTGGCGCCGGCATTCCATGAGGGCCGCCTGCTGGGGTTTGGCTGCGTTCGGGCGCACTGGCCGGATATCGGCAGCGCCACGCCGGGCAGCTACGGGGCGGTGACCGAAATCTATGGCGAGGGGCTGCGGCTGCCGCCGATACGCCTGTATCGCGACGGCAAGCCCGATCCATCGGTCGAGGCGATCATTTTCGCCAACGTCCGTACGCCGGCGGAGCGGCTGGGCGACCTGCGTGCCCAGGTGGCGGCGAATTACCGAGCGGCACTGCGGCTGTCGGAACTGGCGGCGAAGTATGGCACCGACACGCTGCTGGGGATCATGCAGGAGGTGCTGGATTACTCGGAAACGATGATGCGGGCGGCACTGCGCGCGCTGCCCGATGGCGAGGCGGAATTTTCCGACATCTTCGATGGCGACGGCGTGATCTCACCCGGGGCGTCGGAGGATGCGACGTTCAAGGTCCATATCAAGGTGACCAAGCGTGGCGATACCGTCACCGCGGATTTCACCGGGTCCGATCCGGCGGTGGCGGGGCCGATGAACGCGCCGCTGACGGTGACGGCGTCGGGGGTGTTCTGCGCCCTGAAGATGATCGTCGATCCGAAAAGCCTGATCCCGCCGAATTCCGGCTGCTGGCGGCCGGTGACGGTCACGGCGCCACCGGGATCGGTGGTGAACGCACAGCATCCCTCGCCCGTGGTCTATGCCAACCATGAGATTTCGCACCGGGTCGCCGACATGGTGATGGCGGCGCTGTTCACGATTACACCGCGAACGGTCATGGCGGGATCGCAAGGAACGTCGGCGGTCATTACTTTTGGCGGTGTCGATTATCGCAGTGGCGATCGTTTCGTCAGCTACGAGTCGGTGAAAGGCGGCTTTGGTGCCCGGCCCAACAAGGACGGCATCAATGCCGTGGCCAGTACCGTTTCCAATATGAGCAATACGCCGATCGAAATCCTGGAAATGAGTTTTCCGTTGCGGGTCGAAGAGTATTCGCTGGTGCCCGACAGCGGCGGCGCGGGGACTTACCGTGGCGGGCTGGGTGTGCGCCGCGTGTGGCGGGTGCTGGAGAATCAGGCCCATGCCGCGGTCTGCTGTGAACGGACGGTGACCCCGCCGTTCGGCCTGGACGGCGGCCTGGCCGGCGCGCCCGCCCGGCTGGAGTTGATCGCACCGCGGTCCAATGGGCGGACATTGACCAGCAAGGGGGGATTTCTGGCACCGGCCGGATCGCTGGTGGTGATGGAGGCGCCCGGGTCCGGCGGCTATGGACCGCCTTCGGGGCGCGACAAGGCGGCTCTTTGCGAAGACCTGCTGGACGGCTACGTTACCCCGGCGAAGGCGCGCCTGGATTACGGCGCCGAGACCGCATAGGGAGGAAGTATCATGTCTGAGTCACTGCCGATTGTTGCCCAGAAGGGCTCCTACAAAATCGAGGTCGAGGCGGGGAAATCGTATTGGTGGTGCGCCTGCGGCAAAAGCGGCAAGCAGCCGTTCTGCGACGGTTCGCACAAAGGGTCGACGTTCGCGCCGATGAAGTTCGACGCCGAGGAGTCCGGCATCGTGTCGTTCTGTGGCTGCAAGGGCAGCGCCAAGTCGCCCCGTTGCGATGGGTCGCATAAGAACCTGCTGTAGGCGTTGGGCGCCGCCCATCGGAAGATGAGCGGCGGCGCTTTCGTTCGCTGGGGTTGCGTCTTGTCCGGGCATTGCGGTGAACGGTGGGCGGGTGCGCTTCGTCTGCCGGTGCGAAGATAGCCGGGTAGGTTTGATCGTTGGGCTGACGCCTGTGGCGTGGCGCCCTGTCCGGGCGGTCGACGAAATGGTTGCCGTCCCGGTGCAAACGCGCATAATCCGGGTTGCTGGAAATGGTTCCTGCCAAGCAAGAGACCGTCCCGATGCGCTTGTACCGATCCCTGCTTCGGCGTTATCGGCCCGAAGCGTTCAAGATGAACCGCCGATCCTTCCTGTCCGGCGCGGCCGCGGTGGGTTTGCTGGGCAGCACCGCCGGTGCGCGTGCGGCGGCGGTGCCAAAACCGCCCAACGGTCAGCGTGTCATCGTGATCGGGGCCGGTTTTGCTGGCCTGGCCTGCGCATACGAGCTGCTGCATGAAGGCTTCCATGTCGATCTGCTGGAAGCACGCAATCGGGTCGGCGGCCGCGTGCTGACGTTTCGGGACTGGATTCCGGGCAAGAACATCGAGGGCGGGGCTGAGCTGATTGGCAGCAACCACGTGGCATGGTTGCACTATGCGACACGCTTCGGCCTGAAATATCGCGATATGACGGAGTACCCGGAAGACGAAAGACCGATTTTACTCGACGGAAAATTACTTTCGGAAAGCGAAAAGCGTAGTCTTTTTGAAGAAGCCGACCGGGTCTATACCAAACTGACCGGGCTGGCCTGTGAAGTCGATGCCGAAAAGCCGTGGCAAACCCCCGACGGCGACAAATGGGACGGTCAAACACTGGGCGGATGGGTCCGCGCCAACACCACGGACGAACGGACGCGCGCGTTTATTGCGGCGGAAATCAGCGCCGACAACGGCGTATCGATCGACAATCAGAGCCTGCTGGCGATGCTGGTCGCCATCAAAGGCGGTGGACTGGAGAATTTCTGGACAGAGACGGAAGTTTATCGTTGCTGGCAAGGGAATGACAGTCTGGCGACATCGTTCGCGCACGTGATCGCGGAACGGAAATCGCTGCATCTTCGGACGCCCGTTACGTCCGTGACACGCCATGCCGATCGCATGGCCGTCACCGATCAATCGAACAAGGTTTGGAATGCCGATCATGTCGTGCTGGCAATACCGCCAACGACCTGGAGCAAGATCAGGTTCGATCCCGCCAAGGAAATCGATGCCATCAAGCTTCAGATGGGTTCCAATGTGAAGTTCCTCGCTCGGGTGCATCATGACGTGTGGGATCCCGCCAGCCCTTACGCGATGACAGACCAGTTCATCAGCATGACCTGGGATGGCACCGACAACCAATCACCGCCCGGCGACGTCTGCATGGTCGGCTTTGCCGGCGGCAAGGCGGCGGACGATGCCATGGCGAACTATCGCGACAGCAAGGCAGAGAAATTCATTACATTGCTACATGATCTGTATCCACGGTTTCCGGCCCGCGGCGCGGTGGAACACAGGTTTATGGACTGGCCGCAAGATCCCTGGACCCTGGCAGGCTACTCCAGTGCGCGGCCGGGACAGATCATGGCCTTCTCCCGCACGCTTTATGAAGGGCTCGACCGGCTGCAATTCGCCGGCGAACATGCCTGCTACGCCTTTCCCGGATTCATGGAAGGCGCACTGCAATCGGGCATGCGCGCGGCCGGCAACATCGCAGCGGTTCACGACCACGCCTACAAGGACTTCGCTGGCGCGTTTTAGAGTTCGCAACGGGCCTTCGCCCGCTATGACGGCATCGGGCGGCAGTGCCAACGTCGAAGCGTTTATTTATCCGCAGATCCTTAGCACTGGCAGCGCATTCCTTGATCCGCTGTCTTCAGGGTCAGCGCCCGAATAAACCGCGAACCGAACGCCGCACCCAGAGCGCCGGCCCCAGGATCCGCAGTAACCGAAGGAGAAGCCGCTCCACCCCGGCAATGCGATCCGCGTGGTCGCGCACCGTCTCGACCAACGCGTCCAGACGGGCCTCCGTTCCTTCGGCCGCAGGCTGCGCGCCCACGGTTTGCGCCGATACTGGCAACGGGCCGCCCGGCTTCAACGACTTATCGATAAAAACGATATTGGTTTCGATAGTCAGACGTTCGATCGCGAGATAGGGCCGGCTGGCGGTCATCAACTCCTGCATCAGGGGCTCGACGAGTTGTTTCACCACACCGACCATGCCATGTTGGCTGCTGTGGAACTCCCGCGCATCAGGAACCGCGTCGTTCCAGTTCGGCACTGCGAAGTCTCGACCATCCGGGTACTCACGGAGAAAGCCGGTGCCGAAATCCTCGATCACGTAGCAACCGCCGGGTACCAGCCAGCGCGGGAACAGATAGTGCAACGACCGCTTTGTCAGGTAGCCGATATGGGAGGCGTCATCGACAATCAGGTCGAAACCGCCCCCTGCGATCTTCGCCGCCTGATCCAGTACCGCGGGGTCGTCCTGACTGCCCTGGATGAAATAGATCCTGTCCTGACCCAGGACGCGTGGGGGAGCCGCAGCGATATCGATGCCGACAATGGTTGCATGCGGCAGGTAGTCGCGCCAGCTTAGTAATGAGGCGCCCGATGAAACGCCAAGTTCCAGGATGCGCAGCTTTTCCTGCCGCCGATGCTGTAGCAGCCGCGTATAGCTTGCCAGATAACTCGGGCCTTTACGCGTCCCGTCACCTTCCGCGTAATAGCGTTCAGCCAATTCATCGAGCGTGACACAATCATTTTCGTCCATTCGTTGGGTCTCTCATTTCGGCCCCGGGGAGTCAACGCCGGTTGCGGGCTCCGGCAGACGGCCGGCCTGCCGCATCGGGCACCGAGCGGGCGGCGGGCGTGCTATTCTGCGCGGGCCAACCGCGAAGTTGATAGGCGCCGTCCCAGAACAGGTATTCATATTGGCTGGACCGGATGAATGCGGTCATCATCCGACGGCGGATCGCATCCGTCGCCCCCTCGGCCGCCTTGTCGGTCGCCGCGATCACCGCGCGGACGGCATTGCCGAATCCCTCGTCGGAATAGGTATCGATCCAGGCACGGTATTTGTTGTCGGGGGCGGCCTGCCGGGCGATGGTGTTGCCAACATCCCAATAGATGCAGAAACACGGCAATATGGCCGCCATCAGCACCTCCCACGGCTCGTGATAAGCCGTGGCGAGCAGGAAACTGGTGTAGCCGAGGCAATCGGGCGACGGTTCGGCCTGCGACGCATCGGCGCCGAACTGGGTAAGATACTGGCCGTGCAGTGCCTGCTCGACCGCCACCGCTTCCAGGGCGCATTCGCCGAACAACCGCAACGTCGCGCCATCGGGGCCGCGGGCGCCGGCCATCACCAGGATGCGGGCGTACTGATCCAGGTACAGCGCGTCCTGCGTGATGTAGAACTGGAACCGCGCCTGATCCAATGTCCCGGCGGCCAATTCGCGATTGAACGCCAACCCGTCGATCGCCGCCCGAAGCTGCGTGGTGCGCTGCCAGGCGTGATCGCAGAAGCCGGTCATGCGATACTCTTCGATGCCATTTCGAAGGTATTCCGCGACAGATCGGGCAAATCGAGAATCCGTTGCAGTTGGGCCTTCATCAGGCGCTGGCGGCCTGCGTCGAACCGCCGCCACTGACCCAACGGCGACACCATCCGAGCCGCGACCTGGCCATTGGTGGGGTCAAGCTGGATGATGGTGTCGGCATACAGCCGATAGCCGGCGCCCGAGGCATCATGGAACCGTACCTGGTTGCCGGCGAAACTACTCACCAGCGCCCGTATCCGGTTCGGATTGCGCAAATCGAAGTCCGGATGGGACTTCAGCCATTCCACCGCCTGCACCGTTTGCGGCAGGGGCGACAGCGCCTGAATCGCAAACCACTTGTCCAGCACCAGCGGGTCGTCCCGCCACGCCTGATAGAATGTGGCCAGAGCCTCCGACCGCTCCGGACAATCCACGCCCGAAAGAATCCCCAGCGCCGCCAACACATCGGTCATGTTGCGGCCGGCATCGAACTGCGCTTTCGCCAGCGTCACCGCCGCTGTGTCACCGGCCGCGACCAGGTAGGCCAGGCAGGCGTTGCGCAATGACCGCCGGCCGATCGCCGGCCCCGCGATCGAGTAACCACCGCTATCGGTGAAACCGTCATACAGGGCACGCAGCCGGTCGCCCAGGGTTCGGCCGATCGCCTGGCGAACCAGATCGCGCGCGGTATGGATCGCATCGACATCGACCACGTCCATCTTATCGGCCAGCGTTGCCTCCCCGGGCAGCGCCAGAGCCTCCGCCGCGAACGCCGGCTCCTGCTCCAAGGTGGACGCCATCGCCTCGATCAGCGCCGGGTCCACCGTCGGTTCGCCACCGTCCTGGATCGTGGCAACCATGTCCAGCAGCGCCGCGGCGGCGAATTGCTGGCCGGATTCCCAGCGAACAAAGGGATCGGTGTCATGGGCGGCGAGAAAGCGCAAACGATCCGGTGTCAAACCGGACAATTTCACCGGCGCGGAGAAACCGCGCAGCAGCGACGGTACCGGCGGGCTGGCGACGTCGATGAATTCAAACCGATTTTCCGCCCGGGTCGCGAGCAGAACCCTGGTTCCAGGCGTCGTATCGGGTTCGCCGTCCAGCCGCGTGGCGATTTCCTGGCCGTTACCGTCCAGCAGCCCCATCGCAACCGGAATCACCAGCGGATACTTGTCAGGCTGGCCGGGTGTCGGACGGGTCGCCTGGCGGATGGTCAGGGAATAGCGTTTCGTCGCCGGATCATAGGAGTCCTCGACGGAGACGTCAGGCGTGCCCGCCTGATGATACCACAGCTTGAAGTCCTCCAGATCGACACCCGATGCGTCCTGCATCGCGCGGGCGAAATCGTCGATCGTGACGGCGTTGTTGTCGTGGCGGGCGAAATACAAATCCATGCCGCGCCGAAACGCCTGACGGCCGATGATCGTGGCCATCATACGGATGACCTCGGCCCCCTTGTTATAGATCGTCGCGGTATAGAAATTATCGATCGCCAGGTAACTGGCCGGTTGAACCGGATGCGCCAGCGGGCCGCTATCCTCACGGAACTGCGCCGCCCGCAGCGCCCTGACGTCGCTGATCCGCTTCACCGCCCGGCTGCCCTGATCGGCGGAGAATTCCTGGTCGCGATAGACGGTCAGGCCTTCCTTCAGCGACAGTTGGAACCAATCGCGGCAAGTGACGCGGTTGCCGGTCCAGTTGTGGAAATACTCGTGCGCGATGACAGTTTCGATGCCCTGGTAGTCGGTGTCGGTCGCGGTTTCCGGCCGAGCCAGGACGTATTTAGTGTTGAAGACGTTGAGGCCCTTGTTTTCCATCGCCCCCATGTTGAAGTCCGACACGGCGGCGATGTTGAAGACATCCAGGTCGTATTCCAGGCCGAACACTTCCTCATCCCACGTCATGGAGGTCTTCAATGAACGCATGGCGTGGGCGCAACGATCCTCGTCACCGCGGCGGACGTAGATGCCAAGCGCGACCTGGCGGCCGGAACGGGTGACGAAGCTGTCTGTGACCGACACAAGATCGCCGGCCACCAGTGCGAACAGATAGCAGGGTTTGGGGTGGGGGTCGGTCCAGGTCACCGAACGCCTTCCGTCCGGAAGGTCGGTGACCGGACCTGGATTGCCGTTCGACAGCATGACCGGGCAGGTGCTGACGATGGTTGTCGTGTAGCGCGACATCACATCCGGCCGGTCGGGGAAATAGGTGATCCGGCGGAAGCCCTGCGCCTCACACTGGGTGAAGTAATTGCCGCCGGAGACGTATAATCCGCTGAGTTCGGTGTTCGCCTTGGGTGAGAGGCGGGTTTCGATCTCCAGCAGCCCGGCCGCCGGCATGTCGGGAATGGCCAGGCCACCACTCGTCTCATGGTAATCCCCAGGCTGCAACACAGAGCCGTTCAGGGTCAGGCGGACCAATGTCAGCGACTCGCCATCCAGATGCAGCGGGGCGTCCGCCGGCGCCGCCGGATTACGTCGCAACATCAGCCGAGCAACGACGGTTGTCGCCATCTCATCCAGGTTGAAGTGGAGATCGACGGTGTCGATCAGGAAGGCGGGCGGCGCGTAGTCCGCCAACCGGATTTCACCTGGAGCCGCGTCGGTGCGGATGGAGTCTGCTGGCATGTCTTCTCCGGCGTCATGTCTCGTTCGATGTGGGAAGTTACCTGTTCCTGGCAGCCTCGGCGAGAATCTCTTTCGCAAGCGGCAGCATGGCGTAGTCAACCATCGCCCCCTGGTAGCTGACCGCGCCGAGACCGGCCTTTTCCGCCACCTCGAACGCTTCCAGCAGGCCCTTGAAGTAGGCGACTTCCTGTTCCGTCGGCCGGTATACTGCGTTGGCGATGGCGATATGGGACGGATGCATCACCGCGACCCCAGAGTAGCCGATGTCGCGGGCACGGCGGATCAGCTTCTCGACCGCCGCGAGGTCGTCCTGCGCCGTGCCGAAAATGCCGGCAATCGGATACATGGCCCCGCCGGCTCGGCTGTCCAGCACCATTTTCGAGGCCAGGTACAGTTGCTCCTCGCCGCCTGAGGTCGCCCGAAAGCCGAACGCGCGGGCGAAATCGCCGGACACCGGGCCGCTGAGCGCGCCATGGATACCGCGCACGCGGGTGCTGGCTTTCACCAGGTTATAAGCGTCGTACATGCCTTGCGCCGTCTCCGGCAGCGGCAAGATCCCCACGCTGCCGTGTGCGACGCCGGCGCGCCCTTCCGCGTAGCTCAGCAGATCGTGCAGCCGGCGGATTTCGTCGGGGCTGGCGACCTTCGGCAGGACGATGGCGGTCAGGCCGTCGGTGACCGCGGCCTCGACCTCGGCTTCGGTGCCGTCATACAGCGGCTGGATCCGCACAAACGAGCCGACGCCGGCATCGCGCAGTTCGTGGATCTCGCTTTTCAGGTGGCCCATCGCCTGCGGCTTGAACTGGGGCGGGACGGAGTCCTCGATATCCAGCACCACGGCGCCGGGGCTGACGCGGATCGCCTTCGCCACCCAGTCGCGGCGATGGGCGGGCACGAACAGCGCGGATCGAATGGGCCACATGGGGCTTGTCTCCTTGGGCATCTGGAAAGGCAGTTTGCGGGGACGCGCCGCTAGGTGCAATTGTGCGGGCGGAGGTTCCGTTTCATGCCCTATCCCACCCATTTGCTGCCGACAACCGTCGTTGGCAGCTATCCCCAGCCGGACTGGCTGGTGGATCGCGCGACCCTGCACCATCACGGCGTGCCGCGTGCCCATGCCCACGATATGTGGCGGGTGCCGCAGGACCTGCTGGAGCAGGCGCAGGATGACGCGACGATTCTGGCGATCCGCGACATGGAGCGGGCCGGGATCGACATCGTCACCGACGGGGAAATCAGGCGCGAGAGCTACTCCAACCGCTTCGCGTTGGCGCTGGAGGGCATCGACGCCGACACGCCGGGCGAACTGCGACAGAGTGGTGGGCGGGTGACCAAGGTGCCTCGCGTCGTGGGGCCGATTCGCCGTGTGGCCGGGGTGGAAACGCGGGATGCCGATTTCCTGCGCGGCAATGCGACGCGGGCAACGAAGATCACGCTGCCGGGGCCGTTCACCTTGTCTCGCCAGGTGCAGAACGATTTCTACAAGGATGAGGAAGAACTCGCGATGGATTATGCCGTCGCGGTGAACCAGGAGTTGCGGGCGCTGAAGGCGACCGGCGTTGACGTGGTGCAGTTGGACGAGCCCTGGGTGCGGACGGCGCCGGAGCAGGCGATCCGGTACGGGATCAAGGCGATCAACCGCGCGTTGGAGGGGATCGAGGGACCGACGGTGGTGCATCTGTGTTTTGGCTATGCCGCGGTGGTGGCGGAAAAGCCCAGCGGCTACAGTTTTCTGGCGGAACTCGGGGATACCGTTGCCCAGCAGATCTCGATCGAGGCGGCGCAACCTCGGTTGGACCTTGGGGTGCTGCGCGACCTGGCCGGGAAGACGATCATGCTGGGTGTGCTGGACCTTGGGGATGCGGCCGTGGAAACGGCGGAGACGGTGGCCGCGCGCATTCGCGACGGGTTGCGGTTCGTGCCGGCGGAGAAGCTGGTGGCGGCGCCGGATTGCGGGATGAAATACCTTCCGCGGGATGTCGCGTTCGGCAAACTGCGGGCGATGGCGGAGGGGGCGGCGATCGTGCGGCGGGAGTTGGCGGGCTAGCCTCCAGTCTTACGGCTTCGCCGGCGCCGCGTAGTGCGCCGCCAGATAGGCGACGATCTGCGCAGCGGTGGCATCGTCGATCGGGGCACCGAACGCTGTGCGCATCTTTGTCACCTCGGCCTTCCACTGGTCAGCCGTCAGAAACACGCTGTTCATGACGATGTAGTCCGATGTGTGGCAGGCGTTGCAATGCGCGCTGGTGACGTCCTCGCCCGGGCCGGGCTTCAGGGGCGCGGGTGGGTCAGCGAGGGCGCCTCGGGCGATCAGCGCCGCCAGCGCCGCGGTTGCCAGCCGCTTCATACCACCGTCACGGCGATCGGACGCGGCACGTTGTTGTGGTACCCGCCCGGGTTTGCCTTGAACCGTTCGGCCTGTCGCTCCCCGGTGTGGCTGGTGGCTCGACTCATCAGCCGGTACGTTCCGGGTCGCATCAGTTCGGTCTGTAGGAGAAACCGGCGGTAGGCGTAGGGACCAAGCGGCCGATCCAGCAGCGCATCCTGCCAGTTGGCGCCACCGTCGATCGAGACTTCGACCCGGTCGATCCCGGCGCCTCGATCCCAGGCGATGCCTTGGATATTGAAGCCCGATCGCTCCCGCTCCTGGCCCTCCAACGGGTCGGCGATCAGCGAGTTGACGACCAGTTCGGTGATGGGGACGGTTGTGGGCGTGGCCTGGGACTGGAACGGCCGCGTGACCGGGAACAGACCGGCCGGGACACGATAGGCGGTTTGCATCCAGAAATTCTTCAGGGGGGACGAACTGACCTCGATACTGGTCAGATGCTTCATCCAATAGGTGCCGACCCATCCGGGCACCACCAAGCGTGCGGGATAGCCGTTCAACTGCGGCAGCGGCGCGTTGTTCATCGCGATGGCTACGATGGTGTCGCCATCAAGCGCTTTTTCCATCGGAATGCTTTTGCGGAACGGCGGCGTGCCGTCCATCACCGGCTTGTCGGCGCCACCCAGCCAGACCTCCAGGGCCTCCGGCTTGACGCCGGCGACCTTCAGGACATCGCGCAGGGCCGGCCCGCTCCACACCGCGCAACCCATGCCGCCATCGGTCCACTGCACGCCGGCGACGTGCGGATCTACCAGGCCCCGGCGGTTGCCGGCACACTGGCAGACCGACAGGACGTCGTTCGACGGCAGGTCGAGCAGGTCGCTCATTTTCAGTCGCACCGGCTGCTTGACGGCATCTCCGGCGACGGACAGCGTCCAGCCATCCATGTCGTCGGCCGACGGCACGCCAGCGAGGTGATAGCGCACGTAAAACCGGTCGTTGGGCGTCACGACATCGGTAAAGACATCGACCGGCGACGCGTAATTCGGTGGCCGGTCGACAAGGCGCAGCAGCCGCCGCTTGTCGGGCAGGTTGACGTATTGGGCGATTTCCCGCGTACCGTCGGGCAACTCGGCGGGAATTGTCGTGCTTTCCGCCGCGACCGAAGGCGACGCGAGCAAAGCCGCACCCGCTCCGGCGATCACGTCACGCCGCCGCATGCCTCATCCTGTCCTGCCGTGGGCCCGGGATTGTGTGGCCTGAAACGCCGCGGCGTGCAATCCGGCGGTTATTCCGCGGCTTGTTGGAAGGTTTGGGCGTAGCGGGCCAATGCACCCTCATCTGTCGGGATAATCGGCGCAAAATCGGTGTGTGCGATCCATTCCGCTCGGGTTGGCTTGCGGATGTAGTTGGAGACGGCGTTCAGGGTCAGATAGACGATTTTGCGCGGATACGGCGTGATGTTGCCGGCGGAGCCATGCACCAGGTTGCCGTGGAACAGCAGCAGGCCGCCGGGTTTGCCGGTGGGGGCGACGATGCCACCGGTTTCGACGATGCGGGTGACGGTCGGTTCGTCCAGCGTCCACAGCGGGTAGGACGTGGTGCTGGTGTCATGCTGCGCGGCGAGGACGCCGTTGGTGTGGCTGCGCGGCACCAGCATCAGCGGGCCGTTGATCGGCATCACCTCATCCAGGAAGACGGCGATGTTCATGGCACGGGGTTCGGGCATGCCGTCGTCGCGCGCCCAGGTGCCGTAATCCTGGTGCCATTGCCAGACGTCGCCGGTGAAGGAGGCTTTGGCGTTGATTTTGTATTGATGCATGTAGACCTGCTCACCGAACAGTTGCTCGACGGGGCGGATCATCAGCGGGTGGCGGGCGAGCAGGCCGTGCGCTTCGTTGTAGAGATGGGCGGCGAAGGCGGTGCGGGGGGCGCCGGACTTCTCGCGCCAGACTTCGGGGCGCTGCTGGCTGTAGATCTGGTCGGCTTCGGATTTCAGGATGGCGACTTCGGCTGGGGAGAAGGTTTCGGGCAGGAAGAGGTAGCCTTCCTCGTGGAACTGCCTGGTTTGTTGTTCGGTCAGCATGGGTGGTTCCTCCGTCTATGCGGCTTTTGGTTGCAGTTCCTCGGCGGTCAACCGAGCGGCGGTGGCGGCGTGGTCGCGGGCGGCGGTTTCGGCTCCGACGGGATCGCCGGCCAGGATGCGGTCCACGATGGCGGGGTGTTCGTGATGCCAAACGCGGGCGGCGTAGTCGGGTGCCCGCAGCACCATGGCCATTGAGCGCATCAGATGCGGCCAGAGCGGGCTGGTCATTTCCTCGATCGCCGGGTTGCCGGACAGGCGGTACAGGGTGCGGTGAAAGTCAGTGTCGGCGCGGACCAGGGTGGGGATGGGGGTTGTGGCATCGAACTGGACGCCGGCGTCGCGTTGGCGTTTCAGGCTGTCGCGATTGGGGTGATCGTGTGGGCGTTGTGCCGCCAGGCGGGCGGCGAGGCCGTCTATGGCTTCCCGCACCTGATAGAGTTGCATGACTCGGATCGGGTCGAGCGGCACGACGCGCATGCCCTTGCGGCCATAATCTTCGACGAGGCCCTGGCGCTTCAGCAGGTGTAACGCGTGGCTGACGGGCTGGCGGGAGACACCGAGCGTGTCGGCGAGTTCGGCCTGGCGGATGCGCTGGCCGGGCAGCAGCGTGCCATCGGCGATCGCCGCCAGCATTTGCTGGTAGGTGCGGTCGATCAGGCTCTCGGGTGCTGATAGGGCCTGCAGCATGGAATTCGGAATTCCAAAGTTTGGAGCGGGTGGATAGCTTGGGTGGGGTGGGGGCGTCAAGGGATGGGGGTGGGCGTGTGGTGTACCGGAGTGGGGCCGATGCCGGAGTGGGGTCACAGCTCAGTGCGCCACTGAAGCCGCAATATCACGCATGACAAAGGACGTTGCACTAAACCGCTTCGCGGTAATTCTGTGATTTTGGCATCGTTTCTCTAGTTCTACTTGGCGGTGTCTGGTTAAGCCGAGAGTACATGTCCTGTCTGGTCTAACAACTCAACTGCGAGACGATGCGCCGGCGCCATGTGGCGCTGTCCATCTCGCAAAGGAGTTGTCCATGAGCCCGCTTCGCCGTCGAATGATCGACGATATGCAGATCCGCAACCTGACGCCAAACACGCAGCGCGTATATGTCGCACAGGTCGTCCGGTTCGCCTGCCACTTTCGCAAATCACCCGAACTCCTGGGGCCGGCTGAGATCCGGACCTATCTGATCCACCTGACGCAAGAAAGACGCCTTGCGGCCAGCTCGATCATCGTCGCGGTCTCCGCGCTTCGTTTCTTCTTCACCGTCACCCTCAAGCGGCCCTGGATTGTCGAGGACGACATCCCCGCCGGCCGCCAGGCCAAGAAGTTGCCCGTCGTGCTGAGCAAGGAGGAAGTCGCGCGGTTCCTGGGTGCCGTGGACATCCTCAAGCACCGGGTCATCCTGACCATCTGCTACGCAACCGGCCTACGAATTTCCGAGGCCGTTCGCCTCAGACCCGCTGCGATTGACAGCAGACGTATGGTCATCCGGGTCGAACAAGGCAAAGGCCGCAAAGACCGCTATGTGATGCTGCCGCCCAAGCTCCTCGATATACTCAGGGACTACTGGAAGCTTACCCGTCCGGGAGAGTGGCTGTTTCCGGGCCGCGAACCCGGCCGGCCGCTCTCGCCGCTCACCGTCGACCGGACCTGCCGCGAGGTGAGGCTGCTGTGCGGCATCGACAAACCGATAGCACCGCATGCGCTGCGCCACGCGTTCGCGGTTCATCTGCTGGAAGCCGGCACCGATCTGCGTACCATCCAGTTGCTGCTCGGCCATCGCAATCTGAGCACCACGGCGCAGTATCTCATGATCTCTACCGGCACGGTCTGCGCCACAGCCAGTCCGCTTGAGTCTCTCGACATCGGCTCGCCAACCTTGCCGGACCTGGTGC
>NZ_LMUJ01000111.1:6669-17510 GCF_009765975.1 Acidisphaera sp. S103 | reverse complement strand
TGTCAGCGACAATCAGACCGAACATCATGAACTCGTTGCGGTCATCAATTCTCATCCTGATTGACGCATTTTCTCACCCAGATTGTCGCGCTACATATAGTGGACGTAAATATGAGAGAGACAAACATCTGATCGTAAGTGCCGCGCCCTCTCACCAATTCCCATTGGCCAGCTATGAGTGACGGCACAGAGTTAATCGTCATCTTCCATACATCATGTAAATAATACCTCCCGTCCCCTTGGAGAAACTCGAGAAGTGGCACGAATATGGCCCAGAGGAGAATGAGTGTAATTAAGGACAACAAGACGTCTAGGCACCATAGGAAACCAATATACCATAAGCTTCGCGCTTTACTGATCATCGTCAGAACGAAGCCGCTTTTTTATAACGAAACGTAATCCGGGACGCATGCAGTGATGGTCGGCAGCATTATCGCGGTCATCAGCTTGAGCCAATAAGGATCTTGATTATCTGTCGCAGCGGTCTCTTCGGCTTGAAACAGGAACAGAGGGAGCTCGGTTATGATAAAGAATATCATGGTGATAGCTAGAGAGGAGGATACCCTAGGAAGTCCGAATCTTGATGGCCCCAATAGACGCTCAAAAGCCTGTTTTACATGCCTAGATAACAAGGTAATATCGAAGCCCCGCTGAGCGCTGGCCAGAAATTGCGCGATCTCCCTTCGGGCCTCTGGTTTCGAGTCTTTCTCGAATGCCACGGCTATCCCATAAACAGCCGCCGCCGAGCCGGCACCCCAGCTGATCCCTGTTCCAAGAGCAGACATAAAGTCCGTCATGATCATATCCCGCTAAAGCGCTGGCCTACCCTGTATGGGAGCATGCACCACCGACGGCGTCCAGGCGGCAACACCGGCAGCAGCTTGCATTTTGCGGGCAAGCTCAACTATCGAATGGCCGGATATCGCATTTCCCGTATAAAACAGGTTGAACCGCACGCCACGTATCATGGGGTGGATCGCAGATGGCTTAACGAGAATGCTCGTGAAGGAGCGTAGGATTGCCAAGATCTCGCCCCTCTCGTAGATGCGGGTTATTTGTAATCCATCCCGGTTGGTCTGGCGTGTCGCGCAATCTACGCTGTAGAAACCTGTAACGGGGGAGGGGTCGAACGCGTATACCTTTGACACCCTCTGAATTCCCTTTGGCAGGGCATACGCAAACTGTTGCGCTAAGCCTCCACCCAGGGAATGGCCCGTCGAGTAAATTTTCGCATCCTTCAAATACGCCATCTCGGGATTGTTCACCCGGCTCCGAAATTCTTTAACGAAGTCGGGACCAAAGAGCCCAACAATTTGAGTGTATTCGTCGTTGCGCTTCGGGATGAACCAACGTAAGTTTGCAATCCAGTCCGAGCCGCTGGTGAAGACGGTTCCCCCAAAGGCAACTACGATGAGCGTTCGGTCCTTTTGTTCCCACACCTCGGCGCGAAGATGCTGCTCTATCATTCGATCTTGAAGCGTCTTATTTGGGAAGCCGGTCCAAGGTATCCACCCGATATCTTTGAGTTGGGCATCCGCATCTGGGATTCGAGAAGTTGCAACTTCTGGGGCTGGAGTCTTGGCGGCAGCTTTGTGTTTCCATATGTGCGTTATTGTGCGGACAACCGTTCCCAACCGCCGCTTTCCGGTAGGTATCGCTTGCCGCTTTGGCTCGGATCTCCCATACGCCGCTACGCTCAATAGAGCGAACTGCCAGTCCGCCGCGGCCTCTTCCTCAACTGGGTAGGGACCGGTAAGAAGCCGATTGCCTGGCCTGCGTTCGAAGACCTGATGGCGAGTTTGCCTGAGGGCCGTGAAACGCATCCGAATGAACGCTGTTAGGCTCATGGCTCCCTCGCGTCTAAATGGTAGGCGTGGACGGGCGCGCGGGAGTGGAGCTACGCCGTAGTCAACAATTTTACCAGCTCGAATTTATCCTAGCGCCGGAAGTTGTGCTTTCGAGGTGTCTGCTTATTCCCCTAAATCGGAGGCGGAATATGAGCGCAGAAATCATCCCCTTCCCCAAGACACCCGCTCCGAACCCGACAAATACCACTCAGTCGAGTGAAGCGCCCAAGCCTCAGAATCTCGATCTGGAAACCGCGCTCAGGATCATCGAGGCCGTGAAGGCGGCGAAGGCTCCGCGTGAGTCGATCTTTGATTATAATAAGGCTTACATCGCGCGGCAGCTTCAGCCCGTATCCGACGTTACGGCTACGATTACCCTTGGAAAGTATGGATGTAACACCGGTATCTCTGCCCCCCCCCCCCGGTTTCGTCGAAACGCCGCTGGCAGCGCCCGGTCTCGTGAGAGACCCTGGAAAGGCGCGGATGGACGCCACACAGTTGAACCGGACCGGCAAACCGTCCGACATCGCGTTTGGCTGCCTCTATCTGGCATCCGACGAGACGGCCTGGATGACAGGCAGTGAATTGATGATCGACGGCAGCATGACGGCTAACTGAGCGAACCAGTATGCTTAGTGGGCGTTGCGGTGCATTTTTGAATCCGATCGGAACCGCATAAGAACCAGATAAAGCTTGGTCCGACAACAATAGCCGAAAGCCAAAGGAACAAGGAGCCATCAGATCTCAAGGCAACGACAGTCGTAATCCCCAGAATGGCCAGCCACGTCTTACTTATGCCGCGGCATTTAAGCCACTCATGGCGCTCTTTCGTCAGGGGCTCTCTCAGGCTCCGCCATTTTAAATCTATGTCGGATGGTTGGGGGTCAGAGGACAGATACATTCTTTCGATGCGGCGTATATGATCCAGCTTCTTCTGACTGTCATCATTGAAACCCTTCATCCGGAATAGCATGATCACGGACATAACAATCGGTATCCATATTGCGTGGCCGACCAGCTCGTGACCGACGACTTTCGTGGTCTGAGTGGAGATCCAAGTGTATATGGCAGCAATCGCTACGAGAAAATATCGTTCGATCTGGTAAAGCATGGTTTCATTCTGTAGAAGTTCAGCTTCATATCTCTTGTATTCTTCCAAGAGCATTTGCTGCCCTGCCGCGTATCGATCAAACGCGGGTTTAGTGGGTTCATCCTCCGCCATTTCAGTCTCCCATCCTATCAGCGCCAGAGACATGCTTCTAACGATTAATCTCGACCAGCAAAACCCACGCGCTGATACCGGCAGCCAGAAACGATAGGGGAATGCTTGTGTTTCGGCGTGGAAAAAGGGGTTCTCCCGCAAATCTTGTGCTGTTGTTACGCTAGTTCGCATGCAGGACGCGAGCGCGGAGCAGAGCGAAGCCGGCGCGGCCGAGCATTGTTCGTTTCAACATCTTGAGCCTATTGATTTGTCCCTCAGCGAGGCTGGTGGTCCAGGGAAGATCGAGGGCGGCCTGCACGGCACCGAGATCGTGCCGCAGGCTGACGACGAACGCCTTCAATGCCGTGCGCCTGCATCGGAGAGCACTTTTTCCAACGTCTCTGTGCTCTTTCGGCGTAACAGCGCGTTGAGCCGCTTCGCAGCAGCGGTCGCGTTATCGACCCGATAGGCATCGTAGACGGGATCGGCGCCGGGCCACTCCATCCAAGTGAATTCAAATGGGAGCCGGCACAGAGGCAGCACGCGGAGTTGCGCCGCGAACGAACTGGTGCTGATCGTGTTCGCGGTGACGATGATTCCGGGCGTCAAGTCGAATCGCTTGGCCTGGCGTATGGCGATCCCCAGGGCCGATAGTGCGCCCGTGTAGACTCGGTCGGCGGGAGAATCGGCCGCGGCAAGGATTTCATCAGCAAGCATCGGATTCCGGCGAGCAGTGGCAATAGGTGTGGCGGCCTCAATATACCCGTCGGCCATTCGAGGAAACGCGTTCGGTTTTCGTCCCGCCGGAACGCTCTGATTACCATACACAGTGGTCCCGAAAATCATGGAACGAAGCGCGAAAACGGGCAAAGCTCGC
Organism: Acidisphaera sp. S103; assembly: GCF_009765975.1. Taxonomy (GTDB): domain Bacteria; phylum Pseudomonadota; class Alphaproteobacteria; order Acetobacterales; family Acetobacteraceae; genus Rhodopila. The sequence continues at coordinate 13,585 of NZ_LMUJ01000111.1, read as the reverse complement.
ATTTCAAAAGCACGGAGGACCGCGCCTCGCAGGGAGAAGCATCACATTGCCAAGGTTGCGCTGCAGGCAGCCGACCAGCTTCGGCAATCGGCGGAGAGAAACCGATCGATAAGCAATGTCTCTCATAGTGGGATTTTCCCCAACTACACTATGACCCCAGTTTCAGCCCGCACGGCGCGACACGGCTGCAGCCGTCGAACGATGAAAGCAGAACGGGTCGCGAAAAACATACGACCGGTGAGCACGACCGTCAGGCCACCTGACCGACCGTTCGGCCCACTCGGTTGATGTTGGCGATGGTCGATATTTGCGCTCACCCATACGCAGGTGACCTGCTTCATGCAGCCATCGTATCACCGCAACCCTTTGCGCGCGATTGGCAAACCAGTCACGGAATGATTTTCCGTGAATCGTGAAAACGCGCTCGCCACGCTCCCAACGGCAAAGGCCAACTCCTTGCTCGGGTCCGAATTCGTTTCGGTCGTGTTTCCCGACGAGGTCGATATGTCGCAAGTGGTCCTTCAATTGCTTGCGCAGCGTGGTTAGCGTTGTCGTATGCCGGTTGGCGTGAGCGTGGGACGCCCTCAGGCACGCAATCAGCGTTGTGCTGAGTTCGCCTTGCTTCCAGGGCACCACGCGGGCCGCAATCGCCATGGCGCCCCCCGCGTACAGTCGCTCGAAGCCAACCATCACCGGCGAACTTAGGAGGTCGCGGTCAGCTTCTGTCACGGCCGCACGAAATTCGGCCGCAAAGGCTTTAGCCATTTTCGGAAGGTCGGCATATTTCGCGATCAAGAATTTGATATAGCGCCGATAAGCCAGTCCGGAATGTTCGTCGCACGTCCGCAATAGTTTCCCCCCCGTTGACCCACTCGCCGAGGTCACTTGCTGTTGGCCCCAGACAGCCAGTGATACCGGCAGGTCGAGCGTGAAGGGCTCGGACCCCGTTATAAATAGGGCCTCCGTCAAGCCGTTTGAATGAACCGCCTCAGCAGCTGCGGAGACCAACGTGCCACGCCAAGAAAAGGCTTCCGGTATGAACAAACCGACATCCCCTACGGTCGCGCCGGCCAGCAGCCGGTCCGCGATATTCATTGATCGACCGCGGGCCGGCCCGGCCAAGTCGGCATTCGTTTCCGCAACCGGGACGACCAGGTCCGTCAACAGCTTGGCAATGGTTGGCACTTGCTGAACCGCAACTTGCGACAGCTGCGTAATATGTCGTCGACCAAACCCAACCGCTGATCCCGCGACTGCTACGGCCGCCATGCGTCGCAGGTCCGTGCCGCCAAATAAATGCAATCGGAAGGACGGCCACCGGCACGGCGCCAAAAGTGGGGCGGCGAAGGCGGCTGACAGGGCGGCTACCCATGGCGGGAATGTCAGCGACGCAGCCGCCACCTTGTATCGCCACGTCGCCAAATTGCCACGATGGTGAAAACCGATGCGGGTTTGCGGAGTTGGCCCACCAGGCGGAAACACTCTGATCCCGGCGATATCCCCGATTAACCGATCGCCAAGCAGAAAGGCGCGCTCGTCCTCACGCCAACCGACAGTCTCCGCATAAATCCACTGCTCGAGAGGTTCCTGTTCGATTATGGACACGAGCGCCTCAAGTGCCGTTCGTCGATCGGTCGGCATGGCGACGTTCGATTTCACGAGTTCTCTGTGGAGAGAATCGGGAGTCCGGGATTTCTCCCGCTCGATCCGCAAGAGGCAAGTCCCCCGACCAAGCTTTCGAACCTCGAAAATCTCGAATGCGGAATCGTTCGATTGGTCCGCCAAATTGGCGATTTTTGTGATATGCATTTCATTCTCTCCGATTATGGCGGCAACGGCTGAAACCGATGAAACGGCTGCAACGGCCAAAAATCAGCCATGCACCATCAGCCTAAATTGGGTATTTTCAGCCCCCATTTTTGATCGAATTGCGCGCCAACATTGACGTTGAAACCACTGCATTAGGCATCATCAGCGAAAGCAGCCGCCATAAATACATCGCACTGATGGTGCTTTTCATTCCGTGAGCAGTGTATTTTACGGAAAAATCTGGTGCCCTCTTCGGAATTCCGGTTCGGGATAAATAGGTCTTTCCGGCCCACTTATATCGGAAAATATCAATGGAAAGCTTTCAGCTTTGTCGTCGAGCTTGGCAATTTTTTGGATTCCTATCTCGAGATACTTTGCCATATGCACCATGCGCATCGGCTTAGACAATTCATTCGGGCTTGTGCCACAACACTTGTACTGAATATCGGCATGGGCGATTGCAAGCCCACCCCGACGTTGTCTTCACGTATCAGGCCTCACTGTCGATCGCCTCCGCCTTGATTGCGATGAATTGCTCGCGGCCTCGGCCTGGAATCGTGCGTTTCACCGAATATCGGAGATCACCTCCCGATCCTTTCTCGGTGGCAATTTGTCCAGCCTCGTTTAAGGTGAGCTTTAACCGTTGAACACGAGATTTATCGCCCAGGATTGTGAGTAGCGCCTTGTCGGTGAATAGGTATTCCCGTCCGTTTTCTTTGTGGATTGATTGCAATATCGGCCAGTCGGAGACTTCCCTGGGAAGGCGATCAGCCGGTACCTCGGCGGCGAGATCCACAATTCTGTCGCCGTTCGACCGCACATAGTCTCGGAGTTGGGCAAGTGGCTGAGGTTGAATCGCACTGGAAGCACTGGCCGTCCTGGTATTGCCAGCGACACCACTATACGTCGCCTCTTGAGCGACCAGGTTCACGTGGTCCAAGAGACAGGAACGCAGACTTCGGGCTAATTCCGGCACCTTCCATGGAAGTATGCCAACCTTTATGGCGAAACGCGCAGATGCATAGATGGTGGCGAATTTTGCCTTGGTCCTGTCCAGGTTCTGTGTTGGTGACGCGATATCCTCGACCGAGCGCAGGAAACTCTCACGTCGGGCCTTCAGCCATGCGCCAAGCTTCTCCGGGTTACGGGAGTTTTCGGCTGTTAGCTTAGCGAGAAACTTTTGGGACGGGTGACCGAAATGTTCCTCTGCAAGTTTGCGCAGCACGGCACTGAACGTCGCGGCATCCTTCGAACCATGCAGATTCTCAAAAGCACCTTGTCCCCCCTGGGGCAGTGGGACGGCCATCATTCGGCTGTGAAGCGCGTCGTCGATTCGGTTTCCGGCCAAGTTACCGAACTGCTGGAGAGACAGGTTGGAACTCATCAGGATCGGCACCGCGGACGAACGGCGAGGCCCAGTGTCAGTCAGCCGTCCTTTCTGAAACCCGGATGACAGGCGCATTACCTGCCTGTTCAGCGAAGGCCCGATGTCCTTGTCGTCAAGCCCCCCGCCACGGGTCTCGTCGAGAACCAGCAGCGTATGATTGGCCGCTAGGAAGTCATCCTCAATGTAACCCTCAGTCGCGTTGAACGGTTGTCCAAAGCCCATCTCCCGAGCCTTGTTGGGGTCGATATGGCAGCCCCAAATTGATCCAGCCACCTTGTTTACGGTCGTTTTTCCCGTGATGGGATTGCCCACCAGCATAATCCCGACCTGTTCCAGGCCTAAAAGCGCCGCGACCGGTCCACTGAAAGCGGCGCTGATAAACAGGACGATTCGAGTGTTGCCTATCGCAAGCCCCCCAAGTCTTCGCCAACCTTCTATAGTACCGCTGACCCGAAACCGCGTGAACCTTTCAGACTGGGCATCTTCCAGATGAACCAGCAACGCTCTTGTGCTGGGCCCGAACCTGCGCTTGGGCAGAACAAAATTCCATCCATTCCAGCCAAGCCTCGTTGCAACCTGCAACCGCTTTCCATTGTCCGGGAACTGCTGAACTCTTGCGATGAACTCATTCCGGGCTGCCGGCGAAATCAGCTTGGCTCCGTCTAAGTTGAGTTGGTTAAATTGTTTAGAGTTCACGCTCACATTATCCAGCCGGAAGAGTCTATTTTTCTTCACCTTACCGACCTCAAACTCCACCTTGATAAAGAACTCCCCCGCGTCACCCTCAGCGAATGATTTTAAGCGGATATGTTTGGTGAGCGTGGGCTTCTTCGATGCCAAGCGATTCCGGCCCGAGGGTTTGGTAGGGAAGGGGACCGCTTTCCTGGATTTTAGATCAGCCATGGTTTTCTGAACTCCTGATCGTGTTGGGGGTGGTTCTTGCCTTGACGCGCCGACGTAAGTGATTGCTGAACACGCAAACGGCGCGATCCGCACGAATTGCGTTGTCAGCGACACTTTTGATGGCGATGGGATCGAGGTGCTCGAAGATGAAAAAGATGGGGGAATAGAAGGCGAAAAGGGGCCTTTCTTTGGCATTGAGAAATGTGAGTGGCAGGAACACTGCGTAGGTGCGGTGAAGCGCGATAAGTGACCGAGGGACGGGGCCTGTTTTGGCGACGCCGGCACGTCGGCACGTCGGCAGTTCCGCTAGCCACGCCTTTGGAAAGCCTGTCATTGAGCGCACCGAGAGGCGGGGCACCCGGGCTGCGTCTCGGAGCCAGGTGTGTCCTCGAGGCGGCACAGCGCGTCACCACGGCGCCGCAGCCCGTAGAGAAACAGCAACGATTCGGGCGGGTGGCCAGCCTGCCATGCGAGCCACTCCCGCTCTTGGTCAGCAGCCAACCGTCGCATCTTTGAGCTTCGCTTGCCGGACCGCGCCCGGTAGCGGACCCGCTCGACCCAATACGTCTTGAAGCAGTAGCCCGCCGCTGACGCTAAGTCGGTCGCAGCCACCGGCTGAATGACGACTGCGGCAGAACCCGTGGGCGTTGGGGGATAATAGGATCGAAGGCTATCGAGTGCTCCCCGATCACTTGTACCCGCCAACGCGTGGATGTGGACCTGATATTCACCACGGTCCGCCTCGTGCGTACCGTCCACCGCGCCCACCACCAGTCCGCGGATGCCGCAGCGGGTCAGCTGCTTACGAACTCGATCCAACAGTCGGCGAGGGTGAGCGTCAGCTAGACTGCCAGTCTTGAAGGAGGACTTGTCCGGAATGATCGTGATGAAGAGCACCTTGTCTTTTGCCATCAACGCCACGATCTGGCCGATGAGCCACAGCCGTGTTCGACGTTGACACATTGTGCATATCGAGAGCTTGCAACGCCGCCCCTTCCGACACCTTTCCAATTTTCTTGCGAATCGGCGCTGCTCGCGATTGCCTCGGCCAAGGATACCAATGCGATGGTCACGCTCGGCCTGCGCCGCGCCGAGCGTTTCAAATCTCTTGATGCGCAGACGGGCATCAGCCTCGGGCAGCGGTAATTGATAACGCCAGACGTCGAAGCTGCGCCTATCGGTAGTGGTGCTCATGATTTTCTCTCGCACAAGTGGCGCGGAGGCGACTGGCCCCCGCTGGGAAAGCTGCCGGCGCTGCCGCTTCGGCCGTCGATGCGGCTGATGTGGCCCGTGCCGAATTCGGGATTTTTGGCCGATCCTGCCCGACGCTTGGCTGGTGCATCGGCCGTTCCCTTGGGCCCTTCGGAACCCCGACGAATCCGGAATGTGAGTTCTAGGATCTCACCACTGGTGGGCTCTGGTCGGCGATGGACGGTCCGATCAGCGACTTCTGAGCCGTCGAACAAACCGTCTTTAACTCTCTCGGGCTGGCAATACTTAGTGACCTGGGCGCCGTTGTGAGTCATTGCAACGTTTGACACCGCTGCTACTCTGGTTACGCACCGGTCGATTTTCACTGAGTGAGCTGCGGCTCACTTGATGTTGTGGGTCGGCCTTGGAGATTGTTACTCGAGGCATGGCCGAAGAAAGCGCAAAACTAAGCTCCGACTCTTCGAATCGTGTTGTACGCGTCCCCCAGGTCGTCGTAATACTGGAAGTATTAAGACGCCACATCGCTAGTAGTACGAAATAACCGGCCGAGACGTTCCTCTGCCCAGCGGTCCAGTTCTTCTTTTGGATATAGGGGAATACGCGGTGCGCGATGAAAGGCCGGCCCTCCACCAACGCTCGCAAGCTTGGCGAGGGTCGCAGCTGCAACGCGGAGACCGTATCGAAGAGCGAGGTACTCACTGGCCTCCCAACGGCGAAGCCGCGGCCTTGCCAAATGCAGGGGCAGAACAGGTTCGGGCGACAGAAGATTCGAGGCAAGAGGTTCATTCATCTCTTTGTTCCATGATCAAGTAACGCGCAGCGGGCTTCCACTTGAGACACTTAGATGTCTTGTGTGCTTGCAGCCTATCTCGCGTTGAGCTAAGAAGCAACTTTCTTACTAACGACAGTTACTTTATCACTAGTGATAGGGCCGATATCACTAGCGATAAAGCCGCTATCACTAGAGCCCAACGATGCCAAATTGCCTGGATTCCAGGCCTAACACGATCACGCGCTTGTGATCACGTGCCCCGAAAAGCCTACGGTCGCGGGATGCCAGCAGTCAGACCTTCGGCCCCAACGGCCACGGTTTAACGGACTGAGGTTGGTGAGGCATGTTCGAAGGCTCGTGGATCTGCTTAGGGCAAGGCAATCAAAAGGAAATTCGTCATGGCACGGCTTCGAGCAAAGGCTGGGGATCAGGCCCGTCAAAGGGCTCAAGAGAGTTATCGACAGAAGGAACTGCGCAGCGGCATCGTACAGGTGAACGTCCGCGCTCCGGAGAAATGGTCGGGCGAAATTAAGGCCTTTGTCGAGGCACTGCGTGAAGGCAACAACCCTGGTCGAGCCTTTGAGAAGGCGTTTCCGAAAAGCGCGAGGGCGATGATAAGGCGGCAACAACAAAGCCTAAAAGTAGAGGCTGCCGACTCGTCTGATGTCGACAAGGGCGACAGCGAGGTTGCCGCTGAGTGAGGAATAGGCCTTGAGCTGCTCAGTGCACATTGGGACAATTGCACTGAGAGGAAAGAAGCTCTGGCGCGAGGCTCCCCTCGAGAAGCGCGCTGCAGCAACTACCACCAACCCAGTGTCACTCCGCGGCATGCT
>NZ_LMUJ01000111.1:4327-6659 GCF_009765975.1 Acidisphaera sp. S103 | reverse complement strand
AGCTCGAGATCGCGGTAACTGACGGGGAACATCAGATACCAGTGGACTGCCCACAGGATCACCTCCGCGGCGAATTGCCGGCCCTTGAAGGATTTATCCTGCCGCACCTGCGCCGCTTGTCGCTGTTTCCCCATGGCACGACTTCTACCCGGCCCCGATCGCGACGAAAAGCTGCAACAGAACCCGCTAGGATTGCCCCGGGATACGACGACGTATTGCGGTTGGGGTGCTATAGCGATCGAAGGGCAATTTTCCCGCGATGAAGGAGACGAAACGGGGCTCGCCGGTACCCATAGTGCAGGATTATTGTCATCGAGGGCGCGTGACCAACGCGCGCCCGGTCATCTCATCGAGGTCAAGGACATTTGGCATGAGATTCAAACTGTTCCGCGGAGTCAGCGACGCTGGAGTTCAGCAAGCTGTGAATATTTGGTTGGGGCAGTTGCCGACCCCGCCGATCATTCGGATTAGCGAGACCAACTTTGTAACGGTTGATGCCGGAGGACAGAAAGTACCATCGGTCACCGTCTCAGTCTGGTACGATGAGGGGTTTTGATTCAGCTCCGGTCCGGTGGCAGTGAGACGGCACTCAAACAGGACCTCTCCCGAAAGTGGTGCAGCGCATTGGGCCAACGGCGGAGCGAGTTCGGATAACTCGGCCTCAAACGGGAGGCCGGCAACCTGCACAACTACCCCGGACTTGCCGACGCCAGGCGATCCGGAGAGAAGGGCAGGCTTCTGGATCGGGGAAGGCTGTTTGATACCGTTCATAGGAGTTCCGTAACAGGCGGCGGGGTCGTTGCCCGCTTGGCGGCCGGGTGTCCACAGAAAGCGGGGCAGGGCGGGGGGACGCCGGCGCATCCCTGATACGGAATTAGCAATAGTGTATCAGATGCGCTTCTAGGTTGGGTCATTGCTGCGTCTGGCCCGACTCGATTCGGCGCAGATAGGCCGCAACCGCCGCTTTCCACAGGTCAACATGCTCGAACAGCGCGTGGCCGTTACCGATATGTATGTTCTCAAATGGAATGAATTCGCCAACGCCGCCATTCGCGGAGAAGGCACCGAAGATCTTCCGAGCATAGGGGAGCGTGTAATAGCTGTCATTCTCGGCATAAAGTCAAAGCTCCGCTGCCATGCCTCTGCTCTTTCCAGCAGCAGCAAGCAGCCCGCTGTTCTCCTCCGCAGACGACCCGCGGCCGGGCCACCAGCCCCCGGAGAAATTCACGGCGCCAGCAATGTCGCCTGGATGTCGCGCGGCATATTCGACTGAGAGAAATCCTCCTCGTGACCAGCCAACAAGGATGATACGTCGCGGATCAACCCAAGGCTGCGCACGCATAGCTTCGATCACCGTGTTTAGATCCTCCAGGCGCGCAAACTGCTGGACAGCATCGACACCTCGACCGTTGTGGGCTTGCGCGACAGGGCGCCGATCAGTGTGATGACTTTGGGACCGTCCATTGATTGGGGATGATAAACAGAGCGATACGACCGGTCGGGTATGTTGCCGGCTGGGGACTCGCGGATGGAGTGGACGCTGCGTTTGACTGGAACGGGCATTGATGGTCAGTCTCGAAGTGTCGACGTGATGGCGATCACACGGCTTGATGGTCTTCGTGAGATCGCCAACTTGGGTTTGACGTTGGCCGAAGCGAAGCAGCTGTTGTCGCAAGTTCAGCAGGAGGTGGCTGCCGCGCAGGCCGACCACCACGGGCTGTTTCGGCCAGACCGTCGGTCATGCGGCGGGATGTACCACGCGAAGGGTTGGCGGCCGCATCGGATCGCGACGCTGTTCGGCGAGGTCAGGGTGAAGCTTCCCCGATTGGCATGTGCTGGCTGCGGTTGTGACGAGACTGGCGTCAGTTGGCCATCGCACTGCCGGCGACACCTGAGCTGGATCAACTGCAAGCCCGGCTGTCCGCGCTGAGGCCGTATCGGGTTGCGGCTGACGTGCTGCAGCATCTGTTGCGGATCGACACCGGGAAGAGCTCCGAGACACTGCGCCGCCATACGCTACATATCGGCAAGCAGCTCAGCGATGCGGCGGCGGAGAAGCCGCCGATCGCTGCCGCGGCAATCGCGATGAGCTTGGACGCAATCTTTGTACGGAGCTGCGAAGACGGCGAACGGCACTTGAAGGTCCGCGTCGGCAACATCGAAACGGAGACGGGTGGCCGCCAAGTCTTTGGTGGCGTCACCAGGGCCGAGACCGATATCACTACTCTGATCCAGCGGACCCTGGAAACCGTGGGTCGGACCGAGGCCACCAAAGTCTGCCGCGCGACAATCAAGGTGAGAAAATGCGTCAATCAGGATGAGAAGGTTTCCC
>NZ_LMUJ01000111.1:0-4317 GCF_009765975.1 Acidisphaera sp. S103 | reverse complement strand
CGCGAGGGGCTGGAAGTGGCGGATGTGCTCCGCCACTTCGGCCCGGCTTTCCGTGATCAGCAGGGCGCGTCGCTGTCCGCGGCACGGCGGTGCGCCATGATCGCAATCGAGAATTGCCGCACCGCCGCGCTTGGCGGTCACATCGAGCGGTGCGGCGATTGCGGCCATCAACGTATCGCCTACGATTCTTGCAGGAATCGAAATTGCCCGAAGTGCCAAGGTTTGGCGCGGGCGCAGTGGCTCGCCGATCGTCAGGCGGAACTGCTCGAGGTGCCGTATTTCCACGTCGTGTTCACGATGCCGGCGGCGATCGAGGCCATCGCGTTTCAGAATCAGACCGTGGTTTACGACATCCTGTTCCGGGCGGCGTCGGAGACGTTGCGCACCATCGCCGCGGATCCACAGCATCTGGGTGCGGAGATCAGCTTCCTCGGTGTGCTGCACACCTGGGGACAGAATCTGTTGCAGAACCCTCAGACATGATACCCGGCATTATCATTTCCAGCATTTTCAGTGAACAGGGCGAGTTGGTCCTCCGTGCGGCCCCCTAGCAAAATCAGTTTGCCGGTGCGGTGGAGGCAATCGATAATCCTGCGAATGGGTTCGGCGTCCAAATCGCTGCGGCGAATTTCCCAGGGTGCACGGGGCGTCACTTGTTCACGCTTTAGCAGGCCGGCCTCCACCAGCCGTTCGATCGTGCGATGACTGACGCCGCATATTCGCGCCGCTTGGCTCAAACTAACTCTCTCCGGATCAGGCAGGGCTCGCTTTTGACCGACAATGGAATGGTTGCGCCTGGCGGTCGCCACGCGAACCTGATTCCATCGTTTCCCTTTGCCCGTGGAATAGCCGCGTCGGTTCAATACCGAGGCAATCTGGTCGTCGCCGTGGCGAACAGCCATACTACGGATGATATCCAGCGCCTCCACAGGCGTGGCGGTTTCCGTCGCGGAACGTGGCCGCTCCATCGCAAGTTGCGTATGCACACCTCCCTTCCAGTGAATTATCAACTCAAGGGACTTTCTATCCAGGTCGGTGTGCACGATGATCTCTTCGATGGCTGTGCGGAAGATCATCTTCTTGAATGTCGGAGGACAGTGATTACTCTGCCAGACTTCGGCGAATCGATCACCCATCGAGCGTATTCTTATTTCCTCTTCGTTTGATACCGAATAACGCTGTGCATCCAGACTGGAAAGCCGTTGCTTGACTACCTCGATTTCCTCCAACTTCTCGTTCCATCGCCGCTCCAACTCGCTCGCCGCAAGCCGATTGCGAGCGTCTACCGCGTCGTACTGTTCGAAGGCCTTTTTTGCCTCATACGCCAGTTGCTCCAGCTTGCGCGACAGGGCGGCACGTTGAGCGGCGCCGTCGGCGCTCAGTTCTTCGAGCGCTCGCAGACTGGCTTCCACCCCCAAAGGCGCGATCACGTTTAGTACTTCTTGTCCCACCCGGTGGTCTACCGAGCTGCCTCCAAACCCGATGCAATACTGCCCGCCATCATCAAAGTCGCCTTTGCAAAGATAGCGTGCATTGGTACCGCGGCCACCCCAATACCTTACATGCAGCTTGCGTCCACAGTGTCCGCAGCGGAGGAGTCCTACCAGAAGACCCTGGCCGGCGCGTATCGCCGCCATCGATTCGTCCCCCTCCCGGCTCACCGAATTGCGTCGCACCATTCGCCGATTCTCTTCGTATGTGGCCCAGTCAATATAACCTACGTGATGATCGCGGATGAATACGCGGCATTCTTCGGCGGGGCGCATCGCGCCCTGACGTTTCTCCAGCCGGCCGTCGACCAGCAAGGTCTTTACCGGACGCCGCGCCCAAACATAGGCGCCGGCATAGAAGGGGTTGGACAAGATGTCGCGGACCAGGCTCTGTGAGGGAATCTTCCAGATCAGCCCGGTTCCCTGGATCGGGTTGGCCGGTAGCTCCACGTCGTGGTCACGGAACCATTGGAATGTCTGACGCACGCTCCACAGTTCTCGAAACTTAGTGAACACCAGTTGGATCGCTTCGCTGACCCGGCGATCGGGGTGAAACACAACCTTACCGACTGCGTCGCGGGCATACCCAACCGGGAGCCTTTTGAACAGTTCGCCGCGGCGGGCTTTGGACTCCTGCCCGGCCAACAATCGCTGGCGTATGACCTTGAGCTCGACCACGCTGAGGGTGCCTTTGATGCCCAGCACCAATTGATCGTCGAGAAAATTCAAATCGTATACCTGCTGGTCGTCAGCGATTAGCGTTCCAAAGATCTGACACACCTCCAGCAGCCGACACCAGTCTTTGTCCGTCCGGGATAGCCGCGATACCTCTCGGCTGCCGACGATGCCGACCTCTCCCAGTGCTACCAAGCTGAGGACACGCTCGAAGCCTTCCCGCTGGGCGGCGGCAATACCCGCGCTCGATCCGAGGTCACTATTGATGACCTCGACTTGCGCCCAGCCCAGAGCGCGCACCCGTTCGGCAACCGCGTACTGGAGGAGTTGACTTTCCTTATTCTGTCGTACTTGTTTGTCGCTGGACTGCCGAAGGTACACAATCGCCTTGCGAGCCAAGTGCTCCGGTTTGATCTTGGGACTGTACACGACTTCTGTCATTGCTTCCCCCTTCCTCGTGAAAGACTGCCACCACAGCCCGGGCCATGAGATTGATGAGATCGGCGCGTGTCGCTGGGTCCATTGAGACGGCATCGCATTCTTCTGGAATCATCAGGTCCAGAAGTTGAAGTTGTACCACGACCACCTCCCTCGCATTCCCTAACGGGCGTCAGCGGAAGGTCATCGTGAACACGGCAGTTGGAGTCGGGTTGTGATGCAATCAGTGAAGCAAGAGAGAGGAGTGCTTCCTTACCCACCCGCGGTCGTTCGGAGATCATGATCTCGGCGCATCCCCGCAACAGCATCCAGACTGGAATCTTCAGTCGCCGCCCGCATGGGTCGATGACACAGACCGTCCCATCTCCCCGCTTCGGTCTGCGAAGGATCCGCAAGGTAGAACCATGAAGCGGGTGAAACGGGTAGAAGACCTGAACGTCCGTACTGTCCGGGCTCAGGGTATTGTGGGCGTGGGTGTCATCACCCACACATTCATTTTCTCGTGCCTGGGGGTGGAATTGCGCCAGACGGCGACAGCTGGATCGCATGCCGACCGGGTTTTTCCTGCCGGTCAGGGTGCTGTCGCGGATGTTCCGGGGCCTGTTCCTGAAGTACTTGGGGAAAGCATTCGCCGCCGGAGAGCTGAACTTTTTTTCCGCCCATCGTCACCTGTATGAGCCTGCGGCATTCCGGCATCACCTTGCGCCGGCCTGGAACACCGAGTGGGTGGTCTATGCTAAGCGGCCGTTCGCTGGCCCGGCACAGGTCCTGGACTATGTCGGGCGGTATACCCATCGCGTCGCCATCTCCAACAATCGCTTGGTGTCCATGGACGACGGCGAGGTTCGCTTCCGCTGGAAAGATTACCGGGACGACAACCGTCAAAAAACCATGACCCTCGAGGCCGGCGAGTTCATCCGCCGCTTCCTGATCCATGTGTTGGCTGACGGGTTCCACCGCATCCGGTACTTCGGCTTCCTTGGCAACTGCCACCGCAAACAGAAGCTCGCGCGCTGCCGGGAGCTCCTTGGGATGACGCCGGCCGGATTGGAAGCCGATCCGCCGGCTGACTACCGTGATAGTTTCGAGGCGCTGACCGGTCAGTCATTGCGGGAGTGTCCGTACTGCCATACCGGCATCATGGTGGTGATCGACTGCATCGCGCGGCCCAGAATCTGCCAGCCGGTTCTGGACACATCATGACCCAGAATCGGCGCTCCGGCAGCGAGACCGCGAAGCACCCGCCAGATCGGGGCGGCGACGCTTACGCTGCACTGGCCGCACACGCCGCTGAACGGGGGCCAAGCAACCAAATCTCGGCTGTGGCGATCGCTCGAAGGCTCGTTTGGGGCCGACCATGCCCGCCCGTTGCCCTCCAAACCGTCTCTGGGCCGCATCGGCGAAGGACCCGCGGCATTCAATCCCCATAGCCCTGGCAGCGGGGGGGCGGTTTAGCGCAACACGTTTTTCGCTCACCGGCGCGGATTCCAGCCACGGAAGCTCGAACTGGGCGGCCGGTGCGCCGCCCCGCCAAGCGAAAAACGCTCTACGGTATCATGCGTGATATCGGCAGACTGAGTTAGGTCGGTTGAGCCTTTTGCGCTGCCAGGGCATAGCGTGCCGCGCGACAATCAAGGTGAGAATCCCCGTCAATCAGGATGAGAAAGTTTCCGGGGCGTGGGGTGAAGGGAGGGCGTAGCCCGACCGAAGGCCT
>NZ_LMUJ01000110.1 GCF_009765975.1 Acidisphaera sp. S103 | reverse complement strand
TACGCTTCACCGCGCATGGCGACTACCCCCGTTTCTGACCTGACCCCGGATGGCGCTTTGCCTCCGCGATCGCGTCTGCCAGACGCGTGTAGCGAAGCTCACCGCAGAAGAATTGATCGACCAGAACTCGTGTAATTTCGTACGTCGCCATTTCTTCGGACGTCATGTCCACTGAGTCAGTGCCTTCTGCCATCATGTTGGCTTCTTCCTGCCAAATGGGCGCGCCTCGCACGACAGGTGCTCGTATAGAGCGCAGCGTGGGACGTATCCGGCCGGCAGGCTCGGAATATACTCGTGGACCCTGGAATATACTCAGGGACCCTTTGGGCCGAACCCGCGCGGTTCATAGGTAATTTCCGATCCTCCCGGACCTCGCCGCGGCGCCGTAAAGCCCGAAGCCTGTGCTGCGCCGCTGTGGGTCACCTGCGCCGGCCGTCCCCCACGCGTGCTCCGTTTGCCGCTTGCTATCCGGAAAGGGACATATCATGAAGCTCACCGCAGAAGCGGCCGGCGTCGCCCGGACCATACCGCCTTCGATTTCGTCCCCCGTGTCCTCGGCCGTGCAGGCTGTCACCGGCGCATTCAGGCGCCGATTCAAC
>NZ_LMUJ01000109.1 GCF_009765975.1 Acidisphaera sp. S103 | reverse complement strand
AAGCGTCCATCGTTGTCCCCTATGAAGCGAATCGAGGGATCGTATGGATTCAGCCCTTTAGCCGTTTGTCACGTACTCCTTCGCCCGATTGCCCTGGAGCTAGTTCTTGAAAACGGTCCCCCAAGCCGTGTATCCAGTTGGGGTCCACGGTTGGCTGAGGTATGACACGGGATGGATGGAGCCGGACTGACGCAGGATATCCCCGGAGCGGGGCCGCCGGCACATGACAGTGTGCTGGAATCTGACGTTCGTCGCGATATAGCAATCAAATTTGAGAGCCTGGGCGGCAGTGGTCATGGCCCTGAATTCGCGATTTTCCAGCAACATCTCGGCGCTCAGTCCGACGGCCTGCTCGCCTGGGCGGATTTGGGCGCCGACTTGCTGACTGGAGCCCTTGAATCTCGCTTCGACGGCGTCGGCCTAGAGGAGACCACGATTGCCTTTGCCCCCGTCCACAGCGACGAGTGGTGGACCAAGGACAAGCGCTATTGGATGGCGATGCGGTCTTTCCTAAAGACCGACCAGGTTGACACCGATCAGGCGACATCGCAGGCGTGCCGTAGGCTTCAGTCCTTACGCCGCGCCCTGATCGCCGATCTGGAGGCTGGCGAGAAGATATTCGTATTCAAAACTTTGTATCGAAACCTCACCGAGGCTGAAATCGATCGGTTGCATGCCGCTGTCAGGGCATACGGCGATTCGACACTGTTCTATGTGCGCTATGCGGACGATGGGCATCCGAATGGCACGGTGGAGGCGGTGAAGCCCGGCCTCCTGGTCGGCTACATTGATCGGTTCAAGCTCTCGCGCTCGAACCAGTTATCCTCAGCACCGCCGATTTCATCCTGGTTGGCGATCTGCCGCAAGGCCTATTCGGTGTGGCCAGGGGAATCGCTTGAATGTCTCACGCGGTGCGTTGGATGATTTTCTCCAGGTAATCTTGGTTCCAGCCCGCGCGTTTACGGCGGTTTTTCAAGC
>NZ_LMUJ01000108.1:228269-236971 GCF_009765975.1 Acidisphaera sp. S103 | reverse complement strand
GCCAATCTCATGCATCTGCGCGGCTTCTGCCAACTTCTCAAACCGCCGCAAAGCGTCAAGGGCGTGCCCGGACAGGGGGTCCTGATATGAGACAGTCTGATACCGTATCATATCAAGAAACGTGCCAGACAACCGTGGGACACGCCCGGCCATGACGGTGAGAGACGGGGGGGCCACAACGGTGAGGGACGGGGGGGGCACAACGGTAAGGGACGGGGGTCGGCCCATAATGATGAGGCACGGGGGTGGCCCATAACGGTGAGGGCGGGGCGGCTCACGTCGGGCACGCCACACCCACCAACTCCGCACGGCTGACAAACCGCCCCGCGGGGTGTAGAGCGGCGTCTCCCATTTGTAACGTGAGGCAGACGCCATGCCCGACAGCATCTCCCCCACCGGCGACACCCTGATCATCGACATGATCCGGCGGTTCTCGCAGGAGCGCCTCGCCCCGCTGGCCGCGGAACGTGAGAAGCAGAAGCGGATCGAACCGGAGGTCGTTGCCGAACTCGGGGAACTCGGGGTGTTCGGGGCCACTACGCCGGCGGAGTGGGACGGCAGTGAGATCGATCCCGTCACCTATGCTCTGCTGCTGGAGGAGATCGCGGCGGGGGATGGGTCGGTTTCGACCATGGTGTCGGTGCATAATTCGCCGACCTGCATCGTGGTGAACAACCATGGCACCGATGCGCAGAAGGATCGATGGCTGCGGAAGCTGGCGACCGGGGAACATGTCGGGTCGTTCGGGTTGACCGAACCGCAGGCGGGGTCGGATGCGTCCAATCTGAAGACCCGGGCGGTGAAGAAGGGCGACCGGTACATCGTCAACGGCGCCAAGCAGTTCATCAGCAACGCGACGCATCCGGGCAGCCTGGTGTTCTTCGCGGTGACCGATCCGGGGGCGGGCAAGAAGGGGTTGTCGGCGTTCGTGATCGACAAGACGCATCCCGGGTTCTCGATCGCGCGGGTTGAGGAGAAGCTGGGCCAGAAGGCGTCCGACACCTGTGCGCTGGCGTTCGAGGACATGGAAGTGCCGGAAGACCAGCGTATCGGTGCCGAGGGGGAAGGTTACAAGATCGCGCTGTCCACGCTGGAGAGCGGCCGTATCGGCATCGCGGCGCAAAGTGTGGGCATGGCTCGGGCGGCGTTGGAGTATGCGGTCGGGTATGCGCGCGAGCGAAAAGCGTTCGGTGGCGCGATCATCGATTTCCAGGCTGTGGGGTTCAGGCTGGCCGACGCGAAGACACGGCTGGAGGCGGCACGGCAGTTGACGCTGTACGCTGCTCGTTTGAAGGCCGAGGGAAAGCCGGCGCTGGAAGCCGCCTGCATGGCGAAGTTGTTTGCCTCTGAGGCGGCGGAGGCGATTTGCACGGCCTCGATCCAGACGCTGGGCGGGTACGGGTTCCTGGCGGACTACCCGGTGGAGCGGATCTATCGCGATGTCCGGGTGTGCCAGATCTATGAGGGGACGTCCGACGTGCAGAAACTGATCCTGCAACGGATGCTGTAACACGGCCGACCCCTCATCGTCATGGCGAGCGCAGGCTCGCCATCCACGCCTTGCTGTGCGGGTCCCGGGAAAGGCGTGGATAGCCGGCCTGCGCCGGCTATGACGGTGTCGGGGGGCGAGATGCCTACCGCGCCGCCGCACCATCCGCGACCCAGCGAAACGAGGTCCCGGCACGTTCCACCCGGCCGAGGCCAGGCCACGGCTGGTGATAGCCGACGATCGACAGACGGTCATTTGCCAGGCGATCGAGCACGCGGCGGCGGGTCGCGATGCCGATGGTTCGGTCGGTATCGAACAGGCTCTCGGCTTCCGGGAAGCGGTAGGATAGCGGATCGTGGAATGCGACGTCGCCGATCAGGCACCAGCCGCCGTCGAACAGGTAGGCCATGTGGCCCGGCGTATGGCCGGGGGTCAGCCAGGCTTGTACGCCGGGTAGGAATTCCTCGCCGTCGCGGATGAAGCGGATGCGATCACGCAGCGGCAGAATGTGCTTTTCGAAGCCGGCCACGCTGCGCTCCAGCCGTTCGCTGGGTGGGTCGGAGGTCCAGAAATCCAGTTCCTCCTGGGCCAAATAGAGCGTGGCGTTGGGGAAATTCGGTGTGCCGTCGTCACCCATGGTGCCCCAGCAATGGT
Source organism: Acidisphaera sp. S103 (assembly GCF_009765975.1). Taxonomy (GTDB): domain Bacteria; phylum Pseudomonadota; class Alphaproteobacteria; order Acetobacterales; family Acetobacteraceae; genus Rhodopila. The sequence continues at coordinate 234,828 of NZ_LMUJ01000108.1, read as the reverse complement.
CGGAATGGGCATGGGTCAGCACCAGCGCGTCGATCGAGGCCGGGTCGATGCCGGCCTGCCGCAGGCTGCCGAGCAGCTTGCCGCTGTCGGAGCCGTAGAGTTTTTGCGAACCGAGCCCGTTGTCGAACAAAGCGCGCTTGCCGCCGGTTTCCAGCAGCAGGCAGTTCTGTTCGACCTGGACACGATCGTCGGGCAGGCCGGCCTCGGTCAGCGCCGCGTCGATTGATTCGATGGTCGTGCCTTTGAAGATCTTCGTCGCGGCAGGAAGCGACAGGGGGCCGTCGGAGACGATTGTGGCCTGCATCGCGCCGATGCGGAATTCGTGGAACATGATGAAACCTCGTTCCTGGGGGGTGGTAGACTATCGATGCTTTCCCGCGCGGGCCTCAGGGAAGGCGTGGATGGCGGGCCTTCACCTCACAGGCGTCAAAATAAGGCGTAAGGACCGGCCAACCCTTCGCGTCATCACCGGCTCGGCCCGGCGACCCACGACTTTCTACACGGAAAGCGGCAGAGTCGTGGGTGGCCGAACCAAGCCCGGCCATGACACGGGGGAGGGTAGGCCTTGCGCTTATCGTAACGCCTATGGGGTCTTCGTCCGCCATGGCGGTGGCGGGCGATGGACGAGTGGGCTTGCCCCGCGGCTGTTATTGCGTCTCTTGGCGCCAGGAGCGCCGGGATTACCGCTCGCTGAACAGGATTCCGCCCTTTGCCTTGTTTTCCTTCGGCGACTCGATGATCTGCACCATCACGCGGTCCGGCGCGACGTTGAAATTCTTCACCACGGCGGCGGTGATGTCCTGCACCAAGGCGCGCTTCTGGTCCAGCGTGCGGCCCTCGACGGCGTGGACATAGATTTCCGGCATGCGCGTTTCTCCCTGTTGGTCACCCATACTTATAGCTTTCTCTGGCCTTGCCGGCCATGACCGGGCATAGCTGCGCCACGCGTGTTTCGGCCGCCCCTCGCGGGTGGTTCGCATGGATCGCAGGAGTTTCGATGCGCACACCCGCCTGGTTTTTTTGTCAGGGTTTTCTGCTGGCATGCGTCTTGGCGTTGCCGATTGCCGCGCTGGCGCAATCCTCCGCATCGCCCGCCCCGGGGCTGGGTATCGCGCCGGCCGGCGCCGGCATGTCGGGCGACGCCACGACGCCGCAGCAAGGTCCGGCGGATCCTGTTGTCGCCAGTGTCGAGGGGCATTTGATCTATCTCAGCGATTTGGGTGAGGCATCGAAGACCTTGCCGGAAAATCTGCGCGGGATGCCGTTCGAGACGATCTATCCGGTGCTGCTGGACCGCATGGTCGACCACGAGGCGTTGGTGATGATGGCCGAGCGCAAGGGTTTGGACCAGCAGAAGCAGGTCCAGAAGGATATCCAGGCGGCGACCGACCGGATCCTGGAAGGTGCTTATCTCGGGCAGGTAGCGGCACCGCAGGTCACCGAACAGGCGATCCAGGCGCGCTATAACCAGGAGTTCGCCAATCATCCGGCGACCGAGGAGGTCCGCGCCCGGCACATCCTGGTCACCACCGAGGCGGAGGCGCGCAAAGTCCTGGAAGACCTGAAGAAAGGCGCCGATTTCGCGACCGTCGCGCGATTGGTCAGCAAGGATCCGGATGCGGCCAAGGGCGGCGACCTGGGGTTTTTCCGCCGAGAGCAGGTTTGGCCCGCGTTCGCCGATGTCGCATTTTCGTTGCAGCCCGGCCAGATCGCGCCGAATCCGGTCAAGAACGAATTCGGCTGGCATGTGATCAAGGTCGAGGAAAAACGCCTGGTCGCGCCGCCGAGTTTCTCAGATATCCATGATCAGTTGAAGCAGCAGCTTTTGGCCGCGGCGGTGCAACGGGTAATCGCGAACGCCAAAGGCCAACTGGCGATCCATCGTTTCAACCTCGATGGGTCCGAAATCGACAATGGCCCGAAACTGGACGTCGCGGCCCCGGTGGCGCCGCCGTCCCGATAGGATTCACCGCCTTGTGAGCCATCCCGGCTTCGGTCATAAGCACGCCGGTCAAATCTTCAGGGGTTTTCATGCCGTTTTTTCCGGACTGCTCGTTTGGGCCGCCGGCCCGCGTTTTCGCTGCGATCGCACTCCTCGGCGCCGTATCCGCCGGATCGGCCGTGGCGCAAACGGCGCCCGACCCCGTAGTGGCCACGGTCAATGGCCAACAAATCCATGCCAGCGAGGTGCAGGCAATGGTTGAAACCCTGCCGGCCCAGGCCCGCAGCATGCCGCAGCAGCAGCTTTACCCGATGCTGCTCGACCAACTGGTGGATGAGCAGGCCCTGGTGGCGGAAGCGAAGAAGACCGGGCTCGACAAGGACCCGGGGGTGGCGCGTTCGGTACAGATGGCGGAGGACCGGGCCCTGGCCTCCGGTTTGCTCGCCAAGCTGGTGCGCCCGCAGATCACCGATGAGGCGGTGAAGGCTCGCTACGACCAGGAATTCGCCGGCAAGCCGGGCGAGGAAGAAGTTCACGCCCGGCATATTCTGGTGAACGATGAAGCCACCGCGAAGAAGATCATCGCCGAACTGAAGAAGGGGGCCGACTTCGCGGCGTTGTCGAAACAGTACAGCAAGGACCCGGGCGCGTCCGCGCAAGGCGGGGACCTGGGCTTCTTCAAGAAGAACGACATGGTGCCGGAATTCGCCGATGCGGCCTTCGCGCTGAAGGACAACGAAGTGACGCCCGAACCGGTGAAGACCCAGTTCGGCTGGCACGTGATCCAGACGCTGGGACGCCGCACGACGCCGCCGCCGGCGTTCGAGCAGGAGCGTGACGAACTGCGCCAGCAGATGGTTCAGGAGGCCGTTCAGAAGGAAGTCGCCAAAGCCAGGGCGGCGGTGACGGTGGTGAAATTCAACATGGACGGCTCACCGGCGAAGGCGACCGACACGGCGGAGCCGCCGCCGGCCAAGTAAGTGCACTGAGCGATAAAAAGACTTGAATGGAGAGGAATCGATGACTGGCGCCGTGTCTCCGCTGGCTGTTCCGCTGGCCGCATTGCCACCACTGGCCGGCGTTCGCCTGTCAGCCACGGCGGCGGGCATCCGCTACCAGGGCCGAACCGATGTGGTGATGATGGAAGTCGCCGCCGGCAGTACGGTCGCGGGGGTGTTTACCTCCAATAAGTGCCCAGGGGCGCCGATCGACTGGTGCCGAGCCGCGCTGAAGGGCGGCAAGGCTCGGATGGTGGTGGTGAATGCGGGGAATGCCAACGTGTTCACCGGCAAGGCGGGGCGTGATGCCTGCTCGGCGACGGCTGCGGCGGCGGCCAAGCTGGCAGGGTGTCCGGCGAAGCAGGTGTTCGTGGCCTCGACCGGGGTGATCGGGGAGGTACTGCCGCACGAGAAGCTGGTGGCGGTGCTGCCGACGCTGCAAGAGACGCTGGCCGAGGATAACTGGGAAGCGGCGGCGCGTGGCATCATGACCACGGACACGTTTCCCAAGGCGGCGACGCGGGTGGCGCAGATCGGCGATGCTCAGGTGCGGATCACCGGCATCGCCAAGGGCAGCGGGATGATCGCCCCAGACATGGCGACGATGCTGTGCTTCGTATTCACCGACGCGAAGATCCCCGCCGATGCGCTGCAGACGATGCTGCGGAAGGGCGTCGACAGCAGCTTCAATTGCACGACGGTGGACTCGGACACGTCCACGTCAGACACGGTGCTGCTGATCGCGACCGGGCAGGCGAAACATCCGCGGATTCCGCCGGCGGATGGGAATGCCGCCCGCAACCGGATGCTGACCGGGTTCGCCAAGGCGTTGAACGAAGTGCTGCTGGACCTGGCGTTGCAGGTGACGGGGGACGGCGAAGGTGCCCAGAAGCGGGTGCGCATCGACGTGACGGGGGCGGCGAACGCCAAGTCGGCGAAGCGGATCGCGATGGCGGTGGCGAATTCTCCGCTGGTGAAGACGGCGATCGCCGGCGAGGACGCCAATTGGGGCCGCATCGTCATGGCTGTCGGCAAATCGGGGGAGCCGGCGGATCGCGACAAGTTATCGATCGGTGTCGGCGGGGTGTGGATGGCGCGCGAGGGTGCGGTGATCCCGGGCTACGACGAGACGCCGGTGGTGGCGCACATGAAGGGCAAGGAAGTCGAGATCGCCATCGACATTGGCCTGGGCCGCGGGTCCGCGATCGTCTGGACCTGCGATTTGACGCACGGCTACATCGACATCAACGGGTCGTACCGAAGCTGAGTCGTTTGGCGAAGCAGGTGTTTATCCACGGACCCTAGCTCTTTGTTTTCGGTGGCCAGCCGATCCCAGAAGCCGTCGCAGAATGCGACGAACTTCTGGGGCAGGACATTAGAATCGAGACACTGCCCCCATGAATGGGATCAAAGGGGGCGGCGCCCCCTTTGTGGATTCGGGCAGAGTCCGATCGTTGATTTCCGTCCCCTCATTGGCCACCGCGGCAAAGCGAAGGGTCATGGTCGTGCCGTCGGCCGGACGCACATCGACGTCCAGGGAACCACCGCGCAGGGCGACACGCTCCATCAGGCCGCGGACGCTTGCCACGCGGATCGCGGGGTCGGCCCCCGGCATGTCGTCGGTGACGCCGACATGGATACGATCGCCGTGGGTCGTGGCTGTCAGTAGAAGCCGGCTGGCGGGTGCGCCATGGACGGCGGCGGCCAGCAATTCCTCCAGAATGTCCGCGAGGACGGTGCCGCGCATGCGGCCCAGGAGGCCGGCGGGTGCGGCGACATCCACCTTCACGGATTGGGAAACCACGACCGGGATCAGACGTTTCAAGGCCAGACGAATGGCGCCGCCGACATCGGTCCAGGCGTCCGATGCGTCGAGGTCGATTTCAGGGTCGGCCCACAGCGGATCATTGGGCAGGCTGTATGCGTCCTTCGCCGCGGCCACGCCGTGGGCGTGTTTGCTGCGCCAGCCTGCCGCGACGACAATGCCGGACACGGTCACCGCCGCGAGGAAATATACTGTCCAAATCGTAAGCACGTTGCAAAACCCGAAATTTGTCCCGGAATGCTAGCAGACAAAGATTACTCATAGGTTAACGGAAAATGCGAATAAGTCGAAAGTATGTTTGCGAAACGCGTCTACTTATTGCGGACGAGTACCGGGGTATGCCGGATCGGTGATAAACGGGAATGGGCCGTTATAGGTATTTACATAGACGGTGTGCGCAACGAAGCCGGTTTTCTCATGCCACATATGCAACTGAAACGCGGGCGGCTCGAAATTGAACGCCCCCGGATCGGATGGATCGAACGTCAACTCGACCTGATGCGCGACGGATGGCGATATCGAGGCAATCGCGTGCGCGCACTGCCCGATGATCGGACGATGATGATGGCCGCAGACGATCCGCTCCACCTGGGGATGGCGGCCGATCACCGATCGGAACGTTTCGGGATTCACCAGCGCAATTCTGTCCATGTGCGGGATGCCGGTGACAAAGGGCGGGTGGTGCATGCCCACGAGGGTCGGTTTGTGGGGTTGGGCCGACAGCGTCCGGTCCAGCCATTGCAGTTGGGGTGAGGACAATTCTCCGTGATTGGCGCCGGGGACCAGTGTGTCCAGCATGACCAGGCGGACGGGGTGGTCCTCCACGGCGTACTGAACGAAATGCGAATCGGTGGTGACTCCTGGCAGGTGGGCGAGCGCGGCGCGAAAATTCTCGCGCCGGTCGTGGTTGCCGGGGATGACGTAGACCGGCATCGCCAGGGTGCGCCTGAGTATGGCGACGAGGTTGGCGTATTCGGCTTCGAGGCCGCACTCGGTCAGGTCGCCGGTGATGATCACGACGTCGGGCCGGGGGGTGAAGGCAGCGACCACGCGGAAAGCCCGTTCGGTCAGCATGTTGGTCTCGGATATCCGGTTGGCGGCGAGGCCGTGGGGCCGGACATGGAGGTCGGTGAGTTGGCAGATCAGCATCTGGTTTATTCCGGGATTTTAAGGAGAGGGGGTGGTTCGATGGTGGGGTGCCGGCGCGTTACCGGGCTTTGGCCGTGGCGGCTTCCGGGGCCATCTTGCCAGACGGGATGAGCTGAGCACCATCCTCCACCGCCTTGCGAGCGCCGATATGTGTCCGGGGGGTATGGGGCCAGCGATCGTTACCGGGATTGGGACCTGTCGTGCGGATCGTGTCTTCGTGAGCGATATGGTCAGGCAATGGAAGCGTCGCGGCATTAACCTTTTGGTTGGCTCTTGTGGTGCTGCCTGGTGGCATCGCGCTGTTTCGCCTTCACAGACCTTGTGCGATCCATCAGTGCCGTCGGCAGCAAAGCAATCAAGCGCACACGGAGTTACGCTGAGTTTGCACAGAGCTTCACGGAGAAGAAATTCACTCGGTGTCACCCAGTGCAACTTCGTTCCGGCCAGTCTACCGAGACTTCGACAAGATTGCCTTCGATCCGCGGAAGAGCGATGCGGTTTATGCGAAGCAGGATTTTGATCTGGCGTTCATCAGCCGCACCCGAACGACACGGAATCGCGCCCTGTCGTGATGCCGGACGATATTGCCGCGACACGGATCGAGATTGCCAGATGGACGCAGCGGATGGCTCAAAAGGCAGTCTA
>NZ_LMUJ01000108.1:225884-228151 GCF_009765975.1 Acidisphaera sp. S103 | reverse complement strand
GACCTACACAGCAAGGCGTGGATGGCGGGCCTTCGCCCGCCATGACGATGAGAGGACGGCGGCGTTCGCCGGACAATTCGCTTATTCCCCGGCGAGACCTAAGACCGGCCGGCTTCCTGGTGCCCGACTTGGGTCGGGTCACCGGGAAAACCACAGCGCGATCCCTTGTTCCCGAGCGTCGCCTTATTCCGGGATTTTAAGGGCGGTCTGCTCGACATAAGGATGCATCAGGGCGTCGGCTTCCTGTTGGGCCTTGGCCATGGCGGCTTCCGGGGTTGCCTTGCCGGACAGGACGGCCTGGACACCATCCTCCAGCGCCTTGCGGACGCCAACGACGTTGTAGGTGGAGAACCAGCCTCGGGCATAGACGAGTTGGTCGAGGGCGACCTTGGCGTCGGGGTGCGCCGCCATGAAGGTTTTCATCTCCGGCAGGTCATAGGCGGCGATACGTGGCGAGAAATAGCCGGTGAAGCGGCTCCAGCCGCCGGCGATCTCGGGGCTGGTGAGCCATTTTATCAGTGTCCAGGCGGCTTGCTGGCGGTCCGGGGTGTTGCCTTTGGGGATGATCAGGCTGGCACCGCCGATCGGGGCGGCGTTGACCATCTGACGCGGGAGGAAGGCGGTGCGGTATGGGGTCTTCATGTTGTCGCGGACGAAGGACAGCGATCCGGTGGACAGGATCATCATGCCGGTGCGGCCCTGGAAGAACGCGGTGGTGACGGCGTTGGCGTCGGTGATGCCGGGCGGCATCGCGTGCGCCTTGTGCACCATGTTGTCGAGGAAGCGGACGGCACCGATGGTGGTGGGCGTGTTGTAATAGACCTCGCCGCCGTAGCCGGTGTTGTAGAAATCGCCGCCGTTGGACATCGCCAGGCCGGAGGTGATCCAGCCGCAATAATCGTAGGTGCCGGGCATCATCAGGCCCCACCGCGTGGTGGTGGCGCCGTCGTGCTTCGTCAGTTTCCTGGCGTCGTCGATCCATTCCTGCCAGGTGACCGGCGGATGGTCGGAATCCAGGCCGGCGTCCTTGAAGGCGTCGACGCTGTAGTAGAGCAGCGGGGTCGAGTTCTGGAACGGGACTCCATAGGCGTGGCCTTGTTCGGTAGCGTTCAGGCGCAGCGCCGGCCAGAACTCGTCCATGAACTGGGTCTCAGTCATGCCGTCTTTTTGGATCAACGGATCGAGGGAGATGACCTCATCGTTGATGACGTATTCGCGGACGAAGTTGGCACTCATGATCACGACGGCGGGCGGCTTGCCGGCCTGGATGGCGGCTCGGGTCTTCAGGTTGGTGTCGTCGTAGCTGCCGCTGTAGACCGGGGTGACGTGGATGTCGGGGTGGTCCTTGTTGAAGACGTCCACCAGCCGCTGCATCTCGGTGGACAGCTTGCCCTGCACCGGAACCGGGAAAAACATGTCGATGTCGGTGGCGGCGTGTGCGGTGCCTGTCAGCAGGCAGGCGGCCAGGGCGAGTTGCAGGCGCATGTGGTTTCCCTTGTTACTTGATGTGGGGTTACTTGATGCCGGAAAAGGTGAAGGACGAGACGAAGCGGCGCTGGAACACCACGAAGGCGATCAGCAGCGGGGCGGCGACGAAGAACGTGCCGGCGGCGATGACGCCCCATTCCGATCCGGCCTCGGCGCCGGAGGTGAAGGTGGCGAGGCCGACGGTGAGGACCTGGTTGGAGGGGGAGGAGGTGACCATCAACGGCCACAGGAACTCGTTCCAATGCGAGGTGACGGAGACGATGGCGAAGGCGGTCAGGCCGGGGCGGGACAGCGGCAGCAGAACCCGGGTGATGACCTGCAAGCGTGAGGCACCGTCGATGATGGCGGCTTCCTCGTATTCGCGGGGGATAGTTCGAAAAGTCTGGCGCATCAGGAAGACGCCGAAGGCAGACGCGAAGTAGGGCGCCATGATGCCGGGCAGCGTGTCGTAGAGGTGCAGCGTGACCAGGGTGTTGAGGTTGGGAACGATCAGGATCGGGGGCACCAGCATTAGTTGCAGGAGGAACAATGCGAACAGCGTGTTCTGGCCAGGGAACCGCATGCGGGCAAAGGCGTAGCCGGCGAGGCTGACGGTGACGCACTGCACGATCAGGATGCCGCCGCAGACCAGGATGGTGTTCAGATACCACAGGGGGAAGTGGCCCGAGGTCCAGGCGTCGGCGAAATTGTCGAGACTGAACGGGCCGGACGGGATCAGGGATGCGAGGTCGGCAGCGCCGGCGCTGTTGTGGCGGATGCTGGCGACGGCCATCCAGGCG
>NZ_LMUJ01000108.1:224571-225744 GCF_009765975.1 Acidisphaera sp. S103 | reverse complement strand
GGCGGGCGAAGGCGCGGATGGCGGCCCTGCGCCCGCCATGACGAGGGGTTGGCTTACGCCTCATAGTGGATGCCTCGTTCGAGGCTGCGGAGTGAGACGATCGACAGGGCGAACAGGAAGCCGACGCTGACGACGGTGGCGGCGGAGGCCATACCGATATCGAAATTCTGGTGCGCCTGCTGGTAGATGTAGAACAAAATCATCGAGGTCGCGTCGTCCGGCCCGCCCTGGGTCAGGACGATGACGTGATCCACCTGGGTCAGCGCGTTCAGTGTCGCGATGACGAGGACGAACGCCAGGGTGGGACCGAGCAGGGGGAGGGTGATGCGGAAGAAGCGCTGGATGGCGTTGGCGCCGTCGATCTTGGCCGCGTCCAGCAGGTCTTGTGGTATGCCGGCCAGGCCGGCGAGAAAGAACAGCATGTAATAGCCGCAGTTCTTCCAGATGGTGATGGCGATGATCGACCCCAGCGCCAGGGATGGATCGCCCAGCCAGTTGGTCTCGGAGATGCCGATTTTAGCCAGGTAGTAGTCGAGCAGCCCGGCGTTGGGCAGGAAGATGAAGGCGAACAGCGATGCTGCCGCGACCAGGGGGATGAGCATCGGCAGTGCCACCAGGGTGCGCAGCACGCTGGTCAGGCGGGTGGTTTCCCGCAGCGCCACCGCGAACAGCAGGGCCAGCACCATGCTGGGGGCGATCGTGCCGGCGGCGTAGATCAGGTTGTTTACCACGGCGGTGGAGAAATGTTGGTCGGCGAACAGGCGGGCGTAGTTGTTGAAACCCCAGTGTGCGGCGCCTCGGAAGCCTTTGACGGTGAGGGAGGTTCGGATCACCTGGGCGACGGGCCAGTAGGTGAATGCGACCAGGAATATCGCCGACGGCAGCAGCAGGGCGTACGCCGTTAACCCCGGACGCTCCCGATTTCGGGTGCGTGTGCGGGTTGCCGGCGCGGTCACCGGTCGGGACGTCGTTCGCGTCAGGGCCACCATATGGTATTGTTGATACGAGGTGGTGATGATCGATCGATGACACTCGCATGGCGGTTCGATGACAAGCCCTGTCCGGATGCGGTATAGTTGACCGCATGAACCCCCTGTTCGGCCCGAACCGCTTCAAGCTCGGTATTTTCAGCGCGAACTGCGACGGCGGGCTGACGATGAGCCTGGCGCCGGA
>NZ_LMUJ01000108.1:218731-224398 GCF_009765975.1 Acidisphaera sp. S103 | reverse complement strand
TATCAGGGGAAGGCGAACATTTATGGGCGGTCGTTCGAGACGCTGACGCATGGTGCGGCGCTGGGGGCGGTGACGAAGCGGATCGCTATTTTCTCGACCGTGCATGTACCGCTGGTGACTCCGGCGTTCGGGGCGAAGGCGATCGCGACGATCGACCATGTGACGCATGGGCGGGCCGGGCTGAACATCGTGTGCGGGTGGAACCAGGCGGAGTTCGACCTGCATGGCGTGACCATCGATCCGGAGACCCGGTACGACCATGGGCTGGAGTGGTTTCAGATTTGGTCGAAATTGCTGGAGGGCGGGCCGGAGTTTGACTGGGACGGGCGGTTCTTCAAGCTGAAGCGGTTGCAGACCGATCCGGTCTCGGTGCAGCGGCCTCGGCCGCCGGTGATGTCGGCGGGGTTTTCGCCGAAGGGGCGGGATTTCGCGGCGCGGGCGGCGGATGTGCTGTTCCTGAACGTGACGGAGCTGGATCAGGTGCCGGCGCTGCTGGCGGATGTCTCGGCGCAGATGGATCGGTACCGGCGGACGATTTCAGTGTTCACGATGGGGCATGTGGTGTGCCGGGCGACCCGCGCCGAGGCGGAGGAGTACTTCCATTACTTTGCCGAGGAGATGGCGGATACCGAGGGGCAGGATTATTATCGCGGCGCACGGGGTGCGACGGTCCCGGGGGCTGGTGCGCCGATCGCTCGGCCGTTTGAGAACCGGTTCACGCGGACGGGGGCGGGTCGTTTCGCCGGCGGGTATCCGGGGGCGTATCCGTTCGTCGGGTCGCCCGATGACGTGGCGGAGGAGATGGCGCGGATGAGCGCCGCGGGCCTGGCCGGGTGCACTGTGGCGTTTGTGGACTATCTGAAGGAGATTCCGTTCTTTGTGGCGGAGGTTTTGCCGCGGCTGGAACGGTTGGGGTTGCGGGGGAAGGGGTAATCGAAGTCGTGGGCGGCCGGGTCTTTTCACCGCCGTGGCCGGGCGAAGTCCCGGCTATCTGCGCTTCGTCGGACGGTGCGAAGATGGCCGGGACACGCCCGGCCATGACGGATGGGGTGGGGCAGGCTCAGTCACAACCTACCGGCTCAATTCCCGCGTCATTTCGTCGATTCCGTTCACCGTCAGGGGATACATCCGGCCTTCCATCAGGTCGTTGACCATGTTGATCGATCGCACGTGGCCCCAGCTTTGTCTTGGTGTCGGATTCAGCCAGGCGGCGTGGCGGTAGTGGCCGGACAGGCGTTCCAGCCAGGTGGTGCCGGGTTCTTCGTTGTAGTGCTCGACGGAGCCGCCTTGCATGGTGATTTCGTAGGGGCTCATCGCCGCGTCGCCGACGATGATCAGTTTGTAGTCGGGGCCGTAGGTGCGGAGGACCTGCCAGGTGGGGATCACTTCCTCGAACCGGCGGCGGTTGTTCTTCCAGACTTTCTCGTAGGGGAAGTTGTGGAAGTAATAGTATTCCAGGTGCTTGAATTCGGTGCGGGCGGCAGAGAAGAGTTCCTGGGTCAGTTTGACGTGATCGTCCATTGAGCCGCCGACGTCCAGGAACAGCAGGACTTTTACGTTGTTGTGGCGTTCGGGGACCATCTTCAGGTCCAGGCTGCCGGCGTTGTTGGCGGTGGACCGGATGGTGTCGGGAATATCCAGTTCGGTGGCAGCCCCTTGGCGGGCAAAACGGCGCAGGCGACGCAGGGCGATTTTCATGCCGCGGGTGCCGAGCTCGACGGTGTCGTCGAGGTCCCTGTAATCGCGGCGGTCCCAGACCTTGACCGCTCGCCTGTGGCGGGATTCGTCCTGGCCGATGCGGACGCCTTCCGGATTGTAGCCATAGGCGCCGAAGGGGGACGTGCCGGCGGTGCCGATCCACTTCGATCCGCCCTGGTGCCGGCTTTTCTGTTCCGCCAGCAGTTCTTTCAGGCGGTTCATAATGGCGTCGAAACCGCCGAGGGCGTTGATTTTCTCCATTTCCTCGGGGCTGAGGAGCTTTTCGGCGAGTTTGCGCAGCCATTCCTCTGGCAGGTCTTCGACCTTGACGCCCTCGGGCGGTTCCAGGCCTTTGAAGCAATGGGCGAAGACGCGGTCGAACTTGTCCAGATGGCGTTCGTCCTTCACCAGCGTCGCTCGTGCCAGATAATAGAAGTCCTCGGTGCTGTAGTCGGCCACCCCGGCTTTCATCGCCGCCATCAGGGTCAGGTATTCGGTGATGGAGGCCGGCAGGCCGGCGGAGCGCAGGCTGAGGACGAGGTGCGAGAACATCAGGTTCCCCGGCGTGCCAGAAAGGCGAGGCGTTCGAACAGGTGGACGTCCTGCTCGTTCTTCAGCAGTGCGCCGTAGAGCGGGGGGATGACGACCTGCTTTTCGTTGCTGCGCAGGATTTCCACCGGCAGGTCCTCCACCATTAGCAGCTTGAGCCAGTCCAGCAGTTCGGAGGTGGCGGGCTTCTTTTTCAGGCCGGGCACGTCGCGGACCTGGAAGAAGACGTTCAGTGCCTCCCGAGCGAGGTCCTTGCGGATGTCCGGGTAGTGGGCCTGGACGATGCGCTCCATCGTTTCGCGGTCGGGGAAGCGGATGTAGTGGAAGAAGCAACGGCGCAGGAAGGCGTCGGGCAGTTCTTTCTCGTTATTGGAAGTGATGATGACGACGGGGCGGTTTTTCGCGACGATGGTCTTGCGGGTTTCGTAGACGAAGAACTGCATCCGGTCGAGTTCGAGCAGCAGGTCGTTGGGGAACTCGATGTCGGCTTTGTCGACTTCGTCGATGAGGACGACGGTTTGCTGTTCGGCTTCGAACGCGTCCCAGAGTTTGCCGCGGACGATGTAGTTACCGATGTCGTGCACGCGGGGATCGCCGAGCTGGCCGTCGCGGAGGCGGGAGACGGCGTCGTATTCGTAGAGGCCTTGCTGGGCCTTGGTGGTGGACTTGATGTGCCACTCGATCAGGGGGCGGTTCAGCGCGGCGGCGACTTCGTGCGCCAGGACGGTCTTGCCGGTGCCTGGTTCGCCCTTCACGAGCAGGGGGCGTTCCAGGGTGACGGCGGCGTTGACCGCGACTTCCAGGTCGCGGGTCGCGATGTATTTTTCGGTACTTTTGAATCCGGGCACGCCTTGGGTCCTTCGACTGTTGGGGGGATTGTCGGGGGGTTGGGCGTTTGGGGCAAGCGGGGCGTGTTTTCGGGGGGTTAGGTGGGAGCCTTTGGCACTTGGGCTCCGGTATAGTAAGCGGACCCATTAGAAGCCCGATATCAGACGATGCGCACCCCGCGCTTGTTGAAGGCGGCGTCGTGCCAGAAATTTTCCCCCTCATAACGACGCCACAGGTCGGGGGGCAACAGCGTTTGACGCTCGACAGCACGGACGGCCCGTTGAACCTTGTGCAGACCGGGTGTGCCGAGCCGGGCGTCGAACTCCGTCGCGTCGAACGAGATGTTCTCGAAATTATGGGTAAAGCGCGGCAGACCGACGAAGTCATAGACACGTTCCATCGCGTAGGCCGGGTTGCGCGACAGGGTCTCGTAGGTCAGCAGCAACAGCCGGTCAGATTCCTCGCTGTGCATTGCCTGCTTCATCGCGTTGTAGGCGAAGCCGACCAGGCCGTTGCGGCTGCTCAGGCCGTCGGCGCGGGAGTACGCCGTTCCGGCCGGGTCGAAATCAAAAATCCTCGACAGTTCCCAGCGGTTCCGCCGCACCAGCCGCTCAATACTGTCAATGATCCACGGCATGTTTCGCACACAGCAAATCACCTTCGCATTCGGAAACAGATCGGCGACCAGATGCAGCCGACTGGTCCACACCCGGTTCGTATCGAACACCGTGCGGATCGGGTGAATGGCATGATAGTAATTCTCGAACACGCCGCGCAGCAGGGCCTGCCGCTGCCCGTCATCGATCATCACCGCGGTCTCGTTACCCTGGCTGACTTCCCGCAGGATCGTGCCAACGAGCGAGCCAACCCCGCTGGTGATGCCGGCATGCAGTGCGGGATTCTGCAACAGCAGCGCCGCCAGCAGCGTCGATCCCGAACGGGGCAGGCCAGAGATGAAATGAATGCCATTCTTCATGGTTCAGGCCCTGCTCGCTGGAAACCGGATTTATACCATCGTCATTGGCAAGATGGGCAACTCTGGCGACGGAAGGCGTTGGAACTCGGTGCACAGCGTGAGCAATTCGGTATCGCTTTTTCGGATTCGATCGCCGCTGCGTAAGCAATTGCTGGGGTGACGAGTTGGCCAGCGCGAATCCCAGAAGGGCGTTGTGCCTGGTGATGCCAATGCCACGATCGCCCGGCGAGTCATTTCAGTCTCGATTTCGCGGGGGACATTCTCTGAGCCGACCAGCATCCTCCGACCCAACTCGCGCTGTCCGCGCAGAAGCCTATCCATAAGAGCAAAGAAAATGATATTACAACCAATGATTGAGTTGGCCCTTTGTGATGCTACAGAGCGCGGAATGGTTCTGAGGACAGAATAATCACATGTCAGGTACGACTTTTAATTACGACGGAGCGATCGTCCAGACCTTCACGGTCGTGACCACGGGCACCTATGATATCACTGGCTATGGTGCCCCGGGCGGCGCCGATGAAAATGGCACTCTCGGCGGCCAGGGGCAGAGATAGGGGGCACCTTCAGCCTCACCGCGGGCGAGGTCCTCACAATCGCCGTCGGCGGCGGATCGATCTCGCCGCCCATCCGCGGCGGGAAACCGCCGCGCCAGTCCGCATCCGCCAAGGCGCGTTTTCCGATAACATGCCGCATCGTGATCTCACGGGCGCGACGCTGCGTCGATGGACCAACGGTGACGCGGTCTTACCCCTGTCGGTGACGGACGGCCCGACGATGCTGGAAATTCAGGCCAGCAGCGGCAGCACGGCATACCTCGCAGACAGCGATCTGCCTATCCGCTAATGGAACGGGATGCACGCGATGCCGGTGTCCAGCACCCAATGGCTGGAACCGGTCACCGGGTTTCGTTTTACTGGCAGATGAAGCCCGGTTTGACCGTAGCAGATCGGGGATGACGGCGTCGGCCGGGGCGCGGGATGTGACCGTTCTGGCTGAACCGGCGATCCGCGCTTTGTCGCCGTGCGACGATGGCCGGGAGCGCTCCATCGGGACCGGGGATGTCGGCGGGAGAGAGTGGGTTCGGTACCCGCTGTCACCTCTTGGCCGGGTGTGTCCCAGCCATTTTTGCACCAGCGGATGAAGCGCGGATAGCCGGGACACGCCCGGCTATGACGATGGGTCGCTGGGGGTCGGCTAAGCAATCCTTCGCTCACTGCTCATGCTGACGCCTGCGGGTTATCCTGCATATCTATGGACCGTCCGGCCATGGGGATGATCAAGCGATATGGATGCCGAATCCGCTGACGGTCAGGGCCAGGTTCGCACCCGGTCCGATTCCTGGGCCGGGGTCAGCACCGATGGGCCGTCGGCCAGGCCTCGGGGGTGGCCTGGCACGGTGTCGGGGTTTTGCCAGCAATCCACCGTGCCCAGGCTGCGCGTGCAGTACGGTGGGGGTTCGGGCTTCGGTTCCACCGGCCGGCAGTAGGTTGTTCCCTGGTCCAGCCGGACCACCGAACAGTCGCGCCCCGTCCACCACGAGTATACCGCGTCCATCGGGGTTCGCTGGATCGCGGCCACGCTACCGATGGTCGTGGCGGCCCCCACCGTGGCGG
>NZ_LMUJ01000108.1:208584-218642 GCF_009765975.1 Acidisphaera sp. S103 | reverse complement strand
GTCGGTCATGCCGCACCCCGCCAACGGAAGGAGACTCAATAGGAGAATCGTTTTCATCCCCGCATCGTGCGCCCTAAAAGTAAATGAACCCTTGCCGAACCACCGGTTTGCGGCCACACCGCGACGCCGCTATGGTCCGCCGCCGCCGGCGTTCGGGTGCGGTGGCAGGTACAGGCAGGCGAGAGAATCCGCGTGGTTGATATTTTCGACGAGATCGAGGAAGACCTCCGGGCAGAGCGTGCCGAAAAGCTGCTGAAGAAATACGCATGGCTGCTGATTGTCGTCATCGTGGCGATCGTCGGTGCCGCGGCTGGTTGGCAGCTTTGGAGCCGCCATAAAAATCAGCAGGATGCCGCGGTTGCCGGGCGTTATGTCGCGGTGCAGACCGCGTTGGAGCAGCCCGGCACCGACAAGGCGGCGCAGCTTGCAGCCCTCGACAGACTCGCCGCCGATGCGCCTGAGGGTTACCGGACCCTCGCCCGCATGCGCGCCGCCGGCCTGAAAGCCGATGCCGGCGACGTGCCGGGGGCGGTTGCACTGTGGAACGCCGTCGCCGCCGATTCTAACGCCGACCCGCTGCTGCGCGACCTCTCCTCTCTGCTGGCGACCGAACGTGAGCTGGACCACGGCGATCCTGGCCAGCTTGAGGCTCGGCTGAAGCCGCTGGCCGCACCCGGCAATCCGTGGTCGGCGCTGGCGCAGGAGCAGCTTGCGGTGCTGGACCTGCGGCAGGGTAAAGTCGATGACGCGCGCAAGACGCTGCAAACGCTGGCGGCTGGGCTTGAGTCCCCGACCGGCCTGCGGGCCCGAGCGAATGCCCTGCTGGTGGGGCTGGGCCCGCAAGAGGCGAAA
This sequence comes from Acidisphaera sp. S103, assembly GCF_009765975.1. Lineage (GTDB taxonomy): Bacteria > Pseudomonadota > Alphaproteobacteria > Acetobacterales > Acetobacteraceae > Rhodopila. The sequence goes on along the minus strand of NZ_LMUJ01000108.1, from coordinate 217,790 downwards.
TGACGGCCGAACCAACCAACCGACAGGGAAGCCTTGGCGTGAGCGTGAATGCGTCTTCGAAAACCGGTCTGCTGACCCGCCGGACCGCGCTGCTGGCCCCGCTTGCGCTGGCGGGATGCTCGTCGCTCGATTCCTGGTTCGCCGCGAAGAAACCGCCTTTGCCGGGCAAACGCGAGTCGATCTTCTCGGGTCGCGGCGGGCTGACGGTGAGCGACGGCATGCCGAAGGTTGTGTTGCCGCCGGCCGTGCGGAACGCCGCCTGGCCGCAGGCCGGTGGCAATCCAACGCATCTGATGGGGCATTTGCTGGCCAACGACCACCTGGCCGAGGCCTGGAAGGTCGACATCGGCGACGGCGGCGGCCTGCGGAAAGTCATCATGGCGCAGCCGGTCGTCCTGAACGGCATCGTGTTCGCCATGGACTCCGATGCCAAGGTTTCCGCCTTTAGCCTGGCTGACGGCAATCGCCTGTGGCGGGTCGATACCAAGCCGAAGGACCGCGGCCACAGCACCAATGTCGGCGGCGGCCTGGGGGCGGACGGCACGACCATGTATGCGGTCAACGGGCTGTCGCAGCTTGTTGCGCTGGATGCCGCCACGGGCAAGGAGAAATGGCGGCAGGACATCGGGGTGCCGGGCCGCTCCGCGCCCACGATCGCCGACGGCCGGGTGTTCGTCATCACGATCGACGACCGGCTTTTGGCCTATACCGCGGCGGATGGCCGCCAGCTTTGGACCCACGAGGCCACCGCCCCGGTGACCGCCATGCTGGGCGAGCCGGCACCGGCGTATTACCAGGGGCTGGTCGTGGCCGGCTTCGGATCAGGAGAGCTGACCTGCGTGCGGGCCGACAGCGGCAGCGTCGTCTGGACCGACGGCCTGGGTGCGTCCGCGGGGCGGGCGTCGACGGTGGATTTTCTGTCGATCCGCGGCTTGCCGGTGATTGTCAACGGGCTGGTGTATGCCATCAGCATGGGTGGCCTGCTGGTCTGCAACGACGTCCCGACCGGACGGCGGGTGTGGGATCGGCAGGTCGCTGGTGAGGACGCGCCCTACATCGCCGGTGACTGGATGTTCCTGATTTCCGCCGAACAGCAGATCGCGGCCCTGAGCATCGCCGACGGCCGGGTCGCCTGGGTCACGCAGCTTCCGCAGTGGGACGATCCCAAGACGAAGAAGCATACGCTGACATGGTACGGCCCGCTGCTGGTCAGCGACCGGCTGATCGTGACGGGAACCAGCCAGGATGCGCTGTCGGTCAGCCCGTATACCGGAGATATTCTTGGCCATATTACGCTGTCGGAGTCGGCCGCGCCGTTCGCCCCCGTCGTCGCCGGCGGCACGGTGCTGCTGGTTTCCAACGATGCGCGGCTGATCGCGCTCAGGTAGGATCCATGTTGCCGCCCTCGTTGCCGATTGTTGTTATCGCCGGGCGACCCAATGTCGGCAAATCGACGCTGTTCAACCGCTTGGCCGGCCGGCGCATTGCGTTGGTTGCCGACACGCCAGGCGTGACGCGCGACAGCAAGGATGCCGAGGCGCAGTTGCGCGGCCGCATGGTGCGTCTGATCGACACCGCGGGGCTTGAGGAATCCGCGCCCGAAACCCTGGCCGGCCGTATGCGGGCGGGGTCTCAGAGCGCGGTGTCGCAGGCCGATCTGGTGCTGTTCGTGCTGGATGCACGAGCGGGTGTCACGCCGCAGGACGAGCATTTCGCCCAGTGGCTGCGGCGCCAGGGCAAGCCGGTGCTGCTGGTCGCCAACAAGGCCGAGGGGCGCATGGCGACGTCCTCGATTCTTGATGCGTATGCGCTGGGCCTGGGCGATCCGGTTGGCGTTTCCGCCGAACATGGGGAAGGCGTGGCCGACCTGATGTCGGAGATCGCCGATCGCCTGCCGCCGGCGGTTCCGGAGCCCGTTGAGGATTTTGACGACAACCGCCCCTTGAAGCTGGCCATCGTCGGCCGTCCCAATGCCGGAAAGTCGACGCTGATCAACCGCCTGCTGGGCGAGGAGCGGATGATCACCGGCCCGGAGCCCGGGCTGACCCGCGACGCCGTGGCCACGATCCTGTCGGACGACCAGGGGCGGGCGATCGAACTGGTGGACACCGCCGGGATGCGCCGCCGAGCCAGGGTGGAGGAGCCGCTGGAGAAGATGTCTGTCAGCTCCGCCATCCAGGCGTTGAAGATGGCCGAGGTCGTGGTGCTGACGCTGGACGCCGCCGAGGGCATTCATGACCAGGACCTGCAGATCGCTCGCCTAGTCGAACGTGAAGGCCGAGCCTGTATCGTTGCCCTGAACAAATGGGACGCGGTGGCCGACCGCAATGCCACGCGCAAGGCGATCATGGAACGGCTGGAGGACAGCCTGGCGCAAATGAAGGGCATCCCGGTGGTGACCCTGTCCGCGCTGACCGGGGCCGGTGTGGACCGCCTGTTGCCGGCCGTCCGGCTGGCGCATGAGGTGTGGAACAAGCGCATTCCCACCGGAGAGCTGAACCGCTGGTTCGAGTATGCGCTGGAGGCCCATCAGGCGCCCTTGGTCAGCGGCCGCCGTCTGAAGCTGCGCTATGTGACACAGGCGAAGGCTCGGCCGCCGACGTTCGTGGTGTTCGGCACGCGCGCCGAACAGACGCCGGAAGACTACACGCGGTATCTGGTGAACAGTCTTCGCGAGACGTTCAAGTTGCCCGGCACGCCGATCCGATTGCAGTTGCGTGGGACGAAGAACCCGTTTGTGGACGACGAATAGGCGGACGGCGGTTTGCGGCGGGCCGATTCATCACGCGAACGTTACACCCCGGCTGGCGTAAGGGCGAAGAATCGGCCCCTGGCGGATTTTTTGTCGATTCGCTATGGGCGAAATGCACTTCACCCGGTATAGTTAAAGCATCCGCCGTGGACCATTTGGATACGGTATGCAATGCTTGGCGAGTTTGTTATGCTTACCCAGGTACGCCTTACCCGAACGGGTGCAAGCCGGCGAACATGTCGACAGTGGCAATGGCCGCCATGAACAACGCTTATGATAATGGGGACGATTTTCTCTTGAACATGACCAACCGCGGCCGCGGACGCCCAAGCCGGCGCCGCGGCTTCGATGACGACTTCAGCTTTGATCGTGCTCCGCCAGGCGAATTGCCGCGGGCCGCACCGTCTTGGCCCTCCTCGGCGGGTTTCGGCCCCGAACATGACGCGACCGTCAAGTGGTTCAACCCTGAAAAAGGGTTTGGCTTCGTGGCGCTGTCGGATGGTTCGGGTGATGCATTCTTGCACGCGAACACGCTCAACCAATCAGGCCACAATGCCGTCAGTCCGGGGGCGACCCTGCGGGTGCGCATTGGTCAAGGCCAAAAAGGCCGCCAGGTGTCGGAGGTGATTTCGGTTGACGAGACCACCGCGACCCCGACGGCCAGCCGTGGTGGCGGCATGGGTGCCGGCGCACCACGTGGTCCGGCTGGCGGCGGGTTCGGCGACCGTGGCGCCGCGCCGCGCCGGGGCGCACCGAGCGGTCCGTCGGTGGAGATGCAGGGTACCGTGAAGTGGTACAATGCGACCAAGGGCTTTGGCTTCGTGGCGCCATCCGAGGGTGGGAAGGACGTGTTCGTGCATGCCTCCGCCCTGCAGCGGGCCGGGGTCATGCAGCTTGCCGAGGGCCAGACGATTTGGATGGACGTGGTGCAGGGCGCCAAGGGGCCAGAGGCGACGTCGATCCGGATCAGCTAACGGTCTCGGCTGGTCGTGTTGGATGGGCTTCGGCGTTGAATAGCGAATGCGGCTGTGGACTTCGGTTCACGGCCGCTTTGCGTTTTTGGGGGTTATCCGGCCAGGGCCGCCCGCACCGCGGCCAGTGCCTCATCCGCTTTGGTGCTGTCCGGGCCGCCGGCCTGAGCCAGGTCAGGCCGTCCACCACCGCCCTTTCCGCCCACTGCCGCGGACGCCGCGCGCACCAGGTCGACCGCGCTGATCCGGCCCGTCAGGTCCGGTGATACCGCCACAACGATGCTGGCCTTGCCGTCCGCTGTGGATACCAGCGTGACGACGCCCGACCCCTGTTGTTTGCCGATCGCCTCGGCTAGGCCTTTCAGGTCCTTGGCGGGCACCTCGCCCAGGTTGCGGGCCGACAGCATGATACCATCGATATCCTCGGCCGCCGCGGTCCCGCCGCCGGTCGCGAGTTTCTTTTGCAGCTCCGCCACCTGGTTTTGCAGCTTCTTCCGATCGTCCAGCAGCGCTGCGATGCGGTCGGGAACCTCGGCAGGGGCGGCGCGCAGGGCGCCGGCGGCGTCGTTCAGCCGGGCCTGGATTTCGGCGATTGATGCTTCGGCGGAGGCGCCTGTGACCGCCTCGATCCGGCGCACGCCGGCGGCGACGGCCGTCTCGCCGACGATCCGGAAATAGCCGATGTCGCCGGTGCGGCGGACATGGGTGCCACCGCATAGCTCGATCGACCAGGCCGGTTTGTTGCCATCCGGTTCGCCCATCGCGACGACGCGGACTTCATCGCCGTATTTCTCCCCGAACAGCGCCATCGCGCCGAGTTCGACGGCCGCGTCCGGAGTCATCAGGCGGGTGGTGACCTCCGAGTTTTCGCGGATGCGGGCGTTCACCTCAGCCTCCACCCAGTGCAGTTCGTCGGCCGTGATCGGGCGCGGCTGGGAGACGTCGAAGCGCAGGCGGTCGGGGGCGTTCAGGCTGCCTTTCTGCTGCACGTGAGTGCCGAGCTTGCGGCGAAGGGCCTCGTGCAGGAGGTGGGTGGCGGAGTGGTGGGCGCGGATCGCACCGCGGCGGGCGTGATCGACGACGGCGACCACCGGGATGCCGGGTTTCGCGACACCCGCCTCGACACGGCCGAGATGGACGAAGAGATCGCCCAGTTTCTTCTGGGTGTCGGTGACGGTGATGACCAGGCCGTCGGGGCCGGAGATAGTGCCGGTGTCGCCGACCTGACCGCCGCTTTCGCCGTAAAACGGGGTCTGGTTCAGGATGACCGCGACATCGGTGCCGGCCGGAACGCTGTCGGCCTGGGCGCCGTTCACGACCAGGGCGAGAATTTCGCCCTCGGCGCTTTCGGTGGCGTAGCCGAGGAATTCCGACGCGCCGGTCTTTTCTTTGATCTCGAACCACACCCGTTCGGTGGCGGCGTCGCCGGACCCGGCCCAGGCGGCACGGGCTCTGGTGCGCTGCTCCTGCATCGCGGTTTCGAAGCCGACCAGATCGACACTTCGGCCCTGTTCGCGCAAGGCGTCCTGGGTCAGGTCGAGCGGAAAGCCGTACGTGTCGTACAGGCGGAAGGCGACCGCGCCGGGCAGCGGTTCGTTGTTGCCGAGACGGACGGTTTCCTCGGCCAGAAGGTGCAGGCCGCGTTCCAGCAGGCTCTTGAAGCGGGTTTCCTCCAATAGCAGCGTTTCGCTGATCAGCGTCTCCGCGCGCACCAACTCGGGGTAGGCGGCGCCCATCTGGCGGATCAGGGCGGGCACCAGGCGGTGCATCACCGGGTCCTTCGCACCCATCAGCGTGGCGTGGCGCATGGCTCGGCGCATGATGCGGCGCAGGACGTAACCGCGTCCCTCGTTCGACGGCAGCACCCCGTCAGCCATCAGGAACGACGTGCTGCGCAGGTGGTCGGCGATCACCCGATGGCTGGTCTTGAACGGGCCGTCGGGATCCTGGCCGGTCGCTTCGGCGCTGGCCAGGATCAGGGCACGGAAGAGGTCGATGTCGTAGTTGTCGTGTTTGCCTTGCAGGATGGCGGCGACGCGCTCCAGGCCCATGCCGGTGTCGATCGACGGCTTCGGCAGCGGCGTGCGGGTGCCGGGAGGGCCTTCCTCGAACTGCATGAAGACCAGGTTCCAGATTTCGATGAACCGGTCGCCGTCCTCGTCCGGGCTGCCGGGTGGGCCGCCCGGGATGTGGTCGCCGTGGTCGTAGAAGATCTCGCTGCACGGGCCGCAGGGGCCGGTGTCGCCCATGCGCCAGTAGTTGTCGGACGTGGCGATGCGGATGATCCGGTCATCGGGCAGGCCGGCGACTTTCTTCCAGAGGACGGCGGCGTCTTCGTCTTCCGAGAACACGGTGACCAGCAGCCGGTCCTTGGGCAGCCCGTAGTCTTTGGTGACCAGTTCCCAGGCGTACGGGATGGCGGCTTCCTTGAAGTAGTCGCCGAAGCTGAAATTCCCCAGCATCTCGAAGAACGTATGGTGGCGGGCGGTGTAGCCGACATTGTCGAGGTCGTTGTGCTTACCGCCGGCGCGGACGCATTTCTGCGCCGTGGTGGCGCGAACGTAGGGTCGTTTTTCCTGGCCGGTGAAGACGTTCTTGAACTGCACCATGCCTGCGTTGGTGAACATCAGCGTCGGGTCGTTGCGCGGGACCAGGGGCGAACTTGCCACCGGCGTGTGACCGTTGCGGGCGAAATAGTCGAGGAAGGTCGCTCGGATGTCGTTGCTGCTGGCCATGGCGGTCAGGTGTTTCCCAAGTCTGCTGGTCGAAAGTGTGTTCACACGTCAGCGTGGGACGTAGCGCAGGGGCGGGCCGGTGTCACGGGTGGGGCGAGGTTTTCCCTGGATTCAGTGCGTTCAGCCCGCTGTTATGGTGAGTCTCTTCATGCCAAACTGACAGAATGACCGATGCGATTGATGACTGGTTGGCCCGCTGCCCCGATCCGGCAAGTGATCCACTGCCTGGCATGCGGGAAGCTGGGCTGTTTGATCCCGCGCCGGATTACGCGACGATCGCTCGGGTGAAGGCGGCGTTGGTCGAACGGACGGGGTTGCTGGGTGTTGCCAGTGTATGGGGCGGCAGGCAGCTCGTCGGGCGGCATTTCCTGGGGTTCGGGACGGACGAGCAGCGGGCGGAATGGGGCGGCCGAGCGCTGGCGGTGGCGATTTCGGAGCCGAAGGTCGGGGCGCATCCGAAGTTGCTGACGACGCGGGCCGATCCGGTTGATGGCGGTTTCCGGATCACCGGCCAGAAGGCCTGGGTCAGCAATGGCCCGTCGGCGGACGCGATTATCGTCTTTGCCATTACCGCCGAGGAAGCCGGCCGGAAGCGCTACAGCGCATTCATCGTCCCGCGGGGCACATCGGGTTTGGCGATGTCGGAAATGCCGGGGTTTCATGCGCTGCGGCCGTCGAGACACTGTCTGCTGACGCTGGATGGCTGCCTGGTGTTCGCCGGTGCGATGCTGGGACAGCCCGGATCGGCTTATGAGCGGATGGCGCTGCCGTTTCGGGACATTGAGGATGCGGTGGGGACGTTCGGCACACTGGGTGCTTTGCGGCACGCGATCGGCTTGTTCACCGGGGCGGCGCTGGAGCAGGCCGCGGACCTGGGGGCCATCGTGGCGTTGACCTCGGTGTTCGCTGCTGGCGCCGCGGCCGTGGTGGCGGCGTTGGACGCGGGGCAGTTCCGGACGGGCGACGCGACGCTGGTTGGTCTGCGTGTGCTGGCGCAGGATATCGTGTCGCGTCTCCGGTCTCTTTCGATGCCGGCGGCCGGAGAAATCCTTGCCGACCTGGACGCCGTCTTGTCGATCGCGCAGGGGCCTCGCTTGGCGCGGCAGACCAACCTCGGGCAGGCCGCCCTTCGTGCCGGGAAGCGTTCAGAATGACCATCAGCCGGTGCCATTGGGCGGAAACCGTCGACGCGCAGATGCAGGCGTATCACGACAGCGAATGGGGTGTGCCGCAGCACGACGACCGAGCGTTGTTCGAACTGCTGACGCTGGAGGGCGCGCAAGCCGGCCTGTCATGGCGCACCGTGCTGGTCCGCCGGGATGCTTACCGGGCGGCGTATCATGGTTTCGATATCGAACGCGTCGCGGCGATGACCGATGCGGCGCTGGAGAAGCTGCTGGCGGACTCGGCGCTGATCCGTAATCGGCTGAAGATTTTCTCGGTGCGGGAGAATGCGCGCGCGGCGCTCGCGGCGATCGCGGTGCATGGCAACCTCGACCATTATCTGTGGTCGTTCGTCGATCACACGCCGACCCGCAATGGCTGGACCGAGCGCGGGCAGGTGCCGGCGACGACACCGGTCTCCGACGCCATGAGCAAGGCGCTGAAGAAAGCCGGCTTCCGTTTTGTCGGTTCCACCATATGCTACGCGTTCATGCAGGCCACCGGGATGGTGGACGACCATCTGGTCACCTGCTTTCGCCATATCCAGGAGTAGCCGCCGATGCGCAATACCGAAGAAATCTGGCGTCTCGTCGATGCCCATCAGGCCGACTTTATCCAATTGTCCGACCGGGTCTGGGAGACGCCGGAGCTTTGCTATACCGAGTTTCGCTCCTGCGCCGAACACACGTCGATGTTGGAGGCCAAGGGGTTCCGCGTCACCCGCGACGTCGCCGGCATCCCGACCGCGGTGATGGGTGAGGCCGGTGAAGACGGGCCGGTGATCGCCATCCTGGGTGAATATGACGCACTGCCGGGGTTGTCGCAGGAGGCAGGCGTGGCGCAGGAGAAACCGCTGCCGGGTGCGGGTTTCGGGCATGGGTGCGGGCACAATCTGCTGGGGTCGGCCTCGATGCTGGCGGCGACGGCGGTGAAGGACTACCTGGAAACCAACGGCATCAAGGGGCGCGTCCGCTATTACGGCTGCCCGGCCGAGGAAGGTGGCGCCGCCAAGGGCTTCATGGCTCGGGCTGGGGCGTTCAGCGATGTCGATATCGCGATATCGTGGCATCCGTCATCGTTCACCGGCGTGAACCCGGCGAATTCGCTGGCCAATACCCGGATTGATTTTTCGTTTCATGGCAGAGCGTCGCATGCGGCGGCGTCACCGCATTTGGGGCGGAGCGCGTTGGATGCGGTGGAACTGATGAGCGTTGGCGTGAACTACATGCGGGAGCACATGCCGTCCGATGCACGGGTGCATTCGGCGATCCTGGATGCCGGCGGGGTGGCGCCGAATGTGGTGCAGGCATTTGCAAAAGTCCGGTACCTGATCAGGGCGACGACGCTGCCGGAATTGTCGAAGCTGATCGAGCGGGTGCGCAAGATTGCCGACGGGGCGGCGCTGATGACGGAAACCCGGGTCACCGCGCAGGTGGTCAGCGCGGTTTCCAATCTGCTGGCGAACACGCCTTTGGAGCGGGCTATGCAGGACAATCTCGATCGCATTGGCGCGCCGCCGTTCGATGAGGCGGATCGGAAAGCCGCCGCCGAATTCCAGGCGACGCTGACCGACGAGGATATCGA
>NZ_LMUJ01000108.1:197315-208443 GCF_009765975.1 Acidisphaera sp. S103 | reverse complement strand
GATCTGATCATTCCCGCCGATGCGAAGCCGAACGGCGGTGTGGGTTCCACGGATGTCGGCGACGTCAGTTGGGTGGTGCCGACGGTGCAGGCGCGCGGGGCGACCTATGCGATCGGTACACCGGGACATTCCTGGCAGTTGACCGCGCAGGGGAAGATGCCGGCGGCGCATAAGGGGCTGGTGCATGTCGCCAAGGTGATGGCCGGCACCGCGCTGGACGCGATCCGCGATGAGACGCTGCTGGCTCGTGCCAAAGCGGATCATCAGGCTCGGGTGGGGAAGACGCCGTATGTGTGTCCGCTGCCGGCTGAGTTGGATCCGCCGATCAAGATGTCGGCCTGATGGGCTGAAGCGGGAGGGTGATGTGGCAAAGCGCCTGACGGATGCGGAACGCGCGAACCTGGGGACGACCGTTCCGGGATGGGCGCCGGCGCTCGATCGCGACGCGCTTCGCCGCGCGTTTAAGTTCGAGAATTTCAGCGAGGCCTGGGGGTTCATGACCCGGGTCGCGCTGGAGGCGGAGAAATTGGACCACCATCCCGACTGGTCGAACGTCTGGAACACGGTGCGAATCGAACTGACCACGCATGATGTCGGCGGGTTGTCCGACAACGATGTCCGACTGGCTCAGGCGATCAATAAACTGCTGGGCTGATGGACGGCCCGGGATTCCCCGAACGCACGCTGCTGATCCGCAGGGCGGCGGCCCGGCTGTGCCTGCGGTTCGGGTGGTCGCCGCTGCATGAGGTGCGTCTGGCGAACGGAAGGCGGGCGGATATCCTGGCCTTGCAACCGGGGGGTGGATTTGCCTGCATCGAGGTGAAGTCGGGGCTTCGCGACTATCTGGCCGACGGCAAGTGGATGGAATACCAGCCGTTCTGCGACCAATTCTTCTTTGCCGTCGACGCCGATTTTCCGCGCGACATCCTGCCGCCGGAGACGGGGCTGATCGTGTGTGCGGATCGGGAGGCGGATATGTTGCGAGAGCCGCTTTGCTTTCGTCTGCCGGCGCCTCGGCGGAAAGCGCTGCTGGAGCGCTTCGCCTGGCTGGCCGCCGGCCGCCTCGCCGCGCTGGAGGACCCGATGGGCGTGGCGGGGTTGGCGTTGGGGCTCAGCGAGGACTGAGCTTACCGCGAAGCGGACGTTGCGCCTGGCGGGGCCTTGTCCGGTAGCCATGCATCGGTCCATCCCGACGAGGAGTCGGCATTCGCGCCGGAGATTTTAACCTCCACCTTTCCGGGGCCGCTGCGCTGCACGATGGAAATGGCAGTCGGGGTGCCGATGATCCGGCAGTCGATCGGTCCATCCACCGCTTCGCCGCCGCGGCGGGCGGCCAGCCTCTCCAGATCGGCCTCGGTGCGGCATAGCACCGCGCCGGGGTCGAGCCGGGGCCACGCCAGCGGTTGGGCGCGGACGTCGGGCAGGCCGGGCTTGGGCTTCTTGAGCAGCAACGCCCCGGCATCGAACGAAACATCGCTGTTGGAGGAAGGCTGCGCTTGGGCAGGCGCGGCGAGTGCCAGCGTCCCGAGGCAGGCACCAATCAGCAGCATCCTTGGCATCGATAGCATCATGTTTTCGCCCTGTTGAGCCGCCCTTTTTTATGCGTCCAACGGTGCGCGGGGGCAAGTTAAGTCTTGTAGCGCTGCTATGGCGCGGTCATGCCCTTGGCCTTCAGCACGGGCTTGGCGGCTGGACCGGCCATGGTGGCGAGGAAGGCTCGGGCTGCCTCGGGCGCGGCCGAACCGGTGGCGACCGCGCCGGCATAGATCGTCTGGTTTTGGATTTTCGCCGGCAGCGGGCCAACCAGGGTGATGCCGGGGACGGCGATCACCTCACTGATCTGCTGCACGACGATGTCGGCTCGGCCATCAAGGACGGCGGTTGCCGCCAGGCCGCCGTCGATCAGCACCGATTTTGGTGTCATCGCATCCGCGATGCCCAGGGTCTGGAACAGTTTCGCCAGATAGATGCCGCTGGACCCGCCCGAGGCAGGGTTGATGTAGGCGACTTTCCGGGACCGCAGCATCGCTGCCTTGAACGCGGCAACGGTGCTGATGTCAGGCGCGGGCGCGCCGGATTTGACGCCCACGCCAATGCCGACCGCGGCGAGCCTGACGTCGGATTTCGGTGCGATTTTTCCAGCCTTCGCCAGTTGGTCGAGGCCGGCGGGGGACATCATCACTACGTCGAATGTCTCGCCGCCGGTGATACGACGAACCAGTCCGCCCACGGTGTCGTTGCGCAGGGTAACTTTGTTGCCGGTCTTGGCCTCGAACGCAGGGATCAGCGTTTTGGCGATCGAATTGATCGCGCCGGCGCTGAGGACGGTGATATCCGCCGCGTGGACGGCGGGTGCGGCCAGCAGCAGAAATGCGGCGATCCAGCGGATCATGCCGGCCTCCGTACCGCCGCTGCCGGATGGTTGTGGGGCAGGCGCGGGCCTCGGCCGAACAGCTTTTCCCGGAAGGTGCCGGGGGCGTAGTCGTGCTTGTACAGGCCGCGGGTTTGCAGTTCCGGGACCACGAGGTCGGCGATGTCGGTGAAGGTGCCGGGGGTCAGGGCGTAGGCCAGGTTGAAACCGTCGACGTCCGTTTCCTCCACCCAGGTTCGGAGTTCCTCGGCGACTTCTTCGCCGGAACCAATCACCACCGGGCTGCGGCCGCCGATCGCGGCGTGGCGGGCGATTTCGCCGACGGTCCATTCGCGGTCCGGGTCGGCTGTGGTAAATGCTTCCAGGGCCGAGGTCTGGGCGTTGGTCTTGTCGGTGAAGCGAACCACCTCATTCGGTGCCATTTGGCCGAAATCGACGCCAGTCCAGCCGGACATCAGCGCCAATGCGCCTTCCTCCGACACGTAGCCGAGGTAATCCTGATACTTGTCCCGCGCACCCTTGGCTGTGGTGTCGGTGATCACCGTCATCATCGAGAAGATGACCAGATCGGACGGGTCGCGGCCGGCGGCTTTCGTCCGCGCGCGCAGGTCGGACACGATGTTGGCGATGATCTTCTTCGACGGGCCATTGATGAACACGCATTCCGCATGCCGGGCGGCGAAGTCGCGGCCGCGTTTGGAGGCACCGGCCTGGAACAGCACCGGGGTACGCTGCGGTGACGGCTCGCACAAATGAATCGCATCGACTTTGAAATGCGGACCCTCGTGCAGGATCCGGTGAATCTTGCTGGGGTCGGCGAAACGGCGGCCCGGACGGTCGCGCAGCACCGCGCCGTCTTCCCAGCTTGCCTCCCACAGTTTGTATGTGGCCTGCATGTAGTCCTCGGCGACGTCGTAACGGTCGTCGTGGGCGACCTGCTGCGGCATCCCCATGCCGCGGGCGGCGCTGTCGAGGTAGCCGGTGACGATGTTCCACCCGACGCGGCCCTTGGTCAGGTGATCCAGCGTGCTCATGCGCCGGGCGAATGGATAGGGCAGTTCGTAGGACAGCGCGCAGGTGATGCCGAAGCCCAGATGTTCGGTGACCATCGCCATTGCGGGAACGACCATCAGTGGGTCGTTCACCGGGACCTGGACCGCGTGTTCCAGCGCGGTGTTGGGGGAGCCTTTGTAGACGTCGTAAATGCCCAGCACGTCCGCCAGGAACAGGGCGTCGAACTTGCCGCGTTCCAGCGTGCGGGCCAGGTTGGTCCAGTATCCCAGCGTATTGTAGCTGTCGGCTCGGTCGTCCGGGTGGGTCCACAGGCCGGGCGACTGATGCCCGATGCAGTTCATATCGAAAGCGTTGAGGCGGATTTGCCGACGCATCAGTGGGTGGGGCATCAGTGGGTCTTGTGGAGCGGGAACTGCATGACGATGACCTCGGTGCCGTCGGGCCCGGCGGCGGCTTCGAACGGCGCGTCGTCGGGGTAGACGAAGACGCAGGACAGTTTTGGCAACGATTCGTTGTCCCGGGTCAGGGTGCCGTCGGTGACGACCCAGTATTGGCCTCGGCCGTTCGCCGGATCGGGGCCGGTGATGGTCTCGCCCGCCGCGACGTTATAGCGCCACGCGGTCATCCCGTCGGAATCGGGACCCAGCAGGGTTTCGCTGGGGGTGGTGGGGGGTGCCAAGGGGCCGGCGACGGATTCCCGATGCTTGCGGTCCTTGATGGTGCGCAGGGCGACCCGGTTTTCCGGCATCGACATGAACCGGGCGCCGGGGTCGAAACCGTTGCGGAGTGTGAAATACCACACGCCTTCGTCCTGGCTGGCGCGAATGGGGCCATAGGATGTGTGAGCACCGGTAAAGTGGACGGTGACCGGGCGCACCTCGTGAAGACCGAGCATGGCATGGCCGCCGACGACGAGTTGGAACTGGTCCTGCTGGTGGTAATGCGCGTTGGCGGTGCTGCCGGGGTCTTGCTCGACCAGAAAGGCCATCGGGAACAGCGCGTCGGGTGCTGGATCGGGGGTGCCGGGGGCCATGTTGTAGCGGGTCGTGCCCAGATACAGCGTGTGCCAGAAGGTCACGCCGTCCGCGGCGGTGCCTCGGCGGCGGTTGACGCGGGCGGCGTCGGCCGATGCGATCAGGGTCATCGAAGGGTTCCTTGGTGTGCTTTGTCCAGTTTGGCATAGCACATTACCGGGTCCAATCCTTGCCCGTCGAGGTTGCCGTACGGTTACGCCCGGTCCAGGATAAATGGTCGCATATCGAGAAACAGGAAATCGTCCCATATCATGTCTCGTTTCGCTGGTCTGACGCCGCTTCTGGCGCCCCGTTCCGTCGCTGTGCTTGGTGCTTCGTCCGACGCCACGCGCATTGGTGGCCGTCCTATCGCGTATATGCGTTCGCAGGGCTTTCCGGGTGCGTTGTACCCGGTCAACCCAAACCGGACGGAAATCCAGGGGCTGAAGGCCTATCCCTCGGTTGCAGCTTTGCCAGAGACGCCGGATGTCGCGATCGTCGCGGTGGCGGCGGAACTTGCAGCGCCGGCGATCGATGATCTGGCCAGGCGCGGCGTGAAGGCTGTGGTTATGTTTACCGCCGGGTTCGCCGAGGTGGATGACGCCGGCGCGGCGATCCAGGCGAAGATGGTAGAGACGGCGCGGGCGGCCGGCATGCGCATCCTTGGCCCCAACTGCCTGGGTGTCTTCGACGCTCGTCGTTCTTATTACGCAACATTTTCGTCGTCGTTCGATAGCGGCTGGCCGGTGCCGGGGCGTATCGGGATTGCCAGCCAGTCGGGGGCGTATGGCACGCATCTATACACGCTGGCGCGCAACCGGGGCATTGGCGCGTCGCTGTGCGTGATGACCGGCAATGAGGCGGACGTGACGGTCGGCGAATGCATCGGCTGGCTGGCGGAAAATCCGGAAGTCGATGTCATTGCAGTCTATGCCGAGGGTATTCGGGAGGCGCCCGGGTTGATCGCGGCGCTGGAGGCAGCCAAGGCAGCGAGAAAGCCTGTGGTGATGCAGAAGGTTGGTCGCAGCGAGTTGGGTGAGAAGGCGGCGAAGTCGCATACCGCGTCGATCGCCGGCGATGATGCCGTGACCGAGGCGGTGATGGCGGAATTCGGAGTGTATCGGGCGCGTAACAGTGAGGAGATGCTGGATATCGCGCATACCGCGACGCGAAAGATTTATCCGGTCAAGAATACGTTGGGGGTGATTACTGTCTCGGGCGGTGCGGGCGTGCTGATCAGCGACGTGGCGGAAACCCTGGGGCTGGCGATGCCGGAAATGCCGCAGGAGGCTCAGGCGAAATTGCGTGGGCTGGTGCCGTTCTGCGCGCCTCGGAACCCGGTGGACGCGACGGCTCAGGTTTCGAATGACGTGACGTTGGTAAAGACGTTCACCGAATCGATGGTGCGGGATGGTGGGTATTCGACGGTGCTGGGGTTCTTCAGCATGACAGCGTCGTCGCGCCGCTGGCCGTCGATCCGGGAGCAGTTGAACGCGGTTCGTGTCGAAAATCCGGGGCGGCTGTATGCACTTTCGGTGATTGTGCCGCCGGCCGGGCGCGATGAGTTGGAGGCCGATGGTTGGGTGGTGCATGAGGACCCAACCCGAGCGGTGACGGCGATCGACGCGATGGGGCGGTTCGGGGCGGCGTTCGCGGCGGGCCCGGGCCAGCCGGCGCCGGTTGTTCCGGCAGTGACGCTGCCCGCGGTGAACCCGTCCGAGGCCGAGGCGAAGCGGTTGCTGGGCGCGGCGGGGATTGCGTCGGCGCCCGAGGCGGCGTGCGCGACAATCGATGAGGCTGTCGCGGCGGCGGGACGGTTCGGGTTCCCTGTGGTGTTGAAGATCCTGTCACCGGATATCGTGCATAAGTCGGAAATCGGCGGCGTGCTGCTCGATATCGCCGATGCCGATGCGGTTCGTTCCGGATTCGCGCTGCTGTTGGAACGTGCCAAGGCAGCGGCACCGAAGGCTCGAATCGAGGGCGTGCTGGTGGCGAAACAGCTCAAGGGTGGGGTGGAGTGCATCCTGGGCATCCACCGCGATCCGGTGTTCGGGCCGATGGCGATGTTCGGGCTGGGCGGGATTTTTGTTGAAGTGTTGAAGGACGTTGTGTTCCGGCGCTGCCCGTTTGGGCCGGATACGGCGGAGGCCATGATCCGCTCGATCAAGGGCGCGCCGCTCTTGCTGGGCGCGAGAGGGCGGAAGAAGGCGGATGTGAAGGCGCTGGCGGAGATGCTGTCGCGGTTGTCGGCGTTTGCCGCTGCGGCGGGTGAGCGGTTGCAGTCGATCGACCTGAACCCAGTGCTGGCGATGCCGGAGGGCGAGGGCGCGTTCGCTGTGGATGCGGTGATCGAGGTCAGCCCATAAACCAGTCCAGCACCTCGCCTTGGCCGTCGCGAGGATAGGCGTGGGATAGGTCGGCGATTTCCCGATAGGTGATCGCCGCACCTGCCGCCGCCAGCATGCGATGGGCGGTGCGGGCCATGCTGACGGGAAACATCCAGTCCAGCGCGCCGTGGGTCAGGTGGATCGGTAGTCCGGTCAGCCGTTGTGGTTCCGTCATGGCCAATAGCATCGGATGAAACGAGGCGGCGACGGGTGCCAGGTGGGTGAAGGGTGAATCCTCGGCGAGACCACTCAGCAGGGTGAATGTGCCGCCGTCGCTCATGCCGCTGAGCAGCATGCGGGTTGGGTCGATGTTCCAGCGGTCCTGCATGCGGGTCAGGATTTTGCCCAGGTTTTCAGCGTCGATTTCGGGGTCCATCAAGGACCAGGTGCTGCCGATGGCGGTGGGCGCGACGACGATCATGGTGCGCGACCGGGATTCTGCGATCCAGTTGGTGAGGAAGAGGCGGCCGTGGCCGGACCCGCCGTGCAGCGCGAAAATGATGGGTGTGGGTTTGGTGGGGTCGTAGCCTGGGGGGATGTAAGCGGAGAAGCCGCCGCGTTCGGTTGTTTGATTGTTGGAGTGGTAGATGCCGGAGTCAGGGTGGGCTGGGGCGATTTGGGCTCCGGGTTCGAGGAAGTAGCGGCTGATCTGGGGGTTGGTTTCCGCGAGAGGGATCAGGGCTTCCAGTGCGCGGCTGTATTGGCGCAGGGCGCGGTAGGCTTCCAGCATTGGGTTGTCGGCGTGGGGTGTTGAGCGGAGGCCGGCGCAGGCTTGCTCGGCGTAGGTGGCGGCGAACTGGATCTGCTCGGACGTTGTGACTTGCGGTGGGGTTTCTGGTAGTTTCGAGATCAGATCGGACAGGCGGGCGGGGTGTATCATCCTGGCGATGTGACCCAGCGTATCCAGTGTGGTCAGCAGGCGGGTCAGTGCGGGGTCGTTCTGCATCGGTCAGGACTGGGTCAGGGTGAGGTCGAAGGTGATGCAGACGGGGTTTTCGCCGTACCGCAGCCAGCCTTCGTGGACGTGGCCCTGCATGTCGACGACGAGAAGGTCCAGGGCGGCTTTGCCGTTTTTGATGTGGCCCTGGCGGACAAGGACCTCGGTGGCGTGGTCGTCGACCCGACCGCCATGGGTGAAGCGGGCGCCGATCAGGCTGCCCAGGCTGCCCGCGACGGTGGCGTTTTGGATGTTGTGGGTCCGGGCGATCGTTTCCAGGGCGGTCAGGATGTCCTGGTTGGGTTTGATGCGGGCGACGAGGCCTTGGCCCGTGGTGGCGGCGGTTCCGGTTGGCTGGAACAGGGTGAAGTTGGTTTCGGGGTCAGGTTTGGCGTCTATGCGGATGGTGCTGAAGGCCCAGGCCGTGGCCAGACCGGGTTCGGCGATGATGGTTTCATGCGGAAGGATGTGGCCGCCGCGGCGACTGCCGTCGGGTTCGATCCAGGCAGCGTGGCAGTGAATGAACGGTTTGCCGTCGACCCAGCCGAAGGTGGCGTTGGCTTGCTGAATCCTGGTGGTGCCTTGTGGGGCAGAGGGGGCGGTGAAATAGGCGACGTGAGAGGCGTTGTCGGCGGGGCCGGGCATCACGTAGCGGAACGGGTTCAGGGCGGTGTTCTTGAACGTGACGGTGCCGGACTGGAAGCCGGCGGCGACCAGGGGGGTCGTGACCGCCTGGTTCAAGGTGTCGCCGGGGTTGAGCGCGAAATGCAGGGTTTGCGGCGTGCCCTGGAAGGCGTCGATCCGGCTGGGATGGGTCGGGCCGGGTTGTTTGAGCGACCGGATCGCCTGCATTGGGGTGTTCCTGGTGGGTTGATCGGCGGGTACGCTACCGGCTAGGTGGGGCTGGTCAATGGGGGTGCGCGATGCTTGTTCTTGTGGTCGGACCCAGCGGCGCCGGGAAGGATACCGTGTTGGGGCTGGCGCGTCAGGCGCTGGCCGGCGACACGCGGTTTCGGTTCGTGCGCCGGGTGATTACGCGCCCCGCCGATGCGGGTGGCGAGGATCATGAGGCAGTGTCGGAGGCCGAGTTTGCCCAGCGGCGGTTTGCGCTGGCCTGGGGCGCGCATGGGCTGCGGTATGGGGTTCCGCTGGGTGTGGTGGATGACCTGGCGCGAGGGATCGTCGTGGTGGCGAATGTCTCGCGCGGGGTGATCGCGGAGGCGGCTGCTGCGTTTCCGGTACGGGTAATCGAGGTGACGGCCCCCGTCGAGATTTTGGCGCGGCGGTTGGCGGCGCGTGGGCGCGAAACCGCCGAAGATGTGGCGCGGCGGCTGGCCAGGGATGTTGCTATCCCGGATGGAGTTGGAGTCGATACGGTGGTGAATGATGGGACGCCTGTTGAGGCGGCGGATCGTTTTGTCGCGGCGCTTAACCGCGCAGCTTTATCCGTTGGGAGAGGATGAAGGCGGCGGCGGGGGTGGATTGGGTGAATATACAGATGTCTTCCACACGGCGTGGGATAGCCATGGCGGGGGCGAACCAGGCTTCCGCGGCGGGCATGATGGTGGATTTTTCCGCGTCGGACAGGCGGCGTGTCACCGTCATGTGGAAAAACCAGGTGCCGAACACGTAAGGGTAGCCCCAGCGGATCAGCATCGCGTCCTGTTCGGGGGACAGGTTCGCTCGGCGCCGGCGCGCGAGCTCTTCTTCGGATGGGGGTTCACGGAATGGGTCGAGTTGTTCGACGCAGGCGTCGGCCAGCGCTTGCAATGGTGGGCACGGAATGGTTTCGCGCAGGGCCAGGAAGCCTCGGAGGTCGGTGACTGCCAGCGGCGGGAGATCGAACGGGGCGATTTTGGCGGCGGTGGCTTGGACGGCGTGTTCGAAGTCGTTCCAGGTGACGCCGTTTGCCAGGCGCATTGGTGGTTTCAGGGTGGCGTGGAAGCCGTAATTGCGTGGTTCGGCGGTAATGTCGTTGCGTATTAGGTCTGGTATCGGGGCATTGGCGATCGAGTCGCGTCCGAACCAGGCGGAACTTGCGGCGGTCAGGGGGTCGTTGGGGAGGGGAGCGTAGTAGAGGGCGACCCTCATCAGATCACGCGTTCGCCGGCGCGCCAGACCTGGCGGACGATGGGCAGCGTGCCATGCAGGCGGACGCGAACGAGGTCGGCACGCATGCCGGTTTCCAGGCGACCCCGGTCGGGCAGGCCGGACATCCGGGCGGGGTGGTCGGAGATCATGGCGATGGCGTCTGAGAGCGCAATGGATTCCTCGCGGGCGCATTGGAAGGCGGCCTCCACCAGGCTGGGTGGGACGTAGTCGGAGGCGAATGCATCGACGGCGCCGGCGCGCAACAGGTCCACGGCGTTGACATTGCCGGAATGGGAGCCGCCGCGAACGATGTTGGGGGCGCCGGCGATGACGGTCATTCCGGCTCGTTTGGCGGCGAGAGCGGCTTCCATGGAGACGGGGAATTCGCTGATCTTGATGCCGTCGGCGGCATTTTCGGCGATTTCTTCTTCGGTGCGGTCGTCGTGGCTGGCGAGGGCGATGGTGGTGTTGCGGACGCGGTCGAGGAGGGCCTTGCGGTTGGGGTCGCGCAGGCGGGCGCGCTGATCCTGCATTTCCTTGATGCGGCGATCGACGGTTGCCTCATCCAGGCCCCCCTGGCGGCGCAGTTTGCGGTAGAAATCCATGTTGGCGTACTGGCCGACACCGGGGCTGTGGTCCATCAGGCTGATCATGCGGACGAGGGGATGGTCGGCGACCGGATCGAACAATTCCAGCATGTCCGGCGCAGGGATTTCGCAACGCAGATGCAGGAAGTGGTCGGCCTTCAGGAGACCGGCTTCGGTCAGGGCGTCGAGGTCTATCACGCCGTCCTGGAACGTTTTGATGCGTTCCTTGTCGAAGCCGAGATCGCCCAGGCACAGCGCGTCCAGCACGGTGGTGACGCCGGCGGCGGCACATTGGGCGTCGTGGGCGACCATGGCGGAGCGGGACGGCCAGCGGGCGAGGCTGCGTGGCTGCACCTGGCGTTCCAGGTTGTCGGTATGGACGTCCACCGCGCCCGGAATGATCGTGTCCCCGCCGACATCGATCGCGCGGGCGGCCTGTGATCGTCCAGCCTGGATGTCGGAGATGATATGGCCGTGCATCACGATGGTACCGGATATGGCCTCATCCGGCAGGACCAGGATTGCGTTGGTGAGTATCGTTTCGGGGTTCATGCGGCGTCCTGGTAGGGAGACATGGTGAACAGCCGGTCGGCGATGACGTCGCGGACATCGGCATCGTGGCAGATCGCGACGATCGCGGTGCCCTTGGCTTTCGCGTCCTGGATCATGCGTATCACGACCGCCCGGTTTTCCGCATCCAGGGAGGCGGTGGGTTCGTCGAGAAGCAG
>NZ_LMUJ01000108.1:128645-197139 GCF_009765975.1 Acidisphaera sp. S103 | reverse complement strand
ATGTTAAGCCTCAGCAACAGTGCTTGCGCTCTTTCCCGAGCGGTGTCCTGGTCGATGCCGCGGGTGAGGAGGACTTCGGCGACAACGTCCAGGGCAGAGACGCGGGGGACGACTCGGAGAAACTGGCTGACATAGCCCAGGGTTTCGTGTCGGACGGCGAGGATGGTTCGCGGGTCGGCGGTGGCGATGTCGACCATCCCACCCTGATGGCGGATTAGGATGGCGCCCGATTCGGCGCGGTAGTTGCCGTACAGGCTGCGCATCAGCGTGGACTTGCCGGTGCCGGAGGGACCGGAGAGGACAACGCATTCGCCCGCGTGGACGTCGAGGTCGACACCCGACAACACCGGCATCCGCAAACCGCCGCGCAAGTGCAGGGTGAAGCTCTTGGCGAGGGCGCGGGTTTGCAACATGACAGTGTTCATGCGTTCAGCACCGAACTGACCAGCAACTGGGTGTAGGGATGACGGGGGTCGTCGAGGACCTGGTCGGTCAAGCCGGTTTCCACGATCCGGCCACGCTGCATTACCGCGATGCGGTGCGCCAGCAGCCGGGCGACCGCGATATCGTGGGTGACCAGGACGACGGCGATACGCAGCCGGGTGACGAGCGATCGGATCAGGTCGAGAAGCCGAGCCTGGACTGAAACATCGAGGCCGCCGGTGGGTTCGTCCATGAACACCAGGCGTGGATGGGTGACCAGGGTTCGGGCGATTTGCAGACGCTGCAGCATGCCGCCGGAGAAGGTGCGGGGCAGGTCGTCGATGCGGTTGGCGTCGATTTCGACCTGTTCAAGCCAGTCCAGCGCGGCCGAACGGATGTCGCCGTAGTGCCTGGCACCTTGCGCCATCAGGCGCTCACCCACATTGCCGCCGGCGCTGACGGTCATGCGCAGGTTCTGCCTCGGGTCCTGATGGACGAAGCCCCAGTCGGAGCGGTGTAGCGTCCTTAGAGCTGGGGCGGGCATGGCGTGGACGTCGTGCAGGCGGTCGGCGGGGTCTCGATACCAGACGGTGCCGCTGTCGGGCGCCAGGCGGCCGGAGAGGACGTTCAGCAGGGTGGTCTTGCCCGATCCGGATTCACCGACGATCGCCAGCATTTCACCCGGCCAGAGATCGACGTCGACGTCCGCCAGGGCAGGGATGGTGCCGAAAGTCAGGTTCAGGCCTCGGCCCGACAGGAGGGTTGGTTCGGTCATTCCGCAGCTTCCTGGAATCCGTCGGTTCCCACATGGCCGGCGGCGCGTCGTTCCGCGCAATGATCGGTGTCGGAGCAGACGAAGAGGCGGCCGCCGTGATTGTCCGTTACGACTTCATCCAGGTACGAGTCGGTGGCGCCGCACAAGCCGCATGGGTGGGGTGCGTTGATGGTCCGGAAGGGATGATCCTCGAAATCCAGCGATTTAACGCGGGTCCATGGCGGGATGGCGTAGATGCGTTTCTCTCGCCCCGCGCCGAACAGTTGCAGGGCCGGCATCATGTCCATTTTCGGATTGTCGAAGGCCGGGATCGGGCTGGGGGACATGAGATAACGTTCGTTCACCATCACCGGATAGTCGTAGCTGATGGAGATCTGGCCGAATCTCGAGATATCTTCATAAAGTTTGACGTGCATCAGGCCGTAGTCGGACAGGCCATGCATGCGTTTCGTTTCAACCCGGCTGGACTCCAGACGGAACAGTGGTTCGGGCTGCGGGACCTGGTAGACGATGATCTGGTCTTCGCGGAGCTGCTTTTCCGGGATGCGGTGGCGGGTCTGGATGACCGTTGCCTCGGCGGTGGCCGTGGTGGTGGCGACGCCGGCGGTGCGGGCGAAGAAGCGGCGGATGGACACGGCGTTTGTGGTGTCGTCGGCGCCCTGGTCGATGACTTTCAGCACGTCGTTCGCGCCCAGGATCGAGGCGGTGACCTGAATTCCGCCGGTGCCCCAGCCGTAGGGCAATGGCATTTCACGTGAGCCGAACGGGACCTGATGCCCGGGGATCGCAACGGCCTTCAGCAGGCCGCGACGGATCATGCGCTTCGTTTGTTCGTCCAGGTAAGCGAAGTTGTAGCCTTTCATGCCGCGCTCTCCCGCATGCGGCGAACGTTTTGCAGTTCGCTTTGGAAATCGACGTAGTGCGGTAGCTTCAGATGCTCGACGAAGCCGGTCGCCTCGATGTTGTCTGAGTGGTACAGGACGAATTCTATGTTCTGAGCGGGCGCGGTTACGTCTTCGCCGAGTTCGCCGGCGCGCATGGCGCGATCGACCAGCGCCATCGACATGGCTTTGCGTTCGCCGAAGCCGAAGATCAGGCCGTAACCGCGGGTGAATTGCGGCGGAACGGTTTTGGAGCCTTTGAACTGGTTGACCATCTGGCACTCGGTCAGGACGAGGTCGCCGATGTCGATGGAAAAGCCCAGTTCGGCGGGTTCAATTTCGACGGAAACCTCTCCCATGCGGATTTCGCCGGCGAAGGGGTGGCTGCCGCCGTAGCCGCGTTGGGTGGAGTAGCCCAGCCCCAGTATGAAACCTTCGTCGCCGCGGGCGAGGGCTTGCAGGCGGACGTCCCGGTCGGCGGGGAAGGTCAGCGGTTCGCGGGTCAGGTCGCCGGGTTCTTGTTCGGCGCTGGTGTCCGGCTCGATCAGGCCTTCTTGGCCCAGGATATCCGGCACGCGGGGCATAGGTTCCAAGGGATGTGGCGATCGGGTTGCCGGCGCAACGGCTTCGTCGTCGAGCAAAGAGAAATCCAGCAGGCGATGCGTGTAGTCGTAGGTTGGCCCAAGCACCTGTCCGCCGGGCAAATCCTTGAAGACGGCGGAGACACGGCGCTCGATCCGCATGGCGGCGGTTTCGACCGGCCTGGAATGGGCAAACCGCGGCAACGTCGTGCGATAGGCTCGGATCAAAAAAGCAGCCTCAATCAGGTCGCCTTGTGCCTGCTTGATCGCCAGGGCGGCAAGTTCGCGGTCGTACAACGAGCCCTCGGCCATGACGCGATCGACGGAACGGCCAAGTTGCTCCTCGATCTGGGCGACGGATAGCACCGGATGGACCGTATCGCCGCGCCGTTCCCGAGCCAACCAGGCGTGGGCATTGTCGATCGCCTTTTCACCACCTTTGACGGCGACATAGGCCATGGTCAGGCGTCCTTTATGCTGACGCTGCGCGGCAATGCCGTGAGCTGATTGCCGGCACACAAGATCAGGTCGACACCAAGCGGGTATTGGGCGTGATTGCGTTGCCAGATGGCGGCGAAGTCCGGGGGCAAACCGTCGATTGCCACGACTTTTGGCTCTCGCAGACCGGGGCCCTCCAACACGTATCGTTGGCCTGTCGTCAGGGACGCCACCTGCAAGATGACGGTGGCGGATGTTTCCGGCGTTTCATCGGTGCCGACTGAGAGATGGGTCAGATCGGGCAGCGACAACGCCATCGCGAACATCGCCTGTGCGGGCGGCGCCGCCGGCGCGCCGGTGTGGAAGGTGATCCAGACGCTTGCGTCGGCGGCTGCCGGGTCCAGCCATAAAGGTGTTTCATGATCGGCCAGAGTCAGCAGCACCGCGGCCGCCGCATCGCATAACGGTGCTGGGGCGGACACGCCGCTTGTCGCGTGCCGATGCCCGGGACGCGCCATGGCATCGAGCACCGATCGGAAGCACGACTGTGCATCAGCGATCGGATCGGCGAAGGCGGGGGATAGGTCGTTGCTCATGTGCGCATCGTCTGCATGGCGAAGAATTGCACGCGTGTTGCTGCCGCGTTCGATGCCCGTTCGGCCTTCCGTTCCATCTGCTGCCGTTCCAGCGGGGTGATCACGCGGGTTTCGACCTCGGTGTTTCGATCGTTGTCCTGCATCAGGGCGTCCACAAGCGCGGCGAGTTCGGCGCGCCGTTCCTCGCGTCCGGCCACGTACGCGTGGCCGATGAAACCGGTTTCCGTTCGCACCGTGCATCGTGTCACGGTCATTTCACCGAGGTTGAATGCCGAACCGCCACCACCGGCGCGGCCACGTACCATAACCAGGCCGCCTTCAGGCCCCCGGATGATCGTGTGGGCAGGCAGGTTGCCGCAATGGGCGAGCAACTTGGCAATCCGGTCAGCCTCGGCACGGGCCAGCACGGCCATCCAGCGACGGCGGGCAGGGTCGGGGTGGGTGGAGCGGGCACTGTCGGTCATGGCCATCTGGTATTGTTTAGATGTCTAGACAGCTAGGCGTCGGTTCCATTATCGTCAACCACGAAGTGCCACTGAATGGCGTTGGATTGGATGAAAGATCGATGAACGCCCCCGCCGATATGGATGACCAGACGACCTATCCGGTTCAGCGACAGGATGGAGTCGCTCTGTGGCGACAGATCTTCATCCAGTTGCAGGGCGATATCGCCTCGGGTGGATTGAAGCCCGGCACGCGATTGCCGACCGAGGCGGAGTTGTCTGCACAATTCGGCGTCAACCGTCACACGGTAAGACGTGCGCTGGAAGAACTGTCCCGCGACGGGTTGGTGCGGGTGGAGCAAGGGCGGGGTTCGTTCGTTGCCGAGGACGTGCTGGACTACAATGTCGAGGCCAGAACAAGATTTTCCGAGTGGATACGGAAGCATAATAAAGAACCATCGGGCGTCGTCCGGCAGTTGCGGGAGGTTCCGGCGGATCAGCGTGTTGCGGCCGGACTGGGCATACGAGGCGGCAGCCGGGTGGTTGTGCTGGAACGTCTGGGCTTCGCCGACGACCGCCCGGTGAGTTTGACGCGACATTATTTCCCGACGCAGCGACTGAAGGGGATGCTGCAGGCGTTGCAGGCGACGCCGCGTATTACCGAGGCCCTGCGTTCCGTCGGCGTCGATGACTATCTTCGCCTACAGACCCGCGTGACGGCTCGGTTGCCCACTCAGACGGAAGCCGGGTTGTTGCGCATGGCGCGTAACCGGCCCGTGCTGATCACCGAGAATGTGAATGTCGATCGTGATGGCACAATCATCGAATTCGCGACGGGATGTTATCCCACACCGCGCGTTCAAATCGTTTTCGAACCATAAAGGTTACTGAATATGCGCGTTACCGGTGGGACTGTGCTGCTGGCCTCCGACGGGCTGGTGCGGACGGATTTGACGCTTGCGGACGGTGGTATCGACCGGATCGGTGGTTCGGGTGGTGGGCTGTCGTTCGACGCGACCGGGCTGCTGGTGCTACCTGGCATCGTCGATCTGCATGGGGATGCATTCGAACGGCAGATTCAGCCCCGGCCTGGGGTGGATTTCCCGGTTGACCTGGCGTTGCGGGATACGGAATCGCAGTTGCTGGCGAACGGGATCACCACGGCGTTTCATGGTGTCACGTTGTCCTGGGAACCGGGACTGCGCAGCCTGACCGCGTGGCAGGCGCTGTTGGACGCGCTGGATGCCGGGTCCTGGACGTGCGACATGCGGGTGCATCTGCGGTGGGAGGCTTACAATCTTGAGGCGCTGGACACCGCGGTTGCCGACATCGAGGCGGGGCGGGTGCATCTGTTGGCGTTCAACGATCACACGCCATCTATACTGAAGAAACTGAAAGACCCTGTGGAGGGCGCCAAGTATAGCGGCCGAGCGGGGATGAAGATGGAGGCGTTTCGGGCGATGACGGATGCGGTTGCGTCGCGGGCCGAGGCGGTTCCGGCGGGGCTCGATAGGATCGCGGCGGCAGCGCGTGCGGCTGGGCTGCCGATGGCAAGTCATGATGATGACAGTATTGCCGTTCGGGATGCGTATCGGGCGCGTGGTGCGGCGATTTGTGAATTTCCGATGGCGGAGGAAGTTGGACGTGCCGCGGTCGAGGCTGGCGATTTCGTCGTGATGGGGTGTCCGAATGTGGTTCGGGGCGGCTCGCATCTTGGATGGGCCTCGGCGGCCAGGTTGGCGGAGGCGGGGATCTGTACCGTTCTGACGTCTGACTATTACTATCCCGCGATGATGCGGGCGGCGTTCGTCCTGGCCGATCGTGGGGTGCTGGATTTGGCCAAGTCCTGGCGGTTGATCTCGGGCAATCCGGCACGGGCGGGGGGACTGACGGATCGGGGTGTGATCGAAGCGGGAAAGCGGGCGGATCTGGTGGTGGTCGATCCGGCGACGTCTCGGGCGGTCGCGACGATTGTTGGAGGACGCGTGGCGTTTATAACCGCGGAGGGAAGCCGGCGATTGACGGTTTAGAGACGTCGTTGGCCACGCCCCGCGGGCTGGGGCGTGACCTTGGTGTTTGATCGGGCCGGGAGAGTGAGGAGGTCCCGGCATTGGTGCCATTGTTTCGATCGGCAGAAGGCGTGGATACCGACCTTCGTCGGTATGACGGGGGAGGGTCGGTATGACGGGGTAGGGTCGGTATGGCGGGGTGGTGCGGCTGAGGAGGTGGTTCTAGGGTGGGTTGATGTTACAGGCCGAGCGGAGCGTCGTAGCCGACAACTTGTTTGTAGGCGGCCTTGGTTTCTTCGGAAACTTTCTGGGTGTCTTCTTTCAGATTGCGTGGCGTGATCGCGATGAATGCGATTTCCCAGTCGTCGTTGGTCTTTTGACCGACTTTCGGCAGGAACGCGTGGGGCGCGCCGGGCGAATTGTGGAAATGGCTGCCTGATTCCACGGCCGTCAGAATGGGTTGCGACTTATCGTTCAGGGAGAACGCGTCTGCCTCTCCAACCACGTACATGGCGAACTGATCGGTCCGGCTTTTTGCGTGTTTGTGCAGCTCGATTTTCTTCAGGAACACACAGGCGACCGAGCGATCGTGGTTATTTTTGCCAAGCCGCCAGGGGCCGTCGCCTGACAGCTCCATGGGGTTTGCAAGCAGGTGTTCCTTGCGGCCGACCACCTCCCGCAGGGTTTGCTTGAGGTTGGTTCCGTTTTCCTGGCCGGCGAGTCCTGCCCGGGCCGCAGTGAAATCCCTATGAACAGCCTTGATCCAATTCAGTTCGTCATCCGCCAGTTCATGATCCAACAATGGCAGGTTCGAGTCTTCGGCCATGACTTCCCTCTTATTTTTCAATGATCGTGGGTGACAATCCACTACTACCGAGTGGATGACGCGGCAAGACCGGCGCTACCCGGGGACGGTTAGCGAAACCAGCTTTGGCCCGGCGGTCTCGATTGTGTCCAATCCTCGGCAGGTATCGACCAGGGCATCATATTGCGAGGGCGAAATCGCCAGTCCGGATCGAACGGGTTGCATGCGGCTTGTGTGTTCCTCGAAATCCCAGATGAACTCGCGGCCGGTTCCTTCGCGGGTCAGGGTGCGGTCGTCCTTGGTGAAGATGGTGATCCGGGGACCGAACAAGGTGCGCCGTACCATGGGGATCAGGGTGACGCGTTGCATCAGGTCCAGGACCTCGGGTGGGTCGCTTTCGCCCGGGCCAGGCCGGTCGCCGCGCAACAGTGGGTAGCCTCGGGTGACGGCACCGTAGGCGGTAAAGTATTGGGTGGCCCCTACCCGTGCCTTGCCGTCGCTGCCGGGGGTTGGAAAGGCGGGGCTGGGGTATTCGGTTTCGAACCAGTTCACAACGGCCTCGATACGGTCGATGTCGGCATAGGTCAGATTGTGTTGCTCGCAAAGCGCAGCGGTGACGTCGACATGGGCGATGTTGAAGCCGGCGGTGGAGTAGATGCGGTACAGGGTTTCCAGGAAGATCCAGTTTTTGCCTAGGTCTTTCGTTATGTTGGTCAGATCGGTCCGGTTGTCTCCGGTGTAACTATAGCGCAGGTCACCGTGATTGTTGCCGGTATAGGCGTGGTAGAAACCGGCGTCGCCTTCCAGGGTGGTTTCGCCGCCTGGTGTGCCGTGTCGAGCCATCGCGACAGCGAGCAGGGCGTTGCGTACCGCGCCGCCTTCTCGTAACGACCGTCCGCCGCTGCGAGCACCTTCCAAGTTGCCGGCCGCCAGGTTGACGCACTGGGCGATGGCACTGTTCAGTTGGTCGGCGTTCAGGCCCTCGATTTTCGCGGCGGCGACGGCGGCGCCAAAAATCCCGAAGACGGGGCCGGCATGGAAGCCGCGCGACATCACAGTGGGGATGAATTCGGACGCCATGCGCTCCATGACCTCATAGGCCGCGGCAACGCCGGTTAGCAGTTGTTTCCCCGAACATCCGGTCATTTCGGCCGCGACCAGGGCGGCGGGCAGGATGGCGGTTCCGGGATGGGTCAGCATGCGGAACGTGTCCCATTTGCCGCCGGCCAGCAGCATTTCCGCATTGACGAAGGCCGCGCCGGCCTTGGTGAGTTTCGCCCCGCTGCACAACGCGGTCGCGCCGCCGCCGCCGCCGGCTTCTTCGTCCTGCATCAACGCCAATGCCTGCCGGCTGGCGGGCATGTCGTGTGCCACCAGCGCCGAGATCAAACCTTGCAGGATGACGCCCTTGGCTCGGTCAATGACGGCCGCGGGCAGGTCCTCGTAACGCAGATTGGCGACGAATGCCGCGAAGTCCCGGCTTAATGACATGGTTGTTCGTTCCCCCTGACAGGGCAACCGGTCTATCACCGATTGGGGGAAAGGTGGAGCCGCGGCCGGCGTGCTTCGTCTGCCGGTGCGCAGATGGCCGGGACGCGCCCGGCCATGACGGTGAGAGTGTGCTGGCCATCGATATTCTGACGCTTATGCGCACCCTTCGATGAGGGCCATTCGCAGCACTTCGGCACCTTTGTTGAAGTCGCTCATGTCCATGGCTTCCAATGGATTGTGGGAGCCGTGTTCGTTTCGGATAAAAATCATAGCGCTCGGGACACCCGAGTTGGCGAAGACGGCGGCGTCGTGGCCGGCGCCGCTGGCCATGGGCTGGTCGGACAGGTCGAGGCGTCGCACCACGTCGCGCAGCCGGTCTACCCAGTTTGGGTCCATGACGGCGGGCGCCGTGTGCAGGGGTGGGCCTGGCACGAAGCGCACGCCACGCTCTGCCTCGATCCGCCGGCATCCGGCCAGGAACAGTGCGTAATAGCGGTCCAGCGTGACCTGGGACTCGCTGCGCGCCTCGAACGAAAAGTGCATGCGGCCGGGGATGCGGGCGATGGCGTGTTCCGCCGGTTCGGTGCCCAGGACTCCGGCGGTGACGACAAGGTCGCTGCCTGAGGTCAGGAACGATTGCCAGGCGTGATCGAGCAGTGTCAGCAACTCGGCCACGGCGAAGACCGTATCGTGGCGCAGGCTTCTGGGCACGGCGCCGGAATGACCGGCCTCCCCGATGCATTCGACCGTACGGTGTCGGACATTGCCGCGAATGCCGGTCACGACCGCGACCGGTATCTCGCGGGCGACCAGCACGGGTCCTTGTTCGATGTGCAGTTCCAGCCAAGCGGCCACGGACGCGGGCGGTAACAACACTTCGCCCCGCTCGATCCGGTCAACATCAGCGCCAACCGAGCGCATGCGGTCGCGTAATGTGTCGCCGGAGACGGCATGCCGCAGGTTCAGGTCGGCGGCTGGCAGCACGCCGAACAATGCCGAAGATCCGATATACGACCGGCCGAAGGCGGCACTTTCCTCGCCGCGCAGGCCGTAGACCCGGATTGTCCGCCGCGGCACGATGCCCTCGGCGCGCATCCGCACCACCGCCGTCAACCCGGCAATCACCCCCGCCGCGCCGTCGAAATTACCGCCTTGCGGCACCGAATCCAGATGGGAGCCGCAGGCGAGAAACGGCAACGCCGGCTCGCTGCCCGGCAGCGTGACCACAAGGTTGGCGGCGGCGTCCCGTTCGGTTTCCAGCCCATGCGTTCCGGCGGCGCTTTCGATGATGTCCAGTGCCGCGCTTTCGCCCACGCCGTAGGTGTCGCGGGTGATGCCCTGACCGTCCCATCCGGAGGCATGCAGCGCCTCAAACAGTTCCGTTGCGAATGTCATGCGACCGGCTCCGCCCACGTCACGTCGTCCTCGTCCGCTTCCTCGCGCTTCATCGCGCCGACCAGTTCGGTCACGCTGGCCATGCCGTGCAGCGCGCAGAAGCGGGCCAGTCCGTCGATCACATCGATCATGGCGCCGGGGTGAAGGAACGTCGCGGTGCCGACCTGCACTGCGCTGGCGCCGGCGAGCATGTATTCGGCGGCGTCCGCGGCTGTGGAAATGCCGCCGCAGCCGATGACCGGCAGGCGGACGGCACGCGCGCATTGGTAGACCTGGCGAAGGACGATCGGCTTTATCGCCGGTCCCGACAGGCCGCCCATGACGTTGCCTAGGCGCGGCTTGAAGGTTTGCAGGTCGATGGCCATCGCCAAAATGGTGTTGGCCACCACTAGGGCGTCGGCGCCGGCGGCCTCGGCTGCCTTTGCCACTTCTGCCATGTCGCCGGTGTTCGGGGTCAGTTTCACCCACAACGGTAACGACGTTGCTGCCCGCAAGTGCCGCACCACGGTTTCGGTCGAAGTTGCCCGCATGGCGAATGCCTTGCCGTCTTCCTCGATGTTCGGGCAGGAGATGTTGGCCTCGATCGCCGTAACACCCGGCACACTGACCTCGGCCGCCAGATGAGCAAAATGTTCGGCGGACGGGGCCGAGATCGACACGACCAGTGGCGGCACCCATTGCCGGTACAGTGGCAACGTGTGTTCCAGGAAATACGGCACGCCCTTCGACGGGATGCCGATGGCGTTCAGCATACCGCTGTCCACTTCGGCAACGCGGGGCAAGGGATTGCCGGTCCGCAGTTCGCGCGTGATGGTCTTGGTCACCAGCGCGCCCAGACGATTGAGGTCAACGACCGAGGACAGGCCCTCGGCGAAGGTGCCGGATGCGGGCATGACGGGGTTGGCCAGCCGGACGCCGCCGATCGTCACCGCCATGTCGGTTGTGCCACGGTCCATCATGGCAATGCCTCCAGGACATCGAACACGGGTCCGTCCCAGCAGACCCGTTTGTGGACGATTTCGCCGCCGACGTTGAAATCGCGGACGCAGCAGAAGCACATGCCCAGGCCGCAGGCCATTTGCTGCTCCATGGCGACGCTGCCGGGCAGGTTGAATTCGCGGGCCAGGCGCTGCTGCACGCGCAACAGGCGGGACGATCCGCAGGTGAAGAACGCATCGCAGCTTCCCTGTCCGATCAGGCCGCGCAGCAGTCCTTCCACGTGGG
The DNA here is from genome assembly GCF_009765975.1 of Acidisphaera sp. S103. Classification (GTDB taxonomy): domain Bacteria; phylum Pseudomonadota; class Alphaproteobacteria; order Acetobacterales; family Acetobacteraceae; genus Rhodopila. The sequence continues at coordinate 186,078 of NZ_LMUJ01000108.1, read as the reverse complement.
CGGGACCGCTGGTGCCTTCGGTGTCGGTTACCGTCAGGACCGTCGCGCCGCGAGACCGGAACAGGGCGTCGGAGACCACCAGATCCGGCCGCCGCGCGGACAGGATGGCGGTGACCGCGATCCCCAGCGCCTGGGCGGCCTGGGCCAATGGCGCCAATGTGGCAAGTCCGGCGCCTCGGCCGACCGCGACGATGCTTTTCCATGCCGGATCCAGCACGAAGCCACGCCCGAGCGGGCCCATCATGTCCAGCCGGTCGCCGGGATGAAGGTCGGCGAGGCCGCGGGTGCCGGCGCCGGTGACCTTGTAGAGGAATTCCACCTGGCGTTTTGCCGGATCGGCCCCGTAGAGGCTCATGGGGCGGCGAAAGAACGGCGCGTTGCCGGGCGATGCAGGACAGAGAAGCTGGAAGAACTGGCCTGGTGCGGCGGATGCGGCGAGGGGACCGCATGCCGCGACAAGATGCCGGTATTCGCTGTTGACCAGGGTGTTGGACAGGACCTCAGCGCGTTCCCGGACAACGCTGGGACAAAAGTTCATGCCAGTTCCTGCCCCTTGCGCTCCGGGATCAGCAGCCACACCGCAACGATATCGAGCAGGTACAGCACGGCCAGCAGGGCGATCGCGGTCTGAAATCCCCATGCGCCGGCGATCGCGCCCACCACAACCGGCCCGAATCCGCCGATCGCTCTACCGATGTTCCACAGTACATTCTGCGCGGTGGCGCGGGTGCTCGTGGGATACAGCTCGCTCATCAGCGCGCCGTAACCACCCAGCATGCCGTTGACGAAGAAGCCCATCACGGCGCCTGCGACAAGCAGCGCCATCGGGTCGGTCAGCCGGGAGTAGACCACGACCATGACGGCTGCGCCCACCATCCAGCCGATGAACGCGGGCTTGCGGCCCAGGCGATCCGCTGCGTGGCCGAAGCCGTAGATGCCCACCGCCATGCCGAGGATGGTGACCACCGTCCAGGTCGCCGACTGCGTCAGTCCGAAGCCGAACCGCGACGACAGATAGCTCGGCAGCCAGATCATCACACCGTAATAGCCAAAGTTCTGCACGCTGCAGAGGACGATCATCCCCAGGCTGACCCGCGCCGTTTCCGCATCTGCCACCAGCAGCCGCAGTGACGATTGCGCCGGCGCCCTGGCGGTGCGTTCGACGAATATCTCCGGCTCGTGCAAATCCTTCCGGATGAAATACGCGGCGATGGCGGGGAACAGGCCAATCACGAACATCCCACGCCAGCCGATCACCGGCAGCAGCATAGGCGTCAGCAGCGCCGCAGCCAGGACGCCGGCTTGCCAGCCAAGCCCGACATAGGATGACGCGCGAGCCCGTTTCGATGCGGGCCATGCCTCGGCCACCAGCGCCATGCCGATACCGAATTCGCCGCCAAGCCCGACGCCGGATATCGTCCGGTAGAGCAGCAGATCCCAATAGCCCTGCGCCAGCGCGCAAAGCCCGGTGAACACGGCGAACAGCACGATGGTCCAGGTCAGCACCCGCACCCGCCCCATCCGGTCGGACAATATCCCGAATCCGATGCCACCGATCACCGCGCCCACCAGCGTCGCGGTCACCAGCGTGGCAGCCTGGGTCGTCGTCAGATGAAGCGCGGGGCCAATAAGGCGCAGCATGAAACCAAGGATCAGCAGGTCGAAACCATCCATCGCGTAACCGATGGCGGAACCGGCGAGTGCCTTCCACGCCTCGCGCGTGACGACGCCATCGTCGGACCCCGGCAGCGTTGCGGGCAGTGCGTGGTCGGGAAACGTCGCCAAGGTCGTTCTCCTGGAATGGTCGCGTGCGAAGTTGAAACGTTGCACCTTATCTAGCTGCTCGAACAAGCAGAAGAAATCGTGCATAGTGATGCCGATTCAGCATCAGGGTCGTGTTGCCGATGAAAGCCCGGCATCTACGCATTCATGCCGCCGCCTTGCACTACTTCGACGCGGTGCGCCGAGCGGGGTCGATCCGGGCGGCGGCGCGGCGATTGAACGTGGCGTCGTCGGCGGTGAACCGCCAGATCCTGAACCTGGAGGCGGAGATCGGGGCGCCACTGTTCGACCGCCTGCCGGTGGGGCTGAAGCTGACGGCGGCCGGCGAAATCCTGGCGCATCACGTGATTACCGTGCTGCGCGATGCCGAACGGACGGAATCGGCATTGGACGCGCTGCATGGGCTGCGGGCTGGGGCGGTGGAACTGGTAACGCTGGAGGGGCTTTGCCATCGCATCGTCCCGGGCGCGATCGCCGCGCTGGCGTTGCGTGCGCCTCGGGTGAGTATCGGGGTCGATATCCTGGCGACCGAGGAAATCCCCAACGCCGTGGCCAATGGTGACGCGCATCTGGGGCTGGCTTTTGAGGTTCGGCCTCGGCCTGACCTGCGGCGCATCGCGGTGGCGCGGTATCGGCTGGGCGCGGTGGTCACGCCGGCGTCGCCGCTGGCGACGAAGGCGTGGGTGACGCTGAACGACTGCCGGGATTTCCCGGCGGTGCTGCCGAAGCGGAATTTCGCCAATCGAAACCAATTGCATCCGATCATGTTCGAGGCGGGGTTGAGCAGCAGCGGGCGGTATGAGGCTGGCTCGATCGAGCTGATGAAGGAGTTGGCGCTGCGTGGTCTTGGCGTGGCGTTCATGACCCGGGTCGGGTTGGAGACGGAGCTGGATTCGGGGCGGCTGATCCACGTGCCACTACGGCGCGGCCGGGGGCCGATTTATAGCGAGCTGGGCCTGTATGCTCGGGCGGATACCGCGCTGTCGCTCGCGGCGGAGCTGTTTGCCGAGAGTATCCGGGACACGATGATCGCGAGCAGCGACCCGGATGGTGCCGTGGCTCCGGTGTAACGTGCGGGTCGACTGCTTCGGGTTGTTGCCCGGTGCCCTCGGGTTGAAGCAAGGGACGTTAATCGCCTGCCGCCACCTTCGCGGCGGCCCAGGCGAGCCGGGAGGACCGGTGATGCGCGTGGCAGATCGCCACCGCCAGCGCGTCCGACGCGTCGGCTCGGCGCAGCGTGGCGCCGGGGAGAAGCCGGCGCACCATCATGGCGACCTGCTCCTTCTCGGCGCCGCCGGTGCCGACGACCGCCAGTTTCACCGTTTTGGCGGCATACTCGGTGACCGCGACGCCGGCGAGGGCCGGGGTCAGCAGCGCCACGCCGCGGGCATAACCGAGCTTCAGGGTCGCTGCGCCGTTGCGGTTCACGTAGGTTTCCTCAACGGCGGCCTCGGCGGGGCGGTGCAGGGTCAGCAATGCCATCAGCGCATCGTGCAGGACCTTCAGCCTGGCGGGTACGGAGCAGGTGCTGTCGGTGGCGATCACGCCGTCGGCGACGTGCTTCAGGCGGTTACCATCAACGTCGATCAGGCCCCAGCCGGTGAAGCGCAGGCCAGGATCGATGCCCAGCAGTCTGATCATTGGCGAATCGCATTCCTCAATGGGCGAATGCATGCTTATACAGGTGCGGCGGGACACGCCATGCTATCCTTGTTTATTGCCGAAAGCCGCCACGCATGAAAATCCACGTCGTAACGCCCTATTTTGAGACCGAAGAATCCTGGCTGCGGCAGGGGCACGCCAGCGTGCGCGGCCAAACCGTTGCGGCGCATCACATCATGGTCTGCGATGGGTCGGCGCCCGCCCAGATCGAGGCGTTTCAGGGCACGCACATCATCCTGCAACGCAACTACAAGGATTACGGCAACACGCCTCGGCTGATCGGCTGCTATAGCGCGATCGCCCGGGACGCCGATGCGATCGCATTCCTGGACGGCGACAACTGGTTCCAGCCCGATCACCTGGAGAACCTGGAGCGTTTCGCGCGGGATAACCGGCTTGATGCGTGTTCGTCCGCTCGTACGCTGCATCGGCCGGACGGGTCGTACATGACTAAATGCCCGACGGTGAACGGCCGGCCTTATATCGATACGAGTTCCCTGCTGGTGATGAAGTCGGCGTTCCACCATCTGCTTGCCTGGGTGCTGCTCGGCCAGGACCAGGCGGCGGTCATGGACCAGCATGTGTGGACCCACATGAAGAACGCCGGTGCTCGGCTTGGCTTCCTGGACAAGGCCACGATTTGCTACCGGACGCGGCATGCCTCGCATTACCGGCTGATCGGCGAGACGCCGCCGCCGGGTGCGATCGACCGGGTCGATCTGCACGGGGAGCATTATCAGTAGGCGGGCGCGAAGCGGTATGCGCGTTGAGATCGGCGAGTAAGGGGGGCGATGGCGGGTTGGTGTGTTCTTTGGTTTTAGCGGGTGTTGTTCAACGGGACCGCTGTTTGCCGGTTAAGGTGCATCACCTGCGTCTCCGTATTTCACGCATGGCAAAGGACGGTATCATGCATAAGAATCGCGGTGTCGGGGGGGTGCCTTCACCGACACGACTTAAGCCATTAGTGTTCCGCTCGATCACTGAGTTGAACATGATATCAGGGCCGCCGTCCCGACTCTAGCCTTGCCACCGGACAGATCTCGGCCCGCTCCGGCGTGATGCCTGCACGACGGTGAATGGTTGGTAGCGTAAACGAATGCATTCTCCTAAAGGAAGGAATTCTGCCGTGACTTATCTGCGAAATTCCACTAGGCGCTCACGACTGATCGCCATGCTGATGGTCGGTGGTTTTCTGTCTGCTTGGTCAACTGGCGCTCATGCCCAGATAAACCCCTTTCGTGGATACAAAGGGCCTACGCTTAGTAAAGAGGATTTGGCCTCCGGCCGAGCGGCGGCCGGCAAACTTTTGAACGACGATCAGGGTCAGGTCGGTAAGTCAGAGGATTGGGCCGGACCCACGTCCGGCAACACGGGCAGCATTTCTGTTCAGAAGACATTTCAACGGCAGGGAATGGACTGTCGCGGGCTGCGGTCAGAAATCCGTTATAAAAAGGATTCTACCTCTCACCCAAGGGTGCTCAATCTAAATGTTTGCCGCACTAAAACTGGCGAATGGAAGCTTATGTAATCGCACTGGGTAGACGCGATGGTTTTCGAGTAGCGAAAAGATTTGCGGCTTCAATGTGGCCTGAGGAGAAGCAAAATGTTCGTTTGCTCGCCCGATAGGAACGATATCCAAACCGCCACCGGATGCCTCTGCCATAGTCCGGCCTTTGCTCGGCTAAACGCCTTCATCACCCAAAAGATCTCCCGCCGCTCCGTTCTTACGGGCGCGGCGGCCGGATTTGGAGCCGCCGCGTTTGGCTCATCCAAGGCTTCCGCGCGCATCCCCGACGCGCCAAAATCGCCGATCGCTTTCACGAATGCCCGTGTGTTCGACGGTGTCTCGGCGAGTGCGCGTACCGGCCTGACGGTGATTGTCGACGGTAATAAGATCAAATCGATCGATACCGCCAATAATCCGCCTGGCACGGGCTTCGAGGTCATCGATTGCGGCGGCAGAACGCTGATGCCGGGACTGATCGACGCGCATGTGCATACGATGATGTCGGTGATTAGCGTCCAGGGTTTGATCACAGCAGATATTGGATACATCAACTTCGTCGCTGCCGATGAAGCGGAAAAGACCCTTATGCGTGGTTTCACGAGCGTTCGTGACATGGCCGGACCAGCTTTCGGCATGAAAAGGGCGATTGACAGCGGTGTTATTCCCGGCCCGCGCATTTGGCCATCGGGAGCCATGATTTCGCAGACATCCGGACATGGCGATTTCCGTATGCCGAGCGACGTGCCTGCCCAATCCGATGCGCCGTTAACGCATCCTGAGATTATGGGTGTTGGAATGATCGCCGACGGTGTTCCTGAAGTTCTCAAGCGTGTGCGCGAGCAACTGATGCTGGGTGCGAGCCAGGTCAAACTGGCAGCCGGCGGGGGCATCGCCTCCAATTACGATCCTCTGGACTCCTCGCAATATACCGAGGCCGAGTTCCGAGCGGCGTCCGATGCGGCTGATAATTGGGGCACCTATGTAGCGGTTCACGCCTATATGCCGCGCGCGATTCAAACGGCGGTGCGCGGCGGCGTCCGCTGTATCGAGCACGGGCAATTGATGGATGAGGACACGGCGAAACTGCTCGCTGACAAGGGCATCTGGCTTAGCTCACAGCCCTTCCTCGGCGACGAGGACGCCAATCCGTATCCCGACGGCACGCCGAACCGTGCCAAGCAATTGGAGATGTCGGCGGGCACGGACGCGGCCTACAATTTCGCGAAAAAATACAAGCTGAAGACCGCGTGGGGCACGGATACTCTGCACAGTGCGAGCTTGGCGGCGCGGCAAGGAAAACAGCTCGCGAAAATGAAACGTTGGTACTCGAATGCCGAAGTGCTCAAGATGGGCACAAGCGTCAACGCGGAACTGCTTGCGATGTCCGGGCCACGCAATCCCTACCCGGGCAAGCTCGGCGTCATCGAACCCGGTGCATACGCCGATATGATCTTGGTCGACGGTGACCCCTTAGCGAACATTGATCTTATCATCGATGCCGGGCGCAATTTTTCGATCATCATGAAAGATGGACGCATCTACAAGAACATGTTGCAGTCAATCTAATGGTCGGATCCCGACAAAAGCATCCCATTCGCCTATACAGTCTGATGACCAGACCCACTCCAAAGACTGCCGTCAGTTCGACAGTTTCTGCATAACGGCGTCGGGGATGTCGAAGTTGGCATAGACGTTCTGCACGTCGTCGTTTTCTTCCAGAGCATCCAGCAGCTTTAGCAGACCGGCGGCGCGATCTTCGTCCAGGGTAACCGATGTGGTGGGCCGCCAGTCCAGCCTGGCGCTTTCCGGGGCGCCGAAGCGGGTTTCCAGGGCATCGCGGACGGCGAAGAAATCCTCGATCGGGCAGGTGATCTCGTGCGCCTCGTCATCGCTTTCGGCGTTTTCGGCGCCGGCCTCGATCGCGGCTTCCAGCATGTCGTCGGCGCTGGCGACCGACGCAGGATAGCGGATGGCGCCCAGCCGGTTGAACAGGAAGCTGACCGAGTTCGTCTCGCCCAGCGCGCCGCCATGTTTGTTGAAGGCGGTGCGCACGTCGGAGGCGGTGCGGTTGCGGTTGTCGGTCAGGGCCTCGACGATGACGGCGACGCCGGCGGGGCCGTAGCCCTCATAGCGGACGTCCACGTAGTCGTCGCCGCTGCCGGCGCCGGCAGCCTTCTTGATGGCGCGATCGACGGTGTCCTTCGGCATGTTCGCCTGGCGCGCCGCGGTGACGGCCGCGCGCAGGCGTGGGTTGGAGGCGGGATCGGGCAGGCCGTGGCGGGCGGAGACGGTGATCTCTCGGATCAGGCGCGCGAACTGGCGGGCGCGACGGGCGTCCTGGGCACCCTTGCGGTGCATGATGTTCTTGAACTGGGAATGGCCTGCCATGGGTCGACGATCAGTTTCATGTGGATGGACGAGCGCTTCATACCGCGCAATGCGTCAACGGCAAAACGCTCAACCCAGTCAGGTCGGCGCGGTGTCGTTTTACACCGCCGGCATGGTCTGGGACAGGCGGCCGCCCACGCGGATCGGTTCGATGCGGCGTGCGAGGCCCGTGGTGTCGTCGGTTTCGACGAACACGCCGCAGACGGTTGCCTCGCCTTCCGCCGGTCCCAATTTTTCGCCGGGCATCTTGCGCCAGAAGCGCAGGGTCGCGCCGTCCTTCACCATGCCGATGACGCTGTCGTAGTCGCCGCACATCCCGGCATCGGACTGGAATGCGGTGCCACCGGGCAGGATCTGCGCGTCGGCGGTCGGGCAATGGGTGTGGGTGCCGACGACGAACGACACCTGGCCGTCAAAGATATGCCCGTAGGCCATTTTCTCGCTGGTGGCCTCCGCATGGAAATCAGCGACGATCGCCTGCACAGAGGCACCCAGCCGGTATTTCGACAGCACCTCGGCGGTGCCGCGGAACGGGCAGTCCAGCGGGTCCATATAGAGACGTCCCATCGCCTGAAGCACCAGCGCCTTGCGGCCGTCCTGCAAGGCGACCAGGACGGAGCCGTTGCCGGGTGTGCCGGGCGGGAAGTTCAGCGGGCGCAGCAGGCGGGGGGTCTCGGCGATGTAGGGGATGATTTCCTTGCGGTCCCAGGCGTGGTTGCCCAGGGTGATGACGTCGGCCCCGGCGGCGAACAGCGCGCGCGCCATGTCGGGCGCCAGGCCGAAGCCGTGCGAGGCGTTCTCCGCATTCACCACCGCGAGGTCGATCCGCAGGTCCTGGCGCAGGCCCGGTAGCCTGGCGGCGACCGCATCCCTGCCGGATCGGCCTAGAACGTCGCCCAGAAACAGTATCCTCACATCAGCCCCCGCAGCGGATGATGCCGTTCTCGGTCGCGACGGCATCGAGCCTTATGTCGTAGGGGCCAACCGGCACCGAGTCCACTTGTTGTGCGGCGAAGGCGCAGCCTAGGCGGAACCGGTTCGGCAGGGCGGCGAGGGTCCGGTCGTAGAAACCGCCACCGTAGCCGAGGCGTGCGCCCGTGGCATCGAACGCCAGCAGCGGGATCAGCAGGATATCGGGGACCAGGACCTCGCCGATCGGGCGCATCGTCCCGAAGCGTTCTGGGATCAGCACTTCACCAGGGTGCCAGCCCCGGAAAGTGAGGGCTTCGCCGCGCCTGGGCGTGACGGGAAGGGCGATGGGGTGGCCTCGGGCGTGCAGGGCGAGCAACAGTGGGCGGATGTCGATTTCCTCGCCCAGCGGCCAGAAGCCGGAGACGACGGCGGCTGGCGGCGGGGGGCAGTCACGCAGGACGTTTTGGGCGAGCGCGCTGCCGGCGGCGGTTGCGTCCAGCCCGTGCCGGCGTGCGGATGCCGCGTCGCGCGCGGAACGTTTGGTGTCGTCGAGGGTGGGAAAGGTCATTGCGGAGCCGCCCTGGCCGTTGGCGTTAGCATCCTCCCAGAGCCTGCGTATGCAGGTGGGCACCAGATATCGAGACCAGGATCCCGACAGCGCCAGCGCCCGAGGAAGTTGCTTACGGCCCAGGGGATGGCTTGCCTGACGAACCGGGCAGCCCCGCCGAATGAACTTAGTGCGCTGAGTGGAATAAGCAAGGCAAGTTCGCTGCCCTTGACCCGCAAAGGGGCATTGCCCCTTTGATCCCCCCATAACCGAGTTCCGAGGGCACGGCCCTTGGCGGGGTTGAGGGGCGGAGCGCTTGCCTTGCTTACTTTGTCTCCAACCCCTCGGCGATCTCTTCGGCGCGTTTTGCCATGCGGCTGAGTTTTCGGCCCAGCTTCGGGTCGGGTTTCTGGGGGCCGGCTACCGCTTCCAGGCGGCCGCGCATCTCAAAAATATCATCGGCCATCAGCAGCGCCGCCATCACCAGCATCCTGGCTTCACCGCTTGGTCCGGCGGCAAGGCGGACGCCGTCGATGCGACGGCTGACTTCCTCCCCCATCGCCTCCAGGTGCCGTTCCTCACCGTCCTGGCATCCGATTGTGTAGGCGTAACCGTTGATGCGAAGCGTCACCTGCGCCATCGCGCCATTCTCCCGTGGTTCATTCTGGTTTATCGAGGGCCGCCCGCAGGCGGCCGATCAGCGCGTCAAGGCGTTCGGCGATCTCGGGCACCGACAGGTCGGAGTCCGACGGCGCCGGCTGCACGGCCGCCGGCTGCACGGCCGCGAGGCGCGCGATCCGTTCTAGCGCGGCCTCCAGCCGATCTGCCGCCGCATCCGGATCCTCGGGCTCGTCCGCCATATCCGCCTCTGTTCCCCCATGCCGTGGCATACGTGCTGCTGATGCCGTGTGAACTGAACGCGGTCAACAGGTTGAACGTCACGATGGCATCCGCCATTAAGATCGATATGATTGTTCATCCGGCGGTGATCGTCCATGGGGTGGCGGACGCGAAAGCGGCACTCGCCCCTGGCCTGCCGGTCACGCTGCTGTCAGCACCCGGGGCGGCGCTGTTCGCCGGATGCCTGTGGTGGCGGGAAATCGTCGCTGCCGCTCGGATGGCGCATCCGGAAACCGAGGCGACCGACATTTTGGATTGTGCCGATGCGTCCGGCATGGCGATGGGGGCGCTGCGCAGTGGCGTGTGCCGGCTGGTGCTGTGGCCGGATGCGCCCGGATGGGCCGGCGTGGCCGCGATCGCCGAGCGGCAGGGTGGGTTTGTCCTGGGAGGGGCGCCGCCGGCGTTGGACATGGCGCAGCGCAATGCGATCCGTCGGCTGCATGCCTGGTTGTGCGCATCCGGCGGTGGGTGACAGGCATTATTCCCTGCGCTAGTGGATATCATTTGAGGGGTCGGACCATGGTACGGCTCGATCGAGTTTCGTCCAGGGAAGAGGCAGTTTCAATGCGCGTGCGCCTGATGTTCGGTATCTCCCGCGGCGGGGCGTGAGAGTCATGTCTTCGGCGAGCAGCAACGAGCCCCAGGGTTGCCGCGTCTACCTGATCACGCCGCCGGCGCTGGATCCTGTGCCGTTTGCCGGTCTGTTGGCGGCGGCGCTGGACGCGGGCAATGTGGCGGCGGTGCAGCTTCGGCTGAAAGATGTTGGCGACGATGCCTGGCGGCGGGCGATCGATGCGCTGCGGCCGGTCTGCCAGTCTCGCGGGGTGGCGTTCCTGCTGAACGACCGAGCCGATCTGGTACGGGGGACGGGTTGCGACGGTGCCCATGTCGGCCAGGATGACATGCCGGCCCGTGAGGCCAGGAAGCTGATGGGGCCAGACCTGACGCTGGGGGTGACCTGCAAGGGCAGCCGCGACCTGGCGATGCAGGCTGGCGAGGACGGGGCGGATTATGTAGCATTCGGGGCGTTTTATCCGTCGACGACCAAGGTGGTGACGGGGATGCTGGATCCCGAGATCCTTCGGTGGTGGTCGGAAATGATGGAGCTGCCGAGTTGCGCGATCGGTGGGATCACGCCGGAGAATTGTGCGCCGCTGGTGCGGGCGGGGACGGATTTCCTGGCTGTTGTGGGGTGTGTCTGGAACCATCCGGACGGGCCGGGGGCTGGGGTGAAGGCGTTGAACGAGGCGATCGGGGACGCCAACGCCGGTTTGGCGTAACGACGGCCCGAAGTGGTTCTCACCGGGCGTCGTGTCAGGGGTAGCGGTTGACAGGGGGCGGGGCGCGACCTTTACAGACGGTCATGTCTCATCGCTCGACCCCGCCGATCCCGCCGCATCCGGATGTCGTTATCGAATCCGAACGACGGGTGTGGTCCGGCCGATTTCCACTGGACGTCGTCGAATTCCGGCATCGGCGGTTCGATGGCGCAATGTCCGGCCTGCGTACGTGGGAACTTTGGCGGCGGGGACAGGCGTCCGCGCTGCTGCCGTATGATCCCGTCGCCGATGCGGTGGTGCTGATCGAGCAGTTCCGGTTCCCGGCATTGGCGGCTGGCGTCGATCCGGTGCTGGTCGAGTTGCCGGCTGGCCTGTGTGAGGACAATGAGGATCCAGCCGACACCATCCGGCGCGAGATGCGCGAGGAAATGGCGATGGACGCCGATCGTGTCGAACGGATCGGCGGGTTCATGCTGACCGCGGGCGGCGCGGACGAGTTCTGCCATTTGTATGTTGGGCGCGTGGTGGCGCCGCCGAGTGATGGTGAGGGGATCGTGGGCCTGGGCGGCGAGGTGTCTGAGAATGAGGATATCCGCGTGCGGGTCTGGGATGCCGAGGAGGCGATCGCGGCTGCTTTCGCCGGGTACTTTACCAACTCGATTACCGCGATCGGCCTGTTCTGGTTGGCTTCGAAACGTGACGGGCTTCGACAGAAGTGGATGACGATATGACCCAGCGGCTTTTCCTCGATGATCCGACCCTGGCCAGCGTGTCGGCGACGGTGATTGCCAACGGGCCGGATGGCGTCGTGCTGGATCGCACCGTGTTTTACGCGCGCGGCGGTGGGCAGCCTGGCGACAGCGGCATGCTGCGCTGGGATGGCGGGGAGACCGCGATCACTGAGGCGGTGAAGGGCGAGGGCGAGGCGATCCGGCACCTGGTTGCCGCCGATGCGCCGCTGCCGCCGGTGGGTGCAACGGTGGAGGCGGCGATCGATTGGCAGCGCCGCCATGCTCATATGCGTATGCACACCGCGATGCATTTGCTGTGCAGCCTGATCAAGGGCGCCGCGGTGACCGGCGGGGCGGTCGGCGCGGACAAGTCTCGGCTGGATTTCGACCTGCCCAATCCGCCGCCGAAGGAGGAGATCGAGGCCGGGTTGAACGCTCTGATCGCTGCCGATCACCCAGTGCGGATCGAATGGGTGGACGAGTCCGTGCTGGATACCGATCCGGGCCTGGTGCGCACCATGTCGGTGCAGCCGCCGCGTGGCACCGGGCGGTTGCGGCTGATGCGCATCGGCGAGGGCGAGACTCTGGTCGATCTGCAGCCTTGCGGCGGGACGCATGTCGCACGAACCGGGGAAATCGGGCCGATCCGGGTGGCGAAGATCGAGAACAAGGGTAAGCAGAACCGGCGGATCACCATCGTTCCGGGGTAGATGCCCGGCGACCGTCGTCGCGGAAATCTGAACAATCGTTCACCCGCTTGGGATAGACCGACGCCATGCCTATCTATGGTTCTCGGTTCGTCTCTGAAAGGGAAACTGACGATGTCCATTTCCGAAGTCCTGCATGGTAAGGGCCATCAGGTGGTGAGGGTGCGCACGACCGATAGCGTCGAGACCGCCGTTCGGATGCTGTCCGATCAACGTATCGGCGCGGTGGTGGTCGAGGACCAGTGGATGCGTCACGCCGGGGTGTTCTCGGAGCGGGATTTCGTTAACGCCGTGGCCGAACACGGTGCTGCCGCGCTGGGTCTTCCGGTGGAGAAGTTGATGAGTGCGCCGGTGGTCACCTGCCGGCTGAACGACAGTATCGACACCGCCCTGGCGGCGATGACGATGGCGCGTATCCGGCATCTGCCGGTCGTGGACAACGGTCACCTGGTCGGCATCGTCAGCATCGGCGATCTGGTGAAGCACCGACTGGACGAGAAGGCGCTGGAAGCCAACGTGCTGCTCGATATCGCTCGGTTGCACGCCTGAGTAGGTGCCAGCCCCCCCGTCATACTGGCGAATGCCAGTATCCACGCCTTTTGCCAGCCCAAGCAAAGGCGTGGATGGTGAGCCTGCGCTCACCATGACGGGAAGGAGGAGGGGCCGGTGCGTCAGTCCTTCGGCGGACTGATTAAACCGCCAGTTCCCGCATGATGGAATACAGATCGGACTTCGCCTCGAAGCCGATGCCCGGCAGATCGGGCAGGGTCACGATGCTGTCGCGCACCTGCGTGCCGTCGGGGAACCCACCGTAGGGCTGGAAGACGTCGGGGTAGCTTTCGTTGCCGCCCAGCCCTAGGCCGGCAGCGATGTTGAGCGACATCTGGTGGCCGCCGTGCGGGATGCAGCGCTTCCAGGACCAGCCATGGTCTTTCAGCATCGCCAGCGTGCGCTGATACTCGCACAGCCCGTAGGACAGAGCGCAGTCGAATTGCAGCCAGTCTCGATCCGGCCGCATGCCGCCGTGGCGGATTAGGTTGCGAGCGTCCTGGTGGCTGAACAGGTTTTCGCCTGTCGCCATCGGTGCGGGATAGAATTCCGCCAGGGCCGCTTGTAGCTGGTAGTCCAGCGGGTCGCCAGCTTCCTCGTACCAGAACAGGTCGTAATCGCGCAGCATCCGGGCGTAGTCGATCGCCGTTTGCAGGTCGAAACGTCCGTTGGCGTCCACGGCCAACCGAGCGTGCGGGGCGATTTCCTTCAGGACGGCCTCGATACGGCGGCGGTCTTCGGCGATCGATTCGCCGCCGATCTTCATTTTGACCACCGTATAGCCGCGTTCCAGATAGGTGCGCATCTCGGCGCACAGGGCGGAATCGTCCTTGCCGGGATAGTAATAGCCGCCGGCGGCGTAGACGAAGATGTTCTGATCGGCGGTGACGCCGTGGCGTTCGGCGAGCAAGCGGAACAGCGGCTTGCCGGCGATCTTGGCGACGGCGTCCCACACCGCCATGTCGATGGTGCCGACGGCGACGGACCGGTCACCGTGGCCGCCCGGTTTTTCATTGCGCATCATGGTGGCCCAGACTTTGTCGGGGTCCAGGTTGTCGCCGGTTTCATCCAGCAGGGTCGCCGGTTCGGCTTCCAGGATGCGGGGGGCGAAGCGCTCGCGGATCAGCCCGCCCTGGCCGTAGCGGCCGTTGGAGTTGAAGCCGTAGCCGACCACCGTCTTGCCGTAGCGCTTCACGTTGGTGACCACGGCGACGAGGCTGGAGGTCATCTTGGAGAAGTCGATATAGGCGTTGCGGATCGGGGAGCTGATCGGCTTGGTGACCTCGCGGACATCGACGATGCGCAGGGGCATGGCGGGGATTCCTTAGAAGGGGCGGACGATGACCATGATGACGATGACGATCACCAGCAGCGTCGGGATTTCGTTGGCGATCCGGTAGAATTTCTGGCTGCGCCGATTGGCGTCATTCAGGAAATCCCTGCGCCAGCGCGACATGGCGCCGTGGAAGCCCGACATCAGGATAACGCACAGCAGTTTCACGTGCCACCAACCGGCGGACCAGTCGATGATGCCCGGCGTCAGCACCAGGATGATGCCGAATGTCCAGGTGGCGATCATGGCCGGGTTCATGATCTGCCGGAACAGCCGGTATTCCATGACCTTGAAGCGCTCGCTTTCGACGCTGCCGGGCTTCACGTCGCAGTGATAAACGAACAGCCGGGGCATGTAGAAGGTCGCGGCCATCCACGCGATCATCGAGATCACGTGGAAAGCCTTGGTCCATGGATACAAATAGGCGAAAGCCTCGACGGTCATCTCGTCCCGGACAGCATGCGGCGCAGCAGGTCTGGTAGCGCGGACATGGCGGCGAAGGGAAGGGCACCCACCGCACGCAGGTGGGACCCGTCGGTTTCGGGACTGAAGCCGAGGCAGGTCATCCCGGCGGCGATGGCGGCCTGGACGCCGGGAACGGAGTCCTCGATGACGACGCAGGCGGCTGGGGGGATGCCTTCGGCGGTGGCCGCGGCCAGGAACAGGTCGGGGGCCGGTTTGCCCTGTTTCCCCAGGGCGATCATATCGTAGGCGCTGTGGATGCGGCCGTTCATCAGGTCGGACAGCCCGGCTCGTCTAAATTTGGCGGCCATTTCCGCGTGTGAGGAATTGGAAGCGATGCGAAACGGCAGCCCCAGCGCGGCCGTCGCCAGCAAGGCGTCACGGGCGCCGGGGATGGGTTCGGCCTCGGCGCCCATTACTTCGGTGACGCGCCGGACGACGCGTTGAACCCAGTCAGAACCGAACGAGGTGCCTAGATGCGCTTCGGCGGCGAGTTGGGTATCGGGGAAGGTCAGGCCGAGGAACAGCCGATGGCAGTCGGCCGGCGACAGATCCCACCCCACGCGGCGCAGTTCCTCCGAGACAACGCGGTCGCACAGTGCCTCGCTGTCGATCAGGACGCCATCGCAGTCGAAGATGACGAGCCTGATCGGGGTCTGGTCGCGTGGTGTGGGGTGGGCTGTCAGGCTTTCGGCCACAGCACGTCCTGGGTGGCGATCGCAGCCGGAAAGACCGGCACGGGCTTGCCGCCGCGCCATTGCACGACGCACAGCTTGGCGCCGACCCGGCGGCCTTTTTCATCGTATTTCAGGCGGCCGTCGGGGAAGAACAGGGCGGGGCCGTCGGTCATGTCGAGCGCATGGATCGCGTCGCTGACCTTGGCCCGATCGGCAACGCCGCATTTCTCCAGCGCTTCCTTGAGGATCATGACGTGAATGTAGGCGAAGATGGAGTCGTGGCCGAACCAGGGCTCGCCCGTCCGTTTCATGAAGCGCTGTTCCAGGTCGGCCTGGCGCTTGCCCGGCCAGTTGGCCAGGCCCACCAGGATGCCCTCCAGGTTTTCCGCGCCGGCGTTTTTCAACAGCTCCGGCACGGCCCAGTGGCCGCCGTTGCCGATTTTCGGCAGCCGGTCGCTTTTCAGGTTGAACTCCGCGAATTTGTCGACCAGCAGCTTGTCGTCCGGCACGTTGGTGGACCCGAACAACAGGAAGTCCGGACGGCCGGAGCGGACGTGTTGAACCATCGTGGTGGCGTCGGCCAGCGGCGGTGTGTAGACCTCATCGGCGACGGTGGTCAGGCCGAGGTCTTTCACCACGTGGTCGCGGACCGGCTTCATGAAGCTAACCGACGCGGCGGTATTGTCGCCGACGAAGGCGACTTTGGTCGGCTTCTTGCCGGTCGCCTTCTGCGCCAGTTCCATCACCATCGGCAGCGTTTCCTCCGCCTGGGCGTCGGCGGTGGGGGACGATTGGAACACGTGCTTGAAACCGCGCCCGGTGATCGCGTCGGAATAGGACAGTGTCAGCCAGGGCAGCCCGGCGCGTTCCGTGACCTCGGTGGCCGCCAGGGTGAAGGTCGACAGCCAGCAGCCGAAGCCGCCGACGAGGTCGGGTTCCTGCGCGATCATGCGCTGGGCGGCGTCCTTGGCCTTTTCCGCGCTGTCCTGCGTATCGTACTCGACCAGCTTCAGCTTGGCGCCGCCCATCGACTTGATGCCGCCGGCGGCGTTGACGTCGTCGATGGCCAGGCGGGCGCCCATCTGCTCCAGGATGCCCTGGCGCGCCCAGGGGCCGGACAGCGGCACCAGCATCGCGATCTTCACCTCGGCGGGCGTTTGGGCACGGGCTCGGCTTGAAGCCAGCGCGGCGGCGGTAGCCAGGCCGAGGCCCACGGTCGAACGACGGGATAGGTCAGTCATGGCGTTTCTCCAGTTTCTTGTGGTGTCTCATAGGACGGTCAGCTCAGGCCCAGATAGGATTTGCGGACACGGTCGTCCTGCAGCAGCGTCTCATACGGTCCGTCCAGCACCATGTGGCCGGTCTCCAGCACGTAGCCGTGGTCGGACAGTTCCAGTGCCTCCGCGACGCGCTGTTCGACCAGCAGGATGGTGACGCCGTCTTCCCGGTGGATCTGCGATACGCGTTCGAAGATCGTGTCGGCGACGGCGGGGGCGAGGCCCATCGACGGTTCGTCCAGCATCAGCAGCCGTGGCGCGCAGGCCAGGCCGCGGCCGATGGCGACCATCTGCTGCTCCCCGCCCGACAGCGTGCCGGCAAGCTGCCCGGCGCGTTCGGACAAGATGGGAAACAGCGTGTGGATGCGGTCCAGCGTGTGATGCCAGGCCTCGCGTCCGGCCTTCGGATAGGCACCCATTTCGAGGTTTTCCAGCACGGTCAGGGTTTTGAACACCTGACGGCCCTCCGGAACATGGGCGATCCCGAGATGCGCGCGCTTCGCGGGGGGCAGCCCGAAGAGGCTGGTGCCCATGAAGGTGATCTGGCCGGCCGCGGGCGGAACGATGCCCGAGATCGTCTTGAACAGCGTCGATTTGCCGGCGCCGTTCGGGCCAACGACGGTGACGAACTGGCCTTCCTTGACCGACAGCGTGACGTCGGTCAGCGCGCGCAGGCCGCCGTAGGAGACTGACAGATTAGTGACCTCAAGCATCTTGTTTCGCCGCCCATTTCTTGCCGAGGTAGGCCTCGATGACGGTGCGATCCTCCACGACGTCGCGCGGCAGGCCGCTGGCCAGAACGCGGCCATGGTCCAGCACGACGAAGCGATCGGCGATCCGCATCATTGCGTGCATGGTATGCTCGATGATGACGACGGTGGTGCCCTCGGTGCGCAGGCGTTGCAGGACATCGAGCACATCGTCGCATTCGTCGCGGCCGAGACCGGCCAGGGTCTCATCGAGCAGCAGCAGTTTCGGAGAACTCGCCAGCGCTCGGGCCAGTTCCATCAGGCGAAGCTGCTTGTTGGTCAGTTGCCCGGCGGCGATGCCGGCCTGGGCCGTCAGTCCGACGCGATCCAGTGCGCGTGCGGCGCAAGCGATGGCGTCGTGGTCGCTCAGGCCGGCGCCGTAGGCACCGACGATCACGTTGTCCAGCAGCGGCAGGCGCGGAAAGCTGCGCACGACCTGGAAGGTGCGGCCGACGCCCATGCGGCAGACCTGGTGGACTTTTCGCCCCAGCATCGATTCGCCGCTCAGGACAGCGGTGCCTTCGTCGGCCGAGAGCACGCCGCTCAGCAGGTTGAACAGCGTGGTCTTGCCGGCGCCGTTGGGGCCGATGATGCCAAGGATTTCGCCGGCATGGACCTCGAAACTGACATCACTGACCGCGCGCAGGCCGCCGAAGGCTCGGGACAGGCCCTCGACTTTCAGCAGCAGGGACCCGGCGGCGGGTGGCTTGTCGGGGGCTGGCGCGGCGGCGGCCAGGGAGACCGGCAGCGGCGCGGCGGGCTTGGGGCGGAAGAAACGGTCTCGGATGGTCCAGAACAGGCCGTCGGGCGCGGCCAGCATGATGGCGATGATCGCGACGCCGTATACCACGCCCTGGATGCCCGGCAGGATATTCCCCAGCTCCACATTCAGGGATTCGGCCAGCGGGACCAGGATCGCGGCGCCGATCACCGGACCCCAGACCGAGGCGACGCCGCCGAACAGTGTCAGCACGACGGGCTGGGCGGACACCAGCATGCCGAACACGGAATCAGGCGTCACCACCAGCAGCACGCAGGCATAGAAGCCGCCGGCCGCGGCGGCGATCATGCCGGACACCACCAGCGCCCGCATTTTCCATAGGCGGGTGTTGATGCCGGCCGCCTCGGCTGCCAGTTCGTTCTGGCGGATCGCCAGCAGGGCCAGGCCGAACCGGGAATTTTCCACCAGCATGCAGATGAAGATGCCGATGATCAGCAAGCCGACCGAGACGACGGTGTAAAGCCGGGGATCGGTGAATTCCAGGAATGCGGCCGGGTGTTCCCGGTGCATCGGCAGCGACATTTCCTGGAAACCGAGATATTGCAGGAAGTAGAGGATCGCCAGCGGGTAGGCGAGCATCGACAGCGCGAAATAGTGGCCTCGCAGGCGGAATGTCGGCAATCCGATCAGCACCGCGGCGAAGCCTGCCACGATCATGCCGAGCGGAATGCCCAGCCAGGGCGTCAGGTTCCAGAAAACCAACGCCAGGGTCACGACGTAGGCGCCGATGCCGAAGAACGATGCGTGTCCGAACGACAATTGCCCGCCATAGCCGGACAGGATGTTCCAGGACAGACTGAAGAGTGCCCAGATCGGCACCAGGGCCATGATCAACTGATAGTAGCTGTTGGTGACGAACGTGGCGGCCGCGAGATAGGCGACCGATACGATCGCCAGGGTCACAAGGTCCTTTTTCAGCCTTGGGGCAGAGCCATACCTCATTACGCGCGCTCCGCCGAACGGCCGAACAGGCCTTGCGGGCGCAGCAGGATGATCAGCAGGAAGACGACGAAGATCGCGGCGTTCTGCAGCTGCGGTGGCAGCACCAGGGCCGAACACTGCTGGACGAAACCGACGGTCAGGCCGCCCCAGAAGGCGCCGAGGATACTGCCCATGCCGCCCAGCACCACGCCGGAATACATGATGATGACGTAATCGAGACCGATGAACGGCCCGAACGACAGGTAGGTCGCCATCAGGCCGCCGGCGATGGCGGTGATGCCGCAGCCGAGTGCGAAGGCAAGGCGATAGGTCTTGTCGGTGTCGATGCCCATGTAGGTGGCGGCGGTGGGATTATCGGCCGCGGCGCGCAGCGCTTTGCCCATCCGCGTGTATTCCAGCACCAGATACAGCGACACGGCGATGATGATGGCGACCGCACACGCGATCAGCCTCGCCTTGTTCAGGAAGACGGTGGCGTCGCCATAGATGGGACCGATCTCGATCGCGCTGGAGGCGAGCGGGGTGCGCACTGTGGCCGGGCTGGATCCAAACAGGATCAGGCCGCCGTTTTGCAGGATCAGCGAGATCCCCAGGGTGACGACCAATTGGCCGAAATGGCCGTCGTCAATGGAGCCGGCGGTGCGCAGGCCGGATACGCGGGCGATGAGAAATTTGTGCAGCAGCGCACCGAAGGCGAATACGATCGGGCCGGCGAGCAGGGCCCCCACGAACGGGCCGATATAGGGGCCGAGGAACGCCAGCGCGCCGGCGCCGGTGACGAGGTAGAGGCTGGAGAACATCCCCAGCATCAGCAATTCACCTTGAGCAAAATTGACGATGCGCATAATACCGAAAATCAGCCCGAGGCCGATGCACATCAGTCCGTAGATACAGCCGATGGTGATGCCCGCGGCGAGCGCGTTCAGCACGTTCTCGATCAGAATCTCGAGGTCCACTTGGTTTCCGCTGCCTCCGGGCCGGCCGCCCGTTGGGGGCTGCTTGTGTTTCGGGGGGTGTCATACCGGGTACCCATCGCATGCTCAAGCGACCGTGAGGAATTAGGCATCATGCATCATGATGATTACGACATTTGGTGGTGCCCGTGGCCCGGGCAGGGGCTGGTGGCCTCCGGCGGCAGTAGCCATTTGGACGGTTTGGCGACATAAAGCAGGTTGAGGAGACCGTTTATGCCGACAACATCGCCCGCTGCAGCCGCATCCCCGCGTCCGTGGAACCCGGATTCCTGGCGCGATTGCCCCATTCGCCAGGTTCCGACCTATCCTGACGTGGCGAAGCTGCGGGACATGGAAGCCCGTTTGGGCAAGTATCCGCCGCTGGTTTTCGCCGGCGAGGCTCGCCGGCTGAAGGCGCATCTGGCGCTGGCCGCCGAGGGCAAGGCGTTCGTGCTGCAAGGCGGCGACTGCGCCGAGAGTTTTTCCGACTTCACCGCCAACATCATCCGCGACACGTTCCGCGTGTTGTTGCAGATGGCGGTGGTGCTGACGTTCGGCGCGTCCTTGCCGGTGGTGAAGATCGGCCGCATGGCGGGGCAATTCGCCAAGCCGCGTTCGTCCGACACCGAGACTCAGGGGGATGTGACGCTGCCAAGCTATCGGGGCGATATCATCAATGGGCCGGAATTTTCCGAGGTTTCCCGAATTCCCGACCCGGCGCGGATGGAATTCGGCTATTTCCAGTCGGCCAGCACGTTGAACCTGCTCCGTGCGTTCTCGTCGGGTGGCTATGCCGATTTGCACGAGGTGCATCGGTGGAACCTGGATTTCGTCGAGCGCTCGCCGCTGGTGGAGCGATACCAGGACCTGGCGTCGCGGATCGATGAGACGCTGTCGTTCATGGCGGCGTGCGGCATGACCAGCACCACCACGCGCGACCTGCGGGAGACCGATTTCTACATCAGCCACGAAGCGCTGCTGCTGCCCTATGAGCAGGCGTTGGCTCGGGTCGATTCCACGACCGGCGACTGGTATGGCTGTTCGGCGCATTTCCTGTGGATCGGCGACCGCACGCGCCAGGCGGAGGGCGCGCATGTCGAATTCCTGCGTGGCCTGCAGAACCCGCTGGGGATGAAGGTCGGGCCGACGCAGGAACCCGACGACCTGCTGCGGCTGCTGGATATTCTCAATCCGGCAAATGAGGCCGGCCGGATCACGCTGATCAGCCGCATGGGTGCCGACAAGGTGGGGTCGAAGCTGACCCCGCTGGTGCGGGCGGTGCAACGGTCCGGCCACAAGGTGGTCTGGCTGTCCGATCCGATGCACGGCAACACGATCAGCACCTCGTCCAAGGTAAAGACGCGGAACTTCGATTCCATCCTGCAGGAGGTGCGTGGTTTCTTCGACATCCATGCGGCGGAGGGCACCTGGGCTGGTGGCGTGCATGTGGAGATGACGGGTCAGGACGTGACCGAGTGCATCGGCGGGGCGCACCGGTTGTCCGAGGCCGATCTGGGTTCGCGGTATGAGACGTTCTGCGATCCCAGGCTGAATGCGGAACAGTCGCTGGAACTGGCCTTCCTGGTGGCCGAGGAATTGAAGCGGCGCCGCCTGCCGCCCTCGGCGCCGGCGCTCGCGGCCCAGTGACGTGAGCAAGCGGGATGAGGACCTGGGGGCGGATATAACCGCCAGGACCGACAGTTACTTCAACCGCACCAAAGAAATCGTTGCGCGTTTCGGCGACAAGCGGGTTACCTATGCGCTGTTCCTGCGCCGGCCGGTGATCTGCGCGCCAAGGCTGATGCTGGACTGGCTGAAGACGGCGGCCGACCGGCGCGGCACCGAGATTGATGTCGATCTGATCTACCAGGAAGGCGACTGGGTCGGTGCCGGTGAGCCGATCGTGTATCTGACCGGCAGCCTGGTGCAACTGTCTGATCTCGAAACCATCTTGTTGCAGAAGATCGGACCGGTCTGCGTCGCTGCGCACAATGCCTACCAGATGGCGCTGTCGTTGCCCGGGGTTGCCTTCATGGCGATGGAGGCCAGGCACTGCGCGGGGGCCGAGATGCAGGACATGATGGCGTATGCCGCGTCCGTCGGCAGCGCGGCGGCCAGGCAGGAGGGGGCGAAGGGCTTCATCGGCAACGCCAACGATGGCACCGCGCATTGGTTCGGCGCGTCCAAGGGATTCGGGACGATGCCGCATTCGTTGATCGGCTATGCCGGCTCGACGGTGCGGGCGGCCGAGATGTTCCGGGAGACGTATCCGAATGAGCCGATGACGGTGCTGGTGGATTATTTTGGACGCGAAATCACCGACGCATTGGCGGTCTGCGCCCGGTTCCCGGACGTGTCGGCGGCCGGGGACATGGCGTTCCGGCTGGACACGCATGGCGGGCGGTTCCTGGAGGGGCTGGATCCGGCGGAAAGCTACGCGGTGCTGGAACGTTACGCACCAGGGGCGATCCGGCGGTACCGCAGTGATTCGGAATTGCGCGCGCTGGTGGGAACCGGGGTCTCCGCCGCGGCGATCTGGCGGATGCGGGAGGCGCTGGACCAGGCTGGGTATCCGAAGGTTCGGATTGTCGCCTCGTCGGGGTTTGGCGTGGAGAAGTGCCGAGTGATGGCGGATGCGAAGGCGCCGATCGATGTTGTGGGGACGGGGAGTTTTATTCCGGACTCGTGGCATGAAACGTACGCCACGGCGGATATCGTGGAATATGACGGGGTACCGATGGTGAAGATCGGGCGGGAGTTTCTGTTGCGGAAGAATGGGGCACGGAAACGCAACGGACATTGAATTGTACAGGTGGTTGTTGATGTTGACACATCAGCCTGGTCTTGGGCCATCTGGTTCAGTTCGTTACTGGGGCGGATGGCCCGGACTTCGCCGGGCCATGACGAATTAAGGGGGCTGGCGAATTAGGTGGCGAAGCAAGAATCGGCCTCAACGCGGGTTCGTATTACTGTTCCTGTACTTCGACATCAGCGCTGGCAGGTCGCCCAGGCCGTCGCGGTAGCCAGCGGCCTTCAGTGCCGTGTCCGCCATCGCCGCCAGCGTGCTGGGGGATGTCCGCGGTAGCAACCGTGAGGCCGCCGCTACCCGCGCATCGGGTACCGGCTCCGCTCCCGCCGCGGCCAGCGTTGCCAGCGCCTGCCGCGTGTCCACCAGCGCCAGAGTTTTCTGCTCTACCGGTAGCGGTTTCATTCCGGTGACAGTCGCCTCCACCCGAGCGGTCATCGTTCGCGCGGTTGGCAGTCCCGCCGCGAGCGCTCGAGCCGCGTCACCGCGCGGCGTGCAGAAATACCCGTCCAGATTCGGCGCACATTCCAGCGCCCGTCGAACACCGCCGTCCAATTGGATCCATGCCCCCACCGTCCCCATCGCCGAGGCCATCATTACGGCCTGGGCCGGCAGTCCACGCAGCGCCAGTACCGGCACCAGCGCTGTCCTATCCGACAGCACGTCCAGCTCCACAGTGACCCCGTCCTTGTCGACAAACCGCTTTTCGGCCCGCAACCGGCAGATGGACGTGGCTGAACAGGTCAGTACCCAACTACCGATATGCGGTGGCGGCGCGGCTCGTGCGGTTCCGATGCAGACCAGCAATCCAAGCAGCAAAGCGGATGTTGTCCTCATTTTGTCCTTGCGCGCCTCTTTCGTGATGCTCGTTTATCTGCGAGCGTGTGGGTATGAACGACGCCATACAGCCTGACGCACTCTCGATCCACCGGACCATCGTGACGCTGGATACGCATATCGATATTCCCTGGCCGACGGGTCCGGACCCGTTCCAGGATGGTCCACGGCGGGTCGATTTGCCAAAGATGATTCGCGGTGGCCTGAGTGCTGCCTGTTTTGTGGCGTATGTGCCGCAAGTTGTCCGCTCCCCGGCGTCCGAAGACGCGGCCTATCTGCGCGCGGCGGCGATGCTGGACCAAATCGGCGGGATGGAGCGTATGCCGTCCCAGATCCCGATGCGGGTCACGACCCGAGCCGATGCGATCGTGGCGGCGAAGCGGGACGGGGTGCTGGCCATCGTGCCCTGTGTCGAGAACGGGTTTGCGGTGGGGGCGGATTTGTCGCGCATCGCCGAATTTCGCGCGCGCGGGGCAGTTTACATGACCATGACGCATAATGGCCATAACGCGCTGGCGGATTCCTGCAACCCTCGGCGTGACCTGGGGGATCGGGAAACCGAGCACGGGGGGCTGTCGGCGTTGGGGCGGGCGGCGGTGGCGGCGATGAACCGGGTCGGCATGCTGGTGGATGTGGCGCATACGTCTCGCGACACGATGGTGCAGGCGGCGGAGGAGTCCCGGTCGCCGATCGTTTCGACACATTCTTGTGTCAGTGCGTTGTGCGATCATTCCCGCAACATGACGGACTGGCAGTTGGATGTGATCCGGGACGTGCGCGGGGTGATCCAGATCACCGCCGTGGCCGCGTTCGTGAAGCCGAACGCCAAGCCGGAGGAAGTAACCGTTTCCGACTTTGCCGATCATATCGACTACGCGGTGAAGCGGATTGGAATCGACCATGTCGGGATTTCATCGGATTTCGACGGCGGCGGTGGGTTCTCCGACTGGCATGATGCCAGTCAGTGTCCGAACATCACGATCGAACTGGTGCGGCGCGGCTATGACCGTGGGGCGCTGGAGAAGTTGTGGGGGGGTAATTTCCTCCGGGTGATGCGGGTGGCGGAGGGGTTGGCACAGTGATGCGAACGGTTGCACTGCCAGGGGGTGAGACGGTTCCCGCGCTTGGGCAGGGGACCTGGTATATGGGTGAGCGGCGTGGCGAGGCAGCTAAGGAAGCCGATGCGCTGCGGCTGGGTGTCGACCTGGGGATGACGCTGCTCGACACGGCGGAGATGTATGCGTCCGGCGGGGCGGAGCAGGTTGTCGCGCAGGCGGTTCGGGGCATTCGGGATCGCGTGTTCATCGTCAGCAAGGTGCTGCCGCAGAATGCTTCGCTTGCGGGGACCGTAGCGGCCTGCGAGCGGAGCTTGAAGCGGCTGGCGACGGATCGGATCGATCTGTATCTGCTGCACTGGCGGGGCGGACATCCGTTGGCGGAGACGGTCGGGGCGTTCCAGGCTTTGAAGGCGGCCGGGAAGATCCGGTATTGGGGCGTGTCGAACCTGGACACCGCCGACATGGAAGAACTGGTCGCGGTGCCTGGCGGATCAGCGTGCGCGGCCAACCAGGTGCTGTATCATCCGGATAGCCGGGGTATCGAGTTCGATCTGCTGCCCTGGTGTGCTGCCCACGCCATTCCGGTGATGGCGTATTCGCCGCTGGGGCATCATGTGCGGCGGTTGCTGGGATCGTCGGCGTTGCAGGCGGTGGCCGCGCGGCATGGTGCGACGCCGGCGCAGATCGCGATTGCCTGGGGCATGCGGGCTGGCCAAGTCATTTCTATTCCGAAAGCGGCTGACCTGGCGCATGTGCGGGAGAATGCCGCGGCCGGGGAGATTACGCTGACAGCAGAGGATTTGACGGCGATCGATGCGGCGCATCGGCCGCCGTCACGGAAAGTCGGGTTGGATCTGCTTTAGGCGGGACGCAACAATAACCAAATCGTTTGACGACCGCCGCAGCCTCTCATCGTCATGGGGAGCCTTCGCACGCCATGACGGGATTGGGCGGCGGTGCCTCCCGTGCAGCGGTTGTTTCTCCTCGAACGGTCAGGACGCGATGCCCAGCAGTTTGGCCGCGGTGCCGCCGAGCATGGCGACGCGCTGATCGTCGGTCAGTCCGGGCGTGTTGAGTATCAGGTCGACTTCGGTGCTGGTCCACGGGAACGGATAGTCGGTGCCCAGCATGATCTGGCCGGGGCCGGTTTCGGCGATGAGGTGACGCAGCGCTTCGGGCGTGAAGACGATCGTGTCGAAGTAGAGTTGACCGTCCTTGAGATAGGCGGTCGGGTTTTTCTTGGGGAATGGGCCGACCCGGTCGGGGAAGGTGCGCATGACCGCGTCCGAGCGGTTGGCATAGGATGCCAGGAAGCCGCCGCCGTGTGCGGCACAAATCTTGAGGCCGGGAAAGCGGTCGAGCGTGCCTTCGAAAATCAGGTGCGACAGCGCAATGGTGGTTTCGAGCGGGTTGCCGATCGTGTTGGTCAACAGGCCATTGCCGGCGAGTCGGCCGCTGGGTTCCAGTTCGCGGGTGCCGAGCGGATGCATGAAGACGAGGACGCCGAGTTCCTCGCATTTCGCCCAGAACGGATGGAAGCGGGGGTTGGCGAGTTCCTCGCCGGCGACGCTGCCGGCGACACCGACACCGCGAAAACCGAGCTTTTTGACGGCGTGTTCGACTTGTTCGGCGGCCAGGTCGGGATGTTGCAGCGACGCGGTTGCGAAGGCAACGAACCGGTCGGGGCTGGCGGTGCAGAATTCCACCAGTGCTTCGTTCTGGGTCTTGATCAGTTGGGCGGCGACGTCACGTTCGGCTCGGTACCAGTAGGGATTGATGCTGAGGGCTTCGACATCGATGCCTTGCGCATCCATCGCGGCGATGCGGGTGCTGGTGTCGGTCATCAGCAAGCCGGGCGCTTCCAGCGGATGGTTGATCAGCGCGGCGGCGGCCGGGACGATGCAATGGGCGTGGATGTCGATGGTCTTGACTCGTTTGCCGTTGATCACGGTTTCACGGCGGCGCGGTTGTGCGGTGGGTGGCTGGGTCACGCTGGATATCGCGCAGCCGACGAATGCGAGGCCGGCCAGGGCGCTGGTGATGATGGGCATTTTGGTTTCTCCCCTTAATGGTTTCTTGGGTTGTTGGCGGGCTTACTCGAACCGTCCCAGCCGCACCGCGGTATGTCCTCGGCTTGGGCGCAGGCTGGGCATCACCAGAAGGCAGTTGTCGTGCGGTGTACGGATTTCGGTGTCCCCGTCCATCGCGATCAGGGTATTGCGGCGGGGGATGATGTCGCCCCCCCGGTAGGTCTGCACGAAGGCGAAGCTGGAGGTCATCGCCGTCACCGCGGTCGTTACCGTTGCGGTGCGTGCCACCGCCGGGGCGGGTGCGGGTGGCAGCGGCGCGTCCGAACCGACGATGCCCAGGTGCCGCAGCAGGCAGGCCACGCACGCCGCTATGGTGTCGATGGTGATTTGTTCCCAATGCTGGCCGGCTTCGACCAGGCAGGCGGCGTAGGGGGTCTCGGGGCTGGAAAACCGGGGGAAATCGATCAGGCGCCGGCCGTTGACGTGACCATGATCGGCCACCACCAACGGGGGGGTGCCGATCGCCTGTGCGAGGGACCGGCCCTTGGCGGGCGCGCCGCTGAGGATCAGCGCTTCGGACGGCCACAGCATGGAGTGCAAATCCAGCAGCACATCGATGGTATCGACAAATGAACGGATTTCCCTGGCACGGTCGAGTTCGATGGAGTGGCGGGGGCCTTGCAGGATTGTTTCGTCCCAGACTCGATTCATGTCTTCATCGATGAAGCGTGACGCGGTGGGCCGCTGGGGATCGAAGCGATCGAACGCGGTCAGGTTCAGGAAGCCGAACGACAATTTTCCCTTTGTCGGTGTCAGGCCGGCGCGCAGCAGTCGATCCAGCACGATCGCACCGGCGAGTTCGTTGCCGTGCATCAGCGAGAACAGGGCCACGTGCGGGCCCGGACAGCCGGACTCCAGCGTCGTGACGCCGGTGATGCCCGTATTACCCGCCACCCACGGGGAAATATCAGGCCGGCAGATGCGAACCTTGAATTCCGGCAGCGCGGCAGGGGTGTTGAGAGAACCCATTTGCTTATCTTGGATCAGACTAGCAGCCGATCCGCAAGACGGCGGATGAATTTGTCACAGGCTTCCAACTCGGATTCGGCGATCCACTCGTCCGGCTGATGCGCCTGGGCGATGTCGCCGGGTCCGCAGATGATCGTTGGGATGCCGGCATTTTCGTAGAAACCGCCCTCGGTGCCATAGGCGACCTTGCCCGCACTGTTGGACCCGACGACGTGCTTTACCTCGGTGGCGAGCGCGTGGTCCGCCGGCAACGCCATGCCCGGCATTTCCAGTCCGATTTCGTAGGTGAAACCGCAGTCGGGATGCACGGCCTTCATTGCCGGCTCGATCGTTTCGGCGATCTGCGCTTTCATCCGGTCGAGGTGACGATACGGCGAATCCCCCGGGATCGGCCGCCATTCCATGGTGAACGCCGCCCGTTCCGGAATGATGTTCAGGATGGTGCCGCCTTCGACCGTGCCAACATGGATGGTGGTGTAGGCCGGATCGAAACCATCCTCGAACGGACCTTCGGCGGCCAGGCGGCGGGCTTCGCGGGCGACCCAGGCGATCGCCTCGCCGGCGGCCTGGACGGCGTTGACGCCCTTCGCCGGCTCACTGGAATGGCCGGGCAGGCCGCGCACCGTCACGTTGAGGTTGAGTTTGCCCTTGTGCGCCAGGATCGGCTTCATGCTGGAGGGTTCGCCGACCACGCACAGATCGGGACGCAGGCCGGACTCGGCCAGATCCTGGATCAGGCGCTTGGCACCGCCGCAGCCGACTTCCTCGTCATAGCTGATGAACAGATGCAGCGGACGCACCAGCTCGCGGGCCTGGAAATCCGGCACGGCGGACAGGCAGGCGGCGACGAAGCCCTTCATGTCGCAACTGCCGCGGGCGAACAGTTTGCCGTCGCGGCGGCGCAGGGCAAACGGATCGCCGGTCCAGGCTTGGCCGTCGACCGGCACCGTATCGACGTGGCCGCTGAGCGCCAGGCCGCCGGCTGTCTGTGGGCCGATGATGGCGTGGATATTGGCTTTCTGCCCCGCCGCGTCGGTGCTGACGCGATAGGCCACGCCAAGGCCGTCGAGATATTCGCGGATAAAGCTGATCAGCTTCAGGTTCGAATTGCGGCTCGTCGTGTCGAAGGCCACCAGCCGTTCCAGCAGTTCAGCGGTGGTCATTCGGGGCGCGGCGGTTTGGGCGGTATCCATAACTGCACTTTATACGGGTCCGCGCGGGCGGCAACCGAGGGTGGGGTCGAGTGGGGCACAAAGGACGGGAAAACGACGATCCCGGCGGCGAAAGCCGGAGGAAGCGGCGCTCCTCACATTCCGGTGAGGCCGTGCGGGCGGGTGCGGCGTGCCGATAGTCCTTGCTTCGGGCGGTGCCCGAATGACATCGTCATGAGAATAACGGGCGGGAGGAGGCGATCATGGACGCACCCGAGGTCTCGGCTTTGGAACGAGCAACACTTCGCAAAGTCTATCTGCGCGTGGTGCCGTTCTGCTTTTTGCTTTACATTCTTTGCTATGTCGATCGCATCAACGTCAGCTTCGCGGCGCTGACGATGAACCGCGATCTGGGCCTGAGTGCCTATGTTTATGGCCTGGCGGCCGGCGCGTTCTTCTGGGGTTACTGCCTGCTGGAGGTGCCCTCAAACATCATACTGGAAAAAGTCGGAGCGCGACTCTGGATCGCGCGCATCATGATTTCCTGGGGGTTGCTGTCGGCCGCGACCGCGCTGGTGACCGGTCCGAAGAGCTTCTTTGTCGTCCGCGTGCTGTTGGGTGTGGCGGAGGCGGGATTGTTTCCGGGGCTGTTGCTGTATTTCCATCGGTGGTTCCCGCAGCAACATCGCGGCCGCGTCGTCGGCTGGTTCCTGACCGGCCTGCCGTTGGCGACGGCTATCGGTGCGCCGCTCTCGACTGCGTTCCTACAGATGGATGGTGTCTGGGGCCTGCATGGCTGGCAGTGGATGTTCGTGGGCGAAGGCATACCCACCACGCTGGTCGGCGTCGCTGTCCTGTTTTGCCTGACTGAGCGGCCGTCGGAGGCCAAATGGCTGGCGCCTGAACAGCGAGCCTGGCTGGACGACGCGCTGCGGCGGGAAGTGCATGCGATCGAAAAGGTGCGCAGCCACTCGGTTTTCTCGGCGATGACCAACCCGAGGGTGCTGGTTCTGACGGTGATCTTCGCGGGCATTGGTATGGCTGGCGTAGGCACCGTGCTGTTCCTGCCGCAGATTTTGAAGTCGATCGGCGTGTCGAACACGCAGGCCGGATTGCTGACGGGAGTGCCGTATGTGTTCGGAACCATCGCGATCGTGGTGTGCGGCCATCTGTCGGACAAAGCCACGGACCGGTACTGGACGCTGGTGGTGACCTGCGGGCTTTCGACGATCGGCATGGTGCTGGCGGCGATGCTGCACGACAGCTTGTGGGTGCTGGCGGCGTTCGCGATGGCGACGACCGGATTCTACGGAATGAAGTCGCCGTTCTGGCCGCTGCCCTCGACGTTCCTGACTGGAACGGCGTTGGCGGCTGGGTTGGCGCTGATCAACTCGCTGGGCAACTTCGCCGGGTATCTGGGGCCGATCGCCGTGGGCTATGCGAAGGATGC
Source organism: Acidisphaera sp. S103 (assembly GCF_009765975.1). Taxonomy (GTDB): domain Bacteria; phylum Pseudomonadota; class Alphaproteobacteria; order Acetobacterales; family Acetobacteraceae; genus Rhodopila. The sequence goes on along the minus strand of NZ_LMUJ01000108.1, from coordinate 155,578 downwards.
GACCGGCAGCTTCCAGGCTGGGCTTTATGTTCTGGCCGGGGCGGCATTCGTTTCGACGCTGACCGCGTTGGGGTGCGCGTTGTGGATGCCGCGAGGGGCGGTGTCGGCGGGCGCGTTGGCGCCGGTTCGGCGATGAACCGTGCGCCGCGTCACAGGCCCAATTCGGTTAGCCCCGGATGATCCGTCGGCCGGGGCGCGCTGGAATCCCAGTGGAACAACCGAGCGTCGGGGTTGATCGGCAGGTCGTTGATGCTGGCATGGCGGGTGCGCATCAGTCCGTGGTCATCGAACTTCCAGTTCTCATTGCCGTACGCTCTGAACCAGTTGCCTGAATCGTCGTGGTATTCGTAGGCGAAGCGTACGGCGATGCGATTATCGGTAAATGCCCAGAGTTCCTTGATCAGACGGTAGTCCAGTTCCCGGTTCCACTTGCGGGTCAGGAAGGTGACGATGGCCGGACGGCCCCGCACGAATTCGCTGCGGTTCCGCCAGACGCTGTCCTCCGTGTAGGCCAGGGACACGCGTTCGGGATTGCGGGTGTTCCAGCCATCCTCGGCGCCGCGGACTTTCTGACGTGCGGTCTCAAGGGTGAACGGCGGGAAAGGCGGGCGGTCTGTGGACATCGGTGGCTCCTGCCTGACGTTACTTTGTGGTACCGGCGTTGCCGATGATGGAATGTCCCGTCATTTCTTTTGGCTGGGGCAGGCCCATCAGGGCCAGCAGCGTCGGGGCCAGATCGGCGAGGCGACCATCATGGATCGCAGTCGCACCGCCGCCCATCAGCACGACCGGGACCAGGTTGGTGGTGTGGGCGGTGTGTGGACCGCCGGTTTCGGGGTCTTTCATCAGCTCGCAATTGCCATGGTCGGCGGTGACCAGCAGCGCGCCGCCCTGGCGTTTGACCGCGTCGGCGATGCGGCCGAGGCCGGTGTCCACGGTTTCCACCGCCTTGATCGCGGCGGACAGGACGCCGGTGTGGCCGACCATGTCGGGATTGGCGAAATTCAGCACGATCAGGTCGTATTTCTTGCTGTCGATCGCCTCAACCGCCTTGTCGGTCAGTTCGGGGGCGGACATTTCCGGTTGCAGATCGTAGGTGGCGACCTTGGGGGAGGGGACCATGATGCGGTCCTCGCCGTCGTAGAGAGTTTCCCGGCCGCCATTCAGGAAGTAGGTGACGTGGGGGAATTTTTCGGTTTCCGCCATGCGGAGTTGGGCTTTGCCGGCGTTGGCGACGACCTCACCCAGGATGTTGGACAGATGATCCGGGGCGAACAGTACGCCGAGGAATGGTGCCAGTGCGTCGGAATAGCGGGTCATGCCGACGGCGGCGGTCAATTTCCGCACATGCTTGCGGGGGAAGCCGTCGAACGCCGGATCCAGCAGGGCGGCCAGGATTTCCCGCACCCGGTCGGCTCGGAAATTGAAGCACAGGATGGCGTCGCCGTCCTTCATCCCGGCGTAGTCGCCGATGACTGAGGCCGGCACGAATTCGTCGAATTTCCCGGCGGCATAGGCGGCCTGAATGGCCGCTTCGGGGGATGCGGCATGGACACCCTTGGCGTCGGCTATGGCGGCGTAGGCCTGGGACACCCGGTCCCAGCGCTTGTCGCGGTCCATGGCGAAGTAGCGGCCGATGACGGTGGCGATGGGCACGTCTTTCGGCAGCGCGGCTTGCAGGCGTTTCAGGTCCTCATCGGCGGATTGTGGCGGCGTGTCGCGCCCGTCGGTGATGGCGTGGACCACGGTCTTACACCCGGCCTTGTGCAGATATCCAGCAAGCGCGGCGCCGTGGTCTTGGTGCGAATGCACGCCGCCGGGCGACACCAGGCCGATCAGGTGGCAGGTGCCGCCGGTCTTCTTCAGCGCCTCGGTCAGCGCGATGAATGCCGGCGCCTTGGCGATGCTGCCGTCGCCCACCGCATCGCCGATGCGCACCAGTTCTTGTTTCACGACCCGGCCGGCGCCGATGTTCAGGTGGCCGACCTCGGAGTTGCCCATCTGGCCGTCAGGCAATCCGACATCGCGGCCGGAGGTGCGCAGGAAGGCGTGCGGGCCGGATTCCCACAGACCGGTGAAGGTCGGCGTTTTCGCCTGGCGGACGGCGTTGTCAGCGCTATCCTCACGCCAGCCGAAGCCGTCGAGGATCATCAGCATCACCGGTCGGATCGTCATGGTCTGTCCCTATCGTCTGCCTGATACCTTAAAGTGTTGCGTAGCGCCCAAGGTTGCGGCGGACAAGCGGGCTGACTATTTCACCCCGAGTTCCGCAAGCCCGCCTTTGCAGGTCGCGGCGTCTTGGGTGAAGATCCCGCCGCTGCAACCGATCGCGCCCACGAGCTTGCCGTCCACAACGATCGGGAATCCGCCCTCGCTGGCGACGCCGCCGCTGAGCGCCAGCAGGCTGAGGCCGTTCGCCCCGCCGCCGTTAACCGCGGTCTGGAACACGCCGGAGGGCCGGCGGAACAGCGCGGCGGTGCGCGCCTTGCCCTGGGCGATGGCGATCGACGCATACTGGGTGCCGTCCATCGTGGCCTCGGCGACCATGTTGCCGGCCGGATCGAGAATGGCGATCGCCATTTTCCAGTTGTGCTTCTTGGCTTCGGCCTGCGCCGCTGCGATCGCTTTCTGCGCCGTGTCCAGGTTGATCGGCGTGCCGTATGGAATGTCGAACGGCATGACCTCCGGCACCGCGGCAGGCGCGGGGGCCTGGGCATGGGCCAAAGGCACGGCGAGAAGTGTCGTGGCGATGATTGCGGCGGCGATACGCATTGGTGGAAGCCTCCCGTTTGTTTCGTCCGTTTCGATGACGGTGACGGCGTCGTACGTCCGAAACGGTTCCCCGGCAATACACCCCGTTTGGCGCCGAAACCTTGACCAGTGGGCCGCGGCGGTCTCCCATATTAACCTGGAAGAGCAAAATCGGGAGTGAACCATGCATGAAACGGTGATCCGAGGCGGCACCATCGTCGATGGGACCGGGAAAGCAGCCTACACGGGCGATGTCGCGCTGGATGGCGGAAAGATCGCCCAGGTTGGTGGCAAGGCTGGACCGGGTAAGCGGGAAATCGACGCCGCTGGCCTGCTGGTTACGCCCGGCTGGGTCGATGTTCATACGCATTATGACGGCCAGGCGACCTGGGATTCGGAATTGGCGCCGTCGTCCTGGCATGGCGTCACGACGATCCTGTTTGGCAATTGCGGTGTCGGTTTTGCGCCGGTGCGGAACGAGGACCATTCCGCCCTGATCGGCATGATGGAATCGATCGAGGAAATTCCCGGCATCACGCTGGCCGATGGTCTGAAATGGAACTGGGAGACGTTCCCGCAATACCTTGATGCGCTGGACCAGATGCCGCGAGCGATCGATATCGCCGCGCAGATCCCGCATCATCCGTTGCGCGTCTATGTGATGGGCGAACGAGCGATCAATCGTGAGGCGGCGACGGCGGATGATATCACGGCGATGCGCGATGCGGTCCGGGCCGGACTACAAGCGGGCGCGTTCGGTTTCACGACGTCGCGCACCAATTCGCACAAGACCCCCAGCGGCGACATGGTGCCGGGGCGCTATTCGGAAGTTGAGGAACTGCTGGGGATCGGTTCGGCCTTCAAGGGGTTGAACTATGGCGCGTTCGGCGTGAACAGCGACTTCGACAACGAAGCCGAGGAACTGAAATGGATGACCAAGCTGGGGCAGGATACCGGCCGCCCGGTGTGGTTCCTGCTGACCGACCGGCCTACCGATCTGGTGCGGTGGCGGCGGCTGATGGATGGGGTGCATAAGGCCCGTTCCGAGGGCGCGATGGTCACCGCGCAGATCGCCGGCCGGCCGGTCGGGGTGATGCTTGGGATCGATACCGCACTGAACCCGTTTTCCATCCGGCCCAGCTATCAGGCCTTGCTGAAATTGCCGGTGGCGGAGCGGATCAGGCGGATGCAGGATCCGGTGCTGCGGGCACAGATCTTGTCGGAGGCGCCGTCGCAGGCGCTGTTGAACCGGTTATCGCAGTTCCGCCAGCATATCGTTACCCGCTGGAACCGCATGTTCCCGATGGGCAATCCGCCGAATTACGAGCCCGAGGAAAAGGACAGCATCGCGGCGATGGCGGCGCGGTCGAACCATACGCCGGATGAGGTCGCATATGACTACCTCGCGGGCGGGGCGGAACGGTTCCTGTTCTTCCCGATCGTCGGCTACAACGAGGACAATCTGGATGTCATCCATTCGATGCTGACGGATGACGCTACGATCCTTGGGCTGTCGGATGGCGGGGCACATTGTTCCTCCATCGTCGATGCCAGCGTGCCAAGCTGGATGCTGATCCACTGGGCTCGGGATCGCTCCCGCGGGCCGAAGTTGCCGCTGGAGCTGATGGTGAAACGGCAGACCAGCGAGACGGCGGATTTCTTCGGCTTCCACGATCGCGGCCGGCTGGCGGTTGGGAAGAAGGCGGATGTCAACGTGATCGACTATGAAGCGCTGCGCCTGCACATTCCGGAAGTCCGTTACGATCTGCCGATGAATGGGCGGCGGCTGGTGCAGCGGGTAGATGGGTATCGGAACACATTCGTGTCGGGACTTTCGACATTCGAGAACGGCGTCTATACCGGCGCGACGCCGGGGCGGCTGGTACGCGCGTCCGGGCGATAGGTTAAAGTCGATCGATGGGATGGGCGGTGCTGCCGGTGCCGCCCGTTCCGTTGCGTAAAGCAGGGGACGGAATATGGAAAAGCGCAGATTGGGTCAGTCATCACTGAACGTCCCGCCGATCACTTTCGGGTGTAACGTGTTCGGTTGGACCGCTGATGAGAAAGCGTCCTTCGCCCTGCTGGATGCGTGGCTGGATGCCGGGTTCAACTTCCTGGACACGGCCGACGTCTATGCGCGCTGGGCCAAGGGCAACAGCGGCGGCGAATCGGAAACGATCATCGGCAAGTGGATGAAGGCCCGAGGTAATCGCGACAAAATCGTGCTGGCGACCAAGCTGGGAATCGAGATGGTGCCGGGGAAAAAGGGACTATCCCGGGCCTATATGCAGACGGCGGTGGCGGATTCGCTGCGCCGGTTGCAGACTGATTATATCGATCTGTACCAATCGCACCGCGACGATCCGGAAACCCCGATCGAGGAAACGTTGTCGTCTTATGCCGACCTGATCAAGCAGGGCAAGGTGCGGGAGATCGGGGCGTCGAATTTCTCGGCTGACCGGCTGGCTGAGTCGTTGAAGATCAGTACCGACAAGGGGTTGCCGCGTTACCAGAGCCTGCAGCCGCAATACAGCCTGGTGGAGCGCACCGGTTTCGAGGGCGCGCTGGAAGATTTGTGCCTGGCGGAGAACGTGGGCGTGATCGGGTTTTACTCGCTGGCGAGTGGATTCCTGACGGGTAAATATCGTTCTCGAGCGGATACGGAAGGGCGGGCCAGAGGGCCGGGTGTGGCGAAATACCTGAACGACCATGGCTTCGGTGTGTTGAGGGCACTGGATGAGGTGGCGGCACGATACGAGGCGAAGCCGGGGCAGATCGCGCTGGCGTGGCTGATCGCTCGACCGAGCGTTACGGCACCGATCGCGAGTGCTACGACGTTGGAGCAGGTCGCGGAATTGGTCGAAGCGGCGGAGATCGAGCTGGATGCGGAGTCGATTCAGAAGATCGAAGCAGCGAGCAAGGCTGCATAGGATACGATCGGATAACGCCGTATCGCCGCCTGATGCCTTAGATTTTTCGGGCAGGAGGATATCATGAAGACCTACGGCCATTTTATTGATGGCGCCTATGTCGAACCGCTTAAGGGCAAGTGGATCGACAGCTTCAATCCCTACACGGGGGAGGTCTGGGCGCGTATTCCCCAAGGGTGCGCCGATGACGTCGACCGTGCGGTGGCGGCCGCGTCGCGTGCCATGCGGGAAGGTCCATGGGCGACGATGAACGCATCCGCACGGGGCAAGCTGATGCTGCGCCTTGCCGACCTGGTGGCCGCGAACGCGGAACGTCTTGCCGAGGTCGAGGTGCGTGACAATGGCAAGCTGATGGCGGAGATGCTTGGGCAGCTTCGCTATCATCCGGAGTGGTGGCGGTATTTCGGGGGCCTGGCCGACAAGGTCGAGGGCGCCGTGATGCCGATCGACAAGCCCGAGATGTTCGCCTTCACCCGGCATGAACCGGTGGGCGTGGTGGGGGCGTTGACCGCCTGGAATTCGCCGTTGATATTCGTCGCGTGGAAGTGCGCACCGGCGATCGCGGCCGGTTGCAGCGTGGTGGTGAAGCCGTCTGAATTCGCGTCCGCCTCGACGCTGGAATTTGCCGCGCTCACCAAGGAGGCGGGCTTCCCCGACGGCGTGTTCAATGTCGTGAGCGGCTATGGACCGGAGGCGGGGTCAGCGTTGGTCGATCACCGCGACGTGGCGAAGATCACATTTACCGGATCGGACACGACAGGCGCCCGCATCTACGCCCAGGCGGCGCAGAGCCTGAAGCGCGTGTCGCTTGAGCTCGGCGGCAAGTCCCCGAATATCGTGTTTGACGACTGCGACATCGACGCCGCGCTGGCCGGGGTGATTTCCGGGATCTTCGCGGCCACTGGCCAAACCTGCATTGCCGGTTCCCGTGTGCTTGTGCAGAACTCGATCAGGGAAGCGTTCAGCCAGCGTCTTGCCGAACTTGGACGCAGCGCACGCAAAGGCGACCCGATGTTGCCTGACACCAATATCGGACCGGTAACCACGGCGCCGCAGTACCGGAAAATCCTTGAATACATCGAGATCGCGAAGGCAGAAGGCGCGCGCTGCATCCTGGGTGGAGGACCGGCCACGTCGCCGGACCTTCCGGGTGGTCAGTTCGTTGAGCCAACGATATTCGTCGATGTAACGCCTGGGATGCGTATTGCCCGCGAGGAGGTTTTCGGACCCGTGCTGTCGATCCTCGGGTTTGAGGATGAGGCTGAGGCCGTCAGGCTTGCGAACGATACGCTGTACGGCCTGGCCGCGGGTGTCTGGACGACGGATATCGGCAGGGCGCTTCGGATGTCGTCCGCGTTGAAGGCCGGGACCGTGTGGGTCAATACCTACCGGGCGGTCAGCTATATGATGCCGTTTGGTGGCATGAAGCGGTCGGGACTTGGACGCGAGAGTGGGGTCGAGGCGATCCGCGAATATTTGGAAACGAAGAGCGTTTGGATCTCCACCACCAAGGACGTGCCGGCGAATCCCTTTATCATGCGGTAGCCCGGAGCCGATCGGCACCCTGGCAACGATTTGCCGGCGCGCCGATCGACAGGGTTGGTGGCGACCCGTCAGGCGACGGCGGGATAGTTTGATGGGAACAACGCCCGCATCGCCTCTTCGTCCCGTTCCTGTTTGAAAGCGTGGTCCGTGCCGACGGCGCGTGCGCGGGCAACCGCCGGGCGTGCCTCGACCGCGTCGAACCACGTCTTGATGTTGGGATATGCGGCGAGCGGATCGTCATCGCCCTTCAGGACCCGAGAGGCACGGTCGATCCAGCCCCACAGCGACATGTCGGCGATCGTGTAGCTGTTGCCCACGAGGAATTTGCGGCCGGAAAGATGGTCTTCCACTACTTGGTAGTGCCGCTCTGCTTCCCGCCGGTAGCGGTTGCGCGCGTAGTCCAGGCCCTGGGGTGCGGCGAACTGGAAATGCACCGCCTGGCCTGAGAAAGGGCCAAGTCCGGATGCGATGAAGAACAGCCAGGACAGCAGTTCCGGCCGGTCTTCCGGCGCGCCAAGGAATTTCCCGGTCTTATCGGCCAGATAGAGCAGGATCGCGCTGGAATCGAACACGCGCGCTTCCTTGCCGCCGGGGCCTTCCGTGTCGACGATCGCCGGCACCTTGCCGTTCGGATTGATTTTCCTGAAGGCGGCGTCGTGCTGCTGACCCTTGCTGGTGTCGATCGGTATCACCTCATAGGGCAGGCCGGCTTCCTCGAGAAACAGCGAAATCTTTGCCGGGTTTGGCGTCGGATGGAAATAGAAGCGGATCATCTTGGTTTTTCTCCGTTATGTGCGGGTGGATGGATTTGGTTTGCGTCTGGGCTTGCCGAGCACGCTGAGTGCCTGGCGAACGGCGCCTTCGAGCACTGCCCGTTTTGGATAACCGCGGGCGAGAACGCGCAGCCCCATCACGGTGGTAAGGAACAGTTGCGCGGCATCAGCCGGGTCGGCATCAGGCGATATGCTACCGTCCTTCCGACCCGCGATCACGCATCGGCGAAAGAATGACTCCAGTTCAGCCATGCGTTCGGCGACCACGTCGGCGATGTCCGTATCGTGCGGTGCCACTTCCAGCGCCGCATTGGCCAGGAGGCAACCGAGGCGGCTTTCCATCGAGCGTTCCACGATTTCGGACAGAAAGGCCTCGATGGCCTGACGCGGTGGCAATGTGCTTTCGACCCGGGCGATCCGAGACCGCATATTGGCGTCCAGGTACCGATCGAGGCATTGCGTGAACAGCGTCCGTTTGTCGCCGAAAGCATTGTAGACGCTGGCCTGGCCAAGCCCCATGGCGTCGCCAAGGTCGCGCACGGACGTGGAGGCATAGCCGTCCGCCCAAAACCGCTGCATCGCGGCTTCCAGGGCGACGCCTTCATCAAATTCACGAGGCCGGGCCAAATCCTGATCCATCCGGTTTGCGTTGTATTGAAGCGGACGCTATAAAACATCGGGCCGGTTGGCAAGAGGCTGTGCATGGGCCGCCACCGGCACGACGCGCCTTAGGCACAAATATTGTTTTAACGGAATGGTATGCCATCCATGACAAACTTCATAAATCGCTGCAGTCAACTTGTTCCGGCGAACTGGCACGCGGCCTATGCGATCCCGCTGCGGCTTATCGTGGGATATGGGTTCATGGAGCACGGCTACGCAAAAATCCTGCATGGCCCTAATGCATTCATCAATATCCTTCACGTTTTACAGGTCCCGGCACCCTTTATCCTCGGGTGGGCCACGATCCTCGTCGAGTTATTCTGTGGCGCTGCCGTGCTCCTGGGCCTTTTTATTCCGCTTGCAAGCATACCGATGGCCATCGTTCTGCTAGTGGCGATATTTTCCGTTCACATCCCCAACGGCTTCAGTTCGATCAAGCTGTTGTCCGTCGACGGTGCCGGTGCCCATTTCGGGCAACCGGGGTATGAGACGGATCTTCTGTATCTTGCGGGTTTAGCGGCATTGGTGCTGGGCGGATCGGGTCCGTTGGCGTTGGACCGGTTTCTTGTCAACCGCCTATCAGACTGAGGGCGGCAACGTATCGCAGATCCATTCTGATGGCGCAGCTATCGTGACATTTCTTTCACTTGCTTTTAGAGCGCGCTATTCCCACAAAAAACACGTCGAAATTCGCGATGGGCGACGATTCGCCGTCATTGGTATGGACGATTTGCATGGTCACGACATGCCTTACCGCATGAACGACTTCGCCCCGACGATCCCTGGGCGTTGGCCAATGGGTTCGCCGCGGCCTGGGACCGTGGTTATCGCCGCTGTCATCGTGATCGGATTGGGTCTCGACACCGGGTTCCTCACCCAGGTGTCGGCAGCCAGCACGACGTCGCTGGAACAAGGCCTGCTGGAGCGGCTTCATCCCGCAGCGGATGCGCGGCAGCATAAGCCGGTTGTGGCTATGTCGGATGCCCCGGTTCCGTCGGGCGGCACTGTGATGACGGCGGCCCCGAAGCCTCTCGTCTTGCCGTTGAGGACGATATACCGCCTTTGGATGGGGCGACGACCTGGCCGAACTCGCCGCCGCTGACGGGCAAGGTCGTGCTTGTCGATTTTTGGACGTATTCCTGCATCAACTGTCTGCGGGCGATCCCTTATCTCCGAAATCCGGTTCCTTGACCCCGGTGTGCAGGCGTTTGCATTTACGTTTGGCTGAGTGCCGGGTGTGATCGCTGTTCCCTGTCGGCTATAACAACCAAAGACCACGAGAGAGTTGTTGCCTGATGTCTTCGTCCCGACGTACCGCCGTTGCCATCCGTCACGTGGCGTTTGAGGATCTGGGGTTGTTGTCGACCATTCTGGATCGGGCGGGCTGGACGGTGTCGTATTGCGATGCGTCGGTTAACGATTTGGCACATCGTTCCATCGCCGATGCCGATCTTTTAGTGGTTCTCGGCGGTCCGATCGGTGCTTACGATGGCGTCGCCTATCCGTTTCTGGAGGCGGAAACACGGGTTTTGGAGCGGCGCCTGGGCCGGGATCGGCCGACACTGGGGATTTGCCTGGGTAGTCAGTTGATGGCGCGTGCCTTGGGGGCGCGGGTGTTTCCCGGCGTGGTCAAGGAGATTGGTTGGGCGCCGATCGAACTGACGACCGATGGCAAGGCATCCTGTCTGGCGGCGTTGGGGGCGGGCGGTCCGGTGCTGCACTGGCATGGCGATACGTTCGATCTGCCGGACAACGCCGTGCGGCTGGCATCGACGGCGAACTATGAAAACCAGGCGTTTGCCTATGGCAGATATGGTCTTGGCCTGCAGTTCCACCTTGAGGCCGATCCGAGCTGGGTGGAGGAATGGTATGTTGGGCATGCCGTCGAATTGGCGGCCGCGAAGGTGTCGGTACCGGCGCTCCGGCGTGACACCGCCAAGGTGGCTGAAGGTCTGCGTCAGCAGGCCGAGACGGTGTTCGGCCGGTGGTTGGCGGATACGGGCTGATATGGTTTCCGGTGTGACGATCACGTCATGCCGTGGGGACCAGCAACCGTTCGTAGAAGCCGCCGAAGGTCTGATCGCGGTCGACCAGGTGGACCTCGATGATCCAGTGTTTGGTTTGTCCGGTGGCGTCCGGATCACGCATGCGGGTGGGGTTGGCCGGGCTGATTCGGTAATGATCCTTCTCGCCGGGGATGTGGGCGTGGGGGAACTCGCCGACGATGTGGCCGGCGATGGCGCCGCCGAACAGCCAACCGGCGGCGTCGGCCGCGCGCTGGGCGTGGGCGTAGAGTTCGGCACCGGTGATATCGGGATGGTCGTCGAAGTGCCGCTTGATGTCCTCGAAAATTGGTTCGAGGTCGGCGCACAGGCGATGCTTCCGCGGGTCCGTTCCCAGGGCGTAGGTGCGGCCGACATCGGCCTCCCACTCATCGAAGACCGGGCCCAGATCGAGGAACACGGTGTCATCCTCGGCGATTTCCAGGATTGGCGGATTGTCTCCCGCGGTGCGTAGCGTGTTGATGCCGGAACGGACGATACGCTTGTGCCAATGTTTGGTGACGCCGAACGATTGTTCCGCCAGCGCGTATATGTCCTGTTCCACCGCGCGTTCGGTTCGGCCGGGCGCGATGAAGCCGGCGGCTTCGATGGCGTCGAACAAAGCCTCGGCTTTCTTTTCGGCGGCGAGAAGTGAAGCTATGCGGTGATCGTGTGGCAAAATCGTTTTCCTCTCTAATCGACGTCCGCGGATTTGCGGAACACGTCGCGCACTGCCTTGACGACCCCGGAATCCTTGATTGCGTAGCCGGGCAAGCCGGCGACGGCGGCGTGAAATTCGGGATCGCGCATCACCCCGAGCAGACGTTTCATTGGTGCGGTGTCCAGCGTCGGCTTGATGCAAACAAACACGTAATCCTCTGTCAACAAGCGGACGAAATCGAGGTCGAACTGACGGGCGGCGGCTTCGACACCGAAGCAGGCGTCGGCCATGTCGCTGGCGACGTAGGCGGCGACCGCGGCATGGGTGAACTCAATCTGGGAATAGCCGTTGATGCGCGCGCCATCGATTCGGTGCTGTGCCAGCAACTGGTCGAACAAAAGACCGGTGCCCGAATTGGGATCGCGATTGACGAAGCGGACCGACGGGTCGAGCAGACGTTGCAGCGAATCGATGCCCAGCGGGTTGCCGCGCTTGACCATGAGGCCCATTTCGCGCGTAACGAAACCGATCACGCGGTGGACATTCGGCTGCAGCCACGCCTTGCAGGCCGCGAGGCTTTGCTGGCGCAAGGCACCTTGTGGCAGATGCATGCCGGCCAGGTCGCATTCGTTGCGGGTCAGCGATGCCAATGCTGTCTGGTTGCTGACGTATCGCAGCTCGACGCCCATTTCGCCGTGCCTTGTCAGCAGTTCGCGCAGTTTTGCCACGGCAAATCCGTGGCTGGCATGGACTCGAATGATCCACGGGTCGTGCGGCAGGAAGGGCCTGATTTCGGTTTCCAGTTCCTGCGACAGATTTTCAAGCTGTGGCTTCAAACGAGCGCGGAGGCGCTGCGCGGCCCAGACAAGTTTGTCTCCGAACGGGGTGAGCGTGGTGCCGTGGCCTTGCCGGCGTTCCACCAGCGGGGTTTCGAAGAATGCAGACCATTTCTCGATTGAATTCCAGGCGTGGCGATAGGACATGTGTGCCCGATCGGCTGCCTGGGTTATTTTGCCGGTCACCCTAATTTCGTTCAGGAAATCCAGCATCGCCTGCATCGACTGTGAGTCGGTGCCGTTGGTGAAGCGCCAGACAGGCTCGATTTCAATTCGAATCATGATGCCGCGTCCCTGTCATTCCGCTGACCGCCCGGAACCCGGAATAGGCACCACATATCATATTCACACCGGGGAACTTAGCACTATCTATCATGCTGAACTGCTATCCTGGGGCTACCGATGGTCCATAGGATATGATGTTTTGTGCATATATGGTAGAGACAAATGCCCTTCGATCTCTTGGACGGCCAGCAAAATCTGCTGATTGACGGACAGCGCGTCGCGCCGGCTTCCGGGCGCTATTTCGACACGGTCAATCCGGCGACCGAACAGGTTGTCGCGCGCGTTGCCGAGGCGGATGCGGAAGACGTGGATCGCGCCGTCCGGTCATCCCGAGCGGCGCTGGAAGGCGCGTGGGGACAGATGCGGGCGGCCGATCGCGGTCGTCTGCTACTGAAGTTCGCTGATGCGATCCGCGGGGCGCAGGACGAACTGGTAGAATTGGAGAGTCTCGATTCCGGCAAGCCGGTGTCGGCGATCCGGCGCCAGGATATGCCGGCGGTGCTGGACACGCTGGCCTACTACGCGGGGCTGGCGGACAAAATCAACGGCCAGGTCATTCCCGTGCGTGGCGACGCACTGACTTACACCGTGCGGGAGCCGCTTGGGGTCGTCGGAGCCATCGTGCCGTGGAATTTCCCACTGATGATCGGCATGTGGAAGATCGCGCCGGCCTTGGCTTGCGGCTGCACCGTCGTTCTGAAGCCGGCCGAGATCACGCCGATGACCGCTCTCCGGCTGGGAGAACTGGCGTTGCAGGCTGGGTTGCCGCCGGGGGTTCTTAATGTCGTTCCCGGGTTCGGCAAGGTTGCTGGTGCCGCGTTGGTCGATCATCCGGATGTGGACAAGGTGACGTTCACCGGTTCACCTGCCGTTGGACGGCAGATCCTGCGGGGCGCGGCTGGGAACCTGAAGCGCGTGACGTTGGAACTGGGTGGCAAGTCAGCCAACATCATCTTCCCTGACGCCGATCTGGATGCGGCGGTGAAGGCGGCCGGGTCCGGAATCTTCTTCAACAGCGGGCAGGTTTGTTCCGCCGGGTCTCGCATCCTGGTGCATGAAGCGGTCTACGATGAGGTCGTGGAGCGGCTGGCGGCGCGCGCGGCAGCCATCCGTATCGGCGATCCCAGGCAGCCTGGAACAGCCATGGGGCCGCTGGTGTCGGAGGTGCAGATGAACCGCGTCCTCGACTATATCGATGTCGGACGACAGGAAGGCGCGTCCCTGGTGACCGGCGGTGGCCGCATCGGGGAGGAGGGGTATTTCGTCAGTCCGACCGTGTTCGCCAATGTCGGCCATGACATGCGCATCTCGCAGGAGGAGATTTTTGGGCCGGTCGCGGCGGTGATTAAATTCAGCGACGATGCCGATGCGATCCGGATCGCCAACGGGACGCGCTATAGCCTCGCCGCCGGGGTTTGGAGCGGGGATATGGTTCGGGTGCATCGTTTCGTGCGCAAGCTGAAGGCGGGAACGGTGTGGGTGAATACGTTCGGTCCGACGGATGTGCGGTTGCCGTGGGGCGGGTCGCGCGATTCAGGGTTCGGCCGGGAGCACGGCGATATGGCCATCGAGAATTTCACCGAACCGAAGGTGGTGTGGATCAACACCGGCCTTTGACAAGCCTGGCCGATGCCTGACGCCGAGGCGGGGTTGCTCGATCGGTGGCGAGTGTTGCTGTTCGCTGTGACGACCGGCATCCTGGTCGCCAATCTCTACTACGTTCAGCCGCTGCTGGCCGCGGTGGCGTCGTCGTTTGGCCGCAGCGTCACCAGCGCGGGCTATCTGGTCACGTTCACCCAGCTTGGGTACGCACTGGGCCTGCTTCTGGTGGTGCCGCTGGGTGACGTGCTGGATCGCCGCCGGCTGCTGTCGGGGATGCTGGTGATTAATGTCGTTGGCCTGGTGGCCGCCGCCGTCAGTCCCGGTTTTGGCAGCTTCGCGGCGGCAAGTCTAGTGACGGGTTGCACGTCCAGCGCTGCCATGGTGGTCATTCCCTATGCGGCGTCCAAGGCGCCGGAGGCGACGCGCGGCCGCACCATCGGGCAGATCATGACCGGGCTGCTGCTGGGGATTCTGCTGGCGCGCACGGTGTCGGGCTTCGTGGCGGTCTGGGCCGGCTGGCGGTCGATGTATCTGATCGCCGCGGTGGCCGTCGCCGTGTTGCTGGTGGCGTTGCACGTGGCCATCCCGCCGGAAGGCGCACGGGGCCGCCTGGTCTATCGCAGGCTGTTATGGTCACTGCTGGACCTTGCCAGAAGCGAACCGGAACTCCGGCGCCGATCGGTCTACACGGCGCTCGGACTGGGCAGTTTCAGCACGCTGTGGACGGGCCTGACGTTCCTGCTGAGCGGCGCGCCCTACCACTATTCCGAGGCGAGGATTGGCCTGTTCGGTCTGCTAGGGGCCGCCGGTGCGGTGGCGGCGAATGAGGCTGGACGGCTGAGCGACCGCGGCCATGTCAACAAGTCCACCGGTGCGTTCGCGGCCGTGCTGCTGCTGTCCTGGGGGGTGTTGGCGGCGGGCGGTCTTTCGATCTGGGCGGTTGGGGTTGGCGTCTTTTTGCTCGACGTCGGCGCACAGGGGCTTCAGGTGACGCACCAGTCGGTGATCTACCGGCTGGCGCCGCACGCGCGTTCGCGCATAACGGCGGTTTACATGACCTCGGCGTTCATTGGCGCGGCGGCCGGTTCGGCGATCGCCAGCGGCAGCTTCGCGGTCGCCGGCTGGACCGGGCTTTGTCTGATGGGTGCGGTGATGCCGCTGGTTATTCTGCTGATGTGGGGTTTTGGCCAGTCAAGGGGTTCGGTTCAGAACGGGTAGTGTTGGGGGCCTTCGATGGTGATCCATCGCAGTTCGGTGAACTCATCGATGACCGCCTTGCCGCCGAACCGGCCGTAGCCGCTGGCTTTCATGCCGCCGAATGGGATTTGTGCCTCGTCGGCGACTGTGGGTCCGTTGATGTGGCAGATGCCGGATTCGATCCGCTTGGCGACCGAGAGCGCGCGCTGGATATCCTTGCCGAACACCGCGGCGGATAAACCGTATTCCGTGTCGTTGGCGACTTGGACGGCTTCGTCCACGCCTTTGACGCGGACGATCGGCTTCACGGGGCCGAATGATTCCTCCTGATAGATCCGCATGGCCGGAGTGACGTGATCCAGCAGCGTGGCCTCGACGATGGTGCCCTGCCGGTGGCCGCCGCAGACCAGAACCGCGCCTTTCGCCAGGGCGTCGGCGATCAATGCGTCCATTTTCTCGGCTGGTTGGAGGTCGATCATGGAACCGAGGACAACGTGGCCGCGGGGATCGCCGGCGGGCAGTTTGGAGGCTTTCGCGGCAAGCTTGGCGACGAACGCGTCGGCGACGGTTTCGTCGACCACCAGGCGTTCGGTGGACATGCAGATCTGGCCCTGGTTCACGAACGCGCCGAATGCGGCGGCATCGACCGCCTGGTCCAGATCGGCGTCGTCCAGCACGATCAGTGGCGCCTTGCCACCGAGTTCCAACAGCACCGGTTTCAAATGTTCGGCGGCCAGTTTCGCGATGATCTTGCCGACCTTGGTCGAGCCGGTGAAATTGATCCGCTTGATCGCTTTGTGGGCGATCAGGGCCTCGACGATCGCTGGTGCGTCGGCCGGAGCGTTGGAGATGACGTTGACGACGCCGGGCGGGAAGCCAGCATCGTTCAGGGTTTGGCCGATCAGGTGATGCGTGGCGGGACATGTCTCCGACGAGCGCAGTATTACGGTGTTGCCGCAGGCCAGCGCTGCCGCCACGGCGCGTGTGCCGAGGATGACCGGGGCGTTCCAGGGCGCCATACCGAGCACCACGCCGACCGGCTGGCGGATGGCCATGGAGAGGATGCCGGGTTTGTCGGAGGGGATGACCTCGCCGGTGATTTGCGTCGTCAGGGCGGCGGCTTCGCGCAGGATGCCGGCGGCGAGATGGACGTTGAAGCCGGCCCAGGGGACGGTGGCGCCGGTTTCCGCCAGCATCAGCCGGATGAAGTCGGCGGTGCGGCTTTCCATCAGGTCGGCCGCTTTCAGCAGCAGTGTTCGGCGGGTGGTTGGACCGGTTTCCGACCAGGTGGTGAAGGCTTTTGCCGCGGAGGCGACGACTGTTTCGATATCTGTGAGGCTGGCGGCGGCGCCCCTGGTGGCCAATTCGCCCGTTACCGGATCAAAACGCTCAAATGTGCGGTCGTCGCTGGAGCGGGCCGCTTTGCCGTCGATGATGAAATCGATTTCCATGATCCCCTCCCAAGGCGTTTCGGTTTATTGGCCGGTGGTTCGATCGGCACGTGTTTTTTGAGCACGGCTCCGAAACGGAGAGAGCCCGGGATCTTTTTCTCGGCGTTTGACGGGGTGCTAGACCGCCTCGGCTGACAGGCGCCGGGGCATGCAGCAGGCACAGCCGCCCGCGTGGGCCGGGGCCGATGAGCCTGCTGTTGTTTCCTGTGCGCTGCCAGCCAGCGCCGGTGCCGTCAACAGGCGGGGGGCGGGCTGCTCGCAATCCGGGCAGGGCTGCGGTTGGTCGAATTCCGCCATCGGACGGACGTCGCTGAACGGGCCGCAATCGGGGCATTCGTATTCATAGGTTGGCATCCAAATCCTCCGTCATCCGTTGTTCCCATACTGCCATTTCCCGCGGCGACAGGCCAGAGACCGGGTTGCCGGTCCGGGAAACCGGCGCCATGTTGCACAGCACAATGACATCAAGGACCGCTGCATGAACGTACACGTCGACCTGAGCCAGTTCGCCGAGGAGAGATACGCCGTCGGTCAGCCCGTGCCTCGCAAGGAAGATCCGACGCTGCTGCGGGGTGAGGGGCGCTACTCCGATGACCTCAATTTGCCCGGTCAGGCGTACGCGGTGATGGTGCGTTCGAACGCCGCACATGGTGTTATCCGGTCGATCGACACCAGCGCGGCGAAGGGGATGGCGGGCGTTCTGGCTGTTCTGACCGGTCAGGACCTGATCGACGCTGGATTGGGCAACATGCCGTCGGGGATGGCGTTCAAGATGCGCGACGGCAGCGATATGCCGAAACCCACGCAGCCGATCCTGACCACCGACAAGGTCCGTTTCGTTGGCGATCCGGTGGCCGTGGTGGTCGCGGAGACAGTCAAGCAGGCGAAGGACGGCGCCGAGGCTGTGTTCGTCGATATCGACACCCTGCCGGCGGTGACCGATGCCGCATCGGCTGCCGTTCCAGGTGCTCCGCTGGTGCATGAGGGAACACCGGGCAATGTGATCCTGGATTTCCATCATGGCGATGGGGCGGCGGTGGAGGCCGCGTTTGCCAAGGCCGCGCATGTGACCCGGCTGAAAATCCGCAACAGCCGCGTTGTCGTCTGTCCGATGGAGCCGCGGTCCGCGATCGGCGCCTATGACCCGGAAACCCAGCGCTGGACGCTGCGTGTCGGGTCGCAGGGCGTGTTCAACATGCGGCAACTGCTGACTGGGCCGTTGAAGGCCGCGGTCGACAAGATCCGCGTGCTGACGGGCAATGTCGGCGGGTCGTTTGGCATGAAATCGTCGTGCTATCCGGAATATCCCGCCATCCTGCATGCGTCGCGCGTGCTGGGGCGCCCGGTGAAATGGACGGATGAGCGCGGCGAAAGCTTCCTGTCCGACAGCCATGGGCGCGACCATGACATGGAACAGGAACTCGCGCTGAATGCCGACGGCCGCATCCTGGCGCTGCGGGTCACCGGCTACGGCAACATTGGGGCCTATTTGTCCAATGGGACCGTGTTGCAGCCCACGGGCAACATCGTCCGCAACACGATCGGCGTGTATGCGACGCCGCTGCAGGAGGTGACCGCCAAGGCGATGTTCACCAATACCAGCCCTGTCGGCCCGTACCGGGGCGCCGGGCGGCCGGAGGGCAACTATTATATCGAGCGTTTGCTGGATACGGCGGCGCGGGAGATGAAAATCGATCCCGCCGACATCCGCCGGCGCAATCACATCCAGCCTGATGCTTTTCCGTACAAGACCCCCGCTGGTACCACGTATGACAGCGGTGATTTTCCGACGATCCTGGACAAGGCACTGGCCGCGGCGGACTGGGACGGGTTTCCCGCTCGTAAGAAGGATAGCGCCGAACGCGGCAAGCTGCGTGGACGCGGCATCGGCCAGTATCTGGAGGTCACCGGCCCGCCGTCACAGGAGATGGGCGGCATCCGGTTCGAGGCCGATGGCACGGTTACCATCATCACCGGCACGCTGGATTACGGGCAGGGGCATGCATCACCGTTCGCGCAGGTGCTGGCGTCTCGGCTGGGTATCCCGTTTGAGAAGATCAACCTGCTGCAGGGCGATTCCGATGAACTGCTGGCCGGGGGGGGCACCGGCGGGTCGAAATCGCTGATGGCCAGCGGCACCGCGATCGTGGAGGGGGCTGAGAAGGTGCGCGAGGCGGGGGTGAAAATCGCCGCCCACGTGCTGGAGGCGGCCGAGGCCGATATCGAGTTCGAGATCGTCCGTGGCGGCGGCCGGTTCCGCATCGCCGGGACCGATCGGGCGATCGGGATCATGGCGTTGGCGGATCAGATCCGGTCGGGCACGGTGTCGTTGCCGGAAGGGGTGCCGCAGACCCTGTCGGTTTCGCATGTCGCCGAGGGTCCGCCGTTCGCCTACCCCAACGGATGCCATATCGCCGAGGTCGAGGTCGATCCGGAGACCGGCGTCAGCGAGGTGGTTCGCTATCACATGGTTAACGATTTTGGTGTGATCGTGAACCCCATGCTGGTCGAGGGGCAGGCGCATGGCGGCATCGTGCAGGGTATCGGCCAGGCCTTCCTGGAGCATGTGGTCTATGACGAGAGTGGTCAGCCGATGACCGGGTCGTATATGGATTACGCGCTGCCTCGGGCGAACGATGCGCCGATGTTCAATTTTGCTTCGCATCCGGTGCCGGCGAAGACCAACTTGCTGGGGTCCAAGGGTTGCGGCGAGGCCGGGTGTGCGGGTGCGCTGCCGGCGGTGATGAACGCGCTGGTGGATGCGCTTTCGGCGTATGGCATTACGCATATCGATATGCCGGCTACACCGCTTCGGGTTTGGCAGGCGATCAGGGCCAGCGTTTAGGGAGGGGCGGGCTCTGCCCGCACCCGCGAAGGGGCCGGTGGCCCCTTCGATCCCATGAATTAGATCGCGGCTTCCAATTCTGGCTGTCTGGCGGACGCACGCATTGTCAGTGAATTTTTGACGCGGTGCAGCAATTCAGAATGATCTGACTCCGATACTTTGTCGCTGCGCATCACCATCTGGATCAACGGGTCCTGTAGCAATCCCGCCAAGGTCAGTGTGCTGATCGTCGCCGTGCACATCGCTGTCACCATTCCCATTAAGCACAAGGGCAGCTTAGCCCTTGCTCTTCAACACTGTGGAAATGAATTGTGTCTTAACATTGCCCTCGACCGGGCAATTTTTTGCGAGAGCCAGGTGTTTTTGGGTAGAGGCGTGGCGGATCGGCACCATTCTTGCCCGTAAGGCCGCGTTTGGGGGTCGAATGGTGCGATTTCCACCTGTAAGCCGATGCAGTTAAAAATCGTTAATGAAACAAATCCAACCGCCGAGCTATTCGGCTGCCTTTGCTTTGCGTGCCGGCCATTCGTCGACGGGGATACGCGGCAACTCGAAGCGGTCGGTGACCCTGGCATACCAGCCGCCGCCGTGCAGGCGTCCGATCAGATCCAGCTTCGGTGTGTCGATGTAGCAGCGGTCCTTGTCCAGCACGCAGTCGTCCCGCACGTAGATCGCCAGCACCTTGCCCAGCACCACCGCCCGGTCGATGCCGACATCGACGATGACGAGGCGTTCGCACTCGAACGATACCGGCGCTTCGGCGATCCGGGGCGGCTTGACGTGCAGCGACGGTGCGGTGGTCAGGCCGGCTTCCTTCAGTTCATCGACATTCTTGGGGAAGTCGATGGCGGTGACGTTCATCGGTTCGGCGAGCTCGTAGCTGACCAGGTTGATGACGAACTGGCCAGTGCGGCGGATGTTACCACCGGTGTCCTTGACGTCGCCGGGGCCTCTTCCGCCGATGCCGAACGCCAGCACCGGCGGATTGCCGGACATCGCGTTGAAGAAGGAGAACGGGGCGGCGTTGATGGTCCCGTCGGTGTCCTGTGTCGTCACCCAGGCGATGGGACGGGGGCCGATGGTGGAGGTCAGCAGCTTGTAGATGTTCTCGTTCTTGATATCGACGAAATCGAACAGCATGGTTTGCCTCGTTTTGATTGTTGGGGCGCAGGGTTACGCGGCGGACTGGCCGCTGTCCAGGTTGCGGTAGGCTGACGACGCTGTATGGTCCGGCCTGAACCCATCCCGAGGATCAAGATCCATGCGCCCTTCCGGCCGCGCCGCCGACGAGTTACGGAAAGTCTCCATCACCACCGGGTTTGCCCGGCATGCCGAGGGGTCCGCGCTGATCCGGATGGGCAATACCGAGGTGCTGTGCGTCGCCAGCGTCGAAACCCGGGTGCCGCCGTTCCTGCGCAACACCGGGCTGGGCTGGGTCACTGCCGAGTACGGCATGCTGCCTCGGGCGACCCATACGCGCGGCGATCGCGAGGCCGCCAGGGGTAAGCAGTCTGGGCGCACACAGGAAATCCAGCGGCTGATCGGCCGCAGCCTGCGGGCGGTGGTGGATCGTGCCGCGATGGGGGAGATGTCGATCACCTTGGACTGTGACGTGCTGAACGCTGACGGCGGCACGCGCTGCGCGTCGATCACCGGCGCCTGGGTCGCGCTGTCGCTGGCGTTCCGGCACCTGGTGAAGATGAACGTGCTGAAGACCGTCCCGCTGACAGGGCAGGTGGCCGCTGTGTCCTGCGGTATCGTCGGAGGCACGCCGGTTTTGGACCTGGACTATGATGAGGATTCCGGCGCGGACGCCGACTCCAACTTTGTGCTGACCAGTGGCGGGGGCATCGTTGAAATCCAGGCCACGGCGGAGAAGACCGCCTTCGACGAGGCGCATTTCCATGCGCTGCTGGGGTTGGCCCGAGCGGGGACGGAAGCGCTGTTCGTGCAGCAGCTTAAGGCGCTGGGGGACTGATGCCACGGAAGCTTACTCCGGCGCGGAAGCTGGTCCTGGCCAGCCATAACAAGGGCAAGTTGCGCGAGATCGAGGCGCTGTTGCGGCCGTTGGGGATCGAGGTTGTCTCAGCCGGGGCGCTGGGCTTGCCGGAACCGGAGGAAGATGCGCCGGATTTTGCCGGCAATGCCAGGATCAAGGCGTTGGCGGCGGCGATCGCGACGGGGTTGCCGGCTTTGTCCGATGATTCCGGGTTTTGCGTCGCGGCGCTGGATGGTGCGCCGGGGGTGTATTCGGCGCGTTGGGCGGGGCCGGCCAAGGATTTCGGCCAGGCGATGACCTCGGTGCATGAACGCATCGGCGACAACCCCGACCGGCGGGCGTGGTTCGTTGCAGCGCTGTGCCTGGCGTGGCCGGACGGACATACTGAGACATTCCTTGGCCGTATTGACGGGGCGGTTGTCTGGCCGCCTCGGGGGGATAAGGGGTTTGGATACGATCCGATGTTTGTCCCTGCTGGTTCGGGGCAGACGTTCGGCGAGATCGAGCCGGACCAGAAACATGCTGTCAGTCATCGGGCGCGAGCGTTTGCTCAGTTGCTGATGGCTTGCTTTGGGTGAGTTATTTGAAACGGGACAATGCGATGCCGGATGCGATCACGAAAGAGACTTGGCCCAGTGCACTGTACGACTTGCTGCGGGCGAATAACGTCACCCAGTTCTGCTATGTGCCGGATGCCGGGCACAAGGTGCTGATCGACCGGTCGCTGGCCGATCCGGATGTGCACTCAGTACCGCTGACCACCGAGGAGGAAGGCGTGGCGATGGTCGCCGGGGCGGACCTGGGCGGCAATCGGGCGGTGCTGCTGATGCAGTCTTCCGGCGTCGGCAATACCATCAACATGCTGTCGTTGACCCAGGGCTGCCGGTTTCCATTCCTGACCCTGGTGTCGATGCGTGGGGAGTATGGCGAAGGCAATCCCTGGCAGTTCGCCATGGGCCAGGCGGTGGAACCGGTGCTGAAGGCGATGGGCGTCATCGTATTGCGGGCGGAACAGCCGTCGGAGGTGATCACCGCCGTTACCGCCGCCATCACCATGGCTTTCCAGTCCGGCCAGCAGGTCGCCGTGTTGCTGACCCAGCGCCTGATCGGCGCCAAGAAGTTTTGAGGGGCGCTGTATCATGGCCAAATTGAACAAGCTGCAGACAGCGACTTTGCCGGACGCGGTGCTGGATCGCCGCCAGGCGGTTCCGGCGTTGATCGAGCGGCCCGGCGATTTCCTGATGGTGGCCGGCCTAGCCGGAACCGCGTGGGAACTGTCCGCGCTGACCCATGAATCCCCCAGCCTGTTCGGTCTGGGGGGCGCCATGGGGGCGGCGCCGATGATCGGCCTGGGTCTGGCGCTGGCACAGCCGAAACGGCGCGTCCTGGTGGCCACCGGTGACGGCGAACTGCTGATGAATGTCGGCGCGCTGGCAACGATCGCGTTACAGAACCCGCCCAACCTGACCATCATCTGTGTGGACAATGGTCACTACGGCGAAACCGGCAACCAGGATTCTCATACCGGTCTTGGCGTGCGGCTGGATGTCGTTGCCGCCGGTTGCGGATTTCCCGTCGTGCATGTGATCAACACCGAGGCTGACATGGCCGAGGGCCGCCGGCTGGTGCGCGAGGGCGGCAGCCTGTCCTTCATCCTGTTGCGCGTCACCGAAGGCCCGGCGACGCATGACGGCAAAAAGAACCTCGTTCCTCATATAGAACGGGATCGTTTCCGGGCCGCCTTGCTTGGATGACGATTTCACATTGTTGCGCCTACAGGTCGAATGGGGCGCGGACGAGGCGATCGACCTCGACCCCATCGATCGCTTGCGGCCGGTCGAGTCCAAACCGGTTCCACTGTTGCGACCCGCGCCCGTTACGAAAGACACGCCCCTCGCCGCCCCCCCGAAGGGCACGCCGGGGGAGCGGGCGGTCGGCCTGGCGGGGCAGGCGGCGTCGTTGGACGATCTCCGCGCGGCCCTTGCCGACTTCGACGGCTGTGCCCTGCGGGATACCGCCAGCAACCTCGTGTTCGCCGAGGGCGATCCCGCCAGCACCACCCTGATCGTCGGCGAGCCTCCGGGGCGGGAGGAAGATCGCAGCGGTCACCCGTTCGCCGGACCCGAGGGTCAGTTGCTCGACCAGATGCTTGCCAGTATCGGCCTGACGCGTGCGGAATTGATGCTGACGCCGCTGCTGCCGTGGCGTCCGCCCGGCGGCCGCCCGGCGTCCGTCGCGGAAATCGCCATCTGCCTGCCGTTCCTGCACCGGCTGATCGTGTTGCTCAAACCGCACCGTATCGTGGTGTTCGGGGGCACCACGGCACGCGTTTTGCTGCCTCAGACCCCAAATCGGCGGCGGAATCCGCGTGGGTGGGTTGAAGTTAGCATACCAGGATTGCACCAGACGCTGCCCATCCTGGCGCTTCCGGGCCTTACCGAGATGCTGAAAACCCCGCTGCTGAGGCGGGATGCGTGGGCTGGATTGCGCATGCTGCGCCGCACTCTGGACGGTCATCAAACGTAAACGTGAAGCTGATTTACACGCGGATAAGTCGCGTATTTTCATATTTTGTCTCAAATATCGATGATCGTCACGCTACTGGTGGTTGCGTCTCATCGTCGGAGCGGCTAGCGAGACGGCATGCGAGGGATCGGTCACACGTTCTCCCGCCTTCCTACGGCTCGGGCATTGTTCGCCGGGGCCGCGATTCTTGCGGGGGCTCTTACGTCCGCCGCGTATGGACAAACGTCCGGATCGAAGGATGGCAACGGGACACAAGCTGCGGATAGCGCGCGAACCGATGAGGTTGCGTTTGCCGTTCCGCGCGTCCCGCATGACGGGGCGCCCGGGGTGGCGTTTCCGCAACCGTTACGGCCCAGTGACGTTGCGTTGATGAAGCGCGTTTTCGCGTTTCAGGATCGCGGCGATATTCCGGATGCGATCAAGGCCTCGGCCGACCTTGATGACAAGTTGCTGATGGGGGCCGCGCTCGCCGATCGTTATCTGGGCCGCTATCACCGTTCTTCCGCTAGCGAACTGACCGACTGGTTGGCACGGTATGGCGATGAGGCCGATGCGTCGGCCATTCACGCGTTGTTGCTGACCAGGCTGCCCAAGGGTGCCACGGCGCCGCCGGCGCCTGAAGCCGTTACGCTGGTTCGTCCGACCGACCCTGAGCCGGTGCCGGAAGATATCGATCCGCCGCGTAACGACCTGACGCGAAACCCGGTTCTGGATCGAACCGTTCTCGATCGTGCCGAAAGCGGGAGGACGGCGTCGGCGTTGCGGCTGATCACGACGACGCGCGGAATTTCCCGAGCCTATGGGGCGCAACTGCGGGCCGAAGTGGCTCGTGTGTTGTTTACCCGGAATGAAGATGCCGAGGCCCTGCGTGTTGCCCGCGTGGCGCTGAGCGACACGCCGACAGCCGAGCAGCCCGCGCTTGGGTTCTATATCGGCGGCCTTGCCGCCTGGCGCCTGGGCAATATCGATGTCGCGCGTTCGCTGTTTCAGGATGGCGCGGAAGCGACCAGCACGTCGCCGCGCCTGCATGCGGCTTCGGCGTTCTGGGCGTCTCGGGCGAGCCGGGCGATGCATGACGCGGTCAGCACGGTGAGGTGGCTGCATGTCGCGGCGCAGGAGCGTCTGACCCTGCATGGCCTGTTGGCGCGCCGCATCCTACGGATGGACACCGGTATCGTGCGAAGCGGCGACCTGGTCAGCCAGGCGGATGTCGATGCTGTCGCCGCGACGCCGCGCGGATGGCGTGCTTTTGCCCTGCTGCAGATCGGCCAACGGGATCGGGCCGAGGCAGAACTGCGGATGCTGTGGCCGCAGGTGGATGCCGATCCGGTTTTCGCGCGGTCGCTGATGATGGTCGCCTCTGCCGCCGGGTTGCCGGACTGTGCCGCCGAAATGGCGACCGCGCTGCAATCGCGGGATGGCCTCAGTCATGAGGAACTGCGCTTCCCGATGCCGCGGCTGCGGCCGGCCGGTGGGTTCAGTATCGATCCGCCGCTGGTGTATGCGCTGGCTCGGTCGGAATCCAATTTCGATAGTGCGGCGACGTCGCCCGTGGGGGCGCGCGGGCTGATGCAGATTATGCCGGCGACGGCACGCTATATCTCGGGCGATCTGTCGCAGGCGCCGGATCGGCTGGACGAGCCTTCGGTCAACCTGGAGATCGGCCAGCGCTACGTGGCCTATCTGGCGCGGCAGGACGGAATCGGCGGCGATCTGCTGCGGGTGCTTGCCAGCTATAACTCCGGGCCGGGCAGTTTCGGCCGCTGGGGTGCCGACCTGCACGACCATGACGACCCGCTGCTGTTCATGGAGGCGATTCCGGTACCGGAGACACGCGCTTTCGTGCGCCATGTGCTGGTGTATTCGTGGCTTTATGCGGCCCGGATGCACTTGCCGTCCACTAGCCTGGACGCGTTGTCGGCGGGTGAATTCCCCCGCTTCACGCCCCATGTGCCACGGCGCAGAATGGCGTCGCTGATGCCGGGGCTCGACTAGTCCCGGCGCGATCATCCGCCGGAGGACAAGCCATGGCCCGTATCGACGAAAGCCGCCCGTTCATCGCGGTCAACATCGCCGTGCTGACGGTGTCGGACACGCGCACCGCCGCCAATGACACATCGGGCGACACCTTGGCTGAACGCATCGTCAAGGCGGGGCATCGGGTCGCCGTTCGCGCGATCGAGAAGGACGAGACCGCCGCGATCGAGACGCTGCTGCGCCGCTGGATCGTCGATCCGGAGATCGACGTGGTGATCACCACCGGGGGCACCGGGATCACTGGCCGCGACGTGACGCCGGAAGCGTTCGAGCACGTGATGGAAAAGCGCATCGAGGGGTTCGGCGAGCTGTTCCGGATGCTGAGCTACCAGAAGATCGGGACCTCGACGATGCAGTCCCGGGCGATTGGCGGCGTGGCCGGGGGGACGTATCTGTTTGCGTTGCCGGGCAGCACCGGCGCGGTGAAGGATGGTTGGGACGATATCCTGGTGTCGCAGTTGGACAACCGCCATCGGCCTTGCAACCTGGTCGAACTGATGCCGCGTTTACAGGAACACCTGGCCACGGCGGCGGGATAGGCGCCAAGGACCCGGCGAGTCCGGGGTATTCCATCCGGCTTCTGAATCGCTGTAGGTTGCCGCGCGATGCTGAACCGCCGGTTCCACCTGTCCGGGCTGTTCGCGGTGCTGCTGGCGCTGATGGCGCAGCTTGGCGCCGGTGCCACCGTGCCGCGGATCGATCCGATCGCGGGCGTCGGCATGCTGTGCCACACCGACGATGGCGGTGCGCCGTCGAAGGCGCCGGGCCATCCGGCCGACTGCCCTGTGTG
>NZ_LMUJ01000108.1:58951-128522 GCF_009765975.1 Acidisphaera sp. S103 | reverse complement strand
CCCTGGTATCGGCGGTCGACACGCCGATGCCGCCCATCGCCGTTGTGATTCTCAAAACCGAGCTGCCGCCGCCATCCACCGCGCCGCCGGCCGCGTATCGACCGCCTAGCCAGCCAAGGGCTCCACCGATCTTCTCCTGAGCACATCCGCCGGTCCGTTCGTTCGGGCCGCTTCTTGTCTGCTTCAGGAGACCCAGTCCATGAAATCGCGTACCCTGCTGACCACGGTTGCCGCCGGCACGATGGTGCTGGCCAATCATGCCTACGCGCACGGCTTTGCCGGCGACCATATGTTCATCAGCACGCTGCTGATCGACGATCCCAACGTGGCCGATGAGGCCAGTTTGCCGACCTTCCAGTTCCTGCCGTCCCAGGCGGATGGCGGCGGAACGTCGAGCAATTACAATCTGGGTTTTGAGTTCGATAAGCGCATCACCGAGAATTTCGGGTTTGCCATCAACGATGGTTATACGTGGCTGACCCAGCCGCATGCGATGAGGGCGAACGGCTGGGACAACATCGAACTGACGTTGAAATACAAGCCGTACGTCAACGATGCGCATGAGTTCATGTTTTCGGTCGGGGTGCAGCGGGAGCTCGCCCGGTCCGGTGCCAACGGGACCAACGGCGCCGCCATCGGCAACGACGACAGCGGTTCCACAAGCCCGACGATCTATTTCGGTAAGGGGTTCGGCGATCTGCCGATCGGTGCGTTGCGGCCTTTGGCGCTGACCGGGGAGCTGTCCTACACGATCGCCGACAAGGAACTGAAGGTCGATCCGTTCGGCAACGCGCTGAACAACGGCACGTCCAATGGCTGGAGCGGCGGTTTGTCGCTGCAATACAGCATCCGCTACCTGTCGGCGCAGGGGAAGGATTACGGCCTGCCGGATTTCGTCAACAAGCTGACTCCGGTGGTGGAGCTGTCATGGTCGTCGCCGGCCAGCCGGCCCAACCAGGATCAGACCCAGTACCTGTGGGGTGTGGGCGTGAACTACACCGCGACCACCTATGCGGTGGGGGTGGAGGCGCTGATCCCCGGCAACAGCGCGACCGGCAGCCATCTGGGGGTGATCGCGCAGTTCCACCTGTACTTCGACGACCTGTTCCCGCACAGCCTGGGCAAACCGATTGCGGAGTGGTTCTGACATGGGCAAGCTTATTGTTTTAGCTGCTGCCGCCTGCCTGATCGGTCCGGCGGCGTTCGCCCATGCGTTCCTCGACCGAGCATCGCCGGCGGTCGGGTCGGAGGTGACCGGGTCCCCGCCGGCGCTGAGCCTGACCTACACCGAACCGGTCGAGCCCCTGTTCAGCACCGTCCATGTGACCGATGCCGGGGGTGGGCGGGTCGACCAGGGCAAACCCACACCGCTGGATGACAGCCGTGTCCTGTCGGTCAAGCTGAAGCCGTTGCCGCCGGGGGTTTACGCGGTGGAGTGGCACGTTACTTCGGTCGATACGCATAAGACCGAGGGGCATTTCACC
Organism: Acidisphaera sp. S103; assembly: GCF_009765975.1. Lineage (GTDB taxonomy): Bacteria > Pseudomonadota > Alphaproteobacteria > Acetobacterales > Acetobacteraceae > Rhodopila. The sequence continues at coordinate 127,038 of NZ_LMUJ01000108.1, read as the reverse complement.
TTCACGGTGAAGCCCTGAATGGTGGACCTCGCCACCACCATGGCCTTGGTCCGCGGCCTGCACCTGGCGGCGACGCTGTCGCTGCTGGGAACGGTTGGGTTCCTTCTATGGATGCTGCCGTCGGGCCCGGCGGTGCCGCGGGCGTTGCATCGCTGGCTGACCAGGCTGTGGTGGGTCAGCGGACTGATCGCGTTGCTGGCGGGGGTGGCGTGGTTTGTGCTGCAATCCGCCGCCATCGCCGGTGCGGAGACATGGTCCGATCTGCGCGACGCGCTGCCGGTGGTGGCACTGCACACCCGCTATGGCAACACGATGCTGGTTCGGCTGGGGTTGGTGCTGGCCGCGACCTTGCTCGCCGTTCCGTCGGGCCGCTGGACGACCTGGGTGCGATACCTCGCCGTCGCCCTGACGGCCGCCGCCCTGGGCGTGCAAGGCATGATCGGCCATGCGGGTGCGACCGAGGGCGCGGTTGGGGATGGGCTTGTCTTCTCCGAATCCCTCCACCTTCTCGCGGCCGGCATCTGGCTGGGCGCGCTGCTGCCGCTTTGGCTTGGGCTGCGGGCGCTGAGTCCTGAGCAGGCGTCGGCCGTTTGCGAGCGTTTTACACCGATCGGCCTGGCCTGCGTCCTGGTTCTCGCCGGTACCGGGTTCGCTCAGGGATTTGAACTGATCGGCAGCGTGCCGGCCCTGTTCGGCACCCCGTACGGGCATTTCGCGATGCTGAAAATCACCCTGTTCGTGTTCGCCCTGATGCTGGCCACACTGAATCGGCTGTGGTTCAGCGACCGCGTGGCCGCCGATGTCCCAGGCGCGCGCCGTCATCTTGGGATGTCGATCTGTCTGGAGACCTGCCTTGGCCTGGCGATCGTCACCGCGGCCGCCTTCATGGCGTCGTCGTCGCCTGCCGCGCACACGACGCCGGTATGGCCATTTCCGCGGCGGTTGAGTCTGGTCGCGGTGAATGAGGATCCGGACTTTCACCGGGAGTTTGTCGTCAGCCTGATCGTGATCGGCGTGGCGGCGGCGCTGATGGCCGCGGCATTGCTGTTGCGGCGGCTGCGCTGGGAGGCCCTGGCCATCCTGCTGCTGACCGTGCTGGTGCGCACGCCGTCGCTGTCACTGCTGTTGATCGAGGCTTACCCGACCAGTTTCCAGACCTCGCCAACGGATTTTTCCGCGGCCTCGATCGCCCGTGGCCAGGCCTTGTTCGCGCAGAACTGTGCCGCCTGCCACGGTCCCAGCGGCGCGGGCAACGGACCGGCGGCGTCCGGGCTGCACATCCAGCCTGCCGACCTGACGCAGCCGCATATTTGGATGCATTCCGACGGCGAGATGTTCTGGTGGCTGTCGCATGGGATCGAGGACCCGGAGGGTGGCCTGGCGATGCCGGGGTTTGCCGGCACGTTGTCGCCCGATGACCTTTGGGCCTTGATCGATTACGTGCGAGCGCACGAGTCCGCGCTGGCGATGCAGCAGCGTTCGACGTTCGACGTCCCGCTGCGGGCACCCAGCTTTCCGATCGCCTGCGCCGGGCTGACGGCGACCCGGATGGCCGATCTGCGTGGCCGTGACGTCCACGTTGTAACCGGTGGGGTGGTGAGTGAGGACATTCCCCCTGCATCGGGCGTCACGGCCGTTACCCTGAACCTGCGGGATGGCGTTGCTCCGGCGCCGGGGTCGTGCGTCGCGGCGACGGCCGCGGCGTGGCCGGCTTACGCGATCCTGACCGATCTGCCGCCCGACAAACTGGCCGGGGCCGAGTACCTGGTCGATCCCAACGGCTGGCTGCGGGCGGTTCACCGTCCCGGCGCGGCCGACGGATGGCAAACGCGGGAAAAGCTGTTCGCCGCGATCCGAGCGATTGATGCCAAGCCGATCCAACCACCCAGCGGAGGTTCGCATGAACACCACCACTAATCCGAAGACTCCGCCGAATCGCGTCCTTTACGCGACGATGGGTCTGCTGCTTGCGGTGCTGCTGATCGGTGCCGGCGGTTTCCTGTGGCTGAGCGGCCAGAACGGCAACAATCCGGTCTCTATCGGCGGGCCATTCACGCTGGAGGACGGCAACGGCAAGTCCGTCACCGATCGCGATTTCCGCGGCAAGTATATGCTGGTGTATTTTGGCTACACGTTTTGCCCCGACGTCTGCCCGACCACGCTGAACGCCGTCGCCGATGCAATGGACAAGCTTGGCCCCGCGGCTGCCCGTGTCCAGCCCTTGTTCATCACCGTCGATCCGAAGCGAGACACGCCGCCGGTGGTGAAGCTGTATGCCGCGGCGTTCGGGTCGAGCATCGAGGGATTGACCGGAACGCCGGAGCAGGTCGCCAAGGCGGCGAAGGCGTATCGGGTCTATTATGCCGAACATCGCACCGGCCCGGGGCCGGACGATTATTCGATGGACCACAGCTCGGTGCTTTATCTGATGGGCCCCGATGGCGCCTTCGTCGGGCCGGTGCGGGCGGATGAATCCGGCTCCGAGATCGCGGCCGATGTGAAAAAACTAATGGGATAGGGCTGGCGTGGCGCCCGCTATCGGGTGGTTGTACTGAAAATTGCCCCGGCGCGACCCAGATGCAGCGCTGCGCCTGAAAAATTCGTCATCCGATCGATTTTGAGTCCCGCACGAAGGAACATTGCCGTAGAACGATGACACACCCATCCAAAAGGGTGCGATAACGAAACAAGGCCAATGGCCGTTAGGGAGCCTTTTATGAAGAAGTCGTGGACTATCTCGCGCCGGGGTACCGTCAAGTTGGCCGCTGCTGCCGCCGCGCTGCCATTGGTGCATATCCGCACCGCCGCGGCCGCCGGGAAATTGAGTGTCGGCTTCTGGGATCACTGGGTTCCCGGCGCCAACAAGGTGATGCAGGCACAGGTCGATGCCTGGGCCGCGAAGAACAAGGTCGATGTCACCGCCGACTTCATCAGCTCCGCCAGCGGCAAGTTGCAATTGACCCCGGCGGCCGAGACCCAGGCCAAGACCGGCCACGACGTGATGACCTTCATCACCTGGGACGTGCAGAACTACGCCGACAGCCTGGAACCGGTGGACGACGTGGTGAAGCGCCTCGCCGCCGCCAATGGCGATCCGAACGACGTCGTCACCTATCTGGCGAAATACAAGGGCCATTGGGTCGCCGTGCCGTCCAGCAGCGGCACCCAGACGAAGCCGCCCTGCGCGCGCATCAGTTGGTTCAAGAAGAACGGCCTGGATCTGCAGGCGATGTATCCGGCGAAGGATGAGAAGAACGCCCTGCAGGATGCGTGGACGTGGGAGGAATTCCTGAAATACGCCGAGATCGCCGCCAAGGATAATATGACCTTCGCGATGGGCATGGGCAGCGGCACGCTGAACACCGACGCGACCGACACGCATGGTGCGATCTTCGCGGCCTTCGGTGGCACGCTGATCGATGCCGAGGGCAAGTCGCAACTGAAGTCCGACGGCACGCGGCAGGCGATGGAGTTCGCGCAGCGGCTGGTGAAATTCTATCCGGCGGATGCCGTCAGCTATGACGACGCCTCCAACAATCGGGCGTTGATCTCCAACAAGTCCGCGCTGATCTTCAACCCGCCGTCGGCCTGGGCGGTCGCCAAGCGGGACGCGCCACAAGTCGCGGCCGATTGCTGGACGTTCCCGGCGCCATTGGGCCCGAAGGGTCGTTTCGTACCGACGCAGAGCTATTTCTGGGGCGTCTATAAGTTCAGCCAGAACAAGAGCGCTGGTAAGGAACTGGTGGAGTTCCTGATGCAGCGGGAGAATGTCGAGGCGCGCGACAATGCCTGCGAGGGGTACGATTTGCCGCCGTATGCCAAGCTGAACGACTTCAAGATCTGGGACGAGGTCGGGCCACCGAAGGGCACTGTGTATAATTACCCGTTGCGGGCTGCCAGCGGGCAGAAACCGTCGCTGACCGGGTCGGAAGCGGCGCCCGAGATCGCGGTGCAGATCTACAACCGCGGTGTCCACAACCAGATGTTCGCGAAACTGCGGGATGGGCAGACGATCGACCAGGTCATTGCCTGGACGCAGGACGAACTGGACGGTTACGCCCGATAGGGATTGGGGCGGCCCCGGGATGACCGGGGCCGCCTTTCGTGTCTATGTGCAGTACGCGTTATTTTCCCTGCGCGTTGACCAGACCGAGGACGTCGTCCAGCGGGACGACGAAGTCCGCACCCGAGATAATATGCGCATCGGCCGTGGAAATCAGCTTCAGGCTGACGTAAGCCTTCTCATCGCTGGTGGCATAGGTCCCGGTCATCACAGCCGCCGCGGCGGGGTCTGACCTCAGGGCGCGTCGGTTCCGCGAAAGCAGGAATTCCCCATCGCCCTGCTTCAGGCTTACCGCGCTCCGCAGACGAATTTCGGATGTTCTGTGGCCGGTCTGGGCGAGGCGGGTGCGAATCATATCCGCGACGATATTGCCCAGGGCTGAACTCCGTTCCAGGTCCTTGGTGTTCGACAGGGACGTCACGACCAGGGGCGTGCTGTCGGTGACCTGGGGCGCGGCGGCGAGGATCAGATCGACCGCCCGATATGTCAGCGTACTCAGGTCGGCTTGCTGGTCGGCGGGGATGGCCGGGTCGCTGGAGCTGCTGGCCGCCTGGTCGGGATCGGCCACGCATCCGGCCGCCGCCAGGCAGAGGGGCATGACCATCGCCAGCCTGCGTATCGTGCGGTTCATGTCGCGTCCTAATCTACGGTCAGGGGTCAAGATGGAGAAGACGCGGTGCCAAGGTGGCGTCCCCGGCGCTCCATGAGGCGACGGGCATCAGGTTCGCGGTTTTTGCGTAAAGCGGAATGTCACGATTTCGCACATAGACTGGTTCTTGCAGCCGCATGACAACCTGGTCGCTGGTGACGACCGATGCTTGCCAGATCGCTTCGGTATTACTGGTTGGCGTCAGCGCAACAACCATATCGGCGGCCGCGCCAACCCCAATGGCGGAGAAGGCGGCTGCGTCGGCGGCGGTCCATCGGGACATCGGCACCGATGCACCAATGAGGGTCCCCTGCAGCGAGGCGAGCCCGGCCATTGTGCCGACCAGGCCAGGCGGTTTGTCGCGGGGACTCCATGCCACGAAATCGACGTCCAGATTCACCACGGTCGCGCCAGTCGGGGTGCGTGACACGGACCCGCCCCTGGACAGGATGTCTGCTTCCAGTTCGCCGGCGACCTCACGCACGAACGCGGAGCCCGGTGCCTGCACCCGCACGAACACCGGTTTCGTCGAATATCCCTGCGGTGCGGGCATCGGCGGGGTGGGCGGCAGCAGGGCGTGGGACGCCATATCGTCGGCGATCTCGTGCGCGACGTTGTCCCAGTCGCGGATCGTGTTCTCGCTGCTCTGGAATGCCGGGGCCTTCGGCGTCACGGCGGGTTGGTTGCAGGCGCTGAGCAGGCACAGCGCCATCAGGCTGAGCGTGGAATGACCTCGCATCGTGTTCTCCAATGGGCCGACCGAGCGCGTCCGGCCATTGCCGTGGCAATGGCGCGTGCCTAGCCGTGGAATCCTTGCATATCAGTTACAACCGACGAACATCGGTTCGTTGGCGCAAGCGTTTTACGGCAGCAGCGGTTCGATCGCTCGCAGCAGCAGTGCGGTCTGGCGTTCCCACGTCATCGGGGCGATGAACGCTGCGCCGCGTTGGCCGACCGAGGCGGCTACTTGCCGGTCGCGCCATACCGTTTCCAGTTTCTCCAGGATTTCCTCGACGTCGCTCTCACCCCAGTCCTGGGTTTCGTAGCCTTCGCAGGATGCGGTGCCCTGCCGGTCCAGCCGGTAGGCGACATCCTCGCGCGCCAGCAGATCGAGGTGGCCGGTGTTCGCTGACAGGATCGTCGGAATGCCGCAGGCCATGCACTCCATCGCCACCAGGTTCGTGCCGCCCTCGCACCGGTTTGGGAATAGCGCGACATTCGCTTCCCGCATCACATGCGGCATGGCGATGTTGGGGACTTTGCCGAGGGCGATCAGTGCGTGCGGGGGGACGCCGTTGGCGATCGCCCAGCCGGCGGTGTCCACCCAGCCGTCCGCGTCGGAACTGGCCGGGACGGTGTTAGTGCCGGCCGCCATGTAAGGGTCATGCCACTGCCAGGGTGTGTGCCATGCGGTCAGCAACAACGCCTCCGGGTGTCGTTGCTGGAAGGTTCGGAACGCCTTTACCACCAAGTCCTGGCCCTTTCGGTATTCCAGCTTGCCGCCGGAGAACACCACGAACCGGTCGCGGAACCGGCCGGTGCTCGGGGCCGGGTGGAACAGGCTGGTATCGATGCCCTGCAACACGGTCGTGGTGGCAACGATGCCGTTGGCGCGCAGGACCGATTCGTTCCAACTCGACCCGGCGACGATCAGCGCGAACTGGTCTGCTCGCTGACGTCCGACGTCGCTGAGTGTGCTGTGCTCGATGAAGGTCACGCCGATGGATGGCTGCCCGGTCAGGAATTTGCCGCCGGCGGCGGTCACGGCGTGCAAGTCCTTGCCGAGGCCTATCAGCAATGGCGCGTCGATGCGTGCCTCGGGCTGGGGCAGTGCCGCCAATGAGGCCCAGAGTTCGGCGGACAGGCCACCGACGGTTTGAATGAGGTGCTCGCGCAGCGGGTCCAGCACCAGGTCTCCGGGGCCGAACTCCATCGCCGCGACCGGGCTGAACACCGGATGGTTGGCCAGGCTGATCGCCAGATTGAGGCCGTACAGGCCCCAGCCGAAAAAACTGGAGACTCCCCAAGCGAACACCAGCGGCTGGCGGCCGTCGGGTGGGTTAATCGACAGGACAGGCAGCGCGGTCACGCGTGCCGGGTCACCCGCGCGGGCTCATGCCCCGATCTACCAGTGCCGATGCCAGCCGCCACCCCAGCCGCCGCCCCAGCCCCAGCCGCCGCCGACCACGACCGCCGGACCGTAATAGCCCGGGCCGTAATAGGGACCCGGATAGCCATATCCGTACGCGGGATAGCCATAGCCCGCGGCATATCCGCTGGGGGCGCTCCGCACGGTGTTGCCCTTGGAATACATGCACTGGGTGTAGGCGGTGTCATAGCGCGCCTGCACGTCGCCCCCGGCCGCCGCCGCGTTGTTCGCACCAATCGCGCTGCCGGCGAGCAGGCCCGTCGCGCCACCGATCGCCGCGCCCGCGCCGACCGCTCCGCCAACCGAACCGAGGGCCGCACCGGCCGCGGCGCCCAGCGCGGTGCCGACGACGGCGCTGCCCACAGCGCTGTTGTTGGCGGCCTGCGCCGCCGAGGCGCCGCCGGTCTGTTGCGTGGCGTAGCCGCGACAGGTGGCGTCGTCCTGCTGGAACACCTCGAACGGTTTGCCCTGTTGCGGCAAGGCCATGACGGTGGGGCCCTGCGGCGGTGCGACCGCGCAGGCGCTGAGTGCCAGGATCGATACAACCCCGAGGGCGGGAATCGCGCGTGTCATGTACCAGGTTCCCCGAAAACGATATGCGAGAGGGTTTTGCGTGCCAGACGACTATCTAGATCGCGGTCTGTCTCCGTCACGTAACATAGTGTGAACATAGATAAAAGCGAGGGGATTCGGATAACGGGCACGTCGCCGCCGGCGATTTCAGCCAACCCATGACCGGAACAGCGACAGGTCGATATTGCCGCCACTGGCGATCACCGCGACCCGCTTGCCGTGCATCGCGCCGGCGTCCTGAATCAACGCGGCGAGCGGGGCCGCGCCGGCGCCCTCGATCAGGTTGTGGGTGTCGGTCCAGTAGGCGCCGATGGCGGCGGCGATCTGTTGGTCCTCGACGGTAACGATCCGTTCGGCGCCGCCCAGGATGATCCGCAGCGCGTCCGGGTCCGGCTGGCGCACCGCGATTCCGTCGGCCTTGGTGTCCGCCCGATTGACGGCGACGACATGGCCGGCGGCGAACGATCGCGCGTAACAATCGGCGCCGGTGCTTTGGACGCCGATTACCCGCGTGGCAAGGCCCAGCAGGTCGCGCGCCATGATGGTGCCGCAGATGCCGGAGCCCAGGCCGATCGGGACGTACACCGCGTCGAGGTCAGGCACCGACTGGAACAGTTCCAGCGCATAAGTCGCGACGCCCATGACGAGGTCGGATCCAAAGGACGGCACGAACAACAGGCCCTCGGATGCCGCTCGGCGGTGCGCTTCTTCGCGGGCTTCCTCGAAGTCCGAACCGTGTTCGATCAGCGTGGCGCCCAGGGCCTGCATCGCGGCGTTCTTTTCCGCGCTGTTGCCAAATGGGACGACGATGGTGACCGGCAGGCCGAAGCGGCTGCCCGCCCAGGCCAGGGATTGGCCATGATTGCCACGGGTGGCGGAGATCAGGCCACAGCCGGGGTTTTCGCGCGACTGCCGTTCGGCGAACACGACTCCGCCGCGCACCTTGAAGGCACCGGTGGGCAGATGATTTTCGTGTTTGACCCAGACCTCGGCACCGGTTCGCCGCTGCAGTAGCGGCCAGGCGATTTGTGGTGAGGCGGGCAGATGGGCGTGAACCAGATCGGCAGCGCGCTGAAGGTCCGGCAGGGAAAACATAGGGTGACCCGAGGTCATGCCGAACGCCTGGTGCCGCCCGGAGCGGGGCCAGTGAACCCTGCCGTCAGGAGGAATCCGGCGGTCAGGCCAGTTTCAAATTTGTGGCAGCGGCCTTGCCACGCTCCATCGCCACTTCGTAGCTGACCTTTTGGCCATCATTCAGCCCCTTGAGGCCGGCGGCCTGGACCGCGGTGATGTGTACGAAGACATCCTTGCCGCCGTCCTGCGGCATGATGAAGCCGTAGCCTTTGGTCGCGTTGAACCATTTAACCGTTCCGACGGCCATGGTCTTATCCTCCTCCGAATGACGACCGGCTGCCCCTTCAGCCGGCCGCTTAGCCGAATTCGCCCGAAGCTTAGGCTGGCTTCAGGTTTGTCGCCGTGGACTTGCCACGCTCCATCGCGACGTCGAATGTGACTTTCTGTCCTTCGTCCAGCCCGCGAAGGCCAGCGGCCTGCACAGCGGTGATGTGGACGAAGACATCCTTGCCGCCATCCTGCGGCATGATGAAACCATAACCTTTTGTGGTGTTAAACCACTTGACTGTACCGGTAGCCATAACTGCGCTCTCTCTCCGTCCACGCACCGTGCAACATCACGCGATGCTAAAGACAACCGGGTCTTTGGACCTCCTGAAGCAGCCGAAGACGGAAGCGCAGAAAGGCAAGCCAAAATACGATTGCACGGGATAGTTGACGCAGAATCCACGATCGATGTCAATCGCGGCGATAGCGGCGAAAAAACGGCTGTCAAGCCGCCGTCCGGTAGGGGCGGAATGGCCCGATCCGCAGCCATGACAGACCGATCAACATCATGCGCCTGATGCTGGGGGCGCCGGCGATGGAACGCCCGAGCCAACGCTGCCCGGCTCGCTGCTGGCCGTGGCGGATGAGTTCGCGGCCCACCGCCCATGCCATCTCGGCGTCCGCGCGGCGCCGGAGATGTGGCAGTCGGGACCCACCCAGCCGGGTTGCGATGGCGGGGTTGCGATGGATTGCGTCGAGGGCCGGGCGATACGCGGCGGGGTCCATCGCCTTGGTAAGCATGGCGCTGCCGGCGCGTTCGCGGACAAACAGGACTGGGGTCCGCGATCGGACGGAGACGAATTCGCCCAGCAGGGCCAAGCGGGTCCAGTATTCCCAGTCCTCGCCGTACGACAGATCGGAGCGAAAGTCGCCGGCGGCGTGGACCGCCTGCCGCCGGATCAGCAGATGGCCGCCGTTTGCGAACAGGTTGCGGATTAGCAGCCGCTCCAGCAGGCAACCGTCGTGGGGCGCCGGCGACAGGTGGGTGGTGCCGTCCGCGGTGACACGGGCGCAGCGTCCGCAGGCGGCGACGGCCCACGGGGCGGAGTCGAACGCGTCCGCCAGCCGTTCCAGTGCGTTTGGGGCGAGCCAGTCGTCGCCATCGAGGAACAGAAAGGCGTCGGGGGCTGTGGCTTCGGCATGACGGATGCCGCGGTTTCGTGCCGCTGAGACGCCGGCGTTATCCTGCTGGATCAGGTGTATACGCTTGTCTTGGAAACTGGCGGCGACCGTGGCGGTCGCGTCGGTGGAACCGTCATCGACAACCATCAGCGACCAGTTTGTGTGGGTCTGCGCCAGCGCCGACCGGATCGCCTCGCCCAGGAACGGGGCGACGTTGAATGCGGGTATGATGATGGCGATCCGCACCGCGACTCCCCTCCAAACCGAGAGGCAGAGTTTTATCCCGGCGGGGTGAACAACCGGTTAACGCTACGCAGGCTGGTAGCTGCGATAAAGGTGGGCCGGCGCCCGCCACGACGCTGAGATAAGGAATTGAGGGCCGGCCAGTTCCTGGTGCCATCACCGGGTCAGGCCCGGTAACTCACGATTTTCTGCGCGAGATCTGGCAAAGTCGTGGATGGCCGGGCCAAGCCCGGCCATGACACAAAGGGGGTAGGCCGATGCCCACCACGACGCTGTTGTGCGGGAGTGGTTACGCCTTGACCGGGACGCCGTGTTCCTTCAGCAGCGTCTCCAGTTCGCCGTCCTGGAACATCTCGGTGACGATATCGCAGCCGCCGACGAACTCGCCCTTGACGTAGAGTTGGGGCACGGTCGGCCACTGCGAGAACGCCTTGATGCCTTCGCGCAATTCGGGGTCTTCCAGCACGTTGGCGGACTGGAACGGGACGCCCATGTGGGTGAGGATCTGGATGACTCGCGCCGAGAACCCGCATTGCGGGAACATCGGGGTGCCCTTCATGTAGAGCATCACATCATTCGAAGTGATGTCGTTCTGGATGCGCTGTGCGACCGCGTCGGCCATGCTGTAGACTCCTTGTGGCCAGAAATTTGGCTTACCCTGATTATTCGGGTGCGGAGGTCTGTAATGCAAGGGCGTGAAGTTCGCCGCCCATGCGTCCTCTGAGTGCAGCATAGACGATCTGGTGCTGTTTGACGCGGGAAATGCCGCGGAATGTCTCGCTGACGACGGTGGCGGCGTAGTGGTCGCCGTCGCCGGCGAGGTCCTCCACGGTGATGCGGGCGTCGGGGAGCGCCGCTTTGATCAGGGCCTCGATCTCGTTGGCCGCCATTGCCATGGGTGGTGTCCTTTTAGCTGGTGGTGCCGTCCATCCAGGCGGGGAAGAAGCGTTCGTGCGCCTGGCGCAGGGCGGCGATGGATATGGAGCCGCCGTCCGGGAGTGTGAGGTCCTGACCGCCGGAGGTGCCGAGGCGCATAGCGGGGATGCCGGCGGCCTCGGCGAGGCGGGTGAAATCGGCATGGTTCGGGACGGCGACGATGTAACGCGCCTGGTCCTCGCCGAACCAGAAGGCATGGCCGGGAATATCGCGTGGGTGGGCGGACATGCGGGCGCCGGTGCCGCTGGCCATGGCCATCTCGGCGAGGGCAACCAGGATGCCGCCGTCGGAGACGTCGTGGCAGGCGCGGATTGTGCCGTTCAGGATGTGGGTGCGGACGAAGTCGCCGTTCATCTTTTCCACGGCGAGATCGACCGGCGGGGGCGCGCCGTCTTCTCGGCCAGAGATTTCGCGCAGCCAGAGGGATTGGCCGAGCCAGCCGGTGGTGGAGCCGATGAGGACGATGTCGAGCCAGGGGGGCAGGGCGAGGCCGACGGCTTGTGCGGCGTCATCCAGGACGCCGAGGCCGCCGATGGCGGGGGTGGGCAGGATGCCTTTGCCCTCGGTTTCGTTGTAGAGGCTGACGTTGCCGGAGACGACGGGGAAGTCCAGCGCCTCGCAGGCGGCGGCCATGCCGCGGATGGCGGCAGCGAATTGGCCCATGATCTCCGGCTTTTCCGGGTTGCCGAAGTTCATGTTGTCGGTGATGGCCAGCGGGCGGGCGCCGACGGCGGTGAGGTTGCGCCAGGCTTCGGCGACGGCCTGGGCGCCGCCGGTTTCCGGGTCGGCCAGGCAGTATCTCGGGGTGCAGTCGGTGGTGAGGGCTAGGGCGCGTTTCAGGCCTTCGAGCTTCACCACGGCGGCGTCGGCAGCGCCGGGGCGTTTGACGGTCTGGCCGCCGACGGTGCTGTCATACTGGTCCCAGACCCAGGCTCGGGAGCACAGGTCAGGGCAGGCGATCAGCTTCACCAGGGCGCCGGTCAGGCCGAAGCGGTCTTCGATGCGGGCGGGGTTCAGCTTTTCGGGTTTGGGGGTGTCGACGGTCGGTCTTGTGTAGAGCGGGGCTTGGTCGTTTAGCGGCGCCAGGGGGATGTCGGCCTCGGTTTGGCCGTGGTGGCGGACGACGATGCGGCCGGTGTCGGTGATGCGGCCGATGATGGAGAAATCCAGGTCCCACTTGGTGAAGATGTCGCGGGCGAGCTGCTCGCGATCGGGGCGCAGGACCATCAGCATGCGTTCCTGGCTTTCGGACAGCATGAATTCGTAGGCGGTCATGCCGGTCTCGCGCGCGGGCACGTGGTCGAGATCGAGTTCGATGCCGACGCCGCCTTTGCCGGCCATTTCGACGGCGCTGCTGGTCAGGCCGGCGGCGCCCATGTCCTGGATGGCGACGATGGCGTCGGTGGCCATCAGTTCGAGGCAGGCTTCGATCAGCAGTTTTTCCGTAAATGGGTCGCCGACCTGGACGGTGGGGCGCTTGTCCTCGGAATCGGCGGCGAATTCGGCGGAGGCCATGGTGGCGCCGTGGATGCCGTCTCGGCCGGTTTTCGATCCGACGTAGACGACGGGGTTGCCGATGCCGGCGGCGGCGGAGAGGAAGATTTTGTCCTTGCGGGCGATGCCGACGGTCATGGCGTTGACCAGTGGGTTGCCGTCGTAGGACGGGTGGAAGTTGATCTCGCCGCCGACGGTGGGGACGCCGACGCAGTTGCCGTAGCCGCCGATGCCACGGACGACGCCGTCGACGACGCGCTTGGTGCGCGGGTTTGTCGGGCTGCCGAAGCGGAGGGCGTTCAGGTTGGCGATCGGACGGGCGCCCATGGTGAAGACGTCGCGGAGGATGCCGCCGACGCCGGTGGCGGCACCCTGGTAGGGCTCGATAAAGCTGGGGTGGTTGTGGCTTTCCATCTTGAAGATGGCGGCCAGGCCGTCGCCGATATCCACAACGCCGGCGTTCTCACCCGGGCCGTGGATGACCCAGGGGGCTTTGGTGGGGAGCTGTTTCAGCCAGACTCGGCTGGATTTGTAGCTGCAATGCTCCGACCACATGACGCTGAAGACGCCGAGTTCGGTGAAGCTGGGGGTGCGGCCCATGATGGCGAGCACGCGGCCGTATTCTTCGGCGCTGAGGCCGAAGCTGCGGGCGAGGGATTCGTTGACGTCCTGGGTCATGCGGCCGGTTTACGCTGCCGCGAGGGCGTCGAATAGCGGCTTTCCGTCGGTGCCGCCCATTAGCGGGTCCACCAGGTCCTCGGGGTGGGGCATCAGGCCGAGGACGCGCAGGTTGGGGCTGAGGATGCCGGCGATGGAGCGGGCGCTGCCGTTCAGGTTGGCTTCCGGCGTGACGGCGCCGGTTCTGTCGGCGTAGCGGAGGGCGACGAGGTTTTCGGATTCGAGGCGGTCAAGGGTGGCGTCGTCCGCAAAATAGTTGCCGTCGCCGTGGGCCATGATCGCCTGGAAGGTCTGGCCGGTCTGGTAGCGGCCGGTGAAGATGGTGTCGGCGCGTTCCACCCGCAGGTGGCAGTTCATCGACAGGAAGCGCAGCGAGGCGTTGCGGAGCAGGGCGCCGGGCAGGATGCCGGCCTCGGCCAGGATCTGGAAGCCGTTGCAGACGCCCAGGACGTAGCCGCCTTTGTCGGCGTGGGCCTTGACGGCCTGCATGATGGGGGACTGGGCGGCCATGGCGCCGCAGCGGAGGTAGTCGCCGAAGCTGAAACCGCCGGGGATGACGATCAGGTCGACGCCGGCGATGTCGGTGTCCTTGTGCCAGAGCATCCTGGGCTTGGTGCCGAAGGAGGCCTCCAGGGCGATCGCCATGTCGCGCTCGCGGTTGATGCCGGGGAAGATGACGATGCCAGCTTTCATGGGACCCGTGATGGTGGTGCTGGCGGGGTATTAGCGTTGTTTGGCGGGAGGGACAATGAAGGGGGGGGTGGAGAACAGTGAGGTGGTGTCAAATGATCATATATTGGGCCAATGCGGCATGGGGAGAACCGCATAACGGCCGTTTTTAGTGAGTCGGGGCAGACGCTCAACGTCGTCGCCATCAGGTGGGTCACATCCCACCGAGGCTGTTATTCCGCGTGGTCATTGCCCGACGTGTGGCCAAGGCATGAACCGGCACGGATGAAAGGCCAGGCGATGCGCAACAATAACGCTTCAGGCCGTTGGCCCTATCCGGCCGTCATGGCCCGGCGTGTTGGAGCCACCCGGTGCGGCAGGTGCGGGAACAGCTGGCCGGGATCCTTCCCCAATCAAGTCGGTGGAGGGCCATGACGTAAAGAAGTGGCGGCCCGATCCGCTTGTGGTTTTGGAGTCCTACTGTGGACCAGCCCGACCAGCGCATACGAGAACGAGGGGCGAAGAAAACGGCTCTGTCTCAAAGCGCGATATATAGCTATATCAGAATAACTAAATTATGTAGAATCAATAAGATATACTTTGTGGATCGAAACAGAAAACCAAAGCGCCAGAACTGACCACTGATCCGCACGCGGTACATTCCATCATCTGCTCGGCCTCCTCGTCGCGGCTTATCGCCGCACCAGACAGCAATCGAACAGGGGCGGTGGCGCGAACGCTGACGGAGCCCATGACAAGGGCCCGGACAATTCGGATGGGCACAGTACCCACTGTGCTGTAACGAGGTGGTCGAGCAAATGGAACTGACTGATGACCGTCTCGATATCGGGTACTTATTCCGGCCTCGTCACCCTGTCCGGAGCGGCTGACGACCCGGCGACGATAACCGCGAACGGTCTGCTCAACGCCGGCCTCTACGCCTCGAGCCTCGCCGCGGTCTGGTCCATCACCAACGCCGGCACCATCCTTGGCCTCGGCGCCACGCTAAGGAGCGCCGGCACGGTGCTGAATATCGGCGATATCGCCGGAGCCCCGACGGCCAGTCCGGGGATTTACCTTTTCGCGGGCGGCGGGGTCATCAACTTCGGCCTGATCAGCGGACTCTATGGCATTCAAGCCCGCCTGGGTGCCGCGAACGTCCAGAATACGGGCCGCATCACGGGCGGCACGGTGGGGCGGTTCGGGCGGGGCATCGTCCTCGACGCGGGCGGTGGCGTCACCAATGAATCGTCCGGTGTGATCGGCGGGTATGACGGGATCGATGGCGGGTCCGTCGACCCGGTGACCGTGGAGAATTTCGGTAGCATCACGGGGAACGCGACTGCGTCCGGCGGCAACGGCATCACCCTCAATGCAGGCGGCCGTGTCGCCAATGAAATTTTCGGCGTGATCGGCGGGTATGACGGAATCGACAGCGAACTTGTCGACACGGTGACCGTGGAGAATTCCGGCAGCATCGCGGGGAATGCGACTGTGTCCGGCGGCAAAGGCATTCTTCTCGGTGCCGGCGGCGTTGTCACCAATCAAAGTCTCGGCGTGATCAGCGGGTATGACGGGATTTATGTCCTTGGCGGCGCCATGACGGTGGCGAACCTGGGGCGCATCGCCGGGAACACGACCGCCACCCACGGCAGCGGCGTGACGTTCATGATCGGTGGCGTCCTCACCAATGCTTACGGCGGCACCATCAGCGGACATGTGGGGGTCTATAGCGGCCACAGCGGCGCGACGATCGTGAATGACGGGCTGATCATGGGCTACGCGACAAAGTACGGCGGCAGAGGCGTCAGCTTCGACGATGGCGGCAACATCACCAACCAACAACTTGGCTCGATCAGCGGGAATTACGCGATTTTTGGCGGCGCCGGGGGCGCTGTGACCGTGGTGAATGCCGGACTCGTGGCCGGCGATATGACGTCCCGGTTCAACCGCGGCATCGTTTTGCAGGACGGCACAGTCACCAACACCGGTTCGATCATCGGGTTTGACGGCTTGTATGGCCGCGATGGGGGAGTCATAACGGTGGTGAATGCTGGCACCATCGCCGGGAACGCATCGCTGGGTGGCAACGGAATCAGACTCGGTGGCGGCAGCATCGACAATCAGCAATCCGGTTCGGTGAACGGATTTTACGGTCTTTTCGGCAGCGGTACCATAACCGTATCGAACGCGGGCCGTATTGACGGCAACCAGAATGTCACGGGTGCCGCGGGCATTATCATCGGAACCGGGAGCGTCACCAACCAGGATAGTGGCACGATCAACGGATTTTGGGGGATTTTGGGCGAACTCTCCAGCGACCCGACGGTGGTGAATTCCGGTTACATCGAAGGGAACACAGCGGCGTCGCGCGGCGTGGGCGTTTACCTCCAGGACGACGGCAGTGTCATCAACGACTCGTCCGGCACGATCATCGGGCGCACCGGGATCTTGGCCGGCGGTGCCTACGCCTCCATCGTGAACAGCGGCAGCATCCTGGGAAATGCGACGCTTGCCGGCGCCAGCGGCGTGAGCGTTGCAGTGCGCGGCAGCGTCACCAACCAGAGCAATGGGACGATCGGCGGCTATTACGGCGTCTTCGGCGGAACAATCGTGGTGAACGACGGCCTGATCACAGGCAACACGACAGCGCCGAACGGCAGGGGCGTTCGGTTCACCAATGCCAGCCTGAGCCTCACCAACCAGAGCCAGGGCACCATCAGCGGATATGACGGGATCCTGGCAGGGTCGGCGAGCGGTGT
The DNA here is from genome assembly GCF_009765975.1 of Acidisphaera sp. S103. Lineage (GTDB taxonomy): Bacteria > Pseudomonadota > Alphaproteobacteria > Acetobacterales > Acetobacteraceae > Rhodopila. Next base: position 110,299 of record NZ_LMUJ01000108.1, on the reverse strand, counting down.
GACCATCACCAATGCCGGCACCATTATCGGCACCAAGGACGCCGTGATTTTCCGCAGCGGTACCGCGAGCCGCCTGATTATCGACCCGAATGCGGTTTTTGTCGGAACGGTGACCGGCCTCAACCTGGTCAATGCGGCGACGCTGGAACTTGCGTCTGCCGCCTCGGCCGGCACGCTGTCGCAGTTGGGCACACAGTTCGTCGATTTCAGCCAGGTCCTGGTGGATGAAGGGGCGTCGTGGACATTGGCTGGATCGAACACGCTTCCCGTCGGCGCGACGCTGAGCAACGCCGGAACGCTGACCCTGTTGGATGCCACGCTGACCGCCGACGCCGTGGTCAACAATGGCGGGATCGTCCTGGACCCGAGCACGATGACTGTTGCGAGCCTTGACGGGAGCGGTACGGTCACGATCGCGGCTGGTGGCACGCTGGATGTGCAGGGTACGGTCGCGAGCGGCGAAACGATCGTGTTCGGGGGCGCCGGCGCTTACCTGCATGTGCGTGCGCCAGACAGCTTCTCCGGCAGTATCGTCAATTTCGCGGCGGGAGAAACGATCGACCTGGCAGGCGTGGCGCCGGCGACGGTCGCCTATGCCGCGGGCCGGCTGAGTTTCGGCACCAGCGGCGGCTCGATCGCGCTCGCGGCCTCGCCTGAGGTTCCATTGGCCGGGTTCGCCAGCGCCGACGGGTCCGATGTCACGGTGCTTTGTTTCTGTACCGACACTTTTATCCTGACCGAAGGCGGGGAGCGCCCGGTGCAGGATCTTGTCGCCGGCGACCGGGTCGTCACATACGACGGCAGCGTGCGGCCGATCGTCTGGATCGGCATCGGCAAGGTGCTGGCGACCCACGGGCGGCGCAACGCGGCGACGCCGGTGATCGTGCGCAAAGGGGCGTTGGGGCCAGATATGCCGCATACCGATCTGCGCGTGACCAAGGGGCACGCGCTGTGGTTCGATGGACTGCTGATCCCGGTGGAATTCCTGGTCAATCATCGGTCGATTCTGTGGGACGATCGGGCACAGGAGGTGTCGCTCTATCACGTGGAACTGGCGACGCACGATGTGCTGCTGGCGAATGGGGCGGCCACGGAGAGTTACCGCGATGACGGCAACCGCTGGCTGTTCCAGAACGCTCGTTCGGGTTGGGAACTGCCGGCGCAGGCGCCGTGCGCGCCGGTGCTGACGGGTGGTCCGGCGGTGGACGCGGTGTGGCGGCGGTTGCTGGACCGTTGCGGTCAGCTTGTGGTGGGGCCGCTGACCGAGGAACCGGATCTGCATTTGCTGGTTGACGGACACCGGCTGAACCCCACGCGGGTGAGCGGGCAGGCGTATCTCTTCACGCTTCGGACGCTGCCCGGTTCGGTGCGGATCGTATCGCGCGCCGCTGTGCCGCAGGTTTTGGGTTTTGCCCGTGATCCACGCTGCCTCGGTGTGGCGCTGCGGCGCGTGTCGGTGGGATGGGGTGCCGAACTGTTGGTGACCGAGGCGGATGATCCTCGGTTTAACGAGGGCTTCCACGATTTCGAGCCGGAAAACTGGTGTCGCTGGACCTGTGGCGACGCGGCGTTGCCGGCCGCGTTGTTGGAGGGGTGGCCGGGACCGTTGCAGATCACGCTGACGCTGGGCGGGGTGACGCGTTATCCGGTTGGGGTGTGTGGGTCACGCGCGGCCTGAGGGCGATCGCGGGGTTCTGCGTCATGTTTTACGTCGGAGATATGGCGCGGCGGTTTCAACCTGGTCCAGCACTTGCGTACCCGTCGGGAAACCCCGACCATGTCACGGACCTCAACCCGCAAAGGGAATGCTGCCATGCGTCCGAACCGTCTCCGCGCCTTGCTGAATGCCGACCAGCCGACGCTGGGCACCCATTTGCTGTCGACCTGGCCGACGCTGGTGGAACTGGTGGGGTTCGCCGGGGCGTATGATTATGTCGAGTTCACCGCTGAATATGCGCCGTTCGGCATGGCCGACCTGGACAACCTGGGGCGGGCGCTGGAACTGAAGAACCTGACGGGGATGATCAAGATCGAGCAGACGCAGTGGACCCATCAGGCCATGCGGGCGATCGGGTCGGGGTTCCAGAGTATCCTGTTCGCTGACCTGCGCACGGTCGAGGACGCGCATGCCTGCGTGGCGGCGGTGCGGGCCGAAACGCCGGGCACCGGCGGGCGGCTGGGCGTCGGCATGCGGCGTGATGTGGGCACGGTGATGGAAGGCGGGTCTCCGGCCTATGTCGAGGCGCTGAATGACGTCGTGATCGCGATCATGGTCGAGAAGCGGGAATGCGTGGAGGACCTGGACAACATCCTGTCGGTCAAAGGTATCGACATGGTGCAGTTCGGGAGTTCCGATTACTCGATGAGCCTGGGGCTGACGGGGCAGCGGAACCATCCGGACGTGAAATCGGCGGAGCGGAAGACGATCGAGATGGCGCTGAAGAAGGGGCTGCATCCGCGGATCGAACTCGCCAACATCAAGGACGCGGCGCCGTATCTGGAGATGGGCGTGAAGCATTTCTGCATCGGCTGGGATGTGCGGATTTTGCACGAGTGGTGGCGGGTGAACGGCGAGGGGATGCGGGCGATGCTGGAGGGTGGCGCGACGAAGGCTCCGGCCCAGAAGGAACGTGTCGGGACGTATTAGTTTCCGCCGGCAGTCCGACCGGCGGGAGGGGGCGGCCACGGCTTCTCATTTTTAAGGCGGATTAAGCGGGATAAGGGGGGATGAAAGGGGATTGTCTTCGCGATCTGGCTTGGGCGGTGATGCGGCGGATTCCGATTTTGGGCTGACCGAAATTGATCTGTATACGCAACAATTTGTCGGTCGCTCGTGGATAGTTTCGGGTTGCGGCACGTGCACGTCGCTCAGCCCGGACTTTCGTATCTCGTGCGCAAGGGCATTCTCATAGACCGTCTCAACGAACCCATTGGCAAGCCGAAAAGCTCACCCAATGGCCTGCTCGGTCACCGGCGCCTACAACCGTACATCCCCTTTATCCATCTACATCCCGCTAATCTGCCTTATAAAAATTGTCTTGACGTCCGTATCGACATCTGGAGGGGCGCAAAGGCCTTACGCCGCTTATACTAACGCACCGTGAAGCCCTACGAACACGGACAACCCGTGGAGCGTTTCGATTTAGGCTCGGGCGAGATTGGAGGCGAAGCAGATCAGGTTGCCGTCGAGGTCGCTGACGATCAGGCTGCGCATGGCCCAGGGCTCGTCGCGCGGCGGCTGGCGGATGTTGGCGCCGGCGGAATGCAATTGCTGGTGCAGGGCATTGACGTCGGTGACTTCGATGAAGGCGCTGAGGAGATCCTCGCCGGCGGTGTGGTCGATGACGGGTTTGGTGACGCAACGGAGGGCCAGGATCGCCTCGTCGCGGGCGATATGGGCGTAGAACGGGACGTCGCCGTAGACGAAGAGCGGGTGAAAACCGAGCGGGCCGGTGTAATAGGCGAGGGCGGCGGGGAAATCTTTGACGAAGACGTTCGGAATGGCTGGTTTCAGCATCGGACGGTCTCCTGATCGCTTATTTCGTGGAGACTAATCGGTTCGGCTGTTTTTGCTTGTTACATACTGTGCCGAACTATCATCCGTCGACTGCTTGCCAACCGAAATCCAGTAGCGGCCGAACGGCGGTGAACCGATCGAGCAGGAGCGTCGGCAAGGACGAGGCGAGGACGTCGGCGTCGGTCAGCGCGTGGCGGGCGACCAGGTTCCGGCGTTTCAGGAATGGCTCGATGGGTGTGCCTTTGGCGGCCTCGCAGCCGCGTGGCAGGCGTTTGGTGCTTTCTTCGTCCGGATCAAGCGGCATGGCTTTGGCGTCGAGCGCTCGCACTACGTTCAGGAACCGTTTGGGGTCGGCGATGATCCGCTGGCGCAGGCGGTCGAGTTGGGGTGGTTCCGGGTGCCAGAATCCGGCGGCGGTGAAGCAGCCGCCGGGCTCGATGTGGATGTAGAACAGGCCGAACGCCAGTTTGGCTCCGGTCCGGCTGAGCGAGGCGCCGCAGTGGGTCTTGTAGGGTCGTTTGTCCTTGGCGAAACGGACGTCTCGGTGGACGCGGAATACGGCCTTTGCCGGATCGCCGGTCAGGGGCAGTTTGCGGGCGGCGGCGAGTGTCAGCAGGTCCGCGACCAGGGCCAGCATCGGGCCACGCACCAGTGATTCGTAGTCGTCGCGGCGGGGCTTGAACCAGGCGGGATCGTTGTTGGCGGCAAGGTTGCGCAGGAATTGCAGCCCCTCGGTGGGGAAGCCGGTGAAATTCATCACGGCGGGGGCGGGAGCGGGTGCCACTCGGGCTGCCTACGGACGGGGGACTAGTAATGTGAGGTGACGTTGATGCCGACCCAGCGGTTGGCCCGGTATGCCATGCTGATGAAGATCGGCTTCCATGCCTTCTGCATTCGAAAACACAGGCGTGGATGGCGGGCCTCCGCCCACCATGACGGGGGTACGACGGTGCCGGCGAGTCGAGGACAACGCCGATGGGGGCGAACATGCCACCCGCTTATCCCGCGACCGATACCTGGAAGCTTTCGATCACCGTGTTGGCCAGTAGTTTGCGCGCCATTTCCTCGGCGGTGGCTTTGGCTTTCTCGGGATCGGTTTCGGACAATTCGATTTCGAGGACCTTGCCGGCACGGACGTCGTTGACGCCGGTGAAGCCGAGGGTGCCGAGGGCGTGGGCGATGGCTTTGCCCTGGGGATCCAGGACGCCGGATTTCAGCATCACCGTGACGGTCGCTTTCACTGCATCAACTCCGGGCCTTTGAGGTCTCGGGTGCCGGCTTCCGGCAGGATGCCCAGGCGGCGGGCGACTTCCTGGTAGCCTTCCTCGACCTTGCCGAGGTCGCGGCGGAAGCGGTCCTTGTCCATTTTCTCGTTCGTCTTGCTGTCCCACAGGCGGCAGTTGTCGGGGCTGATTTCGTCGGCGAGGATGATCCGCATCTCCTCATTTTCCCACAGACGGCCGAATTCCAGCTTGAAGTCGACCAGGGTGATGCCGACGCCCAGCAACAGGCCGGACAGGAAGTCGTTGATCCGCAGGGTCAGCGCGACGATGTCGTCGAGGTCGGCAGTGTTGGCCCAGCCGAAGCAGGTGATGTGCTCCTCCGACACCATCGGGTCGTTCAGGGCGTCGTTCTTGTAGTAGTATTCGATGATGGAGCGGGGCAGGCGGGTGCCCTCGGCGATGCCGAGGCGGGTCGCCAGGCTGCCGGCGGCGACGTTGCGGACGACGACCTCCAGCGGGATGATCTCGACCTCGCGGATCAGTTGCTCGCGCATGTTCAGGCGGCGGACGAAATGGGTGGGCACGCCGATGTCGTGCAGGCGCATCATCAGATATTCGCTGATGCGGTTGTTCAACACGCCCTTGCCGGTGATGATGCCCTTCTTGGCGCCGTTGCCGGCGGTGGCGTCGTCCTTGAAATACTGCACCAGCGTGCCGGGTTCAGGACCCTCGAACAGGATCTTGGCTTTGCCCTCATAGAGTTGTCGGCGGCGGGCCATCGCGAGGTTCCTTTGGTGGTCACCGCGTCGCGCTGCGGCGCGGTTGTCATGATCGTGCCGGGGCACGTGGGCGTTTATCGTGCGGAGGCACGTGGGCGTTGATCGTGCCGGGGCACGTTGGAGGCTATCGAGCGGCGGGGCGGGTATAGCAGCGGTATCGCGGACGCAAAAGGCCGGGCTGCTACGGCAGTGTGACAGGCAGGAATGGCGCCTGGTGCGGCGGGCCTGCCGCGAACAGCCATATTGGGTCGCCTTCGGCCGGAAGCGCGATGAAAGAGGAGCTTACGGTGCCGAATCCGCCGCGGGGCTCCACGTTCAATTGTTCCGCCGGCCCGCCGCTCTGGTCCGACAGGATGGCCTTCCAGGTCTCCCAGTCGGGTTCCGCCGCCTGGAAGCGGGGCAGGTGGGCGGCGGTCCGCGGGCTGTCCATGTCGTTTGGATCGAGTGCGGTGACCATGGAGACGCCTGGCGGCAGGCGTTCGGCGCTGGGGTAGCCGTAACCGACACCTCGGACGAACCAGGCGCCCGAGCGGTCCGCGAGGACCATGTTGAAGCCTCGCCACAGGCTGGCGTCCAGGCTGGTGAGTGCCGCGGCGGCGGCGGTGGCCGTGGGGTGTTCCAGCGCCATCAGCGGCAGGTCGCCCCGGCTGCGCTTGCCGATGGCGGGACCCAGGGTGCCGGGCCGGTTCAATACGGTGGCGACGACTCCGTGGCGGTTGATGCCCATCCAGGTGCCGCCTGCGGTGCGGTCCCGGCCGGCGATGATGCCGGGTCGGTCGGGCCACCAGGCGGCGGGCGGGTCCCAGGGGCGGTCCATCCGTTCATCACGATTGGCGGCGAGGAGGATCTGGTCGGGGCGGACGAGGACGACGACGGTACACACAGGAACAACATGGCGTGTGACGGCGGGAAAGGCCAGGGTGGGGCGATACCAATTTGCGGCTCAGGCCGCGGTGCGTCCTGCGTCAACCGGAGAAGCGTACGCCGCCTGATCGACGGGCATCGGATAGCGGAGCAGGCCGTTGACTGTCAGCTCCACGGTCGCACCGGCGCGCCACGTCGACAGCAGCGCCGGCGGCAATACCGCTTCGCCGTTGGTCCAACGATGGCGTTCCGCTGGCTCAGGCCCGTGGAAGCCGGCGCCGAGGCTCTCGTCGTCCCATCCCACCTCTAGCCGCAGGCCTTGCTGCGCCAGCACGATGCCTCGCAAGGCGACACCGAGCCGGCGCTGATCCTGGGCGATGCCGAGCATCGACGGGATGGCGCTGCGTGAGACGATGCGCAGATCGGCGACCGGATTCGGCAGGCGGAAACGCCAGATTCCGGCTTCGGTCTGTTCGGCGTCCAGCCGTACGCCGTCGGCGAGCAGATGCAGGTCGGGATCGTCGGTCAGTGCCAGATCAGGTGGGCCGGCGCGATCGGACAGTTGGCGCCAGATCCGTCCGACCGTCGGATGATCGTGCAGCACCGGCGCATATGGTGGCATCGGCGGGACCAGCGGACGGGTCGCGGCATTTTGAAACTGCGCGCTGTTGCCGTCCTCGCGGTAACTCTCCGCGGCGACGCGCTCGGCCACCACCACGTCGTGGCTGTCCAACTCCAGGTGGTAATATTCCACCACCTGTGCTTCCTCGACCCAGGCGATCGAGCGGTGATTGATCAGTTCTTCGACGGGGATCAGTACGCCCTGCAGATACAGGCTGTGCCCGCGCGTGATGTAGAGGTCGCGGTGCGGCCGGAACTCACCCAGCGCGTGGCGGAGGATCACCACCGGGGTCGCTCGGTCGCGGTTGCGGGGGGTGACCAGCGTGCGACCGAATCCGACCCAGCGCAGCGGGCGGTGTGCGCCGGAAACAGTGGTGACCAGGTCACCAGGCCGCAGCGTCTCCACCGGCACCTCGCCGGCCGGCGTCAGGATATGTGTGCCGCGCAGAAAGCAGGGCGGTTCAAGGTCGATGGTGACCAAACCGCTGCCGGAATTCTCGGCCGCGACCAGCGTCTGGCTCGTACCGTTGTCCAACGAACCACCGCCGCCGCCGCCGTAGTAGCCGAAGCGGGCGTAGCCGCCGCCGCCGCCACCGCTGAAACCGCCGCCGCTGCCGCCGCCGTCGTAACCGCCGGCGCCACCGCCGCCGAATCCACCGGCGCCGTAGTTGCCGACGCCACCGCTGTATCCGCTGCCTCGGGCGTTGCCATTGGTGGGGAGGATGCTGGTTGACTTGCTGGTGGATCCGTTCCCGCCACTGTATCCACCACCACCGCCGCCATATTTGCCGCCGTTACCGCCGCCACTGCCGCCGACACCACCGGCACCACCGCTGTAATTGCCGGTTTGCCCGGAACCGCCGGTCTGGCCGCCGCCGCCCAGGAAGCCCGGCAAAGTTTTATTGAATGCGCTGCCGCCGCCGCCGCCGGCGATCACCAGCGGAATATCGACAGCGCTGCTGCCGTCGAACGTCTCGATGACGAAGGTGCCACCGCCACCACCACCGGCGCCGGCACCGCCACTACCGCCGGTATCGCCGACGACGACCTGTAGCACCTCGCCTTGCGTGAGGCTGAAGCTACCGCCGATTTCCGCACCGAGCCCACCGGCGCCGCCATTGCCGCCCTGGCCACCTTGGCCGCCGAAGGCTGTGATGTCGTAGGTACCGGTTGCCGCGACCGTGTAGGTTTGGATTATGCCAGTGGAAGTCAACGTCGTACCGGACATCGGGAACCTCTACAGTCGAGAAGGACACAACCGCACTAAACAGTTACGCCACCGTATGGAAAGTGCCCGCGTCTACGTTCACGCCTTCCCGATGATCGTTCCGGGGACCGGGTCAGCCTCCGGCTGGACGCAGCATCGGCCTGATTGGGTCGGACGCCGGTGCCCTGACGAACACCGCCACGCCTGCCGCGCCCAGCACCGCCACCGCGCCGATCAGCATGAAGGCGGCGTAGAAGGACCCGGTCGCCTGGACGATGAAGCCGGTGACCAGCGGGGCGACGATGCCGCCGCAGTTGGCGATGAAGTGGACGAAGCCGGACACGCCGCCGACCCGATCCTGCTCCACCGTGTCGAGGACGATCGCCCAGTAGGTGTTGCCGGTCATGTACATGAAGAACACCGACACGGTCATCAGGGTGATCGCGGCGGTCACGGTTTCGACGGTTCCGGCCATCGCGATGCCGGCGGCGGCGACCAGTAGGCACACCACCAGGACCAGCTTGCGGGCCAGGATCGCATTGCCGGTGAGACGGAAGATCAGGTCGCAGACCGGGCCGCCGACGAGCAGCCCGACGAAGCCGACCAGCCAGGGGATCATGGTGGCGAAGCTCATGCTGGCGAGGCTCAGATGGCGCGCCGAGACCAGATAGGTGGGGAACCAGGTCAGGAAGAAGAACAGGATGCAGGAATAGCCGAAGAACGCGAACGCGGTGGCCAGGATCGCCGGCCGCATCAGGAATTCGCCGAGTGGCTTGCGGGTGCCGCTTGGCGGCGGCTGGGTCTTCTGGCCGGCCTCGAATTCAGCGAGTTCCTCGGGGCTGACGCGGGGGTTTTCGGATGGATGGTCGGTGGCGATGGCGAACCAGGCGATCGTCCAGACGAGGCCGATCAGGGTGATGATGACGAACGCGACGCGCCAGCCGAAATTCAGTGCCAGCAGCCCGACCACTGGTCCTGATACCGCCGCCCCCAGTGGTGTGCCGGCGTTGCCGACGCTGACGGCGGTGGCCTGCTGGCCGTGGGGGAACCAGTTGCGGACGGTCTTGTTGAAGGTCGAGCCGATCGGGCCCTCACCCATGCCGAACAGGATGCGGGCGATCAGCAGCGAGGTCAGGTTCCAGGCGCCCGCGGTGAAGCCGCAGAATACCGACCACAGCACCATGGAGACGCCGAGCACGCGGCGGGGGCCGTAGTGGTCTGACGCGTAGCCGCCGACGAAGCAGAATATTGCGTAGCCGAACGAGAAGCTGCTGAACACGATGCCAAGCTGCGCGGCGTCGAGGTGGAGGTCGGCTCGCACCAGGGGGGCGGCGACACCGAGTGCCGACCGATCGAGATAGTTGATCATGCCGGCCAGGAACATCAGCGCGCCGAGTACCCAGCGCATGCGCAAGCCCATCATTGTCGTTTCCCCTGATCCTGTTGTCGGCGTTGGTTTGCCGGTCGTCCTTGATCGTCAAGCGTTATTTGCCGCCTTTGGTGAAGTCAAGGCCAAGGTCCGACATTTGTGACTACGCTTTCTTTGCTCCCCAGAACACCGGTGCCGATCCTTTCACCAATCCCGTCACGTTCGACCGCCATGCGGCGTGCGGCAGATATTGCCCCAACGGTATGCTGGGCACCGAGGTGAACGCCGCGGCCTGGAATGCGATTTCCTGCTTGCGGCGTTCGGCGTCGTTCGGGGCGTCTATCCATGCCTCGTAGGCGGCCTCCAGCGCCGGATCGTCGGGCCAGCCGAACCATGCCTTCGATCCGTTGCTGCGCAGCGTGTTGGCCAGCAGGGGATCGACATATTCGGGACCCGGCGCGCCGGCGGGGAACATCGACCAGCCGCCTTTGTCGAGTGGTTCCTTCGAGGGGCGCCGTTGCACGATGGTGCCCCAGTCGGTCATCTGCTCGTCCACGTTCAGGCCGGCCTTGTGGAACGCGTCCACCACCACCGTGCTGAACGCGTTGTAGGCAATCTGGTCGGTGGGGTGCATGAAGACGATCTTCTCGCCGCCGTATTTGGCCGCGTCGAGCATGCGCTTCACCTCATCGATGCTGTGCCGCTTGCGGACGAAGTCCATGCCGGCGTCGTTGGCGCACGGCGACGTCGGCAGGAAGTAGCCCATCGGCGCGCGCCACGTCGTCGGGTCGTCGCCCATCGTTGCCAGCATGGCTTCCTTCTGGTCGACGGCGGCGAACATGGCGCGCCGCACCCCGACGTTGCTGGTGGGCGCGTTCAGGTGATTGGGCCGCAGGATGGCGACCGTGCCGTAGAGGTCGAGCAGGCCGGTGGTGATGCCCGATTTTCCCTTCAGCATGGGGATCAGGTCGGGCTGGGGCAGTTCCACCCAGTCCACCTCACCCGCCGCCAGCGCATTGGCGGCGGTGGCGCTGTCGGGGATGACGCGCCATTCCACCCGATCCAGAAGTACGTGATGGCCGCCGGCGGTGTAGGAGGCGGGTTCGTTGCGGGGGACATAGCGGTCGAACTTCGCGAACGCCGCCGTACTGCCGGAGACGTATTCCTTCTCCAGAAACCGGAACGGCCCGCTTCCGACGATCTCGGTCACTTGCTTGTACGGATCGGTGGCGGCCAGGCGGGCCGGCATCATCACCGGTTGCGGTTGCACCTTCGACAGGAAATGCGCCAGCAGCGGGAACGGCTTGCGCAGCCGCCAGACCAGGGTGCGGTCGTCGAGTGCCTCGATCGCGTCGACGCGCAGGTTGATGGTGACGCCGACGGCATCGCGTTTCATCCAGCGCTGCAGACTGGCGAGGCAATCACGCGCGAGCACCGGTGTGCCGTCATGCCACATCAGGCCTTCACGCAGCTTCATCGTCCAGCGCTTGCCGTCGTCGTCGATCACGTGGCCCTCGACCATCTGCGGACGCGGGACGAAGGCCTGATCGCGGCCATACAGCATGTCGTAGACCATCAGCGCGAAATTGCGGGTGACCGTGGCGGTGGTCCAGACCGGGTCGAGGCTGGTCAGATTGGCCTGCGGCACAAAAATCAGTGGCTTGGTGCCGGCGGCGATGGCGGGGCGGGCCAGTGCCGTCAACGCCGTGGCGGCAGCCAGGAATGTGCGTCTTTTCATCGTTTCCTCCGGTTCGGTCTTTGCCGAACTTTTTGTCGTTGATCGTGGGCATCACGAAGAAACCCGGTCGGAGTTCTTCGTGATGCCAGTAATATTAGGTTGTTGTCAGTCGATGTGGGGTTTTTACTCCGCCGCCTTCGCCAGATCCGTTGTCCGGGTTCGGGTGCGCAGCGTCACGAATTCCTCCGCTGCCGTCGGGTGAATCCCGATGGTGCGGTCGAAATCCGCCTTGGTCGCGCCCATCACGACGGCGATGGCGATGCCCTGGATGATCTCCGCCGCGTCCTCGCCCAGCATATGCGCGCCGACGACCTTCTGCGTGGCTTTGTCCACCACCAGCTTCATCATCGTCTTGCGCGCCCGTCCCGACAGGTTGTGCCGCATGGGCGTGAAGCGGGTCACATAGACGTCTACCGGCCACAGCGCGGCGGCCTGGTCCTCGGTCAGACCCACCGTGGCGACCGGCGGGGTGGTGAACACCGCGGACGGAATATTCCGTAACGAAACCGTTCGCGGATGGCCGCCGAACAGCGAATCCGCTAGCGCATGGCCCTCGGCTGTCGCGACGGGGGTCAGGTTCACCCGATCGGTCACGTCGCCCATGGCGTAGATATGCGGCTGCGTGGTGCGCAACTGGTCGTCGACCTTGATCGCGTGCTTGGAATTCAGTTCGACCCCGGCCGCCTCCAGGCCGAGCCCCTTGACGTTGGCCCGCCGGCCGGTGGCGAAGAACACCATGTCGGTGGTCAGCGTCCGCCCGTCGCCCAGCGCCAGGATGCGGCGGTCGCCGTCCGCCTCCACCTTCGCGGGCGTGCTGTTGGGATGCAAGATGATGCCTTGCGCCGCCAGCGCCTCCTCCATCGATTCCCTGACGTCCTGGTCGAACCCGCGCAGTGGCAGCGGCTGGCGATACACCAGGTGCACCTCGGCCCCGAGCGCCCGGAAAATGCCGGCGAATTCGACGGCGATGTAGCCGGACCCGACCATGACGATGTGCCGGGGCATGGTCTTCAGGTAGAACGCGTCGTCGGAAATGATGCCCAGGTCCGCCCCCGGGATGTCCGGGCGTTCGGGATAGCCGCCGGTGGCGACGACGATATTCTTGGCGGTCACCCGCTTGCCCGCGACCTCCACGGTGTGGGGATCGACCAGCACCGCGCGTCCGTCGAATATCGTGGCCCCGGCACCCGACAGCAGCTTGCGGTAGATGCCTTCCAGCCGGGTGATTTCCCGATCCTTGGCGGCGATCAGCTTGCCCCAGTCATGCGGTCCCTTGGTGATGGTCCAGCCGAAGCCGGCCGCGTCCTCGGCCCAGCCGCCATACTCGCCGGCCTGCACCAGAAGCTTCTTCGGCACGCAGCCGATGTTGACGCAGGTGCCGCCCCAATGGCGTTCCTCAGCGATGCCGACGCTGGCGCCGTGGCCGGCGGATATGCGGGCACAGCGAACGCCGGCCGAACCGCCGCCGATGACAAACAGATCGAAGTCCATGCGGGTAGTCCTCTTTTGTTGGTCCCTAATGTGTGGCCTGGGCAATGATGGCGCAAGATTAACCACCGGCGCCCGGAAACCCGATGAAAACCGGTTGGAGCGGCCTTTGTCTTCAGGCACACTACCTAACGGAGGCGGGACTACATCCCGACATTCCATTACGATAACAAAACAAAAACTTGGGAGTCTTCAATATGTCTTATGTTTCGAAAGCGGGAGATGCTGTACCATGGTGGCGGGAACCCACCAAAGACCAATGGTACGCCTTCATCGCCGCCTGGCTCGGCTGGACCTTGGATGCCTTCGATTTCACCGTCTTCCTGGTCATCATGGTCGCCATCGCCAAGGAGTTCCATGAGCCGCTGACTGCCGTCACAATCGTCTTTACGCTGACCCTCTGGTTCCGGCTGTTCGGGGCGGTCGTGGCGGGCTGGATGGCCGACCGAATGGGTCGCAAGGCACCCCTGATGATCTCCATCCTGTGGTACTCGCTGTGCAACTTCGCCGCCGGATTTTCCCCCAGCTTCGTCTTCCTGCTGGTGGCGCGGACCTTACTGGGTCTGGGCATGGGCGCGGAGTGGCCGGCCGGTTGCGCGTTGGCGATGGAAACCTGGCCGCCTCGCTCCCGCGGGCTGATGTCCAGTATCCTGCAAGGGTCCTGGGCGTTGGGATACCTGCTGTCGGCACTGCTGTATGCTACGATATTCCAGTATATCGGCTGGCGCGGCATGCTGTGGATGGGCGTTCTGCCGGCCCTCGCAGTGGTCTGGATCCGCTTCTACGTGAAGGAACCCGAGGTCTGGGTGGAGAATCAGAAAATCCAGAAAGCGAAGAAAGCCGAAGTGAAGGCGCCGCTGATCGCGATCTTCCGGCGCAGCATGATCCTCAACACCATCACCGCCTGCTGGTGGATGGCGAGTGGTTTCATCGTTTACTACTCGGTGTTTGGCCTGTTCGCGACCTATCTGACGCGCGACCTGCATATGTCGCCGTCGGCGGTCGGGTGGCCGCTGGTGTTCACCAACGCGGCAACGTTCGTCGCCAGCTTCCTGTGGGGCGGTTTGTCCGACAAGATCGGCCGCCGCTGGGCGATGATCATTCCGGCGATCCTGGGCTTTTGCCTTACGCCGATCTATTTGCTCACCGCCGACTACACGACCATCGTGATCGCGTTCACCCTGCAGGGGGCCTGCGCGGGCGCGATCTACGGACAGAACCCCAGCTATCTGAGTGAACGCTTCCCCACCGAGGTGCGGGCCACCGCGGTGGCGTTCTGCTACCACCAGGGGGCGATCTTCGCCGGACTTGTCGCGCCGGTGTTGACTTATATCGCGGTCAACGAGGGCTTCGGTTTCGCGATGCCCATGCTGGTGCTGACGTCACTGGCGTTGATCAGCTTCGTCTGCTCACTGCTGGCAGGGCCGGAAACCAAGGGCAAGGTGCTGGTCGCCGACATGGAGATCCTGCCGGCCGAGTAACCGCGCCGGACGGGACGGGGTGGCCTTTTGTTTTGGCCACCCCGGTTCGGCGGGCTTGACGGGCAGACTGAACCGCATTCGTCTTCTCCCCAATGCAAGGGGAGGGGAACGACCGCATGCTGAACCGCCGTAGCCTGGGACTGGCGCTGCTCGCCAGCCCGTTCGTCAGCCGGCGCGTGCGGGCGGAGGATTCGATCGTCCGCATCTCCAAGCAATACGGCCTCGGCTACATGTCGATGATGGTCATGGAGCACGAGCATCTGGTCGAACGCCATGCCGCCAAGGTCGGGTTGCCGAACCTGCGCACCGAGTGGTCCGTGCTGGGCGGCCCGGGGCCACAGATCGACGCGCTGTTGGCCGGGCAGGTCGGCTTCATCGGGCCAGGTTCGACCACGCTGGCGACGTTGTGGGACAAGACCGCCGGCACCGGGCGGGATATCAAGGCGCTGTCGGCCTTGCAGTCGATGCCGTTCGTGCTGATGACCCGCAATCCGGCTGTCCATTCCATCACCGATCTGACCGAACACGACAAGATCGCGCTGCCCGGTGTCAAGATCACCGGCCATGCCCTGACTCTGGAGATGGCCGCCGCCAATCAGTGGGGATTTTCCGCGTACGACCGGTTGGACAGCCTGACCGTCACCTTGGCGCATCCGGATGCGATGGCCGAACTGCTGGGCGGACGGTCGGAGATCGACTGCCATCTGGCGAGTTCGCCGTTCTATTACTACGAACAGGCCGCTCCGGGTGTGCATCGGGTGTTCAAGTCGTACGACATCACCGGGGGCATGCACACGAATGGCGTCATGCTGACCTCCAAGGCCTATCACGACTCCAATCCGAAAGTCTGTGCCGCAGTGCTGGCGGCGCAGCAGGAGGCGAATGATTTCATTCGTTCGAATCCTCGGCCGACGGCGCAGATCTATCTGGAACTGACCGGCGACAAACACGCCAGCGTCGAGCAGATGGCCGGCTGGGTGGCCGATCCGGATGTCGTCTATACGACTGTCCCGATGAAGGTCATGGACTTCGCCGTCTTCATGCACAAGGTCGGGCGGTTGAAGCGCCAGCCGGACAGTTGGAAGGATATGTTCTTCGAGGAAAGCCAGGACGTGGAGGGAAGCTGACATGAAGATCACTCGAATCGAGGCCTTCCAGGTCGCCTGGGCCGCCACCGACAAGCCATCACAGCGCAGTGCCTTCGTCCGCATTCATACCGATGACGGTCTGATCGGCATCGGCGAGGCATCCCCCATGCAAGGCGGCCGAGCGTCGCTGGGCATGGTGGTGCACGACATCGCGCCAATGCTGGTGGGACGCGACCCGCTGGATCATGCCGTGCTGCTGGATCAGGCCATGCACACGCTGGTGAAACTGGGGCCAGAGGGTGCGCTGACCGGCGCGATGGCGGCGCTGGATATCGCGTTATGGGATCTGAAGGGCAAGCTGACCGGATTGCCGATCTACAAGCTGATCGGCGGTGCCTGGAAGACGGCGCTGCCATTCTACGCCTCGATCGGCGGCAACGGCGACCGCGATATCGACGCTGTCGTTCGCGTTGTCGAGGCTCGGTTACGCGACAGGCCGGCGGCGGTGAAGATCCGGTTCGATAACAATCGAACCACTCTGGATGCCGATATTCCAGGTGATATCGCCAAAGCGCGGGCGGTGCGAAAGCTGGTCGGCGACGGCTTTCCGTTGGCCTTCGATGCCAATAATTGTTACACGTCCGGCGGCGCGATCCGCGTCGGCCGAGCGCTGGAGGAATTGGAGTTCTGGTGGTTCGAAGAACCAGTCCAGCACTACCATATTCATGTGATGGGCGAGGTGGCGCGCAAGCTGGACATTACGGTATCGGCCGGTGAGCAAACCTACACGCTGGCGGGACTGGCCGACCTGATAGACGCCGGCGTGCGCATGGTCCAGCCCGACATCGTCAAGATGGGCGGCATCACCGGCCTGCTACGCTGTGCCGCCCTGGCGCATGCGCACGGCGTGGAACTGGTGCCGCACCAGACCCAGCCGATGATCGGCCACGTGGCAAACCTGCACGTCGTGGCCTCGCTGCTGCAAGGGACCAAGCCAGCCGAGTGGAACGATCCCTCAACCCGCACCCACGCTGTGTTCGACAACCCGCCGCTACCGATCGACGGGTTATTCCATTTGCCCACTGGCCCCGGTCTCGGCCTGACAATGAACGAGGAAGCCCTCGCTGCTCGGCGTGTGGAGATCTGACCCACGAACTCAATCGAAAACCGCTTGTTGATCGCGGCGAACGTCTCCGTCGCCTGGAAATAATCGCCGTTGCTGCCTGGAATGGTCCACTCCAGCAGTCGCCCCCGGTGTGCTGGCACTGTACCACCGGGTACGGACACCAGCGTGTTGGGTCTGATCGTTTGCTCCTGGCCATCGACGGGACAGCGAACCTCCAATTTGATGTTGAAGCAGGGCGGGCCGTCATTTAAGATATCGAAAGAACAGTTTGAATTCTTCCAACCCCAAGAATAGACGGCCACCCGACAATAGGGGCAGGTCGATTGCGCGGAAGCCGTGGTTTTACTGCAGCGTGACCCGATCCGAAGGACGCCACCAGCCGATTTATGCAGGTCACAAGCGCCGAAACAGGAGGCATGGATGAGTCAGTCGAATCAGATGCATTATCATGTGCCATTCACCGCGAACTCGAACCTGGTGAACGGTTTGCATGTCAGTGCTGCGCTGGGGGGCGGGGCGTCGCACGCTTTTCTGGTCGATACGGGATCGGTCGGGATATTGGTGCCTCGAACCGTCCTTGGCCCCGACTATCAGGCGTTCGATCCGTCTCAGGACATCGCATTCGGCTATATCAGCAGCGGCAAGACCTACCAGGGCCAGTGGGTCAAAGTGCCGGTCGTGATCGGCGTGCCGGCTGCGTGGGACGGGACGGGCGACTATCCGGTTGCCTACATTGAGGTTTTCGCGGTGGACCAGCCGGCCGATTTCACCGGCGGCGTGTTCGGTATCGGTTTCGGGATTGGTGGGCTGGCCGACGGAGGGCCAGCCCGCAACCCGCTACTGCATTTACGCCACCAGGGCACGCATCTTCGTCATGGCTACATCATCAGCACGCAGGGCCTCGATGTCGGCCTGGCCGCAAGCAATATGGAAGGCTTCTCGTTCATGAAACTCTCCGGCGATGCCTCTGGAAGGGATTGGATGCAGCCTTCAGGCAGTGTCGGTCTATCGGGCGATTTCAGTCCCGACGAGTATTACGCTGATCTGCCCTTTCTGATGGATACTGGCATCAGTGCAATGATTCTATGGGTCCGCGCCGAGTCCGTGCCCCCCAACTTGCCGAACGATACCGCGTTCCCCCCCGGTATCTCGGTGACCATATCGGCGCCGCCAGCGGATATGGCGAATGAACCGTCGCTGCAATATTCATTCGTCACCGGTGATAACAATGAAGTCTCGGCGCCATCACAGGTGGAGTGGCGCGTCGGGAGCGGCATCAATACAGGCAGAAACGTGTTGGCAGGTGCTGATTACCTCTACGATGCAACGGCGGGCCGTATCGGATTCCGGATCCCGCCGGCATAGAATGGGCAAGCGTAAGCCGCTCTCCACGACGGTCCGCTTGCGCGATCAGACCCTAACCAACAAACTCGGTCGAAAATTGCTTGTTTATCGCAGCGAATTTCTCCGGGTCGAAACCACCTTCGGCCTGCATCTTGTCCACCGCCTGGAAGTAGTCGCCGTTGCTGCCCGGAATGGTCCATTCCAGCAACCGGCCGGGCGTGCTGGCGATATTGGTGAAGGTGTGTACCGTGCCGCGCGGCACGAACACCAGCGTGTTGGGTCCGATGGTGGATTCCACACCATCGACCGTCAGCGAATAGGTGCCGTCCAGGACGTAGAAATATTCTTCCCGGTCCTGATGCAGGTGCGGCGGCGGGCCCTCACCCGGGGCGACGTCGGCGACGATCGCCGAGAACGTTCCGCCGGTGTGTTCGGCGCCCAGCATGATCTTCATATCGATACCGAATGGCCGGATGGCGGTGGCCTGATCCAGCGAGGTGATACGTGGCTGCATAGTGGTTGTCCTCGGTTTCAGGTCCGTCTTATCGCATATCACCGGCCGGCGGCGGTAGGGTTGTCGATCAGATAGTTCTGGTATGCCTGCCGGAGTGCCAGCTTGTTCAGCTTCCCCGTCGCGCCATGCGGCAGTGAATCGACCACCACCACGGCATCCGGATGCCACCATTTCGCCACGGCACCGTCATACAGCTTCATCAGATCATCCGTGTTGATCGAGTGCCCGCTGCGTGGGACGACCAGCAGCAGCGGACGTTCCTGCCAACGTTCATGCCGAGCATTGATGACCGCCGCCTCCGCCACGTCAGGATGGGAGACGGCGATGTTCTCCAGCATGATCGAGCTGATCCATTCGCCGCCGGATTTGATCACATCCTTGGAACGATCCACCAGCTCGACATGGCCGTCCGGGTCGATGGTGGCGACGTCGCCGGTGGCGAACCAGCCGTCCTCGGCTGCCGCGCCTTCGCTGCCGCGGTAGAGGTATTCCCGGCAGACCCAGGGGCCGCGGGTCAGCAGGTCGCCGAACGCCACGCCATCGTGCGGCAACGCGTTGCCGCCGGCATCGACGATTTTGATGTCGGCGCCGTAGATCGGGCGGCCTTGTTTCAGGCGTAACCGTGTCGCCGCTTCCGTGTCCAGGCCGGCGGTGGCCGGGACGGTGGCGTGGTGGGTGACGATCGGGCTGGTCTCGGTCATGCCCCACGCTTGATAGACGTCGACGCCGTAGGCACCGAAGCCCTCGATCAGGACGCGCGGGCAGGCGGAGCCGGCGACCATCAGGCGTTTCAGGTAGGGCAGGGTGGATCCGGACGAGCGCAACGCGTCTAGCACGCCCAGCCAGATGGTGGGCACGCCCCCGGAATAGGTGATGCGTTCTTCGTTCAGTGTGTTCAGGACGGTCTGGCCGTCCAGCCAGCGTCCCGGCAGCACCAGTGCGGACCCGCTCATGCCCGCGGCGTAGGGCCATGCCCAGGCGGCAGCATGGAACATCGACGTTGCCACGAAAATGCGGTCCATCGCCCGGAAGGCGTAGTTGTCGGCGGCGTTGGCGGCCAGGGCGTGCAACACGGCGGAGCGGTGACTGTAGAGAACGCCTTTCGGCCGGCCGGTGGTGCC
Source organism: Acidisphaera sp. S103 (assembly GCF_009765975.1). Taxonomy (GTDB): domain Bacteria; phylum Pseudomonadota; class Alphaproteobacteria; order Acetobacterales; family Acetobacteraceae; genus Rhodopila. Next base: position 90,819 of record NZ_LMUJ01000108.1, on the reverse strand, counting down.
GGAGGTGTAGCAGAGCGCGCTGGCGGTGTTTTCGTCGAAGTCCGGCCAGTCGAACGTCTCATCGGACTGCGCCATCAGGTCTTCGTAGCCATGCAATGTCATGCCGGCGGGCAATGCCAGGTCGGGCATCTCGGCCGAATCGGCCAGCAGCACGACGTGGCGGACACAGCCGGTCAGGTCGGGTGCGATCGCGGCGATCAGCGGCACGAAAGACAGGTCGGCGAACAGGACGGAATCGCCCGCATGGGTGATGATGTAGCTGATGTCGTCGGATGCCAGCCGAGGATTGATCGTGTGGCAAACCGCACCCATGCCGGAGATCGCCCAGTAAAGCTCCAGATGCCGGTAACCGTTCCAGGCCATGGTGGCGACGCGGTCGCCCTGGTTCACGCCCAGGCGGCGCAGCACGTTGGCGAGCCGGCGGGAGCGCCGTTCGATGGTGGCGTAATCGGAGCGATGGATCTGCGTCTCGCTGATGCGGGAGACGATTTCCGCGTTGGGGTGCCAGCGCGCGGCATGCTGGATGATTGAGGACAGAAGCAGGTTCTTCTGCTGCATGAGGCCAAGCATCGTGTCGCTCCCTGAAGCGCCTTCGTGTTTTTTGTAGGGGCGATTGTTGCACGACGGACCGTGGGAGCGAAAGGACCACTGTCTTTGGCCGCAACCGATCGTGGTCTAAGGTCCGGCGGTTCCTCTGTGATCGGGCAAGCATCCATGCAAACCGTCAACATTCTTAGCCTTACGCATCTCGGTGCGGCGGACAAAGCGCAGATCCAGGCTGTTGATCCGGCGGTGCGGCTGACCGACGCCGGCGGCTGGTTCGACGGCGAGTATCGCGAGACCTGGCCGGCCTTCACCGCGGAACGCTACCTCAAGCCGGGCACCACCGGCCGGGGAACGCGGGAGGAACGCGACCGGCTGCTCGCCGAGGCGGACATTGTCATTGGCGGATGGCCGTTTCCGCTCGATTTGCGGGCGCGAGCGCCGCGGCTGAAATGGCTGCATCAACGCCCGGCGGGCGCCAGCAACCTCTTGCGCGGTGATCTGTGGGGCAGTGATGTGATCGTAACGACATCCCGCGGGGCGGCCAACGCGCTGGCGATCGCCGAATACGCGGTGGCGGGGATCACGTTTATTGCCAAGGGCCTGCATCGCGCCGCCATCGATCGGGATGCGGAAACATTCGCCGCTCGGGCCTACCGGCCGCTGCTGCTGGACGGCAAGACCGCGTGCATCGTCGGTGCCGGCGGCATTGGCGGGCAGGTCGGCCGTCTGTGCGCCGCGCTGGGCATGCGGGTCGTGGGCACCCGCCGCCATCCGCCAACCGAACCGTTGCCGGCGGGATTTTCCTATGTCGGGGGCGCCGCGGACCTTGATCGGCTTCTGCCGGACAGCGATGTCGTGGTCATCTGCTGCCAGTGGACGCCGGAAACCGAACGCCTGTTCAACAAGGATCGTTTCGCTGCGATGAAGCCGGGCAGCATCCTGGTCAATGTCGCTCGTGGCGAGATCATTGACGAGGACGCATTGGCCGATGCGCTGGCCCGCGATCATCTGCGGGGCGCGGCGCTGGATGTCTATGTCGGTGAGTTCGAGCGTCCCCCGATCGCCTCGCTTTGGTCCGATCCGCGGGTGCTGATCACACCGCACATCTCGGGTGCCAGCGATGAGGAGCGGCATGGCGGCACAGATCTGTTCTGTGACAATCTAGGCGCCTGGATCGACGGACGGCCGATGCGGAACGTGATCGACTGGGAACGGGGGTATTAGTGTGTTACTGCGGCCGCGGTAGAGCGTGATCGCCTGGGGCCCGGAAGCCGTCCGCTTCCGACGCTTCGGTTTTTATTCAGCACAAATCGTCCAACATTTCGGCCCAGGCGTCCTTAGCGCCGATCAGCCGCTGATCTTTGCTGGATCGGTGTTCGCCCCGCAGACCACCACGCCAACCCGAGCGCCATCCGGCGGAACGAAACGTCCCGATAACAGTGCGGCGGCGGCGGTCGCGCCGCCCGGTTCGACGACCAGCCGGAACTGGTCCCACAGCAGGCGTTGCGCGGCAAGAATTGCCTCATCGGTCACCAGCACCGCTTGGCTGACGAAGCGTTGGGCGATCGGAAACATCAGCGCGCCGACCTGACGCGCGCCCAGGCTGTCGGACGCGAGCCCGCCCACGGGGGCATCGACCGGTTTTCCGGCGCGCAGGGCGTCGTGCAGGGCGGGGCAGCCTTCTGGCTCGACGCCGATGATCTCGGCGCTGCCGGCGTACCACGCGGCGACGCCGCCGATCAGCCCGCCGCCGCCGGCCGCGACCAGGATGTGGGTCAGGTCGGGGGCATCCTGCTCGAATTCCCGCCCGACCGTTCCCTGACCGGCCAGCACGTCGGCATGGTCGTAGGCGTGGACCTCCAGCGCGCCCGTTTCGGCCTGCCGGCGGCGGGAGGCGACCAGGGCCTCGGCATAGGTTTCGCCGCCTTGCACCACGTGCGCGCCATAGCTAGCGATGCGCGCCACCTTGGCCGCGGGTGTGGCGGACGGAACGAAGATCTCCGCGCTTATTCCCAGGCTGCGTGCCGCGTAGGCGACCGCCGCGCCGTGATTGCCGCCGGACGCCGCGATGACGCCCCCCGCCGGACGATCCGCCGACAGCAGCCGGTTGAACGCGCCGCGCGGCTTGAAGCTGCCAGCGTGTTGCAGCAGCTCCAACTTTAACGCGACAGGTGAACCTGTGCCCAAGCTCACGCGCAGTACAGGTGTATGTCGAACATACGCAGATATGCGGGATGCCGCGGCAGAAATTGATTTCCGGTTGCTCATGATTGCGGGACGCTGCCACGTGCGAGCATTCCCGACAAGTTGCGGGGTGCCGACCGGGGGGAAGGTCGGTTCCGGCCTGCCCGGCGGGCCTGGGCTGGGTTGTTCAGAACAGCTTCTCCGCCCGAAAGCTCAGCCACTTTCCTCGCCCGATGATGATGTGGTCATGCACGGCGATCCCCATTGTCGCCGCCGCACGCACGATATCCGTCGTCAGCACCACATCCTCTCGCGAGGGTGCCGGCTCGCCGCTGGGGTGGTTGTGCGCCAGGATCACCGCGCTGGCGTGCAGTTCCAGGCACCGCCGCACCACCTCCCGCGGATATGCCGGGGCGTGATTGATCGTGCCGGTTCCCTGCACCTCATCGGCGATCAGCTTGTTTTTGCCGTCCAGGAACAACACGCGAAACTGTTCGACGCGTTCGTGACCCATCGCCGCCATCAGGTAGTCCGTCAGCCGTTCCCAAGTCGACAGGACCGGCTGTGCCGCGATGTCCTGCCGCATCATCCGCAGTGCCGCGGCCTGGACCAGCTTCAATGCCGCCGCACCTGCCTCGCCGATTCCGTCGACGCCCATCAACTCGGTTGGCGGGGCGCCCAGGACGCCGCCGAAGGTTCGAAATCGAGCCAGAAGTGCGCGTGCCAGAGGCTTCGTGTCCCGCCGGGGCAGGGCGATGAAGAGGATCATCTCCAGCATCTCGTAATCCGCCAGCGCATCCGGCCCGGCCTTCAACAGCCGCTGGCGCATGCGCAGCCGATGGCCTTCGGCGCCAACCGGGGTGGAAGGCTCCATCGGCTGGGGCACCAGATCGGGCAGGAACGAAAATTCGGCCATACCGGCCGGCTTGGGCTCTTTGGACATGGGGCTCGCGGCAAAACGATCGCCGCGGACCCTAACCGCCAAATGTTGCCAATCAGCTAACGCCGAGCGGCGGCCTGTCCAATCCGGTGGGGGACAGGGTGAAGATCTCACAGCCGGTATCGGTGACGCCGATCATGTGCTCGAACTGGGCGGACAGGCTGCGGTCCCGCGTTACCGCGGTCCAGCCGTCGTCGAGCACCTTCACCTCCGGCCGGCCGGCATTCACCATCGGCTCTATGGTGAAGAACATGCCGGTGCGCAGGATCGGACCCTCACCGATACGGCCAAAATGCAGCACGTTCGGCGGTTCATGGAAGCGCCGGCCGATGCCATGGCCGCAGAAGTCGCGGACGACGCTGAAGCGGTTGGCCTCGACGTATGTCTGGATCGCATGGCCGACATCGCCCAGCGTCGCCCCCGGCTTCACCATCTTCAGGCCGCGCATCAGCGACTCGTACGTCACGTCGATCAGGTTCCGTGCTCGTGTGTTCGGTGTTCCGGCGGCATACATCCGCGACGAATCGCCGTGCCAGCCGTCCAGGATGACCGTGACGTCGATGTTGAGGATGTCGCCGTTCTCCAGCTTCCGGTCGCTGGGGATACCGTGGCAGACGACATGGTTGATGGAGGTGCAGATCGACTTCGGATAGCCGCGATAGTTCAGGCAGGCGGAAATCGCGCCATTATCAAGGATGAAATCGTCGCACAATTTGTCCAGCATCGCCGTGGACACGCCCGGCTTCACATGCGGCGCGATCATGTCCAAGGTCTGGGCGGCGAGCCTTCCTGCCGCCCGCATTCCGGCAAAATCGCCTGGCGCGTGTATCGTGATGCGCCTTGAGTCTGCTCCGCCGTCCATAACCTTGCTCCGCCTGCCTTCTTCCGCCGCTTCCTTGCAACATGCGCAACCACCCGGTCCGGCGCAAGGCCAACCTTGTAACCATACAGGGGTCGCCGGCGAAGCCGATCAGTGCGCTGCTGCCCATGTCCGGCCCGAACCGGTCTCCACCACCAGCGGTACCGACAGTACGGCGGCGGCTTCCATCACGCGCTTGGCCACACCGGCCAGAGCGTCGGCTTCGTCCTCCGGGGCTTCGAACAAAAGTTCGTCATGCACCTGCAACAGAAGGCGGGAGCGCAGGCCCTCGGCCTTCAGCACCGCGGGCAGCCGGACCATCGCACGCTTGATGATATCGGCCGCGCCGCCTTGCAGCGGCGCGTTGATGGCCTGCCGCTCCGCATACGCTCGCCGTGCGCCGTTCTTGTCGGCGATTCCGGGTACCCAGCAGCGGCGGCCAAAGGGCGACACCACGTAGCCGTTTTCGCGCGCCGTTTTCTTCGTCTGCTCCATGTACTCCAGGATACCCGGATAACGCTCGAAGTAACGACCGATGTATCCACGCGCCTCACCCGGCGTGATCCCCAACTGCCGGGCCAGCCCGAACCCCGAAATGCCGTAGATGATGCCGAAGTTGATCGCTTTTGCGCGCCGCCGGGTCATCGGGTCCATGCCCGCCATCGGGATGCCGAAGACCTCGCTGGCGGTGCGGGCATGGATGTCTTCGCCGTTGGCGAAACTGTCCTTCAGCACGGGCAGGTCGGCGACATGGGCCAGCAGCCGCAACTCGATCTGCGAGTAGTCCGCGCTGACAAGCACATGCCGCGGTTCGGCGATGAACGCGTGGCGGATACGGCTGCCTTCCTCCGTCCGGATCGGGATGTTCTGCAAATTCGGGTCGGTCGACGACAGCCGCCCGGTGGAGGCGATCGCCATCGCGAAGGATGTATGCACGCGGCCGGTTTCCGGATTGATGTCGGTCACCAGGGCGTCGGCGTAGGTGGATTTCAACTTCTGCAACTGCCGCCATTCCAGGATGCGGTTCGGCAGGTCGTGGCCCTGGTCCGCCAGGGCTTGCAGCACGGAGGAATCGGTCCCCCACGCACCGGTCTTCATCCGTTTGCCGCCCGGCAGCTTCTGTTCGTCGAACAGCACTTCCCCGAGTTGCTTGGGGCTGCCGACGTTGAACGGATGACCGGCGAGGTGATGGCAATCCTGCTCCATCACCGCCATGCGTTCGGCGAAATCGACCGACATGCGGCGCAGGTCATCGGCATCGACCTTCACCCCGGCGCGTTCCATGTCCAGCAGGATCGGCAGCAGGCGGCGTTCCACCTGCTCATACAGCGCCAGCCCGCCGTTCAGTCGCAGCCGGGGCTTCAGCGTGTCCCACAGCCGCAGCGCGACATCGGCGTCCTCCGCCGCATAGGCCGTGGCACGATCGATCTGCACCTGGGAGAACGGCACCCGATTGCGCCCGGTGCCGGTAACCGCGTCATAGCTGATCGGGGTATGTCCCAGATGCAACTGCGACAGCTCGTCCAGGCCATGTCCGTGCATGCCGGCCTCCTGCGCGTAGGAGATCAGCATGGTGTCTTCCACCGGCGCCGGCATCGGGAAGCCGGCGCGCGACAAGATCATCATGTCGAACTTGGCGTTCTGGAAGATTTTCAGCACAGACGGATCGGTCAGCAGCGGCCCCAGCACCTCGATCGCGTCGGCCAGCTTCAACTGCTCGCCCAGCACCTCATGTGCCACCGGCACATAGCAGGCGCGTCCCGCCGCGGTGGCCAGCGAAAACCCGATCAAACGCGCGCGCATCGCGTCCAGCCCGTCGGTTTCGGTATCCATCGCCACCCGGCCGATCGCCGTCGCTTCGGCCACCCAGGCTCGCAGCGCCTCGGCCGAGGTCACACTCTCATACGGCCCGAACCCGTGTTCGGGCGGCGGCGGCACCAGCCCCAGGTCAGGCTGCACCACCCTCTGCAGCGGGGCGTTCGCCTGAACCGGCGCGGGCGCCGGCCCATCCAGCCCCAGGCGACTGATCGTGCTGCGAAACCCCTGCGACGTCAGCCATGCCGTCAGCTTCTCCCGGTCCGCGTCCCGCTGGCCCAACTCGGAGACCGGCACCGGCAGCGGCGTATCCTCCCGCAGCAGCACCAGCGTGCGGGAAATACGCGCCTTGTCGGCATGCTCGATCAGCATGTCCCGCCGCTTCGACGGCTTCATGCCAGGCGCCGCGGCCAACACCGCCTCCACGTCGCCGAATTCGTTGATCAATTGCGCCGCGCCCTTCGGCCCGATCCCCGGCACGCCCGGCACGTTATCGACGGAATCGCCGATCAGCGCCTGCACCTCCACCATCTTGTCGGGGGTGACGCCGAACTTCTCCATCACCTCGGCCGGACCGATCGGCTTCTGCTTGATCGGGTCCAACATCTCCACGCCCGGCCGGATCAACTGCATCAGGTCCTTGTCCGAGGACACGATGGTCACCTGGCCGCCGTCATTGGTCGCCGACAGCGCATAGGCGGCGATCAGGTCGTCGGCCTCCCAGTCCGCCAGCTCGATCGCTGGCACGCCGAACGCCTCGGTCGCCTCGCGGATAAGCGCGAACTGAGGGATCAGTTCCTCGGGCGGCGGCGGCCGCTGCGCCTTGTACGCATCGTACAGCCGATTGCGGAACGTCAGCCGCCCGGCGTCGAAGATCACCGCGATATGGGTCCCGACATGCTCCTTCAACAACTTCGCCAGCATGTTGGTGAAGCCGAACACCGCGTTCACCGGCGTGCCGTCCGGCCGTGTCATCGGCGGCAAGGCGTGGAAGGCGCGGAAAATGAACCCCGATCCGTCGATCAGGATCAGGTGCAGCTTCTTGGCGGTGACCTCCGCCTCGACCGGGATCTCACCGGCGATGTCAATGTCCGCTGGCGTGATCGGCTCCCGGGTTCAGGACATAGAGACGCGAGCAGTACGGGCACATCACCTGTTCATCGGCGATGCGCAGGAAGACCCTGGGATGACCCAGGGCGCCATCGCCGCCGTCACAGGCCACGGTGCGTGACTCTACGTGGATGATCTCGGTCGGCGTGATCGCCGAGGCAGCACCGTCGAGCATGAGGTTCCTTTGGGTGGTCGGAAGGGTGCGCGATGATAGCGATGCGGCGGATGCTTTCAACCTTGGTTCGGTGAACGGGCCGAGAAATCGGGTTAGGCGGTCGGTGGAGGTCGAACTGGGCCGGGTGGTGAGGATTTTAGCAAGGAAGGCGCCTTACGCAGATGAACAAGAGATGAACGCAGATGCACGCGGATGGCGGAGGTGTGAATGGATTGGGAGATAGCCCGACCAAGGGACTGCATCGTGTCAATCGGATCCGCTACCCCTGAGCATTCCATTGAAATTCCAACACTGCATGACGCCCTGGGGCGTGGTAATGCCCTCTTTGGCAGCCCAACAGCTAGGGCCAAGCGTATCTCTCAAAAAGAACCGGAATTCGCTTGTATGTCTTTGCCCAAAAGTCAAAAAAGCGATACACCCCTCGATAACAAGAGACCCTTTCCGCTCCAAAATGTCAGCAATCATTTTCTTATCTTCAAAGCTGTATGGGATCCAAAATTTGACTGTGCCTGGATATATCGTGATGCCGCTGTGCGGGACAGGCTTTAGGCCTCTGCAAGTCGTGTTTTCCTGAAAGACGTCGGGGCCGTTGCCTTCGGTAATGTAGGGCGCGAGAAAATAGTTGAATGTGTAGACCCCGTTGGTGGCAGGTTCCCGGCCAACGTTCTCCACGTGAATTTGAAAGCCAATGGTGCTACCGTTCTCAAGAGGGCGATTGAGCACCATGAAGGACGGTGAAAGCCACGCTCGATTGGCTCTCATCGTGGAGTCATTGGCGCCTAATATACTTACATAGAGGGCGATCAGTCCAAGACACGCGGCGATAGAACCTCCCAAAGTTATTCCATTAAGCCACTTGGCTACCAGGATTTGCCGATTCCAGAATCGACGCTCGTGGGCGTGGTGCTCTTGGTCGTGGGATAGCAATCGTGGGCTCGAACGCAGTCCGGTCTGATTGTTTTGGGGCGGATGGATTGTCAGCGTTATCGACGATCTTTGAGGGTTGGCTGTGTTGCCCTACATTCTGAGTCTTGCTGCGCGAGTTTCGAGGGTGTTTCATCTATAATTTCGTTGCCTACAAATCCTCCAACTGCAACCCCTGTGATTCTCAAACCGACAGACACGGCGACAGGAACACCGCAGAACCCCGATATTTCCCGGCCAACCGGTACAGGCCCTACGTTCCAACTGATCATCACCTTACGCATTCGCCCGATTACCCTGACTGAACGGGATTCCGGCGTTCACTAGGTGGAATCAATACCCCGGCAACTCATTCACACACTGCACCCGCCACCCATCTACCGTCCGCTGCAACCGGGTCAACGACAGGTTCTGCACCGACATGTGCAGCGCGTTGTCCGCCTCGATCCGCAGCGCATGGGCGATCGCGCCACGGATTGCCCCGCCGTGGCTGACGATCACCACGTCCCGCCCGGCGTGCGTCTCGGCCAGGCGCTCCATCGCCGCGCCAACGCGGGTGATGACCTCGGCCATGCTTTCGCCGCCGGGCGGCTTCTCGCTGCCGGCCAGCGGCCAGAACGCGTGCGCGGGGTGCAGCAGCTTTGCTGGCAGTTCGGCGTGCGGCAGGCCTTGCCACTCGCCCAGGGACTGCTCGATGAGGTCCGGTTCCACGCCAAGTTGGGTCTGGGGATAGCCGTGGGCGAAGATCGTCTCCGCGGTGCGCCGGGTGCGCGACAGCGGTGTTACCAGCCAGTCGGCCGAACGTGGCAACCGAGCGGCCAGCGAGCGATACATCGGTGCCTGCTCCAGCAGGGTTGGCTCGCATAGCGGCACGTCCATCACGCCGTACAGGAAGCCGCGGGCGTTTTCCGACACCAGCGCGTGGCGGATCAGCCAGAAAGAGGTCTCCATCATTCACCAATGTTTATCAGGGCACCGCTCACACGGGCCGCATGGAATTGCCGCGTGAACAGCCACGCGGCACCGGCGATCCAGATCAAATTCAGCCCGAACGCGGCGGCCAGGTGGCCCCACAGTACCTCACCGTGCAGCAGCGCGCCTCGCATGCCTTCGAACACATGGGTTGTGGGCAGTGCATAGGACAGTGGCCGGACGAACGCCGGCAATACGGAGACCGGGTAGAATACAGCCGAGAACGGCGCCAGCCCGAACAGCACGCCCCATGCCAGTGGTTCGGCTCCGGCGCCGTGCCGCAGGATCAGCGAGACGACACCCAGCGCCACCGCCCAACCCATGATCATCAGGTTGATGAAGAACAGGATCAGCACCGGTCCCAGGGTGAACAGGTTGAACGCGTACAGCCCCCAGGCCAGCAGGATCGCCGGTACCACGCCGAGCAGCATGCGGATGATCGACATGCCGATCAGCGCTGCGATCAGCTCGAACGGACGCAGGGGGCTGACGAAGACATGACCCAGGTTGCGCGACCAGATTTCCTCCAGGAAGGAGATCGACATGCCCATCTGGCTGCGGAGCGTCACTTCCCACAGCAACACGCCGCCCAGCAGCGTGGCGCCCGCGATCAGCCCCGGATTGCCCAGCCGGGCGGCCAGGAAGCGGGCGGTGAAGCCCCAGATGCACATCTGCAGGATCGGCCAGTAGGCCAGTTCCAGCATGCGCGGCCACGACCGGCGGTACAGCGCGAGGTGGCGGTACATCAGGCCCCAAATGCGGCGGAACATGGGTTTTAAGTTGGGGGGTCTCATGCGGGGATTGCCTGCCGGCGATCGCGGGCGATGTCCAGGAACACCGCCTCCAGATCGTGCCGGCCGTAGCGCGTCAGCAGCTCGTCCGGGCTGCCGCGGTCGACCACCTTGCCCTGTTTCAGCATCACGACGTGCGAGCACAGTCGCTCGACCTCCGCCATGTTGTGGCTGGCGAGCAGGATCGTGCAGCCGCTCTCGGTGCGGTATTGTTCCAGCCAGGTGCGGACCAGGTCGCCGGTATCCGGGTCCAGGCTGGCCGTCGGTTCGTCCAGCAGCAGCAGTTCCGGACGGTTGATCAGGGCCTTGGCCAGCGCCACCCGGGTTTTCTGGCCGGCGGACAACTGGCCCGCCGGGCGATCCAGGATCGGCCCCAGGTCGAGTTCCCGGGCCAACACGGCGATCCGGTCGTCGACACGGGCCACATCGTAGAGGTGGCCATACACTCGCATGTTCTCCCGCACTGTCAGCCGCGACGGCAGGGCGACATAGGGCGAGGAAAAATTCATTCGGGCCAGCGCCGCGAATCGGTCTTTCGCCATGTCGTGCCCAAGCACGGTGATCCGGCCGGAGGTGGGAACCAGCAGGCCCAGCAGCATGGCGATGGTGGTGGTCTTGCCGGCGCCGTTGCCACCCAGCAGCCCGACCGTGGCCCCCGTCGGCGCGGCGAAGCTGATGTCGTCCACCGCCAGAACCGCGCCGTATCGTTTTGAGAGGTTCTCGACCTGAATCGCGTCCATGGGCGTCCGGATACGGCGCTTGCGGGCATCCGCCAAGAGACGATTGCCAAGAGGCGGTTGGCGGATGCCCGCTGTCGGCTGTAACTTGCGTGCCCATGATCGAACTCACCGCCGCCCCCGCGACCCTGCCAGCCGGACAGCGCGTCTATGCCGTGGGCGATATTCATGGCTGCCTCGACCGCCTGGTGGCCCTGCACGAGATGATCGCCGAGGACATGGCGGTTCGGCCGGTCGCCCATACCACCCTGGTGCATCTGGGCGACTATGTGGATCGCGGTGCCGACAGTGCCCAGGTGATCGACTGGCTGATCAACCAGCCGCCGGTGCCCGCCGACGCCAGCGTCAACGTGATGGGCAACCATGAGTTCATGATGTTGTCCGCGCTGGCCGGTGTCGACAAGGAGGCGCCGAGCCACTGGATGACGAACGGCGGTGCGGACTCGCTGCTGAGTTGGGGTATTTCCCGCACCGTACCGCCGACAGAGTGGGCCAGCCGCATTCCACGCCAGCATTTGCTGTTTCTGCGGGATCTTGAGATCAGCCATCACATCGGCCCGTATCTGTTCGTGCATGCCGGAATCCGGCCCGGTGTGCCGTTGCACAAGCAGTCGCGCCAGGACATGATGTGGATCCGGGAGCCGTTCCTGTCCTCGCGCGCCAATCACGGTGCGGTCATCGTGCATGGACATACCCCGAAGCGGGAGCCGGTCGTCCAGCCGAACCGCATCGCGATCGATACCGGCGCGGTGCTGGGCGGGGCGCTGACCTGCGTGGTGCTGGAGGAGGACCGGCTGGGCTTCCTGCAAAGCTGATTGGGAGCGTGCCGCAGCGGCGCGTGGTTCGTTTGCGCTGTATCCAGCGGTAGACGACGAAGATTGCGATGCTGGTTCCAGTCGCTTTCGCCGATGAGGGGCAACGCCGAGGAAATAGGCTAAACTTGTGGCGCGATATCCCTAAATCTTGCATAAAAATGTGGCTAGACTGTCTAGTATCTCGTGATACCCTCATACTTAAGTTTTCCACGATTGCGCGATCACGATGCTTGCTTCTTGTCGCGGCCACACGCGAAGATAAGTTGCATCGTCGCGACGCTCCTATGACAGCAGGTTGAATGAACCAAATAACGCTAGGTTCCGTGCCGCGCCCGGATGAACCGCAACCGGATCTCGCCGCCGCGGTCCGCCGTCTCGCGCATACCAACGTACTGGTTATCGGCGACGTGATGCTGGACCGCTACACCTTCGGCGAGGTCAGCCGCATCAGCCTGGAAGCGCCGGTCCCCATCCTGGCGATCGAGCGGGAGGTCGCGCTGCCCGGCGGCGCCGGCAATGTGGTGCGCAACCTCACCGCCCTGGGGGTGGCCACCGCCTTCATCTCCGTCGTCGGCGATGACCAGGCCGGATCGGACCTGACCGGCCTGGTCGGCGGCCAGCCGAACGTCGAACCCTGGCTGCTGGTCCAAGGCGGCCGTACCACCACGCTGAAAACCCGCCTGATCGCCGCCGGCCAACAATTGCTGCGCGCCGACCGCGAGCAGACCGACCCGATCCACCCGAAGCTCGCCGAACGCCTGCTGCGCATCGCAATGGACGCCATGGCCGCCACCAGCGTCACCGTGCTGTCCGACTACGGCAAGGGCGTGCTGTCCGCCGACGTGCCGGCGAAACTGGTGGAGGCCGCACGCACCACCGGCCGCAAGCTGATCGTCGATCCGCGCGGCAGCGATTTCTCCCGCTACGCCGGCGCCGACGTGGTGATGCCGAACCGCCAGGAACTCGCTGCCGCCACCCACATGCCGGTGGACACCGAGGCGCAGATCGTCGCCGCCGGCCAGCATCTGCGCGCCCAACATGGCTTCGGCGCCGTCGTGGTGACCCGCGGCAACGACGGCATGACGCTGGTGGACGCCACCGGGTCCCAGCATTTCCCGGCCGAGGCGGCGGACGTCTTCGACACATCGGGGGCAGGGGACACGGCCCTCGCTGCCCTGGGCGCGGCGCTGGCCGCCCAACTGGACCTGCCGGTCGCCGTGCGGCTGGCCAACCTCGCCGCCGGCATCTCCGTCGGCAAGGTCGGCGCGTCAGTGGTGCGGGAAGCCGATCTGCTGTCCGCGCTGACCCCGCAGCACAGCGCACTACGGAAAATCGTCACCCGTGAGGAAGCGGTGGAGCAGGCCGAACGCTGGCGTCACCGTGGCTGGCGGGTCGGTTTCACCAACGGCCATTTCGACCTGCTGCACCAGGGGCACATCGCGCTACTGGAGCAAGCCCGCGCCTCTTGCGACCGCCTGATCGTCGGCCTGAACGCCGACACCAGCGTCCGCCGCCAGAAAGGCAGCCCCCATCCGGTCCAGCCCGAGGCCGCGCGCGCCGCCGTCCTGGCGAGCTTCGCCTGCGTCGACATGGTGTGCCTGTTCGAGGAGGACTCCCCGGAATCTTTGATCGAGGCCCTGCGCCCCGACGTCCTGATCAAGCGCGCCAATGACGCGGCTGACGACGCCGTCGATGCCGACCTGGTCCGCGGCTGGGGCGGCCGCGTGCTGCGGATCGACCTGCCGCGTGAACAGCTTGCGACAATGGCGTCGCTGAAGGTGTGAACGGCTGATTCTGACCGTTGGGTCAGGGCTTGCTGACACCTCCATGGCCCACAACCTGCACCTCTCAAGAATGAAGCGCTCTCACACGCAGGCCGGCGGTAGGGAAATAACACCAGCGATCGCTAAAGTTGACTCTTTGACAGCCATCGTCCGCCCGTCACGCCGATGAAGATCGGCGTCCACGCCTTTTCTCGCTAAAACAAAGGCGTAGATGGCGGCCTGCACCCACCATGACGGTTGTTAGGCAATGCCAGAGGTTAACGTCAACGGTGGCTGCTACAATATGTCTTTAAAAACATATATTGTTCTGCAATAGCGAGCCGATGGCCTGGGCAGTGATTTTTCACGAGGCATTCGACGCCGAGTTTCTTGAATTGCCCCGTGAGGTGCAGACGATGCTGGCGGCAAAGGCGCGCTTGCTCGAGAGCATAGGGCCGATGCTGGGACGCCCGCATGTGGACACACTCAAGAACTCGAGACACGGCAACATGAAGGAGCTTCGTTTCGATGCCGCTGACGGCGTGTGGCGCGTCGCTTTTGCCTTCGATGTTGCTCGACAGGCCATCGTTCCAGTCGCCGGCGACAAGTCGGGCAGCGTCGAGGCTCGGTTTACCGCAATCTCATCGCAACCGCCGACAAGCGGTTCGACGACCATCTGACACGCCGGAAAACAGGAGATTGATATCGCAAGGACATTGGATGAAGTCATTGCCGGGCTGCCGGCCGACCAGCAGCAGGACATCGCGGCGAAGGCTGCTCAACTGATCGAGGACGAGATGACGCTGCGCGATTTGCGCAAGGCACACGAACTCACCCAGACGAGAATGGCCGCAGCCCTCCATATTTCGCAAGATGGGGTCTCGCGAATCGAAAAGCGCAGCGACTTCCTGCTGTCGACGCTCCGCTCCTATGTCGAAGCCATGGGCGGGCAATTACGCCTGATTGCCGAGTTCCCCAACCGCAAGCCGGTTACCATCTCCGGCCTCGATAGTCTCGACACGGACGTAAAGCCCCCCGGCGGGGACGCAGGGGAAGGCATACGGAGGTCAATACGTCACAGTTATAGCCTTTTATTGATGAAATCTGTTATCAATAATAGAATATAGGAGGCACGTATTGCGCCATCCGCATAGAATGCGAGTTGAGGTGCGCTTCCGAAGGTCCTCCAAGCTTGCGCCCCCTATATACCGATCCAAGCGATCAAACCGATCGACATGATTGCGGCTGTAGCCATAGTCAAAATGTCGCTTAGACAGGGACGACTCATTTTGAGGTCTTTAAATTTCCAGAACATAGCTAAGAGAAAAATGATTCCGCCATGAAAACCCCACGTCGCGACAGTCGACGCTAAATACTCTGAGTGCGTAACATAGAAGTATTATTTATGTTCGTTAAGTAGATACGCGAAGCCCTTGGTGGGGTTAGGCTGCTCCGGTCTGCTCATGGGGAAATAAAAGCTGAACCAGAGCACCATCCCGACACTTCCGAGGCTGATACCCATGAGTGCGCCAGCGGCGCGCCGGAGAAATCCAACTTTGCCAGACGATGGTCGCTTCATCTCCATGAGTCCCAATTCCATCAGTCCTATCGCAGTCTCGAGATCGTGGTTTGGCTGACATTGTAGCCGCGGGCAACACTGCGCCGCGACTCGCCTGTTTCGACCCGCTTGCGCGCCTCCTTCTGCTGGTGCGGGGTCAGAATC
This sequence comes from Acidisphaera sp. S103, assembly GCF_009765975.1. GTDB lineage: Bacteria > Pseudomonadota > Alphaproteobacteria > Acetobacterales > Acetobacteraceae > Rhodopila. The sequence continues at coordinate 75,465 of NZ_LMUJ01000108.1, read as the reverse complement.
GGCTTGCGCCCAAACTTCACACCCCTGGTCTTCGCATCGACCCGGCTGCGCGCGGTACGTCCATGACGCGGTGGAGTTGAAGCTTGGCGACTACACCAGACAAGGCGAGCATCAGCTCGGCAAAGTCGGACGTAGTGTCAACGACTGGCTCAGCCAATGAGCGCAAGCCAGCCCCGCACGCTACAGGTCGCGCGCAATTACCAGAAGGTCGGTGCCTCAACTCACCTACAGCCCATCGCGTCCGCCAGAATTCCAACCTGACGCACCCCAACCCCACCCCCTGGCCCTCCCGCCCCGCCTGCGGCAAAGTCCGCCGCACCGAATCCGCGGAGGAAACGCCATGGCCAAGATCATCATCAGTTGCGCCGTCACCGGTGCCATCCACACCCCCAGCATGTCGGAGTACCTGCCGATCACGCCGGAGGAAATCGCCCGCTCCTCCATCGAGGCCGCCGAGGCCGGCGCCGCCATCATCCACCTGCACGCCCGCAACCCGGTCGACGGCTCGCCGACCCCCGATCCGGCCGTGTTCATGCAGTTCCTGCCCACCATCAAGCAGAGTACCGACGCGGTGATCAACATCACCACCGGCGGCGGCCTGACCATGACGCTGGACGAACGCCTCGCCGCCCCGCTGGTCGCCAAGCCGGAGATGTGCAGCCTCAACATGGGCAGCATGAACTTCAACATCTCCCAGGCCGGCAACCGCATCAAGCAGTGGAAGTTCCCGTGGGAAAAACCCTACCTGGACGCCACCGACAACTTCATCTTCCGCAACACCTTCAAAGACATAGCCGGCATCGTCGAACGGCTCGGTAAAGGCCACGGCACCAAATTTGAATACGAATGTTACGACATCGGCCACCTCTACAACCTGGCCTACTGCCTCGATCACGGCATCGTCGAGCCACCGCTGTTCGTCCAGTCCATCTTCGGCATCACCGGCGGCATCGGCGCCGACCCACGCAACCTGCTGTTTGCCAAGGAAACCGCCGACCGCCTGTTCGGCGACCAATACGTCTGGTCCGTCCTCGCCGCCGGCCGCCACCAGATGGCCTTCACCACCATGGCCGGCATCCACGGCGGCAACGTCCGCGTCGGGCTGGAGGACAGTCTCTACATCGGCAAAGGCCAACTCGCGAAAAGCAACGCCGAACAAGTCGCCAAAATCCGCCGCATCCTCGAAGACCTCAGCCTGGAAATCGCCACCCCCGCCGAGGCCCGCGAAATGCTGAACCTGAAAGGCGGCGACCGCGTCGGCTTCTGACCGCTCAAGCGGCCTGTCGCGGCGACCACACCGTTACCCTATCGTCATGGCCGGGCAAAGCCCCGGCCATCCCCGCGCGGCTGTGCTTCCCCATTTGGCCCCAACCTCCACCCCCTGTATCATCCCTCCCACGGAGGAACCGCATGTACGACCTGAACGAACTTAAGGACAAAATCGCCGTTATCGGCGTTGGCAACACGAAGTATGGCAACTTCCCCGAGATCGACGATTATGGCCTGGCCGCACACGCGTTCCGTAACGCGGTGAACGATTGCGGGATCGACAAGAACAAGGTCGACGGCCTACTTGTATCGCGTATTCCGTATTATGCGCGCATGGGGGAGGTTCTGGGCATCAACCCGCGCTGGACCATCACGCTGCCCGGCCACGGCCGCATGTCCGGCATGGGCATCATCGAGGCCGCCGCGGCGATCGCCTCCGGCCAGTGCGATTATGCGGCGCTGCTTTATGCGAATATCGGGCGGTCCCGGCGGGTGAACTATGGCGGCGACGAGAGCCCGGGTACCTGGGACCCGTGGGGGTTCACCTCACCGGGCGCGGCGCATGCGATGGCGTTCCGCCGGCATATGGAGATGTATGGCACCACCACGCGGCAACTGGCGGAGGTTTCGGTGTCGATCCGCTATCACGCGTGCCTGAATCCCGACGCGGTGATGCGCAATCCCATTACCATCGAGGATCACGAGAGCGCCCGTTTTATCACCGCACCGTTGCGGCTGCTGGATTACTGCCTGATCAACGACGGCGCCGTCTGCCTGATCCTGACGTCCAAGGAACGCGCGAAAGATTTTGCCAAACCGCCTGTTCTGATCTCCGGCTGGGGTGCGCAGGACACCTATAGCCCGTCGTCGATCGCCAATTTCGACATGGATTTCTGGTATCCCGCGATCAGTGCCGCCGGCAAACAGGCGTATGAGATGGCCGGGGTGACGCACAAGGATGTCGATGCGCTGATGTGCTACGACAATTTCTCGCCGACCGTGTTGTTCAGCCTGGAGGGGCTGGGTTTTTGCGGGCAGGGCGAGTCAGGTGCGTTCGTGGAGGATGGGGCTTTGAGTCTGGGCGGGCGACTGCCGGTGAACACCGATGGCGGGCATCTGTCGAACTCCTACATGCAAGGATGGGCCTTGAACGTTGAGGCGGTGCGGCAGCTTCGCGGTGAGTGTGGCGCCCGACAGATTCCCGACTGTGAGGTTGTGCAATATGTGCAGTCCACGCCTTGCACACGGTCCATCATCTATACGCGCGGCTGAAGGAGGAACGAGCCGATGACCTACAACAAGCCACTGCCGCGTCTGGATACGTTGAACAAGCCGTTCTGGGCGGCGGCAAAAGAGGGGAAGTTGCTTTTGCAACATTGTCCCTCATGCGGGGACACGCGATTTCCGCCGGGACCGGTCTGCCCGAAATGCCTGGCGGGGGATCAGGACTGGATCGAAGCCTCGGGGAAGGGAACGCTGGAATCCTGGATCGACATGCACCGGGCGTATTGGGATGGGTTCAAGGACGATCTGCCCTATCGGGTTTGTCTGGTGCGGCTGGAGGAAGGACCGGTCGTGGTCAGCAACCTGACGGACAAGACCGAGAACCTGCGCATGGGTGCCCCGGTGAAGGTGATGTTCGATGCGGTATCAGAAGACCTGACGCTGCCGAAGTTCTCGCTGGTTTGAGACGCCACATGTCAGACCTCGATGCGTTCATCCGGGGCATACCCAAAGCCGAACTGCACATGCACCTGGAGGGCAGCATCGAGCCGCAACTCATGCTGGATCTCGCTCAACGTAACGGCCTGAAGTTGCGTTGGGACACCGCCGCCGCATTGCGCGCGGCCTATCAGTTCACCAATCTGCAATCGTTTCTCGATCTCTATTTCGAAGGTTGCCGGGTGCTGATCCACGAACAAGATTTTTACGATGTTACCGCGGCGTACCTGGATCGGGCTCATCAGGATGGCGTGACGCGGGCGGAGATTTTCTTCGGCCCGCAAAGCTTTACCGAACGCGGCGTCGGTATTGCCACAATGATGAACGGTATTCTGCGCGCGATCGATGATGGTGCCCGAAAACACCGGATCAGTGCCGCTCTTCTGGTCAGTGCCCACCGTCATCGAAGTGAAGCGGACGCCCTCGCACTGCTTGAACAGATCGTGCCCTGGCGTGACCGTGTTGTCGGAATCGGCATGGGCGGTGCTGAGGTTGGCAATCCGCCGTCGAAGTTCGAGAATTTCTTCAGGGCGTGCCGGGATCGCGGGTTCCGCACCACTATTCACGCCGGCGAAGAGGGGCCTGCCACTTACGTCCGGCAGGCGTTGGAACTGGGAGTCGATCGGATCGATCACGGAATTTCTTGCCTGGGTGATCCTGACCTTGTCCGCGATCTGGCCGAACGGAAAATCCCGCTTACGGTCTGCCCTTTGTCGAATTTCAGGTTGAAGGTCGTTCCGTCCCTGGCGCAACATCCGCTCAAGGCATTAATGGACGCGGGCGTGCACGTCACGGTCAATTCCGACGACCCGCCTTATTTCGACGGCTATGTCAGCGAAAACCTGATCGCATGCCAACGCGCCCTGGACTTGTCGCGGGATGACATTGTTACGCTTGCCCGCAACAGCTTCAAGGCCGCCTTTATCTCCCCCGATGAAGTGGCCGGTGCGCTGGCTGCAATCGATGCCTATGTCGCGAATTTTCGGTGAGGACCGCCGATCGCCCCCATACCCTGAAGGTATTGAACTATCCATCGGAATGCATTGGACATCGCACCCTGCCCGGCGGCATCCTGGCCGTGCCGTTTTGCATGGAAACCTGCCATGTCCTCCGACATCCTGACCCCGCTGACCCTTGATTTCCTCGCCTGGCTCGCGGCCGAACCCCGAGACTACGTCGACGTCATGGACGCGTGGCGCACCTCTTGCCCGCGCCTGACGGTGTGGGAGGACGCGATCGACGCCAATCTTATCACCCGCGTCCACATCCCCGGTCACCCCGTCCGCATTCAACTGACACCGCGCGGCGAAGCCCTGTTGGCCGAGCATCCAAGGTAACGCGCCCCCTGGACGCATCGTGGCCAGTCTGGAATGATATCGAACCGCGCACTGTATTTGCTGCCATTCCGTGACGGCGCGGGAAAAAACCCAAGGGAGACATCAATGCTGCGTGCTTCACTTCTGGCGACCGCGCTTACGCTTAGTCTGGCAACCGCCGCTTCGGCGGCAATGCTGCATTTCACCGCCTCGCTTGACGGGAAGACGGAGGTTCCGCCCACCAAGAGCACCGGCTATGGCGATTTGCTGGCCACGCTCGATACATCGACGAAAACCCTTAACTACACGCTGACTTTTGGTGGCCTGACCGGTCCTGCCACCGCCGCCCATTTCCACGGTCCGGCGGCGCCCGGTGCGAACGCTGGCGTGGCGGTGGCGATCGGCAAGGCGCCGACCAGTCCGGTGTCCGGCAAGGCCACGCTGACCGACCCGCAGATCGCCGATCTGGAGGCCGGCAAGTGGTATGTGAACGTCCACACCGCGGCGAATCCGGGCGGCGAAATCCGCGGCCAGGTGAAACCCGACACCATGGCGATGCCGGCCAAATCCAAGGGTAAGGCCATGGCGATGCCTGCTACCAAAAAGTAAGCCCTCGTTTCGGCTGGACGGCTGGTGCCATCGCGGCACCGGTCGTCCGTGCCTTCCTTCAATAGGCCGGGGTCGGACAATGAACATCACCATCCTTGACGATTATTTCGACACCGTCCGCACCTTGCTGTGCTTCACTAGGCTGCAAGGCCATGACGTCACCATCTGGAACGATCACGTCCAGGATACGCCGATCCTCGCCGAACGGCTGAAGGACGCCGAAGCCCTGGTGCTGATCCGGGAGCGAACCAAGATTCAGCGACCGTTGATCGAGCGTCTGCCCAACCTGAAACTGATCAGCCAGCGCAGTGTCTATCCTCACATCGACATCGATGCCTGCACCCGGCAGGGCATTATCGTCTCCTCCAGCCAACATGCTGATACCCCGTCCTATGCCGCCGCCGAACTGACCTGGGCGCTGGTCCTGGCTGCAGCGCGCCAGTTGCCGCAGCAAATGGCTGCGCTGAAAGCCGGCACCTGGCAGATCGGCGTCGGTACCTCCCTGCGTCACAAGACGCTGGGGATTTTCGGATACGGAAGGATTGGTGCGACTGTCGCCGGTTACGGGCGGGCGTTCGGCATGAACGTGCTGGTCTGGTCGAACGAAACGTCGCTGGAACGGGCTCGCCGGGATGGGTACACCGCGGCTGCATCCAAGCAGGCGTTCTTTGAAGACAGCGACGTCCTGTCGTTGCACCTGCGCCTGTTCCCGCCGACGCGCGGGATCGTTACGGCCACAGATCTTGCTCAGATGAAACCAACCGCGATCCTGGTCAACACCAGCCGAGCGGGGCTGATTGAAGAGGGGGCGCTGGAGCGGGCGCTGCGGAATGGGCGTCCTGGCATGGCGGCTATTGATGTCTACGAGAGAGAACCTGTCACAAACGGAAACCATCCCCTACTCACTATGGATAGGGTGATCTGTACCCCGCACATCGGGTACGTCACGCGAGAGGAGTACCAGACCCAGTTCTCCGACATCTTCGATCAAATCGACGCCTACGCCGCCGGAAAACCCACCAACGTCGTCAATCCGGACGCCCTGACCGTCAGTCGAACGTGATTGCATATCTAACGGCGACGGTCACGCCCTGATCACGTTGCCAACGATATCAATCCGGCGGTCTCTCGAAAAAAGGGGAACGCGGATGGCGAAACTCAGTCTCATCTTTCTGCTGATGCTCGGTGCCGTGATCGTGTCGGTTATGGCGACGCAGACGGCCCTTCAGGCGGGCGTGGATCCGACCACCCTCTAGTGTCCTGCTCCAGAAATTCGTTGCATTCTACGACGTATTTCTGGGATCGGCAGGCCACTGAAAACAAAGAGCTAGTGTCCCGAATCTGAAGTTCGCCAGAGCGGGCGAACTTCAGATTCGGGACACTAGTCGAATTCCGTTGCCAATGCCGGGTCTCGCCAATGCGCGAACATTCGGCTGATGTGATGGGGCAGCGTTCGGCGCAGCGATAGGTTTGCCGGCACGTCGGTCTCGGGGAACCAGGCCACCTCGCTGGTTTCCAGGCTGGTGCGCGGTGAGCCACCTTCCAGCGCGCAGATGAAAAACAGCCGCACCACGGAAAACGCCGTCGGAGGATGGGTGTGACGCGAACGATCCCATACCGCCGCCAGTTTCACCGCCCGGACGTCGTAGCCGGACTCCTCGAAGACTTCCCGCACCACCGATTGTGCCGGAGTCTGGTTCACATCCGCCCATCCGCCAGGGAGCGTCCAACGGTTTTCGTCGGCCGTTTCGCGCACCATCAGGATGCGCCCCGACGTATCGAACACCGCGGCACGCACGCCGACTTTTGGGGTGGCATAGCCTGTTTCGGTATCGAACAATCCCTCGATCCGCCCCAGATCGGCGCCCGTGTGGTCGGCCATGATCCGAGCGGCCAGGCGGCGCAGGGCGGTGAAACGATCCAGATCGTAGGGGTCTTTGCTGAACGTCAGGCCGGTCTGCGCAATGGCCTGGACCTCACGCGCCCAAATTAGCCAATCAGGGTCGGGCATGGCGGCCAGGACGGTTCAATCCGCCGATTCCGACACCATTGCGACCTCGGTCGCGGCCTCACCGGCGATTTCGCCATCCGTCAGCACCCGCCACGTTCCGTTCACCAGCACCTCACTGGGGCGGAACCTGGCCTTGTAGGCCATCTTGCGGCTCTCCGGCACCCAGTAGCCCAGATAGACGTATGGCAGTCCCAACGCCCGAGCCCGAGCGATCAGCCATAGAACGGCGAATGTGCCAAGCGAGCGTTTTTCCAGCGCCGGGGCGAAGAAGCTGTACACCGCCGACAGCCCATCCCCCAGTTTGTCGGCAAGGCAGGCGCTCAACAACCGGTCCTGCTCGTCGCGGAACTCGATGATGAATGTTTCGATCGGTGTGTCCTCGACCATCGCGCGATAGTCGTAGAAGCTCATGCTCGCCATGTCGCCGTCGCCGTGACGCACCTGCTGGTAACGCTGGAACAGTTGGTATTGTTCGGCGGTGGCCCGAGCGGGGACGCGATAACCTTCCAGGCCGGCATTCGCCTTGGCGATGCGGCGCAACGTGCGATCCGGCTGGAACCCGTTCACCGGAATCCGAATCGGCACGCACGCCTGGCACGACGGGCACACTGGCGCGTAGGCGATGTTGTGGCTGCGGCGGAATCCGGCTCGGGATAACCGGTCGTGCAACGCCTCGGCGTCCGGGCCGACGATCTCGGTCACCACCTTGCGTTCAGTGCGTCCCGCCAGATACGGGCAGGGCAGGGGAGCCGTCGTGTAGAAGAATTGCGGCCGGCGGTGTGGTTTGTACATGGTCATCGGGCGGACGTTCCACCGCCCATGTTCCAGCCTCCGCCCGGTTCGGTCAATGTCCGCATGGCCCTGACCCGCACGACGACCAGCCCGCTCACAAGGTCGTGCAGCGTGCGGTGCCGCCGGGTGAATAGCGCCACCACCAGCAACAGGCCCGAGGTCGCCAGCGTCAGGTAGAACAAGAGAACCGAGACCAACGCCTGCACCGCCGTCGGCGGCCCCATGTCGTAATCGCGCCGTACTGTCAGTCCCGTCATCTGCTGCCCGGGCGTGGCACTGGACGATCCCAGCAGGGAGAGGAAATGATAACAGAACGGCACGAATGGCAGGATGCTCATGGCTCCGAAGCCCAGGCCGAGGGTCAGCAGCCCGAACATCACCAGGATCCACCACAGGACCCAGACCAGCAGGGCGATCAGGAAGACATCGAACACCCAGGCCACGCAGCGGCGCGACATGACGCCGCCGGTCAGGAAACCATCATCCAGATAGGGGTTGGCATAGCTCATGGATTCAATCTAACCGTTCCGGAGATGCTGGCCGCCGCCGGCCCCAGGGTTATTGTAGCACCGTCGCGCCAGCGTATGGCAAAATCTCTCGCATGGGCACTGAGCGGATTGCCCGATTGACCGGGGGTGATCATGAACAGGCTGCGGTCGAGATCGGCGAGGTCGTAGACTCCGCGATACGCCGCCCCATGCACCGACTGGAACGCGGCATTCGGACCGCCACGATCGACCGTGTTGTCGTCGCCCGGGCTGGGAACGGTGATGGTGGTCAATGAGCCGAGCACGGGGAGCGAGCGTAGAATGGGGTGCGCGAACACCGCGGGATGCGCATCCCCCCAGCGCCAAGCCGAGGGATCGGTACCGAAGCGGGTGGTCAGGTCCTTCATGGCCTGGATCAGCGAGTCGCGCAGCATCGGTGTGCAATCCCCGTCGCACCAATGCGCCCCCGCCGGCGACAGGACGGAGGCCAGGAAATCCGACTCCGGCGCTCCGAGGCCCGTCGTCAGGCCGGCGTGCCGCAGCACCGCCGCGTAAAATGCATCCATCCAGGCGTTGAAGATCAGCGGCGCCGGGGAGTTCATCACCGCCGACCCATCCCAGCCGCGCAACAGGTCCAGCGCGTTTTTCGGTGCGTCCTTGACCGCGAGCAGCACCGGCAGCACCTGGCGGGCGAAACCATCGACGACGTCGGTCTGCATGGCAGCGAAATCCGCTGGGGTATGACGATCCGACTGGGCCAGCATTTCGCGGATCCGTTTCGCTCGCCAATCGTCGAACGTGTCGCGATCCATGAAAACCGGGAAATCGGGCGGCCACACTGGCTCATTCCCATTCACCAGCCGGCCGCTGTCCGGCGAGACAATGTGCGGCAACTGGTCGCCAGACGCCCAGCCGGTCCAGTCGTGCGACCCGTCGTCGCCCGGTACCGGCGCCGACCCGTCGCCGGCCTTGCGGATCGGCACCCGCCCGGTGACGAACAGCCCGATGGTCTTGGCATCCGCCACCAGCAGATTCTGCACCGGCGAGGTGATCTGCGCCGCCGCGACCCCAGCCGCCTGCACCGACGTCGCTCGGTTCAGCGCTAGCAACCCGGCGGCCGCGGTGTCGCCGGGCTGCAGGTTGCCCATCGCCACCGCCATGATCGGCCCAGCCGGGTTGTCGAGATCGCTGATCACCGGGCCATGCCGGGTTTCCCGGACCGTCCGCACCACATCGGGCTGGCCGCGGACCTTGATCCGTTCCTCTCGCACCACGAACGGTTTCGGCCCGTCCGGAGTCTGGTATTGGCCCGCTCCGGCTGGCTTCTCGATGAAAATGTCCTGCACGTCGGCGCCGGTGGAGGTGAACGTCCAGGCGATCTTGCTGTTGTGCCCCAGCACGAGGAACGGCACGCCGGGCGCGGTCGCCCCCGCCAGCACTTGGTTTGGCAGGTCGATGCGCGCCAGGTACCAGATGCCGGGAAAACCGAACGCCAGATGTGGGTCGCCGGCCAGCAACGGGGCACCCGTCGCGGTATGCCGCCCATCGACGGCCCACTCATTCGACGCGGTCTGGGGCAGGGTGTAGGGCGCCGGAAAGCGTGGCAGGACAGAGGCTAGGCGACCGGCGGCCGCGGCAAAGCGCGTCAGTGGCCGATTCATCGCGTCCGGGGTGGGAAGGGCGGGCTGGGCCGGCCAGAGTTGGTCCAGGTCAGAAGCCGAGACGTGGCCGGCCAGGGCCTGGCGCGCCAGTTCCTCCCGCCAGTTCATCGACAGCCATAACCCCATCGTCTTCGCCCATAGCAGGCTGTCCTGGGCCTCCCAATGTTCTGGCGGACCGAGCAGCAGGAATTCCGGGGCGGCGAAGCGGCCTTTCAGGTCGATCCAGGCGTTCACGCCGCGCGCGTAAGCCTGCAGGATCGCCTGCGTGTCGGCCGGCAACGTCGAGAAGTCCGCCACGGCGTGCTGACGCAGGCCCAGCGTGCGCATCATCCGGTCGATCGGCAGCGTCGCCGGTCCGGCGATCTCCGACAGCCGGCCCGACGCCGCGCGCCGCATCAGCTCCATCTGGAACATGCGGTCGCGTGCGTGAAGGAAGCCCAGCGCCGTGGCCGCATCCTGTTCCGATCCGGCGCGGATGCGGGGAACCCAGTCGGCGTCGTAGGTGATATCGACCGGGCCGGACAGGCCGGGGACCGAAACCGTCTGTTGCGTGTTCGGCATGGTCAGCCACAGCGCACCGGCGACCAGAGCCGCGAGCAGGAGGACCAGAACGCCAATCGCAGCCAGCACACGAGCGATTCGTCGGAGGAACGGTGTCATGGGCACCAAAGTGATCGCGCGGACGGGCGCTGGGAAGCGACGAAAGTGTGAAACCGGGTTCGGCCCTGTTTTTCATGGAAAATCTGTGGATAGCGTCTGGATATTGACAAAGGGCGATATTTTCAGCTTGCGAGACTGGCGGTACGCAATAAGATTATACGTCTCGTCGCGGCCAGGAAACGTCTGTTCAACAAGATCACATGAAGCCGCCCAACTCAGATGCGCCAATTCTGCTGGATGCGATCGACCGTCGCATCCTCGCCTCCTTGCAGGAAGATGGGCGCATGACCAACGTCGACCTGTCGAAACGGGCCGGCATCTCGGCGCCGCCATGCCTGCGCCGGGTCCGCGCGCTGGAGGAAGCCGGCGTCATTCGTGGCTACCATGCCGACACCGATCCGCAGAAGCTGGGGTGGGAGATCACGTTCTTCGCGATCGTTGGATTGGAAAGCCAGAAAGAAGCGGTCTTGTCTGCGTTCGAGCTGTTGGTCGGCGGCTGGTCCGAAGTGCGGGAATGCCACATGATCCGTGGCGGCGGCGATTTCCTGCTGAAGCTGGTGGCGAGGGATACCGCGCATGAAAACCAGTTGACCCAGAAGCTGACGGGCTCCCCTACCGTCAGCCGCGTGCAGACGCTGCAAACGATCCGCACCAGCCGCAGCCTGGCCGGTGTTCCGTTCGGGTAGGGTTTACTTCCGTGCAATGGTTCGGAACGCTGTCACCGTCATGGCCGGGACACGCTCGGCCATGACGGATGGGCCGTTACCCTACCTCCGCCGCCAGTCTCGCGAGATAGTAAGCCGGATCGCCGAACAGCCGCTCGATCACCATGCAGCGGCGGAAATAGTGCCCGACCGCGTATTCCTCGGTCATGCCGATGCCGCCGTGCATCTGCACCGCGCTTTGTGACACGTAGCGCCCGGCTTGTCCGATCCCCACCTTCGCCAAGGCGATGTCGTGCGCCCGAGCGGCCTGGTCCGGATTGTCGATCGACATGGTGGCCAGCATGGCCATGCTACGGCCTTGCTCCTGCGTCATGAACATGTCCGCCAGACGGTGCTGCACGACTTGGTAGGAGCCGATCGGGTTGCCGAACTGAACGCGGGTTTTGCTGTATTCGAGGGTCATTTCGTTCATTGCCTCCATCGCGCCGACGGTTTCCCCGGCGGTGGCGGCGATGCCGGCCTCGATGACGCGCTGGATGATGGGCAGGCCCTTGCCGACCTCACCCAGGACGTCGGCCGCGGATACCGAAACGTTCGACAGGGAGATGTCGGCCGCACGCGTATCGTCCCGGCTGAGGTAGCCGCGGCGGGCGACGCCTGATGCGGTGGCATCCACCAGAAACAGCGTGATGCCGTCTTCGTCGTAGCGGTCGCCGCCGGTGCGGGCGCTGACGATGATCTTGTCGGCCGCCTCGCCATGCGAAACGATCGTTTTCGATCCGTCCAACACCCAGCCGGAGCCGTTGCGTTTGGCGGTTGTTACAACGTCGGTCAGGTCGTAGCGGGCCTGCCGTTCGTTGTGGGCGAAGGCCAGTTTCAGACTGCCCTCGGCGATCGCGGGCAGGATTGCCTGCTTCTGTTCCGCCGATCCGGCGACGTTCACTGCGGTGCCACCCAGCACGATGGTGGGGAAATACGGTTCCAGCACCAGCACACGGCCGAACGCCTGCATCACCAGCATGACTTCCTGCGCGCCGCCGCCGAAGCCGCCGTATTCCTCGGCGAACGGCAGGCCCAACAAGCCTTGTTCGGCGAACTGCGACCAGATGGCGGGGGAATAGCCCTCCGGCAGGGCCATATAGGTTTTGCGCTGAGCGAAACTGTAGGTGTCGCCCAGCATGCGCGTGACGCTTTCGACCAGTAGCCGCTGATCGTCGGAGGGTTCGAAGTCCATTTTACAGTCCCAATACCGCTTTGGTCAGGATATTCTTCTGGATTTCATTGGTGCCGCCGTAGATCGAGGCGGCGCGCAGCATCAGGTAGCCACCGGTGCCGGCGCTGCTGGCCTCCATCAGTTCATCCGGCTCGTTCATGGCTTCCAGTTCCTGGGCCCAGATCGGCGTCGCGTAAGGGCCGGCGACATCGACGGTCAGTTCCGAGGTGGCTTGCAGCAGTTCGGTGCCTTTTACCTTCAGCACGGAGGATAGCGGGTCGGGCTTGCCGGCACCCTTCGCCTTGTCATAGGCCGAAACGACGCGGTACTGGGTGATCTCCAGCGCCTTCATGTCCACCTGCAACTGGGCGACACGCTGGCGGAACATTGGGTCCTCGATCAACGGTTTGCCGCCGAAATTGACTTCGCGTGCCATCGAAACGGCTGAGGAGACGCGTTCGCGGGATTTGCCCAGGCGGGCGATGCCGGTGCGTTCGTTGCCTAGCAGGTATTTGGCGACGTCCCAGCCTTTGTTCTCGGCATGGATACGGCGGTCTACCGGCACCTTGACGTCGTCGAAGAACACTTCGTTCAGGTGATGGCTGCCGTCGATCGAAATGATCGGGCGCACCGTGATGCCGGGTGTTTTCATATCCACCAGCAGGAACGAAATCCCCTCCTGCCGCTTGCGGGCGTTCGGATCGGTGCGGACCAGAAGGAAGCACCAGTCGGCATTGTGGGCTGTGGAGGTCCAAATCTTCTGTCCGTTCACCACGTAATGATCGCCGTCCAGTTTCGCGGCGGTCTTCAGCGAGGCCAGGTCGGACCCGGCACCGGGTTCCGAGAATCCCTGGCACCACCAATCGTCCAGGTTGGCGGCGCGCGGCAGGAAGCGCTTCTTCTGTTCCTCGGTGCCGAATTGCAGGAGGACAGGGCCGAGCATTGTGATGTTGAAGGAGAGAAGCTCGGGCGCCGGGGCCATGAGGTTCTCTTCCAGGAAGATCATCTTCTGGATCGCCGTCCAGCCCGGGCCGCCCCATTCCTTCGGCCAGGACAGCGCCGCCCAGCCCTTCGCGTTCAGGATTCGCTGCCACCGCACGGTGTCTTCCTTGCGCGGCGGATGCCCCAGTTTCATCCGGTCACGCGTGTCCGCGGGCAGGTTTTCGCGAATGAACGTGCGGACTTCCTCGCGGAAGGCCAGTTCTTCCGGGGTGAAGCGAAGATCCATGGATGTGTCCCTCCTACTGGTGAGTAAGCTTACGCAGGTCGAACCGGGCGCGCAATCCGGCGGGTAGCGGCGGCCGGACGGATGGGTTAACAGAGCCGCTCGTTCACACGCGGCGCGGTTGCAAGGAGTTGACGGATGCGGACTGTTTCATGGATCGGGGCCGTGGCCCTGGCCGGTCTCATGACCGCATCGATCGGCTGTTTCATCGCCGTCGCCCCCACCGCCGCACAGGCTCAGAAAGTTGGCAAAATGATCACGACACCATCGGGCCTGCAATACGAGGACACTGTCGTCGGCACCGGCGCCACGCCCAAGTCTGGGCAGATCTGCGTCATGCACTACACCGGCTGGCTGTATGAAAACGGCGCCAAGGGGAACAAGTTCGACAGTTCGCTCGACCGAGGACAGCCGTTCGAGTTTCCGATCGGACAGGGCCACGTCATCCGCGGCTGGGATGAGGGTGTCGCGACGATGAAGGTCGGCGGCAAGCGCACGCTGATCATTCCGCCGGACCTTGGCTATGGTGCGCGTGGGGCCGGCGGGGTCATTCCGCCCAATGCGACGCTGCTGTTCGAGGTCGAACTGCTGGGTGTGAAGGGCTAGCATCCGATTGCGGTGAGTCGGAACGGACGTCCCGAACCGGCGCCGCTATTTTGGGTGAGGCAGCGAGCCTTCCCGGCGCAGGCCGTGCCAGGCCAGCACGCTGTCGGCCAGGAAGGCGACCAGCGCACACGCCGTGCAGCCCAGCGCCAGACCAAACAGCACATATAGCCAGTTGGCGATCGCCGTGTCCCGCATGCTGCCGAGAAACAGCACGAACGCTGCGCCGCACGTCGACGCTCCGCCGATCGCGCCCAGGACCACCGAACTATCCAGCACCACCGTGCGGCGCCGCAGTCGCACCAGATGCGCTCGCAGCCAGACCTGCTGGTCGGGGTCCGCCTCGCCGCGCAGCAGGGTCGTCACGTATGCCCGGTGATCGGACACGCGGCTCAGCCGGGTGTTGAAGACGTTCAGCAGCGTCCCGATCCCCGACAGCAGGAACACCGGGGTCAAAGCCACCTGGACGATGTGGGCGATGCTGTCCACGCCGTCCATCGCGTCGAGCCCTGGCACGATGCCAGCCGTCATCGCTGCCCCCTTCTGTCAACTGGTCGGCGTCGGGCCGATCGTGCAGCGGTCGTGCGACGGAACCACCAGCGTGCCGGTCTGCCCGCGATTCGCCGGGTCGGGAAAGCTGAGGACCGTTTGGCCGTTCACCTGGTCGCCCAGCACGTCGACCGAACGGGCACCCACCAGGGCGCTGCTGCCGCCGCAGGTGACGGAGACGGTCGATGCCGGCTTGTCACCCCCGCAGTTGGTCAGCAGCAGCGGCAGACATAGCCAGGCCAGGTACCGAAGGCGCATCTTGGGTCTCCATCCGTTCCGTCACGCGGGGGCCGCGAATCGCCGGGATGGGCATCGCGTAAACCGGTTTTTAACCTATCATCAAACACGCCGCTGCCGAATCATTTCGCGGTGTTGGTGGACATATGGTCTGGATGCCGGCCGCCGGTCTCGGTTTGGGTCAAATAATCCGAGCAGAGTGGGGGGAGCGGCGCCAGGTATTGGTGCACCACCGCCGTTGCTCGCGGTCATTTGTCCGTCGCATAGAGCAGGGAGATATCCGGGCGCGAAACCTGACGGGCTGCTTGCCTGGATGGTTTTGGGGCACGATTCACGCATCGGGGCGCTGCAATCAGGATTGGACGGCGTTGGCCTTGACGAGAACACGATTGTCTTCACCCCGGACCACAGTGACGAATGGCGGACGAAGGACAAGCGCTTCTGGATGGCGAGGCGGTCGCTTGTGAAGATCGACGCCTTGAACGTTGATCAAGCGAGGCTGGAGCGTCCGGGTACGACAGTCGCGCTGCCGCCGCAGCGTCAGGCACTCTGAGCAGACGCGGGCACACATCATGTATTCTTCCATCTGGGTCTGGAGCACGAGGCGCTGAAGTTCCGAAAGGAGGTCTTTGCCCTCGGCCAGCGTCAGCCCAACTTGTTAGGCTCTGGACTCAATTAAATCCACCACAGCAGGATGGAAGCCAGGACTACAGTAGCGCAGAAATTTCTAGCAAGTTTGTCGTAACGGGTGGCAACCCGACGCCAGTCTTTGAGGTGTAAGAACGCTCGTTCGATGATGTTGCGGCCCTTGTAGGCATTCTTGTCGAACGGATGGAAATGCTTGCGGGTCGGGTTTTGTTTGATCACCGGGGTGGTTCCGCGATCGGTGAGAAATGCGCGGAAGGCATCGCTGTCGTAGGCTGCGTCGCCGAGCAATGACTTTGCTGGCCGCAGCGGTTCGATCAAAGTGGTCGCCGGTTTGATGTCGTGACGATTGCCACCTGTCAGTTCGAACCCGACGATGCGGCCACCGCCATCGACAACCGCGTGGATTTTCGTGGTTCTGCCCCGGCTGCGTTCAATGGCCTGTTTTTGGCCCCCCTTTTCCGCCGGCAGCGCAGCGATGAGCCTTGGCGGTCGTGCTGTCGATGCATTGAATGTCCGTGGCATCGAACACCACCAGCTTTGCCAGGATCGCGGACCAGATCCCCGCCTTCGACCAGCGATTGAACCGATTGTAGACGGTGGCGAGCCGGCCGTAGTCCAGCGGACAATCCTCCCAGCGGCAACCGATCTTCAGGACGTGGATGATACCACTGATCACCTCACGGTTCCGCTGTGGATTCACCCCACGCCGCTTTTTCGGAGGCGCCGCCTCGATTGCCGCAAGTTGCTGATCGGACAACCAGAACAGATTCGACATCCTCGCTCCCTCCATCAGGAAGCTTCGAATCGAACTCCACCGAGACACGTCAATCGGTAATTGGGTTTCGA
>NZ_LMUJ01000108.1:56997-58941 GCF_009765975.1 Acidisphaera sp. S103 | reverse complement strand
GGTCGGGTTTTGTTTGATCACCGGGGTGGTTCCGCGATCGGTGAGAAATGCGCGGAAGGCATCGCTGTCGTAGGCTGCGTCGCCGAGCAATGACTTCGCTGGCGGCGGCGGTTCGATCAGAGTGGTCGCCGGTTTGATGTCATGGCGATTGCACCTGTCAGTTCGAACCCGACGATGCGACCATCACCATCACCATCACCATCACCATCACCATCACCATCACCATCGACAATCGCATGGATTTTCGTGGTTCTACCACCCCGGCTGCGTCCAATGGCCTGTTTTTCGGCCCCCTTTTCCGCCGGTAGCGCAGCGATGAGCCTTGGCGGTCGTGCTGTCGATGCACTGAATGTCCGTGGCATCGAACACCACCAGCTTTGCCAGGATCGCGGACCAGATCCCTGCCTTCGACCAGCGATTGAACCGATTGTAGACGGTGGTGTGCGGGCCATAGTCCGGCGGACAATCCTCCCAGCCGCAACCGATTTTCCGGACGTGGATGATACCACTGATCACCTCACGGTTCCGCTGTGGCTTCACCCCACGCCGCTTTTTCGGAAGCGCCGCCTCAATTGCCGCAAGTTGCTCATCGGACAACCAGAACAGATTCGACATCCTTGCTCCCTCCATCAGGAAGTTTCGAATCGGACTCCACCGAGGCAGGTCAACCGGTAATTGGGTTTCGAGCCTAAATGCCCTTGACTGAGTATTGAACTGCAAGGCACAGTTCGTTATCAACCATCCAGAAGGATGGCTCATAAAATATGGTATCGGAACGCATAATTCGGCGGCTGACCGCAGTGGCCGAGCGGGTAAGGGAGCTCTTCCCAGATCCACGTATGTGGAATGTTGAAGCAATTGGTTCGATTTCTTGATATTCGCTCAAATTGCACTGGAAGAGAGATGCGATACGTTCCGCCTTTTGCCGCTCTGAAAACGTGGATGACCCGTCACGCTGCCACTGACAACACCCATTTGGCGCCCGCTTACGGCGATGTCGTCGACGTATTGACGAAATTCCTGGAGGCAGTTCCGGTCGATGAAGATTGGTATTTAGCCGAATACCCGGCGATCGGCGGCTTCGTGGAACGTACATCGACAGAGTCCGCCACCCCCATTTCCACAAGCATGGGTATTTTGAAGGGCGAAAGCCTTTCGCGCCTGGTTGGCGTGGTCTGACCGAGCCTGTTCGGTTGGCACAATCCTATGGTCGCCTGCGCATCGTTCCCACTCTAGGACGGTTACGGGTCGGCATTGCTCGGGATGACTTTTTGGTCGTGATCATTACTCAGGAGCCGGTAAGTAAGGCGACATACGGTGACGATAGTCCAAGTTACAGTCAATATCTTTCCCGCATGCGGTCGGCCAACTTGGCGTCTGCTGAAGTAATATACTGATCGGGGTGCCGGTCGACGACCTGTGGTATCGCGCCACTTATCCCAAGGCAGCAAAGGAAATCGATAACCGGGCATATTCGTCCGCTGCGGAACACTATGTCGAACGGGGATATTTTGACGGCTATTTACCTTTCAACATCATTGTCGATGAAGAATGGTACGTTTCCCGCTACGCGCACGTGAAAAAAGGGTTGGACCTTGGTGTGGCAAGCTCTGGACGAGATCACTTCATGCGTTTGGGCTATCATGAGGGATGCCGTCCGGCGGCGCCATGACACACGTTGTTGAAACGGTGCGTCCGGAACGGTTGGCTATGTCTCCTACGGAAGCGCGAGAGGACGTGCAAAATAGTCGCGGGGGGACCATTTTCGTCGTGGATTTCCATCGCGATGGCAATAGTGCTGCCCACCGCACATTCGGGTGGAGCGGGCAGGAGCAGACGCACGTTTGGTCGGTCGAAGGCAGTTGCGGTCTTCAACTGCCATCCCAAACCGCCAGCACGCCGCTGGCTGTTGAAGTGGACTTCACCATCCCGACCAATCGCCTG
>NZ_LMUJ01000108.1:56798-56987 GCF_009765975.1 Acidisphaera sp. S103 | reverse complement strand
CGCGGTGACCGGCTGGACCCGGCTGAGTTGCGATATTCCCGGCGGACTGATCGTATCGGGTAAACCGATCGAACTTCGTTTCGAACATCCTTGTTTTATGCGTCCGGAATTTTTGGATGACGGCCGCGAAGATCGTCTGCTGGGGCTCTGCTTTTATGCGGTGCGCATCTTTCCACCCTGGATGAAGCA
>NZ_LMUJ01000108.1:53434-56788 GCF_009765975.1 Acidisphaera sp. S103 | reverse complement strand
ATGGTCTGACCGAGCCTGTTCCGTTGGCAAAATCCTATGCCCGCCTGCGCATCGTTCCCACTCTGGGACGCTTACGGGTCGACATCGCTCCGGATGATTTCTTGGCCCTGATCGGTAATATACTGATCGGGGTACCAGTCGACGACCCGTGGTATCGCGTCACTTATCCCGAGGCAGCAAAGGAAATCGATAACGGGACATATTCGTCCGCTGCGGAACACTATGTCGAACAGGGATTTTTCGACGGCTGTTTACCTTTCGATATCACCGTCGATGACGAATGGTACATTTCCCACTACGCGCACGTGAAAAAAGGGTTGGACCTTGGTGTGGCAAGCTCCGCACGAGATCACTTCATGCGTTTGGGCTATCATGAGGGGTGCCGTCCGGCGGCGCCATGACACACGTTGTTGAAGCGGTGCGTCCGGAACGGTTGACCATGTCTCCAACTGAAGCGCGAGAGGACGTGCAAAATAGTCGCGGAGGTGCCATTTTTGTCGTGGATTTCCATCACGATGGCAATAGCGCTGCCCACCGCACATTCGGGTGGAGCGGGCAGGAGCAGACGCACGTTTGGTCGGTCGAAGGCAGTTGCGGTCTTCAACTACCATCCCAAACCGCCAGCACGCCGCTGACCGTTGAAGTGGACTTCACCATCCCGACCAGTCGCCTCGTAACCAAGAGCGCAGCGATCATACGGGTTTTCGCGAATGGCCACCCGATCGGTTCGGCCGCGGTGACCGGCTGGACCCGGCTGAGTTGCGATATTCCCGGCGGACTGATCGTATCGGGTAAACCGATCGAACTTCGTTTCGAACATCCTTGTTTCATGCGCCCGGAATTTTTGGATGACGGCCGCGAAGATCGTCTGCTGGGGCTCTGCTTTTATGCGGTGCGCATCTTTCCACCCTGGATGAAGCGGGCTTTGGAGCATTTTGCGCCGAAACCGCCTGAGGGTAAGATCGTACAAGCCGCTGCGGCAGCGGCGGTGCCGATTGGCAAACCCTGCGCGCCGGCCATTTATCATTTCGGTAACGGCGATGCCGGCCGACCCATGTTGCGCGACGGCTGGCAGCATGATCCGCAGGGCGATGCGTGGACCAGCGGCCGTGTCAGCACCCTCGAGCTTCCCGCGCCACCTATGAAGGGCCTTTATCTGGCGCGGTTCACAATATCTCCCCTCTACATTCGCAGCTTCTTAACGTCACAGCGTATCACTATCCTGCTGGCAGGCGCGGTTATTGGCCAGTACTGTACTGGCACGGCAGTCAGCCTTGCGATCCCGTTGCCGACCGAGTTGTTTGAAGCCGACGGTGTGCTGCCGTTCACCTTCGTGGTGCCAGACGGATTGCCGATGCACCGATTTGATCACACGCAATCCCCCAATTTCCTTGCCTTTTTGCTGGAAGCGATTGAGATCACACCCGTGCCATCCACTCACAGTGCGCTGGCCCAAGTGCGCGATGACGATGTGGCATCAGCAGCACCCATATCGGTTTCAGAGCGTTTCTTAGACGAACCGGTTGATGAATTGCCCGGTACGATCAAGGCGACTTTGGGCATCGAAATGACAGAGATCCTGCGGAACTTCGAAAGCCTCGGTGACAACTGTGCGTTTGGCTTGGCACAGCGCAAGGCCGATTGCGAGGTGCTGGGTTTATTGCGTTTTGGCAACACCCCGTTGCGGAGTTTGATGATCGCCTTGGATGATGAGTTCAAGGCCGCGACCGACAAGGCAGAACTGACGTTGAGTCTGCCGGAAGGGGAACATTCGCAACACGGCGAATACTTTTTGTTTGCTAACCGTTATGGTATTCGCTGGCATACCAATGTGTTTGGCGGCGGCGATACGGACCGGCAAACAATATTCGGTCAACAGGCTATGCGGTTGGGTTATCTGCATCGCAAATTCTATGAGGCTCTGCGTGCCGGGCGGAAGATCATGACCATCTCCCGGGCCGAACCGCGCAAGCATCCGGTCGCGCTGCCATTTGCCGGCGAACCCGATTTGTGGGAGGAAAAGCCCGAGCGGCTGCGATTCGCCGAGATGGTGCCGTTGTTTTTGAAACTGAACGAATATGGTACCAACACACTTCTCTACCTCACACGTTGCGAACGCAACAAACGATCGGGAGCCGTGGACTTGATCGCTCCTGGTGTGATGCGCGGCTACGTGGATGATTTTGTGATCCGACCAGAGGTGAACCTCAGGGATCATGGCGCGTGGGTCCGTATCGCGATTAATGCATGGTTGCTCGATCAAGGTCCGAACGCCAATTTTCGGAACAAGCCCGTATGACAACGATTTCCTCGCTTATCGCCCACGGTTCGCCGGCCGAAGCTGTCATCGGCGCGCCCGGGCGAACCTCATTGTCGTTCCAGGGGTTAAGTGCGCTGGCGGGACGAACGGGCGCCGTACTGAACGCCGCTCGTGTGGGGCGCGGCGATCGGGTTGCGATTGTGCTGCCGAATGGACCGGACGCCGCCTCGGCCTTCCTGGCGGTCGCGTGCCATGCGGTAACCGCCCCGCTCAATCCCGCCTACAAAGCAGCGGAATTTGCGTTCTATCTGTCCGATCTGCAGGCCAAGGCGGTGGTTGTGCCGCTTGGGATGGACAGCGTTGTGCGAGGGGTCGCGGCGGAGCAAGGGATTCCGATTTTCGAACTGGTGTCTGAGCCATCATTTGCCGGGGATTTTGTCCTTGTTCCTCCCCCGGGGACGGGCGGTACACCTAGCCTAGGCGGTCTTGCCGGTGCCGACGACGTGGCACTGGTGCTGCATACATCGGGCACCACCGCGCGGCCCAAGATCGTGCCGTTGACGCACGCCAACCTGGCGGCCTCCGCGCGGCATATCGGCCGGACGTTGCGACTAGAACCATCTGATGTGTGTCTGAACATCATGCCACTGTTCCACATCCATGGCCTGATAGCCGCGGTGCTATCATCGGTCGCGGCGGGCGCGTCGGTGGTCTGTACCCCGGGTCTGAGCGGTTTCCGTTTCTTCACCTGGATGCGTGATATCCGGCCGACCTGGTACACAGCCGTTCCGACCATGCACCAGGCATTGCTGGATCTCGCCCCGCGTTTCAAAGATGTCATTGCCGCGGGGCGGCTTCGGTTCATCCGCAGTTCCTCCGCATCCCTGCCGCCGCCTGCCATGGCGGCGCTGGAGCAGGCATTCGGGGTTCCAGTTATCGAAGCCTATGGCATGACCGAGGCCACTCATCAGATGGCCAGCAATCCGCTGCCGCCGGCGCCACGATTTGCCGGCAGTGTGGGTATCGCCGCGGGTCCCGACATCGCTATCATGGATGCGGATGGGACGCTGCTGCCGGCGGGTGCGACCGGAGAA
>NZ_LMUJ01000108.1:31989-53424 GCF_009765975.1 Acidisphaera sp. S103 | reverse complement strand
GGCGGAGCAAGGGATTCCGATTTTCGAACTGGTGTCTGAGCCATCATTTGCCGGGGATTTTGTCCTTGTTCCTCCCCCGGGGACGGGCGGTACACCCAGCCTGGGTGGTCTTGCCGGTGCCGACGACGTGGCACTGGTGCTGCATACATCGGGCACCACCGCACGGCCCAAGATCGTGCCGTTGACGCACGCCAACCTGGCGGCCTCCGCGCGGCATATCGGCCGGACGTTGCGACTAGAACCATCTGATGTGTGTCTAAACATCATGCCGCTGTTCCACATACATGGCCTGATAGCCGCGGTGCTATCATCAGTCGCGGCGGGCGCGTCGGTGGTCTGTACCCCGGGTCTGAGCGGTTTCCGTTTCTTCACCTGGATGCGTGATATCCGGCCGACCTGGTACACAGCCGTTCCGACCATGCACCAAGCATTGCTGGATCTCGCCCCGCGTTTCAAAGATGTCATTGCCGCGGGGCGGCTTCGGTTCATCCGCAGTTCCTCCGCATCCCTGCCGCCGCCGGCCATGGCGGCGCTGGAGCAGGCATTCGGGGTTCCAGTCATCGAAGCCTATGGCATGACTGAGGCCACTCATCAGATGGCCAGCAATCCGCTGCCGCCGGCGCCACGATTTGCCGGCAGTGTGGGTATCGCCGCGGGTCCCGACATCGCGATCATGGATGCGGATGGGACGCTGCTGCCGGCGGGTGCGACCGGAGAGGTGGTAATACGGGGCCCGAACGTGACACAGGGCTACGAAAATAATCCGACGGCCAATGCCGCTGCGTTCCACGATGGATGGTTTAGGACCGGCGACGAAGGGATTTTGGACCCCGACGGTTATCTGCGCCTGACGGGCCGCCTGAAGGAGATCATCAACCGCGCCGGTGAAAAGATCGCCCCTGTCGAGGTGGATAACATTCTGCTGGAACATCCCGGGGTTCGGCGGGCGGTCACGTTCGCGATGCCGAGCCGGACGTTCGGTGAGGACGTCGCGGTAGCCGTCGTTCTGCATGACGGTGTCGAGGCAGATGTCGAGGTCCTGCGCGCTTTCGTGGCATCTCGTCTGGCACCGTTCAAGGTGCCGCGGACGATCGTGTTCCTAGAGGAAATCCCGAACGGACCAACAGGCAAGCCGCAGCGTATCGGGCTCGCTCAGCGGTTGGGTGTGTCGGACTGAGAAGAACCGGCTAAGCGCCCTTTTTCGCCTTCAGCAGATTAATCAGATCGCCCATTGTGTGCATGGTGTCGACTTCCTCCTCATTCAGGGTGACATCAAGGGCGCTCTCGATCGCCAAGATATATTGAATAGCGAGGATTGAATCGAAGCCGGGGATTTCCCGAAAGCCAAAGTGGGACTGTATGGAATGGACGGCTGGCGAAAAACCTCCTGTGCCGTTTGACTGATCGTGGCGGCGTAGGCCTCTTCGCTCATAGGTAATCCCTCGTCGGAATGATTTCGATCAAGATACAGGCGCCATGTACCGAAAACGCACGCCTTCTGGTCCCACGCCGGTCGGCCACGACCTTTTCGTTATCTGTAATCACACAGGTGGAATCAAGCCCTAAGTCTCACCTTGATTGTCGGTGTGCCGCAGAGGTGTCCCGCCCAAACAGTGTCGCAGTGCCGTCCAGCAGCGTCTTCTTCCACGTATGGATCTGGCTGGCATGGACCCCGAACTTGCTCGACAGCTCGGCCACCCTGCCCTCCTCGCGGATCGCCGCAAGCGCCACCTTCGCCTTGAACTCAGGACTGTGCTTCTTCCGTGTTTTCGACAAGTCTCACCTCCGGCCAAACGGCCGTTCCCAGGCTGGACTCTCTCTTAGCTACCTGTCCAGTTTTTGGGGGCCACCTCAGAGGTTGGTCGCGGTTTACACGATGCAATGGAGCTGGCGCGTCACTCTCAGTTCGATTTCCCCCGAAACCTAGACTTTGCAAGATCAGTTCGTCGGCCGCCGGCATAGCTACGCCCTTGGTTTTTGACCGAGGTAGTGTGGCACAGTTTGACCAACGTTTTGACCAACATCTATGAAAGAAACCAAGCTAACAAGCAATTTCAATGCTATAGAGGTGCTTAAATCCCCTTCCCCTACGAGATACCATTGAAATCATTAGTAAATTTAGTATTTATTGAAATCCGCGAGGGACTGTCGAGCGCGGCGCTCATCCGTTGCGCCCGTCGAAATGCAGCGACGCGTCCCGCCGTCCCACCAGGCGATGCACCACCGGCCGCGGTATCGCTCCAGTTTGGGTCCTTCGGGTCTTGGGCGGGGCATAGGGCAGAATCCAGATAGGCTGTCACGTGCTCGACCGACAATCTGACGCAGCCACCAAATCGATAGCAAGAAAGCGCGCGTCGACGCCGCGATCCAGCAGCATGAGTTCGAGATCGCGGTAACTAATGGAAAACATCAGATACCATCGGACCGGCCGCAAGATCATTTCAGCAGTGAATTGCCGTGCCTTGAAGGTTTGATCCTGCCGCTCCTGAGCTGCTTGTCGTCGCTTCACCATGGCCAGCTTTTCCCTGGCTCAGCACGCGGCTAGAAGCTGCAACAGAACCCAACAGAGCCGATTGGCGCGAACGCTGACCGAACCCATCAGGGAGCAACTTCGACCGGCGTGGCGATGAACCGTCCCTGAGCCTTGATGTCACGACCATCAATGTTCCGAATCGGTCTCTTCCTGATCATTGCCATCAACCCGGGGACAAGGAACGTTAAGGTCGTTCCGCCAAAATCTCGTCGCCAGACCGACATAACATCCAATGCTGCTGCAAAAAAAAGTCAGGCTTGAGCAGAAGGATATTAAGCCAAACGGATCAGTCGGCCAACTTCGCGACAGAATCTGCGCAGTGTCGATCTTGGCAAACTTGGACGAACCGTGCGTGTTTCATGCAAGCCGAGTAACTCCCCTCATCATATCTAAGTGCGATGACTCATGGTCCCCTCGTCGCCACCATCAACGTAGCTGCCGAACCACATTCCAGTCTTGTCTTCATGTTCTGGGGAGAGGGACTCTGCGTCTTCCCGCTGATGCTGCTTTACACGGCCGTTGGCCACCGCGTCTTCATAGGCAACGCCCGAACAACGGTTGCGACATGAAATCGAAGGAGAGACAAATGCGGATTGGGCTTTTCATCCCCTGCTACATCGACGCCTTCTTCCCTGAGGTCGGCATCGCGACGCTCGAGTTGCTCGAGCGGTTCGGCCACGACGTCGACTACCCGTGCGACCAGACTTGCTGCGGCCAGCCGATGGCCAATAGCGGCTTCAACACCGAATGTGCCGATACCGAGGCGCTATTCGTGCGCAATTTCTCCGGCTTTGACTATGTCGTGGCGCCTTCCGGCAGTTGCGTCCACCACGTGCGAGACAATTTCGATGCGATTGAGCAAACAGATGAGGTCAAGGAGGTCCGAACGCGAACCTTTGAACTGGTCGAATTCCTGCACGACATTCAGAAGGTCGACGCCTTCCCTTGGGCCAGATTTCCGCATCGCGTCGGCCTGCACAACAGTTGCGGTACCTTGCGTCGGCTTAAGCACGCGCGCCCATCCGAACTGCACGAACCGTTCTTCTCCAAACCCCTTGATCTGTTGTCCAAAGTTGCGGGAATTGAGTTCGTCACACCAGCCCGGCCAGATGAGTGCTGCGGCTTCGGCGGCACCTTCTCGGTGTTCGAGGAAGTCGTTTCCACCAAGATGGGCTACGACAAGGTCAGCGATCATGCCCAGGCCGGCGCCGAGTACATCGTTTCAGCCGACAGTTCCTGTCTGATGCATCAGCAGGGCTGCGCCGAGCGCATCGGCGTTCAGATGAAGTTCATCCATATCGCCCAGATTCTGAATGGAGTCAGCGCATGATCTCGGTACATGAGCCGATCGACAGCGGTGGCATGCTGCATCCCGAACTGCGGGCAGAGCACGATCCCAATTCCATCATGCGCGACGGTCGTCGCCTCGATCATGCCGAGGGCACATCGAAACCGTTGCGGGTCCTGCCCGAACCGCAGCCGCGTGGTGCCAAGGTGCGCGGCAATCGACCGGTCGACCAACAGGAGGCTGCAGGGCGCTTCATCGCCGCGCCCGAACACGAGAAGATGCATGATGAGCGGCTTTGGGATCTGCGGCAGAAGCGCGACCGCGAAATGCATGGAATTGCTGAATGGGAGGAGCTGCGGTCGCTCGCTTCAGCAATCAAGGAACACACACTTACCCATCTCGACAAATATCTCGATCAGTTCGAGACCAATGCGAGAGCGAACGGAATCCACGTCCACTGGGCCCGCGACGCTGCCGAACACAATCAAATTGTCCACGGCATTCTGCGCGACCACGGTGCGAAATCGCTGATCAAGAGCAAATCGATGCTAACGGAGGAGTGCGGTTTCCGGGCGTACATGGCTTCGGTTGGGATCGAGGTGACCGAAACCGATCTCGGCGAGCGTATCCAGCAGCTCGACAACGAAGATCCAAGTCATGTCGTCGTGCCCGCCGTGCACAAGCTTCGCACCGATGTCGCGGAGCTGTTTTCACGAACGATCGGCACCGACCCCGACAACACCGACGTTCATTACCTTGCCGAAGCGCAGCGGGAAGCGACCCGGCCACTGATCCTGGATGCCGACGCCGGCATGACAGGAGCCAATTTTGTGGTGGCCGAAACCGGGACCTTCGTCGTCTGCACAAACGAGGGCAACGCAGACCTCTCGGCCAACGTGCCGAAACTTCACATCGCCTCGATCGGCATCGAAAAAATCCTCCCGCGCATGGAGCATCTGGCGGTGTTCATCCGTCTCTTGTCGCGCAGCGCCCTGGGCTCGCCGATGACCCAGTACACTTCGCATTTCCGCGGCCCCCGGGATGGCGGCGAGATGCATGTGGTCCTGGTGGACAATGGCCGGTCCGAACGCCTGGGCCTGGAGGAATTCTGGACGTCGCTGAAGTGCATCCGCTGCGGCGCTTGCATGAACACCTGCCCGGTTTACCGTCGCGGCGGCGGCCTGAGCTACGGCGCCACCTACTCCGGTCCGATCGGCCTCATCATCGATCCAACCTTCAATAAGAGAAAGTACAGCAATTTGCCGTACGCATCTTCTCTTAATGGAAGCTGCACCAACGTCTGTCCGGTGAAGATCAATATTCACGAACAGATCTATGCATGGCGGCGCGTGCTTGTGGAAGAACATGAGGTGCCGCTCGCCAAAAAAGTGGCGATGAAGGCCGCCGGCGTCTTGCTGTCGCGGCCCATGGCCTACCGCGCCGCCATCGCTGCCGCCGATACGGCGCTCGCCCATCTGCCGCGCTTTATCATCTACAACGGCCTGAACGCCTGGGGCAAACACCGCGAGGTGCCGCACGCACCGAAGCAAACCTTTCACAGTTGGTACCACGCGAACCGGGGAGGCAAGCCATGAGCAGTCGTGACGACATCCTGGCCTCAATCCGAGCTAATCTGCCGCGTGTCGACCGGTCGCTTCCCGACGTGCCGCTGTTCGATGCCGACCCACCGGTGTCGCTCTTGTCAGCATTCAAGGAGAATCTGCACCGCATGGGCGGCATGTTCCTCGATCCGCCGTCCTCCGGTGACATCTTGGTGCCGATCCGGATCATAATTGCGGGCGCCAAAATCGTGTGCTCGACGGTGCCGGAGATCGCCGGCAACCGTGATATTGCCGGTGTGGACGCATCCCGGGATCTGGCGGATGTCGATTTTGCTATTGTCCGGGCGTCGTTCGCTGTTGCGGAGACTGGTTCCCTTCTCCTGACCGATGCCGACCTCCATGTGAACGCGGTGGCCTACCTCGCTCAGCACCTGATCGTCCTGCTCGATCCGACCGACATCGTTGTCAATCTGCATCACGCCTATCGCCGGCCGGATTTTCGAGACAGGCATTACGCCAGTTTCCATTCTGGTCCATCTGCGACGGCCGATATCGAAGGCGTACTCATCCACGGTGCGCAAGGTGTGCGTTCGCTCTCGGTCCTGCCCGTGGCACGCGCAACCGACGACCCGATCACCCAGTAAAATACGGGAGAATAACATGGATCACGCTGTCGGAAACAATCATGGGCATGTCCAGCATGGCGTTGCACTGCTCAGTGATTCCGTTCGCAACAAGGGTACTGCGTTTACGTCGAAAGAGCGCCGTGAATACGGACTCGAAGGCCTGTTGCCGCCGTCGGTGGACAGCCTCGATCGGCAGACTGAGCGTGTGATGAAGCACCTCGACGCGAAACCGAACGATCTGGAACGCTACATTTATCTGATCGGTTTGCTGGACCGCAATGAGACGCTATTTTACCACACACTCATGTTTGATCCGGCGCGCTTCATGCCGATTGTTTATGATCCGACGGTCGCGGACGCCTGTCTCGCGTTTGGCCATATCTATCGGCGGGCGCGCGGCATGTACATCACGCGCGACATGAAGGGCCGCATCGGCGAGGTACTACGCAACTGGCCGGAGCGGGATGTGCGCTTCATCTGCGTCTCGACCGGCGGCCGTATCCTCGGCCTCGGCGACATCGGCGCCAATGGTATGGGTATTCCCATCGGGAAGCTGCAACTCTACACAGCCTGCGCAGCGGTGCCGCCTGCTTGCCTGCTGCCCGTGCTCTTCGACGTCGGCACCACCAATGCGGCGCTTCGTGCCGATCCGCTGTATCTGGGCCTGCGTGAACCGCCGCCGTCGGAGAATGAACTCGATGAGCTTGTCGAGGAATTCGTTCAGGCGGTGCAGCAGGTCTTCCCGAACTGCTGCATCCACTTCGAGGACTGGAAGGGCACCGACGCGATCCGGCTGCTTAGCCGCTATGCCAGCAAGGTGCTGTGCTACAATGACGACATTCAGGGCACGGCCAGCGTTGTGCTCGCGGGTTTGACAACGGCGCTGCAGATCATCGATGCGAAGCTGACCGACCAGCGGGTTCTGTTCCTCGGGGCGGGATCGGCGGGGATAGGCATTGCCAATCTGGTGGTCGCTGCCATGCAGATGCAGGGGCTTTCCCAGCAAGAGGCGCGCAGCAGGATTTCGCTGTTCGATGTTGACGGATTGCTGGAACCCTCCCGCAAAGATCTGTCGGAATCGCAACATGTATACGCGCACAATGCGGCGCCGTCGAAGGACCTTGTGACGACCATCGAGACGTTCAAGCCGACGGTGCTGATCGGCGTCAGTACCAAGGGCGGTGCCTTCAACCAGCAGGTGGTTGAGGCCATGAGCCGGCTCAACGAGCGGCCGATCATCTTCGCCATTTCCAATCCGACCGACAAGGCGGAGTGCTCCGCCGAACAGGCTTACGCCTGGTCGAACGGCAAGGCACTGTTCGCGGCGGGTGTGCAGTTCCCGGACGTGACCATCAACGGCCGGACGCTCCATCCCGGACAGGCGAACAATTTCTACATCTTTCCAGCGATCGGGCTGGCGACCTATGCGGCTCGGCCCCGACGGATCACCGACGAATGCTTCATTGTCGCAGCTGAGGCGACCGCCGAGCAGGTCGGCCCCGAACTGCGCGCCAAGGGCATGCTGTTCCCCAGCCAAGCCGACATCCTGGCAACGGAAGTGACGACGGCATCGCGCGTTGCCGAGTTCATGTTCGACAAGGGACTGGCGCAGGTCGATCGCCCGCGGGACATCCGCGCGTGGATCGAGGGCCAGCTCTATCGTCCGCAGTACTGACACGTACCCGGGGTGGCCGACAGCGACCACCCCGGACTTCGTCGTGTTTCAACGCAGCGATTGACGCTCGCGTCGCGAAGCCCTGGTCGTACGCGAGAAGTCTCTTTTGACCCAGCGAAGGGAACGATTCAGATGAACAATCAAACACATCCAATCTTGTGTGACGTCCCGATAGGTATAGACGCCACTGGCAAGCGTCACGAGACCGATTCGATGGGTGGCATCGATGTTCCGGCCGACCGCTACTGGGGTGCTCAGACGCAGCGCAGCCTGGTTCATTTCGCGATCGGCGACGACCGCATGCCGAAGCAGGTCTATCACGCCTACGGCTACGTCAAGAAGGCGGCGGCACTGGTCAATGCAGCGGCCGGGCGACTGCCGCAGTGGAAAGCAGATGCCATCGTGCGTGCCGCGGACGAGGCGATCACGGGCAAGCTGGATGAACATTTTCCACTGTTTGTCTGGCAAACCGGGTCGGGCACACAATCAAACATGAACGTCAACGAAGTGTTGTCGAATCGCGCCACGCAGCTGCTTGGCGGCAAGATCGGCAGCAAGTCCCCGGTCCACCCGAACGACGACGTCAATACGGGCCAGTCGTCGAATGATACGTTTCCGACTGCGATGCACATTGCCGCGACACTCGAACTGGAAAAACATCTGCTGCCGCTCGCCGAGGCCCTCACCGTGGCGATCGAGGCGAAATCGAAGGAATGGGACGGTGTCGTCAAAATCGGGCGGACCCACCTGCAGGACGCGGTACCCTTGACGGTAGGGCAAGAATGGTCGGGCTATGCGCATCAGCTACGCGATGCCTTGGCGCGAATCCGCGGGTCAGAGGCGGGATTATCAGAACTCGCGGCCGGCGGGACCGCTGTCGGCACCGGACTGAACGCACCGGCGAACTTTAGCCGGGAGATCGCTTCCAAGATTGCAGAACTGACTGGCTACCCGTTCGTCACAGCGCCCAATAAGTTTTCGGCGCAAGGGTCTTTGGATGCGATGGTCGCAGGGATGGCAGCCCTGCGCGGTCTCGCGATCGCATTGATGAAGATTGCCAACGACATGCGCTGGCTCGCATCCGGGCCTCGCTGTGGCCTGGGGGAGCTTGTGCTGCCCGAGAACGAGCCGGGGTCGTCCATCATGCCGGGTAAGGTCAATCCGACCCAGCAGGAGGCGATGGTGATGGTCTGCATCCAGGTGATCGGCGAGGACAACGCCGTCGCATTTGCCGGCAGTCAGGGTAATTTCGAGCTCAACGCAATGCGCCCCATCATCATAAACAACTTCCTGCACTCAGCCCGTGTGCTTGGCGATGCCTGCGACAAGTTCCGACGTTTCTCGGTGGAAGGAACACGTCTCAATCGCCAACGTATCAGCGAGATGCTCGGTCGTTCGCTCATGCTGGTGACTGCGCTGAGTCCGGTTATTGGATATGACAAGGCATCGGCCATCGCTCACAAGGCCAGTGATGAAAATCTGACTCTGAGGGAGGCCGCACTTCATTCGGGCTTCATCGACGAAACGAACTTCGACGCAATCATCGACCCCACGAAAATGGTTGGCCGTGGCGTAGCCGGTAGCTGAAGAGGTTCTGCCGCAACGTTGGCAACTGATCGGCTTGGCTTACGTTTTCCGGCAACGATTTTGGTGGGGAAGTCGGCAATGATGGGGTGCCGATAGGCGAGATGTGTCCGGCTCATCAATTCTATTCGTTGACGGGATAAGGCTATGCGCCCCCGAACGAAGTTTACGACAGGATCTCTAACACTTTGTTTGATCGCATGATTCACGCGCTCTGGACGTTCCGCCCAGCGCGATCATGCTCTAAGGCTCGCCAGCAGGCGTTCGGCGGTCTTCAGGTCAGCGGTATCAAAGCCTTCGACGAACTGGCCGAACACTGGCTGCAGAAGCGCGTGGGCGCCGGCTGCCTGGCCCCGCATTGCCATCATGGCCGCCAGATCGATCGCGGTGCGCAATTCCCAGGCACGCGCACCTTGGCGGCGGCTCAATTCAAGCGATCGCGTGAAGCAGGTTTCAGCATCTTCAGCGGCCGCATTCGGCATTGACAGGAGTAAGCCGCCCTTTACGCGCAGTAATTCCGGTGTATAGACAAAATCCTCGTTTTCTCCGACCTGTCGGATCGTCTGGTCGATCAGCGCCATGCCTTCGGCGAATTGACGGGTCACTGCGAGGCCTTGAGCAAGCGAGATATTGAGGACCGTGGTGAGAAGTTCGTAACGCGAAGCGTGGAGTTCCGCCAAAGCGAGCCGCAGGCTTTCGACCCCGGCTTTCGCGTCCCCTCGCATTATGGCCAATTGCCCTTTGAAGCCGCGCCCGACCGCGAGATAGGGGCCGAGGGACTGGGATTCGGCGCGGGTCATGAACCAATCGATATGTTGCTCGGCGCTCTGGAGATCGCCGGTCTGGAGGAAGACGAAAATAGCCCAGACCAGGGCCATCGACAGCGCTACGGGATGGTCCTGGTCGGCGGCTTCCTTGACGGTCTGGCGTGCGCGTTCCGTAGCCTGGACCGGATGGCCCAGCAACCACAGGGTTCTTGCCAGCCCAGTGCCGGCCAAAATGTGGCCATCGAAACCAAAATAGGCAGTGCTGGCTGCTCGCGAATCCGCGCCGTGCCGCAGTGCTGCCTCCAGTTCTACACGGGCGCCGCCATGGTCACCCATGTGGTGGAGTACCATC
Organism: Acidisphaera sp. S103; assembly: GCF_009765975.1. GTDB lineage: Bacteria > Pseudomonadota > Alphaproteobacteria > Acetobacterales > Acetobacteraceae > Rhodopila. Next base: position 43,037 of record NZ_LMUJ01000108.1, on the reverse strand, counting down.
CCCAACAGGCGGTGGCCTAACGCAGAAGCGGCTGGGTCCGCGATCGTCTTCGAAACGGCGGAGCCACGCTTGGCGACGTGGTCGGCGGCGCCGCGATCGCCGAGCCGGCCGTGGAATGTGTGCAGCATGTTCAGCAACCGCAGTTGGGTGCGGGCATCGCCGTGTTCCTCGGCGATCGCGAGGCTTTTGTTCAAGGCCGCAAGCACGGCTTCGTTTTGCCCGCGCATGAACATCAACGAGATTCCCAGGGCGGCCTGAAGATGCATCTCATCCGTCCCGCCGCGCGTGGCGTCGTCGAGGGCGAGCAGCGCGGTTTCCGACCAGTGCTGACATTCGGGCAGCAGCGTCATCGCCAACAATACCGGCGCAGCGGTGGCGGCTAGTCCGACGCCGATCTCGGCGTCGCCGTCAATGCCGAAACACCATTCCAGTGCCGAACGAACATTGCCCAGTTCAGTCAGGTAGGGCGCCCGTTCCGCGGCGGTCGATAACGTCGGCCATTCGGCCCCGGTTTCCTCCGACCATCGCTGGTAATAGATTGCGTGGCGCCGGGATAGGTCGGCCCGTTCGGCTTCGTCGATGCGCGACGCGAGGACATAATCGCGCGTCGTATCCAAAAGGCGATAGCGCATCGTTGCGTCGCCACGGTTGGTCGCGACCATCGACTTGGCGACCAGGCTTTCGATGGCGCCAAAGACAAGCATTTGATCGACGTCCGGACTTGTCAGCACCGCCAGCGCCGCACACAGCGTGAAGTCTCCGACGAACACCGCGAGGTGCCGCAGCATCTGCTGTTCCGTCCTGGTCAGCAGTTCGTAGCTCCAGTCCAGCGTCGCTTTCAGGGTTTGTTGACGCGGCGGAGCGGTGCGCTGACCCTGCCATAAAAGGGACAGCCGCTCATCCAGGAGGGCGGCGGTTTGCTGTAGGCCGTAAGCCTCGACCCGTCCGGCTGCCAACTCGATCGCCAGGGCTACACCGTCGAGCCTGCGGCAGATGCGCGCCACGACCGCCGCGTCCGCGTCAGTCAGATTCAAGTGGGCGCCACTGGCCGCCGAGCGCTCCATGAACAGCTGAACCGCGGGGTATGTCACAGCGACGGCGGCGGTGAGCGTCGGATCGTCCGGCGGAAACGCCAGCGGCTCCAGCCTGTGGACATGCTCGCCCTCGACCCGGAGCGCCTCTCGGCTTGTTGCCAGGATGTGGACCTGGGAGGCGGCTATGAAAATCTGTGCCGCCAGGGCGGCGGCCGCCTCTATCAGATGTTCGCAATTGTCGAGGATCAGGAGGATCCGCTTGTCCCGCAGATAGGCGATCAAGGTGGGGGTGGGATCGTCGGACTGGACCGCCAGCCCCAGCATGGACGCCAGGGAGGCCGCCGCCAGCCTGGGGTCGCTCAGCACACCCAGATCGACGAACAGCACGACACCGGCGAAGGCTTTGATCAGGTAGTGCCCGACCGCCACCGCGACAGTGGTTTTGCCGACGCCGCCAGCACCGACGATCGTCACAAAGCGCGCGGCGACCAACTGGGACGAAAGCATCAGAACGCCGTCGGTCCGTCCAACCATGCGGGCCAGGCGGCCTGGGACGTTGGCAGTGGGAAAGCTGGCGGCAGCCGGCGCGGGCGCATCGTCATGATCGCCCGGCCGTGTGACCGGCGCGACGAAGCAGTAACCTCGACCGGCCAGGGTGGTGATGTATCGCGCACCGTTCCTTCCGTCGCCGAGTGCCTGACGTAACCGAGCAATGTGAAACCGTAGACTGCCTTCGTCGACCGTAACGTCCGGCCAGACCTGGGCCATCAGGTCCCGCTTGTCGATCGACTGGCCGGGATGCGCGACCAGGGCAATCAACATGTCGAGCGTGCGTCCGCCCAATGGGACGACGACGCCGTCTCGGGTGAGACGCCGTTCGTTCGCCACCAACGTGAAAGGACCGAACGAAACAATGTCTCTGGCCTCCGTCATGGCATTATCTTTCATGGGCGCCTAGCGCCGCCGCGTGCATCAGCCCAGCGGAATGCGCAAACTTCCAAAGGCTCGCCTAACCGAAGCTCGCCAGAAGGCGCTTTGCGGCCTTCAGGTCAGTCGTGTCCAAACCTTCTACGAATTGTTCGAACACCGGCGTCAGCAGCGTCCGAGCACTGTCCGGTTGTCCTTGTTCGGCTAACAACGTTGCCAAATCGATCGCGGTGCGCAACTCCCACGCCAGCGCACCTTGACGGCGGCTCCAGTCCAGCGACCGCCTGAAGCACATTTCCGCGTCTTTGCGATGTGGCTGTGGCATCGAGAGAAATATGAAGCCTTTTACACGCAATATCTCCGGCATGTAGCAGAGATCTCCGCTTACTTCGGCCAGTTGTATCGTTTCGTCGATCAGCTTGATGCCTTCGGCGACCCGGCCAAGCATCCCAAGTCCTTGGGCCAGCGATACGTTGAACGCCGTGGTCACCACTTCGTAACGCATTGCGTGCAGTTCTTTCAGGCAATGTTGAAGGTTCTCGACCCCGTCCTGGACATCGCCCCGGAGAATAGCCAACTGACTCTTGAAGCCTTGTCCGGCGGTCAGATAGGGCCCCAGGGAATGCGATTGGGCGTAGGACATCAGCCAGTCGGCATGCTCCTCGGCGATCTGCAGAGCGCCGGTCCCCAGGAATATGGAGAATGCGCGAATCAAAACGATGGATAGCGTTACCGGATGATCCAGGCCCGCGGCATCATTCACGGCCTGGCGTGCCCGTTCAATGGCTTGAGCCGGATAGCCGAGCAACCACAATGTACCCGCCAAGCCTATCCCGGCTATATTGTAGCCATCAAAACCCAGATAAGTCGCAGTCGTTCGCCGCGAACCCGGCCCATGTAGCAGCGCTCGCTCAAGCTTTACACGGGCACCGCGATGGTCGCCCATAACGTGCAGCACAATCCCCAAAGTGGCGTTCGCGAGTTCAAGGGCCGCGGGATCCCCGATCGTTGCGGCAACTTCGGCGGCACGCTCCGAACAGGGCAGGGAGGTATGGTAATCTCCAACGCGGCAATGGAAGGTTTGCAGCGGGAGCAGCACCATGAGTTGGTCGATGGCGTCGCCACGTCGTTCGGCAAGTGTGAGGCCTCTCTCCAGGGCCGCAAGCGCCGCTTCGGTGGTGCCACGGGTCAACATCGTCGACATTCCCAAAGCCGCCTGAAGATGCATTTCCTCCCGTCCCCCGCTTGTGGCATCGTCGAGAGCAGAAATCGCTTGTTCCGACCAGCGGAAACACTCAGTCGACAGGGACATCGCCATGAAAAACGGCGCGGCGGCAGCGGCAAGCCCAGCGCCGATTTCGACATTCCCAGTGGGGCCAAAGCACCATTCCAAGGCGGCCCGCACATTGCCAAGGTCGGCGAGTTGGAGCGTCCGTTCCGCATCCGACAGTGTCGGCAGTTCGGAACCTGCCTGCTCCAGCCAGTGCCTATAATGGGTCGCGTGGCGTGCGGCCAGGTTGGCGAATTCTGTGTCATCAAGGTCGATTTCGAGGGCATAAGCCCGCGTCGTCTCCAATAACCGATAGCGTATCGTTGCGCTGGTGTGGTCGCTCGCGACCATTGACTTGGTGACCAGGCTTTCGATCGCGCCCAGGACAAGCATCTGATCGACGGCTGGGTTTGTCAGCACCGCCAGTGCCGCGTCCAGTGTGAAGTCTCCAACGAACACCGCGAGTTGCCGTAGCACCTGTTGTTCCGGTCTCGTCAGCAGTTCGTAGCTCCAATCCAGCGTTGCTTTCAGGGTCTGTTGGCGTGGCGGAGCGGTGCGCTGACCATGCCATAACAAGGACAGCCGCTCATCCAGCAGTGCGGCGGTCCGTTGCAGGCCGTAGGCTTCAACCCGTCCGGCTGCCAACACAATCGCCAGGGCCACGCCGTCAAGCCGGCGGCAGATGCACGCCACGATCGCGGCATCCGCGTCAGTCAGATCCAAATGGGCACCGCTGGCGACCGCTCGGTCCACGAACAACTGAACCGCGGGGAACGCCAGCACCGTCGCCGCGGTCAGTCCCGGCTCATCGGGCGGGCAGGCAAGCGATTCCAGCCTGTGGACGTGTTCGCCCTCGACCCGAAGTGCCTCCCTGCTTGTCGCGAGGATGTGAACGTATGGTGCGGCCGCGAAGATGCTCGCCGCCAGGGAGGCCACGGCGCCGATAATATGCTCACAGTTGTCGAAGATCAGTAGAATGCGCTTGTCCCGAAGATACGCGATGAGGCCGCGTATCGGGTCGCTGGCGTGAACCGGCAGCCCAAACATGGCTGCAACTGATACTACCACCAGCGTGGGATCGCTCAGCGATGCGAGGTCGACGAAGAGCACGACGCCCGCGAATGACTCGTTCAAGGAATGCGCGACCGCGACAGCCACCGTTGTCTTACCGACGCCGCCGGAGCCGACGATGGTGACAAACCGTACCGCGACCAGTTGCGTCGATAGCAGGCGAACGCCATCGGTCCGCCCAACCATACGCGCCAGGCGGCTTGGCAGGTTGGCACGGGTGAAACCGACAGCAACCGGCGCGCGCGCCTTGTCGCGATCACCGGACCGTGTAACCGGCGCGACGAAGCAGTAGCCTCGGCCGGCCAGGGTGGCGATGTACCGCGCGCCATCCTTTCCGTCGCCGAGAGCCTGCCGTAAACGCGCGATGTGGAAGCGTAGACTGCCTTCGTCGACCGTAACGTCCGGCCAGACCTGGGCTATCAGGTCGCGCTTGTCGATCGGCTGACCATGCCGCGCGAGCAGTGCAATTAACGTGTCAAGCGTGCGTCCACCCAATGGGACGGTGACGCCGTCTCTGGTGAGACGCCGTTCCGTCGCCACCAAGATGAAAGGACCGAACGAAACTAAATTCCTGCTTTGCCCTGCCGACTCCGCCATGGCACTATCTTTCATGGGCGCTTGGCCCCGCTGTGCATTCTATGACAAAGATCAACACGGCACCACCAAGCCCCCCCGCGGCCGCAATGCATGCGGCAAAGCGTTGTGAAGGCCGTCACTCACAACTGCTAATACCTGCTCATGTTCTATAACGGGCGCTTCAGCGCAGTCTCTGTTTGAATGTTTGACGCAGCGATCGGGTCGCGGTTGGTCCGCGCGCGCACTGCTCAAGGGAGAGACATGCAATGAATACTCACGCGATTGTTAATTGGGAGGCGACACGGGCAACGTCACTGTCGACGGAGGTTTACGCCAGGGAATCTCCGGCTTCTTCCAGCTTCGCAGGCCGGTCTTCGGCCGTAAGTGGTCACGATGGGTTTGCCGCCGAAGCGGTTGGAATCCTCGAAAATGTCCGCCAGACGATAGAGAGCGACCCCGTGAAAGCCCGCGCGGCCGCTCTACGGTTAGTCACATTTCTTACGAGATCGCCGGAAGGTGGCACACCAAGCACGCGGGGCGGTCTCGCTCCATGGCAAAAGCGCAAGGTCGACCGGTATTTGAATGAAAACCTGGAGGAAACTTTGTACGTCGAGACAATCGCGAATCAGGTCTCGCTGAGCGTCAGTCATTTTTGTCGTGCTTTCAAAGAGAGCTTTGGGATTTCTCCGCATATGCACATCATCCGGCTGAGGCTGGACCTGGCGCAGCACATGATGCTGGCGACCGCGGAGCCGTTGAGTCAGATCGCACTTGCCTGCGGGCTCGCCGATCAGTCTCACCTTTCGAGGTTATTCCGTAATGAGATCGGTGAGACCCCGGCGGCCTGGCGCAAACGAAACCTTACCGACGCCCAGGGCGAGGCAAGACATCGCCACTTGCGGGAAAGCCGATCCGCCTGTTCGCAAGTCGCGGCCAATTGAAGGGTCGGTAGATTGACTATGACGCAGTTGGATAAAGTCTTGTACACCGCCAGAACTCACACCACGGGGGGCAGGGACGGCGGTTCGTGCAGCAGCGATGGCCGTCTCGATATCAAGCTTTCGATGCCAGGGATATCGGGCTGCGGCACAAACCCGGAGCAGCTTTTCGCGGCTGGCTGGTCCGCCTGCTTCATCAGTGCGATGAAAATCGAAGCAGGTAAAAGGAAGATCACGCTGCCGGCGGATTTGGCTATCGATGCCGAAGTCGATTTGGGCACCACGCTTGGTGCGTACGGCCTCGCGGTTCGCCTCAACGTCAGTCTACCGGGCATGGATCGCGATGTTGCCGAGGCCCTGGTGCAAACCGCGCACCAGGTGTGTCCATACTCCCGAGCCACGCGTGGTAACGTGGACGTTGTCATCGTTATCGTCTGATTGGGTTCACCCGCACAGTCTGCGCGTTCGGCGCTTGACGTGACAATGTCTTCGGATCATTGGCAGTCGCGGATCGCGTGTCCGCGATATGAGCGCTATCGACAAATCAAATAAATAACTAGCGGGCCGCCAGGGAGTAAACGCATTGCAACGCAGAACATTGCTGCGGATGTCGGCCGCTGCAGTTGCTACTCCGACATCATTTGCTGTTGCTGAACCAGCGAAGACGCGCACGTTGCGCTTTGTTCCGCAATCGGGCCTTACCTTGCTCGATCCGATTTTTACAACCGCTCAACCCACGGTGAATCACGGATGGGCGATCTACGACCTGCTGTTTGGCGTCAATGCCAAGCAGGAACCGAAGCCACAAATGGCTGAGGGATATACGTTATCCGACGACGGCCGGGTCTATACGGTCAAGCTGCGGGACGGGCTGAAGTTCCACAATGGTGAGCCGGTACGGGCCCAGGATTGTGCACCCAGCCTGAAGCGGTGGGCGGCGCGTGAGACGATTGGCCAGACAGTCTGGCAGTATGTCGACGAATGTTCGGCGCTGGACGATCGCACCCTGAAGATCACCCTGAAGCAGCCGATCTCGATCTTTATCGATGCGATTGCTCGGGGTGGGGCTTCGGTCGCCTTCATGATGCCCGAACACGTCGCGACCACGGATCCATTCAAGCAAATCAATGACACGACGGGGTCCGGCCCATACAAGTTTCTGCCTGACGAATTCGTGATCGGCACGCGGGCCGCCTATGCGCGTAACCCGGATTATGTGCCGCGGCGGGAGCCGGCGGAATGGATGATCGGTGGTAAGGTCACGCATTTCGATCGGATCGAATGGCGCGCCATTCCGGATCCGGCGACCGCCGCGGCGGCGTTGCAAACGGGTGAAGTTGACTGGTACGAAATGGTCGAGCCCGATCTCGTGCCACTGATGCGGCGCGATCCCGATATCGACGTCGGCTTACATAACCCGACCGGCTATAATGCCGTCATGCGGTTCAATCATCTGCATCCGCCATTCGATGACGTCGCGGTACGCCGCGCGGTGATGATGGGGGTCAACCAGACCGATTATATGGAAACGGTCACCGGCGGCGATGCAACCGCTTACCGGACCTGCAAGTCGATGTTTCCGTGCGGCAGCCGGTACGGTCAGGAGATCGGGGCGGACGTGATGCAAGGCGATGTCGGGAAGGCCACGGCGATGTTGCGCGCGTCGGGATATAGCGGTGAGAAAGCCGTGTTGCTCAACCCGACCGACGTAACCACGATCGGACAGCTTGGTAACGTAACATACGATCTGTTGCGGAAGATCGGCATGAACGTGGAAATGGTGGCGACGGACTGGGGTACGGTGGTGCAGCGCCGTGTGTCGCGTGAGCCGGTGGAAAAAGGTGGTTGGTCCGTTCTGCATACATGGGGTCCCTCGACGATTCGTTACACGCCGATGGAGAACAGCCAGATCCGCGGGCTGGGGGCCACCGGCTGGTTCGGGTGGTTCAAAGACGACACGATAGAGATGCTGACGCGGCGCTTCGTGGAGGCTTCGACGGATGCGGAACGCGATGCGATAGCTTTGGAGATCCATCGCCGCGCGTTTGCGATGGTGCCTTGTGTTCCCTTGGGCATGTTTCAGATACACACCGCCTATCGCGCGAACCTGGCCGGTGTGGTCCCGGGGACTGGTCCCTATTTCTGGAACGTCAGGCGCGTCTGACGACGGTCGTGTCGGCGCTAGAGCGTTTTGTTTGATCGCATGATTCACGCGCTCTGGACGTTCCGCCCAGCGCGATCATGCTCTAACGCGGAACGATCTGCACACTGGCGGTCTGACCGGCAACGAGGCTCACGCCGTCGGGCACGTGGTCTAGCTGGATGCGCACGGGCACGCGCTGCGCCAGCCTGACCCAAGTGAAGATTGGGTTCACATTGGCCAGGCCCGATTGCCCGCGTGCCGCGTTGGCGACCGTGATACCGCGCGCAATGCTGGTGACGTGGCCCCGCAGCAATGTGTGATAACCCATCAATTTGACGGTCGCTCGGTCGCCGGGATGGATCGCGTCCAGATTGGTTTCCTCGAAATAGCCGTCCACCCAATAGGAGTCGGCGTTGATGACGGAAATCGCACTCTGCCCAACGGTCGCGTAATCGCCGAGCTGAACCTGCAGGTTGGTGACGTAGCCGTTGACCGGGGAACGAATCGTTGCGCGTTGTAGCTCGACATGCGCATGCCCCAGAGTGGCGATCGCCTGGCGTTCGGCCGCCAGCGCGGTGATCGCCCTGGAACGATAGGTCTGCTTTTCCTCCTCGGACGTTTCCAACGTTGTCAGATTTGCGCGTCGTACCGCCTCCCGTTCGGCATTGTCGGCGATCGTGCGCGCCTGGTCGGCAGCGGCCTGTGCCTGCTCGACGGCAATCGCGTAATCCGTGGGGTCGACCGCCATGAGCAGATCGCCCTTGTGGACGAACTGGTTGTCGACGACGGGTAGTTCCACGATACGACCGGAAACTTCCGGTGTGATGGTGACGACGTAGGCACGCACCGTGCCGTCGCGCGTCCATGGTGCGGCCATGTAGACCTGCCACACCGCCCAGATGCCGATGCCGGCCAGGCACAGCATGATGAACGTCAGCAACACGGGAACTGCACGCAGACGGCTTGCCGATATCAGAACGTCGGTGTGTTCGCTCGGCTGCGTCATGGCAGGCTTCCGCCGGCGAGAAGCACAATGGCCGACAGCAGTATGAGGTAGACGGCGAACAGGAACAGCGCCGGGTGCCAGACATGGCGCAGCAACCCGAAACGATCGGCGACGCGCCGCAACGGTATCATTACGGCCCAGGCAGCGACGATCATCGGTGCGATCGGCGCGACGTAAACACCCAGCAGGTTGATTTCCGTATACCTCATCATCGCACCCTGGCGTCGAAGAATTCGGTGTGCCGGGCGAACGAATCTGCGATGGAGCGGATCGTGCCCCGCGCGCGCAACCTCAGCCTGGTCCCTGGCAGTTCGGCGGGCAGCCGTGCCAAAGCGTCGTCGAAGCGGTCAAGCGATCGGAGCGCGGCATCGCTGTTGCCTGCTGCGATCGCGGTCATCGCCGGTTGCAGCACCGAACCGATATGGAAACGGAGCGCGATGCGGCGCAACCGGATGATTTCACTGCCAGCCGACAGGGCCGCCATCAGTCGCGCAGCTTGCAACGTATCGACCGAGACCGGGATCGCGCGCAACCGGCCATGAATCCGGCGCTCCCATCGAACGGAGGATCGTGGCAGCCTCGCATGCGTCAGACGGCGCAGGTCACGCAGGGTCAGCGCCAGTAACCGTCGCATGCGCATCGCCGGTGGCATTGGCGGCAGCAACCGCATCGCCAGCATGGCAAACGCGACGCCACCGAACAGCGCCATGGCCGAATTGTAGTATTGTTCCGGATCGTAGAACGCCGGATTGGATGGGCGCAGCAGTGCGATGAAGTTGGCGCCCAGCGCAACGAACATGGGTGGGTGCCAGGATCGCGAAGACAGGGCCCCGGCCGGTATCAGAACCAAACCGAGCACGACGCAGAATCCGGCGAAGCCGGATTGTTGGGGCAACAGGGCGAAGGCGGCGACCGCGGCGCACACGGCGGCACAGGCCGTGCCGGTCGTGAAGGTCTTGGCAGTGGCGTAAGCGGTGTCCTCACGCGGGGCGAACAGCGTGATTCCGATCGTGGTGAAGATGATGAACGTGGCGCCGCTGGGCCAGGCGGTCCAAATCCACACCAGTGCGGCGGCACCAATCGTCAGGAACGCGCGCACGGCGTTGATCAGCGCGGGCAGGATGTCGGGGACGCTCGGCCACGCCACCTGGCGCGGTTTCCGGGGCCGGACGGTTCGGCCCAATGCGAGAAGCCCGCCGGCCGTGCGGTCGCACAGCAACCGCAGCGACGGGGTTTCGGCGGGCAGCGCCACCAAACGCCGTGCCGTGGCCCATAGCGCGGCAGGGTTGTCCAACGCCGGCGGCAAGTAGTCCCGCACACGCGCGGCGTCGGATGCCGCGCCGGGGGCGAATTCCAGATGGTTGGCGACCGAACGCCAGGCCGCGAGCGCAACGAACAGGCTGCTGGCCGCGGCTCGCAGCGCATCCGGGTGAAACGGCGAGGCGGCGATCTCAGCGGATGCCTGGTCGATGACCACGTCGAGCGTCGCGACCCGGCCGATCATTTGGCGTCGTAACGGTCGCGCATCTGCCTGAGCCGAACCGGTGAGTCGTAGTGCGCGCACAAGACCGTCGGCGATGTCAGTTGACAGGCTGGTCAGTAACGCCGCCAGTCGCCGCTGCGCGCTGCCGAGGTCGGTCACGGCGAGCAACACGCAGGCGCAGACGATGCCGATGCCGATTTCCGTGCCGCGGGTGACAGCCAGATTGAAGGCGTCGCCGTTGACGCCCCCCACCGCGCCGAGTTCGCTACCGATGATGATCGCCGCGGAGTAACCGGCGAGGGAGGCGCCGTAGGAGGCGAAATTGCGCAACAGCGTCGCCCCCAACGCGCAGACGCCGCCCCAAAGCGCCAAGCCAAGCAGAAAGCATGCGCGGTTTTGTGGGAAGGCGGCACTCAGGAGAACCGCTGCGGTGGCGCCTATTACGGTTCCGATCAGGCGGAACCAGGCCTTGCGCAGCGACGCACCCAACACCGGTTGGAAGACAACGGCGGCCGTCGCACCGGCCCAGTATGGATCGTCGAGTTCCAGCGAGAACGCCACGAACAATGCCAGGCAGACCGCGGCCCACAGGCGGACTCC